>JARBUD010000064.1 GCA_029239875.1 Xanthobacteraceae bacterium | reverse complement strand
AGCAGTGCTCCCGATGCCAACGCAGGAAGTGCGGATGCGGACGCTCGAACGCGCGTTGCGGGGCAATGGCGCGTCCGTTCCGATTGATGAAGGCGCGCACGCCATCCGGATCGTTGGCGTGCCGGGAAATCAGCACGTCGAGATCGTCCGTCAGACTGATCAGCCCCCGGTCGAACATCCAGTGCGCCGTACCTGACAAAGCCAATCCATTGCTGACGATATCCGGACCATTTGCCTGAACCGGCTGAATATGCGCCGCCGCGACTTCGGCCCGCCCGCCGCCATTGATGAGCTTCAAGCCGCTGACGGCGCAGCGCTCGTCATAAGCGCGCAGCACGATGCGGCGGAAGACGCGATCCCGCACGATCCGTGACGACAGATAGCTGACGCGCTCCCGACTCTCCTCGAACACAAAGGGAGCCTGTTTTTCGCTGAATCCGTTCGGAGGCACATCGGTATCCCTGCGCGGAAGCAGCGGCGCGCGCTCATCGAGGCCGCGCACGACGATGCGGTCGAAATCACTCGGGGAGATCGGTCGAACCGCAGCCTGGGCGCGGCCGGAAATCCGCCCATCCTGGTTCAGAACGCCGCGCTCGATGACGCCTCCCTCGTCGCTAAAGGGCACCGGGCTGGCAAAGTCGAGATGGCTGCCGGGTTCGATCAGCGCGAGAAACATGCCCGGCGCCGTTGGATCGGGCACAACGCGGTCCACCTTGGCGATGGCGAAATAGCCGCGTGTCTCGGCCACCTTCCGGAGCTCGTAATAAGATCCAGTCGCCAGCGCAGGCCTCGAAGCGACCGAGATACTGCCGCGGGAACTGGTACCGCTCCACCGGGCTGTCGTCATAGATCGAGTCTGTACGGTGGATGAAAACGCCGAATCCCATGGCGCGATCTTAGCGCGCATCCCGCGCGGGCGAGCGCGTAAGGAGCCGGTCGCGCCAGGAGCGAACGTTCGCAGCGGCGAGGACGAATGACAGGTTTGGGGCCGAAAGCGGACTGGCCGGTTTTGGCTGCCGCCGTGCCCATAGCCGCCATTCCGCAGCCGCCCCCCAAGCCGTCCATCAGGGAGGATGCGAACGTCCAAAAACCGGACGTTCTCATCGCGTCAGAACTTACCCGCAAACCGATCCGTTGCGCGAACAAGCTGATCCAGAATGCCAGGTTCCGTGATGGCGCGTGACCCACACCCTTTACGGCTTTCGTGGCTACAACGACACCGAGCTTCGCGGGGTTTGTCGGGGCGTCTCCACGACGTGGTGCGGCGCGCGTTCCCCGTCACCGGTGCGCTGCGCAAGTCACGAGCTTTGCCAGCATGTCGGGCGACTCTCTCCAGTCACTTTGCTCTTTTCGGGATATAGCTGGTTCACGGTTCCAGCCCGAGATCGATGCGCAAGAGCTGGACCGGCCAGCGTGTCTTTGACGTCCCGGCATTGAACAGAGCGACACGATCCATCTGTGGCACCGGTAGCCACATCGATCCGGCCTCATCGATGAACGGCGCATCGACCCAGTGCAGGCGCGGGTCGGTGACGATGGTCGTCACCGTGCCGTCGGGCGCGCGCCGCTTCAGCGAGTCGTCGGCAAGGTCGGTGAAATAAAGGTCGCCGTTCCGCGCCATGGCGGTTCCGCCAACCGGCGGAAGATCGGCCCAGGGCTCGACCTTCTTGGCGAGTTCGGCTGGCGAGAGGCTCGGATCGTCGAGCCAACGTGTCTCGATGCGGGACCAGGGGCCGGTGAGCGGACCGTAATGGAGCCAGGTCCCGTCCGGCGAGAGTTCCAGGGGATCGCTGTTGACCCGCAGCGGCGAACCGTCCGGTCCCTTCAGCACGGTGCCGTCGAGGATGATCGGCCGATCCGCGGGTGCGGTGGTGGATGGATCGCCGTCAAGCACGCGGCGGGCTTCGCCCGTGACGGCGTTGAAGACGATCAGGCCGGGCTGGCCGGCATCCGTGAGATAGCCGGTCTCGCCCTTGAAGCGGATATCGTCGACATAGCTGCCGGGCCTGGCGACCTCGGGGCCGAGCGGATAGATCCGGGCAATCCGGTCGGTGGCGAGGTCGATCTTGACCAGCTTGGCGCCGCCCGGCAGCGGGTTGCCGCCGAAGTCCGGCGAGCCGGTATCGACCACCCAGAGATTGCCCCTGCCATCCAGATGGATGGCGTTGACGTTGACGAAGGCGGACGCCGCATGCGCTCCGGGGCGCCAGTCATTCCAGGTGCCATCGGGATAGGGCCGTGGCTGGCCCTTAGTGTCCAGGAGCGCCAGCGCTGGTCCTTTGGAGCCGGTCCAGCGCGGCCCGGCGACGAAGATGCGACCGCCTTCGACGGCAACCGCGTTCCAGATCATCTGCGTGCTCTCGGCCACTACGGCGAGCGCCGGCGCCGCCGGTTGGGCGACCACCGCGGCGGCTGCGAGGAGTGGTGTGCTCGCGAGAAGTGCGGTCAGGATGGGTTGTTTCATGTCATCCTCTTGTCGTCGCGTGGGCAGGGATCGCTGAGGGAAACCAGATCGCGCCTTGCGTGCGCCTTCGGCGAAGGGTGGCGTCAAACGATGTCGATGACGACCTTTCCGGTAGCCTGCCCGGATTCGAGATAACGGTAGGCGTCGGGCACCTGCTCCAGCGTGAAACGTCGCTCATCGATGAGCGGGCGCAGCTTGCCGCCCTCCACCAGTCCTGCGAGTTCGTGCAGAATCCTTCCGTGGCGTTCCCGCCCGATGCCGTAGAGCATGGGGATCATGACGAACACGATGCTGAGGGACAGCGACTTGGCATGCATCGGCGACAGGTTGTTGGTGCTGCGCCCCGCGGTGCCGACAACGCGACCATAGAAACCGGCGGCTTCGAAGGACTTGTCGAGATTGGCACCGCCGACCGTGTCGACCACGACGTCGAAGCCGCGCCCCCCTGTCAGGCGCCTGACATAGTCGGCAACCTCTTCGCGGGTGAAATCGATCGTGTCGTCCGCCCCGAGGGAACGCGCGATCCCGGCGGCTTCCTGCGAGGGAACGGTCGTCGCCACCCGGGCGCCGCGCGCCTTGGCGAGTTGAACGCCGACATGCCCCACGCCGCCGACACCGCCATGCACCAGAATATGATCCTGGGCGGTGGCTCCGGCACGATCCAGCGCATCCCAGGCGGTGATGGAGACGAGCGGCAGCGCCGCTGCTTCGCGCATTGGCAGGTTGCGCGGCGTGAGCGCGACGAGACGGGCATCGGCCAGAATATACTCGGCAAGCGCGCCGCCTTCCTGGCCCCTCACGCCTCCCGCAAAGCCATAGACTTCGTCGCCCGGCTGGAAGCCATCGACACCATCGCCGACCCCGGCGATTTCGCCCGCGAAATCCGAGCCTAGTATGGCGGGCAGATCCGCTCCGATCGGCAAGCCCTCGCGAATGCGCACGTCGATCCGGTTGATGGCTGCCGCCGCGATCCGCACCAGTACCATGCCCGGCTGGATGATCGGCTGCTCTACGTCTCGCAGCTCGAAATTCTCCGGACCGCCATGAGCTGTGAGAAGCTGGGCTCGCATCGCTCTCTCCTCCGCGTTCTTATTGACGAGGTGAAGCTAGATGCCGACTATCAATTGGAGAAGCGCATTGTTGTAATAGAAGCGATTTGCAATTTAGCTAGATCCCTGGTGTCCGGAGGTCGCTGTCCATGCGCTATCCTGATCTTGAGATCGACCTGCTGCGGGCCTTCGTTGCCGTCGCCGAGACCGGAGGCTTCACCGCCGCGGCAGAGGTCGTGGGCCGCTCGCAATCCGCTGTGAGCCAGAAGATATTGCGGCTGGAGGAACTGCTGGGCCGACGGCTTTTCGAGCGCACCAGCCGTTCGCTCAGCCTGACCCGGGATGGCGAAGCGTTCCTCGCGTCGGCGCGCCGCATGCTCGAGCTCAACGACCTCACCGTGCGCAGCCTGCTCGAACCCGCGCCGATGGGCAGCCTGCGGCTCGGGGTTGCCGAGGATTTCATCCCGCGCCAGCTCCCCGCCGTGCTGGCGCGCTTCCGGCGGCTCTACCCGCAGGTTCATCTCGAGCTGAAGACCGGGCTGAGTTGCGACCTGCTGGAGGCCTATGACGCCCAGGCGCTGGACGTCGTCATCGCCAAGAAGGACGGACGCGCCCAGCGCGGGAGGGTGATCTGGCGCGAGCCTCTGGTGTGGATGGCGGCGGCCGACTTCACGCCGGATATTTCCCAGCCCGTGCCGCTGGTCCTGCTGCAACCGCCCTGCACCTATCGGGAGGTCATGGTGCGTGTGCTCGACGAGACACGTCGCGACTGGTTTGTGGCCTGCACGGCGTCGAGCCTGATGGGAGTGCAGGCCGCCGTGGAGGGCGGGCTTGGCGTGACGGTGCTCGGCCGTTCCTTCGTGCAGGACGGCATGCAGGTGCTGCAATCGCCTGAACACTGGCCGCCCTTGCCGATGACCGAGATCGTTCTGCTGGGCGAGGAGACGGCGCAATCCGACCTGGTGCGGCCGCTGCTTTCCTATCTGACCGAGAGCCTCTCGGCATCCAAGGCGCAGTCCGATTACGCGACCCTGCTGCGCTGGCACTGAGCAGCACCGGCGAGGTCCGCTTGCTTGTACCTGCAGAGTGGGCCGGATTTCGGACATCAATCCGGGTTTCGAATAGCTGGCATTAGTACTATCCGTTTTTCGCCTGCGATGTAATTTGGCAGTATGTATCCGCGGTGCAGTGACCTGATCGCCGCAATTTCCTTGCTGTTATCGAGGCAGACCCGTGTAGCGAGAGACTTTCGGATAGATCGGCGCATATTTACCTGAGGTTATTGCTATTTCGGCTGGGTATGCCGCCGTAGTTCTGACATTTTCAATCAAGGATGCTAACGGATGCCCAATGTTGAACTGCTGCAGACGTCGAAGCAACTGACCTATGCCGCGGCCACTATCGGCCTCGCCGCCGCCGTCGCGAAATCGCATGACATCGGTGCGCCCGAATGCATCGCCATCGTCGACGCAGCTGGCCACCTCCTCGCCTACGCCCGTGTAGAGGGCGCGGCCACGCTGGCCCGCGAACCTGCCATCGCCAAGGCCACCACCGCTGCGGCACTCGGCATGCCCGGCGGCGGCATTCCATTCGAGTTCGGTGTCAATCTTGGGATTGCCAGCCGGGATGCCATCGTCAATCTCGGCGGCGGCCTGCCGATCATCCACGAAGGGCGCGTCGTCGGTGCGATCGGCGTCGGGTCCGGCAGCACGGAACAGGACGTCGCCGTAGCCGAAGCAGGGCGCGATGCCGTGGTTGCGGCACTGGCGGCCGACCACCCAATCGCGCGCTGACCTCAGGCACAGCCATGCCTCTATCTAGGCGCACTCTCGTTGTGTCGGGACTGGTGGCGACCATACCGATCAGTCTTGGCTTCCGCCAAGTCGTAACTCACATCCGTGGAGACGACGGCATGAATGCAAGAGCTTCAACTGCATCAGGCCAGAAATTTGCGAGCGACCGCACCATTGGTCAGATCGAGCCGGTATTCGAGTTCTACGACGCAATGCCAACCGGGGTGAGCGTCGCGGCCGACGGCCGCATCTTCGTCAATTATCCGCGCTGGGGTGATGACGTTCCTTTCACGGTGGCCGAGCTCCGGAACGGCAAGGCCGTGCCCTATCCCGACGCGGCGACCAATGTCTTCGATCCGGCACGACCGGCCGAGACGCTGAGCAGCGTGCAGAGCGTCGTGGTCGATCCGGCCAATCGCCTGTGGCTGCTCGACACGGCCGCGCCGGGCTTCGCCGCACCGCTGGTCGGCGCCGTGAAGCTCGTCGCGGTGGACCTCGCGACCGACAAGGTCGTGCGTACCGTCATTCTGTCAGGCCCGGCCATTCTTCCCACGACGTATGTGAACGACGTGCGCTTCGACCTCCGCAAGGGCAAGGCCGGCGTCGCCTACATCACCGATTCCTCGATCAGCGGGCCGGGCGGCATCATCGTGGTCGACCTCGCCAGCGGCGAGAGCTGGCGCAAGCTGAGCGGCATTGTATCGACCTCGCCCGATCCGGCCTTCATCCCGGTGGTGGAGGGCGAGCGCTTCGCCGTCCGGGAACAGGGTAAGCCACCGGCTTCCCTCACCGTCGCTTCGGACGGGATCGCCATCGCGGCCGATGGCGAGACCCTCTATTACTGCCCTCTGTCGAGCCGACACCTCTATTCGGTGCCGACGCGGCTGCTGCTCGATCGCTCAGCTTTCGACGAGGCCGTCGCCGCCGTCGTCGATCTTGGCGAAAAGGGCGCCTCGGACGGCCTTGAAGCCGACGACAGGAATCGCGTCTACGCCGGTGACTATGAGCGCAACAGCATCCGACGGCGCGGGAGCGACGGAGAATGGGTCACCATCGCGCACGATCCCCGGATCCTGTGGCCTGACACGCTCTCCGTGGCAGCTGACGGGTATCTCTACTTCACCGCCAACCAGCTCCACCGCCAGTCGCAGTTCCACGAGGGCGAGGACCAGCGCGAGAAGCCCTATGTCCTGTTCCGCATCCGCATCGATGCCGGACCGGTGCTGCTGAAGTAGCGGACTGCGGCGCCGGGAGCTCCGCGCTCCCGCCCGGGCGCCACGTTCAGTCGCGGACGATCGAGACGACGATCTTCCCGGCGCTGTTCCCGCTTGCGATAAAGGCATGGGCTTCCGCGACGCTATCGAGCGTGAAGATTCGCGGATCGAGGCGGGGACGCAGCTTCCCTACCTCGATCAGTTGCGTGGCCTGCGTCAGGATATCGCCGAGATGGGAGCGGCCGACGCCGGTCAGCAGTGGCGCCAAGGTGAACACGCCGGAATAGGTGCCGTCCTTGAATGACAGAGGCGCCAGCGAGTGGTTGCCCCAGCCGAGGGCGCTGACCACATGGCCGAACCGCTTCACGGCCTGGAAGGAGGCGTCGAGCACGGCACCGCCCCCGGTGTCATAGACCAGATCGAAGCCTTCGCCGCCGGTGTGGCGGGCGACGTAGTCCTCGACCCGCTCGCTCGCATAGTCGATCGGCGTGGCGCCGAACGAGCGGATGACATCGGCATTTGCCGCACTGCCGGTTGCGAAGACCTCTGCACCCAAGGCCCGTCCAATCTGCACCGCGACATGCCCGACGCCGCCCGCGCCGCCTTGCACGAGCAGCGTCTGCCCGGGGCGGATGCTGGCGCGGTCGACGAGGCCTTGCCACGCCGTGACGGTGACGAGTGGTAGCGCGGCGGCCTCGCGCATAGAGAGATTTGCCGGTTTGATCGCCAAGAGGTCGGCGTCGACGGCGGCATAGTCGGCGAGGGTGCCCTGGATGCCGCCGACGCCGCCGGTCATGCCATAAACCTCGTTGCCAGGGCGGAAACGCGTGACATCCGGCGCGACGGCTTCGACGACACCCGCGAGGTCCAGGCCGAGAACTGCGGGCAGGGGATGGCGTGCGTGGGCCGCGGCCCCGGCACGGATCTTGGTGTCCAGCGGATTGACGCCGCTCGCATGGATGCGGACGAGCACCTCGCCAGGCCTAAGGGCTGGACGCGAGATGTCGGTGAGGCGGAAGGGGCCGTTCGCCGTCTCGACGAGGGCGGCCTTCATGATGGTGTCGGGGCTGCTCATTTGGGTGACTCCTTGTCGCCCCACATCTGGCCTCGACAGATCTGCATGACGACTATAATCATTGCATGATCTCCATACATTATTGTTTGACGCCCGAATGCACAGGCTGGAGTGGAGCGACCTGCCCATCTTTCTCGCCATTGCGCGAGAGGGCACGCTTGGTGCCGCGGGACGGCGCCTCGGCCAGACCCAGCCAACCATGGGGCGGCGGCTGCGTGCCCTTGAGGCCGCCACAGGCGTCACGCTGTTCCAACGCACCAGCGACGGCTTCGTGCTGACCGATGAAGGGCAGGCGATGTATGCGCACGCCGTCCGCATGGAGGACGAGGCGCTCGCGATGCAGCGGCAGCTTGCTGGCAGCGCTTGGGGGCTGGAGGGACTTCTCCGCCTGTCCTGCTCGGACTGGTTCGGCACAACGCTGCTCAGCCCGGTGCTGGCGGAGTTCGCCAGCCTGCATCCCAAGGTGACGGTCGAACTGCTGACGGATGCGCGTGTCTACAGCCTTGCGAGGCGCGAGGCCGACCTCGTGATGCGCATCGCTCCCTTCGACGAGCCGGAGGTGATCGCCCGTCGGCTCATGACGATCCGCTACGGGCTCTATACCGGCTCCGATCGCTGGCGTCCGCGGGCGGGCGACGGTGCCGGTTGTCATCTGGTGTTGATGGACACCGCCTTCGGCGGCATGCCGGACGTCGCCTGGATCACGCGCCTCCTGCCTCGCGCGACAGTCATCTCCCGCAGCAACAGCCGGGATATCCAGGCTCGTCTTTGCGTCCTCGGCGCGGGGCTCGCGGTGCTTCCCCGCCCGCTGGGCGACGTGACCGCGGGCCTCACGCTGGTCGATCTCGGGGAGGAGCCGCCCTCCCGGGATACCCGGATCGGCTTTCATCGCGACCTGCGGCGCCTGCCACGTCTGCGCGCCCTGACGGACCTCATCATCGAGCGACTGGCGCGGACTTGATTCAGCTGGAATGAGAGCAGTCCTTCTCGCTGTTTCGAGATAGCGCAGCCCGGAGGTCACGCCATAAGCAGAAGTTCGCTGTGGCGAGGACGAATGGCCGGTTTGAGGCCGTAACCAAACGACCTGCTCTTGGATGCCAAGGATCGAATAGCTTCCATCGAAGGCGGGCCGATCTCGACGACGGTTCACGAACTCACATTTGGCCATTGGCCCCACAGCCCATCCCGCAGGTGGCAGCGGCGAAATAGTCAGAGCCAGCGGCGAACCTTGGCCTTGTAGCGGCGGTAGTCGTTGCCGAACTTCGCTTCGAGATAGCACTCCTCGCGGGCGATCACCTGCGTCTGGATCGCGATGAGCACCAACGGGAGCAAGGCAAAGGCGATCGGCCCGTCCAAGCCGATCGCAACACCGGCATAGAGAAGCGCCATACCGAGATACATGGGTCCAACGATAGGGACCCGTCGTTGCGATGAGGGACGTTGGCTGCGTTGGCCGAACGTTGGTGCCCAGCCGTCGGAACAGACCTGCCGCCACAAGCATCATCGCCGCGCCGGCAACGAACAGTAGCGAGCCGATCGCGACCAGCAACCGCCAGTCGACTCCGAAAGAGCTCAGGGGGACGAACCGCTCCGCTGCGAGCCCCAGCAGCAGCGCCCCCAGATAGACCAAGGGCGGAGGGAAGCGCACACCCGCACTGTCCGGCTCGACGGCCATGCTCATCCTCCAATCTGTGCTCTCACACCAGCATCGACTGCCGGACCGAGATACTCGTCATCGCGCCTTGCTGAATTTCCCAAGTCAGGCAGTGCAGAAGCCGGGGACGGCTAACTGGCCGGGCTGACCAGCGCGCCACTGACATTATCAGCCGCCTCCGGGCGGCTTTTTCGTGCACCGCATGGCGTACCAACGCAGCGCCAGCACGCCGATCCCGGCTAGCGCGCCGGTTCCGAGAAAGCCGATCCACCAAGCGGCATTGGCGCTCATCGTCACCCCCTGAAAAAGCGGAGACTACCGTGCACCTGGTGCTGTGGGTATGCCTGCTCGCGCAGCCGGCCGCTTGCCGGGAGGAGCGCGTGCCGACCGATGCGCGCGCCGCCTTGGTGATGGAATGCAAGGCCGCCATGGATGAATGAGCGATCGGGCATCCGTCCGTCGTCGTGCGCCGATGGAAGTGCCGCCCGTCGAACACCGGGCCTGATCCTTTTCCCTGACCCGACAATCTGGAGACCTTCATGCGCCTCGTCGCCAATTGGCGGGCGGTGCTACGCTATGCGTGGAGCGTGCGTCTGAACCTGCTCGCCGCGCTGCCGGGCGGTGCGGAGATGGCGATTCAACTCGCTGGCCCGGCTCTTCCCATCCCTCCGCTCATGCTCGGTGCCCTGTCGTTCGTCGTGACGGTGGCCGCCGCCATCGCGCTCTTCGTCGCTCAACCAAAGACCATCGGAGAATCCCATGCCGATCACTAAGCTTCGGTCGACCGGCGGGGCGCGGGCGGCGATTGCCGCCGTCAGGGCGCTGGCCATTTCCATCGGCGGCATCTGGTACGTGCCGACGCCGAGCGGGAAGCAATATCCCGCCGCGGTGGCGCTCGCCGCCGAGCACATCATCAAGGGTTGGGAGGGACTGCGCCTCGTCGCCTATCGCGACATGGTGGGCGTGTGGACCATCTGCTACGGCGAGACGCTCGGCGTGCGCGCCGGCATGCGCAAGACGGCGGCCGAGTGCGAGGCGCTGCTCTATGAGCGCGTCTATCGCGACTTCTACATCCCGATGTCGCAATGCGCCGCGCCGGCCTTCGTGCAGGCGCCGGTGGCGGCGCAGGCGGCCATGCCTCGGCGGCGGCTACAATTTCCGTCGGCTACTTCGATCCCGGCAAGGGCTTGGGCAAGGGCTGGTGCGGCTCGACAGCCGCCCGCTACATCCGCGCGAAGCTCTGGCGCCAGGCCTGCGACGCGCAGACCGCGTGGAACCGCGCCGGCGGCAAGGTGGTGCAGGGCCTCGTGAACCGCCGGGAGATGGGTGACGCCTCGCGCATCGGCGAAGGTGAAATCTGCGTGACGGGGCTGCAGTGATGCTCGGCCTCCTCGACGCTCTCAAGATCGGCGCCGGCGGCATCGCCGGCATCGCGCTCATCTGGGTGGCGCTGACCACCTATGACCGGCTCGTCGACGATCCGGCCGTCGCAGCCGTCGCCCGTGAGGGCTACGTGCAGCTGGCCGAGAAGACGGCCCTTCAGGCGCAACTCGCCGAACTCACCCGCCAGCGCGCCGCTTCCGACGAAGCGCTGCGCGCTGCG
>JARBUD010000034.1:37265-83465 GCA_029239875.1 Xanthobacteraceae bacterium | reverse complement strand
TCCGCCACAATCCGCTTCAGCCGGGCGTTCTCTTCCTCGAGCTGCCGCAGCCGCTTCATCTCCGAGGGCATCAGGCCTGCGTACTTCTTGCGCCAATTGTAGAACGTCGCGTCGCTGATGCCGGCCTTCCGGCAGACCTCCGGAACCGGCGTTCCCTCCTCAGCCTGGCGCAGGATAAAGGCGATCTGCGCCTCCGTGAACTTCGACTTCTTCATGCCGAAAACTCCGTCCGCAGTCCGTGCTGCTAAACTGGAATTTTCCAGCAAAGACCGGTCCAGGAAACCGGAGGCAGGTCAACCGACGAACCTCCTGATAGGTACAACGCAGCCGCATGCGTCGCTCAGCATCAATCGCGAGCAAATCGCACTGCCCCATCAAGGCCTGGCGCTCCCAAAATTGTGCAACAACCTGTTGCACAATTTCATGCGCCCCGGGAGAAGCCGTGTCCGCCCCCTTGTTCCTAACCCTTGACGAGGTAGTTGCCCGCTACCGGAACCAAATCAGTGAAGGCACCTTCCGAAACTGGCGATGCAAGAGGATCGGCCCATCATTCATCAAGATCGGCAAGGCAGTCTTGTACCCGCTCGACGAACTCGACCGCTGGGATCGCTCCAATTTGGTTTCGTGCCAGCGAACCAGGTTCCTCCCGTTCGACAATATAAAGGGGGAACCTCAAGCCGACTGAGTGTTGGGAGCGCCCTATCACCGGGCGCGCCTGTCTTACGACAGCCTGGATCCCATTCCCGTTCGAGATGAGCACTTGTGGTGAGAAGTTCGTTGCGCCTGGCGCCTGAAAAAAGTTACCTTCAAAGCAGCAACATGGCCCAGCAGGATCGAGCAGGCCTTGTCGGGATATCCAAGAACCGCCCTTTCATACAGACACCAAATACCGGCGCCACCTCACTCACAAAAACCGCCAACGATTTGAAATATAATCGCTTTCTCTTACAGAACAGGTTGATCCACAACCACCCGAGCGGCGACCCGACGCCGTCCAACGCCGACATCCAGATGACGCGCACCATCATCGAGGTGGCGAAGCCGCTGGGTATCGAGGTGCACGACCACATCATCGTCGGCAAGGACGGCCATGCCAGCCTGAAGGGCCTGCGGCTGATCTGACGCGGTCGGCGCAGGTATTGTCCTCCGCACCCTATCTCGAGCGCGCCAATGCGCCGAATGCATGGAGCCGGCGTTTGTCGGCGCGCCGTTCAACGATGTGGCGTCGGTGCGAAAGCACGCAGTTGCTCTGGATCGCCGCCTCGGCTGGTAGCGGCGGCCGATCGTTCCTGCGGCTGGGAACGTGCCGCCGGCGTCTCACGCTACGGCGTTCGCCACGCCCAGATAGATCTCGTGCAGGTCGCCGCGGTCCAGCAGCTCGCGGGCCGAGGCGGCGAGCGCGACGCGGCCGCTGTCGACGACATAGCCGCGATGGGCGTGGCGCAGCGAGACCGCGATGTTCTGCTCGGCGACGAGGAAGGACGTCCCCTTGCTGCGGTTCAGCGTCGTCACGATCTCGAAGATCTCCTCGACGATGATCGGCGCGAGCCCCATGGAAGGCTCGTCGAGCAGGACGAGCTCCGGCCGCGTCAGCAAGGCGCGGCCGATGGCGAGCATCTGCTGCTCGCCGCCCGATGTCAGGCCGGCCGGGGTCTTCCGCTTGGTCCTTAGGCGCGGGAAATAGCCGTAGATCTCCTCCAGGTCGTGCTCGATCTCGCGGCGGCCGAGCCGGCGTAGGAAGGCGCCGGTGCGCAGGTTCTCCTCGACCGTGAGATGACCGAAGACGTGCCGGCCCTCCAGCACGTGGACGATGCCGCGCGCGGCGAGCAGGTTCGGTGCGATGCCGGTGATGTCCTCGCCGCGAAAACGGATCTCGCCGCGGCTGACCAGCGCGCGGTCGGCGACGACGAGGCCGGATATGGCCTTGAGCGTCGTGCTCTTGCCGGCGCCGTTGGCGCCGAGCAGGGCGACGATCTCGCCCGGCGCGACGGTGAGCGAGACGTCCGCGACGGCGAGGATGGCGCCGTCATAGATCACTTCGATGCCGCGCACCTCGAGCAGCGGCTCACCGCCGGAAGGCGCGTCGTGGGGCGTGGTGTCGCCGGTGGTCATCGGTTGTCCTCGCATGGGTGGCGGGCGGCGCGCGGCCGCCCGCAGGGGACGGTCACTGCCCGGATAGATCGCGCGGGGTGATGCCTTTCTCCTTGGCATAGGCGGCCGACTTGGCGTCGATCAGCGGGCGCAGCAGCTTGCGGTCGGCCTGGACCCAGTCGCTGACCAGCTTCCATTCCTTGCCGTCCCATTGCTGCACGCGCACCGCGCCGCCGCCCTCATGATCGGCCGGCGTGAGCTCGAGATTCTGCACCAGCCCGAGGAAGCCGGCCTCCTTCAGCCGCGCGTCGTCGAGCTTGAAGTGCTCCAGCGCCCATTGCGCCTCCTCGCCGGTGACCGGGCGGTTGCCGAACTTCTTCTGCGCGATGCGCACCGCCTCGACGAAGACCAGCGCGTCGGTGAGGCCGGAATTGTAGTAGACGCTGCCGAACTTCGAGACGTCGCGCAGGTCGCTCTTGCCGGTGTCGATGATCGCCTTTTTCAGCCGCTGGTGGATGTCGAAGGTGGCGCCGGCCGGATAGGGCGTGAGCGCGAGATAGCCTTTCGCCGCGTCGCCCGCCGGCAGCACGTCCTCCTCCGAGCTCGCCCAGACGTCGCCGATGATGCGGTCCACGGGGAAGCCGAAGCGCGCCGCGGTCTTGATCGCGACCGGGGTGGAGACCCCCCAGGTGCGCAGGAACACCCAGTCGGGCTTGGCTTCGCGCACCTGCCGCCACTGCGAGGACTGCTCGTTGCCGGGATCGGCGACGGGAATCTGGATGTTCTCGAAGCCGTAGGTCTTGGCGAGCAGCGCCAGCGGCTCCAGCGTCTCGCGGCCATAGGCGCTGTCGTGGTAGACGGTGGCGATCTTCTTGCCCTTCAGCTTGTCCAGCCCGCCCTCGCGCTCGGCGATGTAGTTCACCAGCGCCGACGCCTCGCTGTAGAAGGTCAGGATCACCGGGAAGATATAGGGGAAGACGCGTCCGTCGGTCGCCTCGGTGCGGCCATAGGCGAGGGTGATGAGCGGGATCTTGTCCTGTGCCGCGCGGTCGGTCAGCGCATAGGCGGCGGGGGCGCCGTTTGGCAGGTAGATGGCGACGGGTGCGCCGTTCAGCCCGTGCTTGTGGCGCTCATAGCACTCGATCCCCTTGTCGGCGGTCCACTCGGTCTCGCATTCCTGCCAGACGATCTTCACGCCGTTGATGCCGCCCTCGACCTCGTTGACGTAGCGCAGATAGTCGATCATCGCGGCCCAGATCTGCGCGCCCGCGGAGGCATAGGGGCCGACGCGGTAGCTGGCGATCGGGAAGAACTGCTTGTTGGAATCAGGGCCCGGCTTGGTGTCGGCGGCGAAGGCGCTTCCCAGCCCGGCGAGCATGCCGGCGGAGAGCGCGAGCCCTGCGGCGGTGCGGCGGGCGGTTTGGATGAAACTCATGGCGATCAGCCTCTGATCGGATGGGAGCGGCGCTCGGGCGGCATGTGGCCGCGCAGCGGACGGATGCGAGGGCGGACCAGGCCGCCCTCGCGGGTTTGCCGGATCAGTTCTCGGCCGTCGGGCTGCGCGGCGTGATGCTGTGCTCCTTGGCGTAGGCGGCGGCCTTCGCCTCGATCAGCGGGCGCAGCGTGTCGCGGTCGGCCTGGATCCAGTCCGTCACCAGTACCCACTTCTCGCCGTCCCATTGCTGGATGCGCGCCGCGCCGCCACCCTCGTGGTCGGCCGGTGTCAGCTTGATCGGCTGCAGCAGGCCCTGGAAGCCGATCTCCTTGAGGCGGGCGTCGTCGATGGTGAGGTGCTCGAAGCCCCAGCGGCCTTCCTCGCCATTGAGCGGGCGGTTGCCGAACTTGGCCTGGCCGGCGCGCAGCGCCTCGACGGCGAGCACGGCGTTGATGAGGCCGATATTGTAGTAGACGGCGCCGAAGAACTTCTTGTCCTTCAGGTCGCTCTTGCCGGTATCGAGGATCGCCTTGCGCAGCCGGTCGTGGATCTCGAAGTTCGGCCCGCCCGGATAGGGAGCGAGGGCCTGGTAGCCCTTGGCGGCCGTGCCGGCCGGGATGACGTCGGCTTCCGAGCCGGCCCAGACGTCGCCGATGATGCGGTCGGCGGGAATGCCGAAGCGCTGGGCGGTCTTGATGGCGACCGGGGTGGAGACGCCCCAGGTGCGCAGGAACACCCAGTCCGGCTTGATCTCGCGGACCTGGCGCCACTGCGGCGACTGCTCGTTGCCCGGGTCCGCGACGGGAATCTGGAAATTCTCGAAGCCGTATTTCTTGGCGAGGAGGTTGACCGCCGCCTGGGTTTCGCGGCCATAGGCGCTGTCATGGTAGACGGTGACGATCTTCTTGCCCTTGAGCTTGTCGAAGCCGCCTTCCTTCTGGGCGATGTAGTTGATGCCCACCGAGGCCTGGCTGAAATAGTTGAACAGCAGCGGGAAGGCGTAGGGGAAGACGGTGCCGTCGGTGGATTCCGTGCGCCCGCCGGCGGGGTCGATCAGCGGGATCTTGTCCGCCGCGCCCTTCTCGATGAGCGCATAGGAGGCCGGCGTGCCGTGGGTGAAGAAGAAGGCGACGGGCGCGCCGTCCTTGCCGTTCTTCACCCGCTCATAGACCTCGACGGTGCGGTCCGGGCTCCACTCGGTCTCGAATTCCTCGATCTTGAGCTTCACGCCGTTGATGCCGCCTTCCACCTCGTTGATGTAGCGGAAATAGTCGAGCGTGCCGGCCCACCAGAGCGTGCCGGACGAGGCGTAGGGACCGACGCGGTAGGTCGGCAGCGGGACATATTGCTCCTTGCCGTCGGCATGTGCCGACGGTGGCGCCAGCGCGGTGGCCGCGACGCCCGCGGCCAGGAGCGCTGTCAGGACGAGACGCTTCATGGAATTCTCCAGTATCGGTAGCGTGTTGCGAGGGATTGGCGGATCGTGTTCTCGTCCCGATGCGATCACGTCCCTTTTGCCTAGAAGCGGAGCGGCCAGTTCGACAGCCGTTCCCCAAGGTTCCTGAAGAGGCGCGCCAGCCCGTCCGGCTCCTTGATCAGGAACCAGATGATGAGCACGCCGAAGATCGCCTTCTGGGTGTTCTGCAACAGGCCCGCGTCGACATGGCCGGCGAAGAAGTATTGCGCCGTATAGTCGATGGCGAGCGGCAGCAGGCTGATGAAGGCGGCGCCGATGAAATTGCCGGAGATCGAGCCCATCCCGCCGATGATGATGATGAACAGCACCTGGAAGGAGCGGGAGATGCCGAAGCTCTGCACGCTGGCCGAGCCGAGATAGACGAAGGCCCAGAGCGCGCCGGCGATGCCGAGATAGAAGGAGGAGACCGCGAAGGCGAGCACCTTGGTGCGGTAGACCGGGATGCCGATGACGGCGGCCGCCGTGTCCATGTCGCGGATCGCCATGAAGCTGCGGCCGGTCTGGCTGCGCACCAGGTTGGCGGCGATCCAGGTGAGCACGGCCACGACGGCGAGCGTCACGTAGTAGCGGCCCAGCGCCGAGCCGGCATTGAGCCCGAAGATTTCGAACCGCGGCAGCGCGATGGTCCCCGAGGAACCGTAATTGTAGAACCACGGGAATTTCTGGAAGAGCCACTCGAAGAAGAACTGTGCCGCCAGGCTGCTCACCATCAGGTAGAAGCCCTTGATGCGGTCGCTCGGCAGGCCGAAGAGCAGGCCGGCGCCGGCGGTGACCAGGCCGGCGAGGAAGACGGCGACCGGCAGCGGCAGCCCGCCATGGACGACGAAGCCGAAGGTGGCGAAGGCGCCGACCGCCATGAAGCCGCCCGAGCCGAGCGAGGTCTGCCCGGCATAGCCGGTGAGCAGGTTCAGCCCCAGCCCGGCCAGCGAGAGGATGAGGAACGGCACCAGGATCGCCCCGAGCCAGTAGTCGTTGCCGACCAGCGGCACCGCCACGAAGGCGAGGAGCAGCAGCGCCGGCAAAGCGAGCCTCGGGCGCCGGGCCGGGAGGGTGAGCGGCGCCAGCGGGGCGGAGGAGGAAAGCGTCTGGCTCACGTGCGTCACACCCGCTCGAGCGTGCGCTCGCCGAACAGGCCGGCGGGGCGGATGTAGAGGAAGGCGATGGCGAGGAAATAGGGGAACCAGGGCGTGATGCCGCCGCCGATATAGGGGCCGACATAGGTCTCGGCGAGATTCTCCGCCGCACCGACGATGAGCCCGCCGACGATGGCGCCGCCGATCGAGGTGAAGCCGCCGATGATGAGCACCGGCAAGGCCTTCAGCACGACGAGCGACAGCGAGAACTGGATGCCCTGCCGCGCGCCCCACAGCATGCCGGCGACGAGGCCGACGATGCCGGCCACCGCCCAGACGATCTGCCAGATGCGGTTGAGGTTGATGCCGATGGAGAGCGCCGCGCGCGTGTCGTCGGCCACCGCGCGCAGCGAGATGCCGATGCGGGTGTTGTTGAACAGCAGCGCCAGGACGAGGGCGAGCGCCACTGCCGTCGCCGCCGCGACGAGGTCGAACTGGCTGATCAGAACGTCGCCGATGAAGATCGGCACGTCCTCGATGCCGAGGTCGAGCGCGTGGACCTGCGCGCCCATCAGCCCCTGCGCCGCGCCTTCCACCACATAGGACAGGCCGAGCGTCGCCATGAACAGCGTCATCGGGCTGCGATTGGCCAGTGGGCGCAGCACGGTGCGCTCGATCAGGATTGCACCGAGAATGAGGATGAGGATGGTGACGGCGAGCGCGGCGGCGAAGGGCAGGCCTTGCTCGAGCAGCGTGACGAAGGTCAGCGCCGCGAACAGCAGGATCGAGCCCTGGGCGAAGTTGAAGACGCCGCTCGCCTTGTAGATCAGCACGAAGCCGATCGCGACGAGCGAGTACATGGTGCCGGCGAGCAGGCCGCCGATGAGGGTTTCGAGGAACAGGTTCATCACGCCCTCAATGGACCGTGCCGAGATAGGCGGAGATGACGTCGGCGTTGGAAGCGACCTCGGCGGGCGTGCCGTCGCCGATCTTGCGGCCATAATCGAGCACGACGACGTGGCCCGACAGGTTCATGACGATGCCGACATCGTGCTCGATCAGCACCACGGTGATGCCGAGATGGCGGTTGATGCCGAAGACGAACTCGCTCATCTCGGCCTTCTCATGCGCGTTCATGCCGGCGAGCGGCTCGTCGAGCAGCAGCAGCGTCGGCGCGGAGACCAGGGCGCGGCCGAGTTCCACGCGCTTCTGGATGCCGTAGGCGAGATTGCCGACGGTGAGGTCGCGATAGGGCTGCAGCTCGAGGAATTCGAGGATCGCCTCGGCGCGCTCGCGCAGCTCCGCCTCCTCGCGCCGCGCGCCGGGAAGGCGCAGCGCCTGGGCGAGGAAACCGGTGCGGGTATGGCGTGCAAGGCCGGTCAGCACGTTGTCGAGCACGCTCATCTTCTTGAACAGCGCGTTGTTCTGGAAGGTGCGGGCGATGCCGCGGCGCGCCGCCGCCAGCGGCTCGATCTGGCGGAAATGCTCGCCGTTGAAGACGATCTCGCCAGAGGCGGGGACATAGACGCCGTTCAGCACGTTGAGCAGCGAGCTCTTGCCGGCGCCGTTCGGCCCGATCAGCGCGCAAATCTCGCCGCGGACGACGGAGAAGGACAGATCCGAGATCGCCTTCACGCCCTTGAAGGAGAGCGAGACGCCGCGCACGTCGAGGATGGGGGCGGCGGCTTCCACGGCGCGGGGATGGGCGTTCATGCTCGCCCCCGTGCCGTCACGCGGTCACCGGCGCCGGATCGGCAGCCAGGTCGACGGACGCGATATTGGGAAGGGCCGGTCGCCGCACGCGGCTCAGGCCGAGGACGGCGCGGCGGCGGGCATTGACGAAGCGCGCGAGAAGACCTGCCGGCGCTGCCTCGGCGCCGTCGGTCAGCCACCGGCTGAGCGAGCCCTCCGGCGTACGCCGGGCGCGATCCTCTTCGATGAGCCGCTGCCGCCGCTCGGGCGAGAGCAGCAGCGCGGAGGGACGAACCTGGCGGCGGTCGCGGGTCGCCGATTCCGCCGTCTCCGGAAAGGCCAGGGTGACGGCATCGTCGAAGACGCCGTCGAGCAGCCGGGCCAGCCCTTCGGTCCATTCCGTGCCCTCGTCGACCCAGACGACATCGGTCCGGCGCAGCCGGGCCCAGCGGCCCGGAATGTGCGCGAGGGTCGACACCGGGTTGTGCAGGGGCACCACGTCCCAGCCCTCATGGCCTCCGACGAATGCCTGGGGGGAGAAGAGCGGCAGGCGTGTCGCCGCCGGCGGCCCGGCCGCGAACCATTGCGCGATCGCGCGCCGGCTCTGCACGAAGGCATGGCTCGGCCCGATGGCGGCAAGTTCGCGAGCGAGCTCCGCACCGCGCAGCTTCGGGGACAGCGCGAACACCTCGCCGCCCGCGGCAAGCGCGGCGAGCGAAAGCACGACGAGGTCCGGCTCGTAGGAGCCGCTGACCGCGAGGCGCAGCTCGCCGGAGATGCCGCGCGCCCGTAGCACGGCAGCGAGCCGGTCGACCTCGCGTGCCACATAGCTCCAGGTGAAGACCTGCCAGCGGTCGCGCCGCTTGTGCAGGAAGACCGGCAGGTTCGGGTTCATCTCGGCCCGGCGGCGGATGGCCTCGCCGATATCGGGACGGCGCAACCCGGCGGGGCGCACCGGCTCGGCATCGGCGAACTGGCTCTGGGACACTGGCGTGTTCATCCGATCCTCCAGGACGATGTGTGGACCTTCGGCGACGGGAAGCGGGACGGTTCAGCCGGCAAGGCTTGCCTCCGGCGCCCTGCGGGCCGCCTCGGCTTCGAGCTCGCGCACCAGCGGGTAGACGCGACGGCCGAAATACTCGACCTCCTCGTGGAAGTGCAGGAAGCCGGCGAGCACGAGGTCGATGCCGGCACGCTTGAGCTCGATGATGCGGCGGGCGACCTGCTCGGGCGTGCCGATCAGGTTGGTCTTGAAGCCGTCATTGGGCTGGACGAGGTCGGCGCTCGTCGACTTGGCCCAGTTGCCGACGCCGTCCTTGGTCGACTGCCCGGCCTGCTTCACCGAGGCGGCGAAGCCGGCCACCGCCGCGGGATCGGCCTTGGCGAGGATCTCCGCATGGACCTCGCGCGCTTCCGCCTCGGTGTCGCGGGCGATGATGAAGGCGTTCGCCCCGACGCGCAGCTGGCGGCCGAAACCGGCGGCGCCCTGCTTCACCTGCACGGCCTGCGCGTTCAGCTCCTCGATGGAGCCGCCATTGGTGAAGTACCAGTCGGAGTTCTCCGCCGCCATGCGCCGCGCGGCGGTCGACGAGCCGCCTTGGAAGATCAGCGGATGCGGCTTGAAGGTCGGCTTCGGGCTCAGCTGCCAGTTGTCGATGTTGTAATAGTCGCCGTGGAAGCTGAAATCGTCCTGCGTCCAGGTGCCCTTGAGCACCTTGATGAATTCCGTGGACCGGCGGTAGCGCTCGTCATGTTCCAGCCACGGCACGCCGAGCGCGTCGAACTCCTGCTTGAACCAGCCGCTGACGATGTTGACGTGCCAGCGCCCCTTGGAGATGTGGTCGGCCGTGGCACCGAGCTTGGCGACGACGGCGGGGTGCCAGAAGCCGGTCATGATGGCGACGATGACGTTGAGCCGCTCGGTGGCGTTCAGCAGCGACATGGCGAAGGCGCTCGCCTCGTGCTGCCCGTCGGCGCGGTATCCGCCGGCGAAGCGCGTCGCCGACAGGGCGAACTCGAAGCCGGCTTTCTCGGCGGCGCGGGCGAGCTTGACGTTGTAGTCGAAGTCCCAGCCGGTGCGCTGCTCGACCTTGCTGATGACCTGCCCGCCCGAGAGGTTGGACACCCAATAGGCGAAACGCACGGGCTCGTTCAGATAGGGTTTTAGTATGTCCGTCATCGGCTCGCCAACGTGAATATCTAATAGTTGATAGCTTAAATAGATTATTGTGCGACGCAAGAGCCGAATGAACGGGTATCCCATGCCGTGGATCCCTCTTGGCCAGATGCGTGTGAGCTTGGACAGGTAGTCATATGGCTTGCCGGGATCGGCGCCGATCTTAATTTCCGTTCTTTAACAACGACGTAGGCGGCGTCCGCCGGTGCGGGTTCGCCCTCCCGCTTGACATGAATATTAGTTTATAGATTTAGTAGAAAAATGAGTTGGAGTCGATCATATGGCACGCGATTACGTCGGGACCAGCCGCGCGGGCATGCGTTCCATGGCTCTTGGGAACGGTTGCCCTCGTCACGAGGCGGCCAAACCGGCGGCTGACGCCGCCCTGTGCCGGTGTCGCTGACGGCACGCGCTCGACCGGCTCTGGCGCGACGCCGCACCCACACGCCGGAAGTACCACGCGGTGGGCCAGTTCCACCTGAACGCGTCCACCCCCCTGCATTCCTGGATCTGACTTCGCATCTGACCGGCCCGCGCGGCCGAGCCACGGGAGACGACCATGGCCCGCCACATCCGCTTCAACGCCTTCGACATGAACTGCGTCGCCCATCAGTCGCCCGGCCTGTGGGCGCATCCGCGCGACAAGTCCTGGAAGTACAAGGACCTCGACTACTGGCAGGATCTCGCCCGCACGCTGGAGCGCGGCATCTTCGACGGCATCTTCATTGCCGACGTAGTCGGCTATTACGACGTCTACAAGGGCTCGAACTGGCACGCGATCCGCGAGGCGGCGCAGATCCCGGTCAACGATCCGCTCCAACTCGCCGCCCCCATCGCCCTCGCCACCGAGCATCTCGGCATCGGCATCACCGCCTCCACATCCTTCGAGCATCCTTATACCTTCGCCCGCCGCCTCGCGACCGCCGACCACCACAGCAAGGGGCGCGTCGGCTGGAACATCGTGACCTCCTATCTGGAGAGCGGCGCCAAGAACATTGGCCAGGGCGGTCTGCGCCGGCACGACAACCGCTACGAGGTCGCCTCCGAATATGTCGAGGTGCTCTACAAGCTGCTGGAAGGCAGCTGGGAGGAGGGTGCGGTGGTGCGCGACCGCGCCGGCCGCATCTTCACCGACCCCGGCAAGGTCCACGAGATCGGGCACAAGGGGAAGTATTTCGACGTTCCCGGCTACGGCCTCACCGAGCCGTCGCCGCAGCGCACCCCGGTGCTCTATCAGGCCGGCGCGTCGGGCGCCGGCAAGGCCTTCGCCGCCGGCCACGCCGAATGCGTCTTCGTCGGCGCGCCGACCAAGCCGCTGCTCAAGGCCTATGTCGACGACATCCGCCGGCAGGCGGCGGCAGCCGGGCGCGATCCGCGCAAGCTCCACATCTACAACCTCGTCACCGTCATCGTCGACGAGACCGACGAGAAGGCGCGGCGGCGTTTCGAGGAATACAGCCAGTACGTCTCCTATGACGGCGCGCTGGTCTTCATGTCCGGCTGGACCGGCATCGACTTCGGCCAGTACGCCCCGGCCGACCTCCTGAAGAAGGTCGAGACCAACGCCATCGTCTCCATGGTGGAGAATTTCGGTGGCAAGGACCGGCAGTGGACGGTCGAGGAACTGGCGAAATGGGGCGGCATCGGCGGCGTCGGCCCGGTCTTCGTCGGCTCGCCCTCGACCATCGCCGACATCCTGCAGGAATGGGTGGAGGAGACCGACGTCGACGGCTTCAACCTCGCCTATGCGATCACGCCGGAGACCTTCGAATCCATCGTCGGGTTGGTGGTGCCGGAGCTGCAGAAGCGCGGCGCCTATCCCACCGCCTATCGCCCTGGCACGCTGCGCGAAAAGCTGTTCGGCGACGGGCCCTACCTGCCGGTGAGCCACCCCGCCTATGCCTATCGCGACATCGAGGCGGTCAAGCGCCGCGAGGCTGAGCAGCGCGCGGCGGCTCCCGTCGCCGCCGCCGAATGAGCCGGCCACTTCCAGAGACAGGTGACATCATGAGCCAGATCAATTCCGCCTGGGGCGCCGGCCCGAGCGAGCGCTACGAGACGCTTGCTAGCCGCTTCCGCCCGGTCTTCGCCCGCATCGCCGAAGGTGCGGTCCGGCGCGAACTCGAACGCGAGCTCGCCTTCGAAGCCATAGGCTGGCTGAAGGAGGCGGGCTTCGGCGCCGTGCGCCTGCCGGTCGAAGCCGGCGGGCAGGGGGCCACGCTGCCCGAGCTTGCCAATCTGCTGATCGAGCTGGGCGAGGCGGATTCGAACGTCGCGCAGGCGCTGCGCGTGCATTTCGGCGTCGTCGAGGACATCCTGAACACAAGGGATGAGGCCCGCCGCGCGCGCTGGTTCAAGCGCATCGCCGCCGGCGAGACCGTCGGCAGCGCCTGGACCGAGGCCGGCGGATCGCTTGAGGCCTTCGGCACCCGACTGGGCGAGAAGGGCGGCGGCCTCGTGGTGAACGGCGCCAAGTACTACACGACCGGTTCGCTCTATGCGGATTGGATCGACGTCGGCGCGACCGGCCCGCAGGGCGAGGAGATCTCGCTCTTCGTGCGCACGGACGCGCCGGGCGTGAACATCGTCGACGACTGGGACGGCTTCGGCCAGGTGCTCTCGGTCAGCGGTACCACCACCTTCGCCGACGCGCCGGTGGCGCAGGAGGAGGTGGTGCTGGACACCGACCGCTTCAGATATGGGGCGGCCTTCTACCAGCTCTACCACCTCGCTACGATCGCCGGCATCGGCCGCGCCATAACCCGCGACGTCGCCCATGCGGTGGCGGCGCGCCGGCGCACCTACACCCATGCCAATGGAGCGAGCTCCAGCCAGGATCCGCAGGTGCTGGCGGTCGTCGGGCGCATCCGCGGAGCGGCCTATTCTGCCGGCGCCATCGTGCTGCAGGCGGCGGGCTCGCTGCAGCGGGCCTTCGACACACGCTTCGCCGGCGATGACGAGGCCGAGGAGCGGGCGAACGCCATCGCCGAACTGGAGACGGCGCAGGCGCAGACGGTGGTGACCGACCTGATCCTGGATTCCACCACCCGCCTGTTCGATGCGCTCGGCGCCTCGGCGACGCGCAAGCCGCTCGGCCTCGACCGCCACTGGCGCAACGTGCGCACGCTCTCCTCGCACAATCCCCGCATCTACAAGGACCGCATCGTCGGCGACTTCGCCGTCAACGGCACGCTGCCACCCTATCAATGGCGGATCGGCCAGCCGTCGCAGCCGGTGAAGCAGGCGGCGGAGTAGGTGTGGGGAAGACGGGCCATCGGCACCCTCGATGAGCAGCGCCCTTGATGAGCGTGAACGGCGTCGATTTCTCGACGCCGTCGCGGTTTCTGGATCGGCGCTTCCGCGTCACCATGCGGGCAGGATCGCGCCCTTGAAGCGGGTGTCGAGGAAGTCCTTCACCTCCGGTGACTGATAGGCATTCACCAACTTGACGATGGCGGGCTTGGTCTCATCGCCGGCGCGCACGGCGATGAAGTTGCCATAGGGGTTGCCGGTGCGGCTCTCCTGCGCCAGCGCGTCCTTGCGTGGGTCGAGCCTGGCGGCGAGCGCGTAGTTGGTGTTGATCACAGCGCCGTCGAGATCGGGAAGCTGCTTGGGCAGCAGAGCCGCGTCGAGCTCGCGGAACTTCACCTTCTTCGGGTTGTCCTTCACGTCGAGCACGGTCGGCAGCAGGCCCTTGCCGGGCGCCAGCGTGATCAGGCCGTTGGCGGCGAGCAGATTGAGCGCACGGCCGCCATTGGACGGATCGTTCGGGATGCCGATCAGCGCCCCCTCGGGCAGCGCCTTGAAATCCTTGAGCTTCACCGAATAGAAGCCGATCGGCTCGACGATGGTGAAGCCCGCCGGCACGATCTTGTAGCCGCGATTGGCGATCTGCGAATCGAGATAGGGCTTGTGCTGGAAGGCGTTGGCGTCGAGGTCGCCGCGCGAGAGCGCTTCGTTGGGCAGCGTGTAGTCGGAGAAGGCGACGATCTGGATGTCGAGGCCGTCCTTGGCGGCCACTTTCTTCACGACCTCGGCGATCTCCTCCTCGTCGCCGCCGATCACGCCGAGCTTGATCTTCTCGGCAGCGTGGGCGGGCAGGGCGACGAAAGTCGCCAGCGCCGCAGCGACTACGGCGCCGAGAGCGACGTGCCGGCGGCTGTATGAGACGTTCATGGGTTCACTCCTGAGTGTTCGGATAGCGCATCACGCGCCGGTGACAATCAGCAAGGCCGGCGGTAGCGAAATAATCTAGAGAATTTATGGAATACTAGGCATGCATAATCGTTATGCGAACTGCGCACGAAATATGCACTTCGCGCGTATCTGCCGCGCCTCAGAGTAATCTACTAAGTTAGTTGACTTTCCGTGCCGGCATGCTACATGTCGGCTCATCCGGCGTTGGCGAACCGCCGGATCGCGGGATTTGATACCCGGCAGCTTGCACCGCGTCACCAACGCTAAAGCGCCACGGAGCGACTTCGTGGTCGGGCAACGAGCTATAGGAGCTGAGCCATGACTGCGTGTTGTCGACGTCCCCAGCGGCTCTGAGCCGCTTCTCCGCTTTCCGCCGAGTCTGCCGGACGTACCCGCGACGCGGGCGTCTGCCATAGGGACGATGAACATGACCTCCGTGACCTTCCCGGGCGCCGATGCGCCCTTCCACATCCATGAATCCGCCCTCGGCGAGCCGACGCTCGACGAGATCCTGGCCGATCCGATCGTCGGGCTGATCCTGCGGCGCGACGGCCTGACCGCCGGTGCGGTGCGGGTGCGGCTCGACCGCGAGCGCCGGCGCCTCGCTCGCGCCCCGGCTCTGCCGCGCGCCGCCTGAGCCGGACATGATGCTGCACGACCCTGCCGCCGCTCCCGTCTTCTTCCGCGACCTCGCGCCGGCCGAATCCTTCCCGATCCGCGCCGGCGCGTCGTCCGTGCCGGCCGCAGGCGTGGATCGACCGGCCGGCGGGGGCGGCGCTTCCATCGTGCTCGACGGCGTTTCGAAGATCTTCCCCGCGCGCGGCAGCGACGGGCCGGTGGAGGCGTTGAAGGAGATCAGCCTCGATATCCCGCGCGGCGAGATCTACGGCGTGATCGGCCGCTCGGGCGCCGGCAAGTCGACGCTGATCCGCGCCATTAACGGGCTGGAGCGGCCGAGCGCGGGCGAGGTGATCGTCGACGGCGTCGTCATCAACCGCCTCGACGAGCGCGCGCTGCGCGCCGAGCGGCGCAAGATCGGCATGATCTTCCAGCACTTCAACCTGCTCTCCTCGCGCACCGCCTTCGAGAATGTGGCTCTGCCGCTGGAACTGCTCAGCCTGCCGCGCGCCACGATCCGCGATAAGGTATCGGGGCTGCTGGAGCTGGTCGGCCTCACCGACAAGCGCGATCGCTATCCGGTCGAGCTGTCGGGCGGGCAGAAGCAGCGCGTCGGCATCGCCCGCGCGCTCGCCACCGATCCCAAGGTGCTGCTCTCCGACGAGGCGACCAGCGCGCTCGATCCCGAGACCACGCGCTCCATCCTCGCTCTGCTCGGCAAGGTGAACGACGAGCTCGGCGTCACCATCGTGCTGATCACCCACGAGATGGCGGTGATCAAGGAGATCTGCCACCGCGTCGGCGTCATCGAGGCCGGCCGCATCATCGAGGAAGGGCCGGTGAGCGAAGTCTTCGCCCATCCGCGCACGGCGACCGCCCGCTCCTTCATCGGCAGCCTGCCGGGTCGCGAAATTCCCGCTTCCCTCGCCGGACGGCTCGGTGCCGATCCGGCGGGTGCCAGCCAGGTCGTGCTGCGCCTCACCTTGACCGGCGAGGCCGCCGGACAGCCGGTGGTGACGAGGCTCGCGCGTGAGCTGGGCATCGACATCGCGCTGCTCGGCGGCCAGATCGACAGCATCGGCGGCGCGCCCTTCGCGCTGCTCTATGTCGGCGTGCCGGCCGCCGCGGAGGGCAGGGTGCGCGCGGCACTGGATGCTGCCGGCGCGGTCACGGAGGTGATCGGACATGTCGCCTGAGCTTCTCGCCCTCATCCTCGATTCGACGCTCGAGACCCTCTACATGGTCGGCGTCGCCGCGCTGATCGGCACGCTCGCCGGCCTGCCGCTCGGCATCTTCCTCGCCACCAGCGCCAGGGGCGAACTGTTCGAGGCGGTGGCGGTCAATCGCGTGCTCGGGGTGATCGTCAACGCCACCCGCTCCACGCCTTTCATCATCCTCGTCGTCGCCATCATCCCCTTCACCCGCCTGGTCGCCGGCACCTCCATCGGCACCACGGCGGCGATCGTGCCGCTGTCGCTCGCCGCCGCGCCCTTCATCGCCCGCATCGTCGAGGCGGCGGTGCGCGAGGTCGATCCCGGGCTGGTCGAGGCCTCGCTCGCCATGGGCGCGACGCCGCTGCAGATCGTGCGCAAGGTGCTGATCCCGGAGGCGCTGCCCGGCCTCGTGCTGGGCGTCACCCTTGCCATCGTCAGCCTGCTGTCGAACTCCG
The DNA here is from genome assembly GCA_029239875.1 of Xanthobacteraceae bacterium. Classification (GTDB taxonomy): domain Bacteria; phylum Pseudomonadota; class Alphaproteobacteria; order Rhizobiales; family Xanthobacteraceae; genus Ancylobacter. The sequence goes on along the minus strand of JARBUD010000034.1, from coordinate 67,037 downwards.
CCATGGTCGGCGCCGTCGGCGGCGGGGGCCTGGGCGATCTCGGCATACGCTACGGCTATCAGCGCTTCATGCCCGAGGTGATGCTGATGGTCGTGATCGTGCTGATCGTGCTGGTGCAGTCGGTGCAGACGCTGGGCGAGACGCTGGCGCGACGGGTGAACCGCCGCCAGCGGCAGGGCTGACGCTTTCGGAGAGACATGATGCTTGCTCGTTCCATCGCCGCGCTGGCGGCGCTTCTCGCCGCCTCCACCGCGTCGGCCGAGACCATCCGCGTCGCGGTCACGCCCGGCCCGCACGCGCAGATACTGGAAGCGGTGAAGCCGATCGCCGCCGCAAAGGGGCTCGACATCAGGATCATCGAGTTCTCCGACTATGTGGTGCCGAACCAGGCGCTCGACGCCGGCGAGATCGAAGCGAACTCGTTCCAGAACCAGCCCTATCTCGACAACCAGAAGGCCGATCGGGGTTATCGTATCGAGAGCGTCGCGCCGACCGTGAACTTCCCGCTCGGTGTCTATTCGAAGAAATGGAAGAGCTGGAGCGAGGTGCCGGATGGGGCGACCATCGCCATCCAGAACGACCCGACCAATGGCGGGCGGGCGCTGCTGCTGTTGCAGGACAAGGGCGTCATCAAGCTGAAGGATGGCGTCGGCTTCAAGCCGACCGTGGTCGACATCGTCGGCAACCCGAAGAAGCTGAAATTCATCGAGCTCGACGCCGCCCAGACCCCGCGCTCGCTCGACGACGTCGACGCTGCCTCGATCAACACCAACTACGCCGTCTCCGCCGGGCTCGACCCGGTGAAGGGGCCGATCCTGCGCGAGGATGCCAAGGGTCCTTACGTGAACCTCATCGCCGTGCGCAGCGCCGACAAGGACAAGCCCTGGGTGAAGACGCTCGTCGAGGCCTATCGCTCGCCCGAGGTGAAGGCCTTCGTGCTGGAGACGTTCAAAGGCTCCGTCCTGCCTTCCTGGTGAGAAGCGCTGGGCGGCTCTCCGGCACGCGCAGCGTTGGCATAATAGTCTATTTTTTATATAGACAGTTAGCAGTCGACGTGTCACGCATTGACGGCGAATGGAATTCGAGAGGAGAGCATGCAGCAGATCAGGATCGTTGGCCTCGGTGGGCGCTTCGAGCGGCTGATCGCGGAAGCCGTGCATGCCCTAGCCGGCGGCACCCGCATCCGGCACAAACACGCGGCCGGGTGAGATGTCGCTGGCCGAACTCGACAGCAACGTCGCCGCCGCGCCCGCGCCCGCGCCCGCCGAGGCACCGGGGAGGGCGAGCGGCAAGCCCGCCGCCCGTCGCCCGCGCTTCGCCGCCGTCGAGAGCCGCATCGCCGGCTGGGTGCTGCCGGCGCTGCTGATCCTCGGCTGGGAATATCTGTCGGAGACCGGCTTCATCGCCGCAAACGTGCTGCCCGCCCCGTCCGCGGTGGCGCTGGCCGGGTGGAACGCCATCAAGTCCGGCGAGCTCTTCCACCACATGGGGGTGAGCTCGCTGCGCGCGCTTGCCGGCCTTGCCGTCGGCGGTGTCATCGGCCTCGTCTTCGGCATCGCCAACGGCCTGTGGGCGCTCTCCTACCGCTACACCGACACCACGCTGCAGATGGTGCGCAACGTGCCGCACCTCGCGCTGATCCCCTTGGTGATCCTGTGGTTCGGTATCGACGAGGAGGCCAAGCTCTTCCTCGTCGCGCTCGGCGTGTTCTTCCCGATCTACATCAACACGCTGCACGGCGTGCGCACGGTCGATCCGCAGCTCATCGAGATGGGCCGGGTCTACGGCATGTCGCGCCTCACCTTGTTCCGGCGGGTGATCCTGCCCGGAGCGCTGCCCTCGATCTTCGTCGGGCTGCGCTTCGCGCTCGGCATCATGTGGCTGACGCTGATCGTCGCCGAGACCATCGCCGCCTCCTCGGGCCTCGGCTACATGGCGATGCAGGCGCGCGAATTCCTGCTGGTCGACATCGTCGTGCTGGCCATCCTCATCTACGCACTGCTCGGCAAGCTCGCCGACGTGCTGACGCGCTGGCTGGAGCGGGCCTGCCTGCAATGGCATCCCGCCTTCCAGACGCCGGCGGAGTAGGGTGATGACCGCGGCTCCCTCTCCCGCCAGCTTCGTCACACCCGCTCATGGGCTCGGCGTGCGCCTCGAGCACCTCGGCAAGCAGTTTGGCGCCAAGCGCGTGCTCGATCACATCGACCTCGCCATCCCCGCCGGCCAGTTCGTCGCCATCGTGGGCAAGAGCGGCTGCGGCAAGTCCACGCTGCTGCGCCTCGTCTCCGGCCTCGACGAGCCGAGCAGCGGGCGCATCGTCTTCGACGGCGCGCATGACGGCGAGGCGCTGCGCATCATGTTCCAGGAACCGCGCCTGCTGCCCTGGGCGCGGGTGCTTTCCAATGCCGAAGTCGGCTTGCCCGCCTCGGTGAAGGGCGAGCAGCGCCATGCGCGCGCCCACGCCATCCTCGCCGAGGTCGGCCTCGCCGATCGTGCCGGCGAATGGCCTTCCGTGCTCTCCGGTGGGCAGAAGCAGCGCGTGGCGCTGGCCCGCGCGCTCGCCTCCGGCCCGCGCCTGCTGGCGCTGGACGAGCCGCTCGGCGCGCTCGACGCGCTGACCCGCATCGAGATGCAGTCGCTGATCGAGCGCATCTGGCTGGAGCAGCGCTTCACCGCCATCCTCGTCACCCACGACGTGTCCGAGGCGCTGGCGCTGGCCGACCGCGTACTGCTGATCGATGGCGGGCGCGTCGCGCTCGATCTCGACGTGCCGCTGCCGCGCCCGCGCCAGCGCGGCTCGGCCGAGCTTGCCCGGCTCGAAGGGCGCATCCTCGACCAGCTCTTCGCGGCCTGACCTCATTCGTTGCCGAAAGGACGATTTTCATGACCACGCTTTCCCGCCGCACCCTGCTCGCCGGTACCGCCGGTCTCGCTGCCGCGCTCGGCACCCGCACCGCCTTCGCCGCCGGCATCGAGGTGCGTGTCGGCTTCCAGAAATACGGCACGCTGGTGCTGCTCAAGGGCCGCGGCATCCTGGAGAAGAAGCTGGAGCCGCTCGGCGTCAGCGTGAAATGGGCGGAATTCGCCGCCGGCCCGCAGATGCTCGAGGCGCTGAACGCCGGCGCCATCGACATCGGCCAGACCGGAGAGGCGCCGCCGATCTTCGCCCAGGCGGCGAGCGACAACCTCGTCTATCTCGCCAATGAGCCGCCGGCGCCCAAGGGCGAGGCGATCCTGGTGCCGAAGGACAGCCCGATCCAGTCGGTGAAGGACCTCAAGGGCAAGGTGGTCGGCCTCAACAAGGGCTCGAACGTCCATTTCCTGCTGGTGAAGGCGCTGGAGAAGGACGGCCTCGCTTATGCCGACGTGACGACGAGGTTCCTGCCGCCGGCCGACGCCCGCGCCGCCTTCGAGAAGGGCGTTCTCGACGCCTGGGCGATCTGGGACCCGTTCCAGGCCGCCGCCGAGGTCGCGATCAAGGCGCGCACCCTGACCACCGCCGAGGGCATCGTGCCCAACTACCAGTTCTATCTCGGCTCGCGGAAGTTCGCCGAGTCCAATCCGAAGGTGGTCGCAGCGCTGATCGCCTCCATCGACGAGACCAATGCCTGGATCCAGAAGGACCCGGCCGCCGCCGTGGCGGAGCTCGCGCCCACCACCGGCATCCCGGCGCCGGTGCTTTCCGTCGCCATCGCCCGCCAGAGCTTCGGCGTCGGCCCGCTCACCGACAAGGTGATCGCCGATCAGCAGCTCGTCGCCGACACCTTCGCCGAGCTCGGCCTGCTGCCGAAGAAGATAGTGGTGGCCGACGCCGTCATACGCCCGGGCCTGTGATCGCACCCTTGCACCCCCCCGGCGTGATCTCGCCGGCTGACCGAGACCTCTGGAGAGACCCATGTCCCTGATCCTTTGCCGCCGCGGTCTGCTCGGCCTCGCCGCCGGCGCCATCACCGCCGCCAGCCTCGTGGCCAGCCAGCCGCTCCGCGCGCAGACGCCGGACACGGTGCGCATCGGCTATCAGCGCTCCTCCACACTGGTCGCCCTGCTCAAGGCGAATGGCGAGCTGGAGAAGGCGCTGCAGCCGCTCGGCGTGAAGGTGACCTGGCACGAGTTCACCAGCGGCCTGCCGCTGCTGGAAGCGCTCAACCTCGGCAAGATCGATCTCAGCGCCGACGTCGCCGACACCGTCCCGGTGTTCGCGCAGGCGGCCGGTGCTAAGCTGGTGTTCTATGCCGAGGAGGCGCCTTCTCCCTCCGCGCAGGCGATCCTTGTCCCCGAACGCTCGAAGATCGCTGGCGTCGCCGACCTCAGGGCCAAGAAGGTCGCCGTCACCAAGGGCGCGGGCAGTCACTATCTGCTGCTCGCCGCGCTGGCCAAGGCCGGGCTTTCTCTCAAGGACATCGAGCCCGCCTATCTGACGCCGGCCGATGGCCGCGCGGCCTTCGTCGGCGGCAATGTCGATGCCTGGGTGGCGTGGGACCCCTTCCTCGCCACCACGCAGGCGGCCTCGAAGGCGCGCATCCTGGCCGACGGCTCGGACGGCCTCGCCAGCTACAAGCGCTACTATCTCGCCTCCGAGGACTTCGCCAAGGGCAGCGACAAGGTCATCGCGGTGCTGTTCGACAGGCTGAAGGCCACCGGCGACTGGGTGAAGGCCAAGCCGAAGGACGCCGCCGCCCAGCTCGCCACGCTGTGGAACATCGATGCCGCCGCGGTCGAGGTGGCCAATGGTCGGCGCAGCTACAAGGTCGGCGCCGTCACCAAGGCGGGTCTCTCCGAGCAGCAGAAGATCGCCGATGCCTTCCTCGCGGAAGGGCTGCTGCCGAAGAAGATCGACACCGAGGCCGTCGCCATCTGGCCGCCGGCCGGCCAATAGGCGGGCCATCACATCCAGACCGCAGGCACTGCGAGGACATCGTCTTCTCGCGTCTTGCAGCAGGGCGAGAGGTTGCCCCATGCTTTCGGGGAAGTGGACGGTATTATAGTCTGCTATGGACCAGCTTCGGTCCGATCCTCGCACTGTCCGCACGTGACGGTCCGACGCTCACAACCACCGCTTCCGGCGCCGATAGGATTTCATGTCGCGGAAGCTCTTGCGGCCTTCCGCCGACATGCCGAGATAGAACTCCCTCACGTCCTTGTTCTCGGCGAGCGCCTTGGCCGGACCGTCCATCATGATGCGGCCGCTCTCCAGTATGTAGCCGTAGTCGGCGTATTTCAGCGCCACGCTGGTGTTCTGCTCGGCCAGGAGGATGCTGACCCCCTCCTTCTGGTTCAGCTCGCGCACGATCTCGAAGATCTCGGCGACGATCTGCGGGGCGAGGCCCATGGACGGCTCGTCGAGCAACAGCATGTTTGGCTTGGCCATCATGGCGCGGCCGATGGCGACCATCTGCTGCTCGCCGCCCGAGGTGTAGCCGGCGAGGCTCTCGCGCCGCACCTTCAGGCGCGGGAAGTAGTGATAGATGCGCTCGAGCTCGGCGCGTAGCTGCGCGCCCTTGATCGGCCGCGCATAGGCGCCGGTAATCAGGTTCTCCTCGACGGTGAGGTGGCCGAAGCAGTGCCGACCCTCCATCACCTGCACCATGCCCATGCCGACCAGGTCGCCGGGGGTGAGCTTGTCGGTGCGTTTGCCGCGGAACTCGATCGAGCCCTTCGTCACCTCGCCGCGCTCGGAGGCGAGCAGGGTCGAGATGGATTTCAGCGTGGTGCTCTTGCCGGCCCCGTTGCCGCCGAGCAGCGCGACGATCCGGCCCTCGGGAACCTCCAGCGAGACCCCGCGCAGGACGAGGATGACGCTGTCATAGATCACCTCGATGTTCCTGACCGCCAGCACGGGCTGGGCGGCGGCGACGGAGGCGGCCGGTTCGGCGAGCACGGCGGCGGTGTTCATGACGAGGCTCCATCACTGAGAGGGTAGCCGGCGGCGGGAGGAGGCCCGTCGCCGGACGTCGCGGAACTGACAGGCGGCTGCCGTCAGGGGCAGGTGCGCGGCGTGATCTTGTTCTCGGCGGCGTATTTGGCCGCTGAATCTTCGATCATCGTGCGGATGAACTTCGGATCGTTCGGCCCGACCCAGTCCGAGACGATGTCGAACTTGCTGCCGTTCCACTGCATCATCCGCCAATGCTCGGCACCGTCATGCTTGGCGCAGGACAGCTTGAACGGCGCCAGCATGCCGTCGATGCCGAGCTCCTTCAGCTTCTCCGGCGTGATGTCGAGCGCCTCGTAGCCGTCGCGGAACTCGGCGCCGTGGACTTCCTTGCCCACCTTGCCGTGGATCTTCTGCGCGTTCTTCAGCGCCTCGACCCACATCACCGCCGCGCCGACGCCGCGGTTGTAGTAGGCGGTGCCGATGCGCTGCGGGTTCTGCAGGTTGCCGTTGCCGCCGCCATAGACGACCTTCTCGATGTCCTGGATGAGCGGCCACTTGCCGGGCACGGCGTTGGCGGCGACGAAGGTGCCTTTCGCGGCGTCACCTGCCGGGATCATGTCCTCCTCGGCGCCGCCGAAGGTGACGTAGAGCATCTTGTCGCGCGGGAAGCCGATGCGGGCAGCCGTGGTGATGGCGGTCGAGTTCATGCCCGACCCGGCCCCCCAGAAGGTGACCCAGTCGGCCTTCTCGCGACGGATCTGCAGCCATTGCGACTGCTGCTCGAGACCGGGCGGCGGCACGGCGATCTCGACCAGCTTGAAGCCCCATTGCTTGGCGACCTCGCGCATGGCCGGAATGGGCTCGCGGCCATAGGCGGTATCGATGTGAAGGTGCACCAGTGTCTTGCCCTTCATCTTCTCGATGCCGCCTTCCTTCTGGGCGATGAAGTTGAGATGCGCCGTGCTCTGCGCCCAGTATTGACCGGCGGCGTTGAACACCCACGGCCAGACCGCGCCGTCGGCGGCGTCCGTGCGGCCGTAGCCGTACTGCGCGAGCACCACCTGATCGGGCGCCATGCGGTTGATGACGGCATAGGCGCCGGGGGTGCCCAGCGTGTCGAACACCACCAGCTTCTTGTCGCCATTGTGCAGCAGGCGCTGGTAGCATTCGACGGTGCGGGCGGCGTTATACTCGGTCTCGCACTCCGTCCAGGTCAGCTTCACGCCGTTCACGCCACCCTTGAGGTTGACGTAGTTCAGATAGTCGATGATGCCGCCGTAATAGCCGGTGCCCATGGCGGCGTAGGGTCCGACGCGGTTGCTCGGAATGCCGAAATACTGCTCGTCGGCGAGGGCGGCGGTCGGCATCGCGGAGATGGCGACGCAGGCACTGAGTGCCGCGAGACCGGCCAGGGTTCGGCGGGCGATCTTGTCGATAGGCATGCTGTTCCTCCCATTTTCTGATCGGGCCGTTGTCGGCCCTTCTTGGACGTGATGGCCGGCCTCAATGGCTGAACGGCCACAGGCGCAATCTCTCCTTGGTCAGCTGCCACAGCCGGGCGAGGCCCAGCGGCTCCAGGATCAGGAAGGCGATGATGGTGGCGCCGAAGATCACCTGCTCCAGCGCCGAGGTGAGCGTGCTGTCGACGTGGTGGCCGAAGGCGGCGTGGAACACGATGTTCAGGAACACCGGGATCAGCAGGATGAAGGCCGCGCCGAGGAACGAGCCCATGATGGTGCCGAGCCCGCCGATGATCACCATGAACAGGATGCGGAACGACAGGTCGATGGTGAAGGCCGAGGGCTCGACCGTCTGCAGATAGGCGAAGGCGAACAGCGCTCCGCCGACCCCGCAATAGAAGGACGAGATGGCGAAGGCCTGCAATTTGGTGCGCAGGAGCGAGAGGCCCATCACCTCGGCGGCGACGTCCATGTCGCGCACCGCCATCCAGGCGCGCCCGACGCTGCCCCGCGCCAGGTTCTTGGCGAGCAGCGTCAAGACTGCGACGATGACCAGAACGACCCAGTATTTCTCCGCCGGCGTCGCGAAGTTGTGGCCGAAGATGATGATGGGCTGCGTGGTGATGACGCCGGACGTGTCGTAGTTCTTGAACCAGCCGAACTTGTCGAGCGCCCAGACGATGAAGAACTGCGAGGCGAGGGTGGCGACCGCCAGGTAGAGCCCACGGATGCGCAGGCTCGGCAGTCCGAAGACGATGCCGATTATCGCCGCGCACACGCCCGACAGAAGGACGGCGAGCACGAAGGGAATGCCGTCGATGCGCAGGATGAAGTTGTAGCAGGCGAAGGCGCCCACCGCCATGAAGCCCGCCGAGCCGAGCGAGAGCTGGCCGGCATAGCCCATGAGGATGTTCTGCCCCAGAGCGACCAGCGCCAGGATCAGCCAGGGGATGAGGATGGCGCTCAGCCAGTAGTCGTTGGCGACCGCCGGGAGGGCGAAGGCGGCGAGCAGGGTGATCGCCATGCCGACGCGGTCCTGCCGCAGCGGGAAGAGCTGGGTGTCCTGCGCGTAGCTGGTGTGGAACTGGCCGGCTTCTCTGTAGAACATGGAAGGTCTCCGCTGATCCCTGACGTCAGACGCGCCGGATGATCTTCTCGCCGAACAGGCCCTCGGGCCGGACCAGCAGGAACAGGACGGCGAGCATGTAAGGCGCCCAGCCTTCGATGCCGCCGCCGAAATAAGGGCCGATATAGACCTCGGCGACCTTCTCGGTGGCGCCGACGATGAGGCCGGCGACGATGACGCCGGGCACCGAGGTGAAGCCGCCGATGATCAGCACCGGCAGGGCTTTCAGCGCGACCAGCACGAGGGCGAACTGCACGCCCGAGCGCGCGCCCCACAGCATGCCGGCGACCAGCGCCACCACGCCAGCAGTGGCCCAGACCAGCATCCAGATATGAGAGAGCGGAATGCCGATGGAGAGCGCTGCGGCCGGGTCGTCCGCCACGGCGCGCAGGCCGCGCCCGACCTTGGTGCGCGAGAACAGGAGCGCCAGCGCCACCACCATCAGCCCGGCGACGATGCCGGCGGCGATGTCGAGCTGGCTGATCAGTATCTCGAAATTGTCGGCGAGCCACATGATCGGCTCGTCATGGATGCCGAGGTCGAGGCGGCGCACGTCGACGCCCCAGGCAATCTGCGCCACGCCTTCGATGATGAAGGCGAGGCCGATGGTCGCCATCAGCAGCGTGGTGTCGGACTGGCCGACCAGCGGGCGCAGCACGAGGCGCTCGGTCGCCATGCCGACCAGCACCATCATGCCGATGGTGACCGGCAGCGCCGCCCAGAACGGCAGGCCGAGCTCCATGAAGCCGACGAAGGACAGGACGGCGAGGAACACCATCGAGCCCTGGGCGAAGTTGAACACGCCCGAGGCCTTGTAGATCAGCACGAAGCCGAGGGCGACGAGCGAGTACATCAGGCCGGAGAGCAGGCCGCCCACCAGCACCTCGATGAAGAAGCGGAAGTCTTCCATCGTGCGGTCCTTTAGTGAGCGACGCCGAGATAGGCGTTGATGACGTCCTGGTTCGCGCGCACCTCGGCGGGCGTGCCGTCGCCGATCTTCTTGCCGTAATCGAGCACGACGACCCGGTCGGAGAGGTCCATCACCACGCCCATGTCGTGCTCGATCAGCACGATGGTGGTGCCGTAATGGTCGTTCACGTCGATGATGAAGCGGCACATGTCCTGCTTCTCCTCGACGTTCATCCCGGCCATCGGCTCGTCGAGCAGCAGGATGCGCGGCTCGGCGGCGAGCGCCCGGCCGAGCTCGACGCGCTTCTTCAGGCCGTAGGGCAGACGCGCCACCGGCGTCTTGCGGATGTGCTCGATTTCGAGGAACTCGATGATCTCCTCGGCCTTCTCACGCGCCTCCGTCTCCTCGCGCCGGGCGCGCGGCAGGCGGAAGGCGACCTCGAGGAAGTTGGCGTGCATGTGCAGCGTGCGGCCGGCCATGATGTTGTCGAGCACGCTCATGCCGCGGAACAGCGCGATGTTCTGGAAGGTGCGGGCGATGCCCATGCGGGCCGCGCGGGTCGGGGTCATCGCGGCGAGCCTCTCGCCCTGGAAGCGGATGCTGCCTTCCTGCGGCACGTAGACGCCGTTGATGACGTTGAGCATCGAGCTCTTGCCGGCGCCGTTGGGGCCGATGATGGCGCGGATCTCGTGCTCCAGCACGTTGAAGCTGATGTTGGTGAGCGCCTTGACCCCGCCGAAGCGCAGCGAGATGGAATCGAGCTCAAGGATCGGCGCGCCGACGGCGAAGGCACGCTGCGGCGTCTGGATCGGCATCGTCATGTTCACGCAGACCTCCCGGCCCGCCGGGGGGCCACTGTCGGGGCGAATGTCTTGGCGTCGCGGATCTTCAGCCCGTCCGGCGTCTGGCCCTCGCCGGCGTAAAGCGCCTGCACGGCGGGCGCGAAACGCTGGGCAGCGGCGCTGCGTTTCAGCTTGCCGGTGCGGGTGAGCAGCCCTTCATCGGCGCTGAGCTCGGCCGGCAGCACGATGAAGCGGCGGACCTGCGCCCCCGCGAGCAGCGGGTCGGCGGCGAGGCCGGCATTGACCTGGGCGATGCAGTCGGCGACGAGCCCATAGACCTCGTCGCGCGAGGCGAGGTCGGCATGGCCGGTATAGGTGACGCTGCGCTTGTCGGCCCAGCGGCCCACGGCGACGGGATCGATGTCGATGAGGGCACAGGTCGCCTCCCGCCCGTCGCCGAACACCGCAGCCTCGCGGATATAGGGCGAGACACGCAGCTTGTTCTCGATGAGGCGGGGCGCAAACGGCGTGCCGTCCGCCAGGGCGCCGACATGCTCCAGGCGGTCGACGATCCGCAGATGTCCGTCCTCGTCGAGGTGGCCGGCGTCGCCGGTGCGCACCCAGCCGTCGCCGGCACGGCTCCGCTCGGTCGCCTCGGCGTCGTCGTGATATTCGCGGAACAGGCCGGCGGAGCGCACCAGCACCTCGCGCTCGGGCGACAGCGCGATCTCCACGCCCTCGACGGCCCGGCCGACCGTGCCATGCCGGAAGTCGCCCTCGCGCTGCGTGGCGACGAAGAAGCCGGTCTCGGTCGAACCGTAGAGCGGCTTGAGGTTCACCCCCAGCGCGCGGAAGAAGCCGACGAGGTCGGGATCGGCGGCATCGCCGGCCGCATAGGCGACGCGGATACGGCTCATGCCGAGCACGTCGCGCAGCGGGCCGTAGATCAGCGGCTCGCCGAAAAGCGTCAGCACGCGATCGCCGGCGGATCCGGCGCCCGACGCGCGGGCACGGCGCCCTGCACCCATGCACAGACGATAGAGGCTGCGGTTGAAGGCGCCCGCATCCTCGATCCGCAGCGTGACCTGGGTGAGCAGCGCCTCCAGCACGCGCGGCGGGGCGAGCAGATAGGTTGGGCCGATCTCGCGCATGTCGGCGAGCATGGTCTCGGAGGATTCGGGGCAGCAGACGCAGTAGCCCACCACCATGGGCTGGACGTAGCTGAAGAGGTTCTGGCCGATCCAGCCGGGCGGCAGATAGGCCATGGTCACGTCGGCCTCGCCGAGCCCCTCTGCCGTTGCGGCAGCGCGGGCGCGCTTGATCAGCGCGGCATGGGTGAGCACCACGCCCTTGGCCGGGCCGGTCGTGCCCGAGGTGAAGAACAGGAAGGCCGGATCGTCGGGCTGGCCCTGCGCGGCCTCGGCCAGCAGGATCTCGCGCCGGCCGGCGGCGAGCTCGCGGCCCTGGCGCAGCAGCGTGTCGTAACTCACCAGCTCCGGCTGGCGATAATGGCGCATGCCGCGGTCGTCGTCATAGACGATGGTGGTGAGCGCCGGGCAGCCGGGCAGGACCTGCAGCAGCTTGTCGACCTGCTCCTGGTCCTCGGCGAAGACGTGGGTCACGCCGACCCGGCGGATCGCCGCCGCCAGTTCCTCCGGGGCCGCGTCCTGGTGCAGCGGCACGGCGACCGCCCCGAGCATATGGGCAGCGCTCATCGTGGCGTAGAGCCGCGGTCGGTTGTCGGCGACGAAAGCGATGGAAGCGCCGCGCTTCAGCCCGCGCGCGGCGAGGCCGGCGGCGAGGGCCGAAGCTTCGTCGGCGAGGTCGCTCCAGCTCGTCGTGTGCCAGATGCCGCGCTTCTTCTCCCGGAACGCCGGTCGCGCCCCGCGCAGCAGGGCGTGGTCGAGCAGCAGCTTCTGGAAGGTGGCGCCATCACCACCACCGGGAGCGTAAGGCCAGCCCCCGGCCGGTTGTTCTTGTAGGTTCATCGACGTTTCCCCAAGGCCTTCTACAGAGGCCCTGCGTCAATGAACCGCAACAAGCGTGCCACTACCCCGATATAGGAAAATCAACGACTTCCCGCGCCGCGAAAAATCGGTAAAGGACAGAATGTCCAAACAAATTGAGACAAATTGTCCCGGAAGGCTGTTGCCGACCTCAGCCGGCCTCAGCTCGCCTCGGGCAACCAGATCGTGAAGGTGGTGCCGCGGCCGGGCTCGCTCTCGACCGATATGCGCCCGCCCTGGCGCTCGATCAGCGTACGGCTGATCGACAGGCCGAGCCCGGTCCCTTCCTGGCGCTTGGTGGTGAAGAAGGGGTCGAATATCCGCTCCATCACCTCCGCCGCCATGCCGACGCCGGTGTCGGCGATGTCGATGGTGAGGCCGCGCTGGTCGTCGAGGTCGACGTCGCGCGTGCGCAGGGTGAGGCGCCCGCCCTCCGGCATGGCGTGGATGGCGTTGACCACGAGATTGACGATGACCTGCTGCAACTCGGTGCGGTTCATCAGCACCAGCCGTGTCGTGCCCTTGTCGGTGACGACCTCGATGGCGGCCTTGTTGAGCAGGTGCCGGACCAGCAGCAGCGAATCGGCGACGACGTCGTCCGGCGCGTGCCGCTCGACATAGCCGGCGAACTCCTCCGGCTTGGCGAACTGCAGCAGCTTGGCGACGATCTGGCTGATGCGGTGGATCTGCTCGTCGAGCAGCCGGAACTCGGTCCGCGCGAGTATGGCACGCCGGCCGACGACGCTGCGGATGACGTCGAGATTGCCCTGCATGACGGCCACGGGATTATTGATCTCGTGCGCCACGCCGGCGGTGATCTCGCCGATCGCGGCGAGCTTCTCGGAGACGATGAGCTGCTTGGTCGTCGCCTCCAGCTGGCGGTTGGCGAGCTGGAGCTCGTGCGTGCGCTCGTCCACCCGCCGGTTCAGTTCGTCGTTCCATTCGCGCAGCTGGCGGTCGCGTTCCTGGATCTGGCCGAGCAACCCGTCGAGGTGGTTGGCGACCCGGCCGATCTCGTCGCGGGCCTGGGGCAGGTCGGTGCGGGCCCCGAGATCGCCGCTCTCCACCCTGGAGATCGTCGCCGTCACTCGTTCCAGCGGCCGAAAGATGGCGCCGGCCCAGCGCAGGAAGATCGGCGCGCTCGCCATCGCCACCGCGACGAAGGCGGCGAGGATGATCAGCACGGTCGCGTATTTGGCGCTGGTGAAGGGGGCTTCGAGGAAGCCGACATAGAGCATGCCCACGCGCCGCCCGTAGCTGTCGGTGATCGGCTCATAGGCGGAGATGTACCAGTCGTTGACGACGAAGGCGCTTTCCAGCCACACCCGGCCTTCGTCGAGAGCGGCCCCGCGCACGGCGTTGGAAACGCGCGTGCCGAGCGCCCGGCGTCCCTCGAACAGGCGGACATTGGTGGTGACCCGCACGTCGTCGAGGAACAGCGTCGCCGTGCCCTGGCTGCCGTCCGGCAGGGTCTCGGTGCGGTAGACGAGGTCGTTGATGGTGTCGATGAAGTCGAGGTTCTGGTTGAGGAGCTGCCCGCCGACCAGCACCACCGGCTGGCCGCCGCGCAGCCGGGCGGGCGTGGCCGAATGGACCACCATGCCCCGCGTCTCCTCGCTGCGCTCGGTGGGCGCGGCGTTCGGCGTCGGCACCAATTCGATCCGCGCCCGTTCGGCGAGCTCGGGCGCGATCGCCGCGAGTTCCTCGTTGGAGAAGATGTCGATGGTCGTCCACGGCACATCCATGCGGGCAGAGGCGATGACGGGCCATTCAGTGCGGATGGATGGCGCGGCGAAGTCAGGCGCCGAGGAGAGGATGTCCCCGCGCTCGTCGGCAATGTAGAGGAAATCGAGGTCGAGCTCCTGCCGGCTCAGCTCCAGCAGCCTGGGCAGGGTGGTAGGGTCGTCGGAGTTGACCGCGTCGCGGAACCGCGCCGAGAGGCCGAGCGCCTCGATGTGCCGGCCGGTATTGTCGAGCACGCGGGCGAGGTATTGGCGGGCGATGATGAGGTCGCCGTTGATCTTCAGGCTCAGCGTGTCGTTGAACTTCTGGTTCCACTGCATGATCGCGACGGCGAGGAGCAGCGGCAGCACGACGAAGGTCGGTAGCAGCGCGATCAGTAGGAGCCGGAAGCGTATCGACCGGCCAGGCGGGACGGAACGGGCGGTCGCGTCAGACATTCCACAAGGCGAACTTGCGGTCGATGGTTTTGCGCGAGATGCCGAGCCGCCGCGCCGCCTCGTCGCGATTGCCGCCCACTTCCCGCAGCACCGTCTGGATGTGGCGCCGCTCCACTTCGGCAAGGCTGCCCGTCGGTTCCTCGTCGGCGCCCGCGCCCTGGCCGGCGAAGTCGTCGGGGAAGGCGCCGAGGATCAGCGAGCGTTCGATCACGTTGCGCAGCTCGCGCACATTGCCCGGCCAGTCATAACGCGCCAGCGCCTGCCGGGTCTCCTCGCCGATCATCACTTCGGGCATGCCGAGCTGGCGCGACAGCGTCTTCATGAACAGCGCGGCGAGCACCTGCACGTCGTCGCCGCGCTCGTGCAGCGGCGGCAAATGGATGCGCATGACGTTGATGCGGAAGAACAGGTCGGCGCGGAAGCGCCCCTTCTCGACCTCCTTCTCCAGCTCCGCATTGGTGGCGAAGACGAAGCGCAGGTCGATAGGCACCTCGCGCTCGGAGCCGACGGGGCGCACGCGCCGGTCCTCCAGCACGCGCAGGAGCTTGCTCTGCATGGCGAGCGGCATCTCGCCGATCTCGTCGAGGAGCAGCGTGCCGCCCTGGGCATGCGAGAACAGCCCCTCGCGCCGGCCCTTGGAGCCCGTGAACGAGCCTTCGACATGGCCGAAGAACTCCGATTCCATCATCTCGGCGGGAATCGCGGCGCAGTTCACCGGGACGAAGGGCTTGTCGGCCCGGTCCGACAGCGAGTGCAGCGAGCGCGCCGCCACTTCCTTGCCGGTGCCGGACTGGCCGGTGAGCAGCACCGAGGTTGGCAGCGGGGCGACCTTGGCCAGCGTCTCGCGCACGCGGCGTATGGCGAGCGAATCGCCGATCAGCTTGTCGCGCAGCAGCAACTGGTCGGTGGTGGAGCGCAGCGCGTGGCGCAGCAGCTGGTTCTCGCGCTGCAGCCGCACCCGGTCGAGGCAGCGGGCGACGGCGTTGAGGATCTGGTTCGAGCGGAAGGGCTTGAGCACGAAATCGACCGCCCCGGCCTGAAGCGCACGGATGGCGGTCTCCAGATCGGCATAGGCGGTGATGAGGATGGCGTCGGCGAAGAAGCCGATGGCGCGCTGCTCGGCGAGCCAGTCCACGCCGCTCTGGCCGGACATGATGTTGTCGAGGATGACGACGTCGAAATGGCCGGCATCGAGCTTGCGCGTCGCCTCCTCGGTGTCGACGGCTTCCTCGATCCGCTTGCAGCGCGGGCCCAGCGTGCGGACCAAAAAGTTCCGCATACCCGGTTCGTCATCGACGACGAGTATCGAAGCGTTCGCAAGCCACGGGCCGAACTCCGGATCGCCGGGCAGTTCCGGCGACCGGTGGCTCCTCCGCGCAGTTTCCCCGCGCACGGTTTCCTCCCGACCAGCTTCTTTTTCGGTAGTCCGGTCTTCCCGTCATCTTAGCCGATCATCGGCGTTTGGATAGACGCTGGTGGCTGGTAGATGACCTCGCAGGTGAGCGCGGGTTTCGAGCCTGCCCAAATCGCCCGCTTGGCGGGCGGGCGATATTTCCAATCGCTAGGCGGCTCAGATGCTCTGACGCGGCCCGGTCAGGGCCGGGTCAGCACGAGCGGTTCGCCGTCGCCCGGCGGCACTTTCTCCCAGCTGCCGTCCTCCTGCCGGGCGAAGCGCAGGCCCTCGCCCTTGGCGGTGAGCAGCCAGAGATCGCCGCCGTCGAGCCGCCAGCGATCCGGCGCCAGCGCCACTACGGAGGCGGCGCAGACATTGCCGAGCGTCAGCTTGAACGTGTCGCTGCCTTCCGGCGTATCGGTGAGCTCGACGCGGCAGATCGGCGTGCCGGCGGTCTGTGCCAGATCCCAGGGACCGGCGAGGTCGGCCGGGCGGATGGCGGGATCGGCGAGGCGCGGATTGACCAGGAAATAGACCCCGTCGCCCTCGCGCAGCGCCTCCCAGGTGCCGCCGATGCCCTCGGTGAACTCGGCGACGAGTTTCCCGTCCGGGCTGCTGAAGCGGATGGAATCGCCCGGTCCCGGCGCCCAGGCGGCGATGTCGGCGCTGAACAGGATGGTCGCGGCGCAAGCGGCCTTGTCGAAGCTGACCTCGAAGGTGGCGCTGCCCTTGCGCGGCTTGTCGCTGATCACGATGGGGCAGACGCGGTCGCCGTCGGCATTGGTGAGCTGGTAGCTGTCGGCCAATGCGGTGGCGCGCTCGGCCGGCGTCGGCTCGCGGGGCGCCTCCTGTGGGGTTTCCTGCGCCGTCTCCTGTGACGTCTCCTGGGCCCACGCCGGGGCGGCGAGCACCGAGAGCAGCGCCAGGACGCAGGGCAGAAAACGCGGCATGCGCGGCTCCCTCAGGCCATTGCCTTGACCGGCGTCTCCGGCACCGGGGTCAGCGGCGGCTCGCCGGCGAACCAGGCGAGCAGGTTGTCGACGACGAGCTGGCCCATGGCGTCGCGGGTGACCTGGGTGGCGGAGGCGACATGCGGCAGCAGCACCACATTGTCGAGGGCGATCAGCGCCTCCGGCACGTTCGGCTCGTCGGCGAAGACGTCAAGCCCGGCGCTGGCGATGGTGCCGTCCTGCAGCGCCTTGATCAGTGCAGGCTCGTCGACCACCGAGCCGCGGGCGACGTTGATCAGCACGCCCTTCGGGCCGAGCGCCTCGAGCACCTCGGCATTGATCATGTTGTTGGTCTCCGGCCCGCCGGGGACGATGACGATGAGCGCATCGACGTCGCGCGCCAGCGTGATCAGGTCGGGATAATGCGTGTAGGGCACGCCCTCGGCCGGGCGGCGGCTGTGATAGGCGATCGGCCGTCCGAAGCCTTCCAGCCGCCGGCCGATGGCCTTGCCGATTCGGCCCATGCCGACGATGCCGATGGTGCGGTCGCGGAGGGTCGGGCTCAGCGGGAAGCCGCCGGACGGCCATTTGCCGGCGCGCAGGTGCCGCTCGGCCTGCGGCAGCCTGCGGATGGTGGCGAGCAGCAGCGCGATGGTGAGGTCCGCCACCTCGTCGTCGAGCACGCCGGGCGTGTTGGTGACGACGACGCCGCGCCTTCCGGCCTCCTCGGCGTCGACCGCGTCGTAGCCGACGCCGAAATTCGAGACGATCTCCAGCACCGGCAGCCGGTCCATCAGCGCCGCCGTCACTCGGCGCGCGCCGCCGGCGGTCGAGCCGACGCCGGTGGCGATGGCCCGGATGCGCGGTCCGGCTTCCGCGAGCACCCGTTCGGCGTCGGGCGCATCGAGGCGGTGCACGGTGAAGTACTCCTTCAGCTGCGCCTCCACCATCGCCATCATCGGGCCGGTCTGCAGAAGTTCGGGGCGGTCGGGCGCAGGCATGCGAGGCTCCTCGTCGAAGGGGCCGGTATTCCTCACCAAAGCCCGAGCGGTTGCAAGCCCCGCCTGCCCGGCGGAGGCACGACGGCGTACGAAGCCCGCCTCAGACCGATTCCTCTTCGCCCTCGGCGTCCGTCTCTTCGTCGGCTTCGCTCGCCACGGTGCCGAGCTGGGCGGAGAGGTTCTTCTCGATCTTGCGCAGCAGCTTGCGCAGGCGCTTGCGTTCCTTGCCGTCGAGGCCGACCGTCATGGTCTCCTCCAGCGAGTCCCAGATGCTGTCGATGGCGCCCGCGCGCGTGCGGCCCTCATCGGTGAGGTGCACCCGCACGAGGCGCGCATCGCCCTCCGAGGCGCGCCGCACCAGCAGACCCTGGGCGGAGAGCCGGCCGACCGTCTTGGAGGCGGTGGGCGGGCGGACCTTCAGGGCCGCGGCCAGTTCCGT
The DNA here is from genome assembly GCA_029239875.1 of Xanthobacteraceae bacterium. Taxonomy (GTDB): domain Bacteria; phylum Pseudomonadota; class Alphaproteobacteria; order Rhizobiales; family Xanthobacteraceae; genus Ancylobacter. The sequence goes on along the minus strand of JARBUD010000034.1, from coordinate 48,915 downwards.
CATCGTCCGCCCGTCCGATTCGGCGAGCAGCTTCAGCACCGTCTCCTGGCCGGGAAACAGGCCCACCTCCTGAAGCCGGCGTGCCGCCAGGGCGCGCTGGAGACGCGCCACATGGTGCAATCGCTGGCCAATCTTCTTCTCGAAGCCGTCCTTCATTGGCCGCCCCCGCAGTCCTTCGCGCCAAGGCAACAACTATTTGTTGCGATAAGAGCGCGTAGCCGTGACACGAACATGGCTGCAATCGATAAATTCGTCAAAGTTCTACGAAATTCGAACAGGGCTCAGCTCTGCGCGAAGCGGCTCTCCACCTTTGCGAGGAAGGCGGCGCGCTTCTCCGCCGTCACCGAATCCATGCTGTGCAAGGCGAGCCACAACTTGCGGGCGCGGGGATGTACGATGCCGCCGACGCCGTCGAGCAGGATTCGCCGGCCGGGCTGGCCGACCCAGCGCCACCAGAACCAGGGCGAACCGAGCGTGGTGACGGCGGCGATGAACTTTATGTTCGTCAGCCCGCGCTCCAGCGGCCGGAAGGGCTTGGGCAGGCCGAAGGTCTCGTGCGGCACCAACACGCGGTCGAGCCAGCCCTTGAGCATGGCCGGGTGGCCGTACCACCAGGTGGGATAGACGAAGATCAATGCCTCGGCCTCCTTCACCCGCGCCAGCTGGTCGGCGATGGGCCGCACATTGATGCCGGGCTGGTGGTAGTTCAGCCGCTCCTCGCGCGCCATGGTCGGGTCGAAGCCCTCGGCATAGAGGTCCATCAGGTCGACCTCGTGTCCGCCTGCCTTCAAACCGCGGATCACCGCGTCGCGCAGGGCGGCGTTGTAGCTCTCGGGCACCGGGTGGCAGTAGACAACCAAAGCGCGCATCAGACCCCGCTCCCCGCCGCATGGCGTTCCAAGCCGGCAAAGAGATAGGTGCGCCCGGTGTCGAAGTCGAAATCGGCCTGCTCCCAGGCGATCATCTTGCCGGGATTGAGCAGGCCGGCCGGGTCCGCCTCGCGCTTGAAGGCGAGCTGGACGGCGTCGGTCTGCTTCATGCCGCCTTCCTCCAGCGTGTAGCGGTGCGGGTTGAACACCGGGATGCCCAACGCCTCGTGCCGGGCGATGATCTCCTCGAGGCGTTGCTCACTGGTGAATCGCACCAGCGGCAGGCCGAAACAGGTGACCTTGCCGTCGAAACGCACGAATTCGAGATGCGCCGGCGCCTCGTCGCTGAGCTCGGCATGGATGCGCTCGACCAGCGCGAGCTGGTCCGGGAAGGGATAGAGCGTCTGCAGATAGGTGATACTGGGGTCGACCCGCAGCGCGCGCAGGGTTGTGTGATTCCAGGCGAGCTCATAGAGCGGCGGCAGGCCCTTGGCTTCCTCGGGACCGAGAAGGTCGGAGCGGAACAGCATCTGCCCGCCCCAGCGATTGGTGAAGCTCTCGAAGGCTGCGCCGGCGACCGGCGCCACCATGACCAGCACGACATGCATGCCGTCCGGCAGATATTTCCGGTGGCGCAGGAAATAGTCCTGCGGGATGGGGGCGGCGACGACCGAGATGAGCTTCTTCAGGATCGCGTCCTGCTCGCCCAGCGCATTGGCATAGGCGGCGGCCTCGCCGAAATCGGCAAAGCCGATCATGGCCTCGACCCAGCCATAGGCAGGCGCGAGCGGCATCTCGACTTCCAGGATGATGCCGTTGGTGCCGTAGGCGTGCGAGACCTTCTGCACCTCCTCGCCGGTGAGGTGGAGGATGCGCGGCGAAGCTTCCATGGTGGCGATGCGCAGCGACACGATGTTGCCGAGGTCGCGCAGCCCGCCCCAGGTGATCGAGCCGACCCCGCCCGAGCCGCCGGCGATGAAGCCGCCGATGGAGGCGGTGCGGTAGGTGGAAGGGTGCAGGCGCAGCTCCTGGCCGCTCGCGGCGCAGGCCTCGTCGATGTCGGCGAGGATGGCGCCGGCCTGCGCCCGCACGCGGCCGGGGGCGACCTCCAGCACCTTGTCGAGGCCAGAGAGGTCGAGCACCAGTCCGCCGGCGAGCGGCATGGCCTGGCCGTAATTGCCGGTGCCGGCGCCGCGCGGGGTGACGGGGATGCCCAGATCGAAGCAGGCGGCGAGGATGGAAAGCACCTCGTCTTCGCTGGTCGGGAAGGCGACGATGTCGCCGTTCACCGCGTCGAGCTGGCGCTTCAGCGTCGGCGAGTACCAGTAGAAGTCGCGGCTCTTCTGCCGCACGAGCGCCGGATTGTCCTCGGTGCGGATACCGCCGAGCCGGGCCTTGAGCGCGGCGAGGTCATAATTTTCATGCGCCATGGCCGCGCTCCATCAGGTCGTCGAGCTCGGCATAATCCGGCGGCGTGGCGTCGATGGCCTTGCCATTGCGCAACACGATGCGATCCGCCTGTGGCCGGGCGAGGAACTCGTTGAGGCTGCGGGCGGCGAACAGCGACAGGTCGGCGGGGCGGTCGGGGGCCAGGATGCCGGCGTCGACCCCCATCCAACCCGCCGGAGCGCGGGCGATGGCCGCCGGCCAGTCGTCGGGCGGATGGTCGAGATGGGCGATGCGGCTCGCCTCCCGATAGACCTCGACAAGGTCGAGGTCGCCATAGGCGTAGAAGGGGTCTCTCGCATTGTCGCTGGCGACCATGACGGTAATGCCACGGGCCCTCATCTCCTGCAGAAGCGTGACGCCGCGCCAGCGCGGAGTGCGGCCGGCAACGCGATCCTGCAGGTAGAGATTGCACATGGGAAGCGAGACGACACCGATCCCGGCTCTCGCCACGAGGTCCAGCGTGCGGTCGATCTCATCCGCGTCCTTCACCGCCAGCGCGCAGCAATGGCCGGCGAGGATCGGACCCTCGAAGCGGCGCTCTAATGCCATTTCTGCAAGCGTCGCGAGGCCCCGCCCGGCAGTGTGGCGCTCGTCGACATGCAGGTCGAGGGCGAGGCCGTGGCGCTCGGCGGCGTCGAACAGGCGCTCAAGGCCGGCGCGGAGGTTCGGCGTCATATAGGTGTAGCTGCCGAGCAGGCCGCCATTTGCACGTACCAGCTCGACAAGGGGGGCGAACAGCGCGTCGTCGAGCACGCTGTCGATGGGGATGAGGCCGACGGCCTGTAGATCGATGCGCCCGCGCCATTCATCGCGCAGACGGGCGAACACTTTCCACGTGGTTGCGGCGCGCGGGCCTTCCGAATCGAGATGGGTGCGGATGGCGACCGTGCCGTGGACGTAGGCACAGCGCAGGGCGAAGTCGAAGCGCCGGTAGATGTCATCCTCGCTCCAATTGGCGGCGCGATCGGCATTCACCGCCGTCATCGCGCCTTCGAAGGAGCCATCAGGGTTCGGCGCGCGCTTCCAGATGAAGCCCTTGTCGAGATGGGTGTGGATGTCGACGAGGCCGGGCAGGACGAGCCGGCCGGCGAGGTCGGGCCGGGGCGTATCCGTCAGCGTGCCGGCCGGTGCGATGCGGTCGATACGCCCGTCGGAGATGGCAATGTCGAGCGCCGCCAGCCCTTCCGCGTCGATGGGGCCGGGGACGGTTGGCAGCAGGGTTGCCGGCGCGCGCACGCCGGCGAGCACATAGGCGGCGGGGAGCTTTCCGAAATCCAGCATCACGCGGGGCCGCCGAGTTCGCTCTCGTGCCAGCGGCGCAGCACGAACCAGGAGAGCAGGCTCAGCGCGGCATAGATGAGGATGCCGGCGAGCGAGATCAGCAGCAGCGCTGCGAACAGGCGCGGGATGTTGAGCCGATAGGCGGATTCGACGATGCGGAAGGCGAGGCCCGAGCCCTGTCCGGCCGAGCCGGCCGCGATCTCGCCGACCACTGCGCCGATCAGCGCGAGGCCGCCGGCGATACGCAGGCCGCCGAGGAAATAGGGCAGGGCGGTGGGGAGCTTCAGCTGGGTGAGGGTCTGCCAGCGCGAGGCGCCGGCGAGGCGGAACAGGTCGCGCAGGTTCGGGTCGACCGAGTTCAGCCCCAGCGTGGTGTTGGACAGCACCGGGAAGAAGGCGACGATCCAGGCGCAGACCAGCACGGCCGTGTCGGTCGAAAGGTAGATCAGCATCAGGGGCGCTACCGCGATCACCGGCGTCACCTGCAGGATCACGGCGATCGGGAACAGCGAGAATTCGACGATGCGCGCGCTGGCGAAGATCAGCGCCAGCCCGACGCCGCCGATGACGGCGAAGATCAGTGCCAGCACCGTGGTCTGCAGCGTCACCAGCATGGACTGGAACAGCACCACGCGGTCCTTGATCAGCGTCTCCATCACCGCCAGCGGGCTCGGCAGCACATAGGGCGGCAGGTTGTTGAGATCGACCACCGCCTCCCAGGCGGCGACGAGCGCGGCAAGCACGGCGATCGGCAGCAGCCAGCGGAAGGGGGAGTGTTCCATCCGCTTTCCCTCAGCGCGCTTCCATCGCGCGAGCCAGCGCCAGCGAGGTCTCGCGGCACAGCCCGGCATATTCCGGCGAGGTGCGGAAGGCGTCGTCGCGCGGCTGGTTTGGGTCGATGGAAAGCTCCGCCGAGACCCGCCCCGGCCGGGCGCGGAAGACCAGGATGCGCGAGGACAGGAACACCGATTCGAACACTGAATGGGTCACGAAGACGATGGTGCAGCCGAGCTGCCGCCAGACTTGCAGGAGATCGTTGTTCAGCTTGAAGCGGGTGATCTCGTCGAGTGCCGCGAAGGGCTCGTCCATCAGCAGCAGGCGCGGCTTGGTGACGAGCGCCCGGGCGATGGAGACGCGCATCTTCATGCCGCCGGAGAGCTCGCGCGGATAGGCGTCGCGAAAGCCTTCCAGCCCGACCAGTTCCAGCGCCTCGGCGATGGCGGGCTCCGCCTTGCCGCGGGAGACCCCTGCGAGCTTGAGCGGCAGGTGGACATTGGCGAAGACGCTGGCCCAGGGCATCAGCGTCGGTTCCTGGAACACGAAGCCAATGGAGCGCCGGCCGTCGGCATCGCGCGCCGCCTCGGCGCCGTTCCAGTCGATGCGCCCAGTGGTCGGCTCGGTCAGGCCAGCGATGAGGCGCAGCGCCGTCGACTTGCCGCAGCCCGAGGGGCCGAGCAGCGAGAGGAACTCGCCCTGCCGGACCTCCATGTCGAGGCCCTCCAGAGCGGTCGTGGAATTGGCGAAGCGCTTGCCGACGCCTTCGAGGCGGAGGAGCGGGGAGGCCATGTCCGGCACTACTTCGCCAGCTCCTTGCCCACGCCCTTGTCGACGAACTTCAGCGTGTAGGACTTCTTGTAGTCGATGTCCGGCTTGACCACCTTCGCCTGCACCATCTTGTCGTAGAAGCTCTTCACCCGCGCATCGGTCATGGCGCCGACGCCCATCGTCTTGGTGTCGCCGGAATCGACGATGCCGTACTCCTTCATCTTCTCGATGGAGAAGGCGATCATCGCGTCCGTCATCTCCGGATTATCTTGCTTGATCAGTGCGTTGGCCTTGGCGTTGTCGCCGTAGAGATAATTGTACCAGCCGATGATCGAGGCATCGACGAAGCGCTGCACGAGATCCGGGTTCTGCTCCACCAGCTGGGTGCGGGTTTCGATCGTGGTGGCGTAGGTGTCGAAGCCGTAATCCGCCAGCAGGAACAGCTTGGGCTTGAAGCCGCCCTGCTGCTCGACCGCATACGGCTCGGAGGTGACGTAGCCCTGCATGGCGCTGTTCTTGTCGACAAGGAAGGGCGCGGCGTTGAAGGTGTAGGGCTTCACCTGCTTCTCGCTGAAGCCGTAATCGGCGACCAGCCACTGGTAGTAGCTCGCAAGCCCTTCCTTGGAGATGAACAGCGTTCGGGTCTTCAGGTCCTCGAACTTCTCGACGTCCGGATGGGCGATCAGCACCTGCGGGTCCTTCTGGAACATCGCGGCGACGATCACCGTCGGAATCCCCTCCACCACGGAGGAGAACGCCTGCAGCATGTTGGCGCCCATGTAGAAATCGATCTTGCCCACCGGCAGCAGCAGCCGATTGTTGGCCTGCGGGCCGCCCGGCACGATGGTCACGTTCAGCCCGTACTTCTCGTAGGTGCCGTCGGCCACCGCCTGGTAGAAGCCGCCATGCTCGGCCTGCGCCACCCAGTTGGTGCCGAAGGTCACCTTGTCGGCGGCGTTCGCGGGGGCGCTGAAGGCAAGGGCGGCGAGAGCGGCAAGAGGGGCGAGGGAACGCAAGCGCGGGAAACGCAGGCGCATCGAAGTCTCCATCCGGGTGCGAAGGGGCGGTGCGTTACGGATCGTCTGCCGTCATGATAGGCGAGCTTAATCGTGATGCACATACGCTGGCGACGGCCCGTGCATCAACATCGCGCCGCCCATTTCACCCGTTTCGTTGAGCCTGCCATGCTGCGTCATCTCGTCCCCTCCGCCATCCGCCGCCCCTTCGCCCGCTACAGCCACGCCGTCGAGGTGCCGGCCGGCGCACGGCTGCTGCTGGTCTCCGGCCAGCTCGGCATCTCGGTCGACGATGCCATCCCTGAGGAGGCGGAGGCACAGGCGGAAATCTGCCTTGCCGCCATCGCCGCCTGCCTCGCCGAGGCCGGCATGGGGCCGGCCGACATCGTCCGGCTCAACGCCTATGTCACCGACCGGGCCCACATGGCCGGCTACATGGCGGCGCGCGACCGCTTCATCGCCGATCCGCCCCCGGCCTCGACGCTGATGATCGTCTCCGGCTTCACCCGCCCGGAGTTCAAGGTGGAGATCGAGGCGCTGGCGGCGCGGGTCGACTGAGCCTAGAACGCTAGTCTCCCTCGTGCCGGACACATCGCCATGCCCCCCAAACGCTTCTGGACCGAACTGACCTGGCCCGACTTCGCCGAGGGCGACACGCAGAACTGGATCGCCGTGCTGCCGGTCGCGGCGGTGGAACAGCACGGGCCGCATCTGCCGGTCGGTGTCGATACCTTCATCGGCGAGGGCTACCTGAAAGAAGTCGTGCAGCGGCTGCCGGACGACATCCCGGCGGTGTTCCTGCCGCTTCAGGCCATCGGCAAGTCGAACGAGCACATCCATTTCCCCGGCACGCTGACCCTTTCCGCCGAGACGGTGATCCGCGCCTGGACGGAGATCGGCGAGAGCGTGCACCGCGCCGGGGTGCGCAAGCTGGTCGTCGTCAATTCGCATGGCGGCAACGTGCCGATCCTCGACATCGTGACGCGCGACCTGCGCGCCCGGCTTGGCATGCTGGCCGTGACCATCTCCTGGCACCGCTTCGGCTATCCCGAGGGGCTGTTCTCGGCGCAGGAGCGCCAGCACGGCATCCATGCCGGCGGGGTCGAGACCTCGCTGATGCAGGCTTTCCGCCCCGACACGGTCAAGGAAGGCGAAATCCGCGACTTCCCGCCGGTGACGCTCGCCATGGAGCAGGAGTTCGACTATCTGCGCGCCGGCTCGCCGGCCGGCTTTGGCTGGATGGCGCAGGACATTCAGCCCGCAGGGGCCATGGGCGACGCCACCGAAGCCTCGAAGGAGAAGGGCGAGGCCTGCGCGCTCTATGGCGCGCGCGCCTTCATTGCGCTGCTGGCCGACGTCCACCGCTTCGACCTGTCGCGCCTGCCGGATGGGCCGCTCGGCGGTGGGGCCGCCTGATCCAGAACGCAAAAGGCCCGGGCGAGCCCGGGCCTCTCCGTATCGGTTTCAGTCGCCTCACTTCTTGTAGGCGGCGAGCCCCTGCAGGATGACTTCGTGTGCGCCGGCGGTATCCTTCCAGCCGGCGATGGAGACGGACTTGCCCTTCTCCAGATCCTTGTAGTGCTTGAAGAAGTGTTCGACCTGCTGGACGATGAGTTCCGGCAGGTCGGAGTAGTTCGCGACCTTCGAATGGTACGGGTAGACCGAGTTGGCCGGCACGGCGAGGATCTTCTCGTCGCCGCCCTTCTCGTCGGTCATCATCAGCACGCCGATCGGGCGGGCCGAGATCACCGAGCCGGCGAGCAGCGGGAACGGCGAGATGACGACCACGTCGAGCGGATCGCCATCGTCGCCCAGCGTCTGCGGGATGAAGCCGTAATTGCCCGGATAGACCATGGGCGTGTGCAGGAAGCGGTCGACGAACAGCGCGCCCGACTCCTTGTCGAGCTCGTACTTCACCGGCGAGCCGCCGGCCGGGATCTCGATGATGACGTGGATTTCGTCAGGCGGATTCGATCCGGCCGAAATGCGGGAAATGTCCATGAACGGGCTCCAGGGCGAACGAGCCGGCAGTGCCGGCAAGAAAGGCGCCCTCTCATAAGGCGCTGTGGGCGCGCCGTCGAGACTCAGCGGCGCATGATGGCCCCATCAATTGGACGCAGCGGCGGGTTCGTGCGTCCCCGGAGGTCGGCTTAGGTCAGCGGCCTCGTCGGGCGCAAAGCTTTGTATTTCCTCATGGTCGGGCTTGACCCGGCCACCCAGGGGCCAAGCGTGCAACGTCGTCCTCGGAGCCTGACCCGCAATTCATGACCGACATGCTTGGAGGCTCGTCACGGCCGGGCTTGGCCCGGCCATCCACGCCTTAAGTACCGCTCGGAGCACCCGGCAAGTCGTGGCTCCCCGGGCCAAGCCCGGGGATGACGGTCCAAAGGTGGCTCCCACCGCCCTGAAAGCCATTACGGGTCAGGCTCTCAGGATGACGGTCATCAGGGAGGAAATGGAATTGCGCGTCGGGCTTCGGCGTAAGTCGGCTCGGCGTCGATACAATGTATCTTTCGGCTGGACAGGGTGCGAAGATACACTGTATCACTTCGGTCGAGACGGAGACCGACATGCCGCCCGTGCCTGCCCACGCCGATCCGCATCGCCCACACCTTCATGGCCATGGGCACGCTCATGCTCACCATCACTCCCATGCCGAGGGCGAGCGGCATCCCGCGGCGCGGCCGGGCTTCTCGCTGCTGCGACTCTCGGCGGTGCAGCGCCTCGCCATCGCCCTGCCGCTGGCGGCGCTGCTCTGGGCGGCTGCGCTCGCGGTGATCTGGGGCGGCGCGTGATGGGTAACGTGATCTCCTTTCGCGACCTGACGCTCGGCTATGACCGCCACCCGGCGGTGCATCACCTCGACGGCGACGTGCCGGAAGGCGCGCTGCTCGCCGTGTGCGGGCCGAACGGCGCCGGCAAGTCGACGCTGCTCAAGGGCATCGCCGGCGTGCTCTCGCCGCTGGCCGGGCACATAGAAGGGCCGACGCCGGCGCGCGAGATCGCCTATCTGCCGCAGGCCGCGGAGGTCGACCGCTCCTTCCCGATCGACGTCTACGACCTCGTCGCCATGGGACTGTGGCGCCGCTCCGGCCTGTTCGGCGGCATCGGCCGCGCCGATCGCGACCGGATCGAGCACGCCATCGCCGCCGTGGGGCTGGAAGGCTTCGAGACACGGCCCATCGGCACGCTCTCGGGCGGGCAGATGCAGCGCACGCTGTTCGCCCGCCTGCTGCTGCAGGATGCGCGGCTGATCCTGCTCGACGAGCCCTTCACCGCTCTGGACGCCGGCACGGTCGCCGACCTCACCGCGCTGGTCGAGCGCTGGAACGGCGAGGGCCGCACGGTGATCGCCGTGCTGCACGACCTCGAATTGGTGCGGGTGCATTTTCCGCAGACGCTGCTGCTGGCGCGCATGCCGGTGGCATGGGGCGCCACGCGCGAGGTGCTCACCCCAACCAACCTCAACGAGGCGCGGCGCATGTGCGAGGCGTGGGACGACCGCGCTTCCGCCTGTGCACCGAGCCACCACACGGCTGGGGAGGCGGCGTGATGTACGATCTTCTCCTCTCCCCCTTCGTCGAGTTCGACTTCATGCGCCGGGCGCTGGTCGGCGTGCTGGCGCTCGGCGTCGGCGCCGGGCCCATCGGCGTCCTGATGATGTTGCGCCGCATGAGCCTTGCCGGCGACGCCATGGCGCACGCCATCCTGCCCGGCGCGGCGGTTGGCTTCCTCGCCGCCGGGCTCAACCTCTGGGCGATGACCGCCGGCGGGCTGGTGGCCGGCTTCGCGGTGGCGCTGGGGGCCGGCGCGGTAGCCCGTGCCACGGAGATGAAGGAGGACGCGGCGCTCGCCGCCTTCTACCTCGTCTCGCTGGCGCTCGGCGTGCTGCTCGTCTCGCTGCGCGGTTCGAATGTCGATCTTCTGCATGTGCTGTTCGGCACCGTGCTGGCGCTCGACGACGCGACGCTGTTGCTGATCGTCGCCATCTCGTCGCTGACGCTGGCGGTGCTGGCGCTGTTCTGGCGGCCCATGGTGCTGGAGAGCGTCGATCCCGGCTTCCTGCGCTCGGTGAGCCGGGCGGGGGCGCCTTCGCACCTCGTCTTCCTCGCTTTGGTGGTGCTCAACCTCGTCGGCGGCTTCCACGCGCTCGGCACGCTGCTGGCGGTCGGCATGATGATGCTGCCCGCCGCCGCGGCCCGCTTCTGGACCCGCGAATTGACCGCGCTCGTCGCCATCGCGGTGCTCATCGCCTGCGGCTCCGGCGTGGTCGGGCTGCTGGTCTCCTACCATTCCGGCGCGCCTTCCGGGCCCGCCATCATCCTCGTCGCCGGTGGCGCCTATGCGCTGTCGGTGCTGTTCGGGCCGGTGGGCGGGCTGCTGCCCCGCCTGATGCCGCGCCGCCATCTCGAAGCCTGAGGAGAAGCCTTATGCTGACCCGCCGCCATTGGCTCGCTGCCGCGCTCGCGCTCGGCCTCATAACTCCCGCCGCCGCGCAGGATGCGCCGGCGAAGATTCCGGTCGTCGCCACTTTCTCCATCCTCGGCGACTTCGTGCGCCAGGTCGGCGGCGATCGTGTCGCCGTCTCCACCCTCGTCGGTCCCAATGGCGATGCGCACGTCTTCCAGCCTTCCCCGGCCGATGCCAAGAAGGTCGCCGCCGCCAAGCTCGTCTTCGTCAACGGCCTTGGCTTCGAGGGCTGGATCGACCGGCTGGTGAAGGCGTCCGGCACCAAGGCGAAGCTCGTCGTCGCGACCACCGGCATCGCCCCGCGCGAGATGGCCGAGGAGGAGGACGACCACGACCATGACCACAGCAAGAAGGCCGACGCGCACGGCCATGATCACGATCATGGCGGCACCGACCCGCATGCCTGGCAGTCGGTCGACAATGCCGAGGTCTATGTCGCCAATATCCGTGACGCGTTGATCGCCGCCGATCCGGCGGGCAAGGCGACCTACGAGGCCAACGCCGCCGCCTATACGGCCAGGCTCGACGCGCTGGACGCGCAGGTGAAGGCGGCGATCCTGGCGATCCCCACCGAGCGCCGCCGCATCATTACCTCGCACGACGCCTTCGGCTATTTCGGCGCCGCCTATGGCATGGAGTTCATCGCGCCGCAGGGCGTGTCGACCGAGAGCGAGGCGTCGGCCAAGGACGTCGCCCGCATCATCCGCCAGATCAAGGCCGAGAAGATCCCGGCGGTGTTCATGGAGAACATCTCCGATCCGCGCCTCGTCAAGCGCATCGCCGCCGAGACCGACGCCAAGATCGGCGGCGAGCTCTATTCCGACGCGCTCTCCGATGACAAAGGCCCGGCGAGCACCTACATCGACATGATGCAGAACAACATCCGCCAGTTCTCCGCGGCGCTGTCGAGCTGAGGACTGCCCCCTCTCCCCGAGGGGGAGAGGGTTGGGGTGAGGGGGAAGCCGGCGCGGCAGTGGGGCGCCCCCCCCCCCCCCCCCCGCCCCCCCCCCCCCCCCCCCC
>JARBUD010000034.1:0-37259 GCA_029239875.1 Xanthobacteraceae bacterium | reverse complement strand
GAGGGAAAGTAAGATTGGAGCGACCTAGATGTCCGACGTGCAGCCCAACAAGATTCCCGTCACCGTGCTGACCGGCTATCTCGGCGCCGGCAAGACCACGCTGCTCAACCGCATCCTCTCCGAGCCGCACGGCAAGAAGTTCGCCGTCGTCGTCAACGAGTTCGGCGAGATCGGCATCGACAACGACCTCGTCGTGGGCGCCGACGAGGAAGTGTTCGAGATGAACAACGGCTGCATCTGCTGCACCGTGCGCGGCGACCTGATCCGCATCATCGACGGCCTGCTGCGCCGCAAGGGCGATTTCGACGGCATCATCGTCGAGACCACCGGCCTCGCCGATCCCGCCCCCGTCGCCCAGACCTTCTTCGTCGACGAGACGGTCGGCGCCAAGACCGCGCTCGACGCGGTGGTGACCGTGGCCGACGCCAAATGGCTGAAGGACCGGCTGAAGGACGCGCCCGAGGCGAAGAACCAGATCGCCTTCGCCGACGTCATCCTGCTCAACAAGACCGACCTCGTTTCGGAGACCGAGCTGAAGGACGTCGAGATGCGCATCCGCGCCATCAACCCCTTCGCCCGCATCCACCGCACGCAGAAGTCCGACATCGCCATCGACAAGGTGCTGGGGCAGGGCGCGTTCGACCTCGACCGCATCACCGCCATCGACCCGGATTTCCTCGAGGGCGGCCACAAGCATTTCCACGACGAGGACATGCAGTCCTTCTCGTTCGCGTCCGACAAGCCGCTGGACCCGGACAAGTTCTTCCCGTGGATCCAGGAGCTGACCCAGCGCGAGGGGCCGAACATCCTGCGCTCCAAGGGCATCCTCGCCTTCAAGAACGACCCGGACCGCTTCGTCTTCCAGGGCGTGCACATGATCCTCGACGGCGACCACCAGCGCCCCTGGCGCGACGACGAGGCGAAGCTGAGCCGGATCGTCTTCATCGGCCGCCATCTCGATCAGAAGGCGCTGGAAGCCGGGTTCCGCGCCTGCGTGGCGTGACCTGACGCTGCCGAACATCCTTCGAGGCTCGGGCTTTGCCCGAGCACCTCAGGATAAGGTTGCTACCAAAACGACCTCATCCTGAGGTGCGAGCACAGCGAGCCTCGAAGGATGATGAAGCCGGGCAGTTTCCGCGCAACGCATGACACCCGGTCGAAATTCCGCTAACCCCGGCGTCGTCACCGAACGACGCCGGAATCCCATGGCCGCCCTGTCCTCCCCTCCGTCCTCCCTCACCTCGAAGCTGCGCCCCGTCGATGTCGGCGGCGCGGTTGCCGGCGTGCGCTTCCTCGGCACCACAGCCGCCTTCGCGCTGGAAGGCGGCGCGGTGGTGCTGGCCGGGGAGGAGGAGACGCGGGTCGAGGCGCATAAGGGCGCCATCCTCTCCGTCACCGGCGACGCAAGGCGCCTCATCACCGGCGGCGACGATGGGCGGGTGGTCGCGACCAAGGCGGACGGGTCCACCGAGACTCTGTTCGAGCAGAAGGGCCGCTGGATCGATCAGGTCGCCGTGGCCGGTGACGGCGCCGTCGCCTTCTCCGCCGGCAAGACCGCTTATTTCCAGCCGGTGAAGGGCGAGAGGAAGTCGCATGACTTCCCGTCCACTGTCGGCGGCCTCGCCTTCGCGCCCAAGGGCACGCGGCTTGCCGTCGCCCATTATGGCGGGGCGAGCCTGTGGTTCCCCAATGCGGTGGCCAAGCCCGAAGTGCTGGAATGGAAGGGCTCGCACCGCGGCGTGCTCTGGCACCCGGAAGGACGCTTCCTCGTCACCACCATGCAGGAGCCGGCGCTGCATGGCTGGCGCCTGCCGGACGGGGCGCATATGCGCATGTCCGGCTATCCCTCGCGCGTGCGCTCCATGGCCTTTACCAATGGTGGGCGCTATCTCGCGACCTCCGGCTCCGGCGAGGTGATCCTGTGGCCCTTCGGCTCCAAGGAGGGACCGATGGGCAAGCAGCCGACCATGCTCGCTCCGCGCGACGTGCGGGTCTCGGCAGTGGCCACCCATCCCAAGGACGAGGTTATCGCCTGCGGCTATGAGGACGGGCTGGTGCTGATGGTACGCATCTCCGACGGCGCCGAGATCCTGCTGCGCGCGCCGGACGGCAAGCCGGTCAGCGCCATGGCCTGGCGGGCGGATGGCGGGGCGCTCGCCATCGGTACCGAAGGCGAGACGGCGGGTCTTCTCGCCTTCTGATTGGTCCTTTGTGAATCAGCGGCTTGGCCGGCTGTGGCCGTGAGGCAACGCAGCGTCAGCTGAGGCGGCGCGCTGCCGGAAATCCGGCTGCGGTCGTGGCGGCGTCACCCCGCTGTCATGTGCCGCCGGTAGCGGAGGACGACCCGAAGATCGTCCAGGATCCCGCCAATGAACCGCCTCTTCTCGTCGGCCAGCTGCTCCGCTCTGCTGGCCGCCAGCGCCCTCCTGTTCGCGCCGCTGGCCGCCGGCCTTGCTCCGGCGCATGCCGATCCCGCGCCGAGCGGCTCGTTCATCGTTCCCACCGGCACGACGGAGACCAACCCGCAGGCGGTTTCCGGCACCGATACCGGCCTGATCGAAGAGGGTGGCACGCTGGAGACCGATGGCGACGACGCCATCGTCTGGGACGGTCCGGCGACCGGGGCCGGGGTTCTGATCACCAATGACGGGACGATCTCGACCACGGACCGGGCGATCGACACGGACGGCGAGGTGAGCGGCACCTTCACGCTGAAGAACAACGGCGTGATCGAGTCCGGCGACGACACGGTGCGCATCAACGATGCCTTCGCCAGCGGCAAGCTGCATGTGATCAACACCGGCGAGATGACCTCGGGCGAGGGGCAGGTGTTCGATCTCAACAAGGCCACCGACGCGAGTGCCGTGGTGGTGATCGAGAACAGCGGCAGCATCACCGCGCAGGAGAACGACGCCATCCGCTTCGGCGGCGGCGACATCATCCTGATCAATTCCGGCACGATCCAGACCCTCAACGAAGACGACCGCGCGCTGAAGTTCGACGACGAAGGCAATATCGAGAACGTCTCGACCTTCACCCTCATCAATGAGGAAGGCGGCAAGATCATCGGCGGCGACGACGCCTTCAAGATCGCCGCCGACGCCGACAACAACGCCTCCAGCGCCGTCATCACCATCGAGAACCACGGGCTGATCGACGGCGGCGCCGGGCAGGCGCTCGACTTCGCCGACCTCACTTCGGCGACCAACACGATCACCATCATCAACCACGCCACCGGCGTCCTGCAGTCCTCGGAAGCCGACGGCATCCGTCCCGGCGCCTTCGCCAGCGTGATCAATTACGGCGTCATCCAGTCGACGGACCTCACCAGCGACGGCGACGGCGTCGACTTCCAGGGCGCCGGCGGCTCGGTTCTGAACAAGACCGGTGGCGAGATCCTCGGGGCGAAACATGGTGTCACCGGCGATGGCGCTGTCACTGTGACAAACGAGGCTGGTGGCATCATCCTCGGCCGCAACGGCTCGGGCATCAACGTCGACAGCACCGGCGACACCATCGTCACCGTCACCAATTACGGCACCATCCAGGGCGCCGTGACCGGCCTGCTCGACGATGACGAGGACACGGCCGATGGCACGCCGGACGGCGACGGCGACGGCGTGGATGTCGACGGGCAGGTGATTCTGCACAATTACGGCCTGATCCAGGGCACCGGCGCCACCGGCACCAATGACGGCGACCCGAACACGGCTGATGGTATCGCCGCCGGCGGCGGCCTCATCCACAACCATGCCGGCGCCACCATCCAGGCCTTCGACAACTACGCCAATGAAGGCCAGGACGATGTCGGCCGCGCCATCCTGATCGATGACAGCTCGCAGGGCCCGGCGCCCTTCGCCACCACGCTGATCAACGAGGGCACCGTCGTTTCGGACGGTGTCGCGGTGACCTTCATCGGTGACAATGACGACGTCATCGTCAACGCCGGTGTCATCAGCAGCGACAGCGCCAAGGCGGTCGACATGGGCGGTGGCGACGACCTGTTCGTCTACCGCTCGGGGAGCCAGGTCACCGGCTACGTCACCGGCGGCGACGGCGACAACACCTTCGAACTCGGCGGCAGCGGCAGCTTCAATCTCGGCCTGCTCGGCGACGAGGCGCAGTACCGCGACTTCGGCACGCTGCTGATCGGCGAGGGGGCGAGCTTCACCGGCACCGGCAGCAGCGACTTCGCCGGCGCCGTGGTGGTGGACGGCAGCTTCGTGCTGAACGGCGCGCTGCCCTCGGCGGCGCTGACCATCGCCAACGGGGCGACGCTGGGCGGCAACGCCACGCTCGGCTCGCTGACCGTCGGCAAGGGCGGCACGGTCACCCCGGGCAACTCCATCGGCACCATCACGGTGAACGGCACGGCGACCTTCGACGCCGGCTCGACCTATGTCGTCGAGTTCAACCAGACGAGCTCCGACCGGATCGTCGCCGACACCTCGGCGATCAATGGCGGCACGGTGATGCTTTCCAGCGAGGGCGGGCCGCTCACTGTCGGCGCGGTCTACACCATCGTCTCCGCCGATGCGACGACCACGCCGGACGGCCAGTTCGACGGCATCACGATGGCGCAGGACTTCCTGTTCATCGACCCGACGCTCGGCCGCGACGGCGCCTCGGTGACGCTGACGCTGGAGCGCAACGGCACCTCCTTCGCCAGCCTCGCCCAGACCGCCAACCAGCGGGCGGTGGCGAACGCCATCGAATTCGCCAATGGCGGGCTGCTGCAGTCCACCGTCTTCGCCGCCACGGCGGGCGAGCAGGCGGCCATCGTGCAGGGTTTCGACCTGCTCTCCGGCGAGGTCCACGCCTCGGTCGGCACCACGCTGTACTACCAGTCGACGCTGGTCGCCGACACGCTGGTCGGCCGCCTGCGCCAGGCGTCCGCCGCAGGGGCCTCGCCGGCCATGGCGGCGCTCGCCAGCGGCGGCCCGGTGACGTCCTATGCCGCCAAGGCGCCGGCGCCGGCGAGCCCGTTCCCGGTCAAAGCCGCGCCGCTCGAGCCGGTCGGCCCGGTCTACGCCACCTGGGCGCAGGGCTTCGGCCAGTGGAACAGCACCGACGGCAACGGCAACGCGGCTGACATCGATAGCTCGCTCGGCGGCTTCCTCGGCGGCGCCGACGTCACCAGTGGCAATGCCACCATCGGCCTAGCCGCCGGCTACACCTCGTCCAGCACCGACATCGACGACCGGCTGAGCAGCGCCGACGCCGACACGGCGCTGATCGCCGCCTATGCCGGCGCCAGCTTCGACGCTTTCCGCCTGCGTGGCGGCGCCAGCTATGGCTGGAGCGACGTCGACACCAAGCGCACGGCGGCGATGCTCGGCCTCTCCGAGAACCCGCTCGGCTCCTATGACGGCTCGACCGCCAACGTCTTCGTCGAGGCTGCCTATGCGGTCGAGGCGGCGGGCATCGCCTTCGAGCCCTTCGCGCAGATGGCGTGGAGCTGGATCGACACCGACAGCTTCGTCGAGACCAACGCGCCGGTCCTCGGCCTGTCCTCGTCGGGCCTGTCCTATGACGTGCCCTATTCGACCCTCGGCCTGCGCCTCGCCACCAGCTTCACTGTCGGCGAAGGCACGGTGACGCCGCATGCGACGCTCGCCTGGCGCCATGCCTATGGCGACCTGTCGCCGGAAGTCGCCATGTCCTTCGCCGGTACCGGCGGCGCCTTCACCGTGGCCGGCGCGCCGCTTGCCGAGGACAGCTTCGTGCTCGGCGCCGGCATCGACCTGTCGATCGGCCAGAACCTGTCGCTGAATATCGGCTATGAGGGCCAGTTCGCCAGCGACGTCGATACCAACGCGATCAAGGGCGGCCTGACCTACCGCTTCTGATCGGATGCCTTTCGACGGGCGGCGGCGCGGAGACGTGCCGCCCGCCCGCCTTTGCCGGTACGCCGTATCGTGACACGTCGGTGACGCGCTTCGCGCTGTTGCAGCGCAGTATTGTCGACTAGGCTGGGCTACCGTTCAGCACGAGGCCCGCCATGAAGATTGAAGACGTCCGCCGCACCGCCTATTCCATGCCGCTGACCAGCCCTTCTTATCCCAAGGGGCCGTATCGCTTCTTCAACCGCGAGTTCTTCATCGTCACCTATCGCACCGATCCGGCGGCGCTGGAGAAGGTGGTGCCTGAGCCGCTGAAGGTTATCGAGCCGATCGTCAAATACGAGTTCATCCGCATGCCGGACTCGACCGGCTTCGGCGACTACACCGAGACCGGGCAGGTGATCCCGGTCGAGTTCGAGGGCCGCAAGGGCGGCTACGTCCATGCGATGTATCTCGACGACGAGTCGCCGATCGCCGGCGGGCGCGAGCTGTGGGGCTTCCCGAAGAAGCTCGCCAAGCCGAAGATGGCTGTCGAGAGCGACGTGCTGGTAGGGAGCCTGCATTATGGCAGCGTGCTCTGCGCCTCCGCCACCATGGGCTACAAATATGAGGCGCTCGACCACGACGCCGTGCTCAAGTCGCTGGCCGCGCCGAACTGGATGATCAAGATCATCCCGCATGTCGACGGCACCGCGCGGGTCTGTGAGCTGGTCGAGTACTATCTCGAGAACGTTACGCTGAAGGAGGCCTGGACCGGCCCGGCGGCGCTCGGCCTGTTCCCGCACGCCATCTGCGACGTCGCCAAGCTGCCCGTGCTGGAGGTGATCTCCGCGGTGCACATGCGCACCGATCTCACGCTGGGCCTCGGCAAGGTGGTGCACGACTATCTGAAGGATTGAGCGGGGCTGCGTGTTTCGAGGCCACCCTGCGGGTGGCACCTCAGCATGAGGCAGGTTTCTGCAAATCCCTGTCCGGTCTCATCCTGAGGTGCCCGGCGCAGCCGGGCCTCGAAGGACGCAGGCTGTTGATGCAGGCGGGCCTCACCCCAGCGTTAGCCGCTCGCTGGCCATGAAGCCGAGCATCAGCGCCAGGCCGAAGGCGATCAGGGCCAGCGCAGCGAGGAACTCGACGCCCCGCAGCATCACCGCCCCGGTGGAGCCCGGCCGGTTGGCGGCCAATCTCACCGCCGCCCGCTTGGCGAAGACGGCGATGGCGGCGATGGCGCTGACGGTGATCGCCGTGCCAACGCCCATCAGCAGGGTGGAGGCGGCGCCGACCCAGAAGATTCCCTGGGTCAGCGCGAAGACCAGCACGAGGATGGCGCCCGAGCAGGGGCGCAGCCCGACCGAGAGCACCGCTCCCCACCATTCGCGCCAGCCATTGCCCTTGGGAAGTTCCTCCGGGCCGGGCATGTGGCCGTGCCCGTCCTCGCAGCCGCAATCCGGGCCGTGGACATGGGCGGGCACGCCGCGCCAGGTGGCGAGGAGCGCGCGGCCCTTGATGTAGGCGAGGCGCAGGCCGATCAGCACGATCAGCCCATAGGCGGCGATCTCGACCACATAGACCGCCCGGCTCATCGAGGCGGCGGTGGCCCCGAGGATCACCGCGAAGATGCCGGCGACGAGGATGGCGGCGAGCGCCTGGGCAAAGGCGCTGGCGAAGGCGAGGCCGATGCCGCGCTTCAGCGTCGCCCCGTTGGCGAGGAGATAGGAGGAGATCACCGCCTTGCCATGGCCGGGGCCGGCGGCGTGGAAGATGCCATAGGCGAAGGAGATGCCGCCGAGCAGGATAAGGGCGCTGCCGTCCTGCTTCGAGGCGCGCACCGCCGAGGTGAGTAGCCGGTAGAACTCCGCCTGTTTGGCGAGGATATAGCCGGCGATGCCGCCCATTGGCCCGCCGCTCTCTGAGGACGGAGGTGGGGCACCGACGCCGAACGGGCTCTGCGCGAAGGCAGGGTGCAGGCTCAGCCAGCCGGCGGCCAGGGCAAGCACCGCCAGGACGAGGCGCTGCCTCACGAGCAGGTCACCGTCACGCGGTTGGCGAATTGCGAGCCGAACTGGCTCGACGAAGTCAGCGCGTTGAAGAAGCTCTCGGTGAGGTTCGACGAATTGGTCGCCGCCGGATCCGGCCGGTGCAGCGTGAGCGCACACCCCGCGGCTTGCCCGGCGAGCTTGACCGGGTCGTCGTCGGCGAGCTGGAAGGCGACGAAATAGGTGGGGTCGTAGACGTCGAGCGTCATCGCGCCCTTCTTCGCCTGCGGCTTCTCGAAAGGCAAAGTGAAGTGCAGCGTGAGCTGCGTGCCGTCATAGGTCAGCGAATAATTGGTCGGCGGCAGGAACTTCTCCTCTTCCTTGCCGCGCTTGGCATAGGTGAAGTAGTCGAACTCCTTCAGGGAATCGATGTTGACCTGCGCCAGCTCCTTCAGCGTCTTGTCGCTGGGCTTGCCGTCGGGCGTGGTTTCCAGCCCCTGCAGCGCATAGCTGGAGAAGGCCTCGTCGAACTTCCACGCGTGCTTCACGCCGGTGAGCGTGCCATCCGGCGCATAGTCGAGCTGCGAGCGGACCTCCACCCACACATGCGGATGGGCGAGCGCCGGGCCGATGAGGCCGATGAAGGCAAGCGCCGCCGCCAATAGTCGCTGGAGCACGAATCTCATCCCTGAAGCTGCCGCCGACGCGATTGGTGGCGGGCGAGTTCGGCGGAATGGTGACGCGGCCTCGTGAAACGACGACGGCCGCCCGGAGGCGGCCGCATCAATTTTTGCCAAGATTGAGAAGGCGTGGATGCCCGGGCCAAGCCCGAGCATGACGTCGTTCTCGTTCAGGCCGCCTTCGCCGACTTGGGCTGAAGCAGCTTGCGGTTGACCAGCACTTCCGCGATCTGCACCGCGTTCAGCGCTGCGCCCTTGCGCAGATTGTCCGACACGCACCAGAAAGACAGGCCGTTCTCGACGGTCGCGTCCTCGCGGATGCGCGAGACGTAGGTCGCGTCCTCGCCGGCCGCCTCGTAGGGCGTGATGTAGCCGCCCGGCTCGCGCTTATCGACCACCAGCACGCCCGGCGCGTTGCGCAGGACCTCGGTCGCCTCCTCCGCCGTGATCGGGTTCTCGAACTCGACGTTCACGGCTTCCGAATGGGCGATGAAGACCGGCACGCGCACCGCGGTGCAGGTGAGCTTGATCTTCGGATCGAGGATCTTCTTGGTCTCTGCCATCACCTTCCATTCCTCCTTCGTGTAACCGTCCTCCATGAAGACGTCGATGTGAGGAATGACGTTGAAGGCGATGCGCTTGGGGAACTTCTTCGCCTCGACCGGGTCCGACACGAAGACGGCGCGGGTCTGCGCGAACAGCTCGTCCATGGCGTCCTTGCCGGCGCCGGAGACGGACTGGTAGGTCGCCACAACCACGCGCTTGATCGTCGCCTTGTCGTGCAGCGGCTTGAGGGCCACGACGAGCTGGGCGGTCGAGCAGTTCGGGTTGGCGATGATGTTCTTCTTGGTGAAGCCCTTCACCGCGTCGGCGTTCACCTCCGGCACGATCAGCGGCACGTCACTGTCGTAGCGGAAGGCCGAGGAATTATCGATCACGACGCAGCCCTGACGGCCGATCTTGGGCGACCATTCCTTGGAAATGTCGCCGCCGGCCGACATCAGGCAGATGTCGGTGTCGGAGAAGTCGTGATGCTCGAGGGCTTTGACTTTCAGGGTCTTGTCGCCGAAGGAGACTTCCGTCCCGACCGAACGGCGGGAGGCGAGCGCGACCACCTCGTCCGCGGGGAATCCGCGTTCGGCGAGGATGTCGAGCATTTCGCGGCCCACATTGCCTGTGGCACCGACGATGGCGACCTTGTAGCCCATGATCATTCTCCTGAAAGCCCTGCCATTCACAGGCTCGGGCGAGCGCGGGCTTTTACGCCGAAAGGGGCGGAGAGGCAACGGCAAGGCTGCACGCCTTGACCGCCCGCGACGCAGGATCAGCCCGGCTGCGGCGTCTTGCGCAGGAACAGGAAGGCGAGCAGCGCGATCATCGCCAGCGCGCTGCCGGCGAGAAAGGTCGCGGACGAGCCGTGCGCCTGCCAGAGCCAGCCTGCGGCGACGTTGCCGGCCAGCACGGTGAGTCCGGTGGCGAGATTGAACACGCCGAAGGCGGTGGCCTTGTAGCGCGCGGGTGCGACGTCGGCGATCAGCGTGGCGAGCAGGCCCTGCGAAAAGCCCATATGCAGCCCCCACAGCACGATGCCGATGAAAAAGGGCGTCATGGTGCTCGCCTGGGCGAGGACGAAATCGGCGGCGAAGAGCAGGACGAGACTGACGGCGAGCGGCCCGGTGCGCCCCAGCCAGTCCGAGAGGCGTCCGACCGGATAGGCGGCGAGGCCGTACACCGCGTGCATCACCACCATGGTAATCGGCACCCAGGCGGCGGCGAGGCCGACCTCTTGTGCCTTCAGCAACAGGAAGGCCTCGCTGAACCGCGCCGCGGTGAAGATGCAGGCGGCGGCGATCACCGCCCAGGTGGCGCGGTTGAGCTTGCCGGCCTCGGCAAGGCGCGGCCGGTCCTTCGAGCGGGCGGGCGGCTGGGCGGGCTCCCTTATTCCCCACAGCAGCAGGGCGACGGACAGGAAGGCCGGTATGGTGGCGATCCAGAACACGGTGAGGATGTCGCCGCCGGTCATGAGCATCAGGCCGATGGCGACGAGCGGGCCGATGAAGCCGCCAACCGTGTCGAGCGACTTGCGCAGCCCGAAGCTGGCGCCGCGTATGTCCGGCGGGGTGGGGTCGGCGATCAGCGCGTCGCGCGGTGCGCTGCGTATCCCCTTGCCGACGCGGTCGAGCGCCTTGGCGGCGATGATCCAGCTAAGCGAGCCGGCGAGCGGGATCATCGGCTTGGAAATGGCGCCGAGGCCGTAGCCGAGCATGGCGAGCGGCTTGCGCTGACCGGTCCAGTCGGAGATCACGCCGGAGAACAGCCGCGTCACCATGGCGACGGCGACCGCCAGTCCCTCGATGAAGCCGATGGCGAGGGCCGAAGCGGCCAGTTCGGTCACGAGGTAGATGGGCAGCAGCGTCTGGACCATCTCCGAGGAGATATCCATGGCGAGGCTGACGAAGCCGAGTATCCAGACCGTGCCGGGAATGCGCGCGCCGGCGCGCGGCGCGGCCGACGCCTGCGAGGGGATCACTCCGCCGCGTCCACGCCGGCCGTGGGCGCCGCGCTTGCGCCGACGCCGAACCGGCGCTGCACATAGTCCTCGACGATCTTCTTGAAGTCCTCGCGTAGCGTCGGGCCGCGCAGCGTCATGGCCTTCTTGCCGTCGAGATAGACCGGGGCGGTGGGGAACTCGCCGGTGCCGGGCAGTGAGATGCCGATGTCGGCGTGCTTGCTCTCGCCCGGGCCGTTGACGATGCAGCCCATCACCGCGACGTTGAGCGTCTCGACGCCGGGATAGTGCTTCTTCCATTCCGGCATGGAGGTGCGGATGAAGTCCTGCACCTCGAAGGCCAGCTCCTGGAAGGTGGTGGAGGTGGTGCGCCCGCAGCCGGGGCAGGCGGCGACCAGCGGCACGAAGGTGCGCAGGCCCATGGTCTGGAGCATCTCCTGCGCCACCGTCACCTCGCGGGTGCGGTCGCCGCCGGGCTCGGGGGTGAGCGAGACGCGGATGGTGTCGCCGATGCCCTGCTGGAGCAGCACGCCCATGGCGGTGGAGGAGGCGACGATGCCCTTCGAGCCCATGCCCGCCTCGGTGAGGCCGAGATGCAGCGCATAGTCGGCACGGCGCGCCAGCTCGGCATAGACGGTGATGAGATCCTGCACGGCCGAAACCTTGGCGGAGAGGATGATCTTGTCCTTGGGCAGGCCGATATCCTCGGCCAGTGCCGCCGAGAGCAGGGCGGAGCGCACCAGCGCCTCGCGGGTGACCGCGCGGGCGTCCGCCGGGCGCGGCAGCTTCGCGTTCTGGTCCATCAGCGCGGTGAGCAGGTCCTCGTCGAGC
Organism: Xanthobacteraceae bacterium; assembly: GCA_029239875.1. Lineage (GTDB taxonomy): Bacteria > Pseudomonadota > Alphaproteobacteria > Rhizobiales > Xanthobacteraceae > Ancylobacter. The sequence continues at coordinate 25,426 of JARBUD010000034.1, read as the reverse complement.
GAGCCCCAGTTCGCGCCGATGCGCACCGGCTTGTCGTGCTTTATCGCCTGCTCGACGATGGTGGCGAAGTGGCGGTCGCGCTTCTGCCCGAATCCGACATTGCCCGGATTGATGCGGTACTTGTCGAGCGCAGCCGCGCAGTCCGGGAACTTCGTCAGCAGCAGGTGGCCGTTATAGTGGAAGTCGCCGACGATGGGGGTCTCTAACCCCATCTTGAGCAGGCGCTCCTTGATCTCCGGCACGGCGGCGGCGGATTCGTCGCGGTCCACGGTGATGCGCACGATCTCCGAGCCGGCGCGGGCGAGCGCGGCGATCTGGAGGGCGGTGCCGGCGGCGTCGGCGGTGTCAGTGTTGGTCATGGACTGGACGACCACCGGCGCGCCGCCGCCCACCGTGATGCGCCCGACCTGCACGGGCACGGTCATGCGGCGCGGCGCCGGGCCGGCAGCTTCAAGTTCCGGGGCGACGATGGCGGCGTCGGCGAGGGTGTCCATGATCATCTTCCGGCAGAGCGGTGACGCTCGGGGTTAAGCGGGCGCCGCGCCGGCGTCAACGGGCGCCGGCATCGGCTGCCTCCACCGCGGCAAGCGCTGCCGCCTTGCAGCGGGCGCAGGTGCCGGCGATCTCGATCACCGGCGTGTGCGGCGTGAAGCCGGCGGCGCGGGTCGCCCAGGCGAGATCGCGGCCGATGGCGTGCGAGGAGACCTCGGAGGTCAGCCCGCACTTCTCGCAGATCAGGAACACGATCACGTCATCCGCGCCGTGGTCGCGGCCGCAGGCGATATAGGCGTTGCGGCTTTCGATGCGGTGGGCGAGGCCCTCCGACACCAGGAAATCCAGCGCGCGGTAAACCGACATGGGCGGGGGCTTTTCGCCCGAGGCGCCGAGGCGCTCCACCAGCTCATAGGCGCCGAGCGGCACATGGCTGTCGGCCAGCTCCTCCAGCACGCGCCGGCGTAGCGGGGTGAGGCGGGCGCCGCGCTCGCCGCATGACGCTTCCGCCCGCGCCAAGGCGTCGGCGACGCAGGCGCTGTGGTCGTGGTCGTCGTGGTGGCGGCTCGTCATCGGGCAATCGTACTCCGCGGCTAGTAAACCGAAAACCATGTCCCGCATGTGACGCAGGGAAGACCGTGCGGCAAGGCAACAGGGGCTGTTTGCAGCGCACAAGACCATGCTAGCCTGCGGTAAATGGGAACTCGAACGGCACGGCGCGAGACCCGCGGGACGCACGTGCTTCCATCTCGTTGAGGAGCAGCTTCGATGCTTAAGGGGAAGAATGCCGTCGTCACCGGGTCCACCAGCGGCATCGGCCTCGCCATCGCCCGTGGGCTGGCGGCCGAGGGCGTGAACATCACGCTGAACGGCTTCGGCGACGCCGGCGAGATCGAGACGCTGCGCGCCGGGCTTGAGACCGAGTTCGGCATCAAGGCGGTGTATTCCGGCGCCGACCTGACCAAGGCGTCGGAATGCGCCGGGCTCGTGAAGTTCGGCGAGGAGAAGCTCGGCTCGGTCGACATCCTCGTGAACAATGCGGGCGTGCAGTACGTCTCGCCGGTCGAGGACTTCCCGGACGAGAAGTGGGACCTCATCATCGCGCTGAACCTCTCCGCCGCCTTCCACGCCATCAAGGCCGCGGTGCCGGGCATGAAGGCGCGCAAATGGGGCCGCATCATCAACACCGCCTCGGCGCATGCGCTCGTCGCCTCTCCCTTCAAGTCGGCCTATGTCTCGGCCAAGCACGGCATCGCCGGCCTGACCAAGACGGTGGCGTTGGAGACGGCGACCTTCGGCATCACTGTCAACGCCATCTGCCCGGGCTATGTGTGGACGCCCCTCGTCGAGAAGCAGATCCCCGACACCGCCAAGGCGCGCGGCATCACGGAGGAGCAGGTGAAGGAGTTCCTGCTGGCCGAGCAACCGACCAAGGAATTCGTCACTGTCGACCAGGTGGCGGCGCTGGCCGTGTTCCTGGCCGGCGATGTGGCCCGGTCGATCACCGGCTCGCTGCAGCAGATCGACGGCGGCTGGGTCGCCGAGTAACGTTCGACAGGAGGCAGGCGCGTGGCGCAGACACCGAAGCCCCCGCGGTCCCCGCGCAAGCCGGCCGGCAAGGCGTCGCCCGCGAAGCGCGCAAGCGCGGCGCTGGCCGAGGCGGCGGAGGCCGCGCCCGCGAAACCGGCGGCGGCCAAGCGAGCGCCGACCAAGCCGGCGGCGAAGTCCGCCCCGAAGCCCGCCGCGGCCAAGTCTGCGGCCAAGTCCGCCCCGAAGCCCTCCACCGCATCGGCGAAGCCCGTCGCAGGGGAGGCGGCCGTTTCGCCGGCGCCGAAGCCTGCGGCTTCCAAGGTCCGGCCGGCGGCGAAGGCTGCGACCAAGCCGTCATCCGCCAAGGCCGAGCCGGCCAAGGCTGAACCTGCTTCTGCCAAGCCGGCACCTAAGAAGCCTGCCGTCAAAACCTCGGCCAAGATTCCCGCCCAGCCGAAATCGGCGCACGACCACGCCAAGGCGGAAGCCGCCGCAGGCGCGCTCGCCACGCCGACCGGCAAGGGCGAGGTCAACCGCGACACCGGCCATATCGAGGCGGTGGAAGCGCTCAAGACCGCGGCGCCGGCGCTCAAGCCGATCAACCTCGCACTGCAGGGCGGCGGCGCTCACGGCGCCTTCACCTGGGGCGTGCTCGACCGCCTGCTGGAGGACGGGCGCATCGCCATCGAGGGCATCTCCGGCACCAGCGCCGGGGCGATGAATGCGGCTGTGCTCGCCACCGGCATCGCGCGCGGCGGCAATGAGGGCGGGCGCGAGGCACTCACCCGCTACTGGCGCGACGTCTCCCGCGACGGGCGCGCCAGCCCGCTGCAACGCACGCTGCTCGACCGGCTGATGGGCAACTGGTCGCTCAACACCAACCCGGCCTATGTCGCCGTGGATGTGATGAGCCGCTTTTTCTCGCCCTACGACCTCAACCCGCTCAACATCAACCCGCTGATGGAGCTGATCGAGGAACATGTGGACTTCGCGGCGCTGCAGTCCTGCCGCCATGTGCATGTTTTCGTCTCCGCCACCAACGTCCACACCGGCAAGGTGCGCGTCTTCGCCAAGCATGAGCTCACAAGCGCGGCGATCATGGCCTCGGCCTGCCTGCCCTTCATGTTCCAGGCGGTGGAGATCGACGGCGTGCCCTATTGGGACGGCGGCTATATGGGCAATCCGGCGCTGTTCCCGTTCTACAACGCGGTGAAGACCGACGACATTCTGCTCGTGCAGATCAACCCGATCATCCGTCGCGAGACGCCCAAGACCGCTCGCGACATCCAGAACCGGATGAACGAGATCACCTTCAACGCCTCGCTGCTGGCGCAGCTTCGCGCCGCCGAGTTCGTCACGAGGCTGCTCAAGCACGGCAAGCTGAACCGCAAGGATGACGGGGTCGAGGGCTATCGCGACCTGCGCATCCACCGCATCGACGGGGCGGAGAAGCTGGTCGAGCTCGACGCCTCGACCAAGATGAACGCCGAGTGGGAGTTCCTGCTCTATCTCCACGACATCGGCCGCGAGGCGGCGGACAATTTCCTCGAGAAGCATTTCGACAGCATCGGCGTGCGCTCGACGCTCGACGTGCACGAGGAACTGACGCGGAGTTGAGGGGGAGGGGTGCCGCGTCCCCAATTTCGTCATCCCGGACGGCCGCAGGCCGATCCGGGATCGCGACCAGAATGGAGAGCGATCCCGGCTCTCCGCTTCGCTGCGGCCGGGATGACGACGGTTGGATAGTGGCCGGGACCATGTCTGCCGGCAGCCCCAGCCCTCGACGTCCCCTCCGCTTTGTGCTGTGACGGCACGATGAGCCTCGCCGACACCGCCCCCCTCGACATCGCCGCCCGCGTGCTGCACCGCGACGGCATGATGCTGGTCATCGACAAGCCGGCGGGGCTGGCGGTGCATAAGGGGCCGAAAGGCGGGGAGACGCTGGCGGACCATCTCGACGCGCTGCGCTTCGGCCTGCCGAACGCTCCCGAGCTTGCCCATAGGCTCGACAAGGGCACCTCCGGCTGCCTCGTGCTCGGCCGCCACCGCAAGGCGCTGGCGGATCTCGGCAAGGCGTTCGCCGATGGGACGGTGGGCAAGACCTATATGGCCGTCGTGCGCGGCGTGCCGGCGGAGCCGCGCGGGCGGATCGAGCTGAAGCTGTCCAAGCGCTCGCCGACGCGCGGCTGGTGGATGGCGGTCGACCCGAAAGGGCAGGAGGCGATCAGCGAGTGGGAGATCATCGCGGCGGGGGAGGGGCTGGCGGTGCTGGCGCTGTCGCCGCTGACCGGGCGCACGCACCAGCTTCGTGTGCACATGAATGCCATCGGCCATCCGATCTTGGGCGATAGCATCTATGGCGGCGCCTCACGCCTGCCGGGCGGGCCGATCCTGCACCTGCATTCGCGGCGGGTGGTGATTCCGCAGCGCAAGGGAGAGGCGATCGACGTGCGCGCGCCGCTGCCCCCGCACATGCGCGCGACCATCGAGCGCGCCGGCTTCGATCCTGCGGCGCTGGAGGCGGCGGCGGACGCGGTGGTGTTCACACCACGTGCAGGCCGGGCTTGAGGCTGCGGGCGAGCCGCGCGCCGAGCTGGCCGCAGCCGATCAGCCCCGGCGTCGGGTGGGTGATGATGCTGACCGGCGTGGCAACGAGGCGCGGCCCGTGCGGCGGGTGCTCCTCGAACATGGCGCGGAAGGGCGACTCCGCAAAGAACGGCACCAGCCCCGCCGAGACGCCGCCGGCGAGATAGACGCCGCCGCGTGCATTGACGATGAGCGCGAGGTCGCCGGCGATGCGGCCGAAGAGCTTCAGGAAGACGTTGCAGGTCTCGCGCGCGGCCTCGTCGCCGGCCTTGGCGGCGGCGATCACCGCTTCCGGCGTCAGCGTGGCGCCGGCGAGAATGCGGTGGATGCGGGCGAGGCCGGAGCCCGACAGCGCGTGTTCCACCACCACGGGACCGAGTTCGCGCACCAGATGGCCGAGGAGGAGCGCTTCCTCCGCATCCGCCGCGCCGAGGCGGGCGCGGCCGCCCTCGCCGGTGATGGCGTGGTGGCGGCCGGCGATCTTCACGATCCCGGCGACGCCGAAGCCGGTGCCGGGGCCGCAGACCAGCATCGGCGCGCCCGGCTCGGCGAGGCCGCCGCCGACGGGCACGAGATCGGCCGCGCCGAGCGCCGGCACGCCATGGGCGAGCGCCTCGAAATCGTTCACCGCGGCGAATTTCTGCCATCCGAAATGCTTGCGCATGTCGCGCTTGGTGAAACCCCAGTCGCGGTTGGTGAGCTTCACCGTTTCCTGGTCGGCCGGCCCGGCCACGGCGAGGACCGCGCCGCCCACGGCGGTGCGCGCGCCGGGGCCGCGCTGGTCGAGATCGGCTTCGATCAGCTCCTTGAAGCCGGCGAAGTCGTCATTGCGGTGGATCTGGATGTCGCGTGGCACGCCGTCGGTGTCGACGACGGCCAGGCGCGAGGAGGTTCCGCCGATATCGGCGATCAGGATGAGATGGGGCATGGATCCAAATCTGCGGGACCGAAGCGGGCGGGAGTGGATAGGACCCAATCTCGCCCGCTTCCACAAGCCCCGGAGGGCCGCTTCGGTTTCCCCGTAACGACCGGCTGATAACAGAACTGCCCTCATGGCCGGGCTTGACCCGGCCACCCAGTGACTGGACGCAGACAGAAAAGGCTGGGTCCCCGGGTCGAGCCCGGGGATGAGGGTAGAATGAGATAGGGCCGTTGCCTTCCTGATGCGGCGGGCCTATCGGCTTGCCGATGAACGACGCCCCGCATCGCCCCCGCCGCCCCGAAAGATCCGCCCCGCGCCCTACCGCGCTCGGCCTCACCGTCCGCCGTGCCGCCGCCGACGCGGTCGACGCCGTGCTGGAGAAGGGCCGGCCGCTGGAGGAAGCCCTTGAGCGGCTGACGCGCGAGCTCGACGAGCGCGACCGCGGCCTCGCCCGCATGATCGCCGCGACCACGCTGCGCAAGTTCGGGACGCTGCGCGCGTTGATCGGCTCGCTGCTGGAGCGCGGCCTGCCGGAAAAGGCGGGGAGGGTGGAGACGCTGCTCGTCACCGGCGCGGCGCAGATCCTGTTCATGGATGTGCCCGACCATGCCGCCGTCGACACCAGCGTGGCGCTGGCGGCGGAAAATCCGGCGAGCGCCGGCTTCAAGGGGCTGGTCAACGCCGTGCTGCGGCGGGTGGCACGGGAAGGCAAGGCCATGCTCCCCGACGTGGCGGACCAGCCGCAATGGATGGTCGACGGCTGGACCGCGGCCTATGGCGGGAAGGACGCGCTCGCCATCGCCCATGCGCTTGCCAGCGAGGCGCCGCTCGACCTCACCGCCAAGGACGATGCCGCTGGATGGGCGGAAAAGCTCAGCGGAAAGCTGCTGCCGACCGGCTCGATCCGGCTGGTCGAGGCCGGCAACGTCACCGCGCTGGCGGGCTTCGAGGAGGGCGCGTGGTGGGTACAGGACGCTGCCGCGGCGCTGCCGGCGCGGCTGCTGCACGCATCCGAAGGGCAGACCATCGCCGATCTCTGCGCCGCGCCCGGCGGGAAGACGGCACAGCTCGCGGCAACCGGGGCGCAGGTCACCGCGCTCGACCGCTCCGGCCAGCGGCTGAAAAGGCTGAAGCAGAACCTCGCGCGGCTCCATCTCGACGCCGAGATCGTCGAGGCCGACGCGGCGTCGTGGAAAGGCGGGCCGTTCGACGGCGTGCTGATCGACGCGCCCTGCTCGGCGACCGGCACCATACGCCGCCACCCGGACGTCGCCTGGACCAAGGCGCCGGGCGATATAGCGAGTCTCGGCGCGCTTCAGGCGCGCATCCTCGCCAACGCCGCGAACCTGGTGAAGCCGGGTGGCGTGCTGGTCTATTCCACCTGCTCGCTGGAGCCGGAGGAGGGCGAGAAGCAGGTCGAGGCGCTGCTCGCCGCCCGTCCCGATTTCGCGCGCGATCCGGTGGCGCCGGGCGAATGCGGCGTGGCGGCGGAGTGGATCAATGCCGCCGGCGAATTACGCACCCTGCCGACTCACCTGCCCGATGCCGACCCGCGCTTCGCGGGCATAGACGGCTTCTTCGCCGCCCGGCTGCGCCGCAGGAGTTGAGCCCCGCCAAGGCTTTGCCGCCTCGGCTGGACGTGACCTCCCGCTTCGCTAAGATTCGCGGCCGGGAGGCTGGGTGATTCCCTGGGGTTTTTCTTCGCTTGGCGATTTCGAGAAGGATTGAGGCGCCCATGGCCCGCGACATCTACGCGGACCGCGCCCGTCTGGCGCTGTTCGCCACCGAATCCGGCTGGAGCGGCCTCGTGGCCCGCGCCATGGCGCAGCCGTGGTTCCACGGCTGGTTCCCCTGGCGCGTCGCCTCGGTGCCGGTGCCTTCGCGCCTGCTCATCGCGCCGCACGACCTGCGCACCGGCGACCCTGCCCGTGCCGGCGAGTTCTATGCCGGCCGCTTCGCCTTCGCCGGCAAGCTGGCACTGACCGAGGGCGTCTCCCCCTTCGAGATCGTGCCGCCCTCGCCGGAATGGGCGCGCGAACTGATGAGCTTCGGCTGGCTGCGCCATCTGCAGGCCGCCGGCACGCCGATCGCCCGGGCGCATGCGCGGGCCTTGGTCGGCGACTGGATCGCGCTGCGCGGCCCGCGCCTGCCGCAGGCGGCGGCGCCCGATGTCGCGGCGCGCCGGGTGATGAGCTGGCTCACCCACTCGCCGTTGATCCTGCAGGACGCCGATCCGAGCTTCCACCGCCGCTTCGTCCGCTGCCTCACCGGGCAGGTGCGCTATCTGAAGAGCGTCGGCCCGAGCGCGCCGGATGGGCGGCCGCGCCTCGCCTGCGCGCTGGCGCTCGCCTTTGCCGGCCTGTGTATGGCCGACCAGGGACGGCTGATGCGCACGGCACAGAAGCGGCTGATCGATGAACTCGACCGGCAGATCCTCGGCGATGGCGGCCATGCCGGGCGCAATCCCGGCACGCTGATCGAACTGCTGCTCGACCTGCTGCCGCTGCGCCAGTGCTACAGCGCCCGCCATATCGCCCCGCCTCCGGCATTGCTCAACGCCATCGACCGCATGATGCCGATGCTGCGCTTCTTCCGCCATGTCGACGGTGCCTTCGCGCTTTTCAACGGCATGGGGCCGACGCCGGCGGACGCGCTGGCCACCGTGCTCGCCTATGACGATGCGCGCGGCCGGCCGGTGTCGAACGCGCCCTATTCCGGCTATCAGCGCATGGAGGCCGGTGGCACGGTAGTGATCGCCGACACCGGCGCCCCGCCGCCCATCGGGCTGAGCCAGGAGGCGCATGCCGGCTGCCTGTCCTTCGAGATGTCGTCCGGGCGCCACCGCATCGTGGTCAATTGCGGCCTGCCGGCGACCGGCCGCGAGGAATGGCGCAGCGTGGCGCGCCAGACCGCGGCGCATTCGGCGGGCGTGGTCGAGGACGCCTCCTCCTGCCGCTTCGTCTCCGGCGGGGCGATGACGCGGCTGTGCGGCACGCCGGTGCTGAGCGGGCCGAGCGACATCCGCGTCGAGCGCGGCGAGCATGGCGGCGCCGACGTGCTGCTGGCGAGCCATGACGGCTATGCGGCGCGTTTCGGCATCGTCCACCAGCGGTCCTGGCGGTTGTCGCCGGACGGCATGCGGATCGACGGCGAGGATCTCTTTCGCGTCGCGCAGGGCGAGGAGTTCTCCTCCGACCAGCCCGGCCGCTACGCGCTGCGCTTCCATCTGCACCCCTCGGTCGAGCCCTCGCGCGGTCCGGACGGGCAGACCGTGGTGCTGAAGCTGCCGGACGGCGACGACTGGGCCTTCACCGCCCCGGATTGTGCGGTGGTCATCGAGGAGAGCGTGTTCCTCGCCGGCGGCACCGGCCCGCGCCGCACCGAGCAACTCGTCATCACCGGCCATGTGCGCGAGGCGCCGCGCGTCGGCTGGACCTTCGTCCGGCTGAAGGCGCTGCGGGGCTGACGCCGATCCGCCCTGTCGCTGGCGGACGGTTCACGCGCGCGGCCAGACGTGATAGGGCGCTGACTTGTTTCCGCTCCAACGAACTGGCCTCCCCATGCCCGCTGACGTCCGCCCCATCGCCCGCGCTCTGCTCTCGGTTTCCGACAAGACCGGCCTCGTGGCCTTCGCCGAGCGGCTGGCGGCGCAGGGAGTGGAGCTGATCTCCACCGGCGGCACGCGCAAGGCGCTCGCAGACGCCGGGCTCCCGGTCAGGGACGTGGCCGATGTGACCGGCTTCCCCGAGATGATGGACGGGCGTGTGAAGACCCTGCATCCGCGTGTGCATGGCGGCATCCTCGCCGTGCGCGCCGACGCTGCCCACCGCGCCTCCATGGAGGAGCACGGCATTGCCCCGATCGACCTCGTGGTGGTGAACCTCTATCCCTTCGAGGCCACTGTCGCGCGTGGCGCGAGCTATGAGGACTGCGTCGAGAACATCGACGTGGGCGGCCCGGCGATGATCCGCGCGGCGGCGAAGAACCATGCCGATGTCGCGGTGGTGGTCGATCCGTCGAGCTACGACCTCGTGCTTGCCGAGTTCGCGGCGCAGGGCGGCACCACGTTGGCGACCCGGCGCAAGCTGGCGCAGCTCGCTTTCGCCCGCACCGCCACCTACGACGCCGCCATCGCCGCCTGGTTCGCCGGCGTCGAGGGCACCGCGGCGCCGGACACCCGCGTCGTCAGCGGCACGCTCGCCGAGGCACTGCGCTATGGCGAGAACCCGCACCAGGACGCCGCTTTCTATGTCGGCGGGGCCAGCCGGGCGGGAGTGGCGAGCGCGCGCCAGCTGCAGGGCAAGGCGCTCTCCTACAACAACCTCAACGACACCGACGCCGCCTTCGAGGCGGTGGCCGAGTTCGATCCCGCCCGCACCGCGGCGGTGGTGATCGTCAAGCATGCCAATCCCTGTGGCGTGGCCGAGGGGGCGAGCCTCGAGGAAGCCTACCGCAAGGCGCTGGCCTGCGACCCGACCTCGGCCTTCGGCGGCATCGTGGCGCTGAACCGCACGCTCGATGCGGAGGCGGCGCGCGCCATCGTCGAGATTTTCACCGAGGTGATAGTGGCGCCGGGCGCCACCGACGAAGCGGTCGCCATCGTCGGGGGGAAGAAGAACCTGCGGCTGCTGGTGACCGGCGAAGTTCCCGACCCGCGCGCGGGCGGCCTTGCCTTCAAGTCGCTGGCCGGCGGCTTCCTGGTGCAGTCGCGCGACAATGCGGTGGTCGACGACATGGAGCTGAAGATCGTCACCAAGCGCGCCCCGACCAATGCCGAGCTGGCGGACATGGCCTTCGCCTTCCGCGTCGCCAAGCATGTGAAGTCGAACGCCATCGTCTATGCCAAGGACCTCGCCACGGTAGGCATCGGCGCCGGACAGATGAGCCGGGTCGATTCGGCCCGCATCGCCGCCGCCAAGGCGCGCGAGGCCGCCGTTGCCGCCGGTCTCGCCGCGCCGCTGACCAAGGGCTCGGTGGTCGCGTCCGACGCCTTCTTCCCCTTCGCCGACGGACTCCTAGTGGCCGTCGAGGCGGGCGCGACGGCGGTGATCCAGCCGGGCGGCTCGATGCGCGACAACGAGGTGATCGCCGCCGCCGACGAGGCCGGCCTCGCCATGGTGTTCACCGGCGTCCGGCACTTCCGGCATTGAGGCGTCGGAGGCGCCGGCGTGCTTCGAGGCTTGCCTGCGGCTCCTCAGCGTGAGGGGCCGGAGCAGGCTTTCCTCATGCATGGTCACTACCGTACCGTCATCCCTACTAGGGCCGTGATCCTCAACTCCGGCTTGGCAGCGTGACGTCTCCGTGCGAGCCGTTGACGCTTGAGAGCACGTTCTTCACGAGTTCGGGGTCGAGCGCGGAGGTTGCCTCGTCGAACAGCATCACCTTGAGGTTCATGGCCAGCGCGCGGGCGATGGCCACGCGCCGCTGCTGTCTGCCGGACAGCCAGGCGGGACGCGCGTCGAACTTGGCGGTGGTCGCGCGACTATTTCGCCTACACGCGTCTCGACACGCCGCTCCGAGCCGGTTTCAATGCCTATTTCTTGGCTGACTCGTACGTCCGCTTCTGGCGCCGCTATGGGGTCGACATCTCGGCGGTCGGCCGAGAGCCCGGCTGCAGCTGTTCCAGTATCATCGGCAGCAATCCACCGGATCTGAGGACCTGCACTTCGAGCGAGGTCTCGAGCGCCGCGGTCGCCTCGAAGGTGTCGACCGCGCCCGTTCGGCGGCGTATCGAGACAGGGACGCGCGCGCGCGGCGCGAGAATGGCGGGATCGGCGTCGATCACCATCAGGTCGCCGACGTCGAGGCGCAGGCTCATAGGCGTCACGTCCCGCGGCAGGCGCAGCGGCAGGACGCCCATATTGACGAGGTTCGAGCGGTGAATGCGCTCGAAGCCCACGGCGAGCACAGCGCGCGCGCCGAGCAGCGCCGCTCCCTTCGCCGCCCAGTCCCGCGAGGAGCCCATGCCGTAGCGTTCCCCGGCGACGATGACGACGCTCGCTCCCTCGTCCCGATAGCGTCCAGCCGCCTGCCAGAGCGGCATCACCTCGCCCGATGAGGCGTGGATGGTGGAGCCGGCGGGGATGCCCGGCCCCAGGAGATTGCGCGCCGTCCGGGTCGCGAACAGGCCGCGGAACATCGCTTCCCAATTGCCGCGGCGCGAGGCGTAGACGTTCAGATCGTGCGGATCCTCGCCGCGCTCGACGAGATAGCGTGCCGTCTCGCTTCCGGGCAGCACCGCGCTCGCGGGGGAGATGTGATCGGTGGTGATGTCGTCGCCCAGCACGATGATGGGATGCGCCGCGTACCGGCCGAGCCTGCTTTCATTCCTGAAGCTCGCAAAGGGCGGCCGGCGTATGTAGGTGGACGTCGGGTCCCACGGAAACAGCGGAGTTGCCGGCGCCTCCAGCGCCGCCCAGTCCGCGCTCGCCTCCGCTTCGTCATAAGCCCGGGCATAGTCGGCGGGGTCGCCGGCCTCGGCCAGCGCCGCGTCGATCTCGGCACCGCTCGGCCACAGCTCGGCCAGGAACACGTCGCGTCCCTCTGGCGTGCGCGCGAGCGGATCGGCGAGGATGTCGCGATTGACGTCGCCGGCCAGGGCGAACGCTATGACGAGCGGCGGAGAGGCCAGGAAGCCGGCCTCGAGCTGGGCATGGACGCGCCCCGGAAAGTTGCGGTTGCCGGAAAGGACGGCGACCGGGACGATCTTGTCCTTCGACATCGCTTCGGCGATCGGCTTCGGCAACGGCCCCGAATTGCCGATGCAGGTGGTGCAGCCGTAACCGACGATCCCGAAGCCGACTGCTTCAAGGTCCCTCAGTAGGCCCGCCCGCCGCAGCAGGCGCTCGGCTGTAGGCGAGCCGGGGGCCAGCGATGTCTTCACATAGGGCGGCGGCCGCAATCCCTTCTCGCGGGCCTTGCGGGCGACGAGACCGGCAGCGACGAGAAGCCTCGGGTCGGTCGTGTTGGTGCAACTGGTGATCGCCGCGAGCGCGACGCTGCCGTCGACGAGGCCGTGCCCGGAGGAGCCGGACCTGCGGGCCGGCCGCGCGGCGAGCAACCTCGCCATGGCAGCGCGGGTGGCGCCCGCCGGCAGCCGGTCCTGCGGGCGCTGCGGGCCCGCGACGCTGACTTCGACCTGGTCGAGGTTGATCTCCACGACCTGCGTGAAGCGGGGCTCCGCGGCGGGATCGAACCACAGGCGCTGGCGCCGCGCATAGGCTTCCACCAGTTCGACCTGCGCGGCCGGCCGACCGGTGGCGCGCAGATAGGCAAGCGTGGCGTCGTCGATCGGAAAGAATCCGGTATTGGCGCCGAACTCCGGCGTCATGTTGGCGACGACGCAACGATCGCCGGCGGAGAGCGTCGACACGCCCGGCCCGAAGAACTCCACGAAGCGGTCGGCGAGATCGATCCGCCGCAGCCTTTCGGTGACCAGCAAGGCGAGGTCGGTTGAGGTGACGCCGGCGCGCAGGCGGCCCGAGAGCCGGACGCCGACGATCTCCGGCACCCGCATCATCACCGGCAGGCCGAACATGACGCTCTCGGCCTCGAGTCCGCCGACGCCCCACGCCAGGACGCCGATGCCGTTCACCATCGGCGTGTGGCTGTCGGTGCCGATCATCGCATCCGGTATCGCCCACTCGACGCCCTCGATGATCTGACGTGCGACGACCGTCGCCAGGCGCTCGAGATTGAGCGTGTGCATGATGCCGGTTCCCGGAGGATGAACACGGAACCCCGAGAGTGTGTTGGTCGCCCATTTCATGAAGCGATAGCGCTCGGCGTTGCGCCGCAGCTCGCTCTTCATGTTCAGCCGCATGGCCTGCGGGTCGCCATACACGTCGACCGCCAGCGAATGATCCGTCGACACGTCGACCGGCAGCACGGGGTTGAGCAATGCGGGATCGCCGCCCGCCTCGGCCAGCGACGACCTCATCCCGGCGATGTCGACGAGCGCGGGACCGCAGGTGGTGTCATGCATCATGACCCGCCTCGGCAGGAACGGGATCTCCTCCTCGCTTCGTCCATGGTCGAGCCAATCGAGGATGGCGGCCTTCGCGTGCTCGCCGTCCGCGCCCCCGGCGCGGGCGACGTTCTCGAGGAGGATGCGCAGGATATGGGGCAGCCTTTCCAGTTGCCCCTTCGCCGTGGCCGGTAGATCGACGATGCGGCAGGAGGTGCCCCCGATATCGAGGCTGGCGAATGGCGTCGTCATGAGCAGACCTCACGCAAGGAACCGTCGATCCGTGCACCGGCTGCTGCCCGCATTGCGAAGCCTGCGGCGACGGGGCCGCCTACGATCGGATCAGTATGCACATAGAGCTATATGGATATAAAATGCAATATGTGGGGACTGCCGACGTCCTCAACCTCCGACCGCGGGGCTCTTGATCGCGCTGGCGCCGAGAATATGCGCCCTCAGGAATTCGGACGCCTTCAGCCGGTCGCCGGCCTCGACCAAGTCAAGGATGAGCACATGCTCCCGGCATTGCAGCGGCAGGCGGCTGCGGTCGATCGTGACCTTGTATTCGATAAGGCGGCGCAGGCGATTCACGCGGGCCAGGGCGTCGGCGAAGAAGGCGTTGGCGGCGCAGCCGACCAGCATCTCGTGAAAGTGGGAATTGATCTCGAACAGACGCGCGCGGGACATGCGCTCGAAGCCGCCATCGAGGATCTCGTGCTGCAGGCGGCGCGCCTCGGCGAACGCCTCCCGGTCGATGCGAAAGCTCGGCAGGAGAAGGGCTTGCGATTCGATGGCGGCCCGGAACTGGTAGGCCTCCTCGTAACTCTCGCGCGAGGTCATGCGCGGCAGGAATTCCCAGCCATTGCCCGGCCGGCGTTCTGCCCATCCCTCGTTCTGGATGCGGTGGAGCGTTTTCAGGAGGCGCGGCCGCGGCACGCCGTAGAGGCGCACCAGTTCGCTCTCGCTCACCCGCTCCGGCAGCCTGCCGCCGAGGCAATCCTCGACGATCGCGACATAGACTTCGTCTTCCGGCTCCGCCGCGGCGATGCTGGCCGCCGAGACGGCGCGGACGTCGGTGTGGCTTGTAGCGAGAAAGAAGCCCCGATTGGGCTCGAAGCGTACGACGCCGTCTTCCGCGAGCAGTTTCAGGCCGGCATTGACCGGCGCGCGCGACACGCGGAGCGCATCGGCCAGCCGTTGCGCGGGAAGGTGCTGTCCCGGCTCCAGATTTTCATTCTGTATCAAGGCCAGGATCCGGTTTGCGGACTGCCTGGCGAGACTGGGGCGGGCCATCTCGCTCTCCGGGAACAAGCGCAGGGCGCGCAAGCGCGCCTTTTATCCTTGGATTAGCACGAAGGGGCGAGGAGACAATCTCCCGTATCGATATTGCCTTTTAAAATTATATACTGCAATTATTGGAGCATAAAGGGCGCGCATCTCTCCCTGCGGCGGAGCCGAAGGGGGCGGCGCGCTCATAGCGGCCGTCAAGGCGCTCAACCAAGGGAGGATTGCATGATGCTCGTCACTCGCCGCCGGATCACCCTGGCCATCGGAGCGGGGCTCCTGCTTGCCGGCGTTCCGGCCGCCGCAGAGGCGCAGACGCCGCCCGAGCTCAAGATCATGGCTCCAGCAGGTGCCGGCGGAGGTTGGGACACGGCCGCGCGTTCGCTCCAGCAGGTGATGACCGCTATCGGTGTCGCGAAGAGCGTACAGGTCACCAATGTCCCTGGTGCCGGCGGTACGGTCGGGCTGGCGCAGTTCGTCACCAAGGCCTCGGGCAAGCCTGACGAGTTGATGGTCGCCGGCATCACCCTCGTCGGCGCCATCATCAGCAACCAGTCGCCCGTCACGCTGAAGCAGGTGACGCCGATCGCGCGCCTCACCGGCGATCCTCTGGTGATCGTGGTTCCCGCGAATTCGCCGATCAAGACCGTCGCCGACCTGACCGCGGCGATCAAGAAGGACGTCGCCGGCACCATCTGGGCGGGTGGCTCGGCGGGCGGTGCCGACCACATCCTCGCGGCGCTCGTCACCAAGGCGGCGGGAGCAGATCCGGGACGCACCAATTACGTCGCCTTCTCCGGCGGCGGCGAGGCCCTCGCCGCCATGCTGGGCAGGCGCGTCACGGCTGGCGTCTCGGGCTATGGCGAGTTCCAGGGCCAGATCGAGGCCGGCGCCCTGCGCGCGCTGGCGGTCTCATCTCCGGAGCGCCTCGCCGGCGTCAACGTGCCGACGCTGAAGGAGCTCGGCGTCGATGTGGAGGTGGTGAACTGGCGCGGCATCTTCGCGGGGCCGAACATCACGGCCGAAGACCAGAAGAAGCTCTCGACGCTGGTGGAGACGACGCTGAAGTCGCCGCAATGGGCGGAGGTGCTCAAGGCACGCGGCTGGTCCGACTACTACGCTCCGGCCGCCGAGTTCACGACCTTTCTCGCTTCCGAGCAGACCCGCGTCCAGGAGATCCTGAAATCGCTGGGTCTGGCGAAGTGAAGCCGTCGGCGGCCGACGCAGCCGCCGGCCCCGCTTCTTCTTCGACCAACCTGCGACCAGGGACGGCGGGCCGAGAACGCGCTGTCCCTAGTCGAGCCAGCAAGTACAGCCAGAGGCGGCCGCAGCCGTGAAGCAAGGAACTCTTCGGGCGCCCGATCGCGTCCCGGTCGTCGTCGGGATCATTCTTCTCGCGGCGGCCGCCATCGTCGCGATGGATGCCAATCACATCCAGAGCGGCTTCACCTACGGGATCAGCCCCGCCGCGGTCCCCTTCGTGGTGGCGGGGTTTCTCGCGCTGCTCGGTGCCAGCCATCTCGTCGTCGCGTTCCGCCGGCGCGATCCGGCCGATGATTCCGATGCGTGGAACCCCGGACCGGCCGACTGGAAGGCTGTGTCGCTCGTACTGGCGGGCCTCGGATGCCTGATGGCTGCGATCGCGGTCGGCGTCGGTTTCATATCCGGCTCTGCGCTGTTGTTCGCGCTGACGGCGCGAGCTTTCGGCCGCCGCGCATTCGTGGTCGATCTGGCGATAGGCGCGGCGCTCGCTTTCCTCGTCTTCCTCTTGTTCAACAACCTCTTGTCGCTGACGCTGCCCGAAGGGCCGATCGAGCGCCTATTCTAGGGGAGCGTCAGCAATGGACTCGCTTCTGGCGCTCGGCCACGGCTTCGTCGTCGCCTTCGAGCCGACCAATCTTCTCTTCGCCGCCATCGGCGTCGTGCTCGGGACGGCCGTGGGAGTTCTCCCCGGCATCGGGCCCGCGCTCACCGTGGCCTTGCTGCTGCCGGTGACGTTCAAGCTCGATCCCGGCGGCTCGTTGATCATGTTCGCGGGCATCTATTACGGCGGCATGTATGGCGGCTCCACCACCGCCATTCTGCTGAACACGCCGGGTGAGAGCGCTTCCGTGGTCACGGCGCTCGAAGGCAACCAGATGGCGCGGTCAGGGCGCGGCGGGCCGGCGCTCGCGACCGCCGCCATTGGCTCGTTCGTGGCGGGAACCATCGCCACCTTCGGCCTCGCCTTCCTCGCGCCGGTCCTCGTCCGCCTCGCCGTCAATTTCGGACCGTGGGACTATTTCGCGCTGATGGTCCTCGCCTTCGTGACGGTATCGGCGACCTTCGGCTCCTCGCCATTGCGCGGCCTCACCAGTCTTGCTCTCGGCCTCACGCTTGGCATCGTCGGCATCGACCAGCTGACCGGCAGAGCCCGGCTGACCTTCGGCGTGCCCCAGCTGTTCGACGGCATTGAGGTGACGACGCTTGCCGTCGGATTGTTCGCCATCGGCGAGGCGCTCTATGTCGCCTCCCGTCACCTGTACGCTCCGGAGAAGCCGATCCCGGTGAAGGGATCGCTCTGGATGACCCGCGAGGATTGGCGGCGCTCCTGGAAGCCGTGGCTGCGCGGCGTCGGCTTCGGCTTCCCGATCGGCGCGCTGCCCGCTGGAGGGGCCGAGATCCCGACCTTCCTATCCTACACGACCGAACGCAGGCTGGCGAAGAACCCGGAAGAATTCGGCCGTGGCGCCATCGAGGGCGTCGCCGGCCCCGAGGCCGCCAACAACGCGTCCGCCGCCGGCACGCTGGTGCCGCTGCTGACGCTGGGCCTGCCGACCTCGGCCACTGCGGCGATCATGCTGGCCGGCTTTCAGCAATACGGTCTGCAGCCGGGCCCGCTCCTTTTCACCAAGGAGCCGGCTCTGGTTTGGGGATTGATCGCGTCGCTCTTCATCGCCAACACGATGCTCATCATCCTGAACCTGCCGCTGATCGGCATCTGGGTGCGGCTGCTGGCGATCCCGCTGCCCTGGCTCTATGCCGGAATCCTGGTGTTTGCCGCGATGGGAACGATCGCCTCCGATCCCTCGGTGGTCGAGCTGGCCATGCTCGTCGGCTTCGGCATCATCGGCTTCCTGATGCGCCGCTACGACCATCCCATCGCGCCGGCCGTGGTCGGCCTCATCCTGGGGCCGATGGCGGACAACCAGTTGCGCCGCTCGCTGCAGATGAGCTTGGGCGATCCGATGATCCTGCTGCAGAATCCCGGCTCGGCGACCCTGCTCGCGATCGCGGCGCTCGCCCTTGTCGCGCCGGTACTGCTCAAGGGTCTCGAGCGCTTTCAAGCGCAGGAGGACTAGGCGCCCGAGCAGGTTCGCGCAGCGCGTCGCGAATTCCCGGGAACCACTCGTTTTCCGGCAAGGTGCTGTCTGAGAACGGTAAGGGCCGGCACCCGCCGACGAAATTCGCAAGATGACGACCGGTGAATCGGGTCATTTAGAATGTATATAAATCATTGTGATTGCGGATGAATCCGGAAAATCTTAATGACGGGAGGCATTCACCTTTGGCGGCAAGCTTCCGATGTGGGATCCTCATACGCTGTTCCGGCGATATGCGCGTGAACTCGACCGGTTCCTGCGCCGGCGCGGGCACACGGCGGAGACGGCGGCGGATCTTACCCAGGACACCTTCGTCCGCGTGATGACGGCGAGCCCGCATAGCTCCGCGAACAATCCTCGCGCCTATCTCTATCAGATCGCCCGCAATCTCTCGGTCGACCTGTATCGCCGGGAACGCCTAGTCGACTATGCCGACCTGACCGAGGAGGACTTCCTCCGCATCGCCGAAACGCGGCCCGACCCCGAGAGGGCGGTGTATGACCGGCAGCGGCTGGCGATCGTCGAGAAGGCCCTCTCGGAACTGCCGGAGGAGTGCCGGCGGGCATTCGAGCTGCACCGGCTCGGCGAGAAGACGATCAACGCCATCGCCGCCGAGCTCGGGATATCGGCCGCCCGAAGCTGGCGGCTCATCCGCCAAGCCTATCATCACCTGCGGGCGCGGCTTGCCGACGATGCCCTCTAGGCCGGTGCGGGCGAAAAATTCCGCTTTTCATTCGTTCTAGATAGGGTAGGGCGAGGATCGCCTTGCCTGCGGCAGCGAGGCTCCGGGCACCCGCGCACATGACCGATGAGACGTCGCACGACGACAAGCTGTTCGAGGAAGCGCTCGACCTCATCATCCGCGTGCAGGGCGATCCGTCCAACCCGGTGGCGCGCGAGCTCGTCCAGCGCTGGCGTGCCCGCTCGGCGGAGCATGAAGCGGCCTGGGCCGAGGTGGCCGAAATCCACGGCATGGCCGGCCAGGTGCTCGAGGATCGTCGCAAGGCCGGCGGAACGGCTACGCGCCGCAACGTGATCCTCGGTGGCGTCGCCGGTGCCGGGATACTGGGCGCCGGTGCGCTGTTCGTCCCGGACCTGCTGACACGGGCGCGGGCCGATCACGCGACCTCGACGGGCGAAGTCCGCCAGGTGACGCTCGCCGACGGCACGCTCGTCACGCTGGGTCCCGATAGCGCGATCCGCACAGAATTTACGCCGGCGGTAAGGCAGGTCGAGCTGCTCGCCGGCATGGCTTTCTTCGAGGTCGCGAAAGGGGCCGGCCGGCCGTTCCTGTCGCGGGTCGATGATCTCACCGCCACCGCGCTCGGCACCGCCTTCGATCTCAGCCGCGATGCGCAGGTGGTGAGCGTGGCGGTCGACCATGGCCTGGTCGAGGTCGCGCTGGCGGGCGGCGCGCGCCTTCCGGCCGAACGCCTGGCTCCGGGCGACTGGCTGACGCTCGATGAGCGCACGCGGGCGATCGGGCGCGGCCGGCGCGCGCCCGATCAGATCGCCGCCTGGCGCGACGGCATGATCGTGGCGGAGCGGGAGACCGTCGCTTCCGTGGTGGCGCGGATCGCCCGCTGGCAGCCGGGGCGCGTCGTCATCGCCGATCCGCGTTTCGGAGCCCTGCGCATCAGCGGCGTGTTCGACGCCAGTGTCCCGGCGATGGCGCTCGAAGCCGTGGTCCAGCCGCATGGCGGCAGGGTGTGGCAGATCTCGCCCTGGCTGACCGTCATCTCGCCGGTGTGAAAAATCCCGTCGAAGCGAAATACCCGGATCGCCCGTCCGTTTCATCTCATGGGACGGCTGCCGAGGCAGCCGCCCGCCACTGGGAAACGGAGCGGCTGAGAGATGGGGCACGGGGCTGGAGTTGGACGGGTGCGGCGCTTGGGGGGACGGCTGCTGCTGTCCGCGCTTCTGGGCTCGACCTGTCTTGGTACGCTCGTCGCCGTCCGCGACGAGGCGCGGGCGCAGGCTCCCCGCCAGATCGGCTTCGCCATTCCCGCCGGCTCCCTCTCCGGCGCGCTCGCCGCCTTCGGGCGTCAGGCCGGCCTGCAGGTGACCTATCTGCCGGAACTCGCGGCCGGCAGGAGCTCGGCCGGGCTCTCCGGCACGATGCCGCCGGACGAGGCGCTGGCGCGCCTGCTGGCAGGCTCCGGGCTGACCTACCGCTTCACCAATGCGCGCACCGTCGCGATCTCCGACCCCGCGGCCGACCCGCCCGGCGGCGCCGCCAACGGGGCGATCGCGCTGGACACCATCGCGGTCACCGGCGAGACGCAGACCGCCTATGGGCCGACCAACGGATTCATCGCCGAGGACGCGGCCGCCGGCACCAAGTCGCAGACGCCGATCATCGAGACGCCGGCCTCGGTCTCGGTCGTCGACCGCCAGCAGCTCGATGCGCAGAACCCGCAATCGATACAGGACGCGCTGCGCTATACGCCCGGCGTCGTGACCGGCTTCTTCGGCAACGACACAAGAGGACCGGATGCGCAGATCTACATCCGCGGCTTCGGCGACGATCCCAGCCAGCTCTTCTGGAACGGGCTCGGCCTCACCGGCGACAGCTATGTCAATTCGCCCACCGTCGATCCCTATCTGCTGGAGCGCATCGAAGTGCTGCGCGGCCCGGCTTCCGTGCTGTACGGCCAGACGGCGCCGGGCGGCATCGTCGACATGTGGTCGAAGCTGCCGACGGAGAACCCGCTGCGCGAGATCGTCGTCGGCACCGGCAATTACGGACGCGCCTACACGGCCTTCGATCTCGGCGGGCCGGCCGATGCCGACAAGACCCTGCTCTACCGCCTGACGGGTGTCGCCTATCGGACCGGCACGCAGATCGACGACACGACCAACGAGCGCATCGCGCTGGCGCCATCCCTCACCTGGCGTCCGAGCGACGACACCAAGCTGACCGTCCTCGCGACCTATCAGGAGGATCCGGACGGCGTCGGCTTCCAGTCGCTGCCGCTGGAGGGCACGCTGCTGCCGAGCAAGACCGGCCCGATCCCAACCAGCCTGAATTTCGGCCAACCGGACTACGACACGCTCGAACGCACCACGGCGTCGATCGGCTACATGTTCGAGCATCGCTTCAACGAGGTCTGGCAGGTCCGGCAGAATTTCCGCTACCTGCACGCCGACGGCCACTACCGCGAGCTTCAGCCGGACGGCTGGGCGGATTCCAGCAATGTCGAGATGGCGCGCTGGAACTGGGGCACCGATGGCAGCATGGACGCCATCTCCGTCGACAACCAGGCGGAAGCCGCCTTCGCGACCGGCGACTGGGAGCATACGGCGCTGTTCGGCCTCGACTACCGGAACCAGTGGACGGACATACATCATTATTGGGGCCGCGACGGCGTGCCCCCGCTCAATGTGCTCTTCCCCTTCTACGGCTATTACATCGCCCCGCCCCCGTCCTTGCTCTGGACCAGGGGGACGCTGGAGCAGACCGGCATCTACGCCCAGGACCAGATCGCCATCGGCAACTGGCGCTTCCTGATCGGCGGCCGGCAGGACTGGGCGCAGACGACCTCCACCAACGTCGAGGCGCTGGTCGATCCGAAGTCGTCGCAGAACGACGATGCGTTCACCTGGCGGGCGGGCGCCGTCTACCTGTTCGAGAACGGCTTCGCGCCCTATGCGAGCTATTCGACGTCGTTCCTGCCGCAGGGCGGGACCGACTGGCAGGGCGTCATGTTCGAGCCGACGACGGCGCAGCAATCCGAGGTCGGCTTGAAATTCCAGCCGGACGGCCTGCGCAGCTTCGCCCAGATCGCGCTGTTCGACCTGACGCAGCAGAACGTTCTGACCGCCGACCCCGTCCATACCGGCTTCAGCGTCCAGACCGGCGAGGTCAATGTGCGCGGCGTCGAGGTCAGCGCGCTGCTCGCGCTGAACGACAATTTCAACCTGATGGCCTCCTACACCTACAACGACCTGGAGACCACCAAGGCCAATGCCGATGCCTCGGGCTTCGACCCGACCGGCACCGTTCCCTGGTACTATCCGAGGCAGGTCGCCTCGATCTGGGCCGACTACAAGTTCGACCAGGGCGTGCTCGGCGGCCTCAAGCTGGGCGGCGGCATCCGCTATGTGGGGGCGGGCTATAACGGCCCGCAGGAGCTCTACGACGTGCCCGGCTATACGCTGGTCGATGCGCTGGTCAGCTATGATTTCGGCGTGAAATACCCGGCGCTGGCCGGCCTCGAGCTCAACGTCAACGTCAACAACCTGTTCGACGAGACCTATCTTGCCCGCTGCAGCGAGATAAACTGTTCCTGGGGCATCCGCCGCACCATCCTGGCGAACCTGAAATACCGATGGTGAGCAGGGCGAACTCCGCCTCCCGCCGGCCGTGCGCTCGCCCGGTTTCGCGCCGGGCCTGGCTGGGAGGAGCCGTGGGTCTGCTTGGCGCCGCCATGCTGCCGGCGCACGCGGCCTCTCCGGCGCCCCGGCGCCTGCGGACCGCCGTGCTCGCGCCCTGGATCGCCGAGACACTGCTCGCCATCGGCACGCCCCCGGTGGCCCTGCCAGAGCTCGAACGCGGCGCGCGCGTCTGGGGTCCCTCCGACCTTCCGGCCGGTGTCGTCGATCTCGGGCTGGCCGGCGAGCCCAATATCGAGCTGCTGGAACAGCTCCGGCTCGACCTCATCCTTGCCGATAGTCGCCTGCAGGGCTGGATCCTGCCGCGTCTCGAACCCATCGCTCCCGTGGTCGCCGCGGCGATCTACACCCCCGCTCTTCGCCCACTCGCGGCCGCTCGCGCCGAGACCATGCGTTTCGGCGACCTCCTGCACCGGAGGGGGGAGGCGGCGCGCCTCGTCGCCGAGGCGGACGCCGCCTTCGGGCAGGCGCGGGAGGCGCTTTCCGGCTTCGCGGAGCGGCCGTTCTTTGTCGTGCGGCTGATCGACGACCGCAACCTGGTGCTCTATTGCCGCGGCAGCCTGTTCCATGACGTGCTGGTGGAACTCGGCCTGCCGCCCGCCTCGCCGGTTGCCAATGACTGGGGCTTCCTGACCACAGGCATCGAGACCCTGGCGGCGGTGCCCGATGCCCGGATTATCCATTTCGAGCCGGTGCCGAAGGAAGCCCGGCGGCTGTTCACCCAGCCCTCGCTCTGGTCACATCTGCCGGCGGTGCGGGATGGCCGCGTCACGCCGATCCCGGAGCTCTACAGCTGGGGCGGCCTGCCGACGGCGAAGCGGTTCGCCGACGAGTTGGCCCTGTCTCTGGCCGACGGAGCCCCATGTCGGCGCCGGGTTTGAGAGCGGCCGTGCTGCGAGCGCAGGCTCCGAGGATGTGCCGGCCGCATCCGGGCTGGCTGGTCGCCGCCCTGGCGCTGTCGGCGGCCGTGCTGTCGGCGCGAGGGCTCTATGCGCATCTGCCACCGGAACTGTGGTGGAGCGCGGCGCTGGGCGCCGACGGCTCGGACGCCGCCGCCTGGGTGGTGCATTACGGCGTGCTGCCGCGCATCGCGGTCTCGATCCTCGCCGGGGCGACGCTGGCGCTGGCGGCGACGATATTCCAGCAGGTGCTGCGCAACCCGCTCGCCGAGCCCGCGACCCTAGGCGTTTCCGCCGGCGCTTCGCTCGGCGTGACGCTCGCCGCCCTCTGGCTGCCCGACCTGCCCGGGCTCGGGCGGGAAGGAGCCGCGTTCGCCGGCGCAGGCCTGGCGACGCTCGTCGTGCTGGGGCTCGCCTGGGGCAAGGGCCTGGCGCCGCTGACGCTCATCCTTGCCGGACTGATCGTCGGGCTATGCCTCGGCACGATTTCGGCGGTGGCGGCGCTGTTGCGCCATCAGGAACTGCAGAGCGTCTTCCTGTGGAGCTCGGGCATGCTGCGCCAGAACGATTGGAGCGCGGCGGGCTCCCTGCTGCCCCGGTTCATCGTCGGGCTCGCGCTCGCGCTGCTGCTCGCGCGTCCGCTGGTGCTGCTCGGCCTCGACGAGGAGAGCGGGCGCAGCCTCGGCCTGCCGCGGCGCGGCGCACGCCTTGCGGCGCTGATCCTTGCCGTCGCGCTTTCGGCCTGCGTGGTCAGCGCGGTCGGCATGATTGCGTTCGTCGGGCTCGCTGCCCCTGCCATCGCGCGCCTCGCCGGCGCACGGACGATACGCGATCAGCTCCTGTGGGCGCCGCTCGTCGGCGGCGAGCTGCTCTGGCTCGCCGACCAGCTTGTGCAGAGCCTGCCCTTCGTGCAGGAAGTGCCCACCGGCGTCGGCACGGCCGTGCTCGGTGCACCGCTGCTGCTGTGGCTGCTGCCGCGGTTGAAGGGCGGCACGGTACCGTCCAGGGACAACGCCGCAGAGGTGACGGCGCGGGCGCGGCGGCCATGGGGGCTGGTGCTGGCCGGCCTCGTCCTGCTGGCCGCGCTGCTGGTGCCGGCGCTGTATCTCGGCCGCGGGCCGGATGGCTGGACATGGCTGTCGGGCGAGGAGGCGTGGCGGCTGCTGCGCTGGCGCTGGCCCCGCACCGGCGCGGCTGCCGCCGCCGGCGCCATGCTGGCCATGGCCGGCATGCTGACGCAGCGCCTCACTGCCAACCCCATGGCCTCGCCGGAGGTGCTCGGCATCTCGTCCGGTGCCGCGGGCGGGGTCATCGCGCTCACCTTCCTCGTCCCCGCGCCCGACGGGGTCGCGCAGGTGGTGGCAGCGGCCATGGGCGCGCTGGCCGCGCTTGTCGCCATGCTCGGGGTCGGCCGGAGGGCCGCCTTCGCGCCCGAACGGATGCTTCTCACCGGCATCGCCGCGAGCACCGCCTTCGGCGCGCTGGTCGCCATTCTCATGGCCTCGGGCGATCCACGCATGGGCATGCTGCTGGCCTGGATGGCGGGTTCGACCTACCGGGTCGGCGCGCCGGAGGCGCTCATCGCCCTTGCGCTCGTCGCTGCCCTGCTGCCGCTGATGCCGCTGTTCTCGCGCTGGCTGGAAATCCTGCCGCTCGGCGAGGCTTCGAGCCGCGCGCTCGGCATCGGTCTCGGCGCGAGCCGCCTCCGGCTGTTGCTCGCCGCCGCCCTGCTCACGGGCGCCGCGACGCTGATCGTCGGTCCGCTCTCCTTCGTCGGGCTGATGGCGCCGCATATCGCGCGCATGATGGGGCTGCAGCGCCCGATGCCGCAGCTCTACGGTTCGGCGGTGCTCGGCGCGCTCATCATGGTGGTGGCCGACTGGCTGGGCCAGAATCTGCTGTTCCCCTACCAGATCCCCGGCGGGCTGCTCGCGACGCTCGTCGGCGGCCCCTATTTCATGTGGCAGATGGGGCGAAGCGGCCAACGCGG
>JARBUD010000033.1 GCA_029239875.1 Xanthobacteraceae bacterium | reverse complement strand
GACGACGCCTTCCGCCGCGACTAGGGGCGCCTGCGGCGCCTTCCGGCCGATCTCCTGGGCCAGCGCCGACACCGACCCGACCATCCGCCAGGTGAAGGCACACAATGCGGTGGGGCGGGAGCTGTGCGGGTGGGGACGCTGACATGGCGGGCGGTCCCTTTGCACGTAACAAGGGAAACACGGACGCTTGCTGGATCGCCATCGTGCGCTCCGCTGGAATTTCTATGCTTTTTCTTGGGAGTAGGTAGCAAGCATACCAAATGGAATTGCCAAATTTGAGAAACAGGCGCTTTAATTTCGTCGGCCAGATATGGGGCGAATCGTGGTCGATCTTCGTGAAATTGCAGACGGCGTTGCGGATAGGTTCTCGGACCGGGCCAAGAATCAAGCAACTGCCATGCTTATCCTTAAGCTGGCCGTGGTCTTGTTTTCGGCGGCGGCGGGCGCGGCTCAATTCATGACAGTAGGCGAAGGGCAGCCGTGGAGTTCGGCGAATTTTGTTGGCATAGGGTCGTCAATCATAGTCGCCTTAGCTGGCTTATTCTTTGCCGTAGCCGATCAGGATGCCTCGTCAGAATTAGAGCTTGCTAGGAAAGCTGTTATAAGAGCTAGCGACGCCGAGCGTAATCTTGTCGAGCAAACTCAGGCGATCGATAATATAGATAGATATATTGATGCTCAACAGAGGTAAAATAATCTATACCAATCTATGATGTCGATGCGTGGCGCTGTCGAGAGGATAGTCGATAATATCTCGGTAGATGAGATAAAGGCTTGTGAGCTTTTACTTGAAGTTTCCGATAGATCGTTAGCAATTTCTCTGGGGCTTTCCATAGCCGATCACTATACGATATGTATATATATTTCAGAAAAAGATAGTGATGGGCGAGATGTTCTTCGTTGTGTGGCGCACCGAAGGACGGTTGACTGTCCTATCGAGGAAGCAAGGAAGTGGCCTTCCGGCGTCGGCGTGGCCGGCGCAGCGTTGGCGCGCGGCGTCGAGGTAGTGGTGCCTGACCTCACAGCGCAAGGGATCGGCACCCTCTATTCTCATCTGCAGAAACCCGCTGATGGGGAGCGTTATCGCTCCATAGTGGCGGTACCAATAATCTTGGACGATCCCAGGGCGCCGTGGGGGGTAGCGGTAGGGACCAGCGATGTCCCAGGGCATTTCTCCGTTGGAGATTGGGCAGGTTTGCAGACAGCCGAGCCCATTCGTGCCCTTGCCGGAATGGCTGCATTGGCGGTAAAGATCGTGCGATCACAAGCGACGGATAAGGCTAATACCGCTTCAGTGGGGGTTGATACTACGCTAGAAGCGGCTACATCGAGGGCATCATGAGCACGATTGAGATGCACACGACAGTCGAATCCGAATTGGATCGGAAGCTAGAAGAGATCATCGGCAAGATGGTCGATGGGACCGCGACGGAGGGAGACCGTCGCGAATACCAGATGCTGTCCGTTCGTCGCGGTCGGCTGATGTCTCCGTCACCTGCGCCCGCTCGACCGCGCACGCATGTCTTTCACCTGCCCTCAAAGGTGAAGGTGTGGTAATTAACTGTTCTTCGAGGTGAATTCTGCCTCGCGCTTTGGGAAAGACGGCGGCCATCTGGTATGCCTCGTGGATGCGATCCTGCGCTCGGCTCATGGGTCGGCGCCTTCGCCACGGTGACGTGGCTTGCTTGGCGCGAGGGACGAGCCTCCACCCGCACCTGACATCCGCGCCGCGCGATGGCATTCTCCCCGCGCCGCGCCGTCCCCGCGCGGCGTGTGTCGAGGAATTGCCGTGCGCCTGCTCGTTGTCGAGGACGATCCCGATCTCAATCGCCAGATGGTCGAGGCGCTGACCGAGGCCGGCTATGCCGTCGACCGCGCCCACGATGGCGAGGAAGGCCATTTCCTCGGCGAGACCGAGCCCTATGACGCCATCGTGCTGGACATCGGCCTGCCGAAGATGGACGGGCTGTCGGTGCTGGAGGCCTGGCGGCGCGAGGGGCGCAAGATGCCCGTGCTCATCCTCACCGCGCGCGACCGCTGGAGCGACAAGGTGCAGGGCTTCGATGCCGGCGCCGACGATTACGTCGCCAAGCCCTTCCACATGGAGGAGGTGCTGGCGCGCATCCGCGCGCTGCTGCGCCGCTCCGCCGGCCATGCCGCGAGCGAACTGACCTGCGGGCCGGTGATGCTGGACACGCGCTCGGGCCGCGTGACGGTCGACGGTCGGCAGGTGAAGCTCACTTCGCACGAGCACCGCCTGCTCGCCTATCTCATGCATCATTCCGGCCGGGTGGTCTCGCGCACCGAGCTGGTCGAGCATCTCTACGACCAGGACTTCGACCGCGACTCCAACACGATCGAGGTCTTCGTCGGCCGGCTGCGCAAGAAGCTGGACGTCGAGGTGATCCAGACCGTGCGCGGGCTCGGCTATCTGCTCGTGCCGCCCGAGGCGCCGCGCCAGGATGCCCCACGCCAGGAGACGCCGCGCTGATGCGCGCCGGCTCGCTGGCGCTACGCCTCTTCATCTCGGCGACGGTGATCAGCGCGGCGGTGCTGCTCGTCACCGGCTTCGCCCTGCATTCGGTCTATCGCGACGCGGTGGAGCGCGCGTTCGACCAGCGGCTCGACGTCTATCTCAAGACCATCGTGGCCGATGTCGCCAATTCCGGCACCGGCTCCATGCCGGAGCCGTCGACGCTCGGCGACCCGCTGTTCAATTTCCCCATCTCTGGCTGGTACTGGCAGATCACCCGCACCGACGGGCCGGCGCGGCAGGTGAAGACCTCGCGCTCCATGCCCGAGGGCAAGCTGCCGCTGCTGTTCGAGCGCCAGGACAAGCCCGACCTCACAGGCATGCGCGAGGGCTACGCCAAGGGCCCCTCCGACCAGAATCTGCGCATCGTCGAGCGGGTCGTCGACCTTGGCGAGGACGGCAATTACGCGGTCGCGGTGGCGGCCGATGCCGGCGAGATCGAGGACGAGGTCGAGGCCTTCGACTATGCGCTTGCCGTGACGCTGGCCGCGCTCGGCGCCGCCTTCCTGCTCACCCTTATCTTTCAGGTACTGTTCGGGCTGCGGCCCCTGAAACGCATGCTCAATGCGCTGCACGCGGTTCGCGCCGGCAAGGCCGACCGCCTCGAGGGCGACTATCCCGTCGAGATCGCCCCGCTCGCCGCCGAGGTGAACGCGCTGATCGACACCAACCGTGAGATCGTCGAGCGCGCCCGCACCCATGTCGGCAACCTCGCCCATGCGCTGAAGACGCCGATCTCCGTCCTCCAGAACGAAGCCGCGCGCCTGCCGGACGATCCGCTCGCCGCCAAGGTGGGCGAGCAGACCGAGCTGATGAAGGGCCAGGTGGCGCATCATCTGGAGCGGGCGCGGATCGCCGCCCGCGCCTCCGTCATCACCACGGTGGAGGACGTCGAGCCGGTGGTGGAGCGGCTCGCCGGCACGCTTGCCAAGGTCTACCGCTCCAAGGGCGTCGACATAGAGGCTGAGGTCGTGCCCGGCCTGCGCTTCCGCGGCGAGCGGCAGGACCTGGAGGAGATCCTCGGCAACCTCGTCGACAATGGCTGCAAATGGGCGCGCTCGACGGTAGCGATCGCCGCCGCGCCGGTGCCGATGGCGAGCGGCGAGCGGGCCTTCTTCGAGCTCACCATCGACGATGACGGGCCGGGCCTCACCCCCGACCAGCAGGCCGAGGCGCTCAAGCGCGGCAAGCGGCTCGACGAGACCAAGCCGGGTTCGGGGCTCGGCCTTTCCATCGTGGCGGAGCTGGCGGGGCTCTATGGCGGGCGCCTCACCCTCGACCGCGCGCCGCTCGGCGGCCTGCGCTGCACGGTGCGCCTGCCGGCGGCGTAGGAATCTGACACGGAATGTGACCAGGACGCTTGAAGCCTCGTCATGGCCGGGCTTGGCCCGGCCATCCACGCCTTTACGGCCCGGCGCGCCCGGCAAGTCGTGGATCCCCGGGCCGAGCCCGGGGATGACGGTCCACAGGCGGCACCGGCAGATCAATTGCGGGTCGACTGCCGGTGCCCCGATATAGGTGACGCAGCCGCGGTTTCGCCCTATTCCTCTCGCTTGGTGCGGGCGACAATTTCGTGACCGAGCTGAGGGGACTTGATTCATGCGCGCATACCAACTCGCGGCCGCCGGCCTGATCGGCCTGGTTCTTTCTGGCTGCAGCACCGTGCAGGAGAACCCGAACACCGTCGGCGGCGCGGCCATCGGCGCGGTGGCGGGCGGCGTGATCGGCCAGCTCGCCGGCCACAACGCCGCGAGCACGGCGATCGGCGCGGCGGTGGGCGGCCTGATCGGCGGCTCGATCGGCAATGCGCTCGACCAGGCCGACCGGCAGCGTGCGCGCGACGCCGAGATGCAGGCGCTGGAATATGGCAATCCGGGCGCGCCGGTGAGCTGGCGCGGCGACAGCGGCAATTACGGCACCATCGTTCCCGGCCCGGCCTATGCGCGCGGCGGCTCGCCCAAATGCCGCGAATTCACCCACACCATCTACGTCAACGGCCAGCCGCAGACCGCCCGCGGCACCGCTTGCCGCAATCCGGACGGCACGTGGTCGCCGATCGCGGGCTGACGCGAACGCACGGCCGAGCATCCTTCGAGGCTCGGGCTTTGCCCGAGCACCTCAGGATGAGGATGCGCGGAATGCCGGGGAGAAACCGTCCTCATGCTGAGGTGCCGGCCGGAAGGCCGGCCTCGCAGCACGCAGGCCCTCGGACGCCCTGACGCCGGTGCCGCAGCACCATGCCGCCTCGCGCGAGTGTGACCCTGCGTCGATCCGACTGAGGGTGTTACGGATTGGCGGCGGGCTCCGGCTCGGCTACCTCAGCTCATTAGAGGAACCCTAATGTTGCTGTGGATCGCCTTCTCGCTGATGACCGGCGCCGCCATTCTGGCGGTGCTCTGGCCGTTGCGTGCCGGAGTTGCGCCCGCCGCGAGCGCGGCCGAGGCCGACCTCGCCGTCTATCGCGACCAGCTCGCCGAGATCGAGCGCGACCGGGCGACCGGGCAGATCGGTGCTGCCGAGGGCGAGGCCGCGCGCGCCGAAGTGGCGCGGCGCATCCTGCGCGCCTCCGCCGAGGTCTCGCAGCAGGTCGAGAGCTCCAGGGGCGCCGAGACGCGCCGGCGCGCCGCCGCCGTCGTCGCCCTCGTCGGCGTGCCGCTCATCGCCGGCACGCTCTATCTGGCGCTCGGTTCCCCGGCCTATCCCCCGCAGCCGCTCACCGCCCGGCTGGAAGCGCAGCCCGAGCAGACCGACATCTCCCTGCTTGTCCGCAAGGTCGAGGCGCATCTTGAGGCCAACCCGAATGACGGGCGCGGCTATGAGGTGGTCGCGCCGATCTATGCCCGCATGGGTCGCATCGAGGATGCCGCGCGCGCCTGGAAGAGCGCGATCCGGCTGCTAGGCTCCAATGCGCCGCGCCAGACCGGGCTCGGCGAGGCGCTGACCGCGCAGGCCGGCGGCGTCGTCACCGCCGAGGCGAAGAGCGCCTTCGAGGCGGCGCTCGCCGCCGATCCGAAGGACCCGAAGGCGCGCTATTTCCTCGGCCTCGCCGCCGAGCAGGACGGCCAGCCCGCCGAAGCCGGCAGGATCTGGGGCGCGCTGGCGGCGGATTCCCCAGCCGACGCACCGTGGCAGGGACTGGTGCGCGACTCGATGGCGCGGGTCGGCGCCACCCCACCGGCTGCCGCGCCCGGCCCGAGCACGTCCGACGTCGCCGCCGCCGAGAGCCTGACGCCGCAGCAGCGCCAGGAGATGGTGCGCGGCATGGTCGAGCGCCTGCAGTCCCGCCTCGCGCAGGACGGCAACGACATCGACGGCTGGCTGCGGCTGATCCGTGCCTGGACTGTGATGGGCGAGGCGGAGAAGGCCAAGGCCGCCGCCAGCGACGCCCGCACCCATTTCGCCAAGGACGAACCCGCGCTCGGCCGCATCGACGCGCTGGCGCGCGAGCTCGGCCTCGGGAGCTGACATCATGACCCGCAAAGGCCGCCGCCTCCTCCTCATCGGTTCCGCCATCGGCGTGCTCGGCATAGCCTGCGGGCTGGTGCTGTTCGCGCTCAACGACACGATCGTGTTCTTCCGCTCGCCGAGCGACATCGCCGCCGAGCGCACCGCGCCGGGCACGCGGCTGCGCCTCGGCGGGCTGGTCGAGAAGGGCAGCGTGGCGAAGGCCGACAATACCCATGTTCGCTTCGTTGTCACCGATGGCGGCGCCAACCTCACCGTGAACTATGTCGGCCTGCTGCCGGACCTGTTCCGCGAGGGGCAGGGCGTGATCGCCGAAGGCGTGATGGAGCCCGACGGCACCTTCCGCGCCGACAGCGTGCTCGCCAAGCACGACGAGAACTACATGCCGAAGGAAGTCGCCGACGCGCTGAAGAAGCAGGGCGTCTGGAAGGAAGGCGAGGCGACGCAATGAACCCAGAGATCGGCCATTACGCCCTCGTCCTGGCGCTCGCCATCGCCATCCTGCAGACCGTGCTGCCGATCTGGGGGGCGCGTAGCGGCGATGCGGCGCTGATGCGCGTCGGGCCGGCGCTCGCCATCGCCTTCGCCGGCTTCGTCGCGCTCGCCTTCGCGACGCTGGTCGCGGCCTATGTGCAGTCCGACTTCTCGGTGCTGAACGTGGTCGAGAACTCGCACTCGATGAAGCCGCTGCTCTACCGCATCACCGGCACATGGGGGAACCATGAGGGCTCCATGCTGCTCTGGGTGCTGGTGCTGGCTATCTTCGGCGCGCTGGTGGCGCTGTTCGGTTACAATCTGCCGGCGAGCCTGAAGGCCAATGTGCTGGGCGTGCAGGCGTCCGTCGCGGTGGCGTTCCTGCTGTTCATCCTGCTGACCTCGAACCCGTTCATCCGGGTGGTGCCGCCGCCGGCGGAGGGGCAGGACCTCAACCCGATCCTGCAGGACATCGGCCTCGCCATCCATCCGCCGCTGCTCTATCTCGGCTATGTCGGCTTCTCCATCACCTTCGCCTTCGCCGTCGCCGCGCTGATCGAGGGGCGGATCGACGCCGCCTGGGCGCGCTGGGTGCGGCCCTGGGCGCTGACCGCCTGGGCGTTCCTGACGCTGGGCATCGCCATGGGCTCCTACTGGGCCTATTACGAGCTCGGCTGGGGCGGCTGGTGGTTCTGGGACCCGGTCGAGAACGCCTCGCTGATGCCGTGGTTCGCCGGCACCGCGCTGATCCATTCCGCCGTGGTGATGGAGAAGCGCGACGCGCTGAAGGTCTGGACCATCCTGCTGGCCATCCTCGCCTTCTCGCTGTCGCTGCTCGGCACCTTCCTGGTGCGCTCGGGCGTGCTGACCTCGGTGCATGCCTTCGCCACCGATCCCACGCGCGGCGTGTTCATCCTCGCCATCCTCGTCTTCTTCATCGGCGGCTCTCTGGCGCTCTACGCGTGGCGCGCGCCGGCGCTGCGGCAAGGCGGTATCTTCGCCCCCGTCTCGCGCGAGGGCGCGCTGGTGTTGAACAACCTGCTGCTCACCGCGGCGTCGGCGGCGGTGTTCGTCGGCACGCTCTACCCGCTGGCGCTGGAGGCCTTCAACGGCGAGAAGATCACTGTCGGCCCGCCCTATTTCAACCTGACCGTCGGCGCGCTGATGCTGCCCGTCGTCTTCGCCATGCCCTTCGGCCCGCTGCTCGCCTG
This sequence comes from Xanthobacteraceae bacterium, assembly GCA_029239875.1. Taxonomy (GTDB): domain Bacteria; phylum Pseudomonadota; class Alphaproteobacteria; order Rhizobiales; family Xanthobacteraceae; genus Ancylobacter. The sequence goes on along the minus strand of JARBUD010000033.1, from coordinate 41,430 downwards.
GAAACGCGGCGACCTCGCCGGCGCGGCGCAGCGGCTGATGGTGGCGTTCGGCGCCGGCATCGTCATCGCCGCGCTCGCCGCCTATGCGCAGGGCGGCGGCCCAATCCTCGCGCCCTTCGGCATGGGGCTCGCCGCCTTCGTCGTCATCGGCGCGGCGGTGGAGATTTTCGAGCGCGCCGGCTTCGGCCGGGTGCCTTTCGCGACTGCCATCGCGCGGTTCAGGGGCCTGCCGCGCTCGGCCTTCGGCGGCGCGCTGGCGCATACCGGCATCGGCATCTGCCTGTTCGGCATCATCGCCGAGACCAGCTGGAACGCCGAGCGCATCGTCGGCGTGAAGGTCGGCCAGAGCTTCGAGGTCGGCGGCTACGAATTGACCCTCGCCCGGCTGGAGCCGCGCGAGGGGCCGAACTATCGCGACCTCGTCGGCGTGTTCAACGTACGGCGCGGCGGGGTCGATGCCGGCACCATCGAATCCGCCAAGCGCATCTTCACCGCCCGCAACATGCCGACCACGGAGGCGGGCATCCGCACCATCGGTTTCAGCCAGCTCTATGTCAGCCTCGGCGACGAACTGCCCGGCGGCACTGTCGGCGTGCGCGCCTATTGGAAGCCCTTCGTGACGCTGATCTGGCTGGGCTCCATCGTCATGGCGCTGGGCGGCGCGCTGTCGCTGTCGGATCGCCGCCTGCGCGTCGGCGCGCCGAAGCCCGCGAAGAAGCCGAAGGCCGCCGCTCCGGTGGCGGCGGAGTGAGGCAGATGTGCGGTTTCCCCCTTCTGCCCTCATCCCCGGGCTTGACCAGGGGATCCAGCGGCGCGGCGCCAGGTCCCCTGGGTGCCCGGGTCAAGCCCGGGCATGAGGGAAGGGGAGCGCACCTGCGGGCGCTGCTGGCGGCCGCCTTCATCGGCGTTGCCCTGGTCGCTCCCGCCCACGCCGTCCAGCCCGACGAGGTCCTGCCCGACGCTGCCCAGGAGGCCCGCGCCCGCACGCTCTCCAAGGAGCTGCGCTGCATGGTCTGCCAGAACCAGTCGATCGACGATTCCGACGCGCCGCTGGCGCGCGACCTGCGCCTCTTGGTGCGCGAACGCATCAAGGCTGGTGACAGCGACCGGCAGGTCATGGACTTCCTCGTCGCCCGCTATGGCGAGTTCGTGCTGCTGCGCCCGACCTGGCACGGCGCGAATGCGATCCTGTGGCTCGCGCCCTTCGCCGTGCTCGTCGTCGGCGGCATCGGCGTGCTCGTCGCGCTGCGCCGCCGCAAGGGCCAGCCCGCGACCGCCGTCGCGCCCTTGTCTCCCGAGGAGGAGACATGCCTGCGTGAAGCCCTTGGCGAGCCAGGCGACGTTACGAAAGTTTAACGTCGCCGCCAGCCTGCGTTAAGGCGACGCGCCCTAGTTTCCTCATCGACCCTCCCGCGAGGGAAGAGGCTTGTCGAACGAGGAACGACACATGTCGCGCAACGCGCTCACTCCGACTCCCAAGAATTCCTTCACGCTGCGCAGCAGCCGTTCCCGGCTTCTCGCCGGCGTCTTCACCCTGGCCCTGGCCGGCGGCGCCCTCGGCGCCATCGTCGTCCCCGAGGCCGTGACCCCTGCCGCCGCCCAGCTCTCCACCAACCAGCCGGCCGGCACCTTCTCCTTCGCCGACATCGTCGAGAAGGTCTCGCCCGCCGTCGTCTCGGTGAAGGTGAAGAAGGACGAGGACCAGGTCGCCGCCAATGAGGACGAGGACGGCCCCGGCAGCCAGAACATCCCCCCGCAGATCGAGCGCTTCATGCGCCGCTTCGGCTTCGGTCCGGGCGGCCCCGGCGCCCCGGGTGGTCCGGGCATGGGCCCGCGCGGCGGCCAGCACCGCGCCGTGGTCGGCCAAGGTTCCGGCTTCTTCATCTCCGCCGACGGCTATGTCGTGACCAACAACCACGTGGTCGACGGCGCCTCCGAAGTCGACGTCACCACCACCGACGGCAAGAGCTACACCGCCAAGGTGATCGGCACCGATCCGCGCACCGACGTGGCGCTGCTCAAGGTCGAGGGCAAGTCCGACTTCCCGTGGGTGAAGCTCGCCGCGAAGGCCCCGCGCGTCGGCGACTGGGTGGTCGCGGTCGGCAACCCCTTCGGCCTCGGCGGCACGGTCACGGCCGGCATCGTCTCGGCGCGCGGCCGCGACATCGGCTCGGGCCCGTATGACGACTTCCTGCAGATCGACGCGCCGATCAACCGCGGCAACTCGGGCGGCCCGACCTTCGGCCTCGACGGCGAGGTCATCGGCGTGAACACCGCCATCGTCTCGCCCTCGGGCGGCAATGTCGGCATCGCCTTCGCCATTCCCTCCGAGACCGTCTCCGAGGTGGTCGAGGCGCTGAAGGCGGGCGGCCAGGTGTCGCGCGGCTATGTCGGCGTGCAAATCCAGCCGGTGAGCGACGAAGTCGCCGAGGCGATGGACCTCAAGCAGGCCGAGGGCGCGCTGATCGCCCAGGTGCAGCCGGGCACGCCGGGCGAGAAGGCCGGCCTGAAGCCGGGCGACATCGTCACCGCGATCGACGGCCAGGTCATCAAGGACTCCCGCGAGATGTCGCGCGAGATCGCCCGCAAGAAGCCCGGCACCACGGTCAAGCTCAGCGTCCTGCGCGACGGCAAGTCCACGACCATCCCGGTCACGCTGGAGCAGCTGCCGACCGAGACCGCGATGGCCGGCGACAAGGACAAGGGCGGCGACAATGAGCAGCAGAACCATGGCGTGCCGCGCCTCGGCCTGTCGCTCGCTCCCGCCAAGGGTGTCGCCGGCGCCGGCGACCAGGGCGTGGTGATCACCGAGGTCGACCCGAACGGCCCGGGCGCCGAGCGCGGCCTGAAGTCGGGCGACGTCATCCTCGATGTCGCCGGCAAGCCGGTGATGACCCCCGCCGACGTGCGCGACGGTATCGCCGCCGCGAAGAAGGACAACCGCAAGGCCGTCCTGATGCGCGTCAAGTCCGAGCAGGGCACCCGCTTCGTCGCCATCTCGCTGGGCGACCAGCGCGGCTGACGACCGGTTCCGGTTGCGGCTCGTTCCGTCGCCCCTTGGGCTGCGGCCGGTTCGGTGGCGCGGGGAGTCCGGAAGGGCTTCCCGCGTCATTCTTTTTCAGGGCCGTGCGGATGGCCCTGTCGCGAATCCACCATCGGGGCGCGGCGATAGGCGCGAGGCTCGAAATGACGTACATGGGAAACAATTCGAATCCCACCGTTGCCTCCGATTCCCGCCGGTCGCATGACGGTCCCGTCATCGACCTCGCGGACCTCCGGAAGGCCGCCAGAGACTCCGCCCAAGAGCCCGCCATGCGCCTGCTGATCGTCGAGGACGACCGTGACGCCGCCGACTATCTGCGCAAGGCGTTCCGCGAGGCCGGCCATGTGGTCGACGTCGCGTCCGACGGCGAGGAGGGGCTCGTGCTGGCGCGCGAGGGCGGCTACGACGTGCTCGTCGTCGATCGCATGCTGCCGCGCCGCGACGGCCTCGCTCTGATCGCCGAGCTGCGCGGGCGCGGCGACAAGACCCCGGCGCTGATCCTCTCCGCCCTCGGCCAGGTGGATGACCGCGTCACCGGCCTGCGGGCCGGCGGCGACGACTATCTGCCCAAGCCCTACGCCTTCTCCGAGCTGCTCGCCCGCGTCGAGGCGCTGGCGCGGCGCGGCGGGCCGCAGGCGGCCGACACGGTCTACCGCGTCGCCGACCTCGAACTCGACCGGCTGGCGCATCGCTGCACCCGCGCCGGCCAGGAGATCGTGCTGCAGCCGCGCGAGTTCCGCCTGCTCGAATATCTCATGCGCCATGCCGGGCAGGTGGTGACGCGCACCATGCTGCTGGAGAACGTGTGGGACTATCATTTCGACCCGCAGACCAACGTCATCGACGTCCACGTCTCGCGGCTGCGCTCCAAGATCGACAAGGGCTTCGATCCGCCGCTGCTCCATACGGTGCGCGGCGCGGGATACATCATCCGTGACGGCGTTCGGTAAGCTCATCCGCACCACCGCGTTCAAGCTGATCGCGGCCTATCTCCTCGTCTTCGCCGTCTTCGCCGGTTCGGTCATCGCCTATCTCGGCTGGCACACCCAGCGCCTGGTCACCCGCCAGGCGACGGAGGCGATCGAGAAGGACACCCGCTTCCTGCAGGCGCAGTTCGAGCGCGGCGGCGTCTCGCGCCTCGCCCAGGTGGTGACGCGCCGCGCCCGCGCGCCAGATGCCGGCCTGCTGCTGCTGACCACCTATTCCGGCGACGCGCTGGCCGGCAACGTGCTCAACCTGCCGCTGAACTTCCTCGACAAGGAGGGCTGGCGGGAGATCGACTATGTGCGCTCGGAGGATTCGGTCGGGCCGCCGAGCCGGGCGCTGGTGCATGTGCTGCTGCTGCCCGGCGAGTTCCGCCTGCTGGTCGGGCGGGACGTGGTCGAGCGCGAGGAGCTGCGCCAGATCATCATCGGTCCGGCGCTGTGGGGGCTGGCGCTGCTCGTCCTGCTCGGCGTGGCGGGCGGGCTGTTCGTCACCCGCCGCGTGCTCAAGCGCATCGACCAGATGACGGCGATCTCCGACGGCATCATGGCCGGCGACCTCTCCGGCCGTCTCGTCGTGGCCGGCACCGGCGACGAGTTCGACCGCCTCGCGCTCAGCCTCAACACCATGCTGGGGCGGATCGAGACGCTGATGGCGGGGCTGAAGGAGGTCTCCGACAACATCGCCCACGACCTCAAGACGCCGCTGACGAGGCTGCGCAACCGCGCCGAGGACGCGCTGCGCACGGCGCAGGGCGACGATCAGTGGCGCACCGCCACCGAGCAGACCATCGAGGAATCCGACGCGCTCATCCGCACCTTCGACGCGCTGCTGATGATCGCCCGCGCCGAGGCCGGGCAGGCGAGCGCCTCCATGGTGCGCTTCGACCTCGCCGAGACGGCGGCGAGCGTCGCCGAGCTCTACGAGCCGGTGGCGGACGAGGCCGGGCTGGATGTCGTCGCCGACATTCCCGGCCCGCTGCCGATCGTCGGCGTGCGCGAGCTGTTCGCGCAGGCGCTGTCGAACCTGATGGACAACGCCATCAAGTACAGCGCGCCGGACGCGCCGGGCGCGCGCGGCGAGATCAGGCTCACCGCCATGCGCGCGGACGGGCGGGCGCGCATCGTCGTCGCCGACCGCGGCCCGGGCATCGCCGAGGCGGACCGGCCGCGGGTGCTGGAGCGCTTCGTGCGGCTGGAGGCGAGCCGCACGCGGCCGGGCTTTGGCCTCGGCCTGTCGCTGGTCGCGGCGGTGGTGCGCCTGCACGGCGGCACGGTGGCGCTGGAGAGCAACGATCCGGGGCTGCGGATCGTTATCGACCTGCCGCTCGATACGGATGAGAACCCGGCCTGAACGGCGGGCTAAGCATTCCGCAACCAGATGGGGTAATGCTCGGCCGGCAAGGGGGAGCGTGGATGGCGGCACGGCGCAGCACGGCAGCAACGGCGGAACAGGACGTGGTCGCGGCGGACAGCCTGGCGGCCCGCCTGCGCCGAGCGCCCGGCTTTGCCATCCCGCCGCGCCTGCCGGCTGGGCTGAAGGACGCGTTCGCCGGCGCTCCCAAGGGCGTGCGCGTGCGCTTCGAGGCGCTGATGGCGGCCTGCCCTGAGGCGCGGGCCGTGCTGGCCGGCGTGGCCGAGCATTCGCCCTTCCTCACCGAACTGATCCGCCTCGATCCCGCCCGGCTGGTGCGGGTGCTGGAGGGCGACCCGGCGGCAAGCCTTGCGAGTGCCCGCGAGGCGGCCGTGGCGGCGGTGGCCGCGACGAAGGACGAGGCGGCCGCGATGGCCGCGCTGCGCCGGCTGCGCGCCGAGACGGCGCTGACCGTGGCGCTGGCCGATATCGGCGACGTGTTCGACCTCACCACCGTCACCGCCGAGCTGACCGCCGGCGCCGACACGGCGATTTCGGCGGCGGTGGACTTCCTCGCCCGCGAGGCGGCGGCTGCCGGCAAGCTCACCAAGGCGTGGCCGGACGGGCTCGGCTACACCGTGCTCGCCATGGGAAAGCACGGCGCGCGCGAGCTCAACTATTCCAGCGATGTCGACCTGATCGTGCTGTACGACCCGGAGACCGCTCCGCTCCGCGAGAACCTCGAGCCGGCGCCCTTCTTCGTGCGCTTCACCCAGCGGCTGGTGAAGATGATCCAGGAGCGCACGGGCGAGGGCTATGTCGCCCGTGTCGACCTGCGGCTGCGCCCCGATCCCGCCTCGACGCAGGTCGCGCTCTCGCTCGACGCGGCGCTCGACTATTACGAGCGCGAGGGCGCCACCTGGGAGCGCGCCGCCTACATCAAGGCGCGGCCCATCGCCGGCGACATCAAGCTCGGCTACGCCTTCCTGCGGCAGCTCGCGCCTTTCGTCTGGCGCCGCACGCTCGACTATGCGGCGGTGGCCGAGGTCCATGCGATGAAGCAGGACATCCACGCCTTCCGCGGCCATGAGGCGATCGCGGTGGAGGGGCACAACGTCAAGCTCGGGCGCGGGGGCATACGCGAGATCGAGTTCTTCGCCCAGACCCAGCAGCTCATCGCCGGCGGCCGCGATCCGCATCTGCGCACGCCGCGCACGCTGGAGGCGCTCGCCGTGCTGGCGCAGACCGGCTGGATCAGCGAGACCGCGCGCGACGAGCTCGACGAGGCCTATCATTTCCTGCGCCGGGTCGAGCATCGGCTGCAGATGGTGGCGGACGCACAGACCCATTCGCTGCCCGAGGAGGAGGACGCGCTCGCCGCCTTCGCGCGCTTCATGGGGTATGACGACCGCGCCGGCTTCGCACAGGCGCTGACCCGCCGTCTCGCCCGGGTGCAGGACCATTACGCCAAGCTGTTCGAGGACGCGCCGACCCGCGCGGCGGTGGAGGGGCGGCTGGAATTCCCGCCCGACAAGGACGACCGCGAGACGCTGGCGACGCTGAGCCGGCTCGGCTATGCCGACGCCAAGGCGGCCAGCGCCACGGTGCGCGGCTGGCTCTGCGGCGCGCCCAAGGCGCTGCGTCAGGAACATGCGCGCGAGGAGCTCGCCGTCATCGTGCCTCTGCTGCTCGACGCCCTGGCGCGCGGCGGCGCCCCGGATGCCGGGCTCAACGCCGCCGACCGCTTCTTCCACGAATTGCCGACCGCGCTGCGGCTGATGCCGGCGCTGCGGCACAACCCCGACCTCGTGCGGCTGCTCGCCACCATCCTCGGCACCGCGCCGCGGCTCGGCGAGATGCTGGCGCACCGGCCCTCGCTGGTCGACGCGCTGCTCGACCCGGCCTTCTTCGGCGCGCTGCCGGACGAGCCGGCGCTGGCCGCGCGGCTCGACGCCGATCTGGAGCTGGCGGAGGACGAGGAGGACCTGCTCGACCGCGCCCGCCGTTTCCGCCAGGAGCACCATGTGCTGATCGGCGTGCGCATCCTCTCCGGCACGCTGCCGGCCGCGCGCGCCGGCGAGGCCTTCGCCCGGCTCGCCGACATCATCATCCGCGCGCTGGAGAAGGCGGTGATGGCGCGCTTCCGCGAGGCCTACGGCACCATTGCCGAGGCCGAGGTGGCGGTGCTCGCCATGGGCAAGCTCGGCGGGCGGGAGATGACCGCCGGTTCCGACCTCGACCTCATCGTGCTCTACGATTTCGACGAGGAGCACCCCGAGAGCGACGGGCGGCGCCCGCTCTATGGCGGGCAGTATTTCGCCCGGCTGACCCAGCGGATCGTCAGCGCGCTGACCACCCCGACCAATGCCGGCCAGCTCTACGAGGTGGATCTGCGCCTGCGCCCTTCCGGCAATGCCGGCCCGGTGGCGACCAGCCTGCCGCGCTTCGAGGCCTATCAGGCCGAGGAAGCGTGGACCTGGGAGCACATGGCGCTGACCCGCGCCCGCGTGGTGGCGGCGTCCCCCGCCTTCCGCGCCCGGGTGGAGGCGGCGATCGCGCAGGTGCTGCGCGCCGAGCGCGTGCCGCGCCGGCTCGCCGCCGACATCGTCGACATGCGCGGCGCCATCGCCGACGAGAAGGGCGACGGCGATCCGTGGGACCTGAAATATGCCCGCGGTGGCCTCGTCGACATCGAGTTCATCGCCCAGTTCCTGGTGCTGGCGCACGCCCATACGCACCCGCAGATCATCGACACCTCGACGGTGCGGGTGATCGCCAATGCCGTGCAGGCCGGGCTGCTCGACGTGCTCGACGGCCATCTGCTCGGCGATGCCTGCCGGCTGACGCAGGACCTGACGCAGGTGCTGCGGCTGTCGCTGTCCGGGCCATTCAAGCCGGCCGAATCCAGCCCGGCGCTACGCCGCCTCTTGGCGCGGGCCGGCGCGATGCCGGACTTCTCGACGCTGGAGGCGCATCTGTTCGAGACCCAGCGCCAGGTGCGGGCGGTGTTCGAGCGGGTGCTGAACGGCCCCGCCGCGCCGCGGCGGCGGAAGCGGGCGTGAGGGGCTGAGCTCCAAGGCACCCTCATCCTGAGGTGCCCGGCCAGCGGCCGGGCCTCGAAGGATGCTCGTCTAGGTGTACATAAGCGGCCATCCTTCGAGGCTCGCTGCGCTCGCACCTCAGGATGAGGTTCATCCGGTGATGACGGTCAGCCTAGCTTCGCCGCCGCCAGATCGCCGATGGCGGGGCTGCCGTCAGGCCGCGGCCGACGATCCTCAGTCATGCCGGCGATCTTATTCCGCCGGCAGCGCCCGGCCGGAGCGGTATTGCAGCGCGGGGCGGCCGTTGAGCGGCAGGCGGATGATCACCGTGGTGCCGACGTCCTCCGAGGAGCGGATGCGCATGGTGCCGCCATGCAGCTCCACCAGCGACTTGGCGATGGCGAGGCCGAGGCCCGATCCCTTGTGGGTCTTGGTGAACTGGCTCTCCACCTGCTCGAACGGCTTGCCGATCTTGGCCAGCGCCGCCTTCGGGATGCCGATGCCGCTGTCCTCGATGACCAGCAGCGCGGCGCGGGCCGAGCGGCGGGTGCGCACCGAGACGCGGCCGTTCTCGGGGGTGAACTTGATGGCGTTGGAGAGCAGGTTGAGCGTGATCTGCTTGAGCGCACGCTTGTCCGCTTCCAGCGCGACGGGGCCGTCGGTGTCGGCGGCGACGGTGATCTGCTTCTCGTCGGCGCGCACCGACATGACGCGGATGGAGTCGGTGACCACCTCGTCGAGCTGCACCGGCTGCAGGTTAAGGTGCATGCGGCCCGCCTCGATGCGGGACATGTCGAGGATGTCGTTGATGACGTCGAGCAGGTAGCGGCCGGAATCGCGGATATCGCGGCAGTACTCGTTGTACTTGTCGCTGCCGAGCGGGCCGAACAGGCCGCTCTCCATCAACTCGGAGAAGCCGATGATGGCGTTGAGCGGCGTGCGCAGCTCGTGGCTCATATTGGCGAGGAACTCGGACTTGGCGCGGTTGGCGTCCTCGGCCTTGGTCTTCTCGTCGGCGTAGTTCTGCGCGAGCTCGGCGAGTTGGAGGGCCTGCATCTCCAGCGTCTGCTGGGATTTGCGCAGGTCGGCGACGAGGGCCATGAGGCGCTTCTCGCTCTCCATCAGCCGCTCTTCGTGACGCTTCAGCGCGGTGATGTCGGTGCCGACCGAGACGTAGCCGCCATCCTTGGTGCGGCGCTCGGTGACCTTGAGCCAGCGGCCACCCTCGAGCTGCGCCTCGAAGGCGCGGGCACCTTCCTCGGGCCGGTCCTCGGGGCGCAGCGGGATGCGCACCACCGGCTGGCGGGCGAGCGCCGCCACGGCCTCGAATTCGGTGCCCGGCGCCACATTGGCGTCGCCGAAGCCGTGCAGCGACTGGAACTTGGAATTGCACATGACGAGGCGGTTCGAGGCATCCCACAGCACGAAGGATTCCGAGATGCTCTCGATGGCGTCGCGCAGGCGCATGTCGGCGGTGGCGGTGCGCTCGGCGAGGCGCCGCTCCTCGGTGATGTCGACGGCGATGCCGACGAGGTGCGGCGGCTCGCCATTGTCCTGCGGCACCACCTCGGCGCGGGCGCGCAGCCACACCCAGTGGCCGTCGGCGTGCTTCATGCGGAACATGCGGTCGATGGTGCGGCCCGGCTTGTCGGCGATCTCCTTGGCGATGTCGTAGAGGTTGGTGTCGTCGGTATGGACGAGACTCGCCACCTCGCCGAAGGAGATGAGCTCATCACGGGGTTCGAAACCCAGCATCTCGAACATGGATTCCGACCAGAACATGCGCCCCCGGCCCATGTCCCAGTCCCACAGACCGCAGCGGCCGCGCGAGAGAGCGGTGTCGATGCGCGCGCGCACCGTGTCGTAGATGCCGTCGGCCTCGCGGGCGCGGCTCGCCTGCCAGTGGAAGGCGAAGCCGAGGATCAGCAGCACCGCGCCGGTGGTCGACAGCAGGGTGACGGTGAGGATGGTGTCGGACTGCCAGGTCGCCAGCGCGCCGGCGAGCGGCTGCACCACGACGAGCTGGTAGGACGCGCCGGGCAGGTTGCGCACGGTGGCGAGCGCGGGAGAACCGTCCGGCATCGACACGTCGAGCACGCCGGCATTCTCGGCGAAGATCGTCAGCGCCTGAGTGTTGGCGAGGAGCTGGCCGATCTGCTCGCGCGCCACGGCCACCTCGTCATGCGCCGCCACCACCTTGCCGGCGGAATCGACGAGGCCGTAGCGGCGCCCGTCCTCGGTGGCGCGGGGCGGCAGGCTGGAGGAGAGCAGGACGTCCGGCGTGGTGCCGGCGCCGTGGCGGCCGATCTCGCTGGAGATGGCGGCGGCGAACAGCGCCAGCTCGTCCTTGGCGTTGGCGACGGCGTCGGCACGGTAGGCGCGGATCTGCACGAGGGCGGCGATGGCGACCGAGGCGATGAAGGCGACGATCAGCGCCGGCACCGCCTTGCGCATGAAGGGCTCGGCGTCGACCAGCCTCTGATAGGCCGGCCTCGCCACCGAACGTGCGAGCCCTCCCATGGCCTGCACGCGCACGGATGCGCCTGCAGCGTTGGCGCGCGCCATCGCTGGCCTCCCCCGAAGTCCCAAACCCGTTCCCACTTGATAGGAGCGATGTGCCGCATCTCTCCGAATCACCCCGATTTGAATCGAATCGACCCCTCGCTGTCCAGAGTCCGGGGGAGTCAAGTTAAGCTTTTAGCAACCTTCGGGTGGTCCGCCGGTGCCGGGGTGGGTGGCGGATGCGGACAAGGGGCGCGACGGAACGCGACAACCCCGCCGCATGGACGCCTTCGGCCGCCCGATGCTATGCGACAGCCGGCCGTTCCGGGCCCAGCAGGGAGAGCGACGACATGAGCGACATCTGGTTCCGCACCGGCGAGGCGACGGTGCTCGCGGCCGACGGCCAATTCACCGACGCGATGCCGGAGGTGCTGATCGGCTCCGTGCGCGGCCCGGCCGGGCATGCCTTCGCCTCCATGATGGGGCAGGTGCAGGGCCATACCCGCATGTTCGTGGTGCGCGACCTCAACCAGATGGTGCGCCCGGCGACGATGATGACCACCAAGGCGACGATCCATACGCTGGAGTATGTCGACCTGCTCGGCGGCGTCGTGCAGGGCGCGATCGGCGACGCCATCGTCGACGCGCTGGCCGAGGGCATCCTGCCGAAGGACCAGGCCGACGAGCTCTGCATGATCGTGATGGTCTGGCTCGACCCGCGCTGCGCCGAGGACGAGAACCTCGACAAGGCGGATCTCTACCGCACCAATTACGAGGCGATGAAGATCGCGCTCGAACGGGCGATGACCGGCAAGCCGACGGTCGATGAGCTGATCGCGAACCGCAAGAGCATCAAGCACTACGCGCTCGACGGCGTCGTGGAGTACTGAGCGCCTGAGCCCCGTTGGGGAGAGGTGGCCCGCGAAGCGGGTCGGGGGGTGACACGGCTGCGGAGCGGCGAAGACCCCTCACCCCAACCCTCTCCCCGGCGGGGAGAGGGGGGACGGTCCGTCGGGCAGCCAAATCGGGCTCATGATCAGATGTTGAGAAGCCGGCTTAACGTCTAACCTCTGTGCCGGGCGGGGCGGGCGAACCGCCGGACGAGCCGCCCACGCCGCCCTCCGGCGCCAGCACCACGCGCATGGCGCCGCCGTCGGGCCGCGCCACCAGGATGCAGTTGCGGCCGGCCTGCTTGGCGGCATAGAGCGCGCGGTCGGCATTGGCGACCAGGACCGGCGGCGTCGTCGTGTCATGGGTCGCCGCCTCGTGGATGGCGATGCCGACGCTCACGGTGACGATGCCGTAGGGACTGCCGGCATGGGCGACGCGCAGGTCCCGCACCGCCCGCAGCATGCTGGTCGCCACCGTCACCGCGTCGGTCTCGTCGGTGTCGGCGAGGACGACGGCGAACTCCTCGCCGCCATAGCGGGTGATAACGTCGCCGGTGCGCCGGGAGCAGTGGCGCAGCGTCTCCGCCACCTTGCGCAGGCACTCGTCGCCCTCGATGTGGCCGTAGAGATCGTTGTAGTGCTTGAAGCCGTCGACATCGATCATCATCAGCGCCAGCGAGGGCTTGTGGCGGCCGGTGCGGCCGATCTCGCGCGCCAGCACGCTGTCGAACTTGCGCCGGTTGGGCAGCTCGGTCAGCGGGTCCATCTCGGATAGCTCGGTGAGGCGGCGGTTCGCCTCGATCAGCTCGCGCTCCAATTGCTCGCGCTGGCGCACCGTGGCGGCGAGCTCCTCCTCGATCTGCTTCTGCCTGGAGATGTCGACGCTGGTGGCGAGCAGGCGCAGCGGGCGCCCCTCGGCGTCCCATTCGGCGATGCGCCCGCGCCCGAGAATCCAGCGCCAGCGGCCGAACTTGTCGCGCACCCGGTAGACCGCCTCGAACACGTCGCTGCGGCCGGAGAGCACCTGGTCGAAGCGCTGCCGCACCATGGGCTTGTCGTCCGGATGGACGATGCTCCAGGCCTCGTGCTCGTCCTCCTCGGTCGCCTCGTCCAGGTCGTAGCCGAGCGTCATCTTCCAGTGCGGCGAGCGGTAGACACGGCCCTTGGCGATATCGAGCTCCCAGACCCACTGCCCGGCATTCTGCAGCGCGAAGCCGATGCGCCGCTCGCGCTGGGCGAAGCCGGTGCGCAGCATGCGCCGGTTGGTGACGTCGGTCAGCGCCACGGAGAGGCCGGCGAACCCGCCCTGCGCGTCGTGCAGCGGGCAGGCGGCGGCGAGATAGGTGCGGCCGGTCTCGGGCAGGGTGAGCTCGTGGCCGGCGATGGGCAGCCCGGCGGTGGCTCGCTTGAGCCAGCGCTGGACCAGCGCGACGGCGTCGGGCAGGACCTCGTCGACCGGCCGGCAGATGAGCTCCTGCGCCGGTAGGCCGATCAGCTCCGCCATCTGCTTGTTGGCGGCACGCAGCCTGTGGTCGGGGCCGATCACGCAGAGCGCCACGGGGGCCGCCGCGAAGGCCGCCTCCGGGGCGACCGGGCCTTCGTCATCCGATGGCAAAGCGTGATCGCTCATCGACCGACTCTCTCCGCCTTGCGGAGCAATCTAGCGCCGGAATGTTGCGCACGCCATGTTTTGCACGGTCGTTCGATATGCCGCCGCGTCCCTCCCCACCGGGGCGTCGCGGCCGCCCCCGCGGCGCTCACTCGAGCGAGCGCGAGACGATGTCGGAGACGTCCGGCGACAGGCCGGAACGGCCGGCGACACGGCGCAGGGCGCGCTCGGCCGAGGCGCGGCGCACCGGCTCCAGCACGCGCCAGCTCTTGAAGGCGGCGAGCAGCCGGGCGGCGACCTGCGGGTTGCGCGCGTCGAGCTCCAGCACCGCGTCGGCAACGAAGTCGTGGCCGGCGCCGTCGGCGCGGTGGAACTGGGTCTGGTTGGCGGCGGCGAAGGTACCGACGAGCGCGCGCACGCGGTTGGGATTGCTCCAGGAGAAGGCCGGATGGGTGGTGAGGTCGCCGACGCGCGCCAGCGTGCCCGGCTCGGCGATCTGCGCCTGCAAGGCGAGCCATTTGTCGACCACCAGGGGGTCGTCGCGGAAGCGCTCGTAGAACGCCGCCAGTGCCGCCTCACGCGCGTCGGGCGCCGAATGGGCGAGCACCGACAGGGCGAAGAAGCGGTCGGTCATGTTGTCGGCACCCTCGAAGTGGGCGACGGCGCGGGCGATGCCCTCCGGCGAGCCGCCGGCGGCAAGCAGGTCGAGGCTGGCATTGCGCAGCGCCCGCCGTCCCGCGGAGTCCGCGTCGGGCGAATAGGCGCCGGTCGGCGCGTGCCGGGCATAGGCCGCCTTCAGTGCCGGCGCCAGCGCCTCGCCGAGCGTTTGGCGCAGCGCCTTGCGGGCGTCATGGATGGCGTCGGGGTTGACGTCGGTGCCGATCTCGCGGGCGACGTCGCCCTCGGAAGGAACGGACAGCGCCTGGGCGATGAAGGCCGGGTCGAGCGCACCGTCCTCCAGCGTCGAGCCGAGCGCCTCGACGAGCGCCTCGGGCGGGGACAGTTCGCGTCCCGTGCGCAAGGCGGTGGTCGCCTCGACGAGATAGGCGAGGGCGATGGTCTGGCCGGCGTCGAAGCGGTTGAACGGATCGGCGTCGTGGCGGGCGAGGAACACGAGATCGGCGGTCGATAGGTCGCTGGTCAGCTTCACCGGGGCGGAGAAGCCGCGGTTGAGCGAGGGCACCGGCTGCGCGGCGACGTCGCGGAAGACGAAGCTCTGCTTCGGCTGCGTGATCAGCAGCACGCCGCGCTCGGCATTGGTGCCGTCGTCGAGGGTGAGCGGCAGGTCGTTCCCGTCCGGGCCGACGAGGCCGACGGCGAGCGGGATGACCATGGGCTGCTTCTCGCTCTGGCCGGGCGTCGGCGGCAGCGTCTGGGCGACGTCGAGGCGGAAGCTGCGCGCGGTCTCGTCCCACTGGCCGCTCACGCTGAGTTTCGGCGTGCCGGACTGCGCGTACCAGAGGGCGAACTGGGTGAGGTCGACGCCGTTGGCGTCGGCGAAGCAGGCGAGGAAGTCCTCCACCGTGGCCGCATCGCCGTCATGGCGATCGAAATAGAGGTCCATGCCGGTGCGGAAGCCCTCCTCGCCGAGCAGGGTCCTGAGCATGCGCACGACCTCGGCGCCCTTCTCGTAGACGGTGGCCGTGTAGAAGTTGTTGATCTCGCGATAGACCTGCGGGCGCACGGGATGGGCCAGCGGGCCGGCATCCTCGGGGAACTGGTGGCTCTTGAGGAGGCGCACGTCGGCGATGCGCTTCACCGGGCGCGAGCGCTGGTCGGCGGAGAATTCCTGGTCGCGGAAGACGGTGAGCCCTTCCTTCAGGCAGAGCTGGAACCAGTCGCGGCAGGTAATGCGGTTACCGGTCCAGTTGTGGAAATACTCGTGGGCGATGATGCCCTCGATATTGGCGTAGTCCGCGTCGGTCGCGGTCTCCGGGCTGGCGAGGACGTACTTGTCGTTGAAGACGTTGAGCCCCTTGTTCTCCATCGCCCCCATGTTGAAGTCGGCCACGGCGACAATGTTGAACACGTCGAGGTCGTATTCGCAGCCGAACGCCTCCTCGTCCCAGCGCATGGAGCGCTTGAGCGCGTCCATGGCATAGCCGGCGCGCCCGGCCTTGCCCGGCTCGACATAGATGCCGAGATCGACCTTGCGGCCGGTGGCGGTGACGAATTCGTCGCTCACCCGGTCGAGCCTGCCGCCGACGAGGGCGAAGAGGTAGCATGGCTTCGGCCAGGGATCGTGCCAGACGGCATAGTGGCGGCTCGTGCCCTCGACATCACCGCTTTCGACCATGTTGCCGTTGGCGAGCAGGACGGGGGCCTCCTCGCGCTCGGCCTCGACGCGGGTGGTGTAGACGGCGAGCACGTCCGGCCGGTCGGGGAAATAGGTGATGCGGCGGAAGCCTTCGGCCTCGCACTGGGTGCAATAGGTGCCGCTTGAGCGGTAGAGGCCCATCAGCTTGGTGTTGGCGGAGGGGTCGACGAGGGTCTCGATCTCCAGCACCAGAGCCCGCTGCGGCGGGGCGAGGATGGTCAGCGAGCCGGTCGTGGCGACATAGGCGCTGCCGGCGAGCGGCTCGCCGTCGAGCGCGACCGCCTTCAGCGCCAGCTCGTCACCGTCGAGGACGATGGCCGCGCCGGAACGACCTTCGGGATTGGGCCGCAGCGCGAGCCGGGCGATGACGCGCGTCGCGGTCGGGTGCAGGCGCACGTCGAGGTCGACGGTGTCCACGAGCCAGTCCGGCGGGCGGTAGTCGCTGAGGCGGACGGGCTGGGGGACGGCATCGCGCGGCATCGCGGAACTCCGGACAAAGGCAGGTCGCCAACAAGTAGGCCCTCGCGCCGTGAACAGGAAGCCCCGACCGCACGGTCTCGCGCCGCTGAGGCGCGTTCGATATGCCGGAGGCGGGAACCCAATCGATAAATATCGGTTAGTCGTTTGGGGACGGCTATGGCTTTCGCATGAGGGAGTGGTCCGTAATGCAGGCAAACGACCGGCCTGAACGGTTCGAAACGCTCGATTCCTGGCGTGGTTTATGCGCCATCATGGTAGTGATCTATCATTATATCTATGTGGTAAGATTGGATGCATTGAATTTTACATTGATTTCGAATTCATATCTGTTCGTCGATTTCTTCTTCGTGCTTTCAGGCTTCGTCGTCTGCCACGCCTATCGCGCGCGCATCCGCGATGCGCGGCAGGCCGCCGGCTTCATGCTGCGGCGGATCGGGCGGCTGTGGCCGCTGCATCTCGCCGTGCTTTTCGCCCTGATGCTGGCGGTGATGGCGATCAATCTCGGCGGGCATTTTCCCGACGGCGTGCGGATCGAGTCCGGCACCGGCAACTATTCCATGCGGGCGCTGATGCTCAACGCGGCGCTACTGAACTCGATGGGTTTTTACGGCGTCGCCTGGAACGGGCCGGCCTGGAGCATCGGGGCGGAGTTCTACACCTATGCGCTGTTCGCCGGCGTGCTGCTGTTCTTCGGCACGCAGCGCCTCGCGGGAGCCGCGGCGGTGCTGTCGGTGGCGGCGATGGCGGTGATCGTTCTCGCCGCGCCGGCCTATATGAACTCGACGGCGGATTTCGGCTTCCTGCGCTGCATCGCCGGCTTCTTCGCCGGCGTCGTCGCCTATCACGGGCATGAGCGGTTGCGCGGCCGGCCCTTGCCCTTCGCCGGGCTGTGGGAGGCGGGGGCCGTGCTCGGCGCCGGCCTGTTCATCGCCGCCGCCGGCAGCGGGCCGGATCAGGTGCATCCGTGGAGCGTGCTGGCGCCGGTGGCCTTCGCGCTGGCGATCCTGGTCTTCGCCCGCGAGGACGGCCTGCTGTCGGCGCTGATGCGAGCGCAGCCGCTCGCCGCGCTCGGGCGCTGGTCCTATTCGATCTACCTCATCCACATGCCGATGCTGATCGTGCTCGGCTACGGGCTCTGGCTCTATGGCGATCTCTCGGGCGAGACGCTGCGCCAGCCGTTCGAGGTGCTCGGCTTCGAGAAGTACCTGTACGACCTCGGCCATCCGCTGGCCGCGACGGCGCTGCTCGTCGCTTTCACCGGCGCGGCGGTTGCGCTGGCGGCGCTGAGCTATCGCCTGCTCGAGGAGCCGTGGCGCGAGCGCTTCGCCCGCTTCGCGCGCCACCACGAGAAGGGCGGGCGCAGCCTCGCCCCACTGCCGCCGCGCTCGGTGGCGGTACCGGTGCGGGTGGACGAGGCTCGGCGGTGAGAAGGGTCCCCAGCCACCCTCATGGCCGGGCTTGACCCGGCCATCCAGAGTCCAGCCGTACAACCCTGCGGCAGCAAGGCTGGATCCCCGGGTCAAGCCCGTGCCTCCACCGGTTCCGACACTCGCCCGAGGGCATGGGCGCGGTGGGCGGCGTGGCCGGTTTTGCGAGGTTTATCTGATTCTTGCGCTACCCACTCGGCAATGGCGACGATGTCACCATGCATCACGGCATGAACCTCGCCACGCTTGGCGCCGGGGGTGAGCACGACACGGGTGACGAGTTGCCGGATGGCGTCGATCGCCTCGTAGCGGTCCTCGGGGTAGTCGAGGGCCTCGGACAGCCTCTCGACCTTGCGGCGATAGAGCTCGGCGATATTGGGGTGTAGATCGGGGACGTAGAGAGGAGCCTTGGCGAGCCTCTCCTGGAGTTCGAGCTGTTTGGCCTCCAGAACCGTCAGTCGGTCCAGCAGCGCCCGATGGAAGCCGCCCTGCTCGATCACGGCGACGATCTCGCGGATAGCAGTTTCGACCTGGGCAAGCCCCTGCCGGTCGGATTCGCTGGATGCTCGGCGCTCCCGGTTGAGTCGGTTGGTCTCCTCGGCGAAGGCCCGCATGGCCACGGCCGCCTTGTCCGGCGCCATGAGTCGGTTCTTCAGGCCGTTGACCACTCGCTCCTCGAGCTTGTCCCGCGTGATGGTTCGGCTGTTGGTACAGCCGGTGCCCATGAGATGACTGGTGCAGCAATAGCGGTCCTGACCCCGGCGGACATAGGGTTGCTCACAGCACCCGCAGAACATCAGGCCGGACAGCATGGTGCGCGGGCGGCGGGTGGCGTTCAACGCATTGGCGCTGGTTCTTTGTTCCAGTGCTCTCAATCCGCCCTCGATGTTCTTCCTGTAGACCTCGCCCAGCTGGGTCTGACGGGCCTTGACGGCCTCCCATAACCCATCGTCGATGATGCGCAGCCCCGGGACCTCCTTGCGCACCCAGGCGCTCTGCGGATTCATCCGCATCACCCGTGAGCCGGTGGTGGGGTCTTTCAGTCGACGCTGTCGGTTCCAGCGGATGGTCCCGATATAGAGCTCGCAGTTGAGGATGCCGGAGCCGATGGCGCGGTTGCCACGGATGGTGGTGTCGGACCAGCGCCCCCCGCTAGGGCTGGGTATGCCCTCGCGGTTCAGGTCCGCGGCGATGCGCTGGGGGCCCTTGCCGGCGGCATATTCACGGAAGATGCGGCGGACGATCTCGGCCTCGCCTTCGAGGACCTCGCGCTCGCCGCGGATCGGCTCGCCTCGGGCGTCGAGCTGCTTCACCACCCGATAGCCATAGGCATTGCCGCCACCGAGCTTGCCCGCTTCTACCCGGCCGCGGATGCCCCGATGGGTCTTCAGCGCCAGGTCCTTCAGGAACAGCGCGTTCATCGTGCCCTTGAGGCCGACATGGAGTTCGCTGATCTCGCCTTCGGAGAGGGTGATCAGCTGCACCCCGGCAAAGCACAGGCGCTTATAGACGGCGGCGACATCCTCCTGATCGCGGCTGATGCGGTCGAGCGCTTCCGACAGCACGATATCGAAGCGGCCACCTTGCACATCGGCCATGAGCTTCTGGATGCCTGGGCGGATCAGCGAGGCGCCGGAGATGGCGCGATCGGTGAAGCTCTCGACCACGCTCCAGCCCTGCCGCTCGGCATAATCCCGGCTCTGGCGAAGCTGGTCTTCGATGGAGGCGTCACGCTGGTTGTCGGAGGAGTAGCGGGCATAGAGCGCAACGCGTGTCATGGAAGCCTCCTGCGAACCCATCGGTCATGATGATCTGGCCACAGCTGATTCAGCCGTTCAAGGCCCGCCGGACCGCTTCCGGCCAGTCAGTGGTGCCGCCATCTCATCATCTGCTTCATCCGCCTCGAACATCTCGCGTGCCATGCGCCGGCCGATCAGCCGGGCGAGCTTGCTGACGGACATGTCGATCCGGCCTTCCATGGTCGCGTGCCGGTCGATGCCGCCGATCTTCTCGGCCGCCATCCGATCGCCACGCTTGCGATAGTCGCGCATGTGCCCATCCGTTCCAGGAATGGGCGACACTCAACTGGCCTAAGAAGCCACCGGAAAGTCCCTTCAAACGGTGGTCGCACCTTGGCGTGCAACGGCTTGCACAAAGGCGGATCAACATCCGCAACCACCTTCCTTCATCGGAGGGCGAAGCAGCTCCTGCTGCTTCCCGGGGCCGCGCGAGCGGTGGAGATGGAAGGGGAAAACAGGCTTCGCGGGGGAACCGCCTGCACGAGCGCAGCGAGGAAGGTGGGCGGAAGCCTGTTTGGGGCAGAGAAGAGGCAAAGCCTCTCGGGCCCCATCTGTGATGTCGTCTCTGAGACCCTCAGCAGGCCTCCAGACGTTGAGATGAGAGCTTAGGGAGCCCGCAGGTTTTGACCCTATCTGCCCCTCGGTCGTCGGAGTCATGAACAATGCCTACGCCGTATTCCGCTCGACAATCGAGCCTCACCAGGGCCGAGGTTCTCGCATTCAGAGGGACCAACCATGTAGCGGTGATTGAGATGTCGATCCTCAGATTTGCCTTGGGCTCTTGCCGGCATCGGCTAGCTGGTACGCAATCCCCTCGTCTGATCATCGGTAGGGCTTTTTCGCCCAGGGATATGCGAGGCCCTGCATCGCCGCGGTCATTTCGCCGGTATTCCGGCTGTGATTGGCATGCCATTTCCGGAGCTGCTCAGCTGGCGACCGTGGCGATCGAGCTTGTGGGCGGACTGATGATCCTGGCTGGCGCGCTCGTCGGCGGGTCGTCCGGACTCACGGAGGGATTGCAGACGGGGCACTGCATTCCGGCGCCTCCGCAATCGCAAGCATCGGGACCATACCATGGTCGCCTGGGATGGATCTCACAGACCCACCCGAAGCCATCACAGTTCGAACATGCACGCTGCTGCCGGCTCTCGCGCATCTGGGACTCCGGGCCACGCTCCATGACGAGTCGAGCCTCGATTCTCTAAGTGAGAGAGGTAGCCGATGTGTCCACCTGAACGGGGCGGACCTCAGCAATGAGCTGGTCGAACAGCTCGCCGACGCTATCCGCACTGATGCCCCCGCCGGTCGCCTTCGTTACGGCACCTATGAAGTCGGCGCGCGACATCAGGATGTAGGAATCGTCGACCAGCAGCGCTGCGACGGCGATCAGGAGAGCACGTTTCGGGCGACCTGTTCGTGGCGTGGTTGTCATTGCCGTTCCTCCTCCTTCCTTTTCTCGGCTCGGGACGAACGGCGCCATTCAGGCGGCGCCGTTGCCGTTGCTATTGCTCTCTTCCCTTTTCTCGGTCTTCTTCCGCCGCGGTTCGGCGATCCAAACGTATCCTTCGCCGTACTGGGTGGCGATAAAGCGGGGGCGGCGCGCATCGTCGCCAAGCTTTCCGCGCAGTCGATTGATCAGGAAGTCGATGCTGCGCTCGGACGAATCCGAGCCGATGCCTGAAATGGCGTCGAGCAATTGGTTCCGGGTCAGGATGCGGCTTGGGTTGCGGACCAGGGCCGCCAGTACGGCCCGTTCCGAGCGCGTGAAGCGCACCCGCCGCTCACGGGGACGCGCCGCCCAGACGAAATCGCCGTCGAACACCATCTCGGCAAAGCACAGTCTCGCCGTCGGCTGCGTGTCCCTCCCGCTCATGCGCGTCCGTCTCCGTGTGATCCGCAAGCGCCGCCGCGGGCAAGAATTCCGCATGCTCAAGACGCCGGGACTACAAATAATGTTGCAACAATTCGACCTGATAATTGGAATTATTGGAACAGATCGTCTTAAGACGACACAGGAATTGCTCATGCGCAACGGATCATGGCATACGCCTGAAGTGTTAATCTACTTTTGCATGGCACTTCTGACGCTGCTCGTCGGGGGATGGGCAAGCAAGGCGCAGGACCTCGGCGAAGCGACCGCGCCGCTCAGGTCCGCCTTCACCAGCGGCATGCCCGTCGACCTGGAATTGGTTATCGCCAGCGACGTGTCGACCTCGATGGATGCGCAGGAGAAACAGCTTCAGCGCGATGGCTTCGTGGCCGCATTCGAGAGCGTGGAGGTGCACAAGGCCATTTCCCGGGGCCGCCTGCGCCGGATTGCGGTCATCTACGTCGAATGGGGCGGCACCGACCGACAGCGGGTGGTGCTGCCGTGGACGTTGATCGATGGCGCCGCGGCGTCGGCGACCTTCGCCGAGCGGCTGGCCGCGACGTTCCCGGCCCGGCTTACCTACGGCACGGCGATGGGCGACGGCTTGGTCTTCGGCGCCGGGTTGTTCGAGCGGAACGTCTTCGAGAGCGAAAGGCGGGTGATCGACGTCTCCGGCGACGGGATGAGTAACAGGGGGGCGCTGTTGGAGCTGGTGCGCGAGAAGCTGCTCTCGGAGGGGATCGTCATCAACGGCTTGCCGATCGTCTATCGCGATCCGAACGAGGGTTTGAGCCCAGAGGAAGCGACAATCATCAATCCGACCTCGAACGAGGAGCTCGTCGCCTATTTCGAGACCGAAGTCATCGGCGGCCCCGGAGCGTTCGTCGTTCCGGTCACGTCACGCGAGCACTACGCCGAGGCGATCCGCACCAAGCTCGTGCGCGAGATCGCGGGGGAGCGACCGCCGGGGCAGTGCTGCGCAACCGACATATCCCTCGCGAAGTAGTCTGGGCGAACAACCTAAGCCGGACGGCGTGCCGACGGACGAACCGCATTCCGATGAGATCTGCAGGGCGGCTTCTGTCCGGTTTTAGGATGCTGCGGGGCCGCCTTTGACGGCTTCGTACAGCCGTGTCGCCGCCTTGGACCGACGGGTCTGATAGGGCGCGTAAGCAGCTCAAACGCGGCAGTTGAGATGCTGGGTGCCGTAGAGTGATCTCAACCAAAAAAACAGGACTGGCGCGGCGTTCAAGCGCTCCAGTCCCGTGCAAAGTGCTTCGCGTCATACGGGTTCATTGGATCATGATATGGTTAATGAGTCTCTAATATTGGTACTATGAGGCGGCTCACGCAGCGACATGTCGTGCTGCCCCCTTGGCTCGTTCCTGGCGCGCTGTGCATGTGAACTGTACCGCCCGTCCAATACTCCTCGACAATCAGGCTAGAGAGGACCAGAAGGCCCTTCCTCGCCACAGCTTTCCTTGATCGCGACGCACCACGGAAGATTGGCCACAGGTGATATCGGCGACACACAGCAATGCTGCTACCGCGTCCGGCACGCTTCGGAACTATCTGGAAGCGCGACGTAGAGCTGCTCATGTCCAATGATCATGCCCGCCTTATGGGGGCTGTCAGCGACGTGGCGGCGATTGTTTGCCAAGCCAAAAGATCAGCAGGACCGCCGTGACGACCGCCATCCATGCTACGGGCACGTCTATCCACAGGTTGCCGGTCGCCACGCGGTGTTCCTAATGCATCGTGCGCTTACGGTCTTGTTGGGTTGTCGGGGCGGACCGAGAGCAAGCGGGTGACTGCTCTGGGTCCTATCCGCATTACGGCGTGGGATAGGCGTACACATGCGCCGTGCGCGGCATTGAGGTCGGGGTGTTCTCCCGGTCGGGCGCGTCCGGACCGAGGGGCGTGTCCGCCGCTCGATCCGGACAACGGGCAAATGTGCAGTCCGCCCGCGTCGCTACAGTGCCGTGGTGCGAGATGGAAAGCTCCGCCTCTAAAGGCTGATACCCCTTCTGGATGCGTCGCCGGTTGACGAGGCGGGCGACCCGTCTCATTGCTTCTCGCCTTTGAACGCGGACCGGGTGGCAGTCCGCAGTCGGTGCCGAGCCTTGCCAGCGGCTGCCGCGGGTTACGAGCCGCCCGTTCAATTTAACCGTGTCGCCAACCCAGCTGGCGCTGGAACACCTCGCAAGATTCGCTTGGATTCAGGGGCGCCTTCTGGCGAACAGCCGAATGATCTAGGCATATGCAAAAGGTTTTATCACCTTTTGCAATGTTTATAGCATCGAAGAAGAAGTCGTATTCATGCAAAAACCCGTCATGCTTGGGGGAGTGCGATGAATACGGATCGCTCCACTTTAACGTCCGATACCTCTTTCGGGAATGAAGGCTACATCGGAGGGATTATATCCGGTGTACTCGATACTCTCCATTTGTCGGTGTCCATCGAAGGGTTGATATCCAAGCTGGCATGGGTGGACGAGCCCGGAGATTCCGGCCTGTCGGTCGGCCTGTCGCCGTCCGCAGTGGCCGTCGGCGAGGATACGTTCGTCGATGTGCTGGCCTCGCTGGAGCTGACGTCCTTCTCATGGGGTGCGGTCGCGGTCGGCGAGGCTGAGATTTCCTCCTTCGCCAGCGGGACGGCCGATCAAGCGCTGCTGGCCTCCTCCGACGTAGTCATCGACGCCTGTGGCGCCGACGTGGTCATCGCGGTCAGCCAGACCACCACGATGTGGGGACGGTGCGGCTCGACCGCCTGGTCGGCCGAGCAAGCCGAGGTCGAGTTCCTGGCGATCGACATAGCGGGATACACGCCTATCGGCGGCCCGCTCGTGCTGTCGATGGACACGACGATCACCATGGGCGGAACCGGGTGGGGCCCTCCGCTCACCGTCTCCGGCAACCTCGCGACCTTCACGCTCGCCAACGACGTCAGGGGCAAGGATACCTTCGCCGAGTCCATCGTCGAGGCGCTGACCGTCGAGGATCAGATGTCGTTGGTGAATGCCGGCCTGTTCGGCGCCGTCGACTACGCGTCCAATGACGATCCGACGGACCCGACGGACCCCACCGATCCGACGGACCCGACGAAGCCCGTGGACCCGACGAAGCCGATCGATCCCACGAAGCCTTTCGATCCGACCGACCCGATCGATCCCACCGTCCCCAAGCCTCCGGGCCCCGGCGGCGACGGCAGCGACGGTCCTTCCCTGCCCACCTTCGCCTCCATGAGTTTCGGGCCGAGCGGCGCCGGCGGCGTCGACGCGGTAACGACGTCGGCCGGCGGCGGCGGAAGCGACCTCTTCGGCGCGAACCTCGCCCCTTGCGGCTCCGATCCCGCCCTTTCGCTGACCTGCGGCAGCCCCTGGGGCCCCGAAGGCGAGCCGGCGGAGGAGGCTGAAGTCGTGGAGGACGACGGCAGCGTCGAGGGCGACGCCGACGGCGGCGACTGCACCAGCTGCGAGGCATTGACCCCGCTCAAGTCCGAACACCCATGCGAGGACGCCTCCATGGTTTGCCTGTCGGGCGCGGACCTCTACGACCTCTCGCAGATCGACGGGTGCCGGACCGTGCAGGATTTCAACGTCCATGAGGGCGACCGCTTCGTCGGCTTCGACGGCTGGTCGACCGACGACTCCCTGCGTGCGGCGAACGGCGAGAGCATTTTCGTCGAGCGCGCGGACTGCGATCCCAACGACCTGATCATCACCTTCATGCTAAACGGCGGCGAGGCCGTCATCAGGCTCGACGACTTCTTCGTCATCAATCCCGAATTCGACGATGTCTCCACGAGCGAGACGCTGTCCGATCTCGAAGCCGTTCCGATACTGCGGATGGTGATGCGGGGCGCGGCCGAGGCGCGGGAGGTGGCAAGCGTCGGTCATACGATCGTGCCTCTCGACGCGACCGGCGCGACCGGCGCGGCGATGTTTATCGCCTAGTCATCCCTCTTCGGCCGGAAAGGTAATTCGAGCGAGGTCCAATTACTTCCTAAGATATACCGGCTCCGGCCGCACCTCCTTTGCATGAGATACCAATGAAGCGTTGCAAGGGGCTTCGCTTGACCGAATAGATTCAGCAATCGGCTACAGGTAGGCGCCATGTCATTCACCGTCAGTTCGAGCGTCGGCCAAACGTTTGACGTCGCCGTCACCGAAATATCGGCGGTGACGGAGGAAGAGGCCGTCCACTCGGTCACGCTCTCGTCCGACATGCAGTCCGGTCCGTCGACCGGCGAGGAGGGCGGCATGTCCATGGCCATCGGCGGGGACGCGACCGCCGTCGGCGAGGATACGCTGGCGGTGGCCGAGGTCTCCGCCTTCCTCGGCGACGATGGAAATGTGCAGATCGCGAGCGGTTCCGCCTACTTCCTGGCGATCGGCGAGGGCGATCCCGGCACCTATGCGAATGCCTATTCCTACGTGGATTTCGTCGGCGATGCCGATCAGGTCGTCACCCTGAATGTTTCCGTCACCGAGTACGTCCAGGAACCCGACCAGGCCGCCTGGTATTCGAGCTCGGAGAGCACGCTCTTCGCGATGGACGTCGACGACATCCCCGCTGGTGAACCCGTAGGCGAAGTGGCGGAAGGGGGCGAAGTCTTCGAGCCGGAGCCGTCCCTGGGACTGCCGTTGACGGTGGAGCCGTTGGAGGATCCCGCATGCGGCTGTTCCGGAGACGAGCCGAGTTACAACATCGATGACAATCTGGTCCTGTTTGACGTCTCAGCCACGGCGGTTGCCGATAATACGGTTGTGATTGTCGATTTTTTCGGGCTTGCCGTCGAGGATCAGCTCTCGACCGCAACGGTTGCTGTCATCCTCAGCATTGAATGACTATTCTGTTCGGTAATGCTGCATTTTTTGAAATATAGTACAAAAGTTTATTTTTCTATCTGTTTAAATTCTCCTACTACCCATTGGGTTTATAACTCGATTGCGCAATTGATGAAGGCAATCATGAAAAATACTATTTTCAGTGTCGGCGACATTGCCGATCTTGGGAAATGGAGACTGTCATGTTTGATTGGGATCACAACGGCGGCGGCGGCGGCGGCGACAGCGACTTCGAGTGGAATCTCGACGTCGAATACAACTTCAATCTCGACGTGACCGTGGATTTCGACACCACCGTCGACTACGAGAGCAACTACAATGTCGACCCGGAGGTCAATGTCTGCGTGGACATCGACGGCA
Organism: Xanthobacteraceae bacterium; assembly: GCA_029239875.1. Lineage (GTDB taxonomy): Bacteria > Pseudomonadota > Alphaproteobacteria > Rhizobiales > Xanthobacteraceae > Ancylobacter. Next base: position 14,905 of record JARBUD010000033.1, on the reverse strand, counting down.
ACTGGGCCGGCTTCCAGGTCGACGTGCAGGCAATCGGTGAGGACACCGCGACCGAGGTGAACCTCGCGGTGATCACGCTCGAAGACGAGTATTCGAGCATCACGCTGACCGGCTACTCTGCCGTGGGCTGAGTGGAGTAACGGCCGGGGTTCCCCATTCCCGGCTTGGCCTTCGGCAGTTGCGGGCTCCGGACACCCCCCCGGAGCCCGTTTTCTTTTGTAGCCAGATGAGTGGCGCCGACCCCTGGTGCTTTCTCCGACATCGCGAGTTGCGGTGCTTAGGTAGGCATTTACGCCGAAAGAGGTGCACCCCTCGTTACCACAAGTGGATTTGCCTACCTCCAAAGTTGCTTACACGACAGAGCCATTGTTGGCGGCGTTCGAAAAGCATTAGCCTGATCTCGTACAGCTATCAGACAGCTATCAGCGAAGCGAGCAGGAGCGTCGACTATGGCAACGTCTATCAGGATAACAAAAGGTTATTCCTCGACTTCATTGTCGAAGATGTCCGCTCCCGCAGTGCTTGCCGCTGCAACGACGGGGCCCGTCGGCGCGGTATCCTCCCCTACGTCGCTTGCGCTGGCTATGACAGCGACATTGCCGCCCACCTATCAATTGATCAGCCGGACGACCGGCAACGATACCGTCCAGGTCACGTCCTCCGGGCGGTTCGAGGTGCGCGGTCTGGCCGGCAACGACACGATCACCGTCCGCGCCGGCACGACGGGAGGCGATTTCCTCGTCGGCGGCGATGGCAACGACACGCTCACCGCGGCCGAGAGCGACGACATTCTCGATGGCGGCGCCGGCACGGACCGGCTGAATGGCGGCGCGGGCAACGATGTCCTCATCGGCGGGGCAGGCGGCGACACGCTGACCGGCGGCGACGGCATCGACACGGCCGTCTACTCGTCCTCGTCGGCTGCCGTCATCATCTCGCTCAATCTCGACCCGCAGAAGTCCACCCGCGGCGCGGGCGGCGACGCCACCGGCGACACCTTGCTGGGCATCGAGAACCTCACCGGCTCCGGCCAGAACGATATCCTGTCGGGCAACAATCTCGACAACCAGCTCGTCGGCATGCTCGGCAACGACACGCTGCGCGGCAATAACGGCAACGACCTGCTGATCGGCGACACCATCACCGACGTCGATGGCAACGGCATTCCGGACGACGATGACGGGGACGGAATCCCCGACGGTGTCAACGATGCGGTCGCGGGCGGCGACGACACGCTCGACGGCGGCTCCGGCGACGACCGGCTGTTCGGCGGCGGCGGCGACGACAATCTGATCGGCGGCTTCGGCCACGACCAGCTTTACGGCGGCCAGGGCGACGATCTGCTCACCTCCGGTGATGGCAACGACCTGCTGGACGGCGGCGAGGGAAACGATCAGCTCATCGCGAGCATGGGCGACGACACGCTGCGTGGCGGCGGCGGGAATGACTGGCTCAACGCGTCCCTGGGCAACGATCTGCTCTATGGCGGCGACGGCGATGACGACCTTAATGCCGGCGACGGCAACGACCAGCTCTTCGGCGAAGCAGGCAACGATGTGCTGCTCGGCGGCTCGGGCAACGACATCATGTCCGGCGGCGCGGGCGATGACCGTCTGGACGGCGGCACCGGTGCGGACCAGCTCGAGGGCGGCGACGGCTTCGACACGGCGGACTATTCCGCCGGCGGCGCGGTGGGCGTCGACCTGCTCGCCAATGTGGCCTCCGGAGCCGCCGCGGGCGACACCTTCGGCTCCATCGAGGGCCTGATCGGTTCGGTGGCGGACGACATTCTCGCTGGCGACAACGCCAATAACAGCTTCCAGGGCGGCGGCGGCGCCGACCTCATCGTCGGACAGGGTGGCTTCGACACCTCCGACTATTCGACCTCGGAGGCTGGCGTCACGATCCAGCTCAATTCGTCGGTGGCCGATCCGCAGGCGGCCGGTACCGGAACAGGCGGGGATGCCGAGGGTGACTCGCTGATATCCATCGAACGGATCATCGGCAGCGCCTTCGTCGACACGCTGCTCGGTGGCGAACTCGCTGACACCTTCGTCGGCGGAGCCGGCGCCGATGTGCTGAACGGCAATGACGGCGTGGACACGGCCGAGTATTCGACCTCGTCGAGCGCCGTGAACGTCACCATCGATCCGGCGGCGACGACGATCGGTACAGGCGGGGACGCCGAGGGCGATCAGATCACCAACATCGAGAACCTGATCGGTTCGGCCTTCAACGACGTGCTGCGCGCCGGGACGGGCGTCAATCGCCTCGATGGCGGCGCCGGCAACGACGTGCTGGCCGGCGGAGAAGGGGCCGATACGCTGATCGGCGGCGACGGCGTCGACACCATCGACTATTCGGGCTCGAACGCGGCCGTGGGCCTCGGTCTCACCGACCTTGCCGGTCAGGCCACCCAGGGTAGCGGCGGCCACGCCCAGGGCGACATCATCGCCCAGATCGAGAACGTCATCGGCTCCGCCTTCAACGACACCCTGCAGGGCAGCGCCAGCGCCAACCGCCTGGAGGGCGGCGAGGGCAACGACACGCTGCGCGGCCAGGGCGGCGCGGACGTGCTTATCGGCGGCCTCGGCACCGACACGGCGAGCTATTCGACCTCGGCGAGCGGCGTCACCGTCGCGATCAGCGCCACCGCCACGACGGTCGGCTCGGGCGGCGACGCCCAGGGCGACCAGCTCAGCGGCATCGAGAACCTGACCGGCTCGGCATTCGCCGACGTCCTTACCGGCAGCGACGGCGACAACCGCCTCGACGGCGGCGCCGGCAACGACCGGCTGGTCGGCGGCCTTGGCGTCGACACGCTGGTGGGCGGGGATGGCGTCGACACGGTCGACTATTCGGCCTCCAATGCCGGCGTCACCGTGCAGCTCTCGGCCAATCCTGCCGTCGGCACCGTAGGCTCTGGCGGCCATGCCGCCGGCGACATTCTCAACACGATCGAGTCCATCATCGGCTCCAACTTCACCGATACGCTGCTCGGCAGCACCGCCGGCAACAAGCTGGTGTCGGGCGCCGGCAACGACGTGATGCGAGGCGGTAGCGGGGCCGACCTGCTGGTGGCCAACGGCTCCGGCAGCAAGACCCTTTACGGCGACGGCATCTCCGATGGCGGCACGGCCGGTGCCGACGTCTTCCAGATAATGGGTGGCACCAACGTCATCGCCGACTACCAGTCCGGCGAGGACATCCTTCTCAACAGCCTGTCCAACGCGGCGCTCACGCTGCTGCCGGGCAGCAGCACCACCCTGGCGCTGCGCCTCTCCGGCACGACGCACACGACCTATGTCCTGGTCGGAACGACGGCGGACGTGCCATCGGCATCGGCCTTCGCCAACCAAATCCTGCAACAGGATGTCTTCGTCGATCCCAACCTGATCGCCTGACGCAACAAACAAGGGGCAGCCGCTCCTTCGGGCGGCAAGCGAATGGGGGAGTGCATGTCCATGCGCGATAGACGCGGCCGCAATACCGAGACCGACCTGGACCTGGCCGTGTCTCAATGTGGACAGGCATTCGGCTCGCTGGTGCTGTTCAGCCTGGCGATCAACCTGCTCACGCTGGCATCGCCCCTCTATATGCTCCAGGTCTATGACCGGGTCATGGTGACCGGCAACGTCGACACGTTGCTGATGCTGACCATCATGGCGGCGGCGGCGCTGCTGCTGTTCGGGATGCTCGACAGCATCCGCTCCATGCTGACCACGCGGATCAGCATCTGGCTGGCCGATTGCCTCGGCCCGGTCTACTTGGCGAACTCGGTCCGCTCCCGCCTTCTTGGCGACGGATCCGGCGCCCAGCCCCTGCGCGACCTGCAGCAGGTGCAGACGCTGATCTCCTCGCCCGCCCTCGGCGTTATCTTCGATGCGCCATGGGCGCCGGTCTATCTCGCTCTCATCTGGATGCTGCATCCGGCCCTCGGCACTCTGGCGATCGTCTCGACCGCGATCCTGCTGCTGCTCGGCCTCGCCAACGAGGCGATCACCCGCCGTGCCCTGCAGACCGCCAACCAGGCGCAGATCGTCGCGACGATGCAGGCCGAGACCACGATCCGCAATGCCGAGGTGGTGTCCGCGATGGGCATGCTGCCGGCGCTCACCACCCACTGGCGCCAGGCCAATTCCGTCGGCCTGCGTGCCTCGAAAAGGGCGAGCGATCGCGGCGCCTTAATCCTCGGTTTCACCAAGTTTGCGCGGCTGTTCATGCAGTCGGCCATCCTCGGTCTCGGCGCCTATCTGGTGCTGAAGGGACAGGTGTCCGGCGGCGTCATGATCGCCTCGTCGATCCTGCTGGGCCGGGCGCTCGCGCCGGTCGAGATGGCAATGGCGACCTGGCGCAACTTCTCTGCCGCCCGCATCGCCTATGACCGCCTGAAGACCCGGCTCCAGAGCCTTCCGGATGAGCCTCGCCGCACCAGCCTGCCCGCTCCCGAGGGGCACCTGTCGATCCAGCGCGTGACATACAGCCCGCCCGGCGGCACGGCGCCGGTTCTCTACGGCCTGAATTTCGAGGCCATTCCCGGGGAAGCCATCGCCGTCATCGGTCCTTCCGCCAGCGGCAAGAGCTCGCTGTGCCGGTTGCTGGTCGGGGTCGCGCAGCCGGCCGGCGGAGTGATCCGGCTGGATGGATCGGACCTGCGGCACTGGAACCCCGACGAGCTCGGTCCCCACATCGGCTACCTGCCGCAGGAACCGGAGCTCTTCCCGGGCACCATTCGCGACAACATTGCCCGCATGAACTGCGTGGACGAGGCGGCGGTGATCCGGGCGGCCATGCTGGCCCACGCCCACGAGATGATCCAGTTGCTGCCGAACGGCTACGACACGGCGATCGGTGACGGCGGGCTGCGGCTTTCCGGCGGCCAGCGCCAGCGGATCGGTCTCGCCCGCGCCGTCTATGGCGATCCGAAGGTGATCGTGCTCGACGAACCCAATGCCAATCTCGACCAGGCCGGCGAGGCCGCCCTATCGGCAGCGATCGAGGAGATGAAGGGTCGGGGCGCGACGCTGCTCATCGTCGGGCACCGCCCGTCGACCATCGCCCAGGCCGACAGGATCCTGCTGCTGCGCGACGGGCGCATCGAAGCCTTCGGCAGCCGCGACGAAATCCTGAAGCGCCTTCGGGTCGCGGCGTCTGAGCCGCCTGCACCGGAGAAGGTTCAGGCCGAGACCGAACGGCAGGAACGCCTGACGGCGGAAGCCGCTGAATAGGGACAGGGTGTCGACATGCGCTCAACATCGAAAGCCGTCGCCGTGGTGGATCTCTATGGAACGCCGCGCCTCCTGACGCCGGACGATTCCGCTTCCTTCCGGCGCGTCATACGCGGCCCCAAATTGATGGGCAGCGTAATGATCTTCACCTTCCTCGGCGGATTCCTCGCCTGGGGCGCGCTGGCGCCTCTCGCCGGCGGCGCGGTCGCCGCGGGCGTGATCAGCCCGGACGGCAGCCGACGCGTCGTCCAGCATCTGGAGGGCGGCATAATTGCCGGCCTGGAGGTGAAAGATGGCGATCGCATCGTCGCCGGTCAGACGCTCGTGAGGCTCGAAAGCGTGCAGGCCGACACGGCCATGCGGGGGCAATTGCACCGCTACCGTACGCTGCTGGCCATGCGGGCGCGCCTGACCGCCGAACAGGAAGGACACGTCGAGATCAAGTTTCCGCCAGAGTTGATGGCCACCGGGACGTCAGACGAGCTCAAGACGGTCCTCGATGGCCAGCGCACCATGTTCGAGACGCGCCGGACCTCGGACCGACGCCAGCGGGATATTCTCAAGCGACGCATCGAGCAGTCGCAGCACCAGATCAAGGCGCTGGAGGCGCAGGCGGCCTCCACCTCCCAGCAGCTCGAGCTGATCGCCGAGGAACTGAAGGGCAAGCGCTACCTCCTGCAGAAGGAGCTGATCCGCAAGTCGGAGGTACTCAGCCTGGAGCGCGCCCGCGCCGAGATCGAGGGTCGCCGCGGCGAGTATCTCGGGATGATCTCGCGGGCGGAGCAACAGATCGGCGAGACGGAGGTCCAGCTCCTCGCGCTCGACGCCGAACGGCAGAACGAGGTTTCCGAGCAGATGGACAAGGTCCGCGTGGAGCTGGCCGACGTAACGGAGAAGCTGCAGCTCACTCGCGATGTCCTGGCGCGAACGACGATCGCGGCACCGATTAGCGGCACCGTCGTCAATCTTCGTTTCAAGACGTTAGGGGGCGTGATCAAGGCTGGCGACCCGATCCTCGACATCGTTCCGATCGAAGAAACCCTTTTGATTGAAGCACGTATCTCCCCCGTGGACGTGGATGTCGTGCATCCCGGACTCCCCGCACAGGTTCATCTTACCGCCTTCTCACGCTGGGAGCTCCCACGCATCGACGGCTTGGTGAAGTCCGTCTCGGCGGATGCAATGGTCGATCAGACGACGGGTCAAACCTACTATCTTGCCAGGGTGGAGGTGAATCCGAGCGAGCTTGAGCAGTTCAAGGATTTGATCGAACTCCAGGCGGGCATGCCGGCAGAGGTATTGATAGTGTCGCGGGAGCGGACCTTCTTGGATTATCTTGCCGAGCCATTCCGTAACGTTATGCGAAGGGGTTTTCGCGAAACCTGAGGCTTTCTGTCTCGCAGCCGGATATTATTTTCGATTTCGAGATAATTTTAGAGAACCGCTCTGAACGCACAGTTGGCGTTGCCAAGACTGGATTACCGTCGACGTTCGCGACTGAATTCGGAAAAGAGGGCAGTGCTTGCGGCGGCACCATGGTGTGCTAAGTTATCAGACTGGCAGCCTGGTGTATAAATCTATCTATAGAAACAATTTCACAGTTAAAATCACTGATGTTGTGATTTAACTGTTGGAGGGGCAGCATCATGGCATCAAGTGAATCAGCACAGTTGCGGCGCGTGAGTATCATGTTGATAGATGACTTGCCCCTTCGGCGGGCCAGCATCCACTCTCTGCTTCGCGACTGGGCGCAGGAAGAAGGAATTTCGCTGGAGATCACGGAGTCTGAAGGCCACACCGTTCTCAGCGAAATGGATCCTGCGCCGCATCTACTTGTATACAATGCAGGCTATAGTGGCGCGACTTCGAGCGAGTGGCGGTGCAGGGTGGATGAGCTCCGGCGGTCCTTTCCTGAGGTGCCACTGGTGGTCATTTCTGAGGATGACGGCGCCCTGGAGGTCATTGAGGCGCTAAGGGCCGGCGTGAGAGGGTTCATCAGTGCGCGCACGCCTCCCGCGATCGTCTTTCAGACGCTGCATTTCATCCTGGCTGGTGGTGTGTACTTTCCGCCCAGCGCATTGCTTCAGGCGCAAGCGCTCGGCAGCGGCACGGATTGGCGTCGGTCGTCCGGCCCCACCCATGCAACTTACCGTGCGCAGTGCTCCAGTTTGACCGAACGCCAGGCCGCAGTGTGGCGGCTGCTGCAGCGGGGCCATTCGAACAAGGTCATCGCCCGCGAACTCGCGATGTGCGAGTCCACCGTCAAGGTCCACATGCGTCAGATCATGCGCAAGCTTGGCGCCACGAACCGTACACAGGCAGCCCTGTGCAGCGTCGAGATCGTTCAGGAGAATAGCGAAGCCGCGGATACGGGCGACGCTGGCGGCATCGTAGCCGCGACCGGTGCTCGCGAACGACCGCCCTTCGAGGCTGCCGCCTCCGTCGGGAGGGATCTGGAAGCCGCACGAATAGCCGGCAGCGTCGCCGTCCGCCTTGTGCCATGACGAGGCGGACATGACTCAGATCGTTTCAGGCACGCGTACCGCTTTCGTATGAGTTTCTTGCCCCGCCCGGCAAGAATAATTCTATAAGTCTTTTTGACATCTTTGTTTTTGTCTTCCGATCGTCAATATTTATTTGAGCTCAGCCAATGGCGAATAAATCGCGCTGTCAGAATAGGACAGGCGAAATCGCTGGAATTGGCGGATCAGATAGATGGGTGCGATCTTGCCTGACATGGTCATCAAAGAGCTTGATCCGCGGGTACTTATCGTCGACTCGCTAGCGCTTCGCGGTTTAGGCATCAAGGGACTGCTTCGGCCGTGGGCGCAGGAGCGCGGCGTCGAGCTCGACTTCTGGGATCCGACAGCCCCCCTCGATCCGGACCCAGTGGCCTTTACCTATCGCCTTGGCATTCTAAGCCTGGGGCATATGTCGATCGGCGATCGGGTCGCGTTGGGCTGGTTGGCGCATCTGCGCCGGGCACATCCCGACACCCCCATAGTCATCTGGTCCGACCTTCCGGCGCCGCACGAGGCGCTGCACGCCCTTCAGCACGGGGTGCAAGGCTTTGTGCCGACCATGACGACACCCCAATTAGCCATGCAGGCGCTGACCTTCATCATGAGTGGCGGCACCTATTTCCCGCCGGAGGCTCTGATCGAGACATCACTCTCGGAAGAGCCGCGACCGTCGCCCGACATTGGCCGCTCAAAACCTGGCGGTCCGAACGGCTATGGCGGGGTGCGGCAAGACGATCCGTCAGGTCACCCGCCAGATGCCTTCGGCAGAGAAGGCGCAAGAATTCTCGTGTCGAGGCGGCCGACGAACCGGACCTCGATGAGGTTCGCACGGTTGAGAGTGACCGTGTTTTCGCGGCGCGTCTTTTCGATGGACATTGGAGGCGACCTGGCCGGTCTAGGCGTCTGTCAGGCGGAAGAAAGCATCTTGGATAGCTCCAACGCACCCGATTATTCGAAGCGGGCAGGATCAACACCATTGCTTCCAGGACGCCTCGTGCCGCGCCGGCTCTAGCATCGGGTGGGTTCTCTTTCCGTGCGCACCGCGACGTACTTCACGGATCTCGGTGGCGAAACCACCGGACACTTGAGAATTGGCATCAAAGCCTCATGCCACCCGCCGCAGCGGAAGCCGGCCCAGCGCCGAGGCGGTGTCCTCGAGTTCCACTTTCACGACCACGCGGCGCAACTGCCGGCAACCGGCCATCACACCCCAGCCGAACTGGAAAAGAGCGCCCTCGTCGTAATTCGCGACCATTGGGTGAACCGTCATCGCCAGCGTTTTGGCGTACCCATCATAGGCCAAGCTGTTCGGTTCGATGTCGAACTTGTAGTTGAGCACTGCCTCCCCCCAAGCAATATCCGCAATCACAATGCGAATCTGTTCGCTCAGCAAGGCGCACCAAAGAGGTAGCAGCCGTACTCCTTTTGGCGCGATGCTCGAGGCGATCAGGTGTCGAGCTGGAATCCGGGCGTCGAACGCGACAGTGCCAGCTCTTCCTCGTCCATGCCCTCCGCGATCCCTTCGAAGAGCGGGGTCGTCATATAGCGTTCGCCGGTGTCGGGGAGCATGCAGAGGATGACCGAACCCGTCCTGGCGCGTTCGGCGACCTGTCGGGCGACCGCGAAGGTGGCGCCGCCAGAGATGCCGGTCAGGATGCCTTCCCTGTGCGCCAGCTCCCTCGCCCACCGTATCCCCTCCGCGCCCGGGACGGGGATGGCCTCGTCATAGAGCCTGTCGTCCACCGCTTCCTGCAGCACGTAGGGGATGAAATCCGGCGTCCAGCCCTGGATCGGGTGCGGCTCGAAGGCGGGATGGCTGCTGGCGGGGGAGAGGTCCTCGTTGCGCGGCTGCGGCGTCCCGCTGCCGAGGAGCTGGGCGTTCGCCGGCTCGCTCAGCACGATCCGCGTGTCCGGCCGCTCGCGGCGCAGCACCCGACCGACGCCGACGACGGTGCCGCCGGTGCCGTAGCCGGTGACGAAATAGTCGAGCCGCTGGCCGGCGAAGTCGTTGATGATCTCGCGGGCGGTCGTCGCCTCGTGGATGGCGGCGTTGGCGACAGTCTCGAACTGGTGGGCGAGGAACCAGCCATTGGCCTCGGCGAGCTCGACCGCCTTGCGGTACATGCCGAAGCCCTTCTGCGCGCGGGGCGTCAACACCACCTTGGCGCCGAGCATCCGCATGAGCTTGCGTCTTTCGACCGAAAAGCTGTCGGCCATTGTGACGACGAGCGGATAGCACTTCTGGGCGCAGACCATGGCGAGGCCGATACCGGTGTTGCCGCTGGTCGCCTCCACCACCGTCTGGCCCGGCTTCAGCACGCCGCTCGCCTCGCCGTGCTCGATTATGGCGAGAGCGAGTCGATCCTTGACCGAGGCGGCGGGATTGAAGAACTCGGATTTGACGTAGATCGTCGAGTGCTCGGGCGAGAGGTTGTTGATCCGGATCACCGGTGTGTCGCCGACTGTCTCGATCACGCTGTCGAAAAGCCGACCGCGGCCGCCGGTCGTCCTGCCGGGCATCTGCTTGTCCATGGCGCCCTCCCGGGCCGGCCCGGAGCGTTGGGATGTGCAAGGACGTCTTTGGCCGGGGCGGTCGGACATTCCGGGCGACGCCGCGCGCTCCCCGCCTTCCTCGGCGCGGATACTACCCCGCGCTCCGGCTCGCCGGAAGCGGCATTCCCTTGGGTCCACCTTAGGGAGTAGATGCCGAAAATCCGCGCCCATCGGCCCACTCAGGCGTAGGCGAACGAAAACGGCCCGCGCCCGCGCCCTGCCGACAAAATCTTTACGCGCGCGCCCTACGCAATGGTGCAGAACTTCGGGCATCCTCAATGCTACCTTTCCATTCCTGCACGAACAGCAATGCTTGCTACGGCGCACAAGTCCAGTGGGCAGATCACCCCGCGAGCTGGACCTTCTATCTGGGAGTCGCGTCGATTCGATCCGCCCACGCCTGAAGCGCCATGTCTTGCGATGGGGTTCGCCGGGACCAATCTCAACCCGCCCGTCCTTCATCGCCGCGAGCACATCGAAGCCGAAACTCACCACCGCCTGCGATCGCGCGAGGGTGGAAAAGTTCCGCCCGCGCGGCATGTCGATCCCGAGATGCTTCCATTCTCCATAGAACCGGAAGCGGACGGAGGCGCGCACCAAGCGCGAGGAGGAACGCGACGAACTGCTTGATGAGATCGTCGAGATGGGCCGCAAAGCCGAACAGCTGCGCTCCTGGATGGCCTGGGCGGCGGATATTGAGGACGCCGAAACGCAGCGCATGCTGAGTTGGGCACGCCAGCGCCTCGGCGAACTGGAGCGGGCGCTCGATCCCGCCTCGTTCGGCGATTGGCTACGTGAGCGCACGCTGTTTCCGGAAGTCGATCCCTTCGCTCCGCTGCCGGCCGATCCCGATCTGGAGACACCGCCGCCGCAGGGTAGCGCGGCCTAAAGCCCAAGTCCCCGATTGCGGCCAAGGCTCCACTCGACGCCGCCATTGCGGGAGACACCGGAGATGTGGCGGCCGATCTGCTTCTCCAGCAGGGGCTGCCAGGGCACGAGCTGGAAACCGAGACCATCGTCGATCATGGCGAAGCGTCCGCTGACCAGATTGACGGAGCCGGCGAGCCGGCCGGACACATACTCGCCCGGCTGGCTCGGTGTGTAGGCAAGACCACGCTCTCCCGCCATGGCTCGGCCGACGCGGTCCACCTCGACGGCTTCAAGCCGGGCGAGGATGTCGCGCGGTGCGCGGACGTTGCCGTTCTCCAGCCGCACGGCATGCCCTTGATCGACGAGGCTCTGGCGGCGGCGCTCAAGGGCGTCGTTCACGTCGCGGCCGAAGCCCGCGTCGGACAGCTCGGTGCGTTGGCGGGAGGCCAGTTCACGGTCGAGCCAGGTGGCGCCATCGCTGGCGACCTGCTGGTCGAGATCGAAGGCGGAAAGCGTGCGCACAGCGAAGTCCTTCCTTTGAGTTCGCGCATCATGGGCAATGCCGCGCTCGGGAAGATCGTCTGGGATCTTCCAATGATCGGCGTCGATACGCTCGACATGGCCGGCACGGCGCAGGGATTCCAGCCGACGCACGTGGGCGCGGATGAAGGCATCCGGATCGCCGCGCTGCTGCTCGATCGCCGGGCGCGCCAGCTCCAGATGCTCGCTCGGCCGGTAGATGCCGCCGCTCCTCTCGGCGATGGTCGCGATGTTGAGGTCCGCCGGACGTGGGTCGGACCTTGTCGGCAGCGGGTCCAGCGCGACGATGTGGCCGCGCTTGATGTCTTCCAGCCGGGAGGCATCGCTGGTCTCGACATGATGGGTGCGGCCGTCCACGCCATCGATGACCAAATAGAACCGCTCGCCCATCTCATCCCCGGCCAATCCCTTGTCGAGCACGCGACCGACGAGGGCGTGAGAGATGCGGTTGCCATGGGTGACGTATTGCGCGGCGCCGCGCTCATCCGCGAGGCCGTGATCGACCAACGCGCGATGCATGGTGCGCTGGATGTCCTCGCGCTCGCCCATGGCCCGGAGCGTGATCTCGGCGCGCTCCGCCAGGCTCCAGCGTCCCGGTTCGATCTCCTCGGCGATGCCGAAGCTCTCCAGTCGCTTCACCCGGTCGATGAGGACATGCCGATTGGTCCGCACGAGATAGCTCTCGCCAGCGTCCGGCCGCAGATCGAGGACACCATGTTCGCGCTGCTCGGCGATCATCATCCGGTCCAGTCGGGTGAGACGGTCGGCGTCCACCTCATGGCGCAGCTTGTTCTGCAAGCCGACCTCGGTCTGCGGGCCAAGCTCCAGCGTCATCAGCTCGCTCGCCCGATGGCGGATGCCATGGGCGATGTAGTCACCGGCGATGTTGAGGATACGGCCATCGTCGAGCACGCCGCGCACGAGGATATGGCTGTGCGGATGGCCAGTGTTGTGATGATCGACGGCGATCCAGTCGAGCCTGGTCCCGAGGTCACTCTCCATGCGTTGCATCAGGTCCCGGGTGAAGCGCTTCAGGTCGCCAAGCTCGGCGGCATCCTCCGGCGCGATGATGAAGCGGAACTGGTGGCGGTCCTCGCCACTCCGCTCCACGAACGCCTTTGTGTCGACCTCGTCGGCAAGCGCCGAGTACGCTCGGCCCTTCACGCCGTCACGTTCGAGGTAGCGCAGATGCGCTCCCACCGCGCCAGCCGACGCCGCGCCGCGCATCGGGCTGCGTCCGCCCTTTCCCTTCCCGACCAGCTTCACCACCCGCGCCTTGACCACGACGCGGCGGGAACGGAACCGGCCTGAGGAACCCGACTGCCACCCACCACTGTCACGCGGCAGCGAGGCCATCACCTTGGCGCCGCGTCCCCGCGCATTGAACCGGCCGCTACCGCCTCCTTCTCGGGCGAAGCCACCACCCGACCGCCCACCGCCACCGGCATGGCGCGCGGCGATCAGCGCCTGCTGGACGAACGGCAGCTCGTGCGTCTTCAGCCGCGTCCCCCGGCTTCGCGGGCGGCTTGGCTTGATGCGGAAATCATCGTCGTCGCGGCGTGTCATGACCGCAGACTTGGCTGCGCAAGCCGGGCCCGCAAGTCGAAATTTGTCTGATCAAAGTAGAGCGTGGAAACGTCGGCTATGGCGCGCGACCGGCGGAGCGCACATTGCGCACACCCACGAAAACGGCGGTATTATCAATTGCTTGAATGATTGCCGCGCTCAACCGCACATTCTGATAAATCGCTTAGAGTCGTTTTCCGGAACGGAAAACAACGTGCAGACAACACGTTAAGGGTGCAGCCCGCGCAAATTTAAAATCCGCTTTATCTTGCGCTCAATCCTTTCTGATTCACTAATGGCGCACTTAAACTAAATCGTCATGCCAATTATACTACGAGGCAGCAGCCGCGTGATGTCTGCTGCCGCCCGAGCCAACCTATAACACCCTGTCGCCGCCGCAGGCACTACAGCCGGCTTAGGAGACGCGACGGTTGATGCGTGAGTTCGCGGCCAAAAGCCGCTTACGCCGCGGTCGCGCTCCCGCCAATCCGCAGCGAAGTTCACGTGACCGTCCGCTAGTGTGCAGAAACCCTGCAGTGAAACTGTCGTCGAGCTGCGCCGAGTCCGCAATTTCTTAGCGTGCAAGTTGCACTCGACTCGGCCTCAGTCTGACGCTGACGGCTTACGAAAGCGCACACCGGCACCGCCGCCGTTCTCTGGGATGAACTCAATGCCGGCGGCTTCGAGAGCGTCCCGCATCGCTGCGATTGTCGAAGAACGAAGCTGTTCACCGCGTTCGAAACGCACGATCGTCTGCGTGGAAATAGAAGCCTCGCGAGCGAGATCGAGCACTCCCCACGTCAACGCCGCGCGCGCCATCCTGCACTGCGCCGGGGTCACGAAGTCACCATAATATGGTGATTTTTATTGTTCATCGAGCTACAGAAGTGTACCTTTGGTGACTCATGACGGCCGAACGCGTGTTTGCACCACGCGCCCGGCCTGACCACACCCAAGCTGAGTGGAGCTCGGATCATGGCTGATTCTGAGATTAGCACGAGTCTGTCCCGACCATCCCGGAGGGACGTTCTCTCTGCCGCCCTGATGACGATCGGCGGCACCTCCTTCAACAATTCCGCTGCAGCTGCGCCGCAGGATGGCGGCGCAGCGGATGCGGCTGTCCTTGCATGGAAGGTGTGGCGCGCCGCTCATCGGCGAACGCTCGCCCTGTGTCGGAAACAGCAAGCTCTGGAGTCCGAACTCGCGCGGACGATCGGCTTTCCGCAGGTGGTTCTAACTGCGGCCGAGGTGCCGTCCCCGGTGCGGGTCAGCTCTCTGCGGCACTTCGATGAGCTTGCGGCCGATGTGCCGTCACTTTGCACGCAACGCGCCCAAGTCGCGGAGGCGCTGCGCGCTCATCAGCAGCGCTGGGACGACGCGGATCGCGCCAATGGCTACACCGCCGCTCGGAGGGAAGAGGCGGCGGCATCCGCCAATGAGGAGCGCCAAATCGCCGGGCTCTTTGCGGCAGACGCAACGTCTCTGCGCGGCCTCTCCGCGAAGCTCGATGTGCTGATCGCCGTCGGGGCGGATGGCGCCGAGGGGCGACATTTCCCGTGGCCCGAGCTGCGGCGCATCCGCAGAGATGTTGCTCGCTTGGTGCAGCTGCAGCGTCGCGATGCCGGC
>JARBUD010000004.1 GCA_029239875.1 Xanthobacteraceae bacterium | reverse complement strand
GGCGGGCTATGCCGGCGTCGAGAACGAGCTGTTCTTCCGCGACAACACCATGATGCTCTTCGCCGACGCTAAGAAAATGGTCGAGGATATCGTCAAGAACCTCGCCCACTGACAGGCGCATTGCTTCGAAATCCGAAATAAACGGCCGGGGCTCTGCTCCGGCCGTTTTGCTTTTTGCCGGTATCCGCTTAACCGGCTGTCAACCAACTCCGCGTAGCGTCCCGGCATGGCGCGCGGCGTTTCCTGGTTTCTCGTAGCCCCGCTCGTCCTTCTGGGGCTTTCCGGCTGCAAATTCGGGCTGTTCGAACAGCGCGAACCCTGGCGCTCGGAAGCTGAGGAACGGTGCCGGGCGGAGGGCCGAGTCAGGCCTTCCGCCTTCATCGTCGAGGACCGCGCCATCAACGGCGCCGGCGCCTGCGGCATGGACCATGCCTACCGCATCACCGCTTTCGCCGAAGGCTCGGTCGAGGTCTCGCCCCGCGCGACGCTCGCCTGCCCGATGACCTCGGCCGTCGACCGCTGGATCACCCAGGACGTGCAGCCCGCCGCCATGGCCTGGTTCGGCCAGCCGGTGGTGAAGGTGAAGCAGATGTCCTCCTATTCCTGCCGGCGCATGAACGGCGCGCGCACCGGCAAGACCTCGGAGCACGCCTTCGGCAACGGGCTCGATGTCGGCGGCTTCGTGCTGGCCGACGGGCGCGAGATCTCGGTGCGGAAGGGCTGGAAGGGCGCGCCGGACGAGGCGGGCTTCCTGCGCACCGTGCAGGCGGAAGCCTGCGAGCGCTTCTCCGTGGTGCTGGCGCCGGGCTCCAACGTCTATCACTACGACCACATCCATATCGACCTGATGCGCCGCGCGCCGGGCCGCACCACCTGCAAGCCGGCGCCGCAGCGCCCGCGTCCGCCGAACCTGCCAGTCTACAAGGCGCCGCCCTACAAGGCGCCGCCCTTCGGCGCGCCGTGGGGGAGCCGACCGATGAGTTCCTCACCCGCCGCCGAGGAGCCGGTCACGGAGCAGGACGTCGAGGAGGGCTATCCCGCCGAGGGCGGCTATCCGCCGGAAGCCGCCGCTCCGGCGCCGAGCCCTTATCCCGCGGCAAGTTCCTATCCCGCGCCGAGCGCCTATCCGGCACCGCGCCCGCGTGCGGCGAATGCCGCTCCCGGCTGGGCGGCTCCTCCCGCCCGGGCGCCTGCGCCTGCGGCGCTGCCGGCGGTGGGCGAGCCCATGGTGCTGTCGCCGCAGCCGGCCGATCCCTATGGCGCCGCCGCGCCCGATCCCTATCCGGCGAATCCGCCGCCGGCCTACCCGCCGCCGGCACAAGGCTATCCGCCCCAAAACTACCCCGCGCAAAACTACCCCGCGCAGGCTTACCCGGCGCCCTCCGCCTATCCGGCGCCTTCGCCCTATCCGCCGGCGTCGGACTATCCCTCGCAGCCTTATCCGGCGCCCGCTCCCGCGCCGGCCGCGCCGGCCGCGGCGCCCGTGCGCTCGCGTCCGCCGGGCGTGCCTCTGCCGCCGGCCAGCGTGCCGCTGGCCAAATGGCTCGGCCTCGATCCGACGCCGACCGGCTCGACCGGAAACGTGCGCTCCTTCACGGGCGATCGCGCCTTTGCCAGCCCGATCGCGAAAGACGTTCCCTGGCCGCGCGAGCGCAGCGACTGACGTTCAGTCCAGCAGCGTATCGAGCCCGCGCCGCACGCCGACCCAGCCCTGCACCTTGCGGGCGGCGAGCAGCGTGCCGGCGACGTAGGGCGCGGCGGAGGAGCCGGCGTCGTGGCGGATGGTGAGCCGCTCGTCCGGCGCGCCGAAGATGCTCTCCACCCCCAGCACGAAGGAGGGCAGGCGCAGCGCATGCACCCGCACCTCGTGCGCGCCCTCGCCGAAAGCGCCTCCGCGCGTTGCGGGCACGCCGACCACCTGGTCGACCGGCCGGCTGGTGGCGGGCTGGCGCAATTCGGCCAGCGCCTCGGCCAACTCGCGCGCGGTGCCCGAGGGCGCGTCGGGCTTGGACGCGGAGGCGTAGTCGATGATCTCGACATCGGCGACATAGCGCGCCGCCACCATGGTGAAGCGCTTCAGCAGCGTCGCGGTGATGGAGAAATTGCCGGCAGCGAGGAGGCCGCGTTCCTGTTCGTGCGCCACCGCGTCGAGCTCGGCATAATCCGCGGCGCCGAGCCCGGAGGTGCCGATGACGACGTGCAGGCCGGCCTTGAGCGCCGCGAGCGCATTCGCCTTCACCACGCCCGGCTTGGTGTAGTCGATCAGCACGTCGGCAGGGGTGGCGAGCGCCTCCTCGACCGAGGCGAAGACCGGCACGCCGGAGGGCTCGCCGCCGAGCGCGGTGCCGAGGTCGCGGCCGGCATGGGAGCGCGCGACGCCGGCGACGAGCTGCAGGTCGGAGGTCGCGGCGATGGCGGGGGCGAGCGCGCGGCCGACCCATCCGGTGGCGCCGGCGAGGATGATGCGGATCGGCATGGCAGGCTCCTTCTGCTGGGGGTGAAGCAGTAGCAAAGCTGGCGCGGGGGCGTCGAGGACGCAAAAGGTTGGGAGCGGGAGGGGCTGATCCACGGCACACCCTCATCCTGAGGTGCGAGCGTCAGCGAGCCTCGAAGGATGGTCGCTCAAGCGCACCCGGACGAGCATCCTTCGAGGCCGCCTGTGGCGGCACCTCAGGATGAGGTTGATCAGGTGAAAGTGGGGGAGGAGGCAGATCCTCACATCGGAGAGCGATCCCGGATCGGCCCTGCGGCCCGTCCGGGATGACGGCCCGTTTGTACTTGGCCCCAGCACACCCTCATCCTGAGGTGCGAGCGTAGCGAGCCTCGAAGGATGCTCGTTGCAGCGCGTCCCGGATGAGCATCCTTTGAGGCCGCCTGTGGCGGCACCTCAGGATGAGGTCGATCAAGCGGAAGGGAGAGAAGAGTGCCAGCCGGCCTGTAAGCCGGGTTCTGTATGGCGGGATTTCTCCCACGTGACGGCCATTCCTCTGGGACGCCAATTGCTTGGCGCCTCGAGCAGTCAACCCGGGCGGCTGTCCGAAGACGGGACCTGAAGTAAGCCATCTCTGGCTGTGCTTCGTGCCACCCCTATACGACTTTGCTCCCGGTGGGGTTTGCCGTGCCGCTTCCGTTGCCGGACGCGCGGTGCGCTCTTACCGCACCGTTTCACCCTTGCCGCGGGCGGACCCGAGGCGGTCTGATTTCTGTGGCACTTTCCCTAGGGTCACCCCCGCCGGACGTTATCCGGCACCGTGTCTTCGTGGAGCCCGGACTTTCCTCGGCATCTTGCGATGACGCGGCCGTCCGGCCGGCTGGCGGTCTGCACATGCGGGAGAGTGGACGCCGCGTCAAGGGCAACGGGGCAAGAAGGGCCGCGCGCGGGGCCGGGGGGTACGCGGAACCTGAACCCGCCCCGGCACCGCGCGCGAAGCTCGTATCAGTTCGAGGCCATGATGGTGCGGGCCTTGCTGCAATAGGTGCGGGCGGTCGAGGACATGCGGCGGGCGCCGTGGCCGCCCTGGTAGCGCATGACCGTGCCGCAGGTGTCGCCGGCGGCGAGCCGATAGGCGCCGGCGAGGTAGCGCATCCCCCATTTGATGTTGGTGGCCGGCTCGTAGAGCGCCGCGCGGCTGCCGGAATAGCCGAGGCCGCGGGCGGTCTGGTGCTTGATCTGCATGAGCCCGACCTCGCCGGCGCGGCCGGTCAGGCGGGGATTCCAATTGCTCTCGATGCGCACCACGGCGCGGGCGAGCGACACCGGCACGCCATTGGCGCGGGCCTCGCGGTCGACGATGGCGGCGATGCTGTTCGAGGAAGAGCGGGAGGAAGAAAGCTTATCTTGGGAACGCGGACCGTCGATCTCGGTTGATCTCTCGAAGATCGGCTTGGCGCTTGCGATGTTCGCGCCGGCGACGATGAGGAGGGCGGGAAGGAATAAAGAACTGAATACGCGGGACACGATCATTCTGCGCCGATGGCCTTTTCATCAGATTGCGACGGCGGCGCAAAAGCCCGGCAAATCTGTCTCGAATGAGGCTTGTTCCGTGTCTGTATCGCCTTAATCGTTACTTTGCCGGCGATCGACTGGCCGCGCATCGCACAAGTGTGGCGCAACCGCAACGATCATGAACGAAACTTGCGCGTGCGGAGGGTTGTGCGCAGCATCCTGTCGCCCGCTGCGACAATCTGCGCGGGAAACTTTCAGCCGCTACGTGCGGCGCAGAGGTCGTAAAGCGTCGCCAGGGTCGAGACGTCGGCGATGCCGTCGACGCGGGAGCGGCGGAAATGGCGCTGGAAGGCGCGCACCACCGCCTCCGTCGTCTCGCAATAGGTGCCGTTCACCGGCACGCCATAGCCGTAGAGCGCCAGCATGGCCTGCAGCGCCTCGATCGGCTGGCCGTGCTCGCCGCGCATGAAATAGCGCCCGTCGCTCGGCGGCACCTCGTCGACCAGATGGCCGACGCCGGCGCGGTGCAGCAGCTCCCAGGGGAATTTCTCGCCGGGGTCGGCCTTGCGCAGCGGCGCGACGTCGGAATGGGCGAGCACCCGGTCGGGGGCGATGCGGTGGCGCGAGAGGATGTCCTTGGCTAACGCGGTGACCGCCTCGATTTGGATGGCGGGGAAGGGCGGGTAGCCGTGATCGTGCCCGGGATTGGCGATCTCGATGCCGATGGAGAGCGAATTGATGTCGTCCGCTCCCGCCCAGTGCGAGGCGCCGGCGTGCCAGGCGCGCCGTGCCTCCGGCACCAGCTGGGCGATGCGCCCGTCCTCGAACACGACGTAATGGGCCGACACCCCGCGCTCGGGCGCGCGCAGCCACTCCACCGCCTCGGCGGTGGAGGCCATGCCGGTGTAGTGCAGCAGCAGCATGTCCGGCGCGGCGACGTCGGATGTCACGTCGAACTGCCGCTCGCCATGGTTCGGCGAGGCGAGAACCTCGGCGACCAAAGGCGAGTCGGGGAAGAAATCGGCGGCGGAAGCGGCGTCCATGGCCTCGCAGCTACGCCCCGCGGCGCGCGGATTCAACAGATTCTTAAGGTTCATGACGCGTTAATCGCCGATCGCCGGCTGCGGCGGAATCAGCGCGTCGAAGGATCGCGGCGCGCGCGTTCCGCAACGGTCGTTCCATTGACGCCCATTTCATCCCATGCTATCCCAAATCATCCCGTTGCCGTACCGAGTCACCAAGTCCGAGGACGCCCATAAGGCGCCCGCCGGCAGGTCGCGTGCGGCATTCGGGAAGCGTGTGTGCACTGAGCGTAGAGTTGAGCGTAACCTGGGGGCGTACCGGGCCGATGGATCGTTTCGTATCGACCTATGCGATGCGGCTCGATTCCAAGGGCCGGATGTCGATCCCGGCGCCGTATCGCGCGCTGATCGCACGGGACGGGCTGGAGCATCTCTACTGCCATCCGGCGCTGGACCTGCCGGCCCTGCAGGCGGGCGGCGCGCGGCTGATGGCGGGGATCGACGCCCTGATCGAGCGCTATCCGCCCTATTCGGAGGCGCGCGAGGAACTGGCCGGCGCGCTCTATGGGGCGATCGAGATGGTCAAGCTCGATCCGGAGGGGCGCGTGATGCTGAGCGAGGGGCTGAAGGCGCACGCGCAGATCAAGGACGAGGCGACCCTTGTCGGCCTCGGGGACTCATTTCGGATCTGGGAGCCCAGCCGCTTCCGGGCGCATCTCGCGGAGGCCAATGCGAAGGTGCGTGCCTTGAAGCAGCAGATCGGCTCCCAGGGGACGGCGCGGGACACCCGCGCCGACGGGGCATGATGGCGGGTCGCGGCGGTTCGGAGACGGACGCTGCCGGCGGACCGGCCCGCCATCTGCCTGTCCTGCTCGACGAGGTCGTCGAACATCTCGCGCCGAAGGATGGCGGCATCTGCATCGACGGCACCTTCGGCGCCGGCGGCTATACCGGCGCGATCCTGAACGCGGCGGACACCCGTGTCATCGCCATCGACCGCGATCCGAACGCCATTCGTGACGGGCAGGAACTGGTGGCGGCGAGCGGCGGGCGCCTCACGCTGGTGCATGAGCGCTTCAGTGCCCTCGACGAGGTCGCGGAGGCGCAAGGCCTGGAGCAGGTCGACGGCGTTGTGCTCGACATCGGCGTCTCCTCCATGCAGATCGACGAGGGCGAGCGCGGCTTCTCCTTCCGCCGCGACGGGCCGCTCGACATGCGCATGTCGAGCGCGGGCCCTTCCGCCGCCGACCTGGTGGCGAAGCTCTCCGAGACCGACCTCGCCAATCTCATCTTCCGCTTCGGCGAGGAGCGTCACTCCCGCGCGGTCGCCCGCGCCATCGTCGCGGCCCGCAAGGAGGCACCGATCGAGCGCACGCTGCAGCTCGCCGACATCGTGGCCAAGGTGGTCTGGGCCAAGCCGCACGAGCCACATCCGGCGACCCGCACCTTCCAAGCGCTGCGCATCGCGGTGAACGACGAGCTGGGCGAGCTCGCCCGCGCGCTTTCCGCCGCCGAACGTGTCTTGAGGCCCGGCGGGCGGCTGGTGGTCGTCACCTTCCACTCGCTGGAAGACCGCATCGTGAAGACCTTCCTCGCCAACCGGGCGAAGGCGACCGCGGGCTCGCGCCACATGCCGGCTCTTAAGGCTGCGCCACCGAGCTTCAAGCTGGTGGCGCGGGGCGCCGTCGAGCCGGGCGAGGACGAACTCGCCCGCAACCCGCGCGCCCGCTCCTCCCGGCTGCGTGCCGCCGAGCGGACGGAAGCCCCGGCGCATCCGGCCGGCGACCTCTCTTCTCTGCTGCCGCCCGTTCCCGATCCCGACACCAGTCGTCGCCGCTGAGGTCCGAGAGATGTTCCGCGTACTCAATGCCGTCTCGGTCATCGCACTGCTCGCCGCGGCCGGCGCCGTCTATCACGTGAAGTACTCCTCGGCCTTCGAGGCGCAGGAGATCGCGCAGCTGCGCACCGAAATCCGCCGCGAACGCGACCGCATCGCGCTGCTGCACGCCGAGTGGGCGCGCCGCACCGCGCCGGACCGCATCCAGGCGCTGGCCGAGAAGCATCTCGACATGCAGCCGCTCGATGTCGCCCATATGGACCGTCTCGCCAGCCTGCCGTCCAAGCTCGAGAAGGACGGCGACGCCCTCGGCGGCATGATCGAGGCGCTGGTCGACGGGCCGTCGACCGATCCGATGCCGCCCGCGGCCAAGGCCGTGCCCAAGCTGACCAAGCCCGTGCCGGCCGGACGCCTGCCGGACGACGCGCCGCTGCCGGAGGAGCCGGTCTCCGGCGAGGCGCTCTCGCTTTCGGCCATGCCGGCCGCCGGCAACATGGCGCCGCCGCGCCCAAGTCCGAGCATGGCCGGCCCGCAGGGTGTCGTCGGCGCGCCGCTCGACCCGGTGGCCGGACAGCCGCTGCTGCCGCCCGGGTCGGTCGGCCGTCAGGAGAGAAGCCGATGATCGCCCCCGCCGCCCTTCTCGCCCGCCTTCAGGCCCGGTCGCGCGAAGCGCTGGCCGCACTGCCGCAATGGCTGCTGCGCCTGCCGCTCCTGCTGGCGCGGATGCTGTTCGGCGTCGTCCGCTCCGCCTTCGGGCGCGGGCGGCCGGAGCCGCACGCCGTGGCGCGGGCGCGCATCCTCCTGTGCATGCTGGTCTTCGCCGGCGTCTACATCGCCATCGCCGGCCGCCTCGCCATGTTCGCCTCGGCCCCCGACGGCGCGCTGGCGCGGCGCGGCCTGGGAACGGATGCCGTGGCCTCCGCCCGGCCGGACATCCTCGACCGCAACGGGCTGGTGCTCGCCACCGACGTGAAGTCAGCCTCGCTGTTCGGCGAGCCCAACCGCATCATCGACGTTGACGAGGCGGTCGAGGCGCTCACCGCCGTGCTGCCTGACCTCGACGGCAACGAGCTGCGCCAGCGGCTCTCCACCAAGCGCGGCTTCATCTGGCTCAAGCGCGACATCACTCCGCAGCAGCAGCGCGAGATCCACAATCTCGGCCTGCCGGGCATCGGCTTCATGACCGAGAACCGCCGCGTCTATCCCGGCGGCACGCTCGGCGCCCATGTCATGGGCTCGACCAACATCGACAATCAGGGCATCGCCGGCATCGAGAAATGGGTCGATACCGGCGGCCTCGCCGACCTGCACCTCGCCGGATTCGCCTCCGACCGGCAGCAGGAGCCGATCGAGCTGGCGCTCGACCTGCGCGTCCAGCATGTGCTGCGCGACGAGCTGTCCACCGCCAAGGAGAAGTTCAAGGCCATCGCCGCCGCCGGCACCGTCGTCGACGTGCGCACCGGCGAGATCGTCGCCATGGTGTCGCTGCCGGACTTCGACGCCAACGACCCGGCGAAGTCGCTCGACCCGAAGAACCTCAACCGCCTGACCACCGGCGTGTTCGAGATGGGCTCGACCTTCAAGGCGCTGACCTTCGCCATGGCGCTCGACAGCGGCCGCTTCAACATCAACTCGACGCTGGACGCGCGCGGCGCGTTGCAGTTCGGCCGCTTCCGCATCCATGACTATCACGCCGAGAATCGCGTTTTGACGCTGCCGGAGGTCTTCCTCTATTCCTCCAACATCGGCACGGCGAAGATGGCGCTGGCGCTCGGCGTCGACGCCCACAAGGCGTTCCTCTCCAAGGCGGGCCAGCTTGACCGTCTCCGCACCGAGCTGCCGGAGAGTGCGGCGCCCATCGTTCCCAAGCGCTGGGGCGAGCTCAACACTGCCACCATCGCCTTCGGCCACGGTCTCGCCGTCGCGCCGCTCCAGGCGGTCATGGCGGTGAACGCGCTGGTCAATGGCGGCTATCTCATCCCGCCGACCTTCCTCAAGCGCACGCCCGAGGAGGCGCAGGCGCTGGCCAAGCCGATCATCAAGCCCGAGACCAGCGCCAAGATGCGCTACCTCCTGCGGCTCAACGCCGAGAAGGGGTCGGCCAAGAAGGTCAACGTCCCCGGCTTCTACGCCGGCGGCAAGACCGGCACCGCCGAGAAGGTGATTGGCGGGCGCTATTCCAAGACCAAGCTGCTCACCACCTTCACCGGCATCTTCCCGATGGATAACCCGCAATATCTCGTGCTGGTGATCCTCGACGAGCCGCAGGCGGTCGAGGGCACTTACGGTTACGCCACCGCCGGCTGGAACGCTGCGCCGACGACGGGCAAGATCATCTCCCGCATCGGGCCGATGCTCGGCATCATGCCGCGCACCGACCTGCCGTCGCCGGAAAGCCTGCTCGCCAACACCACGCTGGCGCGGGCGCCATGAGCGAGGAGCCGATTTCCGGTGCGGAAGCGCGCCTGAATCGGCTATGCGGATACGAGGCCGGAATGGCCGCCGCGCGGGCCGTCCGGCAGAGTTTCCAAGGCTCGGAGCTCCGGGCCTCGCGCAGGAAGACGTGAATGTCCGACCGGATACGACCCACGGCAGACTGCTCCCGGACCCTCGCTTTGCGCGAGCTGGTCGGCGAGGATGCCGACTATGCGTTCGCCGACCCCGAGCTGATCGTCGGCGAGCCGGCGCTGGACAGCCGCAAGGCGCGGGCCGGCGACGTGTTCTTCGCGCTGGCCGGGTCCAAGGCGGACGGTCTCTCCTTCGCGCGCGACGCCGTCGCCCGCGGCGTCGTCGCCGTGGTGGCGGAGGCGGAGCGCCCGCCATGGTTCGATCCGTCGGTCTCCTATGTGCGCGTCGGCAATGCGCGCCGTGCCGTGGCCTTGGCCGCCGCCCGCGCCTTCCCCAAGCAGCCCGAGACCATCGCGGCGGTGACCGGCACCTCCGGCAAGACCTCGGTCGCCGCCTTCACCCGCCAGGTCTGGGCGCGGCTCGGCCATGCCGCAGCCAGCCTCGGCACGCTCGGCGTGGTGACGCCGTCCGGCGCGGTCTACGGCTCGCTGACCACGCCCGACCCGATCGAGCTGCAGCGCACGCTGCATATGCTCGCCAAGGAAGGCGTGACGCATCTGTGCCTGGAGGCTTCCTCGCACGGTCTCGACCAGTACCGGCTCGACGGCGTGCGGCTCTCCGCCGGCGGCTTCACCAACCTGTCGCGCGACCATCTCGACTACCATCCGAGCATGGAAGCCTATCTCGACGCCAAGATGCGGCTGTTCCGCGAATTGCTGCCGCGCGGCGGCGGGGCGGCGGTGTGGGTGGATTCTACCGAGGGCAGCCATGTGGCGCAGGTCGCCGCCGATCATGAATTGAACGTGCTCGGCATTGGGGTCGCCGGCGCCGGCATCTCGCTGCTCGCTCGCCATGACGAGGGTCTCGGCCAGCGTCTGGAAATCGAGGCGGACGGGGAGCGCTTCTCGCTCAGGCTGCCGCTGGTCGGCGCCTTCCAGGTCTGCAACGCGCTGGTCGCGGCGGGCCTCGCCATGCTGACCGGCGCCGGCGCGCGCGAGGCGCTCCGCGCGCTGGAGACGCTGGAGGGCGTGCCCGGCCGGCTGGAACTGGTCGGCACCAAGGACGGCGCCGGCGTCTTCGTCGACTACGCCCACAAGCCGGACGCGCTCGCCAACGCGCTCGACGCGCTGCGCCCCTATGCCCCTTCGCGGCTGATCGTCGTCTTCGGCTGCGGCGGCGACCGCGACCGCGGCAAGCGGCCGATCATGGGCGCAATCGCCGCCGAGAAGGCGGATGTGGTGATCGTCACCGACGACAATCCGCGCAGCGAGGACCCCGCCTTCATCCGCGCCGCCATCCTCGAGGCCGCCCCCGAAGCGCAGGAGATCGGCGACCGCGCCGAGGCCATACGCACCGCCATCGCCATGGCGAAGTCCGGGGATGTCGTGCTGATCGCCGGCAAGGGTCACGAAACCGGCCAAATCGTGGGCGACCGGACGTTGCCATTCTCCGACCGCGACACCGCGGTCGCGGTGCTGGAAGGATGAACGTGATGGCCGCCATCGAGCCGCTCTGGACGCCCGACGCGCTCGCCGCCGCCACCGGCGGGACGCTGACCGGCGCGCCGGCGCGCGCCATCGGCGGCGTCTCCATCGACACCCGCACGCTGCGGCCGGGCGACGCGTTCTTCGCCATCAAGGGCGACAACAGCGACGGCCACGCCTATGTCGGCACGGCGGCGGACCGCGGCGCGGCGCTTTGCGTCGTCGAGCGCGGCCGCGTCGGCGAGATGCCGGAAGGCGCGGCCCTGCTCGCGGTGGACGACGTGCTCGGCGCGCTCGAAGCGGCCGGCCGCGCGGCGCGCGGGCGGACACGCGCCCGCATCGTCGGCGTCACCGGCTCGGTCGGCAAGACCACGACCAAGGAGGCGCTGCTCCTCGCGCTCGGCGCCGACGGCCCGACCCACGCCTCCGCCGCCTCCTACAACAATCACTGGGGCGTGCCGCTCTCGCTCGCCCGCATGCCGGCCTCGAGCGCTTACGGCGTGTTCGAGCTCGGCATGAACCATGCCGGCGAGATCGAGCCGCTGGTGAAGATGGTGCGTCCGCATGTGGCGGTGATCACCACCATCGAGCCGGTGCACATCGCCCAGTTCCCGAACGTCGAGGCCATCGCCGACGCCAAGGCGGAGATCTTCGCCGGCGTCCAGCCGGGCGGGGCGGCGGTGCTCAACCGCGACAATCCGCATTTCGAGCGCCTCGCCGCCGCCGCCCGCGCGGCCGGCATCCAGAACATCGTCGGCTTCGGCGAGGCGGAGGGAGCGCAGGCGCGCCTCGTCTGCGTGAAGCTTCAGGCCCAGAGCTCGACCGCGAATGCCGACATCATGGGCGAGACGGTCAGCTTCAAGATCGGCCTGCCCGGCCGGCACATCGTGCAGAACGCGCTGGCCGTGCTCGCCGCCGCCAAGCTCGCCGGGGCGGACCTCTGCCTCGCGGCGATGGCGCTGTCCTCGCTCGGCCCGCCGCCGGGGCGCGGCGTGCGCACGACGCTCGGCGTGAAGGGTGGCCTCGCGACGCTGATCGACGAGAGCTACAACGCCAACCCCGCCTCGATGCGCGCCGCGCTCGCCGTGCTCGGCGCCGCTCCGGTGGAAGGGCGCGGGCGCCGGCTCGCCGTGCTCGGCGACATGCTGGAGCTCGGCCCAAGGGGCGAGGCCATGCATGCCGAGATCGCCCCCGCCGCCGCCAGCGCCGACCTCATCTTCTGCGCCGGGCCGCTGATGCGCGCGCTGTGGGAGGCGTTGCCGGAGAATCGCCGCGGCGCCTGGGCGCCGGACGCGCGGGCGCTGCTCCCGCTCGTTGCCGAGCGGCTGCGCGGCGGCGACGTCGTGATGGTCAAGGGCTCGAACGGCAGCCGCATGGGCCCGCTGGTCCGCGCGTTGGTCGAGCGCTTCCCGGCACCGGTCGCCGAGCGGGCGGAAACGCCGGAATGAGCTGCGCCCGCCACTCTTTTCCCGATCGCGGCCTGCCGCGGCGCCGTGCCGCCCGCATGCAGCCCCTTTGCCTACCGGAAGGTTGATACCCCCATGCTGCAATGGCTCGCCGAGTTCCAGGCCAGTGTCCCGGCGCTGAACGTCTTCCGCTACATTACCTTCCGCACCGGCGGCGCGATCATCACCGCGCTGCTGTTCGTCTTCATGTTCGGTCCGGCCATCATCGCCATGCTCCGGCTCAAGCAGGGCAAGGGGCAGCCGATCCGCAGCGACGGGCCGCAATCGCACCTCATCACCAAGAAGGGCACGCCCACCATGGGCGGGCTGATGATCTTCTCCGGCCTGATGGTGGCGACGCTGCTCTGGGCGAACCTGTCGAACCCCTATGTCTGGGTGGTGCTGTTCGTCACCATCGGCTTCGGGCTGATCGGCTTCTACGACGACTATCTCAAGGTCACGAAGCAGACCCATAACGGCCTGTCGGGCAAGACGCGTCTCGCCATCGAGGCGCTGATCGCCGGCAGCGCGGCGGTGGTGATCATGCATGTCGGGCGCGAGCCGCTGTCCTCCTCGCTCGCCTTCCCCTTCTTCAAGGATCTGCTGATCGACCTCTCCTGGTTCTTCGTGATCTTCGGCGCCTTCGTCATCGTCGCCGCCGGCAATGCGGTGAACCTCACCGACGGGCTCGACGGCCTCGCCATCGTGCCCGTCATGGTCGCCGCCGCCTCCTTCGGGCTGATCTCGTACCTGTCCGGCAACGTGCTGTTCGCGGACTATCTGCAGATCCACTACGTCGCCGGCGTCGGCGAACTGGCGGTGATCTGCGGCGCCATCATCGGCGCGGGCATCGGCTTCCTCTGGTTCAACGCCCCGCCGGCGCAGATCTTCATGGGCGACACCGGCTCGCTGGCGCTGGGCGGCCTGCTCGGCACCATCGCGGTCGCCGCCAAGCACGAGATCGTGCTGGCGGTGATCGGCGGCCTGTTCGTGCTGGAGGCGGTCTCGGTGATCGTGCAGGTGGCCTCGTTCAAGCTCACCGGCAAGCGCGTCTTCAAGATGGCGCCGATCCACCACCATTTCGAGCAGAAGGGCTGGACCGAGCCGCAGATCGTCATCCGCTTCTGGATCATCGCCGTGGTGCTGGCGCTGATCGGCCTGTCGACGCTGAAGCTGCGGTGAGGGTTCGGCGAGCGAGCATCCTTCGAGGCTCGCGGAGCCTGTCCTCGGGCTTGCCAAAGGCAAGACCCGTGGGCTCGCACCTCAGGATGAGGTTGCTCGGAGAACTGATTCCACAACAACCGTCCTCATGCTGAGGTGCCGGCCGTCAGGCCGGCCTCGAAGCACGCAGGCGGAAGCGGCTGGAATGGCCGGGATCGCTCTCCATTCTGCACGCGATCCCGGATTGGCCTGACGGCCGTCCGGGATGACGACATTTCCACCTATCCGCCCTCACGGCCGGGCTTGACCCGGCCACCCAGGGGACTGGGGATACCGGCAGAAAGGCTGGGTCCCCGGGTCAAGCCCGGGGATGAGGGTGAACCAGGCGGCTCGCGCCCCTACAACGCCAGCACCTTCTTCACATTGTTGGCGTGAACCTCTTCATAGGGCTGGAAATAGCGCAGCGTGCCCTCCGCCAGATCCTCGGCGATGAAGGTGGAGAG
The DNA here is from genome assembly GCA_029239875.1 of Xanthobacteraceae bacterium. Classification (GTDB taxonomy): domain Bacteria; phylum Pseudomonadota; class Alphaproteobacteria; order Rhizobiales; family Xanthobacteraceae; genus Ancylobacter. The sequence continues at coordinate 205,362 of JARBUD010000004.1, read as the reverse complement.
GTCCTGGTCGGCCAGCGCCATGTCGACCCGCGTGTGCAGTAGCTTCTTCACATAGCGGATGGTGGCGTCGATCAATTCCGGCCCGTAGCCGCCGGCGGCGATCACGTCGGGCGCGCCGTGGTTGGGCAGGATGCGCGGATAGCCCCATTCCCTGATCCGCCTGAGCTCCTCGACATGCACGCCGAGCCGCTCCGGCTCGGCGACATAGGTGATCGGCTCCTCCAGCGTGTCGCCGGCCAGCATGATGCCGAGATCGGGCAGCAGCAGGATCAGCCCGTCATGGCTGTGGATCTCCGCCGGCTCCAGCCGGACCTTGAGCTTGCCGACCCTTAATTCGGTCGGTCCGCTGATGACGCGGTTCGGCATGACCAGCGGCTGGATCGGCGGATCGCCGCTCTCCAGCTCGGCGCGATGGGCGGCGAGCGCCTTTTCCGTCCGGTCGAGGGCGATGATCTCGCAATCGAAGAACGCCTCGTTGCCGGCGACATGGTCGTCGTGCCAGTGGCTCAGCACCACGCGGATCGAGCGCACGCCGTCTTCCTCGAGCGTGCGGCGCATGATCCGCGCATGGGTGAGCGAGATGTGGGTGTCGTAGAGGATCGCCTCCTCGCCATCGACCACGGCATAGACGCAGACCCCCAGCGCATAGGCGCCGTCGTCGAGCCAGTTCGGCGCGGGGGAATGCGCCCGCGCGCCCTCGATGCGCCCGTCATAGAAGGCGTAGATGTTCGGGTGCGGCCGCAGCACCTTCATGGTCGATCCGAGGGGGAGCAAAGCGGGGGCGGCCATGGGCGGAGCCTTCGTGCGGGAGGTGAGGCCAGATCATTTCATCGGCCCGGGAAATGCGCTAGCCAATGCTGCCCGGTCCGCTCGGGTGCCCGCCAAATGGCCGCCATCGAGGTCTCCCGCCTATGATCCCCGTCTCGACCTTCAAAGACCGCGCCGTCGCCCTGTTCGGCCTCGGCGGTTCGGGCCTCGCCACGGCGCGTGCGCTCATCGCCGGCGGGGCGGAGGTGACGGCGTGGGACGATTCGCCGGAATCCGTCGCCAAGGCGGCGGCGGAGGGCATCTCGACGGCCGACCTGCGTGGGCTCGACTGGGACGACGTCGAGGCGCTGGTGCTGGCGCCCGGCGTGCCGCTCACCCATCCCGAGCCGCACTGGAGCGTCAGGCTGGCGCAGGAGGCGGGCGTCGAGATCGTCGGCGACATCGAATTGTTCTGCCGCGAGCGCCGGCTGGCGCCGCGCCACCCGCCTCTCGCTGCCATCACCGGCACCAACGGCAAGTCGACCACGACAGCGCTGCTCGCCCATCTGATGAAGGTCGGCGGGCGCGATGCGCAGATCGGCGGCAATTTCGGCCCGGCGATCCTCGGGCTGGAGCCGCCCAAGCCGGGCCGCGTCTATGTGATCGAGTGCTCCTCCTACCAGATCGACCTCGCCCCGAGCCTCGATCCGGCGGTCGGCATCCTGCTCAACCTCTCGCCCGACCATCTCGACCGCCACGGCACGATGGAACACTACGCCGCGGTGAAGGAACGGCTGGTCGCGCAGGTCGAGGCCGGCGGCACGGCGGTGATCGGTGTCGACGACGAATGGTCGCGCGCCATCGCCGACCGCGTGGAGGCGGCCGGCCGGAACGTGGTGCGCGTCTCCGTGCGCGAGAGGCTCACCAGTGGCATCTGGCTCGATGGTGACACCCTGAATGTCACCAATAATGCCACCACCGAATTCACCCTGCCGCTCGCCGGCATCGGCTCGCTGCGCGGCGCCCACAATGCGCAGAACGCCGCCGCCGCCTTCGCCGCCGCGCGGGCGCTGGGCCTCGCGCCGGAGGTGATCGCGACCGGCATGCGGAGCTTCCCCGGCCTCGCCCACCGCATGGAAGAGGTGCGGACCATCGGCAATGTGTTGTTCGTCAACGATTCCAAGGCGACCAACGCCGACGCCGCCGAGCGCGCGCTGCTGTCGTTCGAGGACATCTTCTGGATCGCCGGCGGCAAGCCTAAGGAGGGCGGCATCGCGCCGCTGAAGCCCTGTTTCCCGCGGGTGCGCAAGGCCTATCTCATTGGCGTTGCAGCGGAAGATTTCGTCGGGACGCTGGGCGACGAAGTGCCCCACGAGATCAGCGGCACGCTGGAGGTGGCGGTGGCGAGCGCCGCGCGCGACGCGGCGGCGTCCGGCCTTTCCAGCCCGGTGGTGCTGTTGTCGCCGGCCTGCGCCAGCTTCGACCAGTTCCGCAATTTCGAGGTGCGCGGCGATGCCTTCCGCAACCTGGTGAAGGCGTTACCATAGGGAGCCTTGAGCGCGCGGCGCCGGTCCTCATGCGGCCGGCCGGGCGCGCACGTTCCCCGGGCGGGACGGCTCGAGACGGGACTTCGCGATGCCTCACGCCGTGCCGGGATGGTTCGACCATGTCCGCTGCCCGCTCATCCTGACGGACGCGGATGTCACCACCGCGCTCGCGCTGAACGAGGAATCGCTGCGCCTCTTCGCTCTCGCCGGGCCCGCCGCGCCTTGCGCGCTCTCCACCCTGCTCGGGGCATCGGCGGCTGGCGTGGTCACCGCCATGCGCGGCCCTGAGCCCCTGCCGCCACGGATCGTGGAGGCGAGGGTCGCGGGGGAGGCGAGGGCGCTCGGCCTCGCCTTGTCCCGGCTGGAGGACGGACGTCATCTCCTCACCATCCACGACCTGATGGCGGAATACCGGGCGGCCGACAGGCTGTCGGCGCTGGAGGCGGACATCCAGGAGATCATGGAGACGCTCCCGGTCGGGGTGGAGATCTATGACGGCGAGGGCAATTGCCTGTTCGCCAACAGCCACGGCGCAGCGGTGGTCGGCTATTCGATCAACGAACTGATCAACCTCGATGACTGGTGGCCGCGCGCCTATCCCGATCCCGCCTATCGCGCCGCGGCGATGGCGGCATGGGAGGCCGGCGTCCGGTCGGCCCGGGCCGACCTCGATCACGTGCACATGGCCGACTGGATGGTCACCTGCAAGGACGGCAGCCAGAAGATGATCCACTTCCGGCTGCGCTCGCTCGGCGACAACCTCATCCTCGTCTACTGGGACGTCACCGAGCATCGGCAGCTGGTTCATCAGCTCCGCGTGCTCGCCGACACAGACGACCTCACCGGCCTCGGCAACCGCCGGCGTTTCCTTGCCGAATCCGAGGCCGTCCTGCGCACGGCCAGGGAGGCCGGGACGCCCGTCGCGCTGCTCATGATCGACCTCGATTTCTTCAAGGCGATCAACGACCATTTCGGCCACGCCGTCGGCGACCTGATGCTGCGGGACGTCGCCGACAAGTGCCGCCGCACGCTGCGCGAGCAGGATCTGCTGGCCCGGCTCGGCGGCGAGGAGTTCGCCGCGTTGCTGCCGGGCGTGGGCGAGGCCGAGGCGCTGCGGGTGGCGCAGACATTGCGCAACTTCGTCGCCGCGGCGCCGATGATGATTGAGGGCAGGTCGATCCCGGCGACGGTCAGCATCGGCGTCGCCCTGCTCGATGGTCAGGCGGCGCGGGGGAATGCGTCAACGTCTGGCGAGCTGTCCGACCTGCTCAGGCGTGCCGACGAGGCGCTCTATGCCGCCAAGCGCGCGGGCCGCAACCGCGTCATGCGCGACGAGGGCGTGCCGGGCATCGCGTGATGGCTTCCGGAAGCGGTGCACGGCCTCGATTCGCGCCGTCATTTCCGTTGACGTTTTCGTGATGCACTGAAAACATGCATGCCCATCCGTGCGGCATTCGCGCGGCGCGGCAACTTGGCGGCGGGATCGACCGGCGAAGAGCGCGCCGGCCGGCGCCTGCTCCTTCTATGAAGGGATATGCAGCGTCATGAGCATCCAATCGACCGAAGGCTCGCTTCCCGCGAGCGGCAGTGGCGGCGTCACCTACACCACCGTCGACATCACCTATTTCGAAGCCCGCGGCCTCAAGCGCTATGCCGGCGTCGCCTCGCTGTGGGCGTTGGGCGTCGGTGCCGTCATCTCCGGCCATTTCTCCGGCTGGAACCTCGGCCTGTCGACGGGTGGCTGGGGCGGGCTGTTCGTCGCCTCCGTCATCATCGCCATCATGTATCTCGGCCTGACGCTGTCGATCGCCGAGATGAGCGCCGCGCTGCCGCACACCGGCGCGGCCTATTCCTTCGCCCGCACCGCCATGGGGCCGTGGGGCGGCTTCATCACCGGCCTGTGCGAGAACGTCGAGTACGTCGTCACCCCGGCGGTGGTGGTGTTCTTCATCGGCTCGTATCTCGGCTCGATCTTCGGCACGCCGCCCGAGTTCCAGCCGGTCTACTGGGTGTTCGGCTACATCGTCTTCGTCGGGCTGAACGTCGTCGGCGTGGAGCTGTCCTTCAAGGTGACGCTGGTCGTCACGCTGCTGGCGCTGGCCTGCCTCGTCGCCTTCTGGGTCTCGGCCATTCCCAATGTCGACTTCACCCGCTGGGCGCTGAACATCGGTGCCGATGGCACCGAGCTGCCGGAAGGCGGCGGGCCGTTCCTGCCCTTCGGCGTCTACGGCATCCTCGCCTCGCTGCCCTTCGCGGTGTGGCTGTTCCTCGCCATCGAGCAGCTGCCTCTCGCGGCGGAAGAGTCGATCGACCCCAAGCGCGACCTGCCGCGCGGCATCATCCTCGGCATCGGCACGCTGATCGTCTCCGCCTTCATGATCCTCTGGCTGAACTCCTCGGTCGCCAATGGCGCCTTCGCGCTCGGCAAGTCCGGCGAGCCGCTGCTCGACGGCTTCCGCGCCATCTATGGCGACGGCCTCGCCAAGGTGCTGGCGCTGGTGGCGGTGATCGGCCTGATCGCGAGCTTCCACACCATCATCTACGCGCAGGGCCGGCAGATCTATTCGCTCTCGCGCGCCGGCTACTTCCCGCGCTGGATGTCGATCACCCACGGCACCCGCAAGACCCCGCACCTCGCCATGCTGGTCGGCGCGGTGGTGGCGCTGGTGCTGATGCTGGCGATCTGGTTCAGCGTCGGCGCCGAGCGGGGCGCGCTGGTGATCGGCGGCACGCTGCTCAACATGGCGGTGTTCGGCGCCATGCTGTCCTATGTGATGCAGGCGCTGTCCTTCATCCTGCTGCGCAGGAACGCACCGCAGATCGAGCGGCCCTACCGGAGCCCGTTTGGAGTCGTCGGCGCGTCGCTCACCATCCTCATCGCGGTGGTGACGCTGTTCTTCCAGCTTTCCGATCCGGTCTACCGGACGGGCGTGATCGGCGTCGCCATCTGGTTCGCGCTCGGCATCGTCTATTTCGCGCTCAAGGGCCGCCACAAGCTGGTGCTCTCGCCGGAGGAGGAGTTCGCGCTCTCCAAGGGCACGAGCGAGTACAAGTCGCATTGAGCGTTCAAGGCAGGTCCTCTTGAACGACCTCATCCTGAGGTGCCCGGCCGAAAGGCCGGGCCTCGAAGGATGCTCATCCGGGCGTACTTGAGCGAGCATCCTTCGAGGCTCGCTCCGCTCGCACCTCAGGATGAGGGTGTGTCGTCAACTGGCATCACCCGCCGAGCGGCCCTTCATTAAGCCCCCGTCAACCTTAACCGTCCGATACTCCGGCCAGCATATTCCCGGAGTGGCGTAGATGATTTCGCGTGCCGAACGGACCGTCGTCGGCGAGTGGTGGTGGACCATCGACCGGCTGCTGCTCGGCGCGCTGGCCGCCCTGATGATCATCGGCATCGTGCTGGCGCTCGCCGCCAGCCCGCCGGTGGCGGCGCGGCTCGGCATCGCCGACCCGTTCCATTTCGTGAACCGGCAGGTGATGTTCCTGGTGCCGGCGCTGATCGTGCTGATCGCCACCTCCTTCCTGTCGCCGCGCAACATCCGGCGCCTGGCGCTGGTGCTGTTCATTCTCTTCCTCGGCCTCGTCTGCGCGACGCTGGTGATCGGCCCGGAGGTGAAGGGCGCGCGGCGCTGGCTCACGGTGGCCAGCATCACCGTCCAGCCCTCGGAGTTCCTCAAGCCCAGCTTCGTCATCATCGCCGCCTGGCTGTTCTCCGAGAGTGTGCGGCGGCCGGAGATGCCCGGCCAGTTCCTCGCCATCGGCCTTCTGGGCGCGGTCGTGACGCCGCTGGTGATGCAGCCGGACTTCGGCCAGACCATGCTGGTCTCGCTGGTGTGGGGCAGCCTGTTCTTCCTCGCCGGGCTGCGCATCATCTGGGTGGTGGGCCTGGGCGGCATCGGCGCGACCGGGCTTTACCTCGCCTATATGATGGTGCCGCACGTGACGAAGCGTATCGACCGCTTCCTCGATCCCGATTCCGGCGACACCTACCAGATCGACCTGTCGATCAACTCCTTCCTCAATGGCGGCTGGCTGGGGCAGGGGCCGGGCGAGGGCAGCTTCAAGAAGCTGCTGCCGGACGGGCACACCGACTTCATCTTCGCCGTCGCCGGCGAGGAGTTCGGCGCCGTGCTGTGCATGATGATCGCAGGCCTGTTCGCCTTCATCGTGTTGCGCGCGCTCAACCGCGCCATGAACGACGAGGACCCCTTCGTGCGCTTCGCCACGGCGGGCCTCGCCATCCTGTTCGGCCTGCAGTCGGCCATCAACATGATGGTCAATCTGCACATGATGCCGGCCAAGGCACATGATGCCGGCCAAGGGCATGACGCTGCCCTTCGTCTCCTATGGCGGCTCCTCGCTGCTCTCGCTGGCCTATGGCATGGGCATGCTGCTGGCGCTCACCCGCCGCCGCCCGCGCACCGCGACGCTGGCCGAGCTGGAGCGGCTGGGCACGCGGCTCGGCGCGCCTCTCCCGCATCCGGCGTGAGGCGACGATGAGCCGGGCCGAGAAGCCGCTGGTCGTGCTGGCCGCCGGAGGGACCGGCGGCCATCTGTTTCCCGCCGAGGCGCTGGCCGGCGTGCTGGCCGCGCGCGGCGTCGAGGTCGACCTCGCCACCGATGCGCGTGCCGCCCGCTATGCCGGGGACTTCCCGGCGCGGCGCCTGCATGTGCTCCCGGCGGAGACGGTGCGCGGGCGCTCGCCCGTCGCGCTGGCAAAGACCGCGCTGACCCTCGGCGCCGGCCTGTTCCGCGGCTACCGGCTGATGCGCGCGCTCAGGCCCGCCGCAGTGGTCGGCTTCGGCGGCTACCCGACCGTGCCGCCGGTGAGCGCGGCAGGCCTTGCCGGCTTCCCGACGCTGATCCACGAGGCCAATGCGGTGCTGGGGCGTGCGAACGCCCTCCTGGCTTCCCGAGTGACCGCCATCGCCACCGGCTATCCCGATATCTTCAAGGACAAGCCGGACTTCGCCGCCAAGGCGCACCATACCGGCAACCCGGTGCGCCCGGCGGTGATCGAGGCGGCGGCCGTCCCCTTCGATCCGCCTACGCCCGGCGGGCGACTTGAGCTGCTGGTCTTCGGCGGCAGCCAGGGTGCGCGGGTGATGAGCGAGATCGTCCCTCCGGGCGTCGAGGCGCTCGATCCGGCCCTGCGCGCGCGGCTCCATATCGTGCAGCAGGCGCGGCCCGAGGATATCGACGAGGTGCGCGCCACCTATGCCCGCCTCGGCGTCTCCGCCGAGCTGGCGCCGTTCTTCTCCGACCTGCCGGCCCGCATGGCGAGGGCCCATCTCGTCATCGCCCGCTCCGGTGCCATGACGGTGGCCGAGCTCGGGGTGATCGGCCGTCCGTCCATCCTGGTGCCGCTGCCTGGCGCTATCGACCAGGACCAGCTCGCCAACGCCACCGCGCTCGCCAGCGGCGGCGGCGCAGTGCTGATGCCGCAGAGCCATTTCACCCCCGAGCGCCTCGCCGAGCTCATCGCGCGCTATGCCGGCGATCCCGCCCAGCTCTCCACCATGGCCGAGGGCGCCCGCCGCATGGGCCGTGCCGATGCCGCCGAGCGGCTGGCCGACCTCGTCATTCGAATTGCCAAAATTGATACGGCAACCACCGATGTCTAGGCCGGGTACCATAGGCGGGATGACGGGGCGGACCCGCTCGTCTATTGCTGCGCGCCCGGAAGTTGCGCCGGCGCATCTCCTGCGTGCCGGCCGAAGGAAGATCGCATGAAGCTCCCGCTCTCACTCGGCCCCATCCACTTCGTCGGCATCGGCGGCATCGGCATGAGCGGCATCGCCGAGGTGCTGCACAATCTCGGCTACACGGTGCAGGGTTCGGACGTCTCCGAGAGCGCCAACGTCAAGCGCCTGACCGAGAAGGGCATCAAGGTCCATATCGGCCACGCGGCGCCGAACATCGACGGCGCGGCGGTGCTGGTGGTCTCCTCCGCCATCCGGCGCGACAATCCCGAGCTGGTCGCCGCCCGCGCCAAGCGCCTGCCGGTGGTGCGCCGGGCCGAGATGCTGGCCGAGCTGATGCGGCTGAAGAGCTGCGTCGCCATCGCCGGCACCCACGGCAAGACCACCACCACGTCGCTGGTGGCGACCCTGCTCGACGCCGGCGGTTTCGACCCGACCGTGATCAATGGCGGCATCATCAATGCCTATGGCACCAATGCCCGTCTCGGAGACGGCGAATGGATGGTGGTGGAGGCGGATGAGAGCGACGGCACCTTCCTGAAGCTCCCGGCCGAGGTGGCGATCGTCACCAATATCGACCCCGAGCATCTCGACCACTTCAAGACCTTCGACGCGGTGCAGGCGGCGTTCCGCTCCTTCATCGACAACCTGCCCTTCTACGGCTTCGCGGTGATGTGCATCGACCATCCGGTGGTGCAGGACCTCGTCGGCCGGGTCGAGGACCGCCGCGTCATCACCTATGGCGAGAACCCGCAGGCGGATGTGCGCCTCGTCGACCTCGACCTGCGCGGTGGCGTCTGCCGCTTCAACGTGCTGTTCCGCGGCCGCAACGGCGACGTGCGCCATGAATTGCGCGACCTCGTGCTGCCCATGCCCGGCCGCCACAACGCGCTCAACGCCACCGCCGCCATCGCCGTGGCGCATGAGCTCGGTGCCAGCGACGAGCAGATCCGCTCCGCGCTCGCCGGCTTCGGCGGAGTGAAGCGGCGCTTCACCCGCACCGGCGAGGTGGGCGGTGTCACCATCTTCGACGATTACGGCCACCACCCGGTGGAGATCGCCGCCGTGCTGCGCGCCGCCCGCGCCTCCACAGAGGGGCAGGTGATCGCCGTGGTCCAGCCGCACCGCTACACGCGGCTGCAATCGCTGTTCGACCAGTTCGCCACCTGCTTCAACGACGCCGACCACGTCATCGTCGCCGATGTCTATCCGGCCGGCGAGGCGCCGATTCCCTTGATCGACCGCGACCATCTGGTCGAGGCACTGCGCGCGCGCGGCCATCGCTCGGTCGTCGCGCTGCCCGGACCGGACGCGCTGGCCGGCATCGTCAAGGGCTTCGCCAGGCCCGAGGACTACGTCGTCTGCCTCGGCGCCGGCAGTATCAGCCAATGGGCCTACGCCTTGCCGGAGCAGTTGGCGGCGGGGGCGGCGGCGTGAGCTTTCCCGACATCACGGCCGAGCTTTCCGCCCGCATGCCGGAGCTGCGCGGGCGGATGATCGCCAACCAGTCGCTGGCGGAGCTGACCTGGTTCCGCGTCGGCGGTCCGGCGCAGGTGCTGTTCACGCCGGCGGACGAGGACGACCTCGCCTATTTCCTCAAGAACCTGCCGGCCGAGATCCCGGTCATCGTGGTGGGCCTCGGCTCCAACCTCATCGTACGCGACGGCGGCGTGCCGGGGGTGGTGATCCGGCTCGGACGCGGCTTCAGCGAGATCAAGGTCGAGGATGGCCACAAGCTGCGCGTGGGGGCAGCCGTTCCCGACGTGAAGGCCGCGCGTGCGGCAGCCGATGCCGGCATCGACGGATTGGCGTTCTACCGCGGCATTCCCGGCGGCATCGGCGGGGCGCTGCGCATGAATGCCGGCGCCCATGGCGGCGAGACCAAGGACTGCCTGATCGAAGCCCGGGCCGTCGACCGCGCGGGAAACATCCGATTGTTTTCAAACGGGGACTTCGGCTTCAGCTACCGCCATTCCGGTGCCCCGGCGGACGTCGTCTTCACCAGCGCGCTCTATCAGGGTCGCCCCGGCGACAGCGCGACGATCCTTGCCGAAATGGACCGAATCACCGAAGCCCGCGAGGCGTCGCAGCCGATCCGCGAGAAGACTGGCGGCTCCACCTTCAAGAACCCGCCCGGCCACAAGGCGTGGCAGCTGATCGATGCAGCCGGCTGCCGCGGACTGCAGGTCAGTGCCGCGCAAGTCTCTGAAATGCATTGCAATTTCCTCATCAACACCGGCAGCGCCACCGCTGCCGACATCGAAGGGCTGGGCGAGGAAGTGCGCCGGCGCGTGAAGGTCCAGTCCGGCGTCGAGCTGGAGTGGGAAATCAAGCGGATCGGCATTCCCGCCTGAGACGACCCCCGCATCGGGGCAAGGAGAAGACCATGTCGAAGCATGTCGCCGTCCTCATGGGCGGCTGGTCGTCGGAGCGCCAGGTGTCGCTATGGTCGGGCGAGGCCTGCGCCAAGGCCGCCGAGAGCGTCGGCTACCGCGTGACGCGCGTGGATGTCGGGCGCGACATCGCCCAGGTGCTCACCGAGCTGAAGCCCGACGTGGCGCTGAACGCCCTGCATGGCCCCTATGGCGAGGACGGCACCATCCAGGGGATGCTGGAGTTCCTGCAAATCCCCTACACCCATTCCGGCGTGCTGGCCTCCGCGCTCGCCATGGACAAGGCGCAGGCCAAGATCATCCTCGCTGCCAGCGACGTTCCCGTGCCGGAGGGGCGCGTGGTGACGCGGGCCGAGGCGGCGCGCGAACATGTGCTGCCGCGCCCTTATGTGCTCAAGCCGGTCTCGGAGGGCTCCTCGGTCGGCGTGTTCATCATCAAGGAGGACCAGGAGCACCCGCCGCAGGAGCTGCATCGGCCCGATTGGCCGCACGGTGATTTGCTTTTGGCCGAGCGTTACATCCCCGGATTGGAGCTTACCTGCGCCGTGATGGGTGACGAGGCGCTCGGCGTCATCGAAATCCAGTCCGACCTAAGGTTCTATGATTACGAGGCAAAATACACTCCCGGCGGTTCCGTTCACATTCTCCCGGCCCGAATTTTACCGAATGTTTACCAAAAGGTGCGGATGTTAGCGGTTAAGGCGCATCGCGCGCTCGGCTGTCGGGGCATCAGCAGGTCGGACTTCCGATACGACGATCGGACCGGGGACGAATCCGGTCTGGTTTGTCTGGAAGTTAACACCCAGCCCGGAATGACCGAGTTGTCGCTTGTGCCCGAACTGGCAGCCCATGCGGGCCATTCGTTCGGTGAGCTTGTACGATGGATGGTGGAGGACGCTTCGCTCGACCGCTGACCCCCAGGCCGACGCCTGCGGGCAAGCGAGCCGGCGCGGCCATAGGTGATTCGCCGCGCGGGACGCGCGAGCGGGCAGGGGTGCGTCCTGCCGCGGTGCCGGCGGCGACGCCCGCCGCGACGTCCGCTTCCGGCCGCACCCGCCTGTTCGATCGCACCATCATCGGCGGCCGGCGCTTTCTGGTCGGCCTTTCCGCCTCCCGCGCGCTCAGCGCCGGTGCCGGCACCTGGCTCACCGCGCTGCTCTTCGCCGCCACCGGCATCTACGGCCTGGAGCGCGGCGGTCACATGCCCGCCGCCATCGAGACGATGCGTGACGTGGGCGATGCCGGCGCCAACATCGCCGGCTTCCGAATCGCCAATGTGAACCTCTCCGGCCAGAATCACGTCACGCCGGGCGACATCCTCGCCACCGCGGGCGTGAAGCCGACCTCCTCGCTGCTGTTCCTCGACGCCGAAGGCGCGCGCATGCGGCTCGAAGAGCTCGCCTGGATCAAGCGCGCCACGGTGCAGAAGCTCTATCCCGACCGGCTCGACATCCAGATCGTCGAGCGTGAGGGCTTCGCGCTCTGGCAGAAGGACGGGAAGATCAACGTCATCGCCCGCGACGGCACGATCATCGCCCCCTATTCCGACGACCCGCGCTACATCCGCCTGCCGATCGTCGTGGGCGACGGCGCCGAGAAGAGCGTGGTCGAGATCGTCGACGCGCTCAGCCTCGTGCCCGGCGTGCGCGACAAGGTGCGCGCCGCCATCCGTGTCGCCGACCGCCGCTGGACGCTGAAGATGCGCAACGGCATCGACGTGCGCCTGCCCGAGCACGGCCTGATCGACGCCCTGCAGCAACTTGCCGTTCTCGACCAGGAGAAGTCCCTGCTCACCCGCGACATCACCATCGTCGACCTTCGCCTCTCCGACCGCGTGTCGGTCCGCCTGTCGGACGCCGCCTATGCGGCCCGCCAGGACGACGGCAAGCCGAAGAACAAGACCAAGAAGGGGGGCAACACGTGAGGCCCCGCGCTCCCTTCGAGATCGCGCCGAAGATGCGCCCGCTGGCGCCGCGCCGCACCGGCGTGGTCGGCGTGCTGGAGGTCGGCACCTCCAAGATCGTCTGCATGATCGCCCGGCTGAAGCCGCGTGACGCCTCTTCGAGCCTGCGCCGCCGCACCCATTCGGTGGACGTGCTCGGCGTCGGCCATACCAGCGCGCACGGCATCAAGGGCGGCACCGTCATCGACATGGAGCGGGCCGAGCACGCCATCCGCCGCGCGGTCGACGCCGCCGAGCGCATGGCCGGCGCGCAGATCGCTTCCGTGGTGGTGTCGCTGGCCGGTGGCCGACTCTCCTCCGAGCATTTCGCAGCCGAGGTCGACCTGCCCGAGCCGGCGGTCGCCGAGGGCGACATCCGCCGCGTGCTCGATGCCGCCTCGACCTTCGCGGTCGGTGCCGACCGCACCATCCTGCACGCGCTGCCGGTCGGCTATGCGATCGATGGGGTCGGCGGCATCGGCGAGCCGCGCGGCATGCTGGGACGCCGGCTCGGCGTCGACCTGCATGTGATCACCGCCGAGGCGTCGGCGGTGCGCAACCTGCTGCTCTGCATCGAGCGCTGCCATCTCGGCGTCGAGGCGATGGTCGCCGCCCCCTATGCCGCCGCACTCTCCACCCTCGCCGACGACGAGGCCGAGCTCGGCGTGACGCTGATCGACTTCGGCGCCGGCACCACCACCGTCGCGGTGGTAGAGAACGGCCACTGCGTGCACGTCGACGGCGTCGCGCTGGGCGGCCAGCACGTGACCAACGACGTCGCCCGCGGCCTGTCCACCCGCCTTGCCGATGCCGAGCGGCTGAAGAGCCTGCATGGCGGCGTGATGGCGATGAGCGCCGACGAGCGCGAGATGCTCACCGTGCCGGCGATCTCCGACGACCACCACGACCTGCCGCGGGCGATCCCGAAGGCGCGGCTGGTGCGCATCGTCCGCCCGCGCGTGGAGGAGATCGTCGAGCTGGTACGCGACCGGCTGGTCGCCTCCGGCCATGCGGCCGGCGCCGGCCGGCGCATCGTGCTCACCGGTGGCGCGGCGCAGCTCACCGGCCTCACCGAACTGGTCGGCAAGATCCTCGGCCCGCAGGTGCGGATCGGCCGCCCGCTGGGCATCTCCAAATTGCCGGAGGCGGCGCGTGGGGCACCTTTTGCTGTCGCCACCGGGCTTCTCGTCTACCCGCAGGTCGCCGGCCTCGAGCATTTCGAGGCCAGGCGCCGGCGGCTCTCCCATGCGGAGGGAGGGGGCTACTTCTCGCGCGTCGGACACTGGCTGAGGGAGGCCTTCTGACGTGTTCCATCCAACCCGCGCCGGCGGAACCGGCACCAAAGTGATCGTGACGGGCCTCGTGCCCGCCGGCGTTAGGGGACAATGAAATGACGATCAACCTCCAGGTACCTGACATCCGCGAGCTGCGTCCCCGGATCACCGTGTTCGGCGTCGGCGGCGCAGGCAGCAACGCAGTCAACAACATGATCACCGCCGGCCTGTCGGGCGTCGACTTCGTCGTCGCCAACACGGACGCGCAGGCGCTGACCCTGTCCAAGGCCGAGCGCATCATCCAGATGGGCGTCGCGGTCACCGAGGGCCTCGGCGCCGGCTCGCAGCCGGAAGTCGGCCGCGCCGCCGCCGAGGAGGCGCTGGACGAGATCCGCGACCACCTCGCCGGCGCGCACATGGTGTTCATCACCGCTGGCATGGGCGGTGGCACGGGCACTGGCGCCGCCCCGGTCATCGCCCGCGCCGCGCGCGAGCTCGGCATCCTCACCGTCGGCGTGGTGACCAAGCCCTTCCACTTCGAGGGCCAGCGCCGCATGCGCATCGGCGAGATGGGCATCGCCGAGCTGCAGAAGGGCGTCGACACGCTCATCGTCATCCCGAACCAGAACCTGTTCCGGGTGGCCAACGAGCGCACCACCTTCGCCGACGCCTTCGCCATGGCGGACCAGGTGCTCTATTCGGGCGTCGCCTGCATCACCGACCTGATGGTGAAGGAAGGCCTGATCAACCTCGACTTCGCCGACGTCCGCGCCGTCATGCGCGAGATGGGCAAGGCGATGATGGGCACCGGCGAGGCCTCCGGCGAGCAGCGTGCCCGGCACGCGGCGGAAGCGGCGATCGCCAATCCGCTGCTCGACGAAGTGTCGATGCGCGGCGCCCGCGGCCTGCTGATCTCCATCACCGGCGGCAAGGACCTCACCCTGTTCGAGGTGGACGAGGCGGCGACCCGCATCCGCGAGGAAGTCGATCCGGACGCCAACATCATCCTCGGCGCCACCTTCGACGAGACGCTGGAAGGCCTCATCCGCGTGTCGGTCGTCGCCACCGGCATCGACCCTGCGGTGATCCCCGAGCAGATCCCGCACAGCCTGAACGGCCTCCCGGACATCGGCGGGCGCCGCGTCTCCAATGCGGGCCGCGCTGCGGTCGAAGCGCGCCGCGAGGCGGCCCTGCGCTCGGTCGCCTCGGCGCTCGATGCGGACGATGGCGCCTATGCCGCGACCGCGGAGCCGAGCTTCGCCGGTCCGGCCGAGAACGACCACGTCTATGGCGGCGAGGCGGCCTATGCGCCGGCGGCCATCGACGATGTCACCATCCGCCAGCTGGCCCCCAAGCCCGCGCTCTATGCCGAGCCGGAGCCGGCCCCGGTCAACGAGGCGGCCTATGAGGAGCACTCCATCGAGCCGTTCATCCCGCCGCAGGCCGAGCGCCCGGCGCCGCGCATGCCGCGCGTGGACGAGCTGCCGCTGCCGGCGCAGAACCAGATCCGCGCCGCCCGCGGCGAGGTGCCGGACCATCAGCATGCCGAGAAGAAGCGGATGACGCTGCTGCAGCGCCTCGCCAATGTCGGCCTCGGCCGCCATCAGGACGAGGAGGAAGCGGACCCGCCGGCCGAGATGCGCCCGATGGTGCGCCGCGCGCCGCAGGCCCAGCCCCAGGGCTACGCCCAGCCGCAGGGCCAGTCCCACGGCTACGCCGAGCAGCGTCCGCTGGCCGATATGCGCCCCGAGCCGTCCGAGTACGCCAAGCGTCCGGCGCAGCGCCCGGGCGAGGCGCGGGTCGCTCGTCCGGCCGAGGACGACCATCTCGACATCCCGGCCTTCCTGCGCCGGCAGGGCTGAGGCCGAGTCGGGCACGTGCCCTAAGGGCGGCTCCGCCGCCCTGTTACAGACCGTATCATGCAGCGCAGCGCCCGGGTCGCGAGACTCGGGCGCATTGCGTTGGTATTAAACGATTTTTTAGGATTTTGCGTCAGCGTAGTAACGGTAACAGACGGTAAGCAAGCGTGATTTGGCGCGGACTCACGGCGCCGTTATCTTGCCAGCCAACGATAAGCCGCCGGCGTGGATCGGGTTCCGCGCTCCCCCAAATGGCGGTGGATCTTGTTGGTTATGGGGAATGGGGAAAGCGGAGCGTTTCGTGCGTCCGCTTCTTGGGTCTGAATGAACGCTGTACGGCAGACCACTCTTGGCGACTGCGTGACGCTTTCCGGCGTCGGCGTGCATTCCGGCAAGCGTGCGCGGTTGAGCATCGCTCCCGCCGAAGCCGACACCGGCATCGTCTTCCACCGCATCGATTCGGCCCAGTCCGTGCGCGCCTGCCGCGGCGCCGTGCGTGGCAGTGACCTCGCCACCGTGCTGCGTGATTCGAGCGGCCCGGCCGTCTCCACCGTCGAGCACCTGCTCGCCTGCTTCTCCGGTCTCGGCGTCGATAATGCGCATGTCGAGATCGACGGGCCGGAAGTGCCGATCCTCGACGGCAGCGCCGACGCCTTCGTCGCCGCCGTGGACGAGGCCGGCGTGGTCGAGACGAACCGCGCCCGTCGTTATCTGCGCGTGCTCAAGACCGTGCGTGTCGAAAGCGAGGTCGGCTTCGGCGAGCTCTCCCCTTACGATTTCGGCTTCCGGCTCGAGGTCGAAATCGACTTCGCCCACGCCGCGATCGGCCGGCAGCGCTTCGCCGCCACCATGTCGCCCGAGGTGTTCCGCAAGGAGCTGGCCGCGGCCCGCACCTTCGGCTTCGTCAGCGACGTCGAGCGTCTCTGGCAGGCTGGCTATGCCCTCGGCGCCTCGCTCGACAACACGATCTGCCTGGGCGAGGACGGCATCGTCAACACGACGGGCCTGCGCTACTCAGACGAATTCGTCCGCCACAAGGCCCTGGACGCGGTTGGTGACCTTGCCATCGGCGGCCTGCCGCTCATGGCCCGCTACCGTTCCTATCGCGGCGGCCACAAGCTGAACTTCGCTGTGGTCGACGCGCTGCTCTCCGACCGCTCGGCCTACGAGATCGTCGAGGCGCGCATCCCCGCCCGCCGCAGCGTCAGCAGCAATGCCGGCCTGGTCACGGTCGCCGTCCCGGCCTACGCGCCGGAGCTCTGAGCCGGCGGCTCCCGTTTCGCGACCGCGTCATTCGTGCAACAGGGTGAAGGCTTCCTTACTCGCGCTTGCCGCTCTTTGCCGTTGGCATCCCACGGCGCCATAATCCGGTCGGAAAGCCGCCTTAGCGCCTCTTGAAGCATTCTGGGCGCACAATGCGCGGCGGCTAACGACCAGATCGGGATCGAATTTGTGATGCGTCTTCTCACCCTCGACCGACGCCGTTCCGGTGACGCGACCATGACCGCCCGCAGCGCCACGCGCCGTGGCTGGGCGGCCGGCGCCGTCGCGCTGCGGCTCGCCGGGCTGGTCATGCTGGGCGCCTCGCTCGGAGGCTGCGCCAGCTGGTTCGACACCAGCACCGAGGCCAAGGTCTATCCCGACGTGCCGGCCGAGCAGCGCTACAATGAGGGCCTGACCCTCATGGCGAAGGATGAATATGCCGAGGCGATCAAGCGCTTCGAGGACGTCGACCGCCAGCACCCTTATTCGGAATGGGCCCGCAAGGCGGTCCTGATGATCGCCTACATCAACTACGCGCAGGCCAATTACGACGAGAGCATCAGCGCGGCGCGGCGCTATCTGGCGCTGCACCCCGGCTCCGCGGATGCGGCCTATGCGCAGTACCTGATCGCCGCCTCCTATTTCGACCAGATCCCCGACATCTCCCGCGACCAGGCGCGTACCGAGCGCGCCATGGAGGCGCTCGACGAGGTGGTGCGCAAGTTCCCCAACACGGAATATGCGATCAGCGCCAAGAAGAAGCTCGAAGTCGCCCGCGACCAGCTCGCTGGCAAGGAGATGATGGTCGGGCGCTACTATCTCGACCAGCGCAACTATGCCGGCGCCATCAACCGCTTCAAGGTGGTGGTCACGCGCTACCAGACGACGCGCCATGTCGAGGAGGCGCTCTACCGCCTGACCGAGGCCTATATGGCGCTCGGCGTGGTCGGCGAGGCCCAGACCTCGGCGGCGGTCCTCGGCTATAATTTCCCCGACAGCACCTGGTACAAGGACGCCTACAGACTCGTGCAGTCGCGGGGCGTGAACCCGCAGATGAACGAGCAGTCCTGGATCGCCAAGGCCTTCAAGGGCTTCGGCCTGGGCTGAGGGAAGCGCGCGCGGGGTCTTGCCCCGCGCCGATCTTGTGCGAACATAAGAGGAACGCCGGGTGCGCGCCGCCCCGTGACCTGCTAGAAAGGCGCATCTGCCGTCCCGCGGATTCGTTGTGGAGCCTCACGCATGCTGGTCGCCTTGTCGATCAGGGATATCGTGCTCATCGAGCGGCTCGACCTTTCCTTCCAGCCCGGCCTCACCGTGCTGACCGGCGAGACCGGCGCCGGCAAGTCGATCCTGCTCGACGCCTTCACCCTCGCACTCGGCGGGCGGGGCGACGGGGCGCTGGTGCGACAGGGGGCGGCGCAGGGGCAGGTGACGGCCGAGTTCGACCTCGCCGCCGATCATCCCGCCCGCGCAGTGCTCACCGAGGCCGGCATCGACGATGACGGCGCGCTGGTGCTGCGCCGGGTGCAGCATGGCGACGGGCGCACGCGCGCCTTCGTCAACGACCAGTCGGTGAGCGCGCAGATGCTGCGCAATCTCGGCAAGCGGCTGGTGGAAATCCATGGCCAGCACGACGACCGGGCGCTTGTCGATTCCTCTTCGCACCGGGCGCTGCTCGACGCCTATGGCGGGCTCGCCGAGCGGGCGGAGGAAGTAGGCACGCTCTGGCGCAGCTGGCGCGCGGCTCGCACCGCGGCTGCCGAGGAGAAGGCACGGCTCGACGAGGCGGCGCAGGAGGCCGACTTCATCCGCCATGCGGTGGAGGAACTGACCGCCCTTTCGCCCGAGGCGGGCGAAGAGGAGCGCCTCGCCGAACGGCGTACGCAGATGATGCGCTTCGAGAAGATCGCCACCGACCTCACCGACGCGCAGGACGCCGTGGGCGGCGCCAATTCGCCGATCCCTGGCCTTGCCGCCGCCGTGCGCCGGCTGGAGCGGCGGGCCGGCGAGGTCGAATCCCTGGTGCGTCCGGCGGTGGAGGCGATCGATGCGGCGCTGAACGCGCTGGATCTTGCCCGCAGCCATCTCGACGCCGCGCTGCGCGAGGCGGATTTCGACCCGCGCGAATTGGAGCGCATCGAGGAACGGCTGTTCGCCCTGCGCGCCGCCGGGCGCAAGTTCGCTTGCAGGGTGGACGATTTGCCGGCGGTCGCCGCACGCTTCGCCGACAAGCTCGATGCGCTCGACCATGGCGCGGAGACGCTGAAGCAGTTGGAAGCCCGCGCGGCCGAGGCCGAGGCCGCCTATCGCCGCGCGGCGCGCGACCTGTCGGAGAAGCGCCGCGCCACCGCCGCCGCGCTGGACGAGGCGGTGAATGCCGAGCTGCCGCCGCTGAAGCTGGAGCGCGCCCGCTTCATCACCGAGGTGCAGTCGGATGAGGCCGAGGCGCAGGTGGACGGCTATGACCGCGTCGAGTTCTGGGTGCAGACCAATCCGGGCACCCGCGCCGGGCCGATGATGAAGGTCGCCTCCGGTGGCGAGCTTGCCCGCTTCCTGCTGGCGCTCAAGGTGGTGCTGGCCGACCGTGGCTCGGCGCCGACCCTGGTCTTCGACGAGATCGACACCGGCGTCGGCGGCGCGGTAGCGGACGCCATCGGCGCGCGGCTGGCGCGCCTCGGCGGCCGCGTGCAGGTGGTGGCGGTGACGCATGCGCCGCAGGTGGCGGCGCGGGCCGAGAATCACTTCCGCATCGCCAAGGAGGCGGTGGCGGACCTCGACCGGGTGGCGACGCGGGTCGCCTCGCTCGCGCCCGATCATCGCCGCGAGGAGATCGCCCGCATGCTCTCCGGTGCCGAGGTAACCTCCGAGGCGCGGGCGGCGGCAGAGCGGCTGCTGCGAAGCGCCGAATCCGCTAAATAGCCCGCATGAGCGCGCGCACCCCGGATATCGACGTCGAGAAGCTGACCGCCGACGAGGCGGCCAAGGAACATGCCCGCCTCGGCGACGAGATCGCCGGGCATGACAGGCGCTACTACCAGGACGACGCGCCGAGCGTCTCCGACGCCGAGTACGACGCCTTGCGCCGGCGCTATGAGGCGATCGAGGCGCAGTTTCCCGAGCTCAAGGGCATCGACAGCCTGTCCGAGAAGGTCGGCGCGGCACCCTCGTCGAAATTCGCCAAGGTGCGCCACCGCGTGCCCATGCTCTCGCTCGGCAATGCCTTTGCCGACGAGGAGGTGGAGGAGTTCGTCGCCCGCGTGCGCCGTTTCCTCGGGCTCGCCGCCGATGCCGAGGTGGCCTTCACCGCCGAACCGAAGATCGACGGCCTGTCCTGCTCGCTGCGCTACGAGAACGGGCAGTTCGTGCAGGCGGCGACGCGCGGCGATGGCTTCGAGGGCGAGGACGTCACCAACAATGTGCGCACGATCGGCGAGATTCCCGATCGCCTGAAAGGCGATGACGTGCCCGGCGTCTTCGAGGTGCGCGGCGAGGTCTATATGGGCCATGCCGACTTCGCCGCGATCAACGAGCGGCAGAGGCAGGTCGACAAGCCGCTCTTCGCCAATCCGCGCAATGCGGCGGCGGGCAGCCTGCGCCAGCTCGACCCGAAGATCACCGCCAGCCGGCCGCTGCGCTTCTTCGCCTATGCCTGGGGCGAGGTGTCGGACGGCGGGCTGCCGGCCGACACGCAGTTCGGCATCATCGAGGCGTTCAAGCGCTGGGGCTTGCCGACCAACCCGCTCACCGTCGTCTGCCGCTCGGCTCACGAGCTGCTGGAACACTACCGGATGATCGGCGAGCGCCGTTCGACGCTCGGCTACGACATCGACGGCGTGGTCTACAAGGTCAACGACCTGGCGCAGCAGCAAAAGCTGGGCTTCGTCTCCCGCTCGCCGCGCTGGGCGATCGCCCATAAGTTCCCGGCGCAACGCGCGGTGACCGAGCTGCTCGGCATCGAGATCCAGGTGGGGCGCACCGGTGCGCTCACCCCCGTCGCCAAGCTGGCCCCGATCACGGTGGGCGGCGTCGTCGTGTCGAACGCCTCGCTGCACAACGAGGATTACATCGCCGGCATAGGCGGCGACGGCCAGCCGATCCGCGGCACGTTCGAGGACAGGCCGGTCGATATCCGCATCGGCGACTTCGTGACGATCCAGCGGGCCGGCGACGTCATCCCGCAAGTGGTCGAAGTGGTGCTCGAGCGCCGGCCGCCGGGCGCCGTGCCCTATGCCTTCCCGCATATCTGCCCTGCCTGCGGTTCGCACGCCGTGCGCGACGAGGGCGCATCGGTGCGCCGCTGCACCGGCGGGCTGATCTGCCCGGCGCAGGCCGTGGAGCGCCTGCGCCATTTCGTCTCCCGCAATGCCCTCGATATTGAGGGGCTGGGCGACGAGAACGTGCAGCTTCTGTTCGATGCGGGCCTGCTGCGCACGCCAGCCGACATCTTCCGCCTGCGCCGTCATGCGGAAGAGATTCGCAGGGCGTTCCTCGTCCAGCGGGAGGAGCGCGCGCGTCAGCGCGAGATCGAGACCGGGCAGGCCCGCAAAAAGGTGCTCGCGGAGGAGGAGCGCCAGTTCCTCGGCGTCGACAAGCTCTTCGACTCGATAAACGAGCGGCGCGACGTGGCGCTTGCCCGCTTCGTCTTCGCGCTCGGCATACGGCACGTGGGGGAGACCACCTCCAAGGCGCTGGCGCGGACCTACCGCACCGTGGAAGCCCTGGTCGCAGCGCTGGAAGCGGCGGCGCCCGGCCGTCCCGGCGAGGCCTGGACGCGGCTTGAGAGCGTGCCGCGGATCGGAAAGATCACCCTGGTCGCGCTTACGAGCGCGGCGACTGGGATCGATCGCAACCTCGAGCCCGAGGAGGCGGTCCGCGCCCTGTTCAAGGCCGCCCACCTCAATACCGCGCAGCGGACGGAGATGCGGTCTTTCTTCGGCGATGCCGGCGAGCTCATCGCGGCGGTCGAGAGCGCCGCCCGGGAGGCGCCGTCGGAGGCGTTCGAGGCATTGGCGGCGGTGCCGGATGTCGGCCCGGTCGCGGCGGCGTCGCTGTGCGAGTTCTATGCCGAAGCCCATAACCGCACGCTGCTCGACGAGCTTCTCGCCGAGATACGTATCGCCCCCGCCGAGGTGCCGGTCGCTGCAGCCTCCTCCTCCGTCGCCGGCAAGACGGTGGTGTTTACCGGGGCGCTGGAGAAGATGACCCGCGACGAGGCCAAGGCCATGGCCGAGGGCTTGGGCGCCAAGGTGGCGGGCTCGGTGTCCGGCAAGACCGACTATGTGGTGGCCGGTGCCGATGCCGGCTCCAAGCTGGCCAAGGCGCGGGAGCTCGGCGTTACGGTGCTTACCGAGGACGAGTGGCTGGAGCTGGTGCGCGCCGGCTAACGGCGTCTACGGTGTCGTCCGGACTGGCCGCGCCTTGTGCCTTCCTGTTCGATCGATATTCCATTCCATTGATCCGGAGCGAACCATGGCCAAGACCGCTCTTCTCCTCATCGATATCCAGAACGACTATTTTCCCGGCGGGAAGTACCCCCTGGTCGGCATCGAGGCGGCGGCGGATGCGGCCGCGGGGCTGCTTCGCGCGGCGCGCGAGCAGGGGCTGCCCGTCGTGCATGTGCGGCACGAGGCGGAGGAGGCCGACGCGGGCTTCTTCGGCAAGGGAACCGAGGGCGCGCATATCCATCCGGCGGTGGCGCCGCGCGCCGAAGAGCCGGTGGTGGTGAAGCACAAGGTGAATTCCTTTCTCGATACCGGCCTCGACGAATTGCTGAAGAGCAAGGGCGTCGGCTCGCTCGTCGTCGCCGGCGCGATGAGCCACATGTGCGTCGATGCCGCCACGCGGGCCGCGCTCGATCTCGGCTACGGCGTCACGCTGGCGCATGATGCCGCGGCGACGCGCGATCTCGCCTTCGATGGAACCGAGGTACCGGCGGCGAGCGTGCAGGCGGCGCTGATGGCGGCACTGGAATTCGCTGGGGCGGCGATCCGGCCGGCGAAGGAAATAGCGGCCGACTGGCCCACCTGACAGGCAAACGCCATCCCGGATCGCGGCATACCGCCTCCGGGATGGCGTCGTTCATCGATGGATGTCGGACGGTTACACCCGTCCGGTGAGCATCATCACGATCAGGATCACCAGCAGAATGGTGACGAGGCCGCTCGGCCCGTAGCCCCAGCTGCGGCTATAGCCCCAGCTCGGCAGCGCGCCGACAAGAATCAGAACCAGGATGATCAGTAGAATGGTGGTCATGGCGGCGTCTCCGTCTGCCCCGTTACATCGACTGGAGAACAAACGCGGTGCCGGAACGCTGGTTCCATTGAACCGTCGTCACCACTGGAACACTGCATTCCGCAACGTCATCTTTCCGCCTGCGAGACGCGCCACATGATCATGTCCTGCATACGGTCGCTCAGCAGGCGATTGAGCAGCAGGATCCACCACGCCCCGCCGCCCGTGGCGTAGCGGGTGCGCGGGCGCCTTGCCGCCACGGCGCGGGAGATGGTGCGGGCGACGACATCGGGCGGCGAGCCCATGCTGGAGCGATCGGCCCATTCGAACATCTTGGCGTGGCGCCGCGCATAGGGGCCGTAGGCGGTGTCGCCCGAGCGAGCCAGCAGGCTCTCATGGGCGATGCCGCCCCATTCGGTGCGGATGGCGCCGGGCTCGACGACGATGACGTCGATGCCGAACGGCTTCAGCTCCATGCGCAGGCAGTCGCTGAGCCCCTCCAGCGCGAATTTCGTCGCGTGGTACCAGGAACCGAAGGGCTCCCACATCTTGCCGCCGATCGAGGTGATGTTGACGATCCGGCCCGATCTCTGCGCCCGCATCATCGGCAGGCAGAGCTGTATCAGCCGGGCGGCGCCGAACAGGTTCACCTCGAACTGGCGGCGCGCCTCGTCGAGCGGCACGTCTTCGAGCGCGCCGTAGGAGCCGTAGCCGGCATTGTTGACCAGCACGTCGAGCCGCCCGGCCTCGCTTTCGATCCGGCGGATGGTGGCGTTAATGGTGACATCGTCGGTGACATCGAGGGTGACAATGCGCGCGCCGGCCTCTGCCAGTGACACCATGCGCTCGATCCGCCGTGCGGCGGCGTAGACGATGTAGCCGTCACCGAGAAGCTGCCGGACCGTCGCCTCGCCGATGCCCGACGAGGCGCCCGTCACCAGCGCGATCCTGTCCATCTTTCCTGCTCCACAATTCTGGGAGCACGATCTATAAGCCTTGACCAAGGTCCATGGTCAAGGAGGCGCCCATGCTGATTTCCGAGTTCGCCCGGCAGGCGGGGCTGAGCGTCGACACGGTGCGCTTCTATATCCGCCGCGGCCTGTTCGAGCCGGACACCAACGGTAAGGGCGGGCGCAACCTCTATCAGGTCTTCACCGACGAGCATCTGCGCCAGGCGAAGATGATCCGCATGGCGCAGTCGCTCGGCATGTCGCTGAAGGAGATCGCCCTCATCGGCGAGGAGTACCGCGCGGGCGGCATCTCCACCGCGCGCAGCATCGAGATCATGAGCGCGCAGCTCGAACGCCTGCAGGCGAAGCAGGCCGAGCTTGCCGCCATGTCCGCCTATCTCGCCGCCAAGCTCGTCTGGCTGAAGGCAGGCGCCGAGGGACCGGAGCCGGATTTCGGCGATTATGTTCCCGACGCGCCGAGCGTTGGGTGCGGGTGAGCCTCAGCCGCCCAGCGGCGCAGTCGCGGTGTCGAGCCAGGCGCGGGTGGCCTCGTCCACCAGCGGGCCGATCTCGGCGTTGACGCGGGCGTGGTAGGCGTCGATCCAGGCGATCTCGTCCGGCGTGAGGAGCGAGGGCTCGATCACCCGCCGGTCGAAAGGCGCCAGCGTCAGCGTCTCGAAGGCGAGCAGCGTGCGCTCCGCCCCCTCGACCGCGGGGCCGTCGACGACGATCTCCAGGTTCTCCAGCCGGATGCCGTAGGCGCCGGTCTTGTAGTAACCGGGCTCGTTGGAGAGCACCATGCCGCGCGCCAGCGCCACCGTGCCGAGCTTGGAGATGCGCGCCGGCCCCTCATGCACCGAGAGATAGGCGCCGACGCCGTGGCCGGTGCCGTGGTCGAAGTCGAGCCCGGCCGCCCACAGGAACTGCCGCGCGAAGGGATCGAGCTGGGCGCCGGAGGTGCCGAGCGGGAACACCGCGCGGGCGATGGCGACGTGGCCCTTGAGCACGCGGGTGAAGCGGTCGCGCATCTCGGGCGTCGGGGTGCCGACGGCCAACGTGCGGGTCACGTCGGTGGTGCCGTCCTCGTACTGCGCGCCGGAATCGATGAGGAACAATTCGTCCATGCCGACGCGCCGGTTGGTCGCCTCGGTCACGCGGTAGTGCACGATGGCGCCGTTCGGGCCGGCGCCGGAGATGCTGGGGAAGGAGACGTCCTTCAGCGCGCCGGTCTCGCGGCGGAAGGTCTCCAGCGCGCAGACGACGTCGATCTCGGTGAGGCTGCCCTTCGGCGCCTCGGCGTCGAACCAGCATAGGAAGCGGGCGAGGGCGGCGCCGTCGCGCAGATGGGCGGCGCGCATGCCGGCGAGCTCGGCCCCGTTCTTGGAGGCCTGCATCAGGGCCACCGGGCTCGGCCCGGAAGAGGCCTTGCCGCCCGCCGCCTCGATGCGCGCGGCGAGAATGGCGGGAGCCGTCGCCTGGTCGAGCCGCACGACGGCGCCCTTGCCGGCGACCAGCTCGACGCCGCGCTCCAGCAAGGACGGATCGGCGATCTCGGTGATGTTGGAGAGAGCGTCACGGGCGGCGTTGGAGAGCTTGCGTCCGTCGACGAAGAGGGTGGGGCGGCCTTCCCTGGGCACGATGGCCCAAGACAGCGGCAGCGGCGTGAAGGCAACGTCGCCGCCGCGTATGTTGAAGGTCCAGGCGACGCCATGCGGGTCGGAGATGACGAGGGCGTCGAGCTTTTGCTCGGCGAGCGCCGCCTGCACGCGGGCGATCTTGATCGCCGCATCCTCGCCGGCGAGCGAAACGTCGCGCAGGACGATGGGCGCCAGCGGCTCCGGCGGCCGGTCGGCCCACACCGCGTCGAGCGGGTTGCTGTCGAGCGCGACCAGCGTGCCCTCCGCCAGGGTGACGGCGCGGCGCAGCTTCTCCTCGCCGTCCACGGTGACGAGCCAGGGATCGAAGCCGAAGCGCGCGCCGGCGGGCAGGTGCTTCTCCAGCCAGCGCTCCGGCGAGGTCTCGGCGAGCGGGACCACCTCGAAGGACGAGGTGTCGACCTGGTCCGCCGCCTGCAGTGTGTAGCGCCCGTCGACCACGATGGCGGCCTCCTCGCGCAGCACCAGGGCGACGCCGGCCGAGCCGGTGAAGCCGGTCAGCCAGGCAAGGCGCTCGGCACTGGGCGGGACATATTCGTTCTGGTGCGCATCGGCGCGCGGGACGATGAAGCCGTCGAGCCCGCGCCGCTCCAGCTCCGCGCGCAGCAGCTTGAGCCGCGTAGTGCCGAGGGCCGGCGCGCTGGCGTCGGAGAAGGTCTGGAACTTGGCTTCGAACATCAGGTCACTCAACTCAGGTCACGCGCTCAGCTGCGCGAGGCGATGCCGCGTCCGGCGTCGGCCAGCGACTTGGCGCCGAAGGCGATGAACATGACGCCGACCACCCGGGTGATGGCGAGGCCGTGGCGCTGGAAGAACCGGCGCACCGGCGGCAGGCCCGCGGCCCAGACGAGCAATATGTCGGCGAGGATGAAGCCGACGAAGGCGGCGGCGAGCAACTGAGGCGCCGCGTCCCAGGAAAGGCTGGACGCATAGCTCGCGGTCAGCGCCGTGAACATGGCCACGGAGACCGGATAGGCCTTGGGGTTGGTGAGACCGAACAGCACGCCGGTCATCAGCGGGCGGTTGGAGCCGACCGGAACCACGGCGCCCTCGCGCGACATCACCGCCTTGATGCCGAGATAGACCAGATAGAGGCCGCAGAAGATGCCGAGCAGGTCGAACAGCGTCGGCCCCAGCTGGTTCACGCCGATGATCGCGGCCAGCGCCAGCGCGGTCCAGGACAGGTCGCCGACCAGATGCCCGCCGACGAAGCGCGCACCGGCCGGTCGGCCATGCGCCGCAGCCAGCGAGAACAGCGCAAGGAAGGCGGGGCCGGGCGAGAGCACATAAAGCGCGCCCGCCAGGGCGGTCATCAGATAGAGGCCATTGGACATGGATAAGCCGGCTGGACGAATGTTCGCAATTGCGCCAGCATCGGCGCGAACGGGGATGGCGTCAATTGCTGCGGGCATGGGGGCACCATGGTCAGCATATTGCGCGCGCTGCTCGTCGGCCTCGCGCTGTGGGCGGCGGGACCGGTACCAACTGCCGAGGCACAGCTTCCGGCGGAACCATTGCTGCGCGTCGGTACCTTCCCGGACAACCCACCTTGGGAGTTCCGGGAAAACGGCCGTCTCGTCGGCTTCGAGGTCGACCTGATCGAGGCGATCGGCAAACGGCTGGGCCTGCGCATCGATTTCGTCGGCATGGCCTTCGGCGAGCTGCTGCCGGCGCTGGCCGGGAATAGGATCGACGTGGCGATGTGCTCGATCACCGTGACGCCCGAGCGGCGGGAGCGCTTCGACTTCACCCAGCCCTACTACCAGACCTCGCAGGGCATGGTGGTGATGAAGAGCGCGCATGTGCGCTCGCTCGAGGACCTCGCCGGCAAGAGGGTCGGCACCGAGGCGGCGTCGACCAACGAGAAGTGGCTGAGCGAAAACCGGGCCCGCTACGGCTTCGGCCCGACCGTGCCCATCGTCGGGCTGGAGCGCGCGCTTCAGCTGCTGCACGCCGGCGATCTCGACGCCTATTTCGGCGACCTGCCGGCGCTGCTCTACCAATTGCTGAAGCGGCCGGAGCTCGCCGTGGTGGTGCGGCTGCCGACCGAGGACCACTACGCCATTGCGCTGCGGCTGAACTCGCCGCTCACCGCGCGGATCGACGGCGCTCTCGGTGAACTGAAGAAGGACGGCACGCTGGCGGCGATCCACCAGCGGTGGTTCGGCATGAAGCCGGAGCCGGATTCGCCGGTGACCACCGTGCTGCGGCGGCCTTGAGGGCCGGCCCGGCTACAACGCACCCTCATGGTGAGGCACGAGCACAGCGAGCCTCGAAGGATGGTCGCTCGGCGCACCCGGACGAGCATCCTTCGAGGCTTGGCCGATGGCCAAGCGCCTCAGGATGAGGGTCATCGGGCGGGAGAGCGAAGGTCCAAGCCGGGCGCTTCAGGATGAGTTTTCTTCCAGGGGATGGCGATTTCGAGCGGGCCTCCGGCGGGCGCGATTTGTGGGCACAACCCTCCCACCCTCGCCAAACGGGCATGGCGATGCCATTTTGTTCTATTAAGAATCACAAGCCATGACTGCGAGCAGGCCTTTGGCCGACCCCCGGAAACAGCCGCGCGACGACGCATTCGACATCCCCTTCGACCTGCCGGCGACATCGCCCGCGGGTGCGCCCACAGGTGCGCCAGCCCCTGCGCCGCGCCCCGGCGGCATCGCCGCGCGGGCGCAAGCACTGGCCAGTCCCGGCCGCGGAGAGCCCTCGCGCGGGGTCTATCTCGACGGGCTGAATCCCGAGCAGCGCGAGGCGGTGGAGGCGACCGACGGTCCCGTGCTGGTGCTCGCCGGTGCCGGCACCGGCAAGACCCGCGTGCTGACCACCCGCATCGCCCACATCCTCTCGCTCGGCCTCGCCTGGCCCTCGCAGATCCTCGCCGTGACCTTCACCAACAAGGCCGCGCGCGAGATGAAGGAGCGCATCCACGCCATGGTCGGCGAGGAGGTGGAGGGCATGCCGTGGCTCGGCACCTTCCACTCCATCGGCGTGCGCATGCTGCGCCGCCATGCCGAGCTGGTCGGGCTGAAATCCGGCTTCACCATCCTCGACACGGACGACCAGATCCGCCTTCTGAAGCAGCTGCTTCAGGCGGAGAACATCGACGAGAAGCGCTGGCCGGCGCGGCTGCTCGCGAATATCATCGACGGCTGGAAGAACCGCGGCCTGTCGCCTTCGCAGGTGCCGGCCGGCGAGGGCGCCGCCTTCGCCAATGGCCGTGGGCAAAAGCTCTACACCGACTATCAGGCGCGGCTGAAGGCGCTGAACGCGGTCGATTTCGGCGACCTGCTGCTGGAGAGCATCCGCCTGCTGCGCGAGAATCCGGACGTGCTGGCGGATTATCACCGCCGCTTCCGCTACATCCTCGTCGACGAGTATCAAGATACCAACGTCGCGCAATATCTCTGGCTGCGGCTCTTGGCGCAGGGCTCGCGCAATGTCTGCTGCGTCGGCGACGACGACCAGTCGATCTATGGCTGGCGCGGCGCCGAAGTGGACAACATCCTGCGCTTCGAGAGCGACTTCCCCGGCGCCAAGGTGGTGCGGCTGGAGCGCAACTACCGCTCCACCGGCCACATCCTCGGGGCGGCAGCGAACCTCATCGCCCACAACGAGGGCCGGCTCGGCAAGACGCTTTTCTCCGAAGGCGAGAATGGCGAGAAGGTCACGGTCACCGGCGCCTGGGACAGCCAGGAGGAGGCCCGCGCCATCGGCGAGGAGATCGAGGCGCTGCAGCGCGAGGGCCATGCGCTCACCCAGGTCGCCATCCTCGTGCGCGCCTCGTTCCAGATGCGCGAGTTCGAGGACCGCTTCGTCACGCTGGGGCTGAACTACCGCGTCATCGGCGGCCCGCGCTTCTACGAGCGCGCCGAGATCCGCGACGCGCTGGCGTACTTGCGCGTCATCGCCTCGCCGTCCGACGACCTCGCCTTCGAGCGCATCGTCAACGTGCCCAAGCGCGGGCTCGGCGACGCGGCGCTGCGGCAGATCCACGACCATGCCCGCGCGGCGCAATTGCCGCTGATCGAGGCCGCGCGCGAACTCGTCGGTTCGGAGGAGCTGAAGCCCAAGGTGCGGCTCACGCTGCGCGACCTGGTCGGCTCCTTCGACCGCTGGCGCGAGCAGATGGCGACGCTCCCGCACCACGAACTGGCCGAGATCGTGCTCGACGAGTCCGGCTATACCGAGATGTGGCAGAAGGACCGCTCGGCAGACGCCGCCGGCCGGCTGGACAATTTGAAGGAACTCGTGCGCTCCATGGAGCCGTTCGAGAACCTGATCGGCTTTCTCGAGCACATCTCGCTAGTGATGGACGTCGATGGCGGCGGCAATGGCGACGCCGTCAACATCATGACGCTGCACTCCGCCAAGGGATTGGAGTTCGACACGGTTTTCCTCCCCGGCTGGGAGGAGGGCGTCTTCCCCAACCAGCGCGCGCTCGACGAGCAGGGCCGTGCCGGGCTGGAGGAGGAGCGCCGCCTCGCCTATGTCGGCATCACCCGCGCGCGGCGCCGGGCCAAGGTGTTCTTCGCCTCCAACCGGCGCATCCACGGGCTCTGGCAGTCGGCGGTGCCAAGCCGCTTCCTGGACGAGTTGTCGGAGAAGGACGTCGAGGTGACGGAATCGCGCGGGGGCTCCGGCTGGGGCGGCGGGCAGGGCGGCGGCCGCTACGGCTACGGCCCTAGCCGCTTCGACCAGGCGGAGACCTTCGGGTCGAGCTACTCCACGCCCGGCTGGCAGCGGGCGCAGAACGCCGCCAAATCCGGTGGTGGGTCGGGCGGGGGCTCGGGCGGTTTCGGCTTCTCGGAAGGCCGCTCGCGCTATGCGGCGAGCGAGGGCGCGCGCGGCCGGATCATCGAGGGCGAGCTTATCGCCAAGTCCACCGGCGCCCCCTCGCGCTTCGCCATAGGCGACCGGGTGTTCCACCAGAAGTTCGGCTATGGCGAAGTGTCCTCGGTCGAGGGCAACAAGCTCACGGTGCAGTTCGACAAGGCCGGCGAGAAGAAGGTGGTCGACAGCTTCGTCGACGCGGCGTGAGCGCCGCCGTGCTATAGTCCGTCGGCATCCGGCTTTCCCCGAGGAGGGACGCATGAGCACGCATGTGGCCCGTACCCGCTCCGGCGACACCACGCCGGCGACGGACTATGATACCGACTTCTATGCTTGGGCCGTGGAGCAGGCGAAGCGCATCCGCGAGGGTGCCTTCGAGACGCTGGACCGTGAGAACGTCGCCGAGGAGATCGAGAGCTTGGGGCGCGAGCAGTTCAGCAAGCTGAGAAGCGCGTATCGCGTGCTCCTGATGCACATGCTCAAATGGGATCACCAGCCGGAGAAGCGCACGCGGAGCTGGCTCCTTACGATCGTCCAGCAGCGTCAGAAGGTCGAGGACGTCATCACCGATAGCCCGTCGCTGAAAAGCCGTCGCGAGGAAGCGATAGTCTCCGCCTATCGCGGGGCGCGCAAGGAGGCCGCTGCCGAGACCGGCATCCCGCTGCGGACCTTCCCCGAGACCAATCCCTACTCGCTCGACGACATCATGGAGCGCGCCTTCGATCTCTGAAGGCGCCTCCCGCTGGCCTTCCATCGCATCCTCGCCTACACAGCCGGCGTTTCATCCGCCGCGAGGAGCGCCTCATGCTCGAAGGACTGCCGCCCAATGGCGCCACCCATGTGATGCGGGTGGAGGCGCCCGAGCGCGAGGCGCGGGCGATCGCCGACATCATCGCCGAGAGCTTCGATCCCGCCGAGGTGGCGACCGCCGCCTTCGAGAGGGAGGACCTC
This sequence comes from Xanthobacteraceae bacterium, assembly GCA_029239875.1. Lineage (GTDB taxonomy): Bacteria > Pseudomonadota > Alphaproteobacteria > Rhizobiales > Xanthobacteraceae > Ancylobacter. The sequence goes on along the minus strand of JARBUD010000004.1, from coordinate 174,015 downwards.
GCCGACGGCGCGGAGAAGGATATCCCCTGGGCGGTGGAGGCCTATTTCGCCGAGGCGCCGGACGAGGAGAGCGTGCGCGAGCTGATCGCCCTCGTGGCGCCGGACCATGCCGCGGCGGCCGAATTCCTCACCCTGGACAAGAAGGACTGGGTCGCGGCTTCGCTCGAAGGGCTGGCGCCGGTGAACATCGGCCGCTTCGTCATCCATGGCTCGCATGACCGCGGCAAGCTGGCGCCGAGCCGCATCGGCATCGAGATCGAGGCGGCGCTCGCCTTCGGCACCGGCCATCACGGCACCACCAAGGGCTGCCTGGAGGCCATCGCCGCCTATGGCAACAGGCGGCGCCCCGCCCATACGCTCGACATCGGCACCGGCACCGGCGTGCTCGCCATGGCGGCGGCGAAGCTGTTCCATGCGCCGGTGGTGGCGAGCGACATCGACCGGGTGGCGGTGACGACCGCGCACGCCAACGCCAAGGCCAACCGGGCCGCGCAGCACATCCATTTCCTGCACGCGCCCGGCCTCGGCGCCGGCATCTTCCGCCGGCAGGGCCCTTACGACCTGATCCTCGCCAACATCCTGCTGCCGCCGCTCAAGGCGATTGCCAAGCCGCTGCGCCGGCTGCTGGCGCCGGGCGGCACGGTCGTGCTGTCGGGATTGCTGCCCTCGCATGCCAATGCGGCGCTCGCCGCCTATCGGGCGCAGGGGCTGCGCCTCGTGCGGCGGCGGACCATCGAAGGCTGGACGACGCTGGAACTCTCGGCGGATGCCGGCCGGCCGAAGCGTTGAGCTTGGTCAGTCGCGCGCGAACAGTTCCAGCATGTTCGGCGACTGCGGGAACGTCGCGATGTGGGAGTAGCGGGCGAGCTCGCGCTGCGCCTGGGCCGTGCGGATTTCGATCAGGCGGTCGAAGAACCGGCGGAACAGGCTTCTGGCGGGAGCGGCCTGCGCCGGGATCGTCGCGGCAGCGGCAGTGTCGGCGGTGAGGGCCAAAGAAGCGGGGGCCATGAGGTGTCTCCTTGCTGGAGCGGAAGTTTATGCTTTGCAGCATAATCATTCCGCAGCGCACAAGAAGACACGCAAGTTCATGGCTGGCCTGCATCTTCCGCAAGCCGCGACAGGCGTTGACGGCGCCGCCGGCTCAGATCAGCCGGATCGGCATGTTGATCGGCCGGCCGAGCCCGTCGGGGATCGGCAGCGCGCCGTGTGCCGCCTTCATCAGCGCGAGCCGCTCCAGCACCTCGTCCTCGAACGGCACCACGCGCCGCGCGCCGGGCTCGACATGCTGGGCAATCTGCTCGCAGGTCGCCGCCGTCCAGCCCTCGCGGGCATGGTGCAGCTCCTGGAACAGGTGCATGCGCTTGTCGTCATAGTTGATGAGGCGCAGCGTCACCCGCACCTCTTGGCCTGCGCGCAGCTCGCGCAGGTAACGCTGGTGCACCTCGGTCGTGAAGAACGAGGCGGGGTGGCTCGCGATCCGGTGCGGACCGAGACCCACAAGGAATACCGCCTCCTCGACCGCGCGGTCGAACAGGAGGCTGTAATAGGCTCCGTGCAGTTGCCCGTTGTGATCCACCCAGCTCGGCTCGACCGTCATCACGGACGAAACGAAGGGCGCGAAGAACACGGGTTCGAAGTCGATCCCGTCCAGCATGACACCATCCCGACGCCGAGCGCGAGGTCCGCGCTGCCTTATTGACAAGCATTGTGCCGACTTTCAGTGCAGTCGTCACCTGTCGTGATGGCGATTGAATGACTGAAATCTTGCGATCCGAGGGTTTCGTCGGGCTTTTTGCGCGGCGGCTCGCCAGGCGCGGGGTCGCGGCGGCCGGCGATTAGGTATATGCGGTGGGCGGAAAAGCCTGGGTTCGCAGTGCAGGAGAGGAGGGTGGCATGGCCGAGCTGGTGGAGGAGCGTCCCGCGACGGCGGCGACTGGCGAAGCAGTGCGGGAAGTAATCGCCGCCCTTTCCGGCCATTTCGGCGAGCGGCTGTCGACTGGCCGGGCCATCCGCGAGCAGCATGCGAATACCATCACTTGGCTCGCCAACGAAGCGCCGGACGCCGTGGTCTTCGTCGAGAGTACAGAAGAGGTTCAAATTGTCGTGCGTGCCTGCGCGAAGCACGGCGTGCCGGTGATCGCCTACGGCACCGGCTCCTCGCTGGAGGGGCAGGTCAACGCCCCGCAGGGCGGCATCTCCATCGACCTCTCGCGCATGAACCGCGTGCTCTCGGTGCATCCGGAGGATCTCGACTGCGTCGTCGAGCCGGGCGTCACCCGTAAGCAGCTCAACGAGCATCTGCGCGACGTCGGCCTGTTCTTCCCCATCGATCCCGGCGCGGACGCCTCGCTCGGCGGCATGGCCTCCACCCGCGCCTCCGGCACCAATGCCGTGCGCTACGGCACGATGAAGGACAACGTCGTCGCGCTGACCGCCGTGCTCGCCAATGGCGAGGTCATCACCACCGCGCGGCGGGCCAGGAAGTCCGCGGCCGGCTACGACCTTACAAGGCTGTTCGTCGGCGCCGAGGGCACGCTCGGCATCATCACCAACCTGACCTTGAGGCTCGCCGGCATCCCCGAGGCGATCTCCGCGGGCGTCTGCGCCTTCCCGACCATTCGCGCGGCTTGCGACGCGGTGATCCTCACCATCCAGTCCGGCCTGCCGGTTGCCCGCATCGAGCTGCTCGACGAGGTGCAGGTGCGGGCCTGCAACGCCTATTCGAAGCTCGACCTCGCCGAGCAGCCCACGCTGTTCGTCGAGTTCCACGGCACCGAGGCGAGCGTGCACGAGCAGGCCGAGCGCTTCGGCGAGATCGCCGGGGAATATGGCGGCGGCGACTTCACCTGGGCGACGCGCCCTGAGGACCGCACCAGGCTCTGGCAGGCGCGGCACGATGCCTACTGGGCCTGCCTGCCTCTCAAGCCCGGCGCCAAGGCGCTGGCGACCGACGTGTGCGTACCGCTGTCGCGCCTCGCCGACTGCGTCGACGAGACCAAGCACGACATCGAGGAGATGGGCATGCTCGCGCCCATCGTCGGCCATGTCGGCGACGGCAATTTCCACACCGTCACGCTGGTCGACATGGACGACCCGCACGATGTCGCCAAGGCCAAGGACTTCATCTCCCGCATGGTCGAGCGCGCGCTCGCCATGGGCGGGACGGCGACCGGCGAGCACGGCGTCGGCCAGGGCAAGCGCAAATACATGGAGGCCGAGCACGGCACGGCGACGCTCGACGCCATGCGGGCGGTCAAGCAGGCGTTCGATCCGCAGGGCATCATGAATCCCGGCAAGATATTGCCCTGAGCGTCACGCGGCCGTCAGGCGCCGGGCGTGGCATTTCGCGCTTGGCGCGAGGCCATAAGGAATGCGAAAAATATCAATAATCTAGCGATAGATTGAGACGGCGGTGCTCCCTTCCGGGACGGGGCGCGACAGCTCGGCGGGCCGGGGGCGGCGGACCGGAGGACAAGCGTGCAGAACCTGCTGCTGACGATTGCGAGCGCCATCATACTGGCCGTTGCGGCGGCCTTCGCGGCGCCGTTCGTCGTCGACTGGACGCAGTGGCGTCCGCAGTTCGAGGCGCAGGCCGCGCGCGTCGTCGGCGCGCCGGTGGTGATACGCGGCCCCATCGACGCGCAGATCCTGCCCACGCCGCGGATTGTGCTGCGCGACGTTTCCATCGGCGTCGATGGCGGCGGCACTGGGCTCACGGCAGCAGAGATCAATGGGCGCCTGTCGCTCGGCGCGCTGATGCGCGGGCAGGTCGTCGCCGACCGGCTGGACATGGTGCGCCCGCGCATGCGCCTCGTGGTCGACGCCACCGGCAGGCTCGCCCTTCCCACCGGCGCGGTGCGCCCGGCCGGCTTCACCATCGCCGAACTCGGCGTCGTCGACGGCTCGCTGGAGCTGATCGACCGCGCCAATGACCGCACGCTGAAGGTCGACGACATCGACCTCGCCGGCGACATTGCCGGCGCCCTGGGGCCGGCGCGGCTGGAGGGCGAGGTGGAGACGGACGGCGTGCGGCGCAGGCTGCGCGTCTCGCTCGCTGCCTTCGCGCCGGACGGCACGGGCAAGCTGCGGCTCGGCCTGCAGAATGTCGGCTCGCCGCTCAGCATCGACGCCGACGGCGTGCTCAGCCTCGCCGGCGGCAAGCCGAGCTTCCATGGCCGTGCGGCGCTTGCCAAGGCCGCCACGCCGGCGTTGCGCGACGCCGACGGGACGAGCCCGCCAGCCGATCCCCTCAAGGCGTGGAGCCTCGCCGGCACGGCCGACGTCACCGCGCAGGCGATCGCCGTCAGCGACCTCAGCCTGACGGTGGAGGCGGCGGAGCGGCCGGTGGAATTGTCCGGCACCGCGCGGCTGACCGCCGCGACCAAGGCGCAGCCGGACTCGCGGCTGGAGATGAAGCTCGCGGCGCGGCAGATCGACCTCAACGCCGCGACCGGCGGCGCCGCACCGCTTGCCGCTCTCCATGCGCTCGCTGGCACGCTGGCGCCGCTGTCGGGCATCGCTTCCACCGGCACGCTCGACCTGTCGACCGATACCGTGCTGCTGTCCGGCGCAGCAATGCGCGAGGTGAAGGCCGGGCTCGACTGGACGCCGCAGGGCTGGCGTGCGCGCGCCATCCAGGCCCGGCTGCCGGGCGGGGCGCGGGCTTCCTTCGCCGGCAGCCTGCCCAGCGTCTCCGGCAGGGCCGATCCCAAGGCGGCGCTGTTCGGCGGCACCGCGGTGCTGGAGGCCGAGGACCTGCCGGCCTTCGCCAGCTGGGCGGCGCCCGAGGCGCGGGCGCTGGTTGCCGGGCTGCCGGGCGGGCCGGCGCGGCTTTCCGCCGATCTCAACGTCGCCGCCGGGCGCTTCGCGCTCGACAAGCTCGACCTCACCGCCGGCGACGCCCGCTTCACCGGCACCGCCGCCTACAGCCTGCCGCAGGATGGCGGGCGGGGACGCATCGACGCCGTGCTGGCGACGGAGAATGTCGATCTCGACATGATGCTGCCGGCCGCGCGCCGCCTCGTCGGGCTCGGCATGTCGCAGCTCGACCTCGGCCTCAGCCTCTCCGGCAAGCGGGTGCGCTATGCCGGATCGAGCGCTCGAAGCGTCGACGTCATCCTCAAGGGCGGCACGGAGGGGCTCGGCATCGAGCGCCTCGCCATCGCCGATTTCGCCGGGCTCGACCTCACCGGTTCCGGCCGCCTCACCGGGCTCGATGGCACCGCCGACGCCGATGGCCGCTTCGAGGCGAAGCTGTCGGGCAGCCGTGCCGACGGCCTGCCGGCGCTGGCGCAGGCGCTCGGCCTGACGCAGGCCGAGCCGATCCTCGCCGCCATGGGCCCGACGCTGGCGCCGGTCGACCTCAAGCTGACGCTGGATTCGAAGGCGGGGCGCAGCACGCTGGAAGCCGGCGGCCAGCTCGGCAGCCTGACCGGCAGCGGCCGCGCCAGCCTGAGCGGCGGGCAGGTCGATGACGGCCGCGTGCAGCTCGACGCCAAGGACGGCAGCGCCGTCCTCACCCGCCTCGGCGTGCCCGGTCTGAAGCCGGGCCTCGGTGCCGCGAAGCTGGACCTCACCCTGGCAGACCGGCTCGACGCCACGCTGGCCTTCGCCGGCGCGCGGCTCACCGCCGAGGGCACGCTCGCCCGCGATTCGGAGGGGCGGCTGCAGCCGGACTTCGCGCTCGCGCTCGACGGCGCCGACCTCGCCCTGCTGCTGCCCGAGCTGGCCGCCGGGGCGGGGCGCAAGGTGCCGGCCAATTTCAAGGGCGCGTTGCGCCGCGACGGCGAAAGCTGGCGGGTGAGCGGCCTCAATGGCTCGATCGGCGGGCAGGCGCTCGACGGCAACCTCGCCTACACCTCCGGCCGGCCGGTGGAGGCCGAGCTTTCCACCGCGAGCTGGAGCGTGCCGAAGGCGCTCGGCCTCGTCGCCGGCACTTCTGCCACTGCCAGCGGCGACATCTGGCCAAAGGGCCGCTTCGGTGCGGCCGCGCTCTTGGGCGTCGCGGCCGATCTCAAGCTGAATGTCGGCAAGTTCGAGCTGCCCGGCGGGCTGGTTCTCGGCGAGGCCAAGCTGCGGGCTCAGCTCGCCGGCGGGCGGCTGAATGTCGAGGACCTCTCCGGCTCGCTGGCCGGCGGGCGCCTTGCCGGGCGGTTCAATCTCGGCCGGCAAGGCGAGGCGGCGCAGTTCGACGGCCGTGTGGTATTGAACGCTGCCGATAGCGGACAATTGCTCGCCGCCGCCGGTATTGCCCGGCCGGGCGTGCGCGGCCGGGTGACGTTGGCGCTCGACCTCACCGGGCGCGGCAACTCCCCCTTCGCGCTGGCAAGCCAGCTGCAGGGCCAGGGCAGCCTCGCCGTCGAGGGGCTGGAGATCGACTACAGCGACCCGACCGCCCTGCAATATGTGATGCTGGCGACCGACCGCGGCCTGCCGCCGGACCAGCAGAAGCTGGTGCAATTGCTCAATACCGGCCTGTCGCGCGGACCGCTGAAGCTCCAGCGGGCGGAGAGCGCGGTGAGCGTCGTCGACGGCGTCGCCCGTACCAGCGCCGCGCGGCTCGCGGTGGGCGAGCAGCGCTTCGGGCTCAGCGGCTTCCTCGACATTCCCGCGCTCAGCTTCGAGGCGACGCTGGAGATGCAGGATGCCGCCCGCGGGGGCCTGCCGGCCCAGCCTGCCGCCGCGGTGCAGTGGCGCGGCACGCTCGTCGCACCGGAGCGGCGCTTCGATATCACCGCCCTGACCGCGGCGATCAACATGCGCGCACTCGACCGCGAGACCAAGCGGCTCGAAGCCGAATATGGCCGCACGCCGCTGACCAATGGTGGGCAGGCGACGGACCCGCCGCGCGCCCAGTACCCGCAACCGTCGCCACAAGCCTTGCCGCAACCTTTGCCGCAGCTCTCGCCGCAGGCGGCACCCGTGGCACCCGCCGCGCCGCCCCGCCCGCCGGCCGCTTCCGCCCAGCCGCGGGCGGTGCCGCAATCCTATTACGGGCAGTATGCCGCGCCGGGCGCCGCCGCTCCCGGCAGCGCCGCCCCGCCGCTGCCGCCGGCGGTGGTGATCCCCTCCGACCCGCTGCTCAGCCCGATCATGCAGCCGCCGCTGGCGCCGTGACGCCTCAGACCGTAACGAAGTCGCCGGCGGCGTAGCCCTGCAGGTAGAGCAAGGCGGTGAGGTCGCCATGGTCGATGCGCACCTGCGCGGCGGCGGCGACCGCGGGCTTGGCGTGATAGGCGACGCCGAGCCCGGCCTCGCCGATCATGGCGAGGTCGTTGGCGCCGTCGCCGACCGCCAGCGTCTCCTCATGCGCGAGGCCCAGTTCCGTGCGCATCTCGATCAGCGCGGCGAGCTTGGCCTCGCGGCCGAGGACCGGTTCCTCGACCAGGCCGGCGAAGCTTTCCCCGTCTGCGATCAATATGTTGGCGCGGTGGGCATCGAAGCCGATCATCGCCGCCACGCGTTCGGTGAACAGGGTGAAGCCGCCGGACACCAGCAGCGCGTGCGCGCCGTTCGCCTTCATCGTGCCGACCAACTCCCGGCCGCCGGGGGTGAGGCGGATACGCTCGGCGATCACCTCGTCGACAACGGCGAGCGGCAGGCCCTTCAGCAGGGCGACGCGCTCGCGCAGCGCCGGCTCGAAGGCGATCTCGCCGCGCATGGCGCGCTCGGTGATGGCCGCGACATGGGCCTTCATGCCGGCGTAGTCGGCCAGCTCGTCGATGCATTCCTGGCCGATCATGGTGGAATCCATGTCGGCGAGGAACAGCTTCTTGCGCCGGCCTTCGCCGGGGAGGATCGCGATATCGACGGGCCGGTCGCCGATCACGGTACGCAGCGTGGCGATGTCGGCCTCACCTTCGAAGCCGATCTCGGCGGCGATGCCCTCGTTCAGCCAGCGTGCCGCCATCGGCTGCGGCAGCGCTGAGCGCACCGCTGCAACCACTGCTGCATCGACGGCCGGCGTGGCGGGATTGGAGATGAGGACGGCGACGTGGGAGGGGCGATCGGGCATCGGTGGCGACGAGTACCTTGCCGCCGGGGCGCCGACGGGCAAAAAGGGCTGGAACGAATGTCGAAGCGGAGACGGGCGTGACCGGCAGTGCTTCCCGCCCGCGCGCGGTGCTTATCGCAGGGCCGACCGCGAGCGGCAAGTCGGCGCTGGCGCTCAGCCTCGCCGAGCGCGCCGGCGGCGTGGTGATCAACGCCGATTCCATGCAGGTCTATCGCGACCTGCGCGTGCTCACCGCCCGCCCGACGGTGGAGGAGGAGGTGCGCGCGCCGCACCGCCTCTACGGCCATGTCGACGGCGCCGCCGATTATTCCGTCGCCCATTGGCTGGATGATGCGCGGCGCATCCTCGCCGAGGCGGAAGCCGAGGGGCGGTTACCCGTCTTCGTCGGCGGCACCGGGCTCTATTTCAAGGCGCTGACGACAGGCCTCTCGCCCATGCCGGCGATCCCGCCTGAGGTACGCGAGAGGGTACGCGCGCTCGACCTCGACGCGCCGTCGCTGCATGCGCGGTTGGAAGCCGTCGACCCGGAGACGGCGGCAAGGCTCAGGCCCTCCGACACGCAGCGGCTGATGCGGGCGCTGGAAGTGTTCGAGGCGACCGGCCGCCCGCTCGCCCGCTGGCAGACGGAGCGCACCGAGAAGCCGGTGCTTCCCGGAGAGGAGGCGGTGCGGATCTTCCTTGCCACCGACCGCACCGCATTGCGCGCGCGGATCGCCACGCGCTTCCACGCGATGATGGAGGAGGGCGCGCTGGAGGAGGCGCGGGCGCTCCTGGCGCGAGGGTTGCCGGCCGACCGCACCGTGCTCAAGGCGCACGGCATGCCCTGGTTCGCCCGCCACCTCGCCGGCGAGATCACGCGCGACGAGGCGATCGAGGGCGCCATCCTCGACACCCGCCACTACGCCAAGCGGCAGGACACCTGGTTCCGGCACCAGCTCAAGGGATGGAGCGCGATGACGGTGGGGGAGGCCTCAGAATTTCTCAGAGCCTGTTCGTAATCCCCACTTCCTGCTGATGACCGTCATCCTGAGGTGCCCGGCGTTTCGCCGGGCCTCGAAGGATGCTCGTCCGGGTGCACGGTGCCGACCATCCTTCGAGGCTCGCTACGCTCGCACCTCAGGATGACGGTGCATTGTGGAGTGGTTCCGGCTGTGAGGGTGTGGTTCCCCTCACAACCCCAGATCGGTCAGCCCCGGATGATCGGCCGGGCGGGGGCCGGAGCGGTCCCAGTGGTATTTGCGCTCGCTTTCCTTGATCGGCAGGTCGTTGATGCAGGCATAGCGGTGGTGCATCAGGCCATTCTCGTCGAAGGCCCAGTTTTCGTTGCCGTAGGAACGGAACCAGTTGCCGGAATCATCGTGCCACTCATAGGCGAAGCGCACGGCGATATGCGCGTCGGTGAAGGCCCACAGCTCCTTGATCAGCCGGTAATCCAGCTCCTTCGCCCATTTGCGGGTAAGGAAGGCGACGATCTCGGCGCGGCCGGTGACGAACTCGGCCCGGTTCCGCCAGACGCTGTCCGGCGTGTAGACCAGCGAGACGCGCTCGGGATTGCAGGAGTTCCAGCCATCTTCGGCGCCGCGGACCTTCTGGATCGCGGTCTCGCGGGTGAAGGGCGGCAGCGGCGGGCGGGTTTCGGTCATGGGGGCACCTTGGGCGAGGGGTGAGCCTGCTGTGGCGGGGCGCAGACGTTGCTGCGCTCCCCGAGCTTAGGCCCCAGAGTGCGGCGGTATTGCAGGGATGCACGCGGGCGCTGGCGGGCTTTCGACTGCGCCCGCCTTCCTGACGACCGCGCTCAGTCCTCGTCGAAGATGCGGGTCACATGGCCCATCTTGCGGCCGGGCCGCGCCTCTTCCTTGCCGTAGAGGTGCAGGTGCGCACCGGGCTCCTCCAGCACGGCGAGCCAGTCGTCGGCCTCGTCGCCGATGAGGTTGGTCATCTCCACCCGGCCATAGCGCTCGACCGCGCCGAGCGGCCAGCCGGCGATGGCGCGCACATGCTGCTCGAACTGGCTGGTGACGGCGCCGTCCAGCGTCCAGTGGCCGGAATTGTGCACGCGCGGGGCGATCTCGTTGACGATCGCCCCCTGCGTGCCGTCGACCACCACCAGGAACATCTCCACCGCGAACACGCCGACATAGCCGAGCGCCTCGCCGATGCGCCGGGCGATCTCGCGCGACACCGCCGCCACCGCGGGCGACACCTCCGCGGGCACGGTGGAGCGATAGAGGATGTGGTGGCGGTGCTCGTTCTGCGTCACCTCATAGGCTTCGAAGCGGCCGTCCTCGGTACGGGCGGCGACGATCGAGACCTCGCGCTCGAAGGGAACGAAGCCTTCGAGGATCGCCGGGTGACGGCCGATGTGGGCGAATTTGGCGGCCGCGTCGTCGCCCTCGCGGATGATCGCCTGCCCCTTGCCGTCATAGCCGAAGCGGCGGGTCTTCAAGACCGCCGGCCGGCCGATCTCGGCCAAGGCCGCCTCCAGCTCCGCCTCGTCATGCACGGCGGCGAAGGGTGCGGTCTTGATGTTGAGGCCGGAGACGAACTCCTTCTCCTCCAGCCGGTCCTGGGTGATGCCGAGCGCGTGCGGGCCGGGATGCACCGGCACGTGGCGGGCGAGGAAATCGGCGGTGTAGACCGGGACGTTCTCGAATTCGTAGGTGACGACGTCGACCGCGCCGGCGAAGCGCTCGAGCGCCCCGAGGTCGTCATAGGCGGCGCGGGTGTGGGCGCTCGCCACGTCGAAGGCGGGGCTGCCCTCTTCGGGCGCGTAGATGTGGGCCTTCAGCCCCAGCGGGGCGGCGGCGAGGGCGATCATGCGGGCGAGTTGGCCGCCGCCGAGGATGCCGATGGTGTCGCCGGGCTTGAGGATGCGGGAGGAGGTCACGCGGGCCGCTCCGTTACCGCGTCGGTACGCGCCGCACGCCACGCCGTCAGCCGCTCGTCGAGCGCCGGATCGGCCAGTGCCAGCACGGCGGCGGCGAGCAGGCCCGCATTCACCGCGCCGGCCTTGCCGATGGCGAGCGTGCCCACGGGCACGCCGGCCGGCATCTGCACGATGGAGTGGAGGCTGTCGACGCCGGACAGCGCCTTGCTCTCCACCGGCACGCCGAAGACCGGCAGGGTGGTGAGCGAGGCGACCATGCCGGGCAGGTGCGCGGCGCCGCCGGCGCCGGCGATGATCACCTTGAAGCCGGCCGCCTTGGCGCCCTTGGCGAAGGCGAACATGCGCTCGGGGGTGCGGTGGGCCGAAACGATGCGGCAGTCATGGCCGACGCCGAGCGCCTCCAGCGTCACGGCGGCGTGGCGCATGGTCTCCCAGTCCGACTGGCTGCCCATGATGATGGCAACGGGCTTCTCGCCCGCCGTCCGGGCCGTCAGGTCGCTCATTCGTGCTCGCACCCCTGTGAGGAAAGGCGCGGATTATAGGAATCGCGGCCCTTCCGGCAAGCGAGAAACCACGCACGGACGGGGTGCCGCACGCGCTGTTCTGTTAACCCTGTCGGTGCGATCGTGCTTAACACGACCTTTACCGGCTCACGGCAAAGTGCCGCTGAGAGGCCGTCCGATTTGCGGAACTTTGCCGTTTTCGTGAGTTGAACGGGGGAGTTCCGGCGGTGGAATGTAGGGGACTGCCCTTGGCGGGAGGTCCCATCATCCGGCCGGTCGGAGAGATGAGGAAGCGGAGAAGGCGATGTCGGGTCGCGGGAACGAAGCAGGGCTGGGGCTTGGCGGGCGGCGCCTGAAAGGGGCGGCGGCGCTGCTGCTGTCGGCGGCGACCGGCCTCGCGCTGGCGAGCTTCGCCGGTTCTCCCCATGCCGCGCGGGCGCAGGAGATGTCCGGCGCGCCCATCGCGCTCGACCGCGCCGGCAACGGCGCCGGCAGCGGGCAGGCCGGGGATGGCGCCTCGCCGCTGCCTTCGGTCGCGGCCGACAACGAGCCCTTCGACATTTCCGGCAGGCGCCGGCCGAGCCCGGCGCGCAGCGCCGCGCTGGCCATGAAGCCCGAGCCCGCGCCCTTCCCGCTCAACGCGGCGCTGCCGGCCGCGCCGACCGTCGGCAAGGGCGCGCCGGGCACGGGCGTCGGCACGGGCGCGACCCCGCCGGGCCTCGCCACCCCCGCGGCGCCGCTGCCGCCGGCGGGCACGCCCGGTTCGGTGAAGCCGCCGCAGGCCGCCGATTCAAACGCCCCCGGCGCGCAAGTGCCGGCGCGGCTGGCCGATCTCCTCGGCGGCCAGATCGTGCGCTTCGCCACGCGGCCGGCCGAGCAGCAGGCGCTGGTCGCCTTCTACACCGCCCGCGGCAACCAGCCGGCCTTCACCAGCGGCAACCATGTCTCGCCGCTCGGCCAGGTCGCGCTCGACCAGTTCGCCGCGGCGGCGGTGGAAGGGCTGAACCCGGCCGATTATGCGGTGCCGGCGCTGCCGCCCAAGGCCAACGACGCGCAGATCGCCGAGATGGAGCTGCGCATCGCCGCGGCGACGCTCACCTATGCCCGCCACGTGCAGAGTGGGCGCTTCGACCCGAAGACCATCTCCAAGGACGTCGATCCCTCGCCGACCGTGCCGGATCCGGCGGCGGTGCTGGCGGTGGTGTCGGGATCGCCCAATCCGCGCGCGGCGTTCGAATCCTTCGCCCCGCAATATGACGAGTACAAGCTGCTCAAGGTGCAACTCGCCAAGCTGATGGCGGAAGGGCGCGGCGCCACCCAGGCGCAAGTGCCGGCCGGGCCGATGCTGCGGCCGGGCGACAGCGATCCGCGCGTGCCGCTGCTGCGCGCGCGCCTCGGCATCGGCGGGGCGCCGGAGGACACCACCTACGACGACTTCCTCGCGGAGGCGGTGCGCGACTTCCAGAAGCTCTCCGGCCTGAAGCCGGACGGCGTGGTCGGGCGCGGCACGCTGGCGGCGCTGAACGGGGAGGGCGGTGACCAGCTGCCGGACATCGTCGCCAATATGGAGCGTTGGCGCTGGGTGCCTCACCAGGTGGCGCCGGTCTATGTGATGGTGAACATCCCCGAATTCATGGTCCGCGTGGTGGTCAACGAGCAGACCGTGCACGAGACCCGCGTCGTCGTCGGCAAGCCGGAGACGCAGACGCCGATCATGTCGGAGAACATGCAGTACGCGGTGTTCAACCCGTCCTGGAACGTGCCGCCCAGCATCATCCGCAACGAGATGCTGCCCAAGCTGATGGCCGACCCCTACGCGCTGGAGCGCCAGGGCATCGACGTGGTGCGCAACGGGCGCATCGTCGATCCCGGCTCGATCGACTGGAGCCGCGGCGCCACCGGCTATTCCTTCCGCCAGGAGCCGGGCGAGCGCAACGCGCTGGGGCGGATGAAGTTCATGTTCCCCAACAAGCACGCGGTCTATCTGCACGATACGCCGAGCCGCTCGCTGTTCGCCCGCGAGCACCGCGCCTTCAGCCATGGCTGCGTGCGCGTGCACGAGCCGCTCGCCTTCGCCGAGGCGCTGTTCGCGCTCGGCCTGCCGAACGAGGGCTGGAGCCAGCCGCGAATCGCCAAGCTGATCGGCGGCAACGAGAAGTCGGTGCCGCTGAAGCGCCGCTTCCCGGTGCACCTCGTCTATTTCAACACCTTCGTGGACGGCAATGGCCGCCTCGTCACCCGCGAAGACCTCTACGGCATCAACGGCGCCACCAAGGCGATCCTCGGCCTCGACGGCGTGCGTCGCGTGGCGGCGGGCAGCGGGGGCACGCTGCGCCAGTAGAGGCGAATCACCCGCCTTCGCAGCCGCGAAATACCGGGCTTGAGGCGCGTTCTGTGTCATTGTCGACACAGGCGAGCGGAAAATCAGGCATCTTGTGGTAGTTTGCTACGAATTTGACGACAAGGCACTCTTTTGCCACAGTCGCTACCTAGCCAATGAGGCAATAGGCGTGGGGGTTGGGCCGTAATGGCCTCTTAACCAAACCCGACAAGACTATGTTCACCATGTCCGACGCGGGCGCTCTTGCCCGAGTCGTCTCAAGGAAACGTCGAGTACGGGTAGCGGGTTCGTGGGCATTCATCTGGCTGTCGGCACAAACAAGGCTGCAAAGGCGCTCGCGCTCGCCGCGATCGTGACGCTGTGCAGCACGGATCTGCTTCAGGATGCGGTCGCCAATGGCGATACCCGCAGCCTGAGCCTGCATCACGTCCATTCCGGCGCCGCCGCCACCGTCACCTTCAAGCGCAACGGCCGCTACGACCCGGCGGCGCTGAAGCAGCTCAACGTGCTGCTGCAGGACTGGCGGCGCAAAGAGCCGACCAACATGGATCCTCAGCTGTTCGACATCGTCTGGGAGGTCTATCGCGAGACCGGCGCGACGGCGCCGATCGAGGTCATCGGCGGCTACCGCTCGCCGGCCACCAACGCCATGCTCCGCTCGCGCTCGCGCGGCGTCGCCCAGACCAGCCTGCACATGCAGGGCAAGGCGATGGACTTCTACATTCCCGGCGTGCCGCTGTCGAAGATTCGCGAGGCCGGCCTGCGCCTGCAGCGCGGCGGCGTCGGCTTCTACCCGACCTCCGGCTCGCCCTTCGTGCATCTCGACACCGGCGGCATCCGCCACTGGCCGCGCATGAGCCGGCCCGAGCTCGCCCGCGTGTTCCCGAACGGGCGCACCGTGCATGTCCCGGCCGACGGCAAGCCGATGTCCGGCTATGCCCTGGCGCTGGCCGACGTGGAGGCCAAGGGCAAGGAGCCGGGCGGCGCCGGCGCGGCCTTCGCGGGCCTCGGCGGCGGCAACAATCCCAAGCGCTCCGGCGCCGGCACCGTCGGCTCCAAGAATCTCTTCGCCAGCCTGTTCGGCGGCGGCAAGGACGACGACGAGGACAGCGCGCCGGCGGCCGTGGCCCCGGCCGAGGTGGCCGACGCCGAGGAGACGCCCGCCGCCAAGCCGGCGGCTCCCGCGCCGGTCCAGGTCGCCTCCGCGGCGCCCACGCCGCTGCCGATGCCCAACCCGCTGCCGCGCACCGCCGCGCAGCCGACCCCCGCCGCGCAGGAAGAGACCTCGGTCGCCTTGGCCTTCGCCGGGCCGGCGCCGCTGCCACAGCCCAATCCGCTCTCGCGCACGGTCGCCGTCGCTACTCCGCCGGCCTCGCCGCCGGTTCCCGCTTCCGGCCAGGCCGAACTGGCCGCGCTCGCCGCCACCATCCCGATGCCCGGCGAGCGTCCGCCGAACCGGACCGGCGGCCCGGCTGGCGTCACGCGCGCTCCCGTCGCCGCCAACGCGCCGCTGCCCGAGGTCATCGTGCGCGGCACGGGCGGCCAGGGCCCGGCGCTTTCCTATGCCAATGCCGGCGGCGACATCTTCCCGCGCGAGCGGCTGCAGCCCGGCCGCGCGCCGAGCCTGCCGGCTACGGCCGCGAGCGAGCATGCGCGCCGCGCCCATACGGCGGAGATGCTCACCGAGATCCGCCGGCTGTTCAGCGGCCCGACGGTCGCCTACAGCGTCACGCTGCGCACGCCGGAGCTGAGGCGCTTCGCCGCCTTCGTCGCCCCGCCGCGCCAGGTGGTGGAGACGCATTTCGGCGCCGACGGCACCAACGGCCTGTCGACCACCCGCTTCCAGGGCGCCGCCATCGTGGCGGTGCCGGTGGTGGCGATGATGTCCGGCCCTGCGCCGCTGAAGAACCCGCTCTGAGGGCGGGGCGGTCCGCGTTCTCCAAGCCTGATCCCTAGCGCACCCTCATCCTGAGGTGCCGCCGAAGGCGGCCTCGAAGGATGCTCGTCCGGGCGCGCTGTACCGACCATCCTTCGAGGCCCGGCCGTTGGCCGGGCACCTCAGGATGAGGGTCTCAGGGGAAAGCGGGGACCGGGGCTGCCATCAGGGCTCCCATCGCAGCACCGTCATGGCCGGGCTTGGCCCGGCCATCCACGCCTTTGCCTGAGGCGGTGCGCGTAAGTCGTGGATCCCTGGGCCGAGCCCGGGGATGACGGTGTGTGGGCGGTGCCGGCGCGCGAGAGGACTGCCGGCAGGTTGGCGCCGGGCGGGAAGGTCGGGTGGCCGGGTCAAGCCGGCCATGAGGGGGAGCAGTACGGCCTCGGCCCGGGAATCGGCCTCAGTTGCCGACCATGCCCAGCGCCTGCAGATAGAGGTCGACGATCGCCTCGTGCTCGGCGCGCTGGTCGGCGTCCTGCTTGCGGATCTTCAGGATCTCGCGCAGCGCCTTGACGTCGAAGCCGGTGCCCTTGGCCTCGGCGAAGACGTCCTTGATGTCGTCGGAGATGGTCTTCTTCTCCTCCTCGAGCCGCTCGATGCGCTCGATGAAGGATTTCAGCTGCTCCTTGGCGAAGCCGGCGGCGGCGTCGGACAGCGGCTGGTCGTTCGGAATGTCGGACATGGTCTCTCCGGGCAGGGCCTTGTCTGGATCGGGCGGGGCCCGGCTCTCAGGCGTGAAATCGGGCGGCGATGAGGAGCCGAACGCGGCCGGCGCGTCAAGGCGCGCGCGCACTCTCGCACCGCGCAGGCGCACGCTACGCCCGCTATCCACTGCCCATTTCGGTGGCGGGGCCGCGGCTCAGTGCGAGCCGGGGCCGGGAAAGGCGGCCTTCTGCTCCGGTGTGGCCTCGACCTGATAGACGGCCTTCCACTCCTCATAGGGCATGCCGTAGACGGCGATGCGGCTCTCGTCCTTGGTCAGCGCGACGCCGCGCTCCCTGGCCGCGTCGAGATACCAGTTGGACAGGCAGTTGCGGCAGAAGCCGGCGAGATTCATCAGGTCGATGTTCTGCACGTCGGTGCGGGCGCGCAAATGCGCGAGAAGCCGGCGGAAGGCGGCTGCCTCCAGCTCGGTGCGGGTCTTGTCGTCGAGTTCGGGCATCAGGACCTCCGGGGAGCGGCGCGCGGCGCCATCGCTTCTGCGGTCGGGGACCACAGGTCCGGCAACGTGCCGCGACCGACGGCCTCAGGCGACCTTCATCTGCACCAATTGAATAAGGTTTCCGCAGGTATCATCAAGCACCGCCATGCGCACAGTTCCGGCATCGAGCGGCTTGACGGTGAACGAGACGCCGAGCGAGCGGAGCCGGTCATATTCGGCATCGAGGTTGTCGACCTGGAACGACGTCGCCGGAATGCCGTCCACGACGAGCGCGGCCTTGTAGGGCGGCACGGCGGGGTGCTCCCCCGGTTCGAGCAGCAGTTCGGTGCCCTCGGGGTTCTCCGGCGAGACAACGGTCAGCCAGCGATGCTCTCCGAGCGGGACGTCGTGCTTCACCTTGAAGCCCAGTACGCGCGTGTAGAAGTCCTCGGCCTTCGATTGGTCGTCGACCAGGACGCTGGTGACATAGATCCTCATCGGCTTTCCTTCCTAGAGATGGGCGCGGAGCCATAGCCGGACCGCCTCGCGCAGCGGGGCGGGATTGAGCGAGTGGAGCTTGGTCCGTCCCGACCATTCGACCTGGACCAGCCCCGCCTTCTCCAGCAGGTCGAGGTGCTGCGTGATCGCCTGGCGCGAGAGCGCCTTGCCGTCCTGCGCGACCGAGAGGGCGCACAGCTCGAACAGCGACTGTCTCGGGCGCTCCCGCAGGCGGTCGATGATCCTGCGCCTGGTCGGGTCGCCCAGCGCCTTGAAGACGCGATCGAGCTCGTCGTCGTTCATCGGCGCCCAATATGCAATGAAATTATTGCATGTCAAGAAGCCCGCTCGGGCGCGGCGCATCCACGCCTAGAGCGACGGTACGGGGCCGGTGCGCGAACCGAAGGAGCGTACTTCGTGCAGTTCCTGCTTTGCCAGGATGTCCGGCAGGACGCCGGCGAGGCGGTCGGCCCATTCGCGCTGGCCGTCCTCGTCGATGATCAGGTCCTGGCGGATCTCAAGAAGCGTGTGGGCGAGGCCGCGCAAGGTGCCGTGGCGGTACATGCAGTCGCCGCGCAGGGCGCCGTCATAGGGCTCGTTGTCGCCGACCATGAGGTCGCCGGGTGCGGCAAGCGCGTCGATCAGCTCGCGGGTGAAGCGCGGGTCGCTGTCCCACAGCACGGCGGCGTGCCAGGGGCGGGCGAGGCCGCGCCAGTTGTGAGTGAAGGAGTGCATGGAGAGGATCGCCGGCACCACGCCCGCAGCCAGCGCCGCGTCGATCTCCGCCTCGACGGCGGCGTGGTAGGGGCGGTGGTAGCGCTCGAGCCGGCGCTCGATCTCCGCTTCGTCCACATTGCGGTTGCCCGGCACGACGGCGCCGTCGGAAAGGCGCATGACCAGCGTCGGGTCGTCCTCGCCGCGATTGGGGTCGATCAAGAGGCGCGAGAAGCGGGTGAGCAGCGCCGGGCAGCCGAGCCGGTGCGCCAGCATGCGGGTGACGCCGGCGGCGCCGATGTCGTAGCCGATATGCCGCTCCAGCTCCGCTTTGGGCAGGCCGAGCGAGCCGTAGCCGGGCGGCAGCGCATTGGAGGCGTGGTCACAGAGCAGGATCAGTCCCGCCTCCAGCATGCCGGGCACGTGCTCGACGGCGGCGAATTCGGTCGAGGCGTCGTCGTCCTGTCCGGCCGGGGCGGTGTCTTCGGTGGCGAGGCGGCGCATATTCTTCCGTGGCGTGCGGTCCGCCGCAGCAGCGCGTGTGCGGCTAAGTGAGGCGAGGATAGTGACGGCGGGCCTTGCGTGCCATAGGAATACGCCCGTTTCGCGTCGCGCGGCCGGATTCGAACCCGTCCGCATGAATGGTCGAAGCCGGCGGAGACCGGCTGGGTGGCCCCTTCGGGGGCGGGGTAGGGGTTGTGATGTCCGACGTTTCCGCGCGTGCCTTTCTCGATCGGCTTTTCTCCGCCGCGGTCGCGGCCGCCCATCCCTCGACCTGCCTGCCGCCGGCCCTGCCGCCGCCGCCCGCCCATGGCCGGCTGATCCTGCTCGCCGCCGGCAAGGCCGCCGGCTCCATGCTGGAAGTCGCCGAGAAGCACTATCTCGACGAGCTCGGCTTTCCCGCCGATAGGCTCGCCGGCATCGGCGTCGCCCGCCACGGCTATGGCCGCCTGACCCGGCTTTTGGAGATGGTCGAGGCCGGCCATCCGGTGCCGGACGCGGCGGGTCTCGCCGGGGCGCAGAAGGCGATCGATCTCGCGGCGTCCGCCACCGCCGACGACGTCGTGCTGGTGCTGCTCTCGGGCGGCGCCTCGGCCAACTGGATCGCCCCGGCCGATGGCGTCGAGCTCGACGACAAACGCGCGCTCACCCGCGCCCTGCTGCGCTCGGGCGCAAACATCACCGAGATCAACACGGTGCGTAAGCACCTCTCGCGCATCAAGGGCGGCCGGCTGGCGGCGCTGGCGCAGCCGGCCAAGGTGGTGACGCTCTCTATCTCCGACGTGCCGGGCGACGACCCGGCGGTGATCGGCTCCGGCCCGACTGTGCCGGACCCGACCACGCTCGCCGAGGCGCGCGACGTGCTCGCCCGCTACCGCATCGACCCGCCGCCCTCCATCGCGGTGGCGCTACGCGACCAGGCCAATGAATCGCCCAAGCCCGGCGACGCCGCCTTCGCCAATGCCGAGTACCACCTCATCGCCCGCCCGGCGGACAGCTTCATCGCCGCGGAGAAGATCGCCCGCGAGGCCGGCGTCACACCGATCCTGCTCGGCGACAATCTGGAAGGCGAGGCCCGCGAGGTGGCGGCCGCCCAGGCGGCGGAGGCTACGGCGCTGAAGGCGGCGGGCAAGAAGGCCGTGCTGCTCTCCGGCGGCGAGTTGACCGTCACCATGCGCGGCCAGGGCCGCGGCGGCCCGAACCAGGAATATGCGCTGGCGCTCGCCGTGGCGCTCAATGGTGCGCCCGGCATCTATGCAGTGGCCGGCGACACCGACGGCACCGATGGCGGCGGCGGCGACGCCACCGACCCGGCCGGCGCCTATGTGACGCCCGACACGCTGGCGCGCGCGAGCGCGGCCGGTCTCGTTCCCGCCGCCTTTCTCGACAACAACGACTCGACCAGCTTCTTCGAGGCTCTGGGAGACCTGCTGAACCCGGGGCCGACCTGCACGAATGTCAATGACTTCCGAGCCGTTCTCGTCGACGAGTGATCCTGCCGCCGGGCGTCTGCGCCGGGCGGCGCGCGCGCTGCTGCCAGTGCTGCTGATCGCGCCGGCCCTCGTCGTGCTGGCGCCCGAGCCGGCGGCGGCGGATTTCCGCCTGTGCAACCGTTCGACCAGCCGCGTCGGCATCGCGCTCGGCTACAAGGACGGCAATGCCTGGTCGACCGAGGGCTGGTGGAACATCGGCCCCAACAGCTGCGAGACGCTGCTGCGCGGGGACCTGGTGGCGCGCTACTACTATGTCTACGCCATCGACTACGATCTCGGCGGCGAATGGGCCGGCAAGGCCTTCATGTGCACGCGCGAGAAGGAGTTCACCATCCGCGGCATCGAGGACTGCCTAGCGCGCGGCTATGACCGCACCGGCTTCTTCGAGGTGGACACGCACGAGCAGAAGAGCTGGACGGTGCAGCTCACCGAGCAGAAGCAGCCCGCCGCCGCCGCGCCCTTGAGCGCCCCGCCCATGCCGCCCCCGCCGCCGAAGCGGCCTTAGGCGGATTCCCATCCGATCAGGTCGTCATCCCGGCTGTCGATGGAAGCCGTCATCCCGGCTTGTTCCCGCTGCCGTCATCCCGGCCGCAGGCGAAGCCGGAGAGCCGGGATCGCTCTCCGCATCCTTGCGGCCTGTGCGAGAATGCCACCTCATCCTGAGGTGCGAGCGCAGCGAGCCTCGAAGGATGGCCGTGTGAGCGCACCTGGACGAGCATCCTTCGAGGCTTGGCCCGATGGCCAAGCACCTCAGGATGAGGTTGATCAGGGTTCTCAGGACAATTGGCACGCGATCCCGGATACGGCCTGCGGCCGTTCCGGGATGACGTCGCTATGAGGACGAGGAAGCGGGCGCCGGAGCGCCGCCGCCCGCCTTACTCGATCGGCAGGGCGGTGAAGCGGACCTGGCCTTCGGGGTCGGAGACCATCAGTAGCGCCGAGCGGCGGCCTTCCTTCTTCAGGGCGGCGATGCGATCCTCGACCTGCTTGGGCGTGCCGGTCGCCTCCTGGTTAACCTCGACGATGAGGTTGCCCGGGGCGATGCCGCGCTCGGCGGCGACCGAACCCGGCTCCACCGTCATCACCACCACGCCCTTGAGCTCGTCCTTGATCTTGAAGCGGGTGCGCAGCTCCGGCGTCAGCTCCGCCACTTCCACGCCGAGCAGCTTGGTGGTGGCGACGGCCGGCGGCGCCTCGGGCTTCTGCTCGGGCGTCTCGGCGGCCTTGTCGGTGGCCTCGGTCTCGTTCAGGCGGCCGACCGTCAGCTTCAGGTGCTGCTCCTGCCCCTTGCGGACGATGACGACGTCGACCTGCTTGTCGACCGGCGTGTCGGCCACGATGATCGGCAGGGAGCGCATGTCCTTCACTTCCTTGCCGTCGAAGCTCACCACCACGTCGCCGGCCTTGAGGCCGCCCTTGGCGGCGGGGCCGTCATCGGTGACCGAGCCGACCAGCGCGCCGCGCGGGCGGCCGAGCGACAGGCTCTCGGCGATCTCCGGCGTCACCTGCTGGATGCGCACGCCGATCCAGCCGCGCCGGGCTTCGCCGAACTCCTTGAGTTGGGCGATGATCGGGGTGGCGGTGTTCGAGGGTACGGCGAAGCCGATGCCGATCGAGCCGCCGGAGGGCGAGATGATGGCGGTGTTGATGCCGATGACGTCGCCGTCCATGTTGAACAGCGGGCCGCCGGAATTGCCGCGGTTGATGGCGGCGTCGGTCTGCAGGAAGTTGTCGTAGGGTCCGGAATTGATGTCGCGGTTGCGAGCCGAGATCACGCCCACGGTGAGCGTGCCCCCGAGGCCGAACGGGTTGCCGATCGCCATCACCCAGTCGCCGACGCGCAATATGTCGGAATTGCCGAACTTCACCGCCTTGAGCGGCTTGTCCGGATCGGGCGTCACCTTGAGCAGCGCGAGGTCGATCTTCGTGTCGCGGCCGACCACCTCGGCCTTGAGCTTCGAGCCGTCGGCGAAGTTGGCGAAGATCTCGTCGGCGTCGGCGATGACGTGGTTGTTGGTGACGATGAAGCCCGAGGCGTCGATGACGAAGCCCGAGCCGAGCGAGGAGACGCGGCGCGGCGAGTTGTCCTCGCCCTGCTGCTGGCGGCGCTTGAAGAACTCCTCGAAGAACTCCTCGAAGGGCGATCCCGGCGGCAGTTCGGGGGTGGGCACGCTGCGCGAGGGCGCCACGGTCTGCGAGGTGGAGATGTTCACTACCGCGTCCATCACCAGGGCAGCGGTGTCGGCGACGGTGTCGGGACCCTTGGTCGCGGCGGCGAGCGCGGCAGGCGGCACCGCCAGCGCGCCGGCGACGACGAGCCCGGCGGCGGCAAGGCCGCGCGCCGCTCGCGCGAAGCTCCACCGGCGCTGCAGGGGACGATCCGTGCCGGAACGCTCAAGGCATTGATGCATAAGGCCTCCTTGGCGCCGCCGCGCCGAATGCTGGCGGCGTGGCTTCCCGCCGTCCGTCCTGGTTCCGTCGACGCTAACCCGGCGGAAGCGCGATGCAAGCCAAAAGCGCGCGAGGCGGGCCGGCCGGATCGGCGGGCAGCGGGAGCAACCTTCCCCGACCCGCAGAGTGCACCCTCATCCTGAGGTGCGAGCGCAGCGAGCTTCGAAGGATGCACATAAGAGTGCATCCGGACGAGCATCCTTCGAGGCCCGGCGAAACGCCGGGCACCTCAGGATGAGGGGGTGCATGAGGGCAGGAGAGGAGAATAGACGGCGCAGCCGTCCCTCAGCCGCGCACCAGCCAGACGATGAGGAGGCCGACGATCGCGCCGGCGAGGCCGGCGATACGCAAGGGCGCGTCGGGCGTCTGGGCGATCGCCTCGGTGGCGCGCCGTACCGCTCCGGGTACGGCGGCCAGCATCAGTCCCTCGATCACGAGCACGAGGCCGAGGGCGACGATGAGGTCATACATCGCCGCGTCAGTTCGCCGGCGCTGCCGGCGCTGCGGGTGGGGCCGCGGCGGTGGGAGCCGGCGCGGGACCCGGAGCCGCCGCAGGGGCGGCGGCCGGATTGTTGAAGAAGCGGAAGAACTCCGAATCCGGCGCCAGCAGCATCCGCGTATCCCCGCTCTTCATGGAGGCCTCATAGGCCTGCATGGAGCGGTAGAAGTCGAAGAAGCCGCGGTCCTGATTGTAGGCCTGCGCGAAGATCTCGTTGCGCTGGGCCTCGCCCTCGCCGCGCAGCTTGTCGGCGGTGGCGTTGGCTTCGGCGACGATGATCGTCGAATCGCGGTCGGAGCGGGCGCGGATGGTCTGCGCCGCCTCCGCGCCCTGGGCGCGGATCTCGGCCGCCTCGCGCTGGCGCTCGGTCTGCATGCGCTGGAACACCGCCTGGCTGTTGGCTTCCGGCAGGTCGGCGCGGCGGATGCGCACGTCGATGACGTTGATGCCGAAGCCGGCGGCCTCGCGGTTCACCTGATCGCGGATGCGCGCCATCAGGAGCTCGCGCTGGTCGCGCACCACCTGGGTGAAGCTCGATTCGCCGAGCACGCGGCGCAGCGACGAGTTCAGGATGGTGGCGAGGCGGGAGTTGGCGCCCTCGATCGTGCCGACCGACTGGTAGAAGCGCAGCGGGTTGGTGATGCGGTAGCGCGCGAAGGCGTCCACCACGAGGCGCTTCTGGTCGGCGGCGATCACTTCCTGCGAGGGGTTCTCGAGGTCGAGAATGCGCTTGTCGATGAAGATCACGCTGTCGACCAGCGGGATCTTCACGTTGAGGCCGGGCTGCTCGATGATGCGCACCGGCTCACCGAAGCGCAGCACCAGCGCCTGCTGGGTCTGGTAGACCGAGAACAGCGCCGAATAGAGCCCGATGAGGACGAGCGCGGCGACGACCGCGAGGACGAGACCGAGGCTGTTCCTCATTTCACGGCTCCCTGGGCCGGGGCCGGGGTGGCGGGGCGCCCGCCGATCGGGCCGAGCGGCAGGTAGGGAACGACGCCGGAGGTGCCGCTCGCCGCGGGGTCGATGATGATCTTGTCCATGCCGCCGAACACGCGTTCCATGGTTTCGAGATAGAGGCGCTGGCGGGTCACTTCCGGGGCCTTCTGGTACTGGGTCAGCACGCTCAGGAAGCGCGAGGCCTGGCCGCGCGCCTCGATGATGGCGCGCTCCTTGTAGCCTTCGGCGCCCTGGGTGATGCGGGCGGCATCGCCGCGCGCCTCGGGGACGACGCGGTTGGCATAGGCCTGCGCCTCGTTCTGCAGGCGCTCGGCGTCGGCGCGGGCGGCCTGCACGTCGCGGAAGGCGTCGATGACCTGCGAGGGCGGGTCGACCTTCTGCAGCTGCACCTGGGTGACCTGGATGCCGGATTTGTAGCTGTTGAGCGTGGCCTGCATCAGCTCCTGCACCGCCGTCTCGATGTTCTGGCGGGCGCCGGTGAGGATGGGCTGGATGTTGGTGCGGCCGACCACCTCGCGCATGGCGCTCTCGGCCACGGCCTTGATGGTGCCTTCCGGGTTCTGCACGTTGAACAGGAAGTCTGCGGCGCCGATGTCCTCGGTCGAGCCGGGGGCGGCGGGCTTCACCATCCAGAACACCGCGAAGTCTACGTCGACGATGTTCTCGTCGCCGGTGAGCATCAGGCTCTCTTCGGAGACGTCGCGCATGGCGGCGCCGCGGCGCGGATCGTCGCCGGTGCGGATGCCGATGTCGATGCGGTTGACGCGGGTGACCTGCGGGGTCAGCACGGTCTCGATCGGGTAGGGGAGATGGTAGTTCAGGCCGGGATTGGTGGTGCCGACGAACTTGCCGAAGCGCAGGACAACGCCCTGCTCGTCGGGCTGGACCCGGTAGAAGCCGGAGAGCAGCCACACGACGATGGCGAGCACCACCACCACGACGATGCCCTTGCCGCTGCCGAAGCCGCCCGGCATGGCGGTGCGCAGCCTCTCCTGGCCGCGGCGGATGAGTTCTTCGAGATCGGGAGAATTAGGTCCCGACGACTGCGGACCAGTGCCCCAGGGGCCGCGTGGACCACCGCCCCATGGCCCACCGCTCTGGTTCTTCCACGACATGCCGCGCCCACTCCGTTTGCGCGCCCGGCGGAGCCCGGGACCGCAAACGCAGAACCGTGAGACGCCGCCGTGCAGAAAAGCCCACGCCTCACCGTGCGATGGACGCGGAGAGGCGGTTATAGGTGACGCGGCATCAGGTTACAACGCGTCGCCGGGCAGCTGATATGGGGGACGGTGGCGTCTTACGCAACGGTAGAGCGCGCCGACGAATGACGCTCGACGTGTTCCATAGTGTCGCGGGAGTTCGGCGGATTTCGATAATGCGCCAGGACATAGAGGCGGATGGCTGAGGACAGGTTGCCCTGATTGCGGCCCGAATCGATGGAGGCCACGATCTCCGACAGCGTGCTACGCCGATTGGCCGCGATTTCCTTCAGGGCATCCCAGAACTGATCTTCCAGGCTGACACTGGTCTTGTGCCCTGCAATTACGATCGACCGCTTAACCACGGGGCTCTTCATGTGTCGTCCTCTCGTATGCGCAAGTGCCCGTCGAGCGACTTGGCCTTCAACCGCTCCGCAGCCGCGTCCAGCTCGCGTTGAGCCTTCGTCCGGCCAAACTCCAAACGCCGCGCCGCGGCAGTTTGTTCCGCGCTATCGCGCGCGGCCCGTTTTCGGAAGCGATTGAGATTTACAACGTCAGCCACGAGCATCCATTTCCAGCCGGGAGCAGAATAGTCGGGATCATAAGTCGATGCGTCATCGATTCAACTTGTAGACATGATAATATCGGCAAAAGTTTGATGTCGCCAGATACCGCGTCACCATGCGTTCTCGGGTCTATTATTTAATTCGAAGCAATTTTGAGACAAGACAGGTATTATAGTGAGAAATCAAAGGTAGTATTTTAATACCTTTTGCGATTTCGTCCATGATCAATCGGTATGTTCCCTCACGGCTTCGTGATGTTTTGCGGGCATTCTTGCGCGCTGGGCAGGCGTGCCCCCGGCGCATTTGCCCTCATCCGCCCGCGTGCTAAACCCACCGCGCCGTTCCGCCCGCCGGCACGGCCACCCGGACGCCCGATCCCGAAAGGCTTTGATGATGAGCAAGACCCGCATCGAGACCGACACATTCGGTCCCATCGAGGTGGAGAGCGACAAGTACTGGGGCGCGCAGGCGCAGCGCTCGCTCGGCAATTTCAAGATCGGCTGGGAGAAGCAGCCGCTGCCGGTGATCCGCGCTCTCGGGGTGATCAAGCGGGCGGCGGCGGAGACCAATCGCGATCTCGGCCATCTCGACCCGAAAATCGCCGACGCCATCGTCCAGGCGGCGCAGGAGGTGATCGACGGCAAGCTCGACGCGCATTTCCCGCTCGCGGTCTGGCAGACCGGCTCGGGCACGCAGTCCAACATGAACGCCAACGAGGTGATCTCGAACCGCGCCATCGAGATCCTCGGCGGCGAGCTCGGCTCCAAGAAGCCGGTGCACCCGAACGACCACGTCAACATGAGCCAGTCGTCCAACGACACCTACCCGACTGCGATGCATGTCGCGGCGGCGGAGGAACTGGTCAACGAACTGATCCCGGCGCTGACCAAGCTGCGCGACGCGCTCGCCGCCAGGGCGCAAGCGTGGGCCCACATCATCAAGATCGGCCGCACCCACACGCAGGACGCCACCCCGCTCACGCTGGGCCAGGAGTTCTCCGGCTACACCCAGCAGGTCACCAACGGCATCGCCCGCATCGAGCAGACGCTGCCGGCACTGATGGAGCTGGCGCAGGGCGGCACGGCGGTCGGCACCGGGCTCAACGCGCCGGTCGGCTTCGCCGAGAAGGTGGCGGCCAAGATCGCCGAGATCACCGGCCTCCCCTTCACCTCGGCGCCGAACAAGTTCGAGGCGCTCGCCGCCCATGACGCCATGGTGTTCTCGCACGGGGCGATCAACACGGTGGCGGTGTCGCTGTTCAAGATCGCCAATGACATCCGCCTGCTCGGCTCCGGCCCCCGCTCGGGGCTCGGCGAGCTCTCGCTGCCGGAGAACGAGCCCGGCTCCTCGATCATGCCGGGCAAGGTCAATCCGACGCAGTGCGAGGCGCTCACCCAGGTCTGCGTGCAGGTGTTCGGCAACAATGCCGCGCTCAGCTTCGCCGGTAGCCAGGGCCATTTCGAGCTGAACGTCTACAACCCGGTGATGGCGTACAATTTCATCCAGTCGGTGCGCCTGCTCTCCGACGCGGCGATCAGCTTCACCGACAATTGCGTCGTCGGCATCGAGCCGCGCGAGGACAATATCAAGGCGGCGCTGGAGCGCTCGCTGATGCTGGTGACCGCGCTGGCGCCGAAGATCGGCTACGACAATGCGGCCAAGATCGCCAAGACCGCGCACAAGAACGGCACCACCCTGCGCGAGGAAGCGGTCGGCGGCGGCTACGTCACCAACGAGGAATTTGATGCCGTCGTCCGCCCGGAGAAGATGATTTCTCCGGGTTAATGAATATTTATGAATATGAACGGACGTTCATCTGTATTTCCGAACGTCGTTCTACTTCATTACCGAAGTTTCATTTGATGTTCTTCGGTATTGGAGACAGCATCGGCCTCACCTTCTTCAAGGAGATGAGGCCGATGAAACGCACGATTATCGCCGCTACCGCCGCCGCCCTGCTTGCCAGCGCCACCTTCGGCATCGCCGCGCCGGAGCTCCGTTCCAACGAGCGTCCACGTCCCAGCCCCGAGCAGATGGCCGAGTTCGCCGGCGCCATGAGCGATGCGCGCATCGCCGGGCTGCATGCCGGGCTGCGGCTCACTCCCGACCAGGAGAAGCTCTGGCCGGCGCTGCAGAGCGCGCTTCAGGACGCCTCGAAGCAGCGTATCGAGCGCCGGGCCGAACGCCGCGCCGCGAAGGCGGAGCAGGCCAAGACCGACGCGGACAAGACCGACGCCACCAAGGACGACAGCGCCACGGGCGACACCGCCAGGGCGGAGCGTCCCGACGTGATCGAGCGCCTGCGCCAGCGCGCCGACGGCATGGTCGAGCGCGGCGAGGCGATGAAGAAGCTCGCCGACGCGGCCGCGCCGCTCTACGACAGCCTCGACGAGGCGCAGAAGCGTCGCTTCGGCGTGCTGTTCCGGCAGGCGCAGAACCCGCACATGGCCTTCGCCGGCCATGACGGCAAGCGCGGCTGGGGCCACGGCCCGCACCGCTTCGGCCCCCGCGGCGAGGGCGGTCCGATGCATCACCGCATGGCCCCTGGCCCGATGCCGGGCGGTCCCGACGGCCCCGCTGCCGACGGCCCCGAGGGCGAGCCGCTCTGAGCGGACCCGCTCCCTCACGTGAAGAACGTCATCCCGGACGGCCGAAAGGCCGATCCGGGATCGCGTCCCCGGTTATCAGACCAGTACATCCTCATCCTGAGGTGCGAGCGCAGCGACCTCGAAGGATGGTCGTGAGAGTGCGCCCGGATGAGCATCCTTCGAGGCTGGCCTCTGGCCAGCACCTCAGGATGAGGGTGTTCTGAATGGCAGGGTCTACCCCGCCGCCAGCCTGCCCAGCGCCTCGCCGCTGACGCGCTGCATCGTCCAGGCGTCGAGCGGCACCGCGCCGACCGAGCGGTAGAAGCGGATCGCCGGCTCGTTCCAGTCGAGCACGTTCCACTCGAAGCGGCCGAGCCCTTCCTCGACGCAGCGCGCCGCCAGCCGGCGCATCAGCGCCTTGGCGATGCCCTTTCCGCGAAAGGCCGGGCGCACGAAGATGTCTTCCAGGAAGATGCCGTGCCGGCCGCGGAAGGTGGAGTAGGTGTAGAACCACAGCGCGAAGCCGGCAGGCACGCCGTCCCACTCACCGATGTCGCAGAACGCCTTGGGATCGGCGCCGAACAGGTCCCGCTCGATGTCGGCGGGCGTCGCCTCGACCTCGTGACGCAGCTTCTCGTACTCGGCGAGTTCGCAGACGAAGTCGTGGATGAGCCCGATGTCGTCCGGCCGGGCGGGGCGAAGGGTGAGGGGCATGGGCTGTTCCAGGAACGTCATCCCGGACGGCCGATAAGCCGATCCGGGATTGCATTGCAATCGGAGAGCGATCCCGGCTCTCGCTACGCTTGGCCGGGATAATTACGCTCGGGATACTGAGCACCAGATATCCGAAAATTTCGCAACGCTTCGATTCCGGCGCCGATCCGATGCGTCGCGTACATGCGTCGTTCGGCCTTGGTCCCAAGTTGCTGTTTCGGATTTTGGAGCATTTACGTGATATTTTTGAACGTTATCTGAAAGCGAAGTGCGAGCTTTTTGTCGGTGGGGGATGGCCGTTTTGTATCATGAGCCTGAAGTGCAGAGGCTCTTGAATGCGGGACGACAATTCGAATCCGGCGGACGGTGCTGCGATGAGCGGCCCGGCAGCCGGGACGCCGATCATCCACACGCATCCGGAGATACTGGCGGCCGTACCGGATAGTTGGGGGCCGAAGCTGGCCACCCCCGGCGGGGCCGTCGCCCTGACCAGCATCGGGCCGGGGGAAATCGCCTTCAGCGCGCCGGCGCACTTCGCCATCGTGCTGTTCACGCCCCAGCCCTCGCGCGAAACCGCCCTGGCCACCGACAGGGTCGACATCACATCGGCGCCAATCGGGACACTCGAAATCATGCCCGCGGCCGTCGACTTCAAGGCGCGTTGGCCAATCGCCAAGAAGAACGCGCTGTTTGCTCTGCAGCCCGCCACCCTTGCCGGGCTCGCAGCCAGCGAGTTCGACAAGGCCGACCTCGAGCTCCAGCCGCCAAAGCCGGGCACGATCGACCGGCAGGCATTGAAGATCGCCAGCCTCATGCGCGAGGCGCTAGTCAACGGCGGTGCGCTGAACGACCTCTATGTCGATTCCCTGGTCACGCTCTTCAGCCTGCATCTTCTGCGCTCCTATTCCAGCGTGCGAGGCGCCGGCACGCCGTCGCATGTCCGCCGCCTGCCGCGCGAATGGAGGAGAGTCGTCGATTTCATGCACGATCGCCTGGCGGAGCCGATATCCATAGCGACGCTCGCGGCTGTGGCGGGGCTGTCGCCGAGCCATTTCCTGCACGCCTTCAGCGCCACCTTCGGCCGCTCTCCCTACAAATACCTGCTCGATCTGCGTGTGGCACACGCCGAAAGGCTCGTCGTCGAAACGCAGTTGCCGCTGACCGCCATAGCCGAAGCCTCGGGCTTCTCCGGCCAGAGCCACCTGACGACCATCATGCGGCGATACAAGTCGGTGACTCCGGGGCAGTTGCGCCGGCTGAAGCGGCGGATCGACGGCAGCCCGGCGTGATTTCCGGCCCGGCAAATCACGCGCCACCTGCTCAGAAGCCGCTCTCGCGGATGACGACGCTGACGATCCTCTGCCACGCCCGCCGCGCGATCGAGGCTGACCTCCCGTCGATGATCACCGTGCCCGTCACCGTGCGTCGTGGTGCCACCGGGGTGGCGGGGACCAGCTTCACCCGGTAGACCGGCACTTCCGGGATGATCGTCTGGTCTGGCCCGGCGCGCGTCGCGATAGCACCGCCATGCAGCGAGGCGAGCTCGGGGTCGGCCAGCGTGCGGATGGCGGTTTCCTCGATGGCGGCGATCCTGGCGGGAACGCGCGGCGCACCGATGTCGCTGGGCACGAACACCGCTGCATCGCCCACCGCGATGCGGTCCAGCTCGGCCTCCTCGACATAGGCGTCAATGCGGGCGCCCGACGCGTCGATGATGAACCCCAGAAGTTCGCCGGGCTTCATCCACTCGCCGATGCCCAGCGGCTCGGCCAATTCCACGACGGTTCCCGCCACGGGTGCGCGAATGGTCAGCCGGTCGTGCTCGATAGCGACCGCCTTCAGCTCGCTGCGTGCGCCTTCCAGTTCGTGGGTCAGCACCTGCGCGCGGGCGCGGAAGTCCGGTTCCTGCGCCGCGGACTGGATCTGCGCGGTCAGGCTGTCCACGGTCCGCTGCGCCTGCGCCAGGCGATAGGCGATGTCGGGGGAGGCGAATTCGATGAGGTCCTGCCCCGCGTTCACGCCAGCGCCCACCGCGACATGGACGGCGGCCACGCGACCGGGAATCTGCGTGTACAGCTTCACCCTTGTGTCGGCGCCGAGCAGCGCGGGGCCGTAGACCGAGCTGCGCCAGGGAATGAACAGCGCCGCCAGCAGCACCGCGATGGCTGCGAAGGTGATGGCGCTGCGCCGATTGAGCCTACGTGCCCGGTGCCGCCCTATCCAGCCCTTGAGCTCGTTCACCACGGGCCGCACGATGAACCACCACATTTCAACGGCGAACAGGACGATGCCCAACGCCTTGAAGAACATGTGATAGACGAGGATGGCGATGCCGAGGAAGAGAACAAGGCGGTAGATCCAGGTTGTGACGGCATAGGCGATCAGGATGCGCCGCATGCGCGACGGCCAAAACTCGGGCGCGGGCTCGCCATAGTCGAACAGCGTCTCCCGGATCCAGTGTCGGGTCAGGGCGAAGGTCCGGTCCTGCAGATTGGGCACGTCGAGGAAATCCGACAGCAGGTAGTAGCCGTCGAAGCGCATGAACGGCGAGACGTTGATCAGCACAGTCAGCACCCAGGTCGTCGTCGCCCAGACGAAGACGATGCTGCGGAAGATGCCGTCCGGCAGGAAGCTCCACAGCAACAGCGCATAGGCCGCCAGGCAGCATTCGGCGGCCATGCCGGCGCTGCCGATGGCGAGGCGCTTGGAGCGCTCGCGCAGGCGCCACGCCGCAGTGGTGTCGGTATAGAGCACCGGCGCCAGCACCAGCAGCGCCACGCCCATGCTCGGCACCCGGCAGCCGAACCGCTTGGCAGTCATGCCGTGGCCGAGCTCGTGCAGGCATTTCGAACCGACCAGCGCCAGCCCCGCAAGCGCCAGCCCCTCCATCGAGAAGAACCACGGCAATGAAGAGATGAACGTGTCCCACTGGCGCTGCACCAGATAGAGCCCGGCCAGCGCCGCCATCACGGTGACAAGGAGGAAGGTGCGGCTATAGACCCAGCCGAGCCATGGCAGCAGCGCTTCCAGCATCCGGTCGGGACGCAGCAGCGGGATGCGGATGAAGAGATAGTGGTGCAGCAGCCAGGTCAGCCAGCCGTGGCGCCGCGCGGCTTTCCGGGCGACGAACTGTCGGGTGCCCTCCTCGCCGAATCGGTGCAGCAACTCGGCATCGTCGAGGAATTTGGCGAAGGTCTCGACATCCTGCGCGTCAACGTCGAGCGTCGTCTCGCTGCTGATCCGCTCGGCGATCGCCGGCGCGCCGCGCAGGTTCCAGCGGCAGAGGATCTCGAATTCCAGCCAGCTTATGCGGAAGAAGCGGTTGGCGACCGGATCGTACAGCGTCCAGCTCGGCGCGCCGCCGCGCAAGGTGGAGCCGGGCTCCAGCACCAGCTCCTCGCGCAGCGGCGGAAGGTTGCGCGCCTCCGCGCCGGCCGCTTGCAGGGCGAGCCCGCTCATGCCTCGCCCTCCCTTCGCAGGACGGCGCCCGCGACACCCACGTCAGAAGCCCAGCCACTGGCGCGCCGCGGCGAGGGGGCGGCGGAACACGGCATAGGCGAGCGGCACGCGCGCGCCATAAAGCTTGGCGGTTCCCTTGAGGCCGATGCGCGGTGGCACCTCGCCATCCTCCAGCCGGGCCTTGACGCGATAGGCGAGCACGCCGTCCGAGCCGGGCTGGGCCTGATAGGCGGCCAGCGTCAGCACGCCGTCGCGCGGCCGCTCGGGATCGATGTTGAGGAACAGTCGCACCGGCGCGCCGGATTCGAGGTCGATGGCATCGGACACGGCGAGGCGCGCCTCGATCTCGACCTTGTCGGGATCGGCCACCAGCATGACACGCTCGCCGATGACCACGGGCCGGCCGAGCCATTCATTGGGATCGTCGAATACGGCGAGGCCGCCCTTCGGCGCCTTCACCTCGACGCGCTCCAACTGCTCGCGCAGATACGCGATCTCGGCGACCTGCTGGTCGTATTTGCCCTGTAGCACCGGCAGCGAGGCCCGCACCTTCTGGTCCACCACCGCCTGCTGCCGCGCCTGCCGGAGCTCGGCATCCACGGCCTCCATGGCGCCGACCGCCACGGCGAGCTGGTTGCGCAGCCGGCGGGGGTCCAGATTGAACAGCGTCTGGCCTTCGACGACCTGCTCGTTCGGCCTCACCAGCACGTTGTCGACCACACCCTCCAGCGGGGCGCGGATGACCGCCGGCTCGCGGGCGCTGATCTCGGCGGGCGCCAGCGCCGATTGGCGCACCGGAATGAAGCCGGCGGCGACCACGCCGAGAGCCAGCGCGCCGATGATCCAGCGGCGGCGCTTCACCAATGAGGACGGGCCGTCGCCGAAGCGCCGGCGGGCGCGCTGTGCGCCCCAGGCGTGGCCATAGGCATCGGCCAGGATGCCGAGGAGCTGCCGGTCGCCGTCGCCGAGCGGCTCCTCGCGTGCCAGCAGCAGCGCGCCGAGCCCGGGCTCCAGCGGCACCCGGACCAGATGTTGCGGCAGCCACTCGTCCCATTGCTCGCCGAGCTCACCCGGCACATCGGCGGCGGTGAGCTCGCGCATGTCCGTCGCAGGTTCGGCATCGAGCGCGCGGCACAGCCGGGTCAGCCAGACCACATAGGGTGCGTTGGCGTCGGGCATGGTAACGCCGGATATGGCGAGCACGCGCGCGCCCGGCCCGCTACGCCACAGCACGGCCTGCCGGTAGCGGACCACGCCGAGCGTCTCGTTCACCATCAGGAAATCGAGCTCGTCCTCCCTGACGGCGCGTGCCCGGCTCTCCAATCGCAGGAGCAAGGTGAGGCGCAGCAATTGCTGCGATTGCGGGCTGTTCATCACGGCCCCACGGGGGGCGTCAGCCGTCCCAGCCCGCTCATGCCCGGCAGCAACTCGGGGAAGTCGCCGTCGATGCGCGAATAGATCTTCACCGTCTGGCTGACCGGGTCGATGCGCGGGACGATGCGCGCGATCACCGCCGGATAATCGCGGTCGAGCTCGTCGATGCGCACGCTGAAGGCCATGCCGGGCTTCATCCATGCCAGCGAACGGGACGGCGCCAGCATCTCGATCTCGAGCTCGCGGTCGCTCAGCACGTCGATCACCGGCTGGCCGGCCTCCACGAACTGATAGCGCTGTACCTTCAGTTCGGCGACGCGGCCGACGAACGGCGCGACGATCCGGCAGCGGCCGACATCCTTGGCCGCGAGTTGCTGTTCCGCCCGCGCGGCATCGACCTCGATGGCGGCGAGGTCGAGATCGATCGGGCTGACGGCGCGCCGCTTGTCCAGCAGCTGGATGGCCTCCAGCTTGCGGGAGGCGCCGTTGAACTTGGCGTCGGCCAGCAACATGCGGGCCTTGTAGGTCGCGCAGTCGATGCCGGCGATCTCCTGCCCTGCCACGAAGCTTTCGCCCTCGCGGACCGGCAGGCTGTCGATCTTTCCGGCGATCTCGCTGGAGAGCACGGTGGTGCTGCGCGCGATGAGCTGCGCGCGCACCTCGATGCCAGAACCGCTCGCGGGGTCCGCCGCGGCGACATGCGCCGAAGCGACGACCAGGGCGGCGAGGGCGAGGCGGCAGGTGGCTCGGTGGACGGTCATGTTTTCCAGACGGCTTGCGCGCCGCTCGGCCGGAGCGGCGCGCATGATGCGACGGGGTCGAGGCGCGGTGCGCTACTGGGCAGCGGCGGCGGCGATGACCGCATTGTTGGCCGGCATGGTCGGCTCGGGCGACACCGCCGGGAACACCGGGACGACGACCTTGCCGCTGCGCCATTCGTTCGAGCGCTTGCGGATCTCGGAGGCGAGGACGTTCAGGTCGCCGGTCTCCAGCCCTTCCGGCAGCGGGTCGAGGCCGAGCGTCACATAGACCGCGGCATCGGCATTCTGCAGGTCGGCATAGGCGCGGTGACGGCGCAGGTCGGCCAGCGCGGCCGTGGCCTTTTCGCGGATCACTTCGAGATCCGACGACGTCTGGGCTTCCTGGTTGTCGGCCGAGAGCTCGGCGATGCGGCGGTTGATGGTGGCCGCCATGCTGACGCGATCGAAGTTCTTGCGAGCGATCTGGTATTGCTGCGCCGAAACCTGGATCTGGGCCATGACCGCCATGGTCATCGCGAGGCGCCGCGAGTCCGCGATCTCGCCCTGGACCTCGTTGAGCTTCTTCACGTTCGGATAGGACAGCAGCCGGATCAGGCTCGCCGCGATCCGCACGCCGCCTTCCTGCCA
Organism: Xanthobacteraceae bacterium; assembly: GCA_029239875.1. Classification (GTDB taxonomy): domain Bacteria; phylum Pseudomonadota; class Alphaproteobacteria; order Rhizobiales; family Xanthobacteraceae; genus Ancylobacter. Next base: position 138,789 of record JARBUD010000004.1, on the reverse strand, counting down.
GTTGTTGTAGAGCAGGTAGCTGTTGCTGTCGTAGTTGAGCGAGGCCAGCATGGTCACGCCGGGAACGAGGCGCAGCAGGGCGCGGCGGCCTTCGTTCTGGACAATGCGGGCATTGTAGCCTTCCTCGCGGACTTCCGGCCGGTTGACCAGCGCCACCCGTTCCATCTCGTCGATGGAAAGGCGGATGCGCGGCAGGATCGGCGCCGATGCCGGCACGGCCAGGCGATAGGGCGTGCCCGGCCGCAGGCCCATGAGCTGGGCGAGCTGTACCTTGGCGATGACGAGCTGGTCGTCGACCGACTCCAGCTCCTGGATCAGCTCCAGCAGGTCGCGCTGATAGCGCAGTGCCTCGTCGGGCTTCTGCGAGCGTTCGGACTCCAGAAGCTGCGAGGATTGCATCGCCCGCTTGGCTTCTGCGAGCACGGTCCGAAGCTGCGGGCGGATACGCTCCGCCGCCACCGCGGTCCAGTAGGCCGAGCGTACCTGCTGGAACACGTTGTTGACCACGCGCCGGCGCTGCTCGTCGGCGATGACGACGCGGTCGCTCTGCTGCTTGGCCTGAAGGTAGCTGACGCCGAAATCGATGATGTTCCACGACAGCGTCAGATCACCGAAGGCGCGCTCCCGCTCGACCGAGGTGGTCTCGAAGTTCGACGGCAGGATCTGGCCGCTGACGTAGCTGGCGCTGGAGCTGACGAGCTGCTTGTCACGCGCGACATAGCCGGCATTGGCCGTCAGGTTCGGCAGCATGTCGAGCTTAGTCAGGTCGAGCTGGCGATCCTGTAGCGCCGCATTGAACATCTGCAGGCGGGTATCGAGATTGTAGGCGATCGCCCGGGCCTGCGCTTCCTCCAGCGTGACGGGCGCGGTCGGGGCGGGGCTGTAATCGTCGATCGTCGCCCTGTCCGCCGCCGCACGTTCGGCATTCTCGGCCTGGGTGAACGGCTCCGGCTTCAGAGCGCACGCCCCAAGTCCGAGGCAAAGCGTAGCGATGATTATGCGCGAGCGCATCGAGACCTCTCTTGCAGAATGGAGCAGACGTTTTCAGCCGCGCTGCACATGCGGTCGGCTGTCGGCGGCCAGCGCCTCGAGGAAGCGCGCGGCCTCGATCATCTGACCCGTCGGGCCGGCGTTAAGGAGTGTCCTGGTCAGGGAAGCGTGCGCCGTGGCGCCCCTCTCCCCCTTCAGGTCGAGATGCGCGCCCTGTCCCCCGGCAGGTTTCGCGGCCGGCACAGAACCGTCCGGCGCATCGTCGCCCGGTCTGGCGTCGGCGGGCGCGGGCGGGACAGGCGCGGACGAGGCAGGTGCCGGCGGCGCCGCTTCCTTGGGAGCGGGCTGCTCCGCCGGAGGCTCGCCCTCGGGCGCCTTTTCGGGCGGCGTCTCGGAGGGCTTTTCGGGCACAGCCTCAGGCGGCGCGGCCCGCGGCTTGTCGGCGGCGGTGGCGCCGACGAAGTCGAGGCTTCGCACGCTGTCGCGCAGTACGTGGATGGTGAGCGTCGATTCCGCTTCGTTGCCGGCGGCGTCGCGAGCGATCACGCGGACCACATAGACGCCGGGCGGCACCCGGTCGGTCGGCGTGGCGGTGACGACCTGCGTCGAGGCGTCGAACTGAATCCAGGCCGGCAGAGACTGGTCGCGGCCGAGGCGAGCCTCGTAGAACAGCGTGCCCATCTGGTGCACGCCCCATTGGCGGAACAGCATCTGCTGTGACACGGACTGCCACGTCGTGGTGTAGCGGTCCGCCGGGCGGCCCTCGATATAGGGCAGCCACCCGGCGAGATAGTCGTCGGGATGCCCGCCGTCATAGGGGGACAGCAGGCCCCACTGGTCGTAGCCGGGCAGGTCGAGATAGCTGGCGTCGGTGTTCACCAGCTCGTTGGTGCCGTTGATGGTGATGGTCAGGGTGGCGGTCGAGACGTCGCCGTCGCCATCGGTGATGGTGTAGGTGAAGGTCTCGGTCAGCACCTGTCCGGCCTGAAGCAGGTGGACGGTCGGGTTGCTGTTGTCGAGCACGAAGCTGTAGCTGCCGTCGGCGTTGAGCGTCAGCGCGCCATAGGCCGAGGCAAAGGGCGAGCCGATGGTCAGCGGCCTGCCGCCATAGGTTGCCGAGGTCACGCTCGCGCCATCGGCGCCCACCACGTCCCGGCCCGCGCCGAGATCGATGACGTTGCCGGTGATCGGGTTCGGCGCGGTGTTCTCGGTGACCGAGGCGGTGTCGTCATTGGCCAGCGGCACGTCGTCCAGCACCACGATGGTCAGCGTGCCGGCATCGCTGTCGCCGCCGGCATCCGTCACCACCAGCGCGATAGGGTCGGTGACCTCGCCGCCCGCATGGTTCTGGGACTCCGCCAGCGTGTAGCTGTAGGTCAGCGTGCCCGCGGTCGGAACGCCGCCGACGCTGGCGGACGGGGTGAAGCCGGTCAGGGTCAGCGTGCCCTTCGGGGTGACGATGACAACCGGGTTGGTGCCGAGGTCGGCGAGCTCCGCCAGGGTAAGCGTGGTGCCGCCGACATTGATCGAGGCGACGCCGTCCGGCGCCGTCACGAGGATGCTGCCGGTGGTGGTTTCGCTGGTGTCGCCGGCGCTGCCAAGGCCGGCCTCGTCGACCGTGTTCTCGCCGGTGCTCGCGCCATTGTGGTCGACCGGCGCGATACCCGGAGCGCCGTCGGTGGCGCCGTCGATGGTGATGGTCAACGTCGCGGTGGCGGCGTCGCCGTCCTCGTCGCCGATGACGTAGGTGAACAGCTCGGTCAGCGTGTCGCCGTCCTTCAGCGCGTTCACCGCCGGATTGGTGTTGTCGAGGACGTAGCTGTAGCTGCCGTCCGCATTCAGCGTCAGGGTGCCGTAGCGGCCGGGCAGCGGAGCGCCGAGCGTGCCGGAGGTGCCGGCGAAGCTCACTCCCGTCACCGGGCCGGGCACGGCCGGGCCGTCGGCCCCGGCATCGTCGGCGACGTCGCCCGGACCGGCGCCGGGCCCGCCGAACACATTGCCGTCCACGCTGGCGGACGGGCCGTCCTCGGTGATCGAGGCCGCGTCGTTCGCGGCGACCGGTACGTCGTCCTGGATCAGGATGGTCAGCTCGCCGGTATTGCTGCCAGCGCTGACATCGGTGACCGTCAGGGCGAAGACGTCGGTGACCTCGCCGCCCGAATGGTCCTGATCGACGGCGAGCGTGTAGCTGTAGGTGAGCGCGCCCTCGGTGACCACGCCGCCGACCGAGGCGGTCGGCGTGAAGCCGGTCAGGGTCAGCGTGCCCTTCGGCGTCACGATGATCACCGGCGTGGCGCCGAGATCGGCCAGATCGGCAACCGGCACCAGCGTGCCGCCGACCGACACCGACTCGAGGCCGTCGGGGGCGGAGACGGCGATGCTGCCGGTCGTGGTCTCGCCGGTGTCGCCGGCATCCGGCAGGCCGGCCTCGTCCACCGTATTGTCGCCCGTCGCGCCGCCGTTCAGGTCGTCCGGGACGATGGAGGGGCCGGTGCCGTCGGTGGTGCCGTTGATGGTGATGGTCAGGGTGGCGGTCGAGGTATCACCGTCGCCATCGGTGATGGTGTAGGTGAAGGTCTCGGTCAGCGTGTCGCCGTCCTTCAACGCGTTCACCGCCGGATTGGCGTTGTCGAGCGTGAAGCTGTAGCTGCCGTCCGTGTTGAGCGTCAGCTCGCCATAGGCCGAGGTGAACGCCGTGCCGATGGTCAGCGGGGTCGCGCCATAGGTCGCCCACGTCACGCCGGCGCCATCGGCGCCGACCGTATCGGCGCCCCCGCCGGTGGTGATGACATTGCCGGTGACCGGGTTCGGCGCGGCATCCTCGGTGACCGAGGCGGTGTCGTCATGCGCCACCGGCACATCGTCCAGCACCAGAATGGTCAGCGTGCCGGTGTCGGTGTCGCCACCCGCGTCGGTGATCTCAAGCGCGATGGGATCGGTGACTTCGCCGCCCGAATGATCCTGGTTTTCCGCCAGCGTGTAGCTGTAGGTCAGCGTGCCTGCGGTCGGGACGCCGCCGACGGAGCTGGAGGGGGTGAAGCCGGTGAGGGTCAGCGTGCCCTTCGGGGTGACGATGACCACCGGCGCGGTGCCGAGATCGGCCAGATCGGCGACCGGCACCATCGTGCCGCCGACATTGATCGAGGCGATGCCGTCCGGCGCCGTCACGAGGATGCTGCCGGTGGTGGTTTCGCTGGCGTTGCCGGCGCTGCCGAGCCCGGTCTCGTCGACCGTATTCTCGCCGCTGGTGCCGACGCCGTTGTGGTCGGCCGGCACGATGGTCGGAACGCCGTCGGTGACGCCGTCGATGGTGATGGTCAGCGTCGCCGTATCGGTACCGGTGCCGTCGCTCAGCGTGTAGGTGAACACCTCGGAAAGCGTGTCGCCGTCCTTCAGCGCGTTCACCGCCGGGTTGGTGCTGTCGAGGACATAGCTGTAGCTGCCGTCCGCATTCAGCGTCAGCGTGCCGTAGAGGCCGTCGATCGGCGCCGATGCCGCGACCGTGTCGCCGTCGAACGCCACCTCGGTGATTTCCAGGTCGCCGACCGGGGTGTCGGGATCGCTGTCGACCGTGCTGGTGGGCGACGGATCGGTGATGACGTTGCCCGCCACCGACGCGGTGCCCTCGGTGATGTGCTGGGCGTTGTCCTCGGCCACCGGCGGGTCGTTCTCCGCCGCGATGGTGATGACGCCGCTGAGGACGTTCGAGGGCAGCGAGGCCGGTCCGCCCGCCGTGTCGGCATCGGGATCGATGTTGTTGCCGTCGCGGACCACGACCGTATAGGCGCGGGTGGCCTTCGTGCCGAAATCGGTCGGGTTGTCGCTGCTGCTGCTGTAGGTGACCCGCTCGATGATCGCCTGCACCTGCGCGAGCGTCGTGTCCGCGTCGAGCTTGATGATGAGCGTGCCGGCCGTCCCGTTGGCAACCGTGTCTATGGTGACGCCGGCCGGCAGGACGAAGCCGGTCATGTCGAGCGCCAGCCTGTCGCCGGCGAAGTAGGAGGCGCCGAGCGACACCTCGATCTCGCCCGCGCCGAACACGCCCGCCGCCAGGCTTGGCGTGGTGGTCAGGTCGAGGTCGGAAAGCGTCACCGAGCCCCCATCGATCAGCGCGACCGGCGGAATGCTGACGCCGGTGCCGGTCTCGTTGTTCTCGGTCGCGGTCGGATTGCTGACGTCGCCGCCGAGCACCGGGGCGTCGTTGAGCGGATTGACCGTGGTATCGAGCGCATGGGTCGCCGACCATGTGCTGGTCTGGCCCAGATTGCCGGAGATGTCGGCGCTGGCCGTATTGACGACGGGGGTGTCGGCGCCGCGCACCGTCAGCCCGCCCGGCGTGCCGTTGAAATCGTCGGCCGGCAGGAAGCGCACCAGGGCATCCTTGGCCAGCAGCACGGCCTGCGTGTCGCTGGCGCCGGTGGGGACGTCGACCCAGGTGGCGCCGGCATCGGTCGAATACTGCCATGTGCCATCCGCCGGATCGGCGGCATTGCCGACGATGGCGATGCCGCCGAAGCCGGTGGAAGTGTCCGCGCCGCCGGCGATGCCGGTCCGGTCGTCGGTCGCATCGCCGAAGGTGCCGCCGAACAGGTCGTCGACCATCTGGCCGGGCGGATTGGCGGTGTCCTCGTCGATGGCCGGCAGAGTCGCGTCGTCGAGCGTCGGCCGGTCGTTCACATTGGCGACCGTGGTGGAGAGCAGCACCGTGCCGGCGCTGAAGCGCGTAGCGCCGCCGGTCGACGCGCTCGCGGACAGGTCGATGACGTCGCCGGTGGCCGGCGTCGGGATCGCGGCAGCGTCGTCGCTGGTGTCGTTCTCCACCAGATGAACAGTCATCTTGGCAGGAGTGCCGTGGAAGTCGGGGGCCGGCACGAAGCGCACGCCGGTGCCGGCGGCGAGATAGAGGCCCGTGGCCGGCGTGCGGTCGCCGATCGCGACCCAGTCGGTGCCGTCGAAATATTGCCACTCGCCCTGCGCGGGTTCGGCGGCGAGCCCGGTGACGACCACGCCGATGAAATCATCGGAGGACGAGCCGTCGGTGATGCCGTCCAGGGCATCGTCGAAATAGGGCTCGAACAGGTCGCCGACCGTATTGCCGGTGCCGCCGGACGTGTCCTCGGTCGTGGGCACCACGATTTCCGTGCTGCCGCCGACAGGCACCACCACCGGCGCGTCGTTCACCGGGTTCACCGTGAAGGTGAAGGTGCGCGTCGTGACCAGATGGTTGTCATTGTTCGGGTCGGCATCGCTGCCGGTCGCGTCCTCATAGCTGAAGTCGCCCGGATTGCTCGACGGATCGTCGGAATCGCCGGTCAGGGTCCCCGGCCGGTCGCCATTGTTGCCCTGGTCGTTCACCACGATGGTGACGTCGAAATCGCCGTTCCAGTCGGCTCTGGTCGGTGTGCCCGCCTCGTCGGGAAGCTGCACCGTCATCCCGTTCAGCGCCGCGTTGATCTCGGTCAGCGTGCCGACGATGGTCGCGGTGTTGCCGGTGATGGAGATGGTCGCCATGGAGGTGCCGGCCGAGAGGATGTTGAAGCCGCTCTCCAGCGTCACCGTCACGCTGAGATCGTCGGTCGGCAGCGCATCCCGGTCGGTGATGACGATGCCGGACAGTTGCACCGTGCCGGCGCCCTCGTTCACCGTCGGCGGCGTCACATCGATATGGGCCGGCTCGTTGACGCTGCTGGGGAACACGGCGCGGAAGGCGGTGGAAACGTTCTGCGTCAGGCCGCCCGGCACCGCCGTATAGGGATTGACGGCGGTGGTCGGCACATCGGTGGTGCCGCCGGCCGCATTGTTGTTCTCGCCGCCATTGGCGGCCGTGCCGACAAGCGCACCAGTGGCCACGTCCCGCGCGCGGTCGTCGGCGACGACCTGGACGCGGAAGCCGGCATCTTCGTTGGACAGCGTGCCGGCGAAGGCGACGTTCAGGCCGGCCAGATAGGCGTTGACCTCGGCCTGCGTGCCGCGGATGACCAGCGCGCTGCCGGTGCCGTCATAGGTGTCGTCGATCTCGAAGGTCGCGCCCTCGGCCGGAGCCGAGGTCGAGGAGAACGTCACGTCGCCATGCTGGAGCGCCGACAGCACCGCGCCGGTGCTGTCGGTGATGCGGACCGTGACCTGCACGAAGTCGACTTCGCCGTTCACCCCGGTCGGCGCCTCGCCGTCGCCCGAGACGTCCCGGTCGTTGACCACGAAGCCGGGAATGGGCGTGGCGCCGTTCAGCACGACGGTTCCCGAACCGGCCGCGACCGTGGGCGCATCGTTCACCGGGATGATGGTCAGCCCGATCAGCAGGTCGGGCGGATTGGCCGGTGCGCCGTTGGAGCCGATGTTGGAGCCGGTGTCCTCGAACGACACGGTGAGCGTGACGTCGCCGTCGGCGCCGGCATTGAGGTCGTGATTGACGTTGCTCGCGCTCTTGTAGGTGAGACTTGCGTTCAGGAAGTCCTGGATGGCGGTGCTGATGCCGGTCAGCACCAGCGTGCCGGTGTTGGCGCCGGCGACGGTGATGCCGGCCGGCGGCGTACCGACGTTCAACGTGCCGCTCGGCACCGACAGCGTCACCGTGACCGGCGTGCCGAAGGCTTCGGATTCAGCGTCGCCGATAGCGAAGTCGATCTGGCCGCCGATATTGGTGGCCTGATCCTCATAGACCTCGGCCGCGTCCGTGCCGGCGAGCGTCGCGGGATCGTTCACGGTGGAGGCGTAGATCCGCACGGTCGCGGCGGACATGTTGCCGACCAGCAGCGCGATGTCGGGATCGGCGTTGTCCGCGGCCGGCGCCGGGTCGGCGTACCAGTCGAAGCCGTCATAGGCGGAGATGTCGAGGACCTCGCCGGTATAGGGAATTTCCGGCTGGTTCAGCGGCCCGCCATTGGCGTGCGGATCGACGGCGCCGCCCGGCACGGTGTCGATCAGCGCGCCGGTCGTTTCGTCGCGGACGCGGTCGTCGGCGATCACCTGCACCTGGTAAGTTGCGTCGCGATCGTCGGCGAACTGCACCTTGAGCGTGCCGAGCGCGGCATTGATCTCGGCCAGCGTGCCGCGAAGCACCAGCACGCCGTTGACGCCGTCATGCGCCTGGTCGGGTCCGGCGCCGTCGGTGTCGCCATCGATCGTCGCGTCGCCTGCCGTCACGCTCAGGATAACCCCGGCATAGGCCGATTGCGGGAGCGGGTTGCCGTCGGCGTCCAGCAGCCGGACGGTCACCTGCATGGTGTCGGTCTCGATGCCGGGGATGGCGCCATCGGCCAGATCGGGATCGCCGACGGTGAAGCCGGGGACGTCGATGGAGGTATCGGTCGACTGGATCGGCCCGGCCGGCGCGGTCACGACCGGCGCGTCGTTGGTCGGCTGCACATAGATCCAGAACTGGCTGGTCGCCACCTCGCCGGCGCCGTCGGACAGCGCGAAGGTGAAGAGGTCGTCCGGCGTGTCGGGATAGCCGGTCCCGGTCGGCTCGTCCCCGCTGTTGAGGTAGTAGATGCGGCCGGCCTCGACGTCGGCCTGGGTAAAGGACGAGCCGACGCCGAGCGTGGTGAAGGTCACGCCGCCGTCCGACGAGTACGCCAGGCGCCCGTGCGAGGGCGCCGACTTGATGAGGTACTGCACCTGCGAGGCGGAGCTGTCGGGATCGACCGCCTGCAGCAGGTCCGGCGTGATCTGCTGCCAGGAGCCTTCATAGATCACGTTCAGCGGGTTGTTCGCGCCGCCGCTGCCGCCACCGGGATTATTGGGATCGGCCGGCCACGGGCCGGTCGGATCGGGCTGGGTCGGATCGGGGGCGATCTGTGGGGGATCGTTGACCGGGGTGATCACGAACCCGACGCTGGCGATGTCCGAGGTGGCGCCCCAGCGGTCAGTGGCGACGACCGTGAAGCTGTCGCCGGTGTTCTCGCCGCCGTCATGGACATAGCGCAGGCGCGTCGTCGCCGGATCGCCGGTGATCCAGGCTGCCTCCAGCACGGTCGAGGTCGTCACCGCGACCCATTCGGTGCCGTTGAAATATTCCAGCGTGCCGTTTGCCGGCAGCGTGTCGATCGTGAAGGTCAGCGGGTTCGCGCTGTCATGATTGACGGCGAAATTGTCGCCGCTGCCATCCGGCCGCTGATCGTTGCCGGTCTCCAGATTGGCCTCACTGTTTGTATCGTCGACGTCGTCGAAGCCCAGCATGCCGGTGGTGATGCCGACGGTGTCGCCTTCCTCGATCACGTTGTTGGTCGTGCCCGCGGCGGTCGGCGCGTCGTTGACGGGCGTGATGAAGAAGTGGAACTCGGTGTTCCACTGGTCCGGGGCCAGATTGCCGGAGCCGTCGTCGACCAGGATGCCGGCGGAGGCGCGCAGCGAGACGCTGGATTCGAAATCCTCGCCGCCATCGTGCACGAACCGCACATTGCCGGCGTCGAGGTCGGCTTGGGTGAAGCTGTCATAGACGTTCAGCGAAACCCAGTCGCCATCCACCAGCTTCTGGATCTCGCCGTTCCAGCCATCGGCGACGCCATTGAACCCCATGATCGTGTAGACGACCTGCTCGGGCTCGACGCCGTCGACCTCATAGGACAGGCCGGGCCGGTCCACGCCGCCCGACGGCTTGCCGTCGTAGAGATAGACCGTGCCACCCTCGCTCAGGTCGCCATAGGTCTCGCCGGTGCCCTGGTCGGTGCCCGCATGGGTCGAGGTATTCCTGCTGGGCACAAGGTCGGGCAGATCCGGCAATCCGCCGCCGATACCGTCCGGGGTCGGCTGCAGATCGATGGTGAAGGCGAAGGTCCGCAGCGCGCTGTCGGGGTCTGCGGGATCGACATAGACCCCGCCGGGACGCTCGTAGCTGGTACCGTCCGGCAGCCAGTGCACCGCGACACCGTTGTCGAGCACCTGGAAATTGAAGACGTCCGTATCGCCCGGATTGGCGCCCAGATGCTGCACGTACTGCACCCGTCCGGCCTTCACGTCCGCGAGCGTGAAGGTGCCGCCGACCGGGATCAACTGGGGCGCGCCGCCGCCCTCCGGAATCAGGTAGAGGCGACCCTGGTCGAGCCCGTTCTGGTTGGTGACCACGAAGGTGAGGCTGTCGTCCGGGGAATCCACGTCCGTGGCGTTCAGCATGGCCTCGTTCAGCGTGACCACATAGCCGGGCGGCACGCTGGCATTGAGGGTGCTGGTCTCGACCCATTGCGGCTCGTCGTTCACAGCGAGGACGTTCAGGTCGATCGTCGCATCCTGCGAGAGCGCCGCATCCTCGCCGGCACCGCCGCCGCCATCGGTCACCCGCACGCCGAAGCTGTCGTTCGGCGGCCGCATCGTGGCCGGATCGTCGATGCCGTCATTGGCGTAGGTCAGGCCGGCGCGGTCGGCATAGGCGAAGCTGATGCCGGCCGTGATGTCGGCCGCCGTGATCGCGCGGTCGATGGTCTGCGTGACCCCGCCGATGGTCACCTGACCATTGAAATGGAGCGTGCCGTGCGTCGGCAGCGAGGTCAGTTCGACAGTCAGCACGCTGTCGCCGGTGTCGCCGCCGCCGGTGGCGTCGATCAGATTGCCGACGACCGAGGGGGAGGTGCCGGGCGAGGCGGCATTGGCGGGTTGCCCTTCGAAGACATTGCCGCCGCCCGAGACGGTCGGCGCCTGGTTCACCGGGTTGATGCCGAGGGTGACGACCGCGCTGTCGGACAGCGCCATCGGCGTCGCGCCGTCGTTCAGCGTGATCGAGAAGCTGTCCTGCGTGTTCTGCTGGGCACCGGTGGCGGTGTGCACATAGACCAGCTTGCCGTCGATCACGTCCTGCTGGGTGAACACCGAACCGGCGCCGATGCGCACGCCGTCCAGCATGAGGTAGCCATAGAGCGGCGCTGTGCCGAGCGAATAGACGATCTGGCTCGCATTCTGCGTGCCGATATTCACTTCCGGATCGAACGGGGCGAGCACCGCGGCGGTCAGCACCGTCGAGCTCGGATTGCCGCTGCCGTCGACCTCGTCGACCATGGTGAACACGTCGTCGAGCGTCACCGGGTCGTTGGACGGGGTCACCTCGACCGCGACGGTGCGGCTGGCGGTGCCGCCATCCGACAGATTCTCGACCGAGATCGAGAGGCTGGTGGCGGCGACGGCATTGCCGCGCTCGACATCGGCCGCCGTGAAGGTCAGCCCCATCAGCCACGCATTGGCTTCCGCCAGGCTGCCGCTGAAGGTCCAGCCGCCGGCACCGTCGCTGACGCCGCCGCCGACCGTGTCGGACAGCGTGCCGACGCTGGCATCGGCCAGGGTGACGGAAACGGTGGCCTCGTCATCCGCGTCGCCGGCATTGTAGCTCAGGCCCCAGCCGGCCGCGCCGAGACTGACCGTGCTGCTGCTGCCGAGGCTGGCATTGATGGAGCTCGGCTCGGCGACGCGCAGCACGTCCGTCCCGGTGATGGTCGGCGCGTCGAGCAGATGCGCCCAGCTCGCCAGCCCGGCCGCCTCGAACGGGGTCGCCGTCTCGATCGCGCCGGTGCTGGATTCGAGCTCCCAGTCGCCGCCGCGCGAGGCGGCGCCGGTCGCATCCACCGAGGCGGCCACGTCCGCACCCGTGATCATGGCGAGGCTGTTGATCAGCGCCTGCCCGGCGGGGTTTGCCGCGACGTCGCAGCCCCAGATCATGATGTCGCCATCGGCGCCCAGCCCCTTGCCCCAGGCGGCGATGTCGCTCGAATTCTTCGACACCGTTTCAGCACTGATCACGGTCGAGCCGAGGCTGAACTGTCCATTGTCGCCATGGCCGACGAAGTGGATGGCGTCGATTTCCGAGCGCCCGGCGAGCGCGGCGTTGACCTGGGCGATGCCGTCCTTCGACGGGTCGAGCACCACGATCTCGACGCCGGGACGGGCCGCGAGGTCGCCGGCGTCCGGCAGGCGGGCATCGACGAAGACGATCTCGGTAGGCGGCGCGGCGGCGGCAGAGGCGGCCTCCGCGACCTCGAACAGCGCCTCGCCCTTGCTGCCGAACGGCCCGACATCGGCGACCGGCTTGGCGGAATGATCCGCGGTGGCGGCCGGCCCGGCTGCGGCCCTCGGGGCATCGCCATGGCTTGCCTTGGCCGCCGGGCCGGTATCGCGGCCGTCGTGAACCGCTGCGGCAAACGCGTCGGCCGCGGTCTTCGCCACCGCCGCCGCGGTCGCGCCGCCGGCCGCGTCGTACATGAAGCGGGGCTCGAGGACCAAGGCGAGGCTGGGAGATGGAAATGGCCGGCGGGAGGACGGATTGCGGCTGACCGGATCGTTACGCTTCATCTCATTCCTCGCCGGACGGCATTCTGCATTCCCCGCATGGGGGTGCCGAATGGGCGGAAGGGCCTTCTGGCGAAAAGCGTGTCGCGGATGCGCGAGGCGCAAAGCCGGCTAACCGGACGTTGACCGCCCTGGACTTTCCATCGTTCCACTCGACAAATCGGGGGGACGTTGGCGCATTCGCGAAGCGGGTGTCTTTCAGGAAACGGCGGATATTGTCGATAGTTACGAACTAAAAGCGAATGAGGTATTATAAAACCATATTAGGCTTGCGTTAAGGAAGCGCTGTTGCCGAACGGCCACGCTCCGCCAATGCCCCATACGTGATGCCGATGTGTATGGCCGAGCGGTCCGGAGTCGGAATCAGGCGTGGCTACGCACGTGCGGCGCGAGGCCGGCGGGCGTCGAGCCAGGGATCGCCGAGGCGCGATCGTGGGCACGAAGAATGGTGCCCGTTCATCTTGGCATTCAGGTGGAAATCAGCCTAAAATACAGACAATTTTTCATTGCCATCAATGCAATGAATGCCGATATGGTGTTCTCAGGCGACATGCTGGCACTGCATGCGGCGGCAGGCGTCTCGTTCTTGTTGCCGGTTTGGCAGCAGCCTGTTCTCGAATCGGCAATATGTTGCCGCGGGAATATCTGTAATGGTCCGTATTGTCAGAATTAGACTGGATCGTCTCCGGATTTACTTTGCGAAATGCTTTCTCCTCGACCGGGTTCCGACAGGCGTGTCGAGGGAGGCATCGCTTTTTCGCGGGAAATGAAAGGGAAACGCCAGCCAGAATAGTGATCAGGTGATCAATGCTGAGTGGCGTGCCGGATGAGTGGGGCCCGAAGTTCCAGCTCGATGGCGGAGCGGTGACCCGTACCCATACAGGGCCGAATTCCATCCATTTCACCGCCTCCACGCATATGGCGCTGGTTCTGCTCACCGCCCAGCCACAGCGGCAGGTCGCGCTCAACAGCGACCGCAAGATGGAAGCGCTGGCGCCGGCGGGCGCGCTGGAGATCGTCCCGGTGCAGAGCGAGCTCTTCGCCCGCTGGGTAGTGGAAAAGCAGAACCTGCTCATCGCCGTCGATCCGGGGCATCTGGAACAATTAGCCGGCATGGAGTTCGATCGCGACAGCTTCGAACTGCGCCCGCCGAAGCTCGGCGTCGTCGATGCCCAGGCGCATATGCTGGCGCGCTGGATGCGCCGGGAGATGGAAGCGAAGGAACTCGGCTGCGAGGAAAGTCTCGATGCCCAGGTCACGCTGTTCTCGATCCATCTGCTACGCAACTACTCGTCGCTGAAGGGGCGCTCGACCTCGATATTCAACGGAGGTCTTTCGTCGAACGCCTGGCGACGGGTCAACGATTTCATTCAGGCCCATTTGACGGAGAGCCTGTCCCTGAAGAGGCTCGCGACGGTAGCGGGTCTCTCGCCCAGCCATTTCGCCCGGGCCTTCAAGCACACCACCGGCCAGTCGCCGCACCAATACGTGATCGCAGCGCGGTTGGCCTATGCGCGGCATCTGATCGTCGAGACCGAGGCGCCGCTGAGCGAGGTGGCGAAGATCACCGGCTTTTCCAGCAATAGCCACATGACCTCGATGATGAAGCAGGTCTGGGGCACCCTGCCGAAGCAATATCGCCAGATGCGGCAACTGGACGAGGCGCGTTTTGGTCCGGGAACTCCGGGCGACGTCCCTTCCGCCATCCGGAGTTCCGAGAGCGGCTGATGCCGTCCTGTTGGTGGCGCGCCGAAGCGGCGCGCGGAACTGTCGAACTGACATTTCGGCCGACGCACCGCCGAATCACACGCGACGTGCGATCGCGTGGGACGGGTTTTCGCCATTTCGGGAACCGGTGAATGCTTCGCCTGATGGGGTGGCACCTGCCGGCTTTTTTGTGCGGATTGGTCGACAAAGCAATTGCGATCGCATTCTGACAAAAGCGTCAGATAACGAGAAATATTCGGTATTTCGTAGATATACAGCGAGCTGATTCCTCGTCCATATTCCACAACAGAGTTTATGTGTCGTCGTCGTACAATGATCGTCACGTGGAGGCGATGCATCGAGGCGTTGAGTGATCCGGCATACACAGGATGACTTGTCGTGGTAGTAGGGCAGTTCTCAAAATACTTCGATTTTCATAGATTTTCTACACGTGAGGAAGCGCCACCCGATCCCTTCCTCGACGTGCTGCTGCCGAAGGTCATCCCGGCCTGGAGGGCGCTGGAGGCACGCTACGGCAAGGAGCTGTCGGCGCCGGAGCAGAACTACCTGTTCGCGCGCTTCATTCTCGGACTCACCACGCCGTTCTACGGCGAAGGCGAGCCCGCCATCCATCTTGTCGCCTGCCGCAGCCTTCTCGAATGGGTGCTGCCCGCGGCCGACGCCGTGCAGGCCCTGGAGACGGTTCCCCAGTCCTCAATGGACTGGGTCGCCAACGCCTTCGACGCGATCGAGCAGGTCGGGCTGAAGGGCGGGCTGAATCTGCGCGAACAACACAAGACCGCCGATCCGGCTTCCACCCCGGTCACGCCAACCACGCCGCCTTGGTCGATCGAGCCGCACAAGGATGGAACTCAGCATGATCGATGACGACAGGACAGACGCCGGCAAGCCGGCTTCCGGGCGGGTCTTCGCCAATGACTGGGTGAAGGGCGGGGCCGACAGCCATTCCGTCCGGCGCCGCCTGATGGCGGTGCTGCGGCTGGCTTCGGCGCGGCTCGGCATGCGCCGGCGGCACGGGCTCGGCATGCTGGGCATAGGCGGGGCGCTGGCCGCGTGTCTCGGCTCCGCGTCCCCCGTACTGGCGGACGCCTCGCAGACCCCCCTCGGCTTCTGCGTGCGCCCCGGCTTCGGCGGCGGCACCGGCCCCTGGAGCTGCCAGGTGCCGATAGCGGGCGGCGGCTATGCCATCGTCAATGACGTTCCCTCCGATGGCGTCGGCGGCGTCGACCTGACGGCGCTGACCGACTGGATAGACGGTAATCTCGGAACCGCGGCCCTCGCGCTGGGCAATATGACGACCAGCGCCACTGGGACGAATTCCATCGCCATCGGCAACCAGTCGACGGCTACGACAGCGGCAACCGACGGCGTGGCCGTCGGCAACGCCTCGAGCGTGACCGTCGCGGGCGGCGTGGCGCTGGGCTCCGGCTCGGTGGCGAGCACGGCGGCGGGGGCGGCTGGCTATGATCCCGCGACCGGTTTGCCCTCTACCGATACGAGCCCTGCCTGGCGGAGCACATTGGGGGCGCTGAGCGTCGGCGACACGGCCAGCGGCCAGACCCGCCAGATCACCGGTGTCGCCGCCGGCACCACGGAGACCGACGCGGTGAACGTCGCGCAGCTCCAGGCCGCGCAGGCGGCGGCCACGACGCACTATTACAGCGTCAACGACGACGGTATGAGCGGCGGCAATTTCAACAATGACGGCGCGACCGGTCAGAATTCGCTGGCAGCCGGTGTGGGCGCCCTGGCCTCGGGCCGGTCCGCGACGGCAGTCGGCGGCTACGACAACGAGGCTTCCGCCGACTTCTCCACGGCCATCGGCACGGGCAACACGGCGAGCGAGGTCGGCGCCACGGCGATCGGCAGCGGGAGCGTCGCCAGCGGCGCGGGTTCCATCGCCATCGGCGACCGTGCCATCGCCAGCGGCTGGGGCACCTTCGCGCTGGGCGTCCAGGCCGGCGACGGGGCGACGGGCGACCGGAATACCTTCATCGGCTCCGGGTCCGGCGCGAATTCCACCGGCAACGACAATTCCTATTTGGGACAGGGCGCCGGCGGCGGCGCGCAGGGCAGCAGCAACAGCGCCTTCGGCGCGGTGGCCGGCTCGCAGGTCAATGGCAGCGGCAACGTCGCCTTCGGCTTCGCGACCGGCGAATTCGTGACCGGCGATTATAACGTTGCTCTTGGACCGCAGGCCGGCTGGCAGGTGCAGGGCGACGACAATCTCGCGCAGGGCCGATTCGCCGGATGGGCGACAACGGGCGACAACAACTATTCGGCGGGCAAGGTCGCGGGTCTCGGGATCCAGGGCAGCAACAATGTCGCGCTCGGCTCCGGCGCGGCGACCGGTATGACCTATGACGACGCGACCAGCCAGTTCTACGACTTCGATGGGAATGTGGTCTCGGCCCTGCCGTCCATCGCGCTCAACGATGTCGTCGCCATCGGCAACCAGGCCTATGTGACGGCCGACCGCACGGTGGCCATCGGCGCCCGCGCCCAGGCCACGGCCGAGGACGCGCTGGCGCTCGGCACCGACAGCGAGGCGAGCGGCGTCGACGCCATCGCCATCGGCCATGGTGCGACGGTGACACAGAGCGGCGGGGTCGCCCTCGGTGCAGGCTCGATCTCCAGCACGGCGGCGGGCGTGGCGGGCTACGATCCCGCCACCGGCCTGCCCTCCACCAACACCAGCCCGGCCTGGCAGAGCACCCTGGGGGCGGTAAGCGTCGGCGACGCGGCCAACGGCCAGACCCGCCAGATCACCGGCGTCGCCGCCGGCACCACCGACACCGACGCGGTGAACGTGGCCCAGCTCAAGCAGCTGGACGCCACCGTCGCGGCCAGCCAGACGCACTATTACAGCGTCAACGACAACGGCGTGGCCGGCGGCAATTTCGACAATGACGGTGCCACCGGCAACAATGCCCTGGCCGCCGGCGTGAGTGCGATGGCGAGCGGAGATTTCGCCACCGCCGTCGGCTACGGCAACAGGGCTTTGGGCGCCAATAGCAGCGCGATCGGCTACTCGAACATCGCGTCGGGTGACAACACCTATGCCTTCGGCGGGACCAACTGGATCTTCGGCGATTTCAGCAGCGCTTTCGGCACGCTCAACATCATCGACGGCGAAGGCAGCCTCGCGGCCGGCCGGGACAACACCGCCGATGGCGACGGCAGCACCGCCGTCGGCACCGGCAACGTCGCCGATGGCGAGGACGGCAGCGCCTTCGGTTCCAACAACGCGGCCCTGGGCGCCCGCAGCCTTGCCGCAGGCTATCGCAGTACCGCACTGGCGGATGAATCCGTCGCCTTCGGCGCGGGGGCGCAGGCGCTGTTCGAGGGCGACGTCGCTCTCGGCTCCGGATCGGTGACGGCGGCGGCGGTCGGCACGTCCGGCGTGACCGTCGGCGGAACCTTCTACAACTTCGCGGGCACGGCGCCGCTCTCGACCGTCAGCGTGGGCGCTGCCGGCGCCGAGCGGACGATCACCAATGTCGCCGCGGGCCAGATCTCGGCCAGCAGCACGGATGCGATCAACGGTTCGCAGCTCTACGCCACCAACCAGGCCATCGCGGCGCTGAGCAGCGGCGGGGGCGGTGCGACCCATTTCTACAGCGTGGGCAGCAGCGACAGCGCCGCCGGCAACTACAACAATGACGGTGCGTCCGGCGCGGATGCGCTCGCGGCCGGCGTCAACGCCTCCGCCGCGGGCGCCGGCGCCACGGCGGTCGGCTCCGGGGCGACGGCGGGCGGCACGTCCAGCGTCGCCATCGGCCAGGGCGCCACGGCCGGCAACGCCAATTCGGTCGCCCTCGGCGCGGGCGCGGCGACCGCGGCAGCGGTCGGCACCGCCGGCACCACGATCAGGGGCGTGGACTATGCCTTCGCCGGTGCCACGCCGGTCGGCACCGTCAGCGTGGGCGATGTCGGCGCCGAGCGGACGGTCACCAACGTCGCCGCGGGCCGCATCTCGGCCAGCAGCACGGATGCGATCAACGGCTCGCAGCTCTACGCCACCAACCAGGCCGTCGAGACGCTGGAGACCGGCATCGGCGAGCTCAACGAGTTCACCGTCAAATACGACACCAACCCGGACGGGACCAAGTCGAACACCGTGACGCTGATCGGCGGCGATCCGAACGCCCCGGTGCTGATCTCCAACGTCGCCGCCGGCGTGAAGGACACCGACGCGGTCAATGTCGGCCAGCTCAATGAGGGCCTGGGCAACACGCTGGTCGAGGCGAACAGCTACACCGACAACCGCACCACCGCGGCGATCCAGACGGCCAACAACTACACCAACCAGATGGCTGCCCAGACGCTGGACCAGGCGAACGCCTATACCGATTACCGGTTCAGCCAGCTCAACCAGGACATCAGCGCAGCCCGCACCGAAGCGCGGCAGGGGGCGGCGATCGGCCTGGCGGCGGCATCGCTCCGCTACGACGATCGGCCGGGCAAGGCGAGCGTGGCCGTCGGCGGCGGCTACTGGCGCGGCGAGGGCGCCTTTGCCGTCGGCGCCGGCTACACCAGCGAGAACGGCCGCATGCGCAGCAACTTGTCGGGCACGACCGCTGGCGGCGACTGGGGCGTGGGTGCCGGCCTCAGCTTCACGCTCAACTGAGGTCATCGTGATCGGGCAGGCTCCGCTCCCCCAATTCATCCTAGGGGCCTGCCTATTCCTGTCCGGCGGCCCGCCAGCCGTCGGACAGGAACCCCTTTCCGCCGCGGCGGTGGCTCCCGCCTACCGGATCCGGCCGCCCGAAGTCGCAGTTCCCCAGGACGTCCCGCTCGGCCAGTACCGACGCATCACCACGCCGTTCGAGAACTGGACGCTGGTCTGCGACGAGAACCTGAAGGCCCGGCAGATGGTCTGCAATGTGAGCCAGGTGATCGAGGACCACGCCGGCGCGCTGGTCTTCAGCTGGTCGCTGGCGGCGACACAGGAGGGCAAGCCGTTCATGATCCTGCGCACCGCGCCGCGGGCGGACGGCCAGATCTCGCTCGCCTTCCAAGGGCGCAGGCAGCCCGTCGAGGTCGATATCGACGGCTGCAACCAGACCGTCTGCGTCGGCATGGTCCCGGTCGGCCCGATCCTGCGCGAGCAGATCGGCAAGGAGGCGCAGGCGAGCATTTCCTATTCCGCCGCCTCCGGCGCGCGCATCACCGTCACGGCCTCCCTGAAAGGCCTCGCCAAGGCGCTGGCGACCATCAACTGAATGAAACCATGACGCAGCAATCGATCCGCGACCGCATCATGTCCCGAGCGGCCCCGGCGCCCGCGACGGCCGGGAACGGCACTGCCGCCGCGCCGGCATGGCGGCCCGCGTGGCAGGCGATCCTGCTGTCGTTCGTCGGCGTGGCGGCACTCGGCACCGCCGTGCTCGGGGTGACGCAGATCCCGGAGCTGCGGGGATCCCTTTCCGGACAGCGGGGGACGCCGGCCATCTCGGGGAGCGATCTGCCATTGGCGGAGACACCCTTCCTCGCCCATGCTCGCAAGGCCGGCCTGAAGGCCTGCGGCACCATCTTCCCCGTGCTCGGCGAGCTGCTTTCCGGCGGCGCGCAGTACAGCCTGCAGTCGCGCTGGAACACGAGCGAGCCCGACGGCCACGCGGTGCAGTCGGTGCTCGGTCTGAACATCAATTCGCCGAACTATTCCGGCCCCGCGGCCGGCATCGTCTATGCCGCGCCGAACAGGACCGGCTGCGAGGGCGCGATGGTGCGCGTCGTGCCCTACCCGAAGTCCTGCGATGCCGTCGCGCAAGCCCTGCTGCCAAACGGCGCACCGTCGATCAATCTCGGCGCCGTCCAGGTCTACGACCTCGCCGATAGCGGCCGGCTCATGCTGCTGCCGTCAGCGCAGAGCTGCGTCGCGATCTCCCTCGCGCAGGCCGCCGGAGGCTGACGCCGCCCTCGCGCGCGTTCAGTGGCCCGCCGTCTCGTGGATGAACTTGAACAGGAACACGGCGGCGATGACCCACACCACCGGATGCACCTGCCGGGCGCGGCCGGTCAGCAGCTTCAGCGCCGCATAGCTGATGAAGCCGAAGGAGACGCCGTTGGCGATCGAGTAGGTGAAGGGCATCAGCAGGGCGGTAACGCAGGCGGGGATGACCTCCGTCGTGTCCTCCCAGTCGAGGTCGACCAAGTCGCGCAGCATCAGGCAGGCGACGTAGAAGAGCGCGGGCGCCGTCGCATAGGCCGGCACCGAGGCGGCGAGCGGCGCGATGAAAAGGCAGGCCAGGAACAGGGCCGCGACGGTCACCGCGGTGAGACCGGTGCGCCCGCCCTCCTGCACGCCCGAGGCGCTTTCCAGATAGGCGGTGGTGCTGGAGGTGCCGAGCAGCGAGCCGAGGAAGATTGCGCTGCTGTCCGCCATCAGCGCCTTGCTGAGCCGACCCTCTCGCTCCGGCGTCAGCAGGCCGGCGCGGCGGGCGACGCCCATCAGCGTGCCGGTGGCGTCGAACAACTCGACCAGGAAGAAGACCAGCACCACGTTCAGGATGCCGCCCGACAGCGCCGCCTTGACGTCGAGCGCGAAGAAGGTCGGCTCCAGCGAGGGAGGCATCGAGACGATGCCGTGGAAAGTGTTGCCGGCAAAAATGAAGCTGAGCACCGTCACGGCCATGATGCCGATCAGCAGCGCGCCCTTCACCTGCAGCACCGAGAGCACGGCGACGGCGATGAAGCCGATCACCGCCAGCACTACCTCGGGCTTGTGCAGGTCGCCGAGCGTCACCAGCGTCGCTTCGCTGCCGACGATGACGCCGGCGTTCTTCAGCGAGATGATGGCCAGGAACAGGCCGATGCCGACCGTGATGGCGATGCGCAGCGAATGGGGGATGCCGTTGACGATGATGTCGCGCAGGCGGAACAGCGTCACCAGCAGGAAGAGCGTGCCGGAAATGAACACCGCGCCGAGCGCCGCCTGCCACGTGTAGCCCATGGAAAGCACGACGACATAGGCGAAGTAGGCGTTGAGACCCATGCCCGGCGCCAGCGCGATCGGATAGTTGGCATAGAGCCCCATGATCAGCGTGCCGACGGCGGCGACGAGACAGGTGGCCACGAAGACCGAGCCCTGCGGCATGCCCGCTGCACCGAGGATCGCCGGATTGATGAAGACGATATAGGCCATCGTGACGAAGGTCGTCACGCCCGCCAGTATCTCGGTCCTGACGTTGGTGCCATGATCCTTCAGCGCGAACAGCTTCTCAAGCATGCGGGCTCACCCTCTCGTGGAAACGCTGTGCCGTTGCAGGCGAGGGCGGCCGGCGCTTCGCCGCGGGTCTTATCCGCGTCGAGTGCCAGCCGGTATGGTTGTCGGTGATGAATGGCGTCTCGCGCAGGCACACGCCGGTTACGCCGCGGATAGCATTGGCGCGGGCGGCTGACAGTTTCACTCGTCGATCTCGGGTCAAGCGGGCTCATGCCTCATGCGCGTGGCGTGGACACGGCCTTCTCCATGAATACTGCAGATGAGGGGCATGAATGGACGTGAGGCTCGAACCGCCAGCTCAATCCGGGGATGGCACTGATTTCTTGACGGCGTGTATGATTGTACCGATCGTGGGCGCTCTTGAAACTGCTGAATACAGAGCGGCGCGCTGCTGATTTGGCAGCGATCCCATCGATTGGAATCCCTAATGACCAAGACAGGTCCGAAGCCTGACGGCACCCTCATCAAGACCGATGGCAAGGACCGCCCCCGTAGCGGCGCGCTTTCACCCAGCCTCCTGGCGCGGGTTTTCCACCAGCCCTCGCTGATCTATTTCAATGCCGTCGCCGAATGCCTGTCGGTCCGTGAAGCGGCGCGGCGGCTGAACATCGCTTCCTCGGCGGTGACGCGGCAGGTCGCGCAGCTCGAAGATGCGCTGGGCCTGGAGTTGTTCCAGCGCGAGGTCCGGCGCCTCAAGCTCACGCCGGCGGGCGAGATCCTCTACCGCCATTCCCGCCGGCTGCTCCTGCCGATCGAGGCGGCGGTCTCCGAGCTGGATATGCTGCGTGGCCTGAAGACCGGCTCGGTGCGCGTCGCCACGGTCGAGAGCGTCGGGCTCGCCTTCCTGCCCCGGCTCCTCGCCGATTTCGGCCGGCAGTATCCGCGCCTGCACCTCGACGTCTCGGTCGGTCCCTCGACGGAGGTGATCGCGCGGATCGCCGACGAGCGTGCCGACATCGGTTTCGGCTTCGTTGCCCGGCCCAACGATCACGTGGAGGTGGCGGTGCGGCGGGACGTGCGCATCGGCGTGGTGATGCGCCCCGATCATCCGCTGGCGGCCGTGCCGAGGGTGACGCTGGCGGCCTGCATCGCCCATCCGATGGCGGTGGCCAAGCCGGAGATCTCGATCCGCGGCGTGATCGAACCGTTCCTACAGAAATCGGCGCTGGTGCTGCCGCCGCTGGTCGAGGTCGATTCCATCCGCATGCTGGTCGAGCTCGCCTTGCTCGGCGGCCGTGTCTCGGTGATGACGCCCATCGGCGTGCAAAACGAGATTCGCAGCGGCGCGCTGCTGTTCCGCCCGCTGGAGGATGTCGGCCTGCCGACCAACCGCTTCGGCCTGATGGTCCGAGCCGGGGTAAACCTGCATTTCGCGCCGGCAGTGTTCTACGAGCACGCCAAGCAGCACTTCAGCGACCTGGAACTTCCGGGAGCGATCGAGGAGTGACGTCGTGGCGACGCGCCTCGACCGTCTAGACCGCCACCGGCGCCTTGATGGCGGGGTGCGGGTCGTAGCCCTCGATGGCGATGTCCTCGAAGCGGAAGGCGAAGAGGTCGTCCACCGCCGGGTTGAGCTTCAAGGTCGGCAGAGCGCGCGGGGCGCGCGAGAGCTGCTCATGCGCCTGCTCGACATGGTTCACGTAGAGATGCGCGTCGCCCAGCGTGTGGACGAAGTCGCCCGGCTTCAGCCCCGTCACCTGTGCCACCATGTGAGTGAGCAGCGCATAGGAGGCGATGTTGAACGGCACGCCGAGGAAGATGTCGGCCGAGCGCTGATAGAGCTGGCAGGAGAGCTTGCCGTCCAGCACGTAGAACTGGAACAGGCAGTGGCAGGGCGGCAGCGCCATCTGCGGCACGTCCGCGGGGTTCCACGCGGAGACGATCAGCCGGCGCGAATCGGGGTTGCGGCGGATGTCGGAGAGCACCTGCGCGATCTGGTCGATCACGCCGCCGCGCCCATCCGGCCAAGAGCGCCACTGGTGGCCGTAGACCGGACCGAGATCGCCATTGGCGTCGGCCCACTCGTCCCAGATCGAGACGCCGTTTTCCTTGAGATAGGCGATGTTGGTGTCGCCGGCGAGGAACCAGAGCAACTCGTGGATGATCGACTTGAGGTGCAGCTTCTTGGTCGTGATGAGCGGGAACCCCTCGGCGAGGTCGAAGCGCATCTGGTGGCCGAAGAGGGAGAGCGTGCCGGTGCCGGTGCGGTCGTCCTTGCGCGTGCCTTCGCGCAGAACTCGCTCCAGAAGCTCGTGATATTGCCGCATGGCGTGGCCCCGTCGACTATGGACCCACTACATATAGCATAAGTGAGCGGGCAGCGCAGTCGCCGCCCGCTCACTCAGGCCGAGCTATCGACAGCTTAAAGCTAGTCGCAGACGGTGCTAACCGTGGTGATGCCCGAGATCGACTGGCGCTCCAGCGTGCGGCAGCCATAGCCGTTGTCGATCACGTCGGCCGGCGGCAGCGGGGCCGCCTCGCGAACATAGACCTCGCGCGCCAGCGGCGCGGGGGCCGGCTCGGTCACGATGACGCGCCGCGGTTCGGCGGGCACCTCCTGCACCACTACCGGCGCGGGTTCCTGCACCACCACCGGCGCGGGCTCCTGTACGATCACCCGCCGGGTCGGCGCCACATAGGTCGGCTGCTGTTCCATCACCACCACGCCGGGCGGCGCCGGTTCGACGCTGCGGACATAGAGTTCCTGTGCAAGGCTCGGCGTCGCGGCGAGCGTCGAGACGCCGAGCGCGGCGGCGAGGCCGATGACGACATGTCCTGTCTTCATGGTTCGTCTCCGTTTCTATCCCCATAGCCCACCCCGGTGTCCGTTAAGACCTGGGGCAAACCGCCCAGGCGCCGAGGCGTTCCCCCGCTTGTCGGGGCATTTCCAAGGTCATTTCGGGGCACTTCCGGCCGGACGAGGCAATCCGGCGGTATCATGGGAACCCGATGGGCTTCCCGCGATTGTCGTCATGCAGCTAGCCAGAGGGAGGAAGCCATGACGAACAGCACGGACGTCCTGCACACCGAGCACCATCGGCTGCGCATGCACCTGAACCTTCTGGAGAAGGATGCGACGCATCCGCTCGACTTCACGGTGGAGAACTCGCACATGGCGCCGGCGCTGGTGCTGCGCCATGGGCAGGCGCTGCGCAGCGCCCATTCCGCCGTGCGGCTGGACTACGAGCTGATGCGGCAGATCGTGATGGAGGCGCTGCGGGCGCGGATCGCCGAGCTCGACGAGAAGCTGCACGGCACCGAGGGTGGCAACCAGCCGATCGAGCGCCTGCAGTTCGGCGACCAGACGGAGGCGTGAGCCCCCCGGTTGGGGAGCGCGGCCGGCGCCCCCTTCCAACCGGGCGGGGATGCCCCTATATTCGTTGTGCCGGCGCAAGCCGGCTATGGCGATAAACGGTTGTCGGAATAAACCCATCGGACCCGGGGGCAGTACCCGGCGCCTCCACCGGAACCCATCCCTTGGGGTGGGCTGCGGCGGGGGCGAAACAGGATCGACGGGGGCGTAAAGGGCATTCTTTCGCTCGGCATGGTACCGCCGTCATCGGACCAAACTTATAGTTGCCAACGACAACTATGCTCCGGTTGCTCAGGCCGCGTGAGCGGTTTGATCTACGGAAAATAAGTCCTAGCGGGTAGCACCGTCGGGCGGGGTTCGGAGGCACCTGGCAACAGAAGCCTCCACTTCATCCTCACCTTCCGGCTGGCGGTTGTCGCTGGAATCGGGTTCATTGCCGGCATGAGCGTCGATCTGATCCGCTATGACCTGCTCGTCCAGGACGCGCTGCGCAGCGTGGTGCGCCGCGTGCTGACCGATGTCGCGCGCGACGGCCTGCCGGGCGACCACCATCTCTATGTCTCCTTCGACACGCGGGCTTCCGGCGTGCGGCTCTCGCCGCGGCTGAAGGAACGCTATCCCGAGGAGATGACCATCGTCCTCCAGCACCAGTTCTGGGACCTGATCGTCTCCGAGCTGTTCTTCGAGGTCGGCCTGTCCTTCAACGGCATTCCCGAGCGCCTGCACATTCCCTTCGCCGCGCTAAAGGGCTTCTTCGATCCCTCGGTGAAGTTCGGCCTGCAGTTCGAGCCAGTGGCCGAGGAGGACGAGGAGGCCGAGGACGAGCCCGCGGCGCCGGCGCCCATGGCCCCGGTGACCCCGATCGGCGAGGCGCGGCCGACTTCGGTGCCCTCGACCCGCACGGCAGCGCGGCCGGCCAAGGAAGCCGCCAAGACGGAATCCAAGTCGGAATCCAAGCCCGCGCCGAGCAAGCCGACGCCGGTCCCCGCCGCCAAGGCGGAGCCGAAGCCCGCGGCCGCGCCCAAACCCGACAAGCCTTCCGAAAAATCCACCGACAAGCCGGCTGCCAAGGGCGGCGAGGGCGAGGGGAAGGACGACGGCAAGAGCGGCGGCACCCAAGGCGGCGCTCAGGTCGTGCGGCTCGACACCTTCCGCAAGAAGTGACCGTGGCGGCGTTCCATGACGTGATCGTCGTCGGCGCCGGTGCGGCGGGACTTGCCGCCGGCGGCCGGCTGCACCAGGCCGGCATCGACGTGATGGTGGTCGAGGCCGCGCCGCGCACCGGCGGGCGCGCCTATACCGACACGACGAGCTTCGGCATAGCCTGGGACCAGGGCTGCCACTGGCTGCATTCGGCCTCGGTCAACCCGCTGCGCGCCGCCGCCGACGAGCTCGGCTTCTCCTATCTCATGCGCGGCACCCGCAAGGCGCGCGAGACCTATGTCGGTGGCCGCTGGGCGGACGAGGCCGAGCGCGAGGCGGCGTGGACGGCGATCGACGCGACCTACGCCGCCATCAAGAAGGCAGGCGATGAGGGCCGCGACATCGCCGCCAGCGAGGTGATGGACGCCTCCAGCCCCTGGAACCGGCTGGCACGGCACTGGCTGACCCTGATGTCGGCCGCCGAGCCGGAGCGGCTCTCCACCCTCGACTACGCCGCCTATAGCGACACCGGCGAGAACTTCCCGGTCGAACAGGGCTATGGCGCGCTGATCCAGGCGCTGGCGGCGCGCACTGCGCCGGACCTGCCTATCCTGACCTCCTGCCCGGTCGCCCGCATCGACTGGTCGGGCGAGGGCGTGAAGCTGGAGACGCCGCGCGGCACGCTCCAGGCGCGCCTCGTCATCGTCGCCGTGCCGACGACGGTGATCGCCCGCGGCGGGCTGCAATTCGCCCCCGTGCTGCCGGCGGAACTCGCCGAGGCCTTCGAGGCGCTGCCGCTGGGCGCGGCGGAGAAGGTGGCCTTCCTGTTCGACCGCGACGTCTTGGGCGTGTCGTCGAGCTCCTATGTCGACACGATCGACCTCGCCGATCCAGAGCGCCGGCCGATCAACTTCGTGCTCAACCATTTCGGCGCCAATATCGCCATCGGTCAGCTCGGCGGCGATAATGCCGCGCGGCTGGTGAAGGCCGGACCTGACGCGATGCGCGATTTCGGCCTCGCGGCGCTGAAGGACGCCTTCGGCGCCGATATCGAAAAGCATATCGTGCGCGTCGCCACCACCGGCTGGGTCGCCGACCCGCTGATCGGCGGCGCCTATAGCTGCGCCCTGCCGGGCTTCGCCCATGTGCGGGCGCGGCTGGCTCGTCCCCTCGGCGACCGCATCCTGTTCGCTGGCGAGGCGGTGTCGGCGCACGCCTATTCCACCGCGCATGGCGCGCATCTCACCGGCCTCGCCGCTGCCGATGCGGCGCTGGCGCAGCTTACCGGGAGGGCGGCATGACCGTGCTGACGATCATCGCGGCGGTTGCCGAGAACGGCGTGATCGGCCGCGGCGACGACCTGCCCTGGCACATTTCCAGCGATCTCAAGCGTTTCCGCACCATCACCTGGGGCAAGCCGATTCTGATGGGCCGCAAGACCTTCATGTCGATCGGCAAGCCGCTGCCCGGCCGCACCAGCATCGTGGTGACGCGCGACACCGGCTTCGCCGTGCCGGAGGGAGTGCTGGTCGTGCCCTCGCTGCCGGCCGCGCTCGACCGCGGCGCGCTCGAGGCAGAGCGGCTCGAGGTCGACGAGATGGCGGTGATCGGCGGAGCGCAGCTTTATGCGCAGGCCTTCCCCCACGCCTCGCGGCTGCGCGTCACCGAGGTGCTAGGCACGCCGGAGGGCGACATCTTCTTCCCCGATTTCGCGCATGACGAATGGCGCGAGGTGAGCCGCGAGGGTCCGTTCAAGGCCGAGACGGACGAGTACGCCTTCTGCTTTGTGGATTACGAGCGGGTGTGAGCGCCCGTCTCAGACCAGATGCACCCTCATCCTGAGGTGCGAGCGTAGCGAGCCTCGAAGGATAGTCGGCACTGTGCACCCGGACGAACATCCTTCGAGGCCCGGCGAAACACCGGGCACCTCAGGATGAGGGCGTTCAATGGCAATGACCGGAAGCCGTCAGATCGGCCGGCCCTCGACGCTGATGGTCAGCGTCTTCTCCATGTCCTCGACCTCGTCGAGATGGGGATAGATGGCGAGCGCCTGGCGCGCGGCTTCCAGCGCGTGCTTCTCGTCGCCGATCTCCTTGCAGATGATCGCGATGCCGGACCAGGCGCCGTAATGGCGCGGCTCGCGTGCCACCACCTGGCGCAGGTCGTTCAGCGCGTCGGAGAAGTCCTGCTTGAGGTAGAACACCGTGGCGCGCTTGTTCCACGCCTCCAGATGGTTCGGCTCGACCTTGAGCACGCCGTCCAGCAGCTCGATGGCAAGGTCGTAGTCCTTGGCCTGCGTCGCCAATGCGGCGCGGCTCATCAGGAGGTCAGCCGTGTCGCTGCCGGAAGGGGTGAGGGCGACGTCGATGCGCTCGGCGATGTTCTTGGCCGAATCCTTGTCCGGTGCCGCCTTGAGCGCGGCGAAGAGCGCGTCGAGCCGCTTGCCGCGGTCGGGCTCCTGCGCAGCTTCCTTGGATTTTTCCGAGGGGACATCGGTTTTCGCGGCGCCGTCAGGCTTGCCAAGATCCGGCAGCGTCGGCGGCTTCTCGCCCGGCAGTGACTTCTCGCCCGGCGCAGCCGGGGCCGCGCTCTGGGCAAGTGCCGGGGGAGCGAATCCGCCGAGCGGCGCGGCGGCGATGATCAGGGCAGCAAAAAGGGCGCGCATGGCTCCAGTCTAGGAGCGATGGCGCCCTCGTTCAATGTTGCAGGGCAGCAAGCCGCGAAATCGTGAACGCGGCCGGAAGCCCGAAGCCTCAGCCCTGGCGGGCCTTGAAGCGCTTCTGGGTCTTGTTGATGATGTAGACGCGGCCCTTGCGGCGCACCAGGCGGTTGTCGCGGTGGCGCCCGAGCAGCGACTTGAGCGAATTGCGGATCTTCATGACACGTAACCTTCGGATCGTCGGCGCTTGCGCATGAGACGGCGCCTCCATGGCCGCGCCCCGATCCGCCAGCATTGAAATTCGAGGCCCGGCTGATAGCGGAGGGGAGGGGCGGTTGTCAATCCGAGGAAGGCCCTCGATCCTCATCTGCCTGCCTTCGGCCGATCCGGCCGAGATGGGTCAGCCCGAACCCGCCCGCATATTTCAGCCCGTAGCCAAGGGCGCGGTCGATGCCGATATGGGCGATCCAGACGAGTGCGATCGCCACCGGCAACTGCCGGCCGAGCGCAAGGCCAATTCCGACGAGCAGCGCCGGCGCCACATAGGAATGTGCGGCATTGTAGAGGGCGGCGCCAGCGCCCGGCCCCGCGAGATAAGCCAGCAGTGACAGATCCGGGGCGAGGATGAGCAAGGCGAACAGGCCCCAGCCGCCGTCGATGTGATGATAGGCCAGGATCGCCGCGGCGGCGGCCCCCACACCCTCGAGGCGGAGCAGCAGGCGGGGAGCGCCGCGGACGGCCCCCGAGGAGCCGGAATCGGGGTCTGTCGTCATCGGCTCAGTCCGCCGCCTCGCCTCGCGCGCGCTTGAAAGGCGCCATGCCGGCGCGGGCGAGCTCGTCGGCGCGCTCGTTCATCTCGTCACCGGCATGGCCCTTCACCCAGTGCCAGCGGATCTCGTGGCGCTCCATGGCGCTCTCCAGCCGCTCCCACAGGTCGACATTCTTCACCGGCTTCTTGTCGGCAGTGCGCCAGCCATTGCGCTTCCAGCCGGCGATCCACTTGGTGATGCCGTTGCGCAGATATTCGCTGTCGGTGTGCAGGTCGACCGTGCAGGGGCGCTTCAGCGCTTCCAGCGCGGAGATCGCCGCCATCAGCTCCATGCGGTTGTTGGTGGTCGGGGATTCGCCGCCCGAGAGCTCCTTCTCGGCGCCGGCATAGCGCAGGATCGCGCCCCAGCCGCCGGGACCTGGATTGCCCGAGCAGGCGCCGTCGGTCCACACCGCGACGATGCCCTTGGGCGGCTGCTTGGCTCCGTCATCCGAGAAGACGCGGGCGGTGCCCGGCGCGGTCTTCACGCGGTCTGCCTCTCGGTGACGCCATAGTCGCGTGGGCTGGTGACGGAGCGGTGGAAGCGCAGCTTGCGAAGATACTCGACCGGGTCGTGCGGGCGCACCAGCGCGCCGGGCGGCACGTTCAGCCAGTCCACGAGGCGGGTGAGCAGGAAACGCAGCGCCGCGCCGCGGGCCAGCAGCGGCAGCGCGGCGACCTCTTCCTCACCCAGCGGGCGCTCGGCCTGATAGGCGGCGAGCAATGCACGGCCCTTGGTCTGGTTGTAGGCGCCGTCCGGCTCGAAGCACCAGGCGTTGAGGCAGATGGCGACGTCATAGGCGAGCAGGTCGTTGCAGGCGAAGTAGAAGTCGATGATCCCCGACAGCTTGCCGTCGGTGAAGAACACATTGTCGGGGAACAGGTCGGCATGGATCACGCCGGCCGGCAGGCCTCTGGGCCAACGCTCCTCTAGCATCAACAGCTCGTCGGCGATCAGCGCGGCGAGCCCCGGCGCGACGGTGTCGGCGCGCTCGCGCGCCTGCTCGTAGAGCGGGCGCCAGCCGGCGACCGAGAGCGCGTTGACGCGCCGGAATTCGGTGAAGTCGGCGCCCGCCTTGTGCAGGCTGGCGAGCGCCGCGCCCAGCGCGGCGCAGTTGGCCGCGGTGGGCCGGCGCACCGAGGTGCCCACCAGGAAGGTGGCAATCAGCGCCGGGCGGCCGGCCAGCTGACCGAGGGCGACGCCCTCGCGGTTGCGCACCGGCTGCGGGCAGTCGATGCCGCGCTTCGCCAGATGCTCCATCAGCCCGATGAAGAAGGGCAGGTCGGCCGGGTTCACCCGCTTCTCGTAGAGGGTGAGGATGAAGCTGCCGGCCTCGGTCTGGAGGAGATAGTTGGAGTTCTCCACCCCTTCGGCGATACCCTTGAAGGCGCGCAGCCGGCCGAGTTCATAGGTCGAGAGGAAGGCTTCGAGCTCTTCCGGTGTGACGTCGGTATAGACGGCCATTAAGGGACCTATTCGGCCGCGTCGGGGCGCAGCTGGCGGGGCAGGGGGAAGAACACGTCCTCATGGGCCGTGTGAACGGTCTCGACCTTCAGCGCATAGCGCTCGGCGAAGGCGTCGAGGATCTCCTCGACCAGGACCTCCGGGGCGGAGGCGCCGGCGCTCACCCCGAGCGAGGAGATGGCGCCGAAGACGTTCCAGTCGATCTCGCCCGCCCGCTGCACTAGCGCGGCGTGACGGCAGCCCTCGCGCTCGGCGGCCTCGCGCAGGCGCTGCGAATTCGACGAATTCGGCGCGCCGACCACGATCATCGCGTCGACCTTCGGCGCCACCCGCTTCACCGCCTCCTGGCGGTTGGTGGTGGCGTAGCAGATGTCCTCCTTATGCGGCGCCGTCATCGCCGGGAAGCGCTGCTTGAGGATGGCCACGATCTCGGTGGTGTCGTCGATGGAGAGGGTAGTCTGGGTGGTGTAGGCGAGGTTTTCCGGGTCGCGCGGGGTGAATTCGCGCGCCTGCTCTGCGGTCTCGACCAGCCGGACGGCGCCCTCGGGCAGCTGGCCCATGGTGCCGATCACCTCCGGATGGCCGGCATGGCCGATGAGCACGACTTCGCGGCCCTTCTTGTGGTGGACGGTGGCCTCGCGGTGGACCTTGGTCACCAGCGGGCAGGTGGCGTCGATGGCGAAGAAGTTGCGCCGCGCCGCGTCCTCCGGCACCGACTTCGCCACGCCATGGGCGGAGAAGATCACCGGCGCGGTGGTGCCGGCTGGCACCTCGGAGAGCTCCTCGACGAAGACCGCGCCCTTCGCGCGCAGGCCCTCGACGACATATTTGTTGTGCACGATCTCGTGCCGCACATAGACCGGCGGGCCGTACATCTCCAGCGCCCGCTCCACCGCGTCGATCGCCCGCACCACCCCGGCGCAGAAGCCGCGCGGGGCGCACAGGAGGACGTGCAGAGGAGGTTTTTCGGCAGCCGGCATCGCCATGTCCAGAAGGCCCGTCCAAGCGGGCCACGCCATCGTCATGGGTGGCGCGGCACGTGCTGTCAAGCGCGCCGCGCCGGCGCCGCGTCGGGCCCTTCGGCGTCAGGGCGCCTTGACGAAGACCCCGACGACGTCGAGCTCCACCTCGTCGGACACGACGGGCACGGCGAAGCCGAGACCGAACTCGCTGCGCTTGATCGTCGCCGTCGCCACGAAGCCGATATTCTCGGCCTTGGTCATCGGGTTGATGCCGGCGCCGAAGAAGGTGGTCTCCAGCGTAACCGGGCGGGTGACGCCGTGCAGCGTGAGCTCGCCCTCGATCGCGCCCTCGGTGCCTTCAGCCGTCACATTGGTCGACTTGAAGCTGGCCTCGGGAAACTTCGCCGTGTCGAAGAACTCGGCGCTCGCCAGATGCTTGCCGAAATCCTCGGAGGTCACGGCGAGGCCCGCCAGCGGGATCTTGATGTCAAGCTTCGCGTCCTCCGGCGCCTTGGGGTCGAGGGTCAGCGTGCCGCTGATCTTGCCGAACATGCCGGTGAGCGGGCTGAAGCCCATGTGGTCGACGGTCCAGATCACCTGCGTATGGTCGGCATCGACCGTGTAGGTGCCGCCGGTGACGCGGGCGACGTCCGCCGCGCCGGGCATCTCCGGTGCGGCGGGCGCGTCCTGCGCCTCGGCGCGCGAAAATCCGCTCAGCGCGGAAAATCCGATCAGCAGGGCCGCGGCCAGAAGTCGAACGGGCTTCATCGCTGTCTCCTCTGTTGGGGCCGGGGAACCTATCCGCGTGTTTGCGGCGGCGATAAGTTCGACCTGTGTCTTTGGGTTTGCAGGACGGCGCGCAGGCGCCTATATTTGTCGCATCCCGGTCATCGCGAGACGGTCCGAGGCTCCGCCCCCCCAGGGTGGTCGGAGCGCGTGAGGAAGTTTGCGCGGCCGAAAGACCCAATCATCGTGCCATCCCCGGCCAGAGAACCGGCGTGGCGCCTTTAATGGATGGAGATTCGTCTCATGGCGAACGCGCCCCTCATGCCGAAGGCCACCGCCGTGTGGCTGGTCGAGAACACCGCGCTCACCTTCGACCAGATCGCGGACTTCTGTAAGCTCCACGTGCTGGAGGTGAAGGGCATCGCCGATGGCGAGGTGGCGCAGGGCATCAAGGGGCTCGACCCGGTCTCGACCGGCCAGCTCGCCCGCGAGGAGATCGAGCGCGCCGAGAAGAACCCGAATCACCGGCTGAAGCTGCTGGAATCGAAGGTGCGCCTGCCGGAGCCTAAGCGCCGCCGCGGCCCGCGCTACACCCCGGTGTCGAAGCGCCAGGACCGGCCCAACGCCATCCTCTGGCTGCTGCGCAACCATCCGGAGCTGAAGGACAGCCAGATCATGCGGCTGGTGGGCACCACCAAGACGACCATCGAGTCGATCAAGGAGCGCACCCACTGGAACGCCGCCAACCTGACGCCGATGGATCCGGTGACGCTCGGCCTGTGCTCGCAGATCGACCTCGACATCGAGGTGCAGCGCTCCTCCAAGGACCGTCCGGCGACGCCGCCCGGCGAGCACGGCGCCACGCTGCTGCCGGTCGACGTCTCCACCGGCGAGACCCCGCACGAGCCGTTCGTGCCGTCCCACAAGCCGCGCGAGGAGAAGGTCGACCTCGAGACCGTGTTCGCCAAGCTTGGCGGCTCGCGCAAGAGCGAGGCCGACGAGGAGGAGTGAGGGGCCCCGCTTCGCGTCTTTAAGACATCATCCCGGACGCCGTAGGCCGATCCGGGATCGCGTGACGTTCGAGCGGCCCCTGTGGACGACCTCATCCTGAGGTGCCCGGCCATTGGCCGGGCCTCGAAGGATGCCCATCCCGGTGCGCTGTGACGACCATCCTCGAGGCTCGCTGACGCTCGCACCTCAGGATGAGGGTGCGTAGGTGCAGGCGATTAAGCCGCCGACACCTTCGCCAGCCCGCGGGCGGTCAGGGCGGTGGCGATCTCGTCGAGCGATGCCGGGTCGTCGATGGTCGCCGGCATGTTCCATGGCTCGGCGTCGGCGATCTTCTTCATCGTGCCGCGCAGAATCTTGCCCGAGCGGGTCTTGGGCAGCCGGTTCACCGTGATGGCGATGCGAAACGCCGCCACCGGACCGATGCGCTCGCGCACCAGAGCCACGATCTCGGTCTCGATCTGCGCCGGCGAGCGATCCACCCCCGCCTTCAGCACCAGGAAGCCGCAGGGCACCTCGCCCTTCAATTCGTCGTGGATGCCGATCACCGCGCATTCGGCGACGTCGGGGTGCGCCGCCAGCACCTCCTCCATGCCGCCGGTGGAGAGCCGGTGGCCAGCGACGTTGATGATGTCGTCGGTCCTGCCCATGATGAAGAGCTGGCCCTCGCCGTCCTTGAAGCCGGCGTCGGCCGTCTTGTAGTAGCCGGGGAATTCGGCGAGGTAGCTCTCGCGGAAGCGCCCGTCCTGCCGCCAGAGGGTCGGAAGGCAGCCGGGCGGCAGCGGCAGCCTGATGGCGATGGAGCCCATCCTGTCGGCGGCGACCGGGTGGCCGGCCTCGTCGAGGATGTCGACCTGGTAGCCGGGCATCGGTACGCCGGTCGAGCCGGTGCGGATCGGCAGCATGCCGAGCCCGACCGGATTGCCGGCGATGGCCCAGCCGGTCTCGGTCTGCCACCAGTGATCGACCACCGGCACGCCGAGGCGCGCCTTCGCCCATTCCACCGTGTCCGGGTCGGCGCGCTCGCCGGCGAGGAAGAGCGTGCGCAGCGAGGAGCGGTCGTAGTTCTTCATCAGGAGACCTTCCGGATCCTCCTTCTTGATGGCCCGTAGCGCGGTCGGCGCGGTGAACAGCGCCGCCACCTTGTACTCCTCGATCACCCGCCAGAAGGCGCCGGCGTCCGGCGTGCCGACCGGCTTGCCCTCGTAGAGCACGGTGGTGCAGCCGGTGAGCAATGGTGCGTAGATGATGTAGGAATGGCCGACCACCCAGCCGATGTCGGAGGCCGACCAGTACACCTCGCCCGGCTCGACGCCGTAGAGCCCCTCCATCGACCAGCGCAGCGCCACCATGTAGCCGCCGGTGTCACGCACCACGCCCTTGGGCTTACCCGTCGTGCCGGAGGTGTAGAGGATATAGAGCGGGTCGGTTGCCTCGACCGGCACGCAGTCGGCGGAGATGCCTTGCGCCAGAGCCTCTTCCCGCGCGCTCGCCCAGTCGCGGTCGCGGCCGGGCTGGAGCTTCGCCTCGGCCTGCGGGCGCTGGAAGATCAGGCAGGTCTCCGGCTTGTGCCTGGCCATGGTTAGCGCCAGGTCGAGCAGCGGCTTGTAGGCGACGATGCGGCTCGGCTCGATGCCGCAGGAGGCGGAGAGCACGACCCTGGGCTCGGCGTCGTCGATGCGGCTCGCCAGCTCCGCCGCAGCGAAGCCGCCGAACACCACCGAATGGATGGCGCCGATGCGGGCGCAGGCCAGCATGGCGAACACCGCCTCGGGGATCATCGGCATGTAGATGACGACGCGGTCGCCCTTTTCCACGCCGAGCTCGCGCAATATGCCGGCGAGCGCCGCCACCTCGGTTTGCAGCTCGGCATAGGTGACCGTGCGCTTCGCGGCCGCGACCGGGCTGTCGTAATAGATAGCCGGCTGGGCACCGCGTCCGGCGGCGACATGGCGATCGACGGCATTGTGGCAGACATTGGTGACGCTGCCGGGGAACCAGCGGCCATAGACGCCGAGTGTCGGATCGAAGGCCCGGGCCGGCTTCTCGAACCAGTCGATGGCGCGGGCGGCTTCCAGCCAGAACCCCTCCGGGTCGCTGATCGAGCGCGCATGCAAGGCGGGATAGCGGCCCTCGGCGGTCATCTCGGCGTCCCCTCAACTGTCTTTCTTGTTGTGCGGAGATTCCGGCGGCGGCGCCTCGATTGCAAGAACGCTGAAATGCTTACGCCCTTCGTCGAGGGCCCCTGAAAGCACAAACCGCCGGCATGAAAGCCGGCGGCCGAGTGTCGTCCCCGAATTGTGCTGGACGGCGAGGGCCGCAACCCCCGCCGGGCCTAGTGGAGCGTCGCTCCCTTAAGCCGGGCGATCTCGTCCTTCAGGTGAAGCTTGCGTCGCTTGAGGTCGGCGATACGCGAGTCGTTAGCGGCAGGTCGGGCGACCTCTTCCCGCAGTTCCTTCTCCAATGCCTGGTGGCGTCGTTCCAACTCCGCAACATGCGCCTGCATGGACATGGACAGCATCTCCCTGTCTTCCGGAATGAACGTCATCAGTCTGTCACGGGCTCGCCGCTCTGTCGACGAATCGATGCGCTGCGGCGCAATAAGGTAGCCCGCGGTGGAGGCCGTGCGGGCGGCGGTTGCAGCGGGGCGCGCGGGCGGCGATACTGGGTTTCCGCCCCGCGACCGCCGGGGCGAATCGGGGTTCGGGTCGAGCGTTTGACACAGATGATGGCGGATGAGGAACGCGAGCTCCGGGCTCTCCTCGAGCGCTTGCGGCAGGAACATCGCGATCTCGACGTGGCGATCGAGGCGTTGCAGGAAATGCCCGGCAGCGACCAGCTGCAGCTGGCGCGCTTCAAGAAGCGCAAGCTGATGCTCAAGGACCGCATCGGCTTCATCGAGGACCAGATCTGCCCCGACATTATTGCTTGAAGAATTGATACGGCTGCACCCCTCATCGACCTCATCCTGAGGTGCCCGGCGTCTAGCCGGGCCTCGAAGGATGCTCGTCCGGGTGCACGGTGCGGACCATCCTTCGAGGCTCGCTGCGCTCGCACCTCAGGATGAGGAAGTCCTGGAGAGCGATGAATTCCGGCAGCCCCCGAAAACGCAAATGGCCGGGACGAGCCCGGCCATGACGTCTTGTCGGATGCGAAACGTCTCAGAACTGCGTGAGCAGCACGTCGGCGTTGGTCTTGTCGGCCTTGCTCGGCACGTCCTCGACATTGAGGATCAGCACCTCGCCGTCGTCGACCAGCATGGAGTAGCGCTTGGAGCGGGTGCCGAGGCCGGCCGCCGAGGCGTCGAAATCCATGCCGATCGCCTTGGCGAACTCGGCATTGCCGTCGGACAGGAACAGGATCTTGCCGTCGGCGTTCGACGCCTTCTCCCAGGCCGCCAGCACGAAGGGATCGTTCACCGCGGTCACCGCGATCACGCTCACGCCCTTGGCGAAGAGCTCGTCAGCGCGGGCGATGAAGCTCGGCAGGTGGTTCTTGTGGCAGGTGGGCGTGAAGGCGCCGGGCACGGCGAACAGGACGACCTTCTTGTTCTTGAAGATCTCCTCGGAGGACTTCGGCACCGGGCCGTCCGCGGTGGCGACGCGGAAGGTGGCGCTGGGCAGCTGATCGCCGACCTTGATCGTCATGGATAGTTCCTTTCATGCGCTGGACGGGGCATTGGGACGGTCCCGCCGGCGGCGCGGACACGCGCCCGCCATGACCGGCAGGCCCGGTCGTGAGGTAGCATAGCCATTTCCCGCGTGCCGGGAAGCGTCTTCAGTGCGTGGAAAGGGGGGCGTCCACTTCGACGGCGCGGGGGCCGTCGACCAGGGTAAAGCGCAGCTTGGTGGCGGCGATGTCGGCGCCCTTCGGCACCCCGTCGACCGGCAGCACGAACACGGTGCGCCCGCCCGGCCCAGCCTCGCGGCTGGGCAGCGGCAGCGCCCAGTCCTCGTTCGGGCCTTCGACGAAGAGGTCAGCCTTGTCGCCATCGGCGACTTGCGCCTCGACACGGATCGAATCGCCGTCCAGCACCGCCTTGGCGATGGCGGGATCGCCCGGCGCACCGATCGCGGTGGTGCGCGGAATGGCGGCGAGCGCCGCGGCGAGCGGGGCGGGGGAGGAGCCGGCGCCCTCGGCCGGCACGCCCAGGCTGAGCGAGGCGGTGGCCGGCTGGCAGATCTTCTCGCACACCGCGAAGTCGAGATTGAGCCGGAGCTCGACCGGCTTGCCGGGCACCGCCGGCGTGACGCGGAAGGGGATCACCACGTCCTTCTTGTAGCCGATGGAGAAGGAGCCGCCGTCGTCGAAGCGCACCGGCGCCGGCCACAGGACGTCGACCGTGCCGACATTCTGCGAACCGGACCAGTCGAAGCGCGGCGGCACGCCGCTGTCGCCCGGATAGCGCCAATAGGTCTTCCAGCCGGGGGTGAGGCGGATCTCGATGCCGCCGGTGAGCGTGCCCGCATCCGCTTCGCCGGCAAGCAGGCGCACCGCCGTGCCGCTCGGCGCCGACCAGCCGGACATCAGCTCGGCATGCGCGGCTCCCGCACCGAGGAGAGGCGCGGCGAGGGCGCAGAAGGTAGCGAAGCGCAAGCCAGAAACCATGCCCATGGCGATAGCCTTTCCCTGCCCCTGGCGAAAGCGGCAGCGGGCGCACTTTCATGTGAGGCCGCACGGCCCGCCGTCACGCGGGGGCGGCGGCGGGCTTGAAAATGCGCCTGCGGGGTTTACGCTTTCTTGCATGTGGATCGGACGAGAACGCCAGACGGGTTCCGACGGCCAATCGGGCGGGACCTTCCTCGACGGGCAGATGCTGGTCGCCATGCCCGGCATGCGCGATGAGCGCTTCGCCCGCGCGGTGATCTATCTGTGCGCGCATTCCTCGGAAGGGGCGATGGGCATCATCGTCAACCAGCCGGCGCAGCACATCAATTTCACCGACCTGCTGGTCCAGCTCGACGTCATCCCGCAGGACGAGCGCATCCACCTGCCGTCGAGCGCCGGCGGGGTGAAGGTGTTGCGCGGCGGGCCGGTGGAGACCGGGCGCGGCTTCGTGCTGCACAGCGCCGATTTCTTCATCCAGGATTCGACCCTGCCGATCGACGACGGCATTTGCCTGACCGCGACGCTCGACATATTGAAGGCGATCGCGACAGGCGGCGGGCCGGCCAGCGCGGTGCTGGCACTCGGCTATGCCGGCTGGGCGCCGGGGCAGTTGGAGAACGAGATCCAACAGAATGGCTGGCTGCACTGCCCTGCCGACCGGACGCTGGTGTTCGACGCCGAGGCCGGGGCGAAATACGACCTCGCCCTGCGCAAGATCGGCATCGATCCTGGCATGCTTTCGACGGATGCCGGGCACGCGTGAGCGCCGTCTCTTCTCCCGTACACCCTCATCCTGAGGTGCCTGGCGCAGCTGGGCCTCGAAGGATGCTCGCTTAGCGCACCTGGACGAACATCCTTCGAGGCTCCGCCATGCGGAGCACCTCAGGATGAGGTTCATCGGTGGGAAGCGGAAAGGCGTGGATGCCCGGGCCAAGCCCGGGCATTACGGTGATCATTATCCCTTGCCGTCATCCCGGACGGCCCAAGGCCGATCCGGGATCGCTCTCCATGATCGGAGAGCCTGACCCACAAATTCAGTTCGGCTCGGCGATACCCACCCTCTCGCCCTCATGGCCGGGCTTGACCCGGCCACCCAGTGACTAGGCGCACCCGTCCCCCTAGGTCCCCGGGTCAAGCCCGGGGATGAGGGAAAAGAGAGTTCCGGGTCATATTTCGGGAATGGCACGCGATCCCGGCTCTTCGCTTCGCTGCAGCCGGGATGACGACTTCAGGTGGACAGAGGGCGCCGTCAGCTCGACGTCGCCGCCTTCGACGGTTCGGTATCCGCCGCAGCTGCGGGTGGGCGCTTGCCCTGGGGCGGCTGCTTGGCCTCGGCGGCCTGCTGGGCCTGCGCAGCCTGCTGGGCGAGCGGCGGGCTGGGAGGCGCCTTGGCAGCTGAATTGGCGGCGGGGCGGACCTCGCCATTGCCGTTCGCGGCCTTTGCGGCGCCGTTGGCGGCCGTCTCGGCGGCACCGTTGACGGTTTCCGCCGGCCGGGCCTCCGCCTTGGCCTCGGCGCCGGCACGGGCGCCGCGCGCGAGTTGGCGGCCGCGCTCCAGCAGCGAGGTCGGCGCGACCTCCGGCTGCAGGCGCTTGCGGGCCTCCTCGGCGGTCATCGGCTCGCCGAACAGCCGGCCTTGGCCGTAGCGGCAGCCGAGCTTGGAGAGCGCTCCGGCGACCTGCTCGTTCTCGATGCCCTCGGCGACGATATCCATGCCAAGGTCGTGCGCCATGTTGATGATGGTGCGCAGGATGATCGGCCGCTGCGCCTTGTTGCCGCTGCGCCCCAGCGCCTTCATGAAGGTGCGGTCGACCTTGATGCTGTCGAAGGGGAAGCGCTGGAGATAGGCGAGCGAGGAATAGCCGGTGCCGAAATCGTCCAGCGTCAGCCCGGCGCCCAGCTCGCGCATGCGCAGCAGGATCTGCGAGGCGTATTCCGGGTTCTCCATGGCGAGCGATTCGGCCAGCTCCAGCTTGAGCGTGCCCGGCGCCACCACGTTGCGCGCCAGCACCGCTTTCAGGTCCTGCAGCAGGTCGTGGCGCAGCATGTGCCGCGAGGAGATGTTGACGCAGACGAAGATCGGCTCGCCGCGCAAGCTGCGCTGCCACACGCCGAGCTGGCGGGCGGCGGTGTCGAGCACGAACAGGCCGATGTCGACGATGAGGCCGGTATCCTCGGCGAGGCCGAGGAAGTCGTCCGGCCCGAGCGTGCCCAGACTCGGATGCTGCCAGCGCACCATCGCCTCGAAGCCGGCGACCGCGCGGGTCGAGAGGTCGACCACCGGCTGGTAGACAACGCTGATCTCATTACGCTCCAGCGCCTGGCGCAGGTCCGCCTCCATGGTGAGGCGGTCGAGCTTGTGGGTGCGCATGGAGGGGCGAAACACCTCGATGCGGTCGCCGCCGACGCGCTTGGCGAAATACATCGCCAGCTCGGCGTCCTTCAGCATTTCGGTCGGAGCGCGCTTCTGGCCGTCGGCGAGCAGCAGGCCGATCGAGGCGGTGATGAATATCTCGCGGTCGCCGAAGGTGATGGGCGCGCGCAAGGTGCGGCGCAGCGTGTCGGCGAAGGCGGTGATGCGCTCGGGATCGCGCTCGGAGAGCAGGATCAGCGCGAAATGATCGGAGCCGAGGCGGGCCAGCGTGTCCTGCTGCTTGGCGAGGCGCATCAGGCGGCGGGCGACGGTGAGCAGGATGGAATCGCCGGCCGGCATGCCTAGGCTGGCATTGACCTGCTTGAAGCGGTCGAGGTCGATCAGCATCACCGTCGGGCGGATCTGCTCGTCGGTGCGCGAGAGGCCGTTGGCGGAGGAGAGGCGGTCGAGGAACAGTTCGCGGTTGGGCAGGCCGGTGAGGTTGTCGTGCACGGCGTCGTGCAGCATGCGCTCCTCGGCGGTGCGCGAATCCGTCACGTCGGACAGCGTGCCGATGCAGCGCACAACCTCGCCGTCGGTGCCGACCACCGGGCGGGCGCGCAGGTTGAACCAGAGGTAATGGCCGTCATGCGCGCGCAGGCGGAAATCCTGGTCGATGCGCCCGCGGCGCTGGTCCAGCAGCCCGTCCAGCGTGGCGCGGAAGCGGTCGCGGTCGCCGGGATGGATGATGTCGAGCCAGCCGGCCGCCTCGGTCTCCAGCGTGCCCTGCTTCAGGCCCAGCATGTGCTCGGCCTCGGGGCTGACATGGATGCGGTCGGTGTCGACGTCCCAGTCCCAGACGATGTCGCCGGAACCGGCCACGGCGAGCGCGCGGCGCTCCAGTTCCTGCGCGCTGCCGGCCACCGAGCCGATGCCGGCGAAGGCGTGCTGCATCACGGTGAAGCCGATCAGCATGACGATGAGCACGAGGCCGCCGAGCAGCGCCGGGGCGACGAGGTCGTTGCCGATGCGCCCGGACACCGCCATGCCAGCGGTGATGACCCAGACGACCAGGAGGAACAGGGTCGGGATGATCAGCACGGCGCGGTCGTAGCGGTGCAGGGCGAGCCACATCACCACGCCGAAGCCCATGAGCGAGACCACGAGCAGCGAGGGCCGGGCGATGCCGGCGGCAGCGGAAGGGTCGAGCAGGGCAAGGCCGACGATGGCGGCGAGGAAGACCAGCCAGCCGGCGGTGACATGCGCGTAGCGCACATGCCAGCGGTTGAGGTTGAGATAGGCGAAGAGGAAGACGACAAGCGTCGCGGCGAGGATCGCCTCGCCCGCCGCGCGCCAGAATTGCTGGGCCAGCGGCGAGATGCCGAACACCTTCGACCAGAAGCCGAAATCGAGGCCGATATAGCCAAGCACCGCCCAGGCCAGCGCCGCCGCCGCCGGAAACATCGCGCTGCCCTTCACCACGAAAAGGATGGTGAGGAACAGCGCCAGCAGGCCAGCGATGCCGATGACGATGCCGTTGTAGAGGGTGAAGGAGTTGACCTTGTCCTTGTAGGCCTCCGGCTCCCACAGATAGAGCTGCGGCAGCCCGCCGTCGCCCAGCTCGGCTACCAGCGTCACCGTGGTGCCGGGGTCGAGCGTGATGAGGAAGACGTCGGCATCTGGGGCGTTCTGCCGCTCGGGGCGGAAGCCCTGGCTGGCGGTGACGTTGAGGATGCGGCGGTTGCCGAGGTCGGGCCAGAACACGCCGGAGCCAACCATGCGGTAATGTGGCGCGACGATCAGCCGGTCAACCTGCTCGTCGGTGTTGTTGGCGAGGGCGAAGATCGCCCATTTGCTGCCGTTCGGGCCCGGCGCCACCGAGCGCACCTCGATGCGGCGGACGATGCCGTCGGCGCCGGGCACGGTGGAGACCTGGATGCGGTCGGTCTCGCTGGTGCGGCGCTCCACCGCCGGGGCGAGATCGACCACGAGAGCCTCGAGCCGGATCGCCACCGCCTCCAGCGCCATCGCCTTCGGCGCGCCCAGCAGCATCGCCACGGCCAGCATCGCCAGCGCGGCGACAAACCGTGCGGTCGCGAACCGGCGGGAGGCAAGGCGCGGCACATCCCGCGACGAGACTGAATGGGCGATGGCCAAACGGATTCCTCTGAACTGCCTCGAGGGCTGCGCTG
Source organism: Xanthobacteraceae bacterium (assembly GCA_029239875.1). Classification (GTDB taxonomy): domain Bacteria; phylum Pseudomonadota; class Alphaproteobacteria; order Rhizobiales; family Xanthobacteraceae; genus Ancylobacter. Next base: position 96,338 of record JARBUD010000004.1, on the reverse strand, counting down.
CCGGCTCCCAACGGCGACGCGCCACGATGAGTAGCGGCGGGACGCGGCCGGAGCAAGGCGTGGCGCCCCCGGCCGGGTGCGGCGCGAGGCCCCGTCTCGGACGCGGCGCCGGCCGCGCTGCGCCCAACCACCTGCTAATCGGCTGAAATTGGGTCGTTATTTGGACGCTTCCGTCCCGCTCGGCAGCATCTTGTCCGGCTGCCAGATTTTGAGCCTGCCCTGTGCCTCGGTGCGCTGCTCGGGTGTCAGGCCCTCGACCAGCTTGTCGAGGAGCGGGTCGTCGAGCCCCTGCGCCTTGGCAGCGAAGTGCCAGGCGGCGGCTGCCACCACGTCCTTGGGAACGCCGCGACCGGCCGAGAGGATGCGGGCATAGCGGTTCTGGGCGATGGCGTTGCCGGCCAGCGCGGCCTTCTTGAACAGGCCGGCCGCGCGCTCCTCGTCCTTGGGCACACCGATGCCGTTGAACACGGCGATGCCGAACTCGGTGGTGGCAACCGGGTTGCCGAGCTCGCTGGCGCGCTGGAGCAGCCGCGCCGCCTCGATCGGGTCGCGGGCGACGCCGTTGCCGTCGCGGTACAGCGTTGCCAGCGCGTAGAGCGCGTCCGGCTGGTCGCGGTCGGCGGCCTTCTCGAACCATTCGGCGGCGAGGGCCGGCTCCTTCGGCGCCACCTGTCCCTGCAGATAGGCGAGGCCGAGATTGTAGGCGGCGCGGGAGCTGCCCTTCTCCGCCGCCCGGCGGAAGAAATCGACGGCGTTGTCCTTGTTGGTCACGTGCGACGAGGCCATCAGCACCGAGCCGAGGATGAAGAGCGCGTCCGCATTGCCCTTGGCGGCGGCGGCCTCGTACCATTTCTGCGCCGCGCCGGCGTCCTGGCGCACGCCGTAGCCCAGCGACAGCAGCTCGCCCGCCAGCACCATCGAGACCGGGTCGCCCTCCTTGTTGGCGCGGGCGACGGCGAGGTCGAGGGCGGTCTTGTACTTGCCGAGCTGATAGGCGGCGTAGGCGTCATCGGGCACCGGCTTCGCCGGCTTGGCGGGCGCGTTCTGCGCCGCGGGCTTTTCCGTCGCGGGTTTAGGAGCGGCGGGTTTGGCCGGCGCAGGGTTGGCGGGAGCCTGCGCCATCGCCGGCACGGCCAGCGCCAGCATCAGGCCGGCCGCAAAGGTGAGCGCGGGCGCGCGCATCAGCCCGCTCCGCCGGCGGCGAGCCGCTGCGCCAGCGCGCGGACGCCTTCGCCCGGCGCGTCGAGCACGAGGCCGTCCACGGCGATAAAGTCCGCGCCGACCTCGACCAGCGCGTCGACCTCCTCCAGCGTGCGGGCATAAGCGACGCAGGGCGGCTCGAACAGCTGCGCCCACCATTCGGTGCGCTCCAGCGTGGCGTCGAAGGGCGGCCGGCGGCCGGCCGCGTCGGGCTCGCCGAACATCACGTAGTCCGCCCCGGTCTCGGCCGCCGACATGGCGTCGTGCTTGCTGCGCAGGCCGCCGACGCCGGCGATGCCGTGCGGGCGCAGCACGGTGAGCGCGCCCTTGAGCGCCACGACGCCGTCGAGATGCGCGCCGTCGGCGCCGATTGTCGTGGCGAGCGTGGCGTTGCCGTCGACGAGGCAGGCGGCACCGATGGCGTGGCAGGCGGCGACCAGCGGCTGCAGCGCCTCGGCGGCGCGCCCTTCGGTCGCCTTGCCGGGACGCACCAGCACGGCGGCGATGTCGGCCTCCGCGCCGGCCGCACGCAGCGCCTTGGCGTGCGCGGCGACCTCGCCCTCCGTCTCGAGCGGCGGCACCAGCACATAGAGCCGTGGGGTGGGCCGCGCGGGTTCGGGGTCGTGTCGGGCCATGCGAGGAGCCTAAGCAGTGGCCGAGGGAACGGCCGGATTGATGAACTCTCGGAGCCATTCCGCAGGATGGCGGCGAAAGCGCGGCACGCCGCGCCTGTCTAGCGCGTCCGACCGGCGCGGGTCCAGTCTCGCTGCCGCAAAGTCCGGAGGGCATTGGGATCCCGCGCTGCCGGAATACCGTAATATTCCGCTGCTACAAAAGTCGAGTGATCGCGCTTTCGCGAACGGGCGTCGGCTTACCGGGGCGCAGCGGCGATGGTATTGGTCGCACGGCGCCGGGAATCGACGGCGCAAACCTGGCCGGCCCGCCGACGGGCCTTCGCCTGTTGGGGGAAACATGCTCCTTCGTCCTGCCCGCCTCGCTCTCCTCGTCGCCGCTGCCTCCCTTGCCGCCGTCCCGGCCTTCGCGCAGCAGCCCGCCGCCCCGGCGCCGGCCGCGGCGTCTGCCGGCACCTCGTCCGCCATTCCGCCCGCGCTCGCCTGGCCGCGCCAGTTCGATCTCGGCGACAAGCAGCTCGAGGTCTACCAGCCGCTGATCGAGCAGTGGAGCGGCGACGAGCTCTCCGGCCGCGCCGCCGTCGCCATCGGCCCGAAGCCCACAAGCTCCGCCCCGACGACGCCGACCTACGGCATCGCCCGCTTCACCGCCCGCGTCGTCGTCGACAAGCCGGCCAAGCTCGCCCAGCTGAGCAACATCGTCATCACCTCGGTCGACGTGCCGACCGACAAGTCGCAGGACACGGCGGTGCTGAGCGCGCTGCAGTCGCGCATCACGCCGCAGGGCATGACCTTCGCGCTGGACAACCTGCTGACCAGCTTCGCGGCGACCAAGCAGCTCGACAAGGAGATGACGCAGCCGGTGGAGAACACCCCGCCGCGCATCGTCTTCGCCGACAAGCCGACGCTGCTCGTGCTGGTCGCCGGCGAGCCGGCGCCGCGTCCGATCAGCGGCGTCACCGGCTTCCAGCGCGTCATCAACACGCAGGTGCTGATGCTGGTCGACGGCTCGGGCGTCTATCATCTCCAGGCCGCCGGCTCCTGGTATCAGGCGCCGAAGATCGACGGGCCGTGGACCGTCACCGCCCAGCCCGATCCCTCGCTGGAGGCCGCCGGCACCATGGCGACCTATGGCGATCCGGCGCAGACCATGTTGCCGGCGAACGGCCAGAAGCCGCAGACCCCGCCGGCCATCGTCTCCTCGACCGTGCCGACCGAGCTCGTCATCACCGCCGGCCAGCCCGAGATGGTGCCGGTGGGCGGCACGAGCCTGCTGCGCGTCTCCAATGCCGACCACGCCATCATCCTCGACCCGGCCGGCAACCAGTACTACGTGCTGATCTCCGGCCGCTGGTTCCGCGGCCCCGGCTTCGCCGGCCCGTGGGCCTTCGTGCCCGGCTCCAGCCTGCCGGCCGACTTCAAGAAGATCGCGCCGACCGATCCGGCCGCCAACGCGCTCACCGCCGTGCCGGGCACGCCGCAGGCCAAGGAGGCGGCCATCGCCGCCACCGTGCCGCAGACCGCGACCATCAAGCGCGATACCGAGCTCACCATCCAGTATGACGGCGGCACGCCGAAGTTCGAGCCGATCAAGGGCACAATCCTCAGCTATGCGGTGAACACCCGCACGCCGGTGATCCAGCTCGACCCGGCGCGCTACTACGCGCTGTTCCGCGGCGCCTGGTTCGTCTCCAACTCGCCGTCCGGCCCGTGGCTGGTCACCGACGTGGTGCCGGCGGCGATCTACACCATCCCCGTGTCCTCGCCGCTGCACTACGTCACCTATGTGCGGGTCTACGCCTCGACCGCCGACGCGGTCACCGTCGGCTACACGCCCGGCTATTTCGGCGTGGTGCTCGAGCCCGGCGGGACGGTGGTCTACGGCACCGGCTACAACTGCGTCGGCTATATCGGCGCCTCCTGGTACGGCTGCCCGTGGACCTATGGCTATGACGCCGCCTTCGCCTGGGCCGACGGCTTCGGCTTCGGCTATGACGCCGCCTTCGGTTGGGGCGCGATGTATCCCTGGTGGGGGCCCTATTGGGGCGTCGGCCCGTGGTACGGCCCCTGGGCGGGCGTGAACATCAACCAGGTCAACATCTACGGCGCCTGGGGCGCCGCGGCGGCCTGGGACCACGCCTGGGGCGTCGGCCCGTGGGGCACCGCCTGGGGCGCCAATGCCGCGCACGGCGTGACCGCCTGGGGCACGGGCTTTGCCGGCCGCTCCGCCGCCGCCTTCAACCCGTGGACCGGCAATTTCGCCGCCGGCCGCTCGGCTGCCTTCTTCAACCCCTATACGGGCGCCCGGGGCGCGGCACGCGCGGGCGAGGTCGGCAACGCCTATACCGGCAACTTCGCCGCCGGCCGGCAATCGGCGGGCTTCAACCCGACCACCGGCTTCGGCCATGCCTCGGAGAGCGGCGTCACCGATGTCAACGGCCACGTCACCGCCGACAGCCGCGGCGTCGCCGGCAATGTGAAGACCGGCAATGCGGTGGCGTGGAACAACGGCCACGTCTACACCGACCATGACGGCTCGATTCACCAGTACGACGCCAATAATGGCTGGCAGCACCAGACGCTGGACGGCTGGAAGGGCGACACCGACGCCGACCAGATCGGCCGGCTCGACCAGCAGCGCCAGTTCCAGGACTGGGGCAACCAGCGCGTCGACAACTTCGCCCGTGCCGGCGGCTATGGCGGCTTCGGCGGTGGCTATGGCGGCTTCCACGACGATTTCGGCGGGGGCGGCGGCTTCCACGATTTCGGTGGCGGCGGGTTCGGTGGCGGCTTCGGCGGTGGCGGCTTCCACGGCTTCGGTGGCGGCGGGTTTGGAGGCGGCTTTGGCCGCCGCTGACCGGCCCTGTCGGAATACGGCAGTCCGAGCATCATCATCCCCGGCCGCGTGCCGGGGATTTTCTTTTGTACTCAGCCCATCCGGCCGGTGACGTAGCGCGTAGTGCGCTCGTCGTCCGGATTCTCGAACAGCTTCTCCGTCGGGCCGAACTCGATCAGCGACCCGAGATAGAGGAAGGCGGTGTAGTCGGCGATCCGCGCCGCCTGCTGCAGGTTGTGGGTGACGATGACGATGGTGCTGTCGGCCTTCAGCGCCTCGATCGTCGCCTCGATCTTGGCGGTGGAGATCGGGTCGAGCGCCGAGCAGGGCTCGTCGAGCAGGATCACCTCGGGCCGCACCGCCATGGTGCGGGCAAGGCAGAGCCGCTGCTGCTGGCCGCCGGAGAGGCTCTGCGCGTCGTCCTTGAGTATGTCGCGCACCTCCTCCCACAGCGCCGCGCGGCGCAGCGCATCCTCGACGCGGGCGTCGAGCTCGGTGGGGGTGAGCTCCTCGTTGAGCCGCATGCCGATCGCCACATTGCCGTAGATCGACATCGGGAAGGGCGAGGGCTTCTGCGTGACCATGCCGACGCGCCGGCGTAGCGTGAGCACGTCGATGCCGCGGCCGAGTATGTCGATGCCGTCGAGCATCACCTTACCCTCGACATGCTGGTCCTCGTAGAGGTCCGGCATGCGGTTGAGGACGCGCAGCAGCGTGGACTTGCCACAGCCTGAGGGGCCGATCAGCGCCGTCACCCTGTTGGCATAGATCGGCAGCGAGACGTCGGCGAGCGCCGGCTGGTCGCCATAGCGGAAGCTGACATGGCGGATGTCGAGCTTGACCGAGGGCGCGAGAGCCTGCCTGTCGCCGGCCTGTTCGTCGGCGCGCCGGACGGCGAGGCCGGGGAGGGGAAGGCTGCTCTTGATGTCCTGCCGCATGGCCCGCATCCCTGCTGACGTCGGATCAACGTTAAGAGGGCGGTGGCCGTTCCAGCGTTGCGCGAGATCAAGCCAAGTAAAGCCACGTATCCCACAAATATAAGTCGGCAAAATGAAAACGCCGCCCGTGGGGCGGCGCTTCGTTTCTTCATCCGGCGAAGAGCCTCAGGCGGCCTTCTTCTGCTCGACCTCGGGGGTCCACTGGCCGAGCGCGGCGAGGTGGTTCATCTTCGCCCGGTGGGTGAAGGCGGCCTGGCCGGCGGCGACGTTCTCGCTCTTGCCGGACCACGCCTTCTGCGGCGCCGCCTGCAGCGCGCGGCCATAGGAGAAGGTGAGGTTCCACGGCAGCCCGCCGGCGCGGATCATCGCGTCGAGATGGGCGGTGGCCTCCTCGTCCGACTGGCCGCCGGAGAGGAAGGCGACGGACGGGATCGCCGTCGGCACGCAGTTCTTCAGGCAGCGCACGGTCTTCGCGGCGACTTCCTCGACCGAGGCCTGCTTGGCCGACTTCTTGCCGGCGATGACCATGTTCGGCTTGAGGACGGTGCCCTCCAGCTTCACCCGGCCGTAGAAGAGCTGCTGGAACACTTCCTTCAGCACCCACTCGGTCACGTCGTAGCAGCGGTCGATGTCGTGGTCGCCATCCATCAGCACTTCCGGCTCGACGATCGGCACGATGCCGGCCGCCTGCGCCAGCGCGGCGTAGCGGGCGAGCGCCTGGGCGTTGGCGAGGATCGAGGTGTAGCTAGGGATGTGCTGGCCGATGTCGATCACCGCACGCCACTTCGCGAAGCGCGCGCCGAGATCGTAGTATTCCTTGAAACGCTCGCCGAGGCCGTCGAGGCCCTCGGTGATGGTCTCCCCGGGGCAGCCCGGCTGCGGCTTGGCGCCGAGATCGACCTTGATGCCGGGGATGGAGCCGGCATCCTCGATCAGCTTGACCAGCGGGGTGCCGTCCTTGGCGTTCTGGCGGATGGTCTCGTCGAAGAGGATGACGCCGGAGATGTACTGCGACATCGCCTCGGACCGGAACAGCATCTCGCGATAATCGCGCCGGTTGTCGAAGGTGGATTCGACGCCGATGGCGTCGAAGCGCTTCTTGATGGTGCTCGCACTCTCGTCGGCGGCCAGGATACCCTTGCCGCCTGCCGCCAATTTATACGCAACCTCTTCGAGGCCAGCCGTCATTTCTCTCTCCCGCGCGAAACAGACAGAACAACCGCGCGGCCGGATCGACCGCGGGGCCGGACCAGTCGGATTTATAGCACCCGGCGCCGAAGTCCCGAAGTTTGGGACAATTTGACGCCGGGTACGGTTGTCAACGCCTGAGCGCCTCGACCCCCGGCAGTGCCTTGCCTTCCAGCCATTCCAGGAAGGCGCCGCCTGCCGTCGAGACATAGGTGAAGCGGCCGGCAACGCCGGCATGGTTCAGCGCCGCCACCGTGTCGCCGCCGCCGGCGACCGAGAGCAGCTTGCCAGCGTCGGTCAGCTCGGCCGCAGCTTTCGCCACCGCCACCGTGGCGGTGTCGAAGGGCGGCAGCTCGAAGGCGCCGAACGGGCCGTTCCACACCACGGTCTTCGCCGTCTTCAACCTGGCGATGACATTGTCGATCGAGGCGGGGCCGGCATCGAGCACCATCTCGTCGGCCTTGATATCGTCGACCGAGGCGACGCGGTGGGCCGCATGCGCCTTGAACTCGGTTGCCGCCAGCGCGTCGACGGGCAGCACGATCTCGCAGCCGGCCGCCTTGGCCTTCTCGAGGATATCGCGGGCGGTGCCGGCGAGGTCGTGCTCGCACAGCGACTTGCCGACCGCCTTGCCCTGTGCGGCGAGGAAGGTGTTGGCCATGCCGCCGCCGATGACGAGGATGTCGACCTTGGCGACGAGGTTGCCGAGCAGCTCCAGCTTGGACGAGACCTTGGCGCCGCCGACGACCGCCATCACCGGGCGCTCCGGCTTCTCCAACGCCTTGGCCAGCGCCTCGATCTCCTCCTGCATGCAGCGGCCGGCATAGGCCGGCAGCCGGTGCGCGAGGCCCTCGGTCGAGGCATGGGCGCGGTGGGCGGTGGCGAAGGCGTCGTTGACGTAGATATCGCCGAGGCCGGCGAGCGCGGCGACGAAGTCGGGCTCGTTCTTCTCTTCCCGCTTGTCGAAGCGGGTGTTCTCGAGCAGCAGCACGTCGCCCGGCTGGAGTTTCGCCACGGCGGCCTCGGCAGCCGCGCCGATGGTGGCGGATGCGAAGGCGACGGGCTTGCCGAGGCGGCTCGCCACCTCGCCGGCGATAGGCGCCAGCGAGAGGGCGGGGTCCTCGCCCTTGGGCCGGCCGAAATGGGCCAGCAGGATGACCTTGCCGCCCTTGTCGGCGAGCTCGCGGATAGTGGGCAGCACGGCCCGGATGCGGGTGTCGTCGGTGACTTTGCCGGCTTCGACCGGCACATTGAGATCGACGCGCACCAGCACGCGCTTGTTCGCGACGTCGGCGTCGTCGAGCGTGCGGAAGGCGGAGTCCTCGCTCATGTGGCTTTCTCCCTGGTTGCTGGACCTGAAACGAAACGGCCGGGCTCCATGGAGGAGGCCCGGCCGGGAACGGCTCAGATCAGCTTGCCGAGGGCCACCGCCGTGTCGGACATGCGGTTGGAGAAGCCCCACTCATTGTCGTACCAGGACAGCACGCGCACGAAATTGCCTTCCAGCACCTTGGTCTGGTCGAGGTGGAAGATCGAGGAGTGCGGGTCGTGGTTGAAGTCGGTGGAGACGTTCGGCTGGTCAGTATAGCCGAGGATGCCCTTCAGCTCCTGCGCCGCCGCACGCTTGATCGCCTCGTTGATCTCCTCCTTCGACACCTTCTTCTTGGCGACGAACTTGAAGTCGACCACCGACACGTTCGGGGTCGGCACGCGGATCGAAGTGCCGTCGAGCTTGCCGGCGAGTTCCGGCAGCACCAGGCCGACCGCCTTGGCGGCACCGGTGGTGGTCGGGATCATCGACAGCGCCGCGGCGCGGGCGCGGTAGAGGTCCTTGTGGAAGGTGTCCAGCGTCGGCTGGTCGCCGGTGTAGGAGTGGATGGTGGTCATGAAGCCGTGGTCGATGCCGACGGCGTCGTTGAGCACCTTGGCGACCGGTGCCAGGCAGTTGGTGGTGCAGGACGCGTTGGAGACCACGAGGTGGTCCTTGGTCAGCTTGTCGTGGTTCACGCCGTAGACGACGGTGAGGTCGGCACCGTCCGCCGGGGCGGAGACGACGACGCGCTTGGCGCCGGCGGTCAGGTGCGCCGAGGCCTTCTCCTTCGAGGTGAACAGGCCGGTGCATTCCAGCGCGATATCGACGCCGAGCGCCGTGTGCGGCAGTTCGGCCGGGTTGCGCACCGCGGTGACCTTGATCGGCCCGCGGCCCACGTCGATGGTGTCGCCGTCGACCTTCACCTCGCCGGGAAAGCGGCCATGCACGCTGTCGAAGCGGAACAGGTGCGCATTGGTCTCGACCGAGCCGAGATCGTTGATAGCGACGACTTCGATGTCGGTGCGCCCCGACTCGATGATGGCACGCAGCACGTTGCGGCCGATGCGTCCGAAGCCGTTGATGGCAACCTTGAGCGTCATGTTCTCTATCCCCAGGTGACTGTACGAGCGTTCTCTTCACATCCGCGCGATTGGCCTCATAGCGCGGTGGACGTTAGGAGACCAGTCGCTCTTTTGCCGCTGTTACCCTGGGGGCAGAGCTGGCGCATGATGCATGCGCCAGCTGCATGGCTGAGAACGGAAGTTTCCGCGCTCAGCGCTTCAGGCGGCTCAGAGCCGTCGCCACCACTCCCTCCGGGGTGATGCCGAAATGGGCGAAGACTTCCGGCGCCGGGCCGGAGGCGCCGAAGCCGGTCATGCCGACGAAGGCGGCATCGGAGCCGACGATGTCGGACCAGCCCTGACGGATCGCCGCCTCGATGGCGATCTTCACCGGGGCCTTACCGATCACCTGCTTGCGGGTCTCCTCGGGCTGGTTGAGGAACAGCTCGAAGCACGGCACCGAGACGACGCGGGTGGCAATGCCCTGCGCTTCCAGGCTCTCGCGCGCCTTCATGGCGAGCGAGACCTCCGAGCCGGAGGCGAAGAGCGAGACCTGCGCCTCGTCCGAGGCCGGCGCGAGCTCATAGGCGCCGCGCGCCGTGAGGCAGCGGTCGCTGGAATCGGTGCGCAACAGCGGCAGGTTCTGACGGGTGAGCGCCAGCACGCTCGGGCCGGTCTTGTGCTCCAGCGCCAGCTTCCAGGCTTCCGCCGTCTCCACCGTGTCGCAGGGGCGGAACACGGTGAGGTTCGGGATGGCGCGCAGCGCGGCGAGGTGCTCCACCGGCTGGTGGGTCGGCCCGTCCTCGCCCACGCCGATCGAATCGTGGGTGAAGACGTAGACCACGCGCACGCCCATCAGCGCCGCGAGGCGGATGGAGCCGCGGGCATAGTCGGAGAATACCAGGAAGGTGCCGCCATAGGGGATGAAGCCGCCATGCAGGGCGATGCCGTTCATCGCCGCGGCCATGCCGTGCTCGCGGATGCCATAGTTGATGTAGCGGCCTTCATATTTCGGCGGCTCGACATAGACCGATGTCGCCTTGGTCTTGGTGTTGTTGGAGTGGGTGAGGTCGGCCGAGCCGCCCACCATCTCCGGCAGCGCCGCGGTGAGCGCTTCCAGCGTGATCTCGGACGACTTGCGGGTAGCCACCGCGCCGCCATCGGCGCGCGCCTTGGCGATCACGCCGTTCACCGTCTCGCCGAACTTCGAGGGCAACTCGCCACGGATGCGGCGCTCGAACTCGGCGCGCTGGCCGACCTCGGTGTCCTTCAGCCGCTGCGACCAGCTCTTGTGCGCCTGGCGCGAGCGCAGGCCGGCGAGGCGCCAGGCGTCGAGCACGTCGCTCGGGATCTCGAACGGACCGTATTCCCAGTTGAGGAAGGCGCGGGCCGCGGCGATCTCGGCCGCGCCGAGCGGGGCGCCGTGCACGGCGTTGGTGCCGCCCTTGTTGGGGGCGCCGTAGCCGATGGTGGTGCGGCAGGCGATCAGCGAGGGCTTGTCGGTGGTCTTGGCGTGCTCGATGGCGGCGAGGATGGCGTCGGGATCGTGCCCGTCGATGCGGGTCGCCTCCCAGCCGGAGGCCTCGAAGCGGGCGAGCTGGTCGGTAGCGACCGAGAGAGCGGTCGAGCCGTCGATGGTGATGTGGTTGTCGTCCCACAGCACGATCAGCTTGCTGAGCTTCTGCCGGCCGGCGAGCTCGATCGCCTCTTCCGAGATGCCTTCCATCAGGCAGCCGTCGCCGGCGATCACATAGGTGTGGTGGTCGACGAGGTCGTCGCCGAACTGCGCGTTCAGCATGCGCTCGGCGAGGGCGAAGCCGACGGAGTTGGCGAGACCCTGGCCGAGCGGGCCGGTGGTGGTCTCGATGCCGACCGTGTGGCCGTATTCCGGATGGCCCGGCGTGCGCGAGCCGAGCTGGCGGAAATGCTTGATGTCGTCGAGCGTCATACCCTCATAGCCGGTGAGGTAGAGCAGCGAGTAGATCAGCATCGAGCCGTGGCCGGCCGAGAGGATGAAGCGGTCGCGATCCGGCCATTGCGGGTCGGTCGGGTCGAATTTCAGCACCTTGCCGAAAAGGACCGTCGCCACGTCGGCCATGCCCATGGGCATGCCGGGATGGCCGGAATTGGCGGCTTCGACGGCATCCATGGCCAGGGCCCGGATGGCGTTGGCCATGCGATCGTGCTTCTCGCGGTTCGACATGAGGACGGCTGTCTCCGAGGGGAACGGGTTGACGGTTGAGGCGGCGTCTTCGCGGGCCGCGATGCTCCCGAGCTGGCCGTCCGAGCAGGCCCTCTCGGCATGTGGGAAAAGGGGCGCGCGAGTGATAGCACCACCCGCCGCCCTGTCAAAGGCGCCGTTGGGCGGAGATAGGGCGGCGGCGTCGAAGATGACCTTGATGGCTGCCATCCTTCCCGTCTCTTCCGTCATCCGCTGAGTCACTGGGTGGCCGGGTCACGCCCGGCCATGAGGGCGAGAGGGTGGTTGTCGCCGAGGCAAACGGCAATGCAAGCCGGACTCCGAGGAGAGCACGAACGGCGCCTTGGTTGACGCTCCGTTCCGCCGCAGGCTCAATATCGCCGGAATCACTTGTCCAGAATCATCTGGCGGGATCGTGCCTTAGCGATCCGGGGTGGAGCGGAGAGACCATGAGCGCGCCGGCAGGGGGCGAACCGACGGCCCTGGAATCCGCGCTCCGGCGCTTCAACGGCGCCATCGACGCGCTGGAAGCGGCGATCGAGCGCCGGCTCGAGGTCGAGCGGCAGGAGGCCGCGCTCGCGCAGCAACTGCACGTGCTCGGCGCCGACCGCTCGCGCCTCGCCGACGCGCTCGACGATGCCGAGGCGCGCGCCGGCCGGCTGGAGAGCGCCAATGAGGAAGTCGCGCGCCGGCTCGGCAGCGCCATGGAAACCATCCGCGCGGTGCTCGCCGCGCATGAGCGCTGATCACGCGGCCGGGAGGGGCGCATGGCCTATGTGACCATCAGCATCGGCGGGCGCGCCTACCGCATGGCCTGCGACGACGGCCAGGAGGAGCATCTCGCCGGCCTCGGCGAGGAGGTGGATGCGCGGATCGACCAGCTCCGTGCCGCCTTCGGCGAGATCGGCGACCAGCGGCTCTCCATCATGGCGGCCATCACCATCGCCGACGAGCTCAGCGAGGCGCGCCGGCGCATCCGGGCGCTGGAGCAGGAGGCGGGGTCCGAGCGCGCCGCCCGCAGCGCGGCGGTGCAGAAGCTCGGCGAGACGGAGAGCCAGCTCGCCGGCACCGTGGTCGCCGCCGCCGAGCGGCTGGAGAAGCTCGCCCGCGAGCTCGGCCCGAGCCCTTCCGGCGGCGTGGGGATGGGCTGAAAGCCCGCGCCCTGCAGCGAGCGGCCGCGGGGCCGCGGGCTTGACGCCGCCAGCCCGGGAGCGCAGAGGAGCACTCCGTTTCCTGCCCGCCCGCATCTGGAAGAAGCCATGATCCGCACCGCCCTGATGACCGTGATGGTCCAGGCCGTCCGCAAGGCCGGCCGTTCCCTGATCCGCGATTTCGGCGAGGTGGAGAACCTGCAGGTCTCGCTCAAGGGGCCGGCCGACTTCGTCTCCGCCGCCGACCGCAAGGCCGAGCGCATCCTGCAGGACGAGCTCACCAAGGCGCGGCCGAACTTCGGCTTCCTCATGGAGGAGAGCGGCGAGGTCGACGGCACCGACGAGAGCCATCGCTGGATCATCGACCCGCTCGACGGCACCACCAACTTCCTGCACGGCATCCCGCTGTTCTGCATCTCGCTGGCGCTGGCGCGCGACGGCGTTCCGATCGCGGGCGTGATCTTCAATCCGGTCACCGACGAGCTGTTCATTGCCGAGAAGGGCGCCGGCGCCTTCATGAACGACCGGCGCATCCGCGTCGCGGCGCGCCGCAACCTCGCCGACAGCGTGGTGTGCTGCGGCATCCCGCATATGGGACGCGGTGATTTCGCGCAATTCTCGCGCGAATACGCCGCCATCGGGCCGAAGGTGGCGGGCGTGCGCCGCACCGGCTCGGCGGCGCTCGACCTCGCCTGGGTGGCGGCGGGCCGCTTCGACGCCTTCTGGGAGCGGGGCCTGAGCCCCTGGGACATGGCGGCGGGCATCGTGCTGGTGCGCGAGGCCGGCGGCTATGTCAGCGACCTCGACGACGCCGACAAGATGCTGGCCAAGGGCGACATCATCGTCGGCAACGAGATCGTGCGCCGCGACCTGCTGTCGCTGGTGCGCAAAGCCCGCAGCGGTGCTTAGGTAGGGCCGGCGAAAGCCGGAGCGTCGCGCGTTCCATTTCCGCCGGGGTGTGGCATAGTCCGGCCCGACGGGTGGTCGTCTCGGGCGAGGCCGCCGTCGCAGGGGGACAGCCACGGGCATGGACGGGTCGGAATCGTTTCACAAGCTCTCATCTCCCCGCATCTTCCTGGTGCGGATGGTGATCTTCGTGCTGCTCTGCGTGGCGCTCGCCTCGGTCCTGCATGAGCAGATCTGGCGCGCCTTCCTGAACAATCCCGGCCTCAACGGCGTCATCTTCGGCGTGCTGTTCGTCGGCACCATTTTCGCCTTCCGGCAGGTGGTGCGGCTGCTGCCGGAAGTCGCATGGGTGAACAGCTTCCGCGTCGCCGATCCCGGGCTGGAGGTGCCGCGCGCGCCGGTGCTGCTGGCGCCCATGGCGGCGCTGCTCGGCGATCGCGTCGGCCGGATGACGATCTCGCAGGCGACGATGCGCGGCATCCTCGACTCGATCGGCACCCGCCTCGACGAGGCGCGCGACCTGCTGCGCTACCTGACCGGCCTGCTCATCTTCCTCGGCCTGCTCGGCACCTTCTGGGGCCTGCTCGACACGGTGTCGTCGATCGGCCGGGTCATCGGCTCGCTCAATGTCGGACCGGAATCCGCCTCCGTGCTCGACGCCATGAAGACCGGCCTCGCCGCGCCGCTCGGCGGCATGGGCATCGCCTTCTCGTCCTCGCTGTTCGGCCTCGCCGGCTCGCTGGTGCTCGGTTTTCTCGATTTGCAGGCCGGGCAGGCGCAGAACCGCTTCTACATCGACCTCGAGGACTGGCTGTCGACCACGGTGGAGGACCTCGGCATCGAGGCCGCGCGGGCGCGCACGCCGCGCACGGCGGCTTCCGGCCCCACGACCGCCCCCGTCGGCGCGGTCGCCGCCCTGCCGCCGCCGTCGAGCGGCGGTCCCGACCTTGGCGAGCTGACCCAGGCCATCGCCAAGCTCGACCGCACCATGACCGAGGCCGGCTCGCAGCGCGTCACCACCGCCATGGCGCATCTCGCCGAGAGCCTGCAGGGCCTCGTCCAGCACATGCGTAGCGAGCAGCAGATGGTGCGTGACTGGGTCGAGGCGCAGGCCGAGCAGCAGCGCGACATCAAGCGCCTGCTCGAGCGCATCGCCGAGGGCCAGTCCGACCGCGAGCGTGCGTGATGGCACTGGGACGCGCCCGCCGCGGCGAACGCCAGATCGATTATTGGCCCGGCTTCGTCGACGCCCTGTCGACGCTGCTGCTGGTCTTCGTCTTCCTTTTGTCGGTGTTCGTGCTCGCGCAATTCGTGCTGACGCAGGAGATCGGCTCCAAGGACGACGCCATGGCGCGGCTGCAGGCGCAGATCCGGCAGCTCACCGATCTCCTAGCCCTCGAACGTGCCAACGATTCCGAATCCGAGAGCCAGATGGGCGCGCTGCGCGCCAGCCTGCTGCGCCTGGAGCAGGAGCGCGACGCGCTGCAGCAGGCGGCGACCGCCGTCGCCTCGCCGGAGGAGATCGCCGCCGCGCAGGCGCGCAGCGCCGATCTCGCCCGCGAGCTCGGCCAGGAGAAGGACGCCGCCTCCCAGGCCGCCGCGCAGATCGCCATCCTCAACCAGCAGATCGCGGCGCTGCGCCGGCAGATCGCGGCGCTGGAACAGGCGCTCGACATTTCCGAGCAGAAGGACAAAGAGAGCCAGGCGCGCCTCGCCGACCTCGGCCGGCGGCTCAACGTGGCGCTGGCCCAGCGGGTGCAGGAGCTGACGCGCTACCGCTCGGAATTCTTCGGCCGGCTGCGCGCCATCCTCGGCGACCGGCCGGACGTGCGCATCGTCGGCGACCGCTTCGTGTTCCAGTCGGAGATCTTCTTCGACCGCGCCTCGGCGGATCTGCGCTCCGATGCCATGCCGGCGCTGGACAAGCTGGCGGAGGCGCTGGTGGCGCTCGAGAAGGAGATACCGTCCGATATCTCCTGGGTGCTGCGTGTCGACGGCCATACCGACAACCGGCCGATCGCCACCCCGCTCTTTCCCTCCAACTGGCAGCTCTCGGCGGCGCGTGCCATCGCCGTAGTGCAGTACCTCGCCGGCAAGGGGGTGTCGCCGCAGCATCTGGTCGCCGCCGGCTTCGGCGAGTACCAGCCGATCGACGGCGCCGACACCGACGACGCGCGCGCCCGCAACCGGCGCATCGAGCTGAAGCTCACCGAGAGATGATGCGACGGCGATGACGCAACGCCTTTCCGCCGCGCTCGCGCCCTTCGACTGGGGCCGCATGCCGGCCATGGCGGCGCTGTGGGTGGAAGCCTGGCTGGAGGCGATCCCGGAGATCGACTTCGCCGCCCGGCGCGGCTGGCTGATCCACCGCATCGGCACGCTGCTCGACGACGGCGCGGTGATCGAACTGGCGGTGGCGGGCGCGGGAGAGCATCCGTGCGGCCGGCTGCTCGGCTTCGTCACCGTGCAGCCCTCCACCGGCTATGTCGACCAGTTGGTGGTGCATCCCGACCATTGGGGCACGGGTATCGCCGGCCTGCTCGTGGAGGCCGCGGCGGCACGCTCGAAGAAGCCGCTGTCGCTCGACGTGAACGAGGAGAATCCGCGCGCCGTTCGCTTCTACGAGAAGGCCGGCTTCGCGGTGGTGGGGCGCGGCGTCAACCCGACCTCCGGCCGGCCGACGCTGCGGATGGAGCGGCCGGCAGGCTGAGGCTGCAAGCGGTTCAGCTTCGAGATCGCCGACAGGACTTCCAATGGCCCTTATGCCCGGGCTTGACCCGTGCACCCGGACCTTCCGTCCCTGGATCCGCGGGTCAAGCCCGCGGATGAGGGCTCTTTCTTAAACTCACTTCCCGGCGCTGGCCTCGCCGAACTGCAGCGCCGCGAGGCGGGCATAGAGGCCGCCCTGGGCGACGAGGCTGGTGTGCGTGCCTTCCTCCACCACGCGGCCCTGCTCCATCACCAGGATGCGGTCGGCGGAGAGCACGGTGGCGAGGCGGTGGGCGATGACCAGCGTGGTGCGGCCCTGCATGGAGCGGTCGAGCGCCCGCTGCACCAGCGTCTCGCTCTCGGCGTCGAGCGCCGAGGTGGCCTCATCAAGCAGCAGGATCGGTGCTCGCCGCAGGATCGCGCGGGCGATGGCGAGGCGCTGGCGCTGGCCGCCGGAGAGCGTCACGCCGCGCTCGCCGACCGGCGTGTCCCAGCCTTCCGGCAGGCGGGCGACGAACTCGTCGGCCAAAGCGAGGCGGCCGGCTTCCTCAACCTCTTCGTCGGTGGCGTCGGGCCGGCCGAGGCGGATGTTCTCGCGGATCGAGGTGGCGAAGATGGCGACATCCTGCGGCACCAGCGCGATGCGCGCGCGCACCGCCTCCGGATCGGCCTTGGCGATGTCGACGCCGTCGATCTCCACCCGGCCCGCGAGCGGATCGTAGAAGCGCAGCAGCAGCTGGAACAGCGTGCTCTTGCCGGCGCCCGACGGGCCGACCACGGCAACGCGCTCGCCCGGCTTGACCGCGAAGCTCACTCCCGAAAGCGCCGGCAGGTCCGGCCGGGTCGGATAGGCGAAGGCGACATCGGCGAACGCCACAGAGCCCAGCGGCGGCTCGGGCAGCGGCGCCGGATCGGCGGGGCGGGCGACCTTGGGGCGCTCGGCGAGAAGCTCGGCGATGCGCTCGGTGGCGCCGGCGGCCTGTGATATCTCGCCCCAGACCTCGCCGAGCTGGCCGAGCCCGCTCGCCGCCAGCACGGCGTAGAGCACGAACTGGCCGAGCGTGCCGGCGGTCATGGTGCCGGCAAGCACCGCATTGGCGCCGGCCCAGAGGATGCCGACGACGCTGGCGAAGATGAGGAGAATCGCGAAGCCGGTGAGCCAGGCGCGCGCCCGCACCGCGTCGCTCGCCGCGTTGAAGGAATGTTCCACCTCGCCGGCGAAATGCCGCGAGGCCGCGCCTTCGGCGGTGTTGGCCTGCAGCGAGCGCACGGCGCCGATCGCCTCTACGGCATAGGCGGAGGCCTCGGCCAGCGTGTCCTGCGCGCTACGCGAGCGTTTGCGCACGCCGCGCCCGGCGCCGAGCAGCACGGCGACGATGACCGGGATGGCGATGAGCAGCGTTGCCGACAGCCAGGGGCTGGTGATCACCATCATCACCGCCGCGCCGAAGAACAGCACGAGGTTGCGCAGGGCGATCGAGGCGGAGGCGCCGACCGCGGACTTGATCTGCGTGGTGTCGGCGGTGAGGCGCGAGATCAGCTCGCCGGACTTGGCGCTGTCGTAGAAGCCGCCGTCGAGGGTCAGCACATGGGCGAAGACCTGCGAGCGCAGGTCCGCCACGATGCGCTCGCCGAGCGTCATGACGAGGTAGTAGCGCGCGGCGGAGGCGATGGCGAGCACCGCCACCACGCCGATCATCACCCCGAAATAGCGGTCGATGAAGCCGGCATGGCTCTCGTCGAAACCGAAATCGATCATCCGCCGCACGGCGATCGGCACCACCAGCGTGGCGATGGCGGCGACGACCAGCGCGATGAGCGCCGCGCCGGCGCGGCCGCGATAGCGGCGTATGTGCGGCCACAGCGCCATCAGCGGCGAGAGGCGGGGACGGCGCGAGGTCGTTGCGGTCGGTGTGGTGTCGGCGGCTTGTGTCACAGTCATGTCTCGGTTATAGAGCCGCTCGGATTTCCGGCAGGATCGTTTTGTAGATCGCCGCGTGGTTCCCGCGAGGGACCTGCCATGCGGCGGCGAGGATGCTACCCATGAAGAGCGACATCCATCCCGACTACCACTTCGTCAAGGTGGTGATGACGGACGGCACCGAGTACACGACCCGGACGACCTGGGGCAAGGAGGGCGACGTCCTCCAGCTCGACATCGATTCGACGTCGCACCCGGCCTGGACCGGCGGTTCGCAGCAGCTGCTCGACCGCGCTGGCCGCGTGTCCAAGTTCCAGAAGAAGTTCGCGGGTTTCCTCAAGGCCTGACAAGGTCTTAAGGACGCATTTCGCGGCTTGGGGGATTGCGAACCCTCGCGTCGGCAGCAGCCGGCGCGAGGGTTTTCGTTTGCGCAGCTAGGCGGTTTTCAGTGGCGCTCGAAGGCGCTGCGCAGCTTGCCGATTTGCCCGGCGACGTCATTCGGCCGCAGCCCTGCGGCGTCTACCGGCGCCCGCAGCGCGGCGTCGAGCTTGGCGATCTGCCGCTGCAGCTCGTGGCTGCGGCGCACCAGCGCGGCTAGTTGGGCCGGCAGCTCTGCCTCTTGGTCCAGGTCGCGGCGGGGGCCATCGAGGTCGATCCTGGCGCTCTCGCGCAGCGCGCTCTCCTCCGACATGTCTCCTTCCAGCACCGCGCGGCGCAGCAGCAGCCAGGAGGCGAGCTGCATCAGCCGGGTGGAGAGCTGCAGGCTCTGCTGGGCGTAGGCGGCGAGCACGCCGCGGGACAGGCCGTGGCTTGCCGTGCGGCCCTCGCCGTCGAGATAGGCGGCGGTCTCGTCGATCAGCGCCATGCCCTGCCGGAACAGGTTGGTGAAGGCGGGCGAGGCGAGCCGGCGCGCGGCGAGGCTGACCGTATCGGCGACGCCGTCCTCGTCCATCTGCTTCCGCGAACTGCCCATGATCCCGAACCGAGCCTCCTGCGCTCCATGCGCATGGATGCCTGTCGCGCGCCGCGCCGGCGCTGTCCAGCCCGACGGGCCGATTGTGACGGGGGATTATGGGGATGAAAAAAGAGCCGCCCGTAAGGCGGCTCGATGAGTCATAGACAGGGATGCGTCAAACAGAGTGGACAGAAGCCACTCGCGGCCAAAACTGGACCGTCCCCAGTAATAGATCGGAAAGCTTAATGCGGGGTTAAGCGGCGCGGTGGGGTTCTGGCTTTGCCGTCATCCCGGCCGAAGCGAAGCGGAGCGCCTGGATCGCTCTCCGATGTTTGCGCGATCCCGGATCGGCCTGCGGCCGTCCGGGATGACAGCCTGGGGCGATGCCCGCCCTTTATCGCTTGAAGAAATTCTCCGCCGCGGCGCGCGAGGCGCGCTTCTTCTCCAGCGCCGCCTTCAGCCGCTCGACCTCGGTGGCGAGCTGGGCGATGCGCTCCTCGATCTCGGTCTCGGACAGGAGCGAGAGGTCGGTGCCGACCTCGTGTGTGCCCGGCTTCCTGACCGGTGCGGAGGGGAAGAGGTCGTCGTCGATCGCCATGGCGTCACTCCTACTCGGCTCCTGCTACACTCCCTGGAGTTTAGTGCCCGAGCCCACCGGTTGCCAGTCGCGGCGGCTTCACCTACGAAACGGCAAGCCTTTCCAAGCCGATGAGGACCTACGTGACCGAGCTGCCCGCCACCATGACCGCCATCGGCCTGCCGACCCCCGGCGGCCCGGAAGCCCTGGTTCCCGAGCAGCGCCCGGTGCCGCAGCCGGGGGCCGGTGAGATCCTGGTCAAGGTGGCCGCCGCCGGCGTCAACCGGCCGGACGTGATGCAGCGCAAGGGCCTCTATCCGCCGCCGCCCGGCGCCTCCGATATTCCCGGCCTCGAGATTGCCGGCGAGGTGGTGGCGCTCGGCACGGGTGTCACCAAATGGCGGGTTGGTGACAAGGTGTGTGCGCTGATCTCGGGCGGGGGCTATGCCGAATATTGCCTTGCCGACGAGGGCGCGGCGCTGCCCGTGCCGGCCGGGCTCTCCATGGTCGAGGCGGCGGTGCTGCCGGAGACTTTCTTCACCGTCTGGACCAACGTGTTCGACCTCGCCGGGCTGAAGGCGGGCGAGAGCTTCCTCGTGCATGGCGGCACCTCGGGGATCGGTACAACGGCGATCCAGCTCGCCAAGGCGTTCGGGGCGACGGTGTTCACCACTGCCGGCAGCGCCGAGAAGTGCGAGGTGTGCCGTAAGCTCGGGGCGGATGTCGCCATCGACTACAAGAGCGAGGACTTCGTCGCCGTCATCAAGGAGAAGACGGCCAAGGGGGTGAACGTCATCCTCGACATGGTCGGCGGCTCCTACATCGCCCGCAACTATGAGGCCGCGGCGCCGCAGGGGCGCATCGTGCAGATCGCCTTCATGGAAGGCTCCAAAGTGCAGATCGACTATATGCGGCTGATGCTGAAGCGGCTCTCGCATATGGGTTCGACGTTGCGCTCGCGCCCCAAGGCCGAGAAGGCGGTCATCGCCGCCTCGCTGAAGGAGAAGGTCTGGCCGCTGATCGAGGCCGGCAAGGTGAAGCCGGTGCTCGACCAGACCTTCCCGCTGGAGAAGGCGAGCGAGGCGCATGCCCGCATGGAGACCAGTGCCCATATCGGCAAGATCATGCTGAAGGTGGGGTGAGAGGCCACTCCCACCTCCTCGTCATCCCGGACGGTCCGCCGGACCGATCCGGGATCGCGCAAACACCGGAGAGCGATCCCGGCTCTGCGGCTTCGCCTTCGGCCGGGATGACGAATGAAACACGCGCTCGCGGAAAGCTGTTCGCGGCCTCCCGGCCCCCTCTGGCAATCCGGCCCGCGGCGTCCTAGATTTGTCATGCGGGGCTGCGAGGTTCGTCAGGAGAACATATTCCCCGGGGCCTTATCGATCTCAAAGGGAGCTGTCCCTGACCTTGCCCCTGGGCTTGGACACACGGCGCCCACCTACGTTGTAGGTTCCCGGGATCGATCCTCCAACGGCCATTGTGGCTCCGCACTCATTTCCGTCATGCCCCATTGTCCCGACACGCATCTCGACAAGGCCAGCCTCCGGTCCGAGGCCCTCGCCCGGCGTGCGGCGCTGAACCCCGAGGCGCGCGAGACCGCCGCCGAGGCGGCTGCCGCCCATGCTCTGGAATGGCTTGGCGACGTGCAGGGCGAGATGGTCTCCGTCTTCGCTTCCTTCGGCCATGAGATTCCGACCCATCCGCTGGTGCGCCTTCTGCGCGCCGCCGGCGCCGACATTGCGCTGCCGGTGGTGCTGGAGCCGGGTAAGCCTTTGATTTTCCGCTTGTGGGAGCCCGGCGAGGAACTGGTGGCCTCGCGCGGGCCGGGCCGCTTCAAGATCCCTGCACCGCCGGAAACGGCCCCGGCGGTCTCGCCGGACGTGCTGGTGGTGCCGCTCGCCGGCTTCGACGCGCGCGGCAACCGGCTCGGCTACGGCGCCGGCTTCTACGACCGCACCCTTGCCCTGCTGCGCTCCGCCAAGCGGATCGAGGCCATCGGCTACGCCTTCGCCGTGCAGGAGCTTCCCGCCGTCCCGGTGGAGCCGCATGATGAGCGGCTCGATGCCATCGCGACGGATGCGGGCATCGTCTGCCCGGCGGAGGAGTGAGCATGTTCCGCAAAAGTTGTATGATTTTTGCGATAAGAACATGCTCCCGCTTGTTGAATCGAGAGCACTTTCTTATCGATCAGGCAATTTTGCCTGATCGGAAAGGGCTCTAGAGGTGCGTCTTCTTTTTCTCGGCGACGTGGTCGGCCGCGTCGGGCGGCAGGTCGTGCTGCAGCACCTGCCGCGCCTGCGCGAGGCCTGGGCGCTCGATTTCGTGGTGGTGAACGGCGAGAACGCAGCCGGCGGCTTCGGCATCACTGAGGCGATCTACGAGGAATTCCTAGAGGCCGGCGCCGACGCGGTCACTCTCGGCAACCATTCCTTCGACCAGCGCGAGGCGCTGGTGTTCATCGAGCGCGCCCCGCGCCTCATCCGCCCGGCTAACTATCCCGTCGGCACACCGGGCCGCGGCGCAGCGCTGATCGAAGCGAGGAACGGGGCGCAGGTGCTGGTCGTCAACATGATGGGCCGCATCTTCATGGACCCGCTGGACGATCCCTTCGCCGCCATCGACCGTGAGCTCGATGCCGCCCCGCTCGGCATGGTGGCGGATGCGGTGATCGTCGACTTCCACGCCGAGACCACCAGCGAGAAGCAGGCCTTCGGCCATTGGTGCGACGGGCGCGCGAGCCTCGTCGTCGGCACCCATACCCATGTGCCGACCGCCGACCACCGTATCCTCCCCGGCGGCACTGCCTATCTGACCGATGTCGGCATGTGCGGCTCCTATGAGGGCGTGATCGGCATGGACAAGGAGGAGCCGCTGCGCCGCTTCACCCGACGCATCGGCTCGGGGCGCTTCGAGCCGGCGACGGGCGAGGGCACGCTGTCGGGCCTCGCGGTGGAGACCGATGCGACGGGCCATGCGGTGCGTATCGCCCCGGTGCGCCTCGGCGGCGTGCTGGAGGATGTGCAACCCGGCTTCTGGTAGGGGCCCGGCTTTACGCGCGGCCACGCTCTCGCCTATAAGCCGGCACCCTTTATCGACAGTCATTCGGGATATCCCGGCGGCTTCCCGCCGGCGCGACGTGGAGGCGGCCATGGCCGGGCATTCGCAGTTCAAGAACATCATGCACCGCAAGGGCAAGCAGGACGCGGTGCGCTCCAAGCTGTTCTCCAAGCTGGCGCGTGAGATCACCGTCTCCGCCAAGCTCGGCATGCCCGACCCGAACATGAACCCGCGCCTGCGCGCCGCCATTCTCGCCGCCCGCGCCGAGAACATGCCGAAGGACAACATCGACCGCGCCATCAAGAAGGCGCAGGGCGGCGACGCGGAGAACTATGACGAGATCCGCTATGAGGGCTATGGCCCCGGCGGCGTCGCCGTCATCGTCGAGGCGCTGACCGACAACCGCAACCGCACCGCCTCGGAAGTGCGCTCCTACTTCACCAAGTCCGGCGGCTCGCTGGCGGAGACGGGCGCGGTGTCCTTCATGTTCGACCGGGTCGGCGTGGTCGAGTTCGATGCCGGCAAGGCCTCGGAAGACGCGATGATGGAGGCGGCCATCGAGGCCGGCGCCGACGACGTGTCCTCCTCCGAGGACGGCCACGAGGTGGTGTGCTCGATCGAGAACCTGCACGAGGTCGCCCGCGCGCTCGAAGCCAAGTTCGGCGAGCCGCGCAAGTCCGGCCTCGTCTGGCGGCCGCAGAACACGGTCGCGGTGGACGACGAAGTGGCCGAGAAGCTGATCCGCCTCGTCGACACGCTGAACGACAATGACGACGTGCAGAACGTCTATGCCAATTTCGAGCTGTCCGACGCCTTCGTCGCCAAGATGAGCGACTGAGCGGTCATCCTTCCTGACAATTGTCATCCCGGCCGAAGCGAAGCGTAGAGCCGGGATCGCTCTCCGATGTCATGCGATCCCGGATCGGCCTTGCGGCCGTCCGGGACGACGACTTTGGGGACGGCCTCACCGCCCCAGCAGCGCGTCGAGGACCGGCAGGCTGAGCAGTGCCGCCAGGGCGATGATCCAGTAGGCGGCGATGCGGAAATGCCGGTCGGAGGCACCGCGGAAGGCCTTCGCCCCGGCATAGAGCCCGATGCCGTAGGCCGGGCCAAGCAGCAACACCAGCCGGCCGACCTCGAGCGTCATCAGCCCGTGTGCGGCATAGGCGGTGCCGCTCGCCAGCGTCGCCAGGGCGAAGAAGCCGAACAGGTTCGCTCGTACCAGCGCCGAGGGCTGGTCGCTGCCGAGCCAGTAGGCGACCACCGGCGGGCCGGCCATCTGCGCTGCGCCGCCGAGCACGCCGGCCACGGCGCCTACCCCGAGCGTGGTCGGCAGGTTGTGCCGGCCGGAATGCTTCCAGCCCGACACCAGCAGCGCCAGCATCGCGACGCTGAGCAGCGCGAGCGTCCAGCGCAGCGTCAGCACGTCGACATGTTCCAGCACCCACACGCCCGCCGGCACGGCGACGACGGCGCCCACCGCCAACGGCGCCACCTGCCGCCAGATGCAGGCCCGCAGCGCCGGGATGAGGAAGGGCAGCGTCAGCACGGTGTCGATGACCAGCAGCGCCGGTGCCGCCACCTTCGGTCCGAAGGCCGCGCTGACCAGCGGGATGAAGATCAGCGCTCCGCCGAAGCCGGAGAAGCCACGTGTGGCACCGGCGACCAGCGCGGTGAGCAGAGCCCAGATGAGGGCGGAATCGAAGGGCATGAGAGGAAAAAACCGGGGCAGGGCGCACGTCGCAGCGGCGCGTGGGTGAGAGATAGAACCGGTCGCGCGCCCGGCGTCAACGGTCGTGGCTTTCATCGTTTGTGTTGAAGCAATCATCGCCAAAACTCATTTGCGCGCAAAGAAACCATCCCGCAAAATCAGTCCTCAAATGCCGCTTCGCGGCCATCTCGTTCGAGCGCGCCTGCGGCGCTTAGGTCTCCGATGGAAAAGTCGATCCACCCCGCCGCGGCCGGCGCCGCGCTGGACCCCTCGTTCCGCGACCGCACGATTGGCATAGGCTGCGCCCTGCTCGCCGTGTCGATCTGGGGCGCGTGGATCGTCTCCACCCGCCACGCGGTGCACGGCCATCTGCCGCCGGAGACGGTGGGCTGGCTGCGCTTCGTGGTACCGGCGGTGATACTGGCGCCGGCCTGGTGGCGCGTCGGGCTGTGGCCGAAGCGCGGGCTAGGCCCCTTCGTGCTCTGCTTCATGGGTGCCGGCGGCATCTTCTTCCTCGTCGTCGCCAACGCAATGCGCTTCGTGCCGGCGGCCGATGTCGGCCCGCTGCTGCCGGGTACCATGCCGCTGATCGTGGCGCTGATCTCGGTCTTCGTCTTCCGCGAGCGGCTGGGCCGGATGCGGGCTCTCGGGTTCATCTGCATTGCGCTGGGCGTGCTCACGCTGGGTGGGCGCGGCGTGCTGGCGCATGAGGACGGCGCCTGGCGCGGCCATGTGCTGCTGCTCACCGGCGCGCTGATGTGGTCCGGCTATACGCTCGCCTTCCGCCGTACCGGCATGAAGCCGACCGAGATCGTCGGGCTCACCGGCGTGTGGTCGATCGCGATCCTCACCCCCTTCGGCCTGCCGGGCGTGATCGACGCGCTGCAGCAGGGCTACGTGCGCGAGGTGCTGTTCCAGCTTTTCATGCAGGGCCTGCTGTCGGGCGTGGTGGCGCTGGTCGCCTTCGGCATCGCCATCGAAAAGCTCGGTTCCACACGCGCTGCCGCCTTCACTGGGCTGGTGCCGGCCCTCGCCGCCATCATCGCCGTGCCGGCGCTGGGCGAGCATCCCGATCTGGCGGCGATCATCGGCGTGGTGGCGACCGGCATCGGCGTGACGCTGGCGAGCGGCGCCTTCAGCGGCCGGCGCTAGCGTTGCGCGCCCGCACGAAGTCGACGAAGGCGCGGAGCGCCGCCGGCATGTGGCGCCGGCTGGGATAATAGAGGAATGGTCCCTCGAAGGGCGGCAGCCAGTCCTCCAGCAGCGAAACGAGGGCGCCGCTCTCCACCGCCGGAGTGGCGAAGTCGGCGAAGTTCATCGCGACGCCGATGCCGTCAGCGGCGGCGCGCAGTTCCACGTCCATGCTGTTGCTGATGAGCGGTCCTCCGGGCTCGATCCGCAGCATCCGTCCGTCCTTCTCGAACTCCCAGGGCAGCACGGCGCCGCTGGTGAAGCGGTGGCGGATGCAGCGATGGTCCAGGAGGTCCTCGGGCACGCGCGGCGTGCCGTGGCGGGCGAGATAGGCAGGCGAGGCATAGACGCCGTAGCGCTGGGGCGGGCCGAGCGGAATGGCGATCATGTCCTGCGCCAGGCTCTCGCCATAGCGCGCCCCGGCGTCGAAGCCGCCCTCGACCACGTCGACGAAACGCTCGTCTATGTGCACTTCCACCGTCAGCTCCGGATAGGCGGCGAGGAAATCCGGCAGTAACGACGCCAGCGCCCCTCGCGCTACGGGCGTCGGCACGTTGAGGCGCAGCGTGCCCATCGGTGTGTCGCGGAAATGGTTGACCTCGTCGAGCGCCTCGCCGACCTCCGAGAGCGCCGGCACCAGCCGGTCGAACAGGCGGCGGCCCGCCTCGGTCAGCGTTACGCTGCGCGTGGTGCGGTTCATCAGCCGGACGCCGAGTTGCTCCTCCAGCCGGCGCAGCGCTTCGCTCAGGGTGGAGGCGGAGACGCCACGCTCCTTCGCCGCGTGGCGAAAGCTGCGGTGGCGGGCCACGGCGACGAAGAAATCGAGCAGTGAAAGGTCGGGCACGGCCATTGTACGGAATTCCGAACGGTTCATTCAGACATGGCCATATTATCGAACAGGGGGTTTCGCGCCATATCTCGCTTCATCCCGCCGGCCATGCTCCGGCGCCAGCGCAATGGAGAACCGCCATGACCACGCTTTCGCGCACCCGCCTCGGCGCCACCGGCCTCGAGACCTCCGCCTTCGGCCTCGGTGCCATGGGCATGTCGGGCATGTACGGCCCGTCCGACCGCGAGGAGAGCCTCGCCACGCTGCATGCCGCGCTCGAGGCCGGCATGACGCTGATCGACACCGGCGACTTCTATGGCATGGGGCACAACGAGATCCTGATCGGCGACGCGCTCCGCGACGTGCCGCGCGAGGCCTACCAACTCAGCGTCAAGTTCGGTGCGCTGCGCGACCCGGCCGGCGGCTGGGGTGGCTATGATCTTCGCCCCGAATCGATCCGAAATGCGCTCGCCCAGTCGCTGCAGAAGCTGCGCGTCGACTACGTCGACATCTACCGCCCCTCGCGGCTGCCGGCCGGCACGGATGTCGAGGGGGTGATCGGCACACTCGCGGAGATGGTGAAGGCCGGCTATGTCCGGCACATCGGCCTCTCGGAAGTGGGGCCCGACACCATCCGCCGCGCCGCCGCCGTGCACCCGATCAGCGACCTGCAGATCGAATATTCGCTGATCTCGCGCGGGCCGGAGGACGAGATATTCCCCGTGCTGCGCGAGCTCGGCATCGGCGTGACCGCCTATGGCGTGCTCTCGCGCGGGCTGATCAGCGGCCATTTCAACGGCACGCAGATGCAGGGCGACTTCCGCGCCATGAGCCCGCGCTTCCAGGGTGAGAATGTCGAGGCCAACCTCGTCCTCGTCGAGGCGCTGCGGCAGGTGGCGAGTGCGCGCGGCATCTCGGTGGCGCAGACCGCCATCGCCTGGGTGGCCGCGCAGGGGCAGGAACACGGCATCGACCTCGTCCCGCTGGTCGGTGCCCGCCGCCGCGACCGGCTCACCGAGGCGCTCGGCGCGGCGCAGGTGAAGCTGACGGCGGACGATCTCGCCGCCATCGAGCGCGCGGTGCCGAAGGGCGCGGCCGCCGGCGAGCGCTACCCGTCCTTCGCCATGGCCGACCTCGACAGCGAGTGGAAGGGCTGAGGCTGCGTTTCCGCCATCGGCCGGCACCTCTCGATGAACCTCATCCTGAGGTGCCCCGCCATGGGCCGGGCCTCGAAGGATGCTCGTCCGGGCGCGCGAGGCGAGCATCCTTCGAGGCTCGCTGCGCTCGCACCTCAGGATGAGGGGCTTTGTGGGACAGCCACCCTCTTCATCACCCGTTAACCATGTTCGCCCTCCGCCCCGATGTCAGGGCGGATCGGGGCGGTGTGGCCTAGGCGTTCGTCCTTTGTTCGGGTACGCACTGTACCCATGGAGCCGTCTCCGATTCGCATCGTCGGGCTTGATCCCGGCCTCCGCCGCACCGGCTGGGGGGTGATCGAGGCCGTCGGAACGAAGCTTTCCTTCATCGCCTGCGGCACGGTCATGCCGCCCGAGGACGACGATCTCGCCGCGCGCCTCGCCTTTCTCCACACCGAGCTGGTCCGCGTGATCAGCGCCCACGCGCCGGATGAGGCGGCGGTGGAGGAGACCTTCGTCAACATGAACCCGGCCTCGACGCTGAAGCTCGGCCAGGCGCGCGGCGTGGTGATGCTCACCCCGGCGCTGGCCGGCGTTCCGGTCGCCGAATATGCCGCCCTCCTGGTGAAGAAGACCGTGGTCGGCGCCGGCCGTGCCGACAAGGCGCAGATACGCATGATGATCAAGGTGCTGATGCCCAAGGCGGACTTCACCACCGACGACGCCGCCGATGCGCTTGCCGTCGCGGTCACCCACGCCCAGCATCGTGGCATGGCGCAGGTGAAGGCCAGATTCGCGGAGAAGGTGACGCTCAAGGTGGCGGCGCGATGATCGGCAAGCTGAAGGGCATCGTCGACAGCTACGTCGAGGACCATGTGATCCTCGACGTGCAGGGCGTCGGCTATCTCGTGCACTGCTCCGCGCGCACCCTGCAGCAGCTGCCGTCGCCCGGCGAGGCGGCGACGCTGTTCATCGAGACCTTCGTGCGCGAGGACATGATCCGCCTCTACGGCTTCGCCAGTCCGGCGGAGAAGGCGTGGTTCACTCTGCTACAGAACGTGCAGGGCGTCGGCGCCAAGGTGGCGCTGTCCGTGCTCTCCGTGCTTTCGCCTTCCGAGCTCGCCAATGCGGTGGCGCTGGGCGACCGGGCGATGGTGGCACGCGCCAATGGCGTCGGCCCGAAGGTCGCCGCCCGCATCGTCGCCGAGCTCAAGGACAAGGCACCGGGCTTCGCCGACGTCGATCCGGCGGTGGCCGGCCTCGCCGCGCAGATCGAAGAACGCCATGCGCCCGCACCGGTGGCGGACGCGGTCTCGGCGCTGGTCAATCTCGGCTATGCGCAGATCCAGGCGAGCGCCGCCGTGGCTGCCGCTCTGCGCGAGGCCGGGGAGGGGGCGGACACCGCCTGGCTCATCCGCCTCGGGCTCAAGGAACTCGCGCGATGATGCTGCGCTTCACCACCGCGCGGGCACGTCGCGGTGGCGGCACCGAGAGCCGCCGCTGGACGTGGCAGGCGCGCATCCCGGCGATGATCTTCGCCTATGGCGGGGCGATCCTTGCCGTCCTCACGGCCGAGCGGCTGCTGCACAGCGCGACCTCGGCCGGCTATGCCGCGATCGCGGTGGTGCCGGGCGGCCTGGCGGCCGGCATCTGCGCGTTCGCCCTGTCCTTCACGGCGCGCTCGCGACTGTTCGTGATCGCGGCCGTGGTGATCGTGGCGCTGTTGCCGCTCGGCGTCATCGCCGTGTCCTTCGACTTCCATGAGTATCGCACCCTGTTCCAGCAGCGCGCCATGTTGCTCGCCCCGATCATCGCGGCGGCGATCGCCCTCGTCACCAGCGTGCTGATCGCGGGGGGAATCTTCCCCGCGCGTGACGAGGGAGCGGCGCGATGAACACCAAGCGCCTCGTCACCCCGGACAAGCGCGAGGAGGACCTCGCGGAGGCCTCGCTGCGGCCGCAGACGCTCGCCGAATTCGTCGGGCAGGAGCAGGCGCGCGCCAATCTCGACGTCTTCATCCGGGCAGCGAAGACGCGGGGCGAGGCGCTCGACCATGTGCTGTTCGTCGGCCCGCCGGGGCTCGGCAAGACCACCCTGGCCCAGATCGTGGCCCGCGAGCTCGGCGTCGGCTTCCGCGCCACCTCCGGCCCGGTGATCGCCAAGGCCGGTGACCTCGCGGCGCTGCTGACCAATCTCGAAGAGCGCGACGTGCTCTTCATCGACGAGATCCACCGGCTCAACCCGGCGGTGGAGGAGATCCTTTATCCTGCGATGGAGGATTACGAACTCGACCTCATCATCGGCGAGGGGCCGGCGGCGCGCTCGGTGAAGATCCAGCTTTCCAAATTCACGCTCGTGGGTGCCACCACGCGCTCGGGCCTGCTCACCACGCCGCTGCGCGACCGCTTCGGCATCCCGATCCGGCTGAACTTCTACACCGTCGATGAGCTGGAACTGGTGGTCACCCGCGGCGCGCGGGTGCTGGGCATCCCCATTGCGAAGGACGGCGCGCGCGAGATCGCCCGCCGGGCACGCGGCACGCCGCGCATCGCTGGGCGGCTGCTGCGTCGGGTACGCGACTTCGCCCTCGTCGCCGGCAAGGACGTCATCGACCGGGCGGCGGCCGACCATGCCCTCGGTCATCTCGAAGTCGACGGCGCCGGGCTCGACCAGATGGACCGGCGCTATCTTTCGGTGATCGCCATGAACTATGGCGGCGGGCCGGTGGGGGTGGAGACCATCGCCGCCGCGCTCTCCGAGCCGCGCGACGCGATCGAGGAGATCATCGAGCCCTATCTGGTGCAGCAGGGTTTCCTCCAGCGCACGCCGCGCGGGCGCATGCTGACCGCCCATGCCTTCAAGCATCTCGGCCTCGCCGTGCCTTCCAGCACCAACCAGATGCCGCTGTTCGACCAGGGCGAGAAGTAGCGGCCATCGACGCCGGCCTCCACCTGATGTAAGTCCCCTTCACATGAGTTGGTCCCGCAACGGCGAATCCCGCGGCTATCATCACGGCAACCTGCGGGAAGCCCTGATGAAGGCGGCGCTCGACCTGATCGCCGAGAAGGGCACCGCCGGCGCCACCTTCGCCGAGGCGGCGCGCCGTGCCGGGGTCAGTCCGGCCGCGCCCTACCGGCATTTCCGCGACCGCGACGAACTCATCGCGGCGGTGGCGGCGGAAGGCTTCGAGCAGTTCACCAAGGTGCTGCAGGCCGGCTGGAACGATGGCAAACCGGCGCCGGCGGAAGCCTTCGAGCGCATGGGTCGCGCCTATCTCGACTTCGCCCGCCTGCATTCGGCCGAATATGTCGCTATGTTCGAATCCGGCCTGCCGATAGAGGCGCATCCCGCGCTCGACCAGGCCGGCCAGCGCGCCTTCGGCGTGCTGCGCGACGCGGCGGAAGTGCTGGTCGCCACCATGCCGGCCGCGGGGCGCCCGCCGGCTTTGATGGTGGCGCTGCACACCTGGGCGCTGGCGCATGGGGTCGCCTCGCTGTTCGGCCGCGCCGACGGCTCCCGCCGCAAGCTGCCCATGACGCCGGACGACCTCCTTGAGGCCGCATTCCTCGTCTATCTGAGAGGCTTGGGCGCGCCGACAAACTGAGCGCCTTTTCCGATTTCGACCGACGCTTCTTGACAAGCCGGCGCCCCGTCCTTACCTATGTAAATGTGATTAACATTAACCCGTGTGGTCAGGTGGCCGCGCGGCTGACCCAGGAGCGGATGCCTATGGAGCTCGCGCAAAAGCTCGACAGTTACGGCAAGCCGGCCTGGATCGCGCTCACGGTCCTCGGCTTCATGGCCTGGTGGCCGCTGGGTCTGGCGATCCTGGCCTTTTCGATAGGGAGTGGACGGATGTTCTGTGGCTCGCGTCGCGGCTTCGGCCGCTGGCAGGAGGAAGGCGCGGAAGCCTTCCGCAACTTCGGCGGTCGCTTCGGCCGTGGTTTCGCGCCGAGCGGCAACCGCGCCTTTGACGAGTATCGCGAGGAGACGCTGCGTCGCCTCGAGGACGAGCAGAAGGAATTCAGGGGCTTCCTCGACCGCCTGCGTCAGGCCAAGGACAAGGCCGAGTTCGACCAGTTCATGGCCGAGCGCCGCAACCGCCCGGCGCCTGCGCCGGAGGGTTCGGCGGACACCCGCCCCGACCCGCAGAACTGAGCCTTCCATAGGTTTCCGGGCCGCGCCCTTCGAGAGAGGGGCGCGGTTCTTTTTTTGCGCCGCGCTCTCGTCTATGACGGGCGCCATGAACGACCGCCCCGATCCGCTCTCCCCCGATGTCCTGAAGTCCGATCCCTTCCTGCACCTCGCCGGAAGGCTGGTGCCGGGCGGCCATGTGCTGCCCGTGCGGGTCTATTACGAGGACACCGACTTCTCGGGCATCGTCTATCACGCCAACTACCTGAAGTTCATGGAACGCGCCCGCTCCGACCATCTGCGCCTGATCGGCGTGGTGCAGGGCGAACTGTTCGGCGAGGCGCTGGCCGAGGCGCCGGGCTTCGCCTTCGTGGTGCGCTCGATGGAGCTGCAGTTCGTCAAGCCGGCGCGCATCGACGACGTGCTGGAGGTCCACACCTCGCCCGTCGAAGTCGCCGGCGCCTCCATCACCCTGTCGCAGAAGGTCAAGCGCGGCGACGACCTGCTCGTCGAGGGCAAGGTCAAGGTCGCCTTCGTCGCTCAGGGGCGGGCGCGGCGGATTCCGGACGCGCTGCGCAAGGCGATGAGCGCCGCGCTCAACGAAGCGCCGCCGGCCGGCGCGTGAGACGTCCTGCCACCTATCGTCATGCTGTTGCGATGCGGCAACGCTAACTGGGTATTAACCCTAATCGGGTGTTGTGTTTGACGGCTGCGGGCGCGGTCCAGCGCCGATCGCCCAAGTTTGGACAGGATCGGTCTGTTGATGGCCGATGCGTCCCCACAGCAGCTGTGCAGGGCATTCGCTGCCAACGGCGGCTGATGCGCGGTAGCACTGCGACCCATTGTGACTGGCAGGATTACCTAATGACGCTGAAGAAGCTCCTATTCGCGGCGGTACTGTTCCTCGCGGCCTCAGCGTCGTTCGCCCATGCCCAGACGTCGCCCGCGCCCCAGGCTGCGCCCTCCCAGGCGGCGCCCACGCCGCAGGTCGAGGCGCCGTCCGCCGTGCCCGCGCCTCCCGGCATGTCGGCGTCGACCGGCGCCATCGGCGGAACCGCCGACCTGTCGCTGATCGGCCTGTTCCTGCAGGCCCATCTGGTGGTGAAGTTCGTCATGCTCGGCCTCGTGCTGGCATCGATCTGGGTGTGGGCGATCATCATCGACAAGACCATCCTGTTCCAGCGCATGAAGCGGCAGATGGACCGGTTCGAGAGCACGTTCTGGTCCGGCCAGAGCCTCGAAGAGCTGTACCGCTCGCTGTCCACGCGCCCCAACCACGCCATGGCCGCGATCTTCGTAGCCGCCATGCGCGAGTGGAAGCGCTCCTATGAGGGCGGGGCCCGCTCGCTCGCCGGCCTCACGCAGCGCCTCGACAAGGTGATGGACGTCACCATCGCCCGCGAGGTGGAGCGGCTGGAGAGCCGGCTGCTGGTGCTGGCGACCGTCGGCTCGGCCGGCCCCTTCATCGGCCTGTTCGGCACGGTGTGGGGCATCATGACCTCGTTCCAGTCGATTGCCGCCTCGAAGAACACGAGCCTCGCGGTGGTGGCGCCGGGCATCGCGGAAGCCCTTTTCGCGACGGCAATCGGCCTCATCGCCGCCATTCCGGCGACGATTTTCTATAACAAGTTCGTGTCGCAGGTGAACCGGCAGGCGGCTCGGCTCGAAGGCTTCGCCGACGAGTTCTCGGCCATCCTGTCCCGCCAGATCGACGAACGGGGCTGACGAATGGGGATGTCCGCAGGAGGCAGCGG
Source organism: Xanthobacteraceae bacterium (assembly GCA_029239875.1). Taxonomy (GTDB): domain Bacteria; phylum Pseudomonadota; class Alphaproteobacteria; order Rhizobiales; family Xanthobacteraceae; genus Ancylobacter. The sequence goes on along the minus strand of JARBUD010000004.1, from coordinate 62,934 downwards.
AGGCGGTTGGACGTCGCGGCGCTCACGCCGTCGCGGCGGCGGCGCCGTCATGTCCGAGATCAACGTCACGCCGATGGTCGACGTGATGCTCGTGCTGCTCATCATCTTCATGGTCGCCGCACCGATGCTCACCGTCGGCGTGCCGCTCGACCTGCCGCAGACGCAGGCCCAGGCTGTTTCGCAGGACCACGAGCCGCTGGTCATCTCGATCAACGGCCAGGGGCAAGTGTACCTGCAGGACAGCGAGATTCCGGTCGAGGAACTGGTGCCGAAGCTGCAGGCCATCGCCAAGGCCGGTTATGACGAGCGCATCTTCGTGCGCGGCGACAAGGCCGTCGACTACGGCGCCGTCATGAAGGTGATGGGCCGCCTGTCCGGCGCCGGCTTCAAGCGCGTCGCCCTCGTTTCCGAAGTCGAGCAGGGGGGCTGAGCGACATGCGCGCGGGTCTCGTCTCTTCGGCCGCCCTTCACGCCGGTCTCCTCGGCTTCATGCTGGTCTCCTTCTCCTCGGCCGCGCCCTTCGAGCCGATGCCGGAGTCCATGCCGATCGACATCGTCTCCGACGCGGAGATGACGAAGATGATGGCCGGTAAGAAGGACGCCCCGAAGAAAGAGGCTCCCAAGCCCATCGTCGAGAAGACCGGCGACACCCCTAAGCCGCCGGAGCAGATCGACGCCAAGGTCGACGACAAGAAGCCCGAGGTGAAGGCGGCCAACGAGCAGTCCGCGCCGCCGCCGCCCCCGCCGGCCGAGAACAAGCCGCCCGAGCCCAAGCCGGCGGCCGCGCAGGCGCAGGCCAAGCCCGAGCCGGCGCCGCCCAAGCCGGCCGAATCGCTCGCCGCCAAGCCGCCGGAGCCTAAGCAGGACCAGCCCAAGCCCGAGCAGCAGGCGCAGGCGAAGCCCGCCCCCGCGCCGCCGAAGAAGCCGAAGGACATTCCGCCGAAGGTGGTGCAGCAGCCGCCGAAGGACCGCGAGTTCAAGCCGAACGAGATCGCCGCGCTGCTCGACAAGCGCACGGCGACCCGTCAGGCCTCGATCGGCGACACGATCAACAACACCCCCTCGCTCGGCGCGCGGGTCGGCAGTTCGGCGACGCTGTCGCAGACCGAGATCGACGCGCTGCGCGCGCGGTTGATGCAGCTGTGGAACCCGCCGGCGGGCGCGGCCAATCCGGAAGAGCTGATCGTCACCGTGCGCATCCGCCTCAATGTTGACGGTACGCTCAACGGCCCGCCCATGGTGGTGACCTCGGGCACCAGCCCGTTCTTTATGACGGCGCGCGACAGCGCGATCCGCGCGATCTTCCGCGGCCAGCCCTTCGACATGCTCCGGCCCGAGAAATACGAAGCCTGGAAGGACATCGAGGTGACGTTCGACCCGCGTGAGATGGTGCGCGGCTGAACCACCCAACTGATTTGCTCATCGAGACATTGGTCATGACGCATCGTTTCCGTAACGCTTTCGCCGGTCCCCTCATCGGCCGCCGCGGCCTCATCACCGGAGCCGGCGCTCTCGCAGGCGCCGGGCTCGTCGCCGGCCCGGCAAAGGCGGTGCTCAAGCTCGACGTCACCCAGGGCACGGTGCAGCCGCTGCCCATCGCCATCACCGACTTCGTCGGCGGCGGCAGCCCGCAGGACGTCGAGGCTGGCAAGGGCGTGACGCAGATCATCTCCGCCGACCTGCGACGCTCCGGCCTGTTCGCGCCGATCGACCCGGCCGCCTTCGTCGAGAAGATCTCCAACCCGGACGCCTCGCCGCGCTTCCAGGACTGGCGCGTGATCAACGCCCAGGCGCTGGTGACCGGCCGCATCACCCGCCAGCCCGACGGGCGCGTGAAGGCCGAGTTCCGCCTATGGGACGTGTTCGCCGGCCAGCAACTGATCGGCCAGCAATACTTCACCCAGCCGGAGAACTGGCGCCGCGTCGCCCATATCATCGCCGACGCCATCTATGAGCGGCTGACCGGCGAGAAGGGCTATTTCGACACCCGTATCGTCTTCGTCGACGAGAGCGGCTCGAAGGAGAAGCGCGTCAAGCGCCTCGCCATCATGGATCAGGACGGCGCCAACGTGACCTATCTCACGCGCGGCGACGACCTCGTGCTGACCCCGCGCTTCTCGCCGACCAGCCAGGAGATCACCTATATGAGCTATGGCCGCGGCGAGCCCCGCGTCTATCTGCTCAACATCGAGAACGGCCAGCGCGAGGTGGTCGGCAACTTCCCCAACATGAGCTTCTCGCCGCGCTTCGCGCCGGACGGCCAGCGGGTGATCCTCAGCCTGCAACAGGGCGCCGATTCCAACATCTTCGTCATGGACCTGCGCTCCAAGGCGACGACCCGGCTCACCGACACGCCGGCCATCGACACGGCGCCGTGCTACTCGCCGGACGGCTCGCAGATTTGCTTCGAGAGCGACCGCGGCGGCGGCTCGCAGATCTATGTGATGAACCCGGACGGCTCGAACCAGCACCGCATCTCCTTTGGCGAGGGGCGCTATTCGACCCCCGTCTGGTCGCCGCGCGGCGACGTCATCGCCTTCACCAAGCAGGCGCAGGGGCGCTTCGCCATCGGCCTGATGCGGCCGGACGGGCAGGGCGAGCGCATCCTCACCGAGGGCTATCACAATGAGGGGCCGACCTTCGCGCCGAATGGCCGCGTGATCATGTTCTTCCGCGACCTCGGCGGGAATGGCGGGCCGCAGCTCTATACGGTCGACGTCACCGGCTACAACGAGCAGCGCGTGCCGACCCCGAGCTACGCCTCGGATCCGGCCTGGTCGCCGCTGCGCTCTTGAGCGGTCGGCGCTAGGGAACGGTTAACCATAAGAGACGGTTTAGGCGGCGGTCGCCAAATCGACGCAATCGATCAAGGTTCCGTAAAGCATGACGGAACATTCATTACCCAATCACGCTGGATCGGGCGCGCCCGATCGGGGAATCAGGAGTTAGCGGAATGATCCGTATGTTGCGGCAACTGGGCGGCGCGCGCGCTGCCTTCATCGTCGGCTTCGCCTTGCTGGCTGCGGCCTGCGCCAGGAATCCGATGGACGGCGCCGGCCAGGCGCTCGGCTCGGCGCCTCCCGGCAGCCCGCAGGAATTCGTCGTCTCGGTCGGCGACCGCGTCTTCTTCGAGAGCGACCAGACCAACCTGACGCCGCAGGCGCAGGCGACACTCGACAAGCAGGCGCAGTGGCTCAACCACTACGGCAAGTACACCTTCACCATCGAAGGCCATGCCGACGAGCGCGGCACCCGCGAATACAACATCGCGCTCGGCGCCCGCCGCGCCCAGAGCGTGCGCGACTATCTGGTCCAGCGCGGCGTCTCGGCGAGCCGCATGCGCACCATCTCCTACGGCAAGGAGCGTCCGGTCGCGGTCTGCAACGACATCTCCTGCTGGTCGCAGAACCGCCGCGCCGTCACCGTGCTGAACGCCACCGGCTCCTGATCGCGCGCCTTTCCGGACGTCCGATGCCCGGTCCCCGCTCGTGGGCCGGGCATCGCCTTTTGTGACCGGCGGCTCTGACGTTGGGTCACACTTTGGACGCGATCGGCTTCGTATGCTCAAATGACACGAGGCGGCCGGTGCCGCCGCCCCAGAGCCCCCATCAGTCCTGTCGTGGCCATGAACCTTCGCGTGCTCCGTCCTGCCGTCGTCGTCCTCGCCGCCGCCCTGGCTGTCCCGCTCGTTCCCTTCGAGCCGGCTTGGGCCCAGGCGGACAACAATTTCTTCGGCAACCTGTTCAAGCCACCGGGCCAAGTCCGACAGGGCAACCAGGGTGGCGCTGCCGGCGGGGATGCGGCGGTGGAGGACCCCGGCGGCATCAGCACCCGGATCGACCGGCTGGAGAACCAGCTGCGCCAGATGACCGGGCAGATCGAGCAGCTGCAGTACCGCAACCAGCAGCTTGAGCAGCAGCTCCGTGCAATGCAGGGCGAGATGGACTTCCGCGTCGGCGGCGCCACTGCCGGCGCGGCCCCGCGCCCTGCCGCCACCGGTCCGGCGCCGGCCGCTGCGGAGGCAGCGCCCGGACGGCGCTCCGATGCCTTCGACCCGTCGGCGCAGGCCGCTGCGCCTGGCGTCCCGCGCCCGCTCGGCACCACCGCGCCTTCCGGCCCGGTCGGCGGACAGGCCGGTGCGCCGATGGACCTCGGCGCCCTCTCGGGTGCGGCCGCGGCGGGCGGCAATCCCTCGCCGCCGTCCAACAGCCCGAAGGATCTCTACGACCTCGCCTATGGCTACATGCTGCGGCAGGACTACGCGCAGTCGGCGACGAGCTTCGAGCAGTTCATCAAGCTTTACCCGAACGACCGTGCCGCGCCGGACGCCTATTACTGGCTCGGGGAGACCCAGTTTCAGCGCAAGACCTACAAGGAGGCGGCGCAGAATTTCCTCAAGGTCTCGACCGACTACCCCAACGCCGTGAAGGCGCCCGACGCGCTGCTGCGGCTCGGCCAGTCGCTCGCCGCCATCGGCGAGAAGGACGCCGCCTGCGCCACGCTGAACGCCGTCAACAACAAGTATCCGCGCGCTTCCGCCACCATCAAACAAGGGGTGGCGCAGGAGCAGAAGCGTGCCGGCTGCTGAGGCGGCACCCGACGATGCCCCCGGCCTGAGCAAGGCCGGCCTCGACACGCTGTTCGCCCCCTTCCTTCGCCACGCCCGAATCCTGCTCGCCGTCTCCGGCGGGCCGGATTCGACGGCGCTGATGCTGCTGGCGCAGCGTTGGCGCGAGGGGCGGGACGCCGACCCGGAGCTTGCCGTCGCCATCGTCGACCACGGCCTGCGCCCGGAGGCCCGCGCCGAGGCCGAGGCGGTCAGTGAAGCGGCGGCGCGTCTCGGCCTGCCGCATGCCGTTCTCGGGCTCTCCTCGCCGCTGCCCAGGGCGCGGCTGCAGGAGGCGGCGCGCCATGCCCGCTACGAGGCGCTGCTCGCCCATGCTCGCGCCATCGGTGCCGGCGCCATCGCTACCGCCCACACGCTCGACGACCAGGCCGAGACGGTGCTGTTCCGGCTGATCCGCGGCTCCGGGGTAGGCGGTCTCGCCGGCATCCCGGCGGAGCGCGCGCTGGAGGACGTCGAGCTCCTGCGGCCGCTGCTCGGCCTGCCCAAGACCGCGCTGATCGAGCAATGCCACCGCGCCGGGATCAGCTTTGCCGAAGACCCGTCCAACCGCGATCCGCGCTTCGCCCGGGCGCGGCTGCGCGCGCTGCTGCCGGCGCTGGTCGAGGAGGGGCTCGACGCGGCGGCGCTGGCGCGCCTCGCGGCCCGCATGGCCCGCGCCGAGGCCGCGCTGGAGGCGGCGACCGATGCCGCCGGCGCCTGGCTCTGGCCGGCGGAAGGCCCGATCCGCTTCGCGCGCGCAGGCTTCGTCGAACTGCCGGCCGAGATCGGCCTGCGCCTGCTCGGCCGGGCCGTCGAAGCCGTCGCCGACAGCCCGGTCGAACTCGGCAAGCTGGAGGCGCTCCATGGCTGGATCGCCGCGCTCCATCCCGAGGGCCACGGTGCCCGCACCCTGGCCGGAGCGCTGGTCCGGGTGAACAAGGCGGGGGTGACGGTGTCCGCGGCGCCGGCGCGGAGGTCGTCCGGCGGCGCGCGCTGACGTCAATTTGCACGTATGGGGCGGACGGCCTTGTCCGGGCCATCTTGGCAAGGATCAATGCGAGACCTAAATTACCAAGCGACAAGGGAGGACCGCCGGCGCCGGCGGAACCCGCGCGCGTCGGCAATGTCGCCGGCGCCGAAAGGAACGTGATGAACGCCAATATTCGGAATTTCGCCCTTTGGGTGATCATCGTCCTGCTGCTTCTGGCGCTTTTCTCGCTGTTCCAGAATCCGGCGCAGCGTCAGGCGACGAACGACATCAGCTTCTCGCAGCTGCTCAACGAGGTCGACCAGGGCCGCGTGCGCGACGTCGTCATCCAGGGTCCGGAGATCACCGGCTCCTTCACCGACGGGCGCGCCTTCCAGACCTATTCGCCCAACGACCCGTCGCTGGTGCAGCGCCTCTACGGCAAGGGCGTGTCGATCACCGCCAAGCCGCTGCAGGACAACGTTCCCTGGTTCGTCAGCCTGCTGATTTCCTGGCTGCCCTTCATCGCGCTGATCGGCGTGTGGATCTTCCTCTCCCGCCAGATGCAGGGCGGCGCGGGCAAGGCGATGGGCTTCGGCAAGAGCCGCGCCAAGCTGCTCACCGAGGCGCATGGGCGCGTCACCTTCGAGGACGTCGCCGGCATCGACGAAGCCAAGAGCGACCTCACCGAGATCGTCGAGTTCTTGCGTGACCCGCAGAAGTTCCAGCGCCTCGGCGGCCGTATCCCGCGCGGCGTGCTGCTGGTCGGCCCGCCCGGTACCGGCAAGACGCTGCTCGCCCGCGCCATCGCCGGTGAAGCCAACGTGCCGTTCTTCACCATCTCCGGTTCGGACTTCGTCGAGATGTTCGTCGGCGTCGGCGCCAGCCGCGTGCGCGACATGTTCGAGCAGGCGAAGAAGAACGCGCCGTGCATCATCTTCATCGACGAGATCGACGCCGTCGGCCGCCATCGCGGCGCCGGCCTCGGCGGTGGCAATGACGAGCGCGAGCAGACGCTGAACCAGCTGCTCGTCGAGATGGACGGCTTCGAGGCGAATGAGGGCATCATCCTCATCGCAGCGACCAACCGCCCGGACGTGCTCGACCCGGCGCTGCTGCGTCCCGGCCGCTTCGACCGCCAGGTCATCGTGCCGAACCCGGACGTCGTCGGCCGCGAGCAGATCCTGAAGGTCCATGCCCGCAAGATCCCGGTCGCGCCGGACGTGAACCTCAAGGTGATCGCCCGCGGCACGCCCGGCTTCTCCGGCGCCGACCTCGCCAACCTCTGCAACGAAGCCGCCCTCATGGCCGCGCGCCGCAACAAGCGCATGGTCACCATGAGCGACTTCGAGGACGCCAAGGACAAGGTGATGATGGGCGCGGAACGCCGCTCGCTCGTCATGACCGAGGACGAGAAGATGCTGACCGCCTATCACGAGGGCGGCCATGCCATCGTCGCGCTCAACGTCCCGGCGACCGACCCGGTGCACAAGGCGACCATCATCCCGCGCGGCCGCGCGTTGGGCATGGTCATGCAGCTGCCCGAGCGCGACAAGCTCTCCATGAGCTACGAGCAGATGACCTCGCGCCTTGCCATCATGATGGGCGGGCGCGTGGCGGAAGAGCTGATCTTCGGCCATGACAAGGTCACCTCGGGCGCGGCGTCCGACATCGAGCAGGCGACCCGTCTTGCCCGCATGATGGTCACGCGCTGGGGCTTCTCGGACAAGCTGGGCCAGGTTGCCTATGGCGAGAACAATGACGAGGTGTTCCTCGGCATGTCGATGCAGCGCCAGCAGAACGTCTCCGAGGCGACCGCCCAGACGATCGATGCGGAGGTTCGCCGCCTCGTCGACGAGGGCTATGCCGAGGCGACGCGCATCCTCACCGAGCACAAGGACCAGCTGGAGACGCTGGCCCGCGGCCTGCTTGAATACGAGACGCTGTCGGGTGACGAGATCGTCAACCTGCTCGATGGCCACCCGCCGGTGCGCGACACCACCATCGAGCCCGCCCATACGCGCGGCTCGGTCGTGCCGACGGCGGGCAAGAACCGTCCGCCGCGGCCCGACGCCGGCATGGAGCCGCAGCCCCAGGCGTGAGGCGGGCTCGAAGCCGATGGACAATTTCGAAGGGGGATCCGCGATGGCGGATCCCCCTTCTGCTTTCCGGGCCTTTGTCCCGCAGCCTCGATCGGCTTTTGTGCCCGCGAAAAGAACGCTTACACTTTGTGAAACCTTGACGTGCAGGCTGGGTGCTAGATAGGCACAGGTCCGACGGTGATCGCCGCCGCTCATGCGCGGCGCGGGTCCGGCCGGCAGCGGCTTGAAGGCAGAGAGATCATGGGACGGAAACTCTTCGGCACCGACGGCATCCGCGGGCGCGCCAACGGCACCATCACGCCCGAGCTGGCCTTGCGCGTCGGCATGGCCGCGGGCCTCGTCTTCCAGCGCGGCGACTATCGCCATCGCGTCGTCATCGGCAAGGACACCCGCCTGTCCGGCTACATGATCGAGAATGCGCTGGTCGCCGGCTTCACCTCGGTCGGCATGGACGTGCTGCTGCTTGGGCCCGTGCCGACGCCGGCCGTCGCCATGCTCACCCATTCCATGCGCGCCGACATCGGCGTGATGATCTCCGCCTCGCACAACCCCTATGACGACAACGGCATCAAGCTGTTCGGCCCCGACGGCTACAAGCTCTCCGACGAGCTGGAGGCGCGGATCGAGGAGCTGATCGCCGGCGACATGTCCACGAAGCTGGCAGCGCCGGTGCGGATGGGACGTGCGAAGCGCATCGAGAGCGTGCATGCGCGCTACATCGAATATGCCAAGCGCACCTTGCCGCGCACCCAGTCCTTCGACGGGCTGCGCGTGGTGGTGGACTGCGCCAACGGCGCGGCCTACCGCGTTGCGCCGGAAGCGCTGTGGGAGCTCGGCTGCGAGGTCATCACCATCGGTGACAAGCCGGATGGCTTCAACATCAACCACGAGGTCGGCTCGACCGCACCCGACGCGCTGATGGCCAAGGTGCGCGAGGTGCGCGCTGATATTGGCATCGCCCTCGACGGCGACGCCGACCGCGTGCTGATCGTCGACGAGAAGGGCCGGCTGGTCGACGGCGACCAGCTCATGGCGGTGGTCGCTGAGAGCTTCAAGGAGGACGGGCGGCTGGCGCGCGACGGCATCGTCGCTACCGTCATGTCCAACCTGGCGCTGGAGCGGCATCTGAACGGCGTCGGGCTGACGCTGGAGCGCACGCCGGTCGGCGACCGCTACGTGCTCGAGCACATGCGCGCCAATGGTTTCAATGTCGGCGGCGAGCAATCCGGCCACATCATCCTGTCCGACTATTCCACCACCGGCGACGGCCTCGTCGCCGCGCTGCAGGTGCTCGCCGTGGTGCAGCGGCGCCAGCGCCCGGTCTCCGAGGTCTGCCACCGCTTCGACGCGCTGCCGCAGATCCTGAAGAATGTGCGCTACAAGAACGGCCGGCCGCTGGAGGATGACGGGGTGATCAAGGCGATCGCCGCCGCCGAGCTGAAGCTCAACAGCCATGGCCGCCTGCTCATCCGCCCTTCCGGCACCGAGCCGGTGATCCGCGTGATGGCCGAGGGCGACGACCGCGATCTGGTCGAGGCGGTTGTGAACGACGTGGTCGAGGCGGTGGGGCAGGCGGCTGCCTGATCGCGCGCGCGATTTCGGGCGCCTGACGGTGCCGCAGACGAGGAACGCCATGCCTTCCCGCCGGGGCCTTATGCAACTCGCCGCGACTGTGGCGGCGGCGTCCGTGCTGCCCGCGGGTATGCTGGCGCAGGCCGCCGAGCAGGGCGTTCCGGGTACGCCGCTGGCCGAGATGGCGGCTCCGTCTCCGACCGGCTGTTCGACGGCGACGGACTGGCGCGTCCCGTGCCGGACACGCCGACGGTTTCGGACCTCGCTGCCGGTCTCGACCGCACGCTCGTGCTGGGCGGCGGCGGCGAATATTATGTCGCCTGGTATTGTGGGTTCTTCCACGGGCTGCTGGAGCTGGGCTTCGACCCGACGATCGCCGACATGGTGGTCGGCACGTCGGCGGGATCCTATGCCGGGTCGTCGCTGCTTTCCGGCCGCTTCCTGCAGCTGCGCTCGGAATTCGACTTTCTCGGCCGCTTCCCGGAGCTGTTTGCCAAGCTCGCCCCGGTAGCTGCGCCGAATGCGAGCCAGAAGCGCGCGCAGGAAATCAATTTTGCGGTGAAGGACGGCGATCCGGAGACGATCCGGGCCATCGGCCATGCCGCGCTTGCCGCTGACAATCACCTGAACGGCGACGGTGTCGAGCGTCTGGCATGGCTGCTCACCGGCGACAGCCGGACCGAGTGGCCGACGCCAAAGATGTTCACCACCTCCAATGATTGCTACACGGGCGAGCGGCTGGTCGTGCATCAGTCGGTGGCGCGCCGGAACAACATTCCCCTGGCACATGCCTGTGCTGCCAGTTCCTCCCTGCCGGGATTGATCGGCCCCACCCTGCTCGGGCAGCGCTTCGGCATGGATGGCGGCATCTCGAAGAGCTGGGCTCACACCGATGTCGTCGCCGGTTCCAAGCGTGCACTCATCATCACCCTGACCAATGGCTATGAGGGCTCGCTGCTGAGCGGCATTCCCCACGACATCCACAAGGAGATCGCCGCGCTCGAGGCGGTCGGCACCAAGGCGATGCTCATCATCGCTGGCACGCCGCCCGGCGTTAACCTGCTCGACCCGAAGCAAATCAGCCCGGCGCTGTATGCCGGCTACGAGCGGGCGAAGGTCGAGGCGCCGAAGATCGCCGCGTTCTGGGCGTAGCGCGCGGGCCGGCTTCAGCCATCCAGCCGCCGCAGCAGGCCGCGATAGATCTCGTCGTCGTCGCACAAGCCGGCCAGCCGGCCGAGATTGTCGACCAGCAGGATCGGCAGGTCGGTGTGGCGTTTGAGCTCGATCGCCGCCTTCAGCCGCAGGTCGACCGGCGCGACGATGCAGTCGGCATCGTGGGCGAGCTTGTCGTCGATCGCGCCGGCCTCGCCGTCGGCCTTGGCGAGCAGGCCGGTGCGGCCGTCGAGGTCGATGCCGACGGGGCGGCCCTCCGTGTCGACCTTCACCTTCACCCGCCCGTTCTTGTCGAGCACCAGTGCGTCGCCCTCGCGCGTGAGGCTCTCGGCCGGGCGCATCACCGCCGTGCCGCGCAGCACGTTGAGTGGGTTCATGTGCTTTACGAACTCGGCGACATAGGCGTTGGCGGGGCGCAGCAGGATGTCCTCCGCCGTGCCCGCCTGCACGATGCGCCCGCCCTCCATGATGGCGATCTTGTTGCCGAGCTTGAGCGCCTCGTCGAGGTCGTGGCTGACGAAGACGATGGTCTTGTGGATGCGTCGCTGCAGGTCGAGCAGCTCGTCCTGCAGCTTGTCGCGGATGAGCGGGTCGAGCGCCGAGAACGGCTCGTCCATCAAGAGGATGTCGGCATCGGTGGCGAAGGCGCGGGCAAGGCCCACGCGCTGCTGCATGCCGCCGGAGAGCTCGTTGGTGTACTTGTCGGCCCAGTTGGTCAGGCCGACCATGGCGAGTTTCTCGTCGACGATGCGGTTGCGCTCGGCCGCGCCCATGCCGCGCAGCTCCAGCCCGAAGCCGACATTGTCGCGCACCGTGCGCCAGGGCAGCAGGCCGAACTGCTGGAACACCATGGAGACGGTGTGCATGCGGATGTCGCGCAGCGTGTCTTCGTCGGCGCGGGCGACGTCGATGGCGCGGCCCTTGTGCTCGACCATCACCTCGCCGCGCGCAACCTCGTTGAGCCGGTTGATGGCGCGCAGAATGGTCGATTTGCCTGAACCGGACAGGCCCATCAGCACGCAGATCTCGCCGCGCTCGATGGCGAGGCTCACCCCGGCGGCGCCGAGCACGGAGCCGGTGGCCTTGAGGATCTCCTCGCGCGAGCGCCCCTCGTCGATCAGCCTCAGGGCGCCCTTCTGGTCGGCACCGAACACGATGTCGATGTTGCGGAACTCGACGGCGGGCATGGCCTAACCCTTCTTCGGACGGCGCTCGGGCCGCTTGCAGACGCGGTCGAGCACGATGGCGAGCACGACGATGGCGAGCCCGGCCTCGAAGCCCATGGCGATGTTGACCGAGTTCAGCGCCCGCACCACTGGCTTGCCGAGCCCGTCGGCGCCGACCAGCGCGGCGATGACCACCATGGACAGGCTGAGCATGATGCACTGGGTGATGCCGGCCATGATGGTCGGCAGCGCGTAGGGTAGCTCGACCTTGAACAGCAGCTGGGTCTTGGTGGCGCCGAAGGCCTTGCCCGCCTCGTAGAGCGCTGGCGGCACCGAGGAGATGCCGAGATGGGTGAGCCGGATCGGCGCGGGGATGGCGAAGATCACGGTGGAGATCAGCCCCGGCACCGCGCCGAGGCCGAACAGCACCAGCGTCGGGATCAGGTACACGAAGGTCGGGATGGTCTGCATCAAATCGAGGATCGGCCGGATCCCGGTGTAGAGCCAGGGCCGGTGCGCGGCGGCGATGCCGATGGGCACGCCGACGATGACGCACACCAGCGTGGCGCAGATGACGAGGGAGAGCGTCTCCATCGTCGCGTTCCAGTAGCCGAGATTGGTGACCAGAAGCAGCGCGCCGACGATGAACACGACGAGCCCGATTGAGCGGTGCATCCACCAGGCACCGAGCGCGAAGAGAGCGATCAGCAGCAGGGGTGGCACCCAAAGCAGGGCCGCGGTGAAGCCGCCGATCAGCCCGCCGAGCACCAGCGACACGAAGTCGAAGAAGCTCTGTCCGTGCGTGGTCAGCAGGTCGACGAAATCCCGCAGCCAGATGCCGAGGGGAATCTTGTGCTCGGTCAGCCAGTCATACATGCGACGCTCCCCGGCGGCGATGACATGAACCTCCCGCGATTGCCGAGAGGGCTTTCGGCTTCACCATCCTTCGAGGCCGCCTGCGGCGGCACCTCGGGATGAAGGGTTGCCCCGCAGCGACCTCATCCTGAGGTGCGAGCGTAGCGAGCCTCGAAGGATGTTCGGCAGGAGCGCCCCCTGGCTCGTGACGAGTCAGGGGCACGCCGGTTCAGAGCTTCAGCGCCGCCTTGACGGCCGGTACGGCCGGCTTGCCGTCGATGGTGGTGACGCCGGCGAGCCAGGGCTCCCAGACGGTCGGGTTGGCCTTCAGCCACTTCTCGGCGGCCTTGGCCGGATCCATGCCGTCCAGCAGGATGTAGCCCATCACCACGTTCTCGGTGTCGAGCGAGAACTTCAGGTTCTTGATGAAGGTGCCGACATTCGGGCACTCGGTCGTGTAGCCGGCGCGGGTGTTGGTGTAGATGGTCGCGCCGCCATAGTTCGGGCCGAACACGTCGTCGCCGCCCGTCAGGTAGCTCATCTTGTACTTCGAGTTCATCGGGTGTGGCTCCCAGCCGAGGAAGACGATGGCTTCCTTGCGCTTGGAGGCGCGCTCGACCTGCGCCAGCATGCCCTGCTCGGAGGATTCGACGAGATCGAAGCCCTTCAGGCCGAACTTGTCGTCCTTGATCATGTCGAGGATCAGCCGGTTGCCGTCATTGCCCGGCTCGATGCCGTAGATCTTGCCGCCGAGCTTGTCCTTGAACTTGGCGATGTCGGCGAAGGACTTCAGCCCCTCGTCATAGAGATAGGTCGGCACCGCCAGCGTGTATTTGGCGCCTTCGAGGTTCACCCCGAGGACCTCGACCGTCTTGTCGTCGCGATAAGGCTTCAGGTCGGCTTCCATGGTCGGCATCCAGTTGCCGAGGAAGACGTCGATGTCCTTGGTCTGCATCGACTTGTAGGTCACCGGCACCGAAAGGACCTGCGTCTTCGGGGTGTAGCCGAGCGCCTCCAGGATGGAGGAGGCCAGCGCCGTGGTGGCGGTGATGTCGGTCCAGCCGACATCGGCGAACCGCACCGTCTTGCAGGCGGCGGGCTCGGCGGCCTGCGCCGTGTCATTCAGCATCGGCGCGGCGGCGAGCGCCAGCCCCAGGGCGGCAGTAGCCAAAAAATGGAAGGTGCGCATCTTTTCTGTTCCCGTTGGCATCCTGGCAGGATCATGGAACCGGCGCGGCCCGACGCCAAGCCCGGCGCGCCCGGATTCTACAAGTCGGAGTCGGCGCCACCCCGCCCGCACTTGGCGAGCGGCTGGACACTGCCCGGACGCACCCATCACGGGGTCGCACGGAACGAACGCGACCCTCTCGGCACTTGTGGCGCGGATGGCACCCGATGCCGGATGCGGCCTCTGGAGGCTTCTTTTGAACAAGTATTCAATACATGATCCGCGCGTTTGTCACGCGCAATTTTCGTCCATGCGGGGCCGGGTTTCGCAATGTTTTCGGGCAGTTTGCCGGAAACCGACACCATCTCAGAAGCGTTGCGACGTGTGGTCTTCGAAACCGGAAGGGGCTTCCCGGTCCGTCTGCGCCGATGTATTGTATGATCATTCAATAATTGTGTCTGATGAGCGGAGGGGCCGGTGGCGAGAGCAAATGCACAGGCGCAGCTTCCCGCCTCCCGAAGCCCCGCCGAGGAAGAAACCCGCCGGCGTGAGCCGGAAGAGGTGCGCCGCCGCCAGCTCATCGATGCCACCATCGATTCCCTCGCCGAGATCGGCTTCAACGCCTCGACGCTCGCGCAGATCGCCCGTCGCGCTGGCGTCTCGCCCGGCCTCGTGGCGCATTATTTCGGCGACAAGGACGGGCTGCTTGAAGCCACGCTACGCTTCCTGTCGTTGCGGCTCTACCGCTCCACCGCGGCGCGGCTGCGTGCGGCGGCCAGTCCCCGTGCCCGCGTGCAGGCGCTGATCGACGCCAATCTGGCGCCGGAGGAGTTCGACCAGCGCACCTCCAGCGTCTGGCTCGCCTTCTGGGGGCAGGTGCTGCATTCCGAGCGGCTGCGCCGGGTGCAGCGGGTCTACCAAGCCCGCATGATCGCCAATCTGCGCCACGATCTGCGCGGGCTGGTCGCGTCCGGCGAGGTGCAGCGCATCGCCGTCACCATCGCCGCCGTCATCGACGGGCTGTGGCTGCGCTCCAGCCTTTCCGCCGCCGGCGAGACCGATTCGGTCAGCGCCCGGCACGCCGCCTCGCTCTTCGTCGATGCCCAGATCGCCGCCGCCGCGCTGGCCCTTGCCGAAAAAGGACCGCCTGCCATGACCAGCCGCCCCCTCGTCCACGCCAACCATATCGGCGGCGCCTACCGCCCGACCGGCGGAGCTACCTTCGAGACCCGCAATCCGGCGACGGGCGAGGTGCTGGCCGAGATCGAGATCGCCGGCGAGGCCGAGGTTGACGCCGCCGTCGAGGCCGCTCGCAAGGGCCAGAAGCTCTGGGCGCGGATGACCGGGGCCGAGCGCGGCCGCATCCTCAAGCGCGCCGCCGATCTGCTGCGCGCCCGCAATGACGAACTGGCGCGGCTGGAGACGCTCGACACCGGCAAGCCGATCCAGGAGACCAGCGTCGTCGACGTGCTCTCCGGCGCCGACTGCATCGAATACTATGCCGGCCTTGCCGCCTCGCTGTCGGGCGAGCATGTCGACCTCGGCCCGAGCGCCTTCGGCTATACGCGCCGCGAGCCGCTCGGCATCGTCGCCGGCATCGGCGCCTGGAACTACCCGTTGCAGATCGCCTGCTGGAAGTCGGCGCCGGCGCTCGCCTGCGGCAATGCGATGATCTTCAAGCCGGCTGAGCTCACCCCGCTCACCGCGCTGAAGCTGGCCGAAATCTACGCCGAGGCCGGCTTGCCCGAAGGTGTGTTCAACGTGGTGCAGGGCTTCGCCGACACCGGCCGCCTGCTCACCCGCCATCCCGCCATCGCCAAGGTCTCACTCACCGGAGAGGTCGGCACCGGCAAGAAGGTGATGGCGGATGCCGCCGGCACGCTGAAATACGTCACGCTGGAGCTGGGTGGTAAATCGCCGCTGATCGTCTTCGACGATGCCGATCTTGACGACGCCGTCTCCGGCGCGCTGCTGGCGAATTTCTATTCCGCCGGCGAGGTCTGCTCGAACGGCACCCGCGTCTTCGTGCATGAGAAGGTGCGGAAAGCGTTCCTCGAAAAGCTCGTCGCCCGCGTGGAGAAGATGGTCGTGGGCGATCCGCTGGACCCGGCGACGCAGGTCGGGGCTCTGATCTCGCCCGAGCACATGGACAAGGTCCTCTCCTACATCGCCAGGGGCAAGGCCGAGGGCGCGAAGGTGCTCGCCGGCGGTGAGCGGGTGACCGGGGGCGGGCTCGACAAAGGCTGCTTCGTCGCCCCGACCGTGTTCGACGGCTGCGTCGACGGCATGAGCATCGTGCGCGAGGAGATCTTCGGCCCGGTGATGGCGGTGCTGTCCTTCACCGGCGAGGACGAGGTGATCGCGCGCGCCAACGATACCGAGTTCGGCCTCGCCGCCGGCGTGTTCACCAAGGACCTCGCGCGCGGCCACCGCGTGATCGGCGAATTGCAGGCCGGCACCTGCTGGATCAACCACTACAACATCACGCCGATCGAGCTGCCCTTCGGCGGCGTCAAGCAATCGGGCCTCGGCCGCGAGAACGGCAAGGCGGCGATCGAGCACTACACCCAGCTCAAAAGCGTCTACGTCAATCTCGGCCGCGTCGAGGCGCCCTACTGATGCGCAACGGCACGCAGGAGCTCTTCGACTACGTGATCATCGGCGCAGGATCGGCGGGCTGCGTGCTAGCCGACCGGCTAAGCGCGGACGGGAAGAACCGCGTTCTCGTGCTGGAATATGGCGGGTCGGACCGCTCGGTGTTCATCCAGATGCCGAGCGCGCTGTCCATCCCGATGAACATGAAGCGCTACAACTGGATGTACGAGAGCGAGCCAGAGCCGGGGCTTGGCGGGCGCCGGCTGCACTGCCCGCGCGGCAAGGTGCTCGGCGGCTCGAGCTCCATCAACGGCATGGTCTACATGCGCGGTGCGCCGGCGGATTTCGACCGCTGGCAGGAGGAGGGCGCGCAGGGCTGGTCCTATGCCGATGTGCTGCCCTATTTCCGCCGAGCCGAGGGACGGCGGGAAGGCGGCGACGAATATCGCGGCGCCGACGGGCCGCTCGCCACCCGCTACGGCACGCTCGAGAACCCGCTCTACGACGCCTTCGTGGAAGCGGCGCAGCAAGCGGGCTATCCCGCCACCGACGATGTCAACGGCTTCCAGCAGGAGGGCTTCGGCCGGATGGACATGACGGTGAAGGACGGCGTGCGCTGGTCGGCGGCAAACGCGTACCTGAAGCCGGCCATGAAGCGGGCGAACCTGAAGGTCGAGACCCATGCCCGCGTCGAGCGCGTGCTGTTCGAGGGGCGCCGCGCCGTCGGCGTCGCCTGGTCGCGCGGCGGCGAGAAGCACGAGGTGCGCGCGGCACGCGAGGTGATCCTCTCCGGCGGGCCGATCAATTCGCCGCAGCTGCTCAAGCTCTCCGGCATCGGCAATGCCGACGAACTGCAGGCCCACGGCATCGACGTCGTCGCGCACCGGCCGGGCGTCGGCGAGAATCTGCAGGACCACCTCGAATTCTACTTCCAGGTCGCCTGTACCCAGCCGATCACGCTCTATTCCAAGATGGGGCTCGTCGCCCGCGGCATGATCGGCGCACGCTGGCTGCTCACCGGCGAGGGGCTGGGGGCGACCAATCATTTCGAGAGCTGCGGCTTCATCCGCTCGCGGCCGGGGATCTCTTCGCCCGATATCCAGTACCATTTCCTCCCCTTGGCCGTGACCTATGACGGGCAGGGGATGGCGAGCGAGCATGGTTTCCAGGCCCATGTCGGGCCGATGCGCTCGAAGAGCCGCGGCTGGGTACGGCTCAAGTCTGCCGACCCGGCGGAGCCGCCGCGCATCCAGTTCAACTACCTCACCCATCCCGACGATCTGGTGGAGATGCGCGCCTGCGTGCGGCTCACGCGCGAGATCTTCGCCCAGAAGGCCTTCGACCCCTATCGCGGACGGGAGATCCAGCCGGGCGCGGACGTCACGTCGGACGAGGCGATCGACGACTTCGTGCGAGAGAAGACGGAGAGCGCGTACCACCCCTCCTGCACCTGCCGGATGGGCTCACCGAGCGATCCGCACGCGGTGCTCGATCCGCAGATGCGCGTCATCGGCGTCGAGGGGCTGCGGGTGGTGGATTCCTCCGCCATGCCCTCGATCACCAACGCCAATCTCAACGCCCCGACCATCATGATGGCGGAGAAGGCGGCCGACCACATCCTCGGCAAGCCGCTGCTCGCCCCTTCCAATGCGCCCTATTACGCCGCCCCGGACTGGCAGCTGACGCAACGTTAGCGTGCAGAGAGCGACCAATTCGCCGGAGATGCAAGGTGGCTGTCAGGCATGCGGGCCATGCTTGGCGGGGTTCACATGCGCGTCACGGGCGTTGCGGCAGATGGACCGGCGAGCTCGGATGGGTCCATGCGCATTTCGGTTGTGGTTCCTGCCTATAACGAGGCCGGCAATATCGGGCGCCTCGTCCGCGAAATTCTCGATACCGTGCCGGGGCCGCTGCTCGGCGAGATCATCGTCGTCGACGATTGCAGCAGCGACGGCACCGGTGCCGAAGTGAGGGCGCTCGGCGGCACAAGGGTGCGCCATCTGCGCCATCAGCGTCGGGCAGGGCAGAGCGCCGCGCTGCGCTCGGGCGTGCGCGCGGCCCGTCACCCGGTGATCGTCACGCTCGACGGCGACGGGCAGAACGACCCCGCTGACATAGCGGCGCTGGTGCGCGAACTCGGGACTGAAGGGGGCGAGCCGGCGCTGGTCGGCGGCGTGCGGCAGAAGCGGCAGGCCTCGGGCTCGAAGCGCTGGGCTTCGCTCTTCGCCAACCGGCTGCGCGCCTCGCTGCTCGCTGACGATTGCCCGGACACGGGGTGCGGGCTCAAGGCGTTTCGCCGCGCGGCCTTTCTCGACCTGCCCTATTTCTCCACCATGCACCGCTATTTGCCGGCGCTGTTCCTGACCTATGGCCACAAGGTCGCCTATGTGCCGGTCGGCGACCGGCCGCGGCTGGCGGGGCGCTCGAAATACACCAATCTCGGCCGGGCGCTGGTCGGGATCTACGACCTGTTCGGCGTGGTCTGGCTGAGGCGCCGGACCGTCCTCCCGCCGGTGAGCGAGGAGAACGGCGCCGTCAGCGGCGCGACGAGCGCTCTCACCATCGCCTCGCCGCCGATCGACGCCTCGATCCTGCCGGCGACCATGCGCGCCGCCGCGCCCTGAGCGGCGAGAAAGGCGCCGACGGCTCTGGCGAAGGCCGCCAGCACCTCGCCGCTGCGGCGGCGGAACGCTGCACGGTCTGCTGCCCAGCGCTGGCCGTAGGCGGTTAGCCGCGCCTCGAGCGCCGCATCGCACAGCAGCTTGGCGTGGTCGACGAAGAACAGGCGGTGCAGCGCCGCCGCGAGCGTGAGCATCAGCCCGACCGAGATCGCCACGTCGGAGAGGAAATGCGCGCCGAAGGCGATGCGGTTGAGCGAGGTCGCGACGACCAGCGCACCGATGAGCGCGGCCACCTGCCAGCGCCATTCGCGCGGCACGAACAGGGCGAGGGGGAGCAGGCAGGCAATCGTTGCCGCCTCGCCGGACGTGAAGGAGCGGTTGAGCAGCCCGTGCTCGCCGATTACCCAGGCCTGCTGGAACGGCCAGATGCCGCCGAACTCGTCGACATTGATCGGCCGCGGTCGGCCCCACAGGCTCTTCAGCACGCCGTTCACGATCAGCGCCGGGCCGATCAGGAACAGGCTGATGAAGTAGAGCGACATGCGCGGCGAGAACAGGCAGGGCTTGGACGGGTAGACCAGCTTCAGCCCGAGAGCGACCACGAGCACCAGCGGCAGGATGACGGTGAAGTTCGCCGCGAGACTACGGAAATCCCGCAGCGCCTCGATGCGTGCGGCCGGAAAGCCGGCTCCGGGCTGGTAGAAAAGGGCGGTGACGGCGCGGTCGGCGGATGGAAAGATATAGAAGAATAGTGACAGTAAAATCGTCATTACAGAAAGCGATAGAATTGGCCTATGGCCAAATTTCCTGCAAGAGTTCACATAAAAAGGGTCTAAAATTTTCATCTGATCTATCTTATGCGTGCATACTTATAATGCGCGCATGAGATCAGGCGTCGATGACGTCGATATGAAAGAATTAACAGACGAATAAATTCGCCGACGAAGAAATGGCTATATGGCGAATGCCATCTTAGCTGGCGCGCTCGGCGACCTCAGCCTGCAGTTGATCGACCGCGCGCTGCTCCGTCCGCTCGCGCAGGATGAAGTAGGCGTTGCGGCCATAGATCAGTAGGCCGGCGGCCTGGCCGACGATGAACACCGGATCCTGGCGGTAGAGGGCATAGACCAGCAGGGTGAGGCCGCCGCCTATGGAGAACAGCCAGAAGATGGCGGGCACGATGCTGCGCCCGGCTCGCTCGCTGACGATCCACTGCGCCAGGAAGCGCGCGGTGAACAGGCCCTGGCCAAGAAAGCCCAGCACGAGCCAGGGATTGAGCAGGCTGAGGTTGAACAGCGCAGTGTTGACGAGGCTCATGGCTGGGTTCCTTCCGCGGAGGGCGCGTCCGGCGCGGCGACATAGATGTTGAAGTCGAGGTGGCGCGAATTGGCGCTGTTGACGCCGTCCGTCGTCGTCACCAGGACGGGCGAGCGGCGCAGCACCTTGTTGCGACTGTCGAAGAGCTGCTGCTGGTGATCGGCGATGATCACCGCGTGGCAGCCGGGCTGGTTGAGGAAATCCGCCGCCGTCACCCCGTCGCCGAGCCGCGTGTCCTTGCCGAGCACGAACAGCACGCTGGGCTCGCTGAAGCCCGCCACCATGATCTGCGGCGCGGCGCAGTCGATGTGGCTGACCGCGGCGGCGAGGCGCGGGGCGATCCACAGCCTGTCCGCCCGCGGCGCGACGACGGCGAAGAGCAGGACATAGAGCGCGAGGCCTTCAACCAGCAGCACGCGCACCGCTGCCGCCAGGCCGAGCCGGAGCGCCTGCCGGGCGGCATAAAGGGCGATGACGACGACGAGGATGGCAAGCGAGAGGACGAGCGGCGGCAGGTGCCGTTCCAGGAGATAGAGAACGACGAGCCCGGCGACTGCGCCGACCGCCCCGCCGATGGCCGAGAGCGCGCCGAGCACGCGCTTCCATAGCGCGTCCGGCCTCTCGCGCGGCGCTGTCAGCGCCGCTGCCGCGAGCAGCGCCAGCGCGGGATAGGCCGGCAACGTATAGTGCGGCAGCTTGGTGGCGATCAGCTCGAAGACGATCCAGAACGGGATCAGCCAGGCGAGGCAGAAGCGCACCGCCGGCACCGCGCGGTTGGCCCAGACCCATGGTACGGCAGCGGCGACCAGCGCCGCGCCCGGCCAGAAGGCGAACCAGAAGACGGCGAAATGCGCGCCAGGGGGCAGCCCGTGCGTTTCCTGCCCGGTAGCGACCTTGGCGAGCAGGTCGTGGCCGACCGATTCCCGAAAGAAGTCGGTGCCGGAGTGCACCATGATGGCGATTAGCCAGGGCAGCACCAGCACCAGCATGAAGGGCACGCCCAGCGCCGGCCGCATCTGCCTCAGCCAGGTCGCCTTGCGGTCCCACAGGCAGAGCGTGGCGACCGTGAGCGCCGCCAGCATCGGCACGATCGGCCCCTTAATGAGGATGCCGACCGCCATGGCGCCCCAGAACAGCAGCGCCCAGGCACGGCTCAGCCGCTCGCCGGCGGGGGCAAGATAGGCGCGCGCCAGCACCCATTGGCCGGTCACGGCGGCGGCGAGTTGCACCGCGTCGGTCTTGGCGAGCCTGGCCTCGACGGCGAGGATCAGCGAGGTGCCGATGAGCGCGGCGGCGAGGAAGCCCGCTTCCTCGCCGAACATGCGCCGTCCCACGGCGTAGGTGACCAGCACCGCGAGCAGCGCGCCGAACAGCGAGGGCAGGCGGAACACCCAGATCGGCGCCGTCGCGTCATGGCCGGTGAGCTTCACCGCGGCGACCTGCAGCCAATAGATGCCGATCGGCTTCTTGAAGCGGGTGGCCTCGCCGAGGCGCGGCACGACATAGTCGCCGCTCTCCACCATCTGCCGCGAGGCCTGGGCGAAGCGGGCTTCGTCGCGGTCGACGATGGGAATGGAGAACAGGCCCGGCAGCAGGCAGGCGAGCACGAGGCCGACGAGCAGGGCGAGGCGCCAACGCGCCGACATGTCGGGCGAGCGGGCGGACAAAGGCGCCGCCGCCGGCGCTCCGATGGCTTCGTTCATCGTCTGTTTCTCGCCGTCTCCGCACCGCCGTATCCGGCAAGTCTGGATGAAGCCGTTGGGTGTAGCCTGCATGACGGCCCGGCCTCGCGCCGGGCGTCCCGACAGGCGTTGCATGATCTCGCTGACAGTCGGCTGACACGGGAGGACGAAAATCAGCGGCTGCGCAGCACGCCGATGTCTCGCAGATGCGTCAAAATCTCGCGCGCGGCCTCTTCCGGCAGCGGATCGACCAGCAGCCGGCCGCCGCCGCTCGCTGCCTCGGTCGCCGCCTTCAGCCGCTCGGCAGCGGAGGCGCCGGCCGCCGCCTTGGCGATGAGCTTCGGCCGGGCGCGATAGGGACGCTCCTCGATCTGCGTCGGTGCGCGTGGCGCGACGAGGCCGGGCCGGGCTTCGACGGCGCCGCGCCGCGCCGCCGCGAAGGCGAAGGGCAGCGCTGCCGGCGCTGCCGGATGGACGGTGACCAGCGCCGGCACGTGGACGACGAGGCGGCGGCGGGCGCCGCGCGGCAGTGCCTGCTCGACTGACAGCGTGCCCGACTGCGGGCCTTCCGCCAGCGCGGCGGCGTCGGGGACAAGCGGCAGGCTGAGCTGGCGCGCGAGCGCGTAGGGCAGCAGGCCGGTGTCCTCGCCGCCCTGACCGGTGCGCCCGGCGAGCACGAGATCAAAGGCGCCTTCGATGAGCGCGGCAGCGAGGCTCGGCAGCGGATCGTCGGCCACGGTGATGCGGTGGTGGACGAGGCGCGGCAGGCCGTGGCCGAGCGTATCCTTCAGCGGTGCGGCGTCCGGCCCGGCATGCAGGCCGGTGACTTCGCCGCCGAGATCATGCGCGAGCCGGATCGCCTGTAGTTCGACCGGCACCGGCGCAGGGCGGCCGGAGACGGCATGGCGGCCAGCGGAGAGCAGTACGGCGATCCTCATCCGCCGGCCTCCTTGTCGAGCAGCTTCAGCAGCGCCGGCATCACCTGCTGCGCGTCGGCGACCACCGCGAGGCCGGCACGCTCGATCATCGCGGCGTGCAGGTCGGTATTGACCGCCACCACATGCTCGCAGCGGGCGACGCCCTGCAAATGCTGCGGCGCGCCGGCGATGCCGAGCGCGAAATAGCAGTTGGCCTCCAGCACCGTGCCGGAGGCGCCGACCTGCGCCGCGCGCGGCATCAGCCCGGCGTCGCACACCACGCGGCTGGCGCCGGGGGTGGCGTTCAGCGCCGCGACCAGCGCGCGGAAGGCATTGAAATCGCTGACGCCATTGCCGGCCGAGACAACGAACTCGGCCTCCGCCAGCGACACCTTCGCCGGATCGGCGGGGATGAAGTCGGCGGAGAGGATGGCGCCGAGCGCGATGGCCGGAAAGCCGAATTCGACCGGCCGTGCCTCGTGCCGAGCGCCGCTATGGGCCGCCACCGCGTCGGCTTTGATGCTGATCAGGCGCGGCGGGGCGCGGCGCTGCTCGATCCTCCGGCCCTGCGCGGCGCGGGTGACGGCCTTGGGCGAGAGGCTCTCGGCACCGGCGAAGAGCTCCTCGCCGGTCATCGCCGCCAAGCGGCGGGCGAGGTCGCCGCCGTCCGGGCTCTCGGGGAACAGCGCGTGGCGGATGTCGAGCCCGGCGAGAATAGCCTGCACGGCCAAGGCCTTGGCCTCGGGGTCATAGCCGGCGACCGGCAGAGCCAACACGCGGTCGGCGCCGGCCGATGCGAGGTCGTCGGCCTCGGCCAGCGCCAGCACCGCGCCGCCGCCGGCATCCGCCAGAATCCTTGCTGCACCAAGGAGCTGGCGGTCGTGCGGGGTGAGCCGACCGCCCGACGCATCGGGCACGACGGCGACGAGATAGGCCGGCTCGGCGATGATGCGGACGGTCGGCGCCGCCTCCGCCGAGGGCGCGGGAGCTTGAGAAATCGCAGTGGCCGCAATGCGTTGCGTGCGGTCGAGTCGGCGCCGCGCGGTGCCGGGCACCAACGCGAGGCGCTCCTCGCCGCGCGGATCGCGGCGCGGGCGGCCGGTCTCCTTCGCTGTCGCCGCGAGGTCGAAGCGCGGCCGGGCGCCGCCTTCGACGCGGTGGGCGGCGCGTTCAGTGCGGGGGTTCTTGCGGGGGCGGGTCATGCGGCCGGTACCGGCTGCAAGGTCGTCACTGCGTCGGCTGCCATCAGCACCAGCTCGGCAATGTCGGCAACCTGCGGCCGCTCGCCGGTGACACCTTCCAGCATGGCCGAGCATTGCGGGCAGGCGACCGCGACGATGGCCGCGCCGGTGGCGGCGGCCTGGCCCATGCGTAGGTCCGGGATGCGGCGCTCGCCCTCGATGTCGCTCACGGGCGCGCCACCACCCCCGCCGCAGCACATGGAGCGCTTGCCGGACCGCTCCATTTCCAGCCGCTCGAGGCCCAGCCGGTCGAGCAGGCGGCGCGGGGCGTCGAACTCGCCATTGTAGCGGCCGAGATAGCAGGGATCGTGATAGGTCACCCGCACCTCCGCCAGCGCGCCGACGGGCAGCCGCCCGGTCGCCACCAACTCGTCGAGCAGGGCGGCGTGGTGGACGACCTCGTAGTCGCCGCCGAAGGCCCGGTATTCGTTGCGCAGCGCGTGCAGCGCGTGCGGGTCGGCGGTGAGGATGTGCTTGAAGGAATAGCGCGCCAGCGTCGCGATGTTCTCGGCCGCGAGCCGTTGGAAGGTCGCCTCGTCGCCGAGCCTTCGGGCGAGGTCGCCGCAATCGCGCTCCTCCTCGCCCAGCACGGCGAAGTCGACGCCGGCCCTGTGCAGCAGCGTGACGAGGGCCCGCAGCGTGCGGCCGTAGCGCAGCTCATAGGCGCCCTCGCCGAGCCAGAGCAGCACCTCGGCGCCCCCCTTGGCCGAGATCAGCGGCAGAGTGAGCCCAGCGGCGAAATCGGTGCGGGCCTTGAGCGGGCGCCCGCCCGGCTCGTCGGCATAGCGCATCTCCATCAGCGGCGGCGCCGCCTTGGCGGGCAGGGCGCCGAGCTCCAGGGTCTGGAAGCGGCGCAGCTCCACGATCGCGTCGACATGCTCGATCATCATCGGGCATTCCTCGACGCAGGCGCGGCAGGTGGTGCAGGACCACAGCGTGTCCGGGTGGATCATCGCCCCGGTGCCGACGATGGGCAGTTCCGGCCCGCCGACGCCGGCGACGGGCCGAGCGTTCGGATAGGGACTGCCGGCGTAAGACCCGTTGGTGGCGTTCGGCTGGAGGCTCGCCGCGAGGTCCTGGATGAGGCGCTTGGGGTTGAGCGGCTGGCCGGCGGCGAAGGCCGGGCAGGCGACCTCGCAGCGCCCGCACTGGATGCAGGCGTCGAAGCCGATCAGCCGGTTGAAGGCGAAGTCGGACGGCGTTGCCGCGCCGAGGCGGGGGGCGTCGAGGTCTAGCGGGAGCAGGGCGGTGGTACGCTCGCCCTCGAAGCGGCCGGGACGCGGATGGGCGACAAGATGGGCGGCGCCGGCGAAGGCGTGGCGCATTGGGCCGCGGTCGATCTGGAGCACGAGCCCGAAGCCGCCGGCCGCCGCCAGCCACAGGCCGAGCCAGGCGAGCGGCCAGATCGCGCCGCCGAGCGCGGCATCGAGGGCGACAAGGAAAGCGCCGAGCGAGTAGCCGGCGAGGAAGAAGGGCAGGCGCTGGAAGCGCCCGCCTGAGAGCCGCGGGGGCTTCACCGGGATGCGGCGCCGCCCGACCATGTAGCCACCCGCGAGCGCCACGGCGAAGGCGAGGGTGATGGCGACCCAGAACAGGCGCGACGCGCCGAGCGGCGGGATCAGCGCGAGGGCCGCGAACGCCGAGCCGCCCAGCAGCCCGCCAGCGGCGAGCGCGTGCATGCGCGCGGCATAGGGGTCTCGGCCGACGACGTGGTGGACGTCGACGAGATAGCGCCTGGGCAGGGCGGCGAGGCCGGCCATCCAGTCGACCTTGGCCGGCTTTCCGATGCGCCACAGACGCGCGCGCCGGACCATCATCGCCGCGGCGAGGAGCGCGAGGGCGAGGACGACGACGGACAGGCTGAGCGCGGCGTCGGTCATGGGCGCGCCTTCGAAGCTCACAGATCCTTGCACAGCCGCAGCGAGTCGTAGATCGCGGCGTGGATGTTGCGGCCGGTCCAGGCGTCGCCGACGCGGTAGAGGGCGAAGCCGGGCTGGCCGGTCCAGCGCTGCGGGCGGCCGACGACCAGCGCGTCGAGGTCGGTCTCGCCGTCATTGACGGAAGAACCGCGCAGCGCCTCGAACAGGCCGCCCACCGGCACGGTGCCGTAATCGACCACGACGCGGTCGATCACCCGCTCCTCCTCGGCGTCGGTCATGGTGTTGCGCAGGGCGGCGATCAGGCGGTTGCCCTCAGGATAGATCTCGATCAGCTCGGTGTTCGGCGTCATCACCACGCCGAGCTTGTAGAGCTCGCGCAGATGCACCGGCTTGTTGGTGGTGCCGACCTCTTGCGCGATCTGAAGGTCGTGCGTCACCATCTCGACGAGGCAGCCCTTCTTCGCCAGTACCTCGGCGGTGGAGGCAGCGTTGTGGCCGCCGATCTCGTCATAGAGCAGTACCGAGCCGGTCGGTTCGACCCTGCCGGTCAGTACGTCCCACGTCGTCACCGCGTGCTCGTGACCCTTGGCGTGGCCGTGGCTGGGCAGGCCACCGGTGGCCATGATGACAACGTCCGGGTTTTCGGCCAGCACGTCGGAATCGGTGGCGGCGCGGCCGAGGCGGATGTCGACGCCCTTCTTGACCACCTGCGCATGGAGCCAGCGCGGAATGCCGGAAAGCGCCTCGCGCCATGTCGCCTTCGACGCGATGTTGATCTGGCCGCCGACCACCGGCTCCTTCTCGAACAGCACCACCTTGTGACCGCGCTCGGCGGCGACGCGGGCGGCTTCCAGCCCGCCCGGCCCGGCGCCGACCACCACCACCTTGCGCGCCACATCCGCCTTGGGGATGACGTGCGGCATGGTGGCTTCGCGGCCCGTCGCGGCGTTCTGGATGCATAGGGCGTCGCCGCCGACATAGATGCGGTCGATGCAGTAGCCGGCGCCGACGCATTGCCGGATGTCGTCGTCGCGACCTTCCATCAGCTTCTTGACGAGGTGCGGGTCGGCGATGTGGGCGCGGGTCATGGCGATCATGTCGACATGGCCCTCGGCGACGGCACGCGCACCGGTGGCGAGATCGGTGACGCGCTGGGCGTGGAACACTGCCACCTCCACCTCGCGCTTGATGGCGCTCGGCAGGAACAGGAAGGGCGCGACGGGGAAGGCCATGTTGGGCAGCGAGATGGCGTGGCTCATCTCGTCGCGCGCCTGGCCGCCCATGATGTTGAGGAAGTCGACGAGGCCGTCGCGGGCATAGGTCGAGGCGATCTCGACGCAGTCCTCATGGGAGAGGCCGTCGGCGATCATCTCGTCGCCGGACATGCGCATGCCGATGACGTAGTCGTCGCCGGCCGCCTCGCGCATGGCCTCCAGCACCTCGCGGCCGAAGCGCATGCGGTTCTGCAGCGAGCCGCCATATTCGTCGGTGCGCTCGTTGACCGACGGCGACCAGAACTGGTCGACGAGGTGGCCATGGGCGGCGGAGATCTCGCAGCCGTCGAGCCCGCCTTCCTTGCAGCGCTTCACCGCGTCGGCGAAGGCCTTCACCACGCGGCGTATGTCGTTCTTGTCCATCGCCCGCGGAATGGTGCGCGAGGCCGGCTCGCGGCGCACGGAGGAGGAGAGGGTGGGGAACCAGTTCTCGGTATCCCACTTCGTGCGCCGGCCCATATGGGTGAGCTGGATCATCAGCTTGGCGCCGTGGGCGTGCACGCGGTCGGCGAATTGCTGGAAATAGGGGATGACGCTGTCGTCGGCGACGGAGATCTGCGCCCAGGGCGCCGCCGGGCTGTCGATGGCCACCGAGGACGAGCCGCCGAACATGGTCAGCCCGATGCCACCCCTGGCCTTCTCCATATGGTAGAGCTGGTAGCGCTCCTGCGGCTTGCCGTCCTTGCCGTAGCCCGGCGCGTGCGAGGTCGACATCACGCGGTTGCGGATGGTGAGGCCCTTGATGGTCAAGGGTTTCAGCAATGCCTCGGCATTGGCGATCATGATGGCCGCGTGCGCTCCCTCGACCACGGATATCGGTCCGATGGTCGCACGATAGGTCGCATGCGCCTATGGCGAACAGAAGATTTGCGCCATCGCGCCGGTAGCGAGGCGACCGCGCGTCAGCGACCTCTGCGCAGGGCGTCGGCGACCGTGTTGCGGTAGCGCACCAATGGCGCGCGCAGGCCGTGATTCCACAGCACCCGACGGATGGAGGCGTTGGTGCCGGTGACGACGACGCGCACCCCGGCTCGGCCCATCTTGTGGGCGAAGCTCTCCAGCATGGCGGCGGCCGTGGAATCGACGAAGGGCACTTGCTCGAAGTCGAGCACGAAGCGCTTGGGCAGGCGCGCGATGTTGTCGAGCACCGAGCCGACCATGGAGGCTGCGCCGAAGAAGAAGGCGCCGGAGAGCCGGTAGACGACCACGTCCGGGTCGTCCTGTGGCGTGGCGGCGGCAGCGTCGCCATTGTCCGCCTGGTCCTCGGCGGCGAGGGGAGCGGCCTCGATCGCTACCGTCTGCGACATGCGGTGCAGGAATAGCAGCGTGCCGAGGGTGAAGCCGACGACGATGCCCTCGGTGAGGTCGCGGAACACGGTGAGCAGCAGCGTCGCCAGCAGCACCAGCGCGTCGCCCCAGCCCGAGCGCAGCAGCGCGGCGATGGCGTGCTTCTCCGCCATGTTCCAGGCGACGACGGCCAGCACGCCGGCGAGCGCGGCGAGCGGGATGTAGCTGGCGAGCGGGGCGGCGACCAGCATGAAGACCAGGAGGAACAGGCAGTGCAGAATGCCGGAGATCGGCCCACGGGCGCCGGCGCGCACATTCGTCGCGGTGCGGGCGATGGTGCCGGTGACGCACAGGCCTCCGAACATGGCCGAGGCCATGTTGGCGACGCCCTGAGCGACGAGCTCGCAATTGGAGCGGTGGCGGCGGCCGGTCATGCCGTCGGCGACGACGGCGGAGAGCAGGGATTCGATGGCGCCCAGCAGGGCGAAGGCGGCGGCATCGGGCAGCACCGCCATCACCTTGTCCGGCGAGAAATCGGGCAGCACCGGCATGGGCAGGCTGGAGGGGATACCGCCGAAGCGGGTGCCGATGGTCTCGACCGGCAGGCCGAGCACGGCGGCGGCAGCGCTCGCCAGCGCGACGGCAATGAGCAGGTTCGGCCAGTGCGGCGCGACTTTCTTCACGCCGACGATGACTAGGATGGTGAGCAGCGAGATGCCGACGGCAGCGGCGTTCAGCGTCGGCAGCGCGTTGCTGAGCACTTCCAGCTTGGGGATGATCGCCGCCGGCTCCTTCACAGTCAGCGTGAGGCCCAGCAGGTCGGTGAGCTGGCTGGAGAAGATGATCACCGCGATGCCGGCGGTGAAGCCGACCGTGACCGGATAGGGGATGAACTTCACATAGGTGCCGAGCCGCAGGAAGCCGACCACGGCGAGGAAGATGCCGGAGAGAAAAGTGGCGAGCAGCATGCCTTCGATGCCGTGCCGCTCGATGGTCATCGCCACCAGCACGATGAAGGCGCCGGCCGGCCCGCCGATCTGGAAGCGGCTGCCGCCGAGCGCCGAGACGAAGAAGCCGCCGACGATGGCGGTGTAGAGCCCGCGCTCCGGCGTCGCGCCCGAGGCCATGGCGATGGCCATGGACAGCGGCAGGGCGACAATGGCGACCGTCAATCCGGCCAGAGCGTCGGCCTTGAAACCGGAGAGGCCGTAGCCCTCTCGCAGCACGGTGACGAGTTTCGGGGTGAAGAGCTCGGCGAAGCTCGGCGAATGCGGGCGCGACAGCGTGGTCATCGGGATTATCTATCGAAGGGCGGCGAGTGATAGAAAAGTTTGCGCCTCCGGCTTCGGCCTCGCAAGCGGATTTACGCGTATCACCCATTCGCCTTGGGCAGCCCAGCCCCGCGCCGCTCGACGCTCGGCGGGCGGCCGAAGCGGCGGGCATAGGCGGTGGAGAAATGCGCTGCCGACTGGAAGCCGCAGGCAAGCCCGACATCGGTGACGGGAAGCGGCGAGAGGCGCAGCAATTCGCGCGCCCGCTCCAGCCGCAAGCCGAGATGGTAGGCCGCCGGCGTCACCCCGAGATGGCGCCGGAACAGGCGCTCGAGGTGACGCGGCGAGACGTCGAGCCTGCGGGCGATGTTGGCGATGCCGGGCGGCTGCTCGATGGCGGCCTGCATGAGCCGCACGGCGCGGGCGAGCGTGGGGTCGGGCAGCGCGGGGCGCGGGCGGGCCTCGACCTTGGCGCGCGCCGGCCGGCCGCGATCGACGATGAACTGCTCGGACACCTTGTCGGCCAGCGCCCGCCCGCCGCGCGCCTCGATCAGCGCCAGCATCATCTCCAGCGGCGCCACCCCGCCCGTGCAGGTGAGGCGGTCGCGGTCGATGACGAAGGCCTCCTCGACGAAGTCGATCTGCGGGAACTCCTCGCGGATGGCGGAGAGGTTCTCCCAGTGCACGGCGCAGCGATAGAAATCGAGCAGGCCCGCATCGGCCAACACGAAGCCGCCGGTGCACAGCGCGCCGAGTGCGACGCCGCGGCGCGACGCTCGCCGCAGCGCATCCTCGATCGGCGGGGTGGCGGCGTGGCGCACGTCGACGCCGCCGCAGACGAGGAGCAGGTCCAGCGGTCCGGATTCAGTGAGAGGCAGGGTGGGAATGAGTGTCAAACTGTTGCTGGCGGCGGCGGGCGCGCCGTCCAGCGTCAGGATACGCCAGCTATAGGTCTCGGCCTCGGTCACGTAGTTCGCCATGCGCAGCGCTTCCAACGCGTTGGCGCAGGCGATCATCGAGAAATTCGGCAGGGTGAGGAAGCCGATGCGGGTGAGCGAAGCGAGGTCGGGCACGGTCAATATCCGCGGGAGAAGGCTTCACAATACCCCTGGTTGGTCATTCCTGCGCGGCAAAGGCGCCGCAAATTTGTCGCGAGGGAAGGGGGGAATGGCTACAGAACAATGGGGATTCCTTCCATGCGCTTCAGCAGGACCTCTCTTTCTTCCTTCGGCGCCGGCCGCACCGGCCGGCTGATGCTGCCGGTCGGCTTCGCGCTCGTCATCGCCGCGGGCACCTATTTCGTCGCCGAGAGCGAAGGCTATGAGCGCGGCGTCGCCGACCGGGCGAGCGCGCAGGAAAGCATCAAGAACCTCGCCCGACTCGTCGCCCAGCCGATCGAGCTCGACGACGATCTCCTGCAGAAGGCCGACCGGCTGCAGGCGCCGGCGATGATCCGCGCCATCGAGCCGGCGTCGGTCTATCGCCCGGGCATGTCGGCTCATGCCAAGTCGAAGATGGACGCCGCGAAGACGGCGGCGGCCAAGGCGGAGGGCAAGGCCGTCGGGGCGACCGCGGCCTCCGCCGGCCTGCCGACCGGCGTCGAGCGCTTCGACCGCTGCGGTGCGGGATGCGACACGCGCGATCCGATGATCGTGCGCACCTCCTATCCGGTGGTGGTCTCCGCGCCGATGGAGGCGTCCGATCAGACGGCCGATCGGGAGCTCCCGCCGGCGATCGTCGAGAACCGGGCCCAGGCGGAGGACGACAGCTTCCTGGGCCTGCGGCTTCCCTCGCTGCCGAGCGCGGGCGAGATGGTCGACCGCACGGTCGCCGGCACCGCCGCCGCCTATGACGGGCTGAAGCAGTCGGTCACCGGCGCCATCGACGCGCTGAGGTAATCCAGTTCCGTCACCAGCCGTAATGACGTCATGCCCGGACTTGATCCGGGCATCGACGCCTTTGGATGGTCAGCGATCCACCACGAGGTCGCTGGTCGGCTTGGAGCAGCACAGCAGCGCCATGCCGGCATCGATCTCGCGCTGGCGGATGCCGCCGCCATGCTTCATGTCGACCGTGCCGGAGATCAGCTTCGACTTGCAGGTGCCGCACAGCCCCTTCGCGCAGGAGGAGGGCAGGCGCACGCCGGCGCGGCGCGCCGCGTCCAGCACGAACATGTCGGAGCGGCACTCGATGCTGCGCTTCTGCTTGGCGAACTCGATCGTGTAGGTGGTCACGCCCGGCGCGAGCGCCTCCTGAACCGCCTGCACGCCCTCGGCGATCTCGACTTCGGCCGCCACTTCCGGCTCGGCCTTGGCCAGCTCGGCGAAGTCGAAGCTTTCCTCATGGTGCCGGCTCATGTCGAAGCCGGCGATCTTCAGCATGTCGCGCACCGCCGCCATGAAGGGCGAGGGGCCGCAGACGAAGATCTCGCGTTCCTTGTAGTCCGGCGCGATGTGGTTGAGCAGGCCGAGGTTTAGCCGGCCGCGCAGCCCGTGCCACGGCTCGCGCGGGGAATCGGCCTCGCAGATCGGCGCGAAGCGGAAGCTGCCCGGCTGGTTGCGCGCCATCAGCTCCAGCTCGTTGCGGAAGACGATGTCGACCGGCGAGCGCGCGGCATGGACGAAGACGAGGTCGCGCGGCTCGGCGAGATCGTGGAAGCTGCGCGCCATCGACATGAGGGGCGTGATGCCTGAGCCGCCGGAGAGGAACAGGTATTTCGGCGAGGGAGACGGCGTGCCCTGCGCAAAGCAGGAGAAGTCGCCCATCGGCCCGACCGCGTGCAGCGCCGAGCCGACGCGGATGTTGTCGTGCAGGAAGTTCGACACCGGTCCGCCCGGCACGCGCTTCACCGTGATGGAGATGGTGTGCGGGCGCGTCGGAGCGGAGGCGATGGTGTAGCAGCGGTTGATGTTCTCGCCGCCGATGGAAAGATCCAGCGTGAGGAACTGGCCGGGCTGGTAGCGGAAGACGCAGGGGTCCTTCGGCGCCAGCACGAAGGTCTTCACGTCCGGCGTCTCCTCGCGGATGGCGCGCACGATCAGCGCGTCGTCGGCCTCCGGGTTCCATTCCGGCAGGTCGCCGGAGAGGCGGAGCGCGGCGGGATCGGGCGAAGCCATCGGGTTCAGCGCGTCCATCGTCAGCGGCCGAGATGCTCGGCCATGCGGCCGATGTACCAGTTGCAGAACTTGTCCACGAGCATCTCGGTGTGCGGCGAATAGGGGCCGGGCTCGTAGGCCTGGCTGCGCGCGCCTTCCTGGCAGTAGCCGACGAGGGTGGAATCCTGGTCGTTGGTGGCGTCCCACACCGCGACGAGGTTCTCGATGTCGTAGTCGACGCCTTCCACCGCGTCCTTGTGCACCAGCCATTTGGTGCGCAGCAGCGAGCGCTCGGCGTCGAGCGGCAGCACCGAGAACACCACGGCATGGTCGGACATGAAGTGGTGCCAGCTATTCGGCTGGGTCCAGAAATGCAGCGCGCCGTGCCGGGGATCGTTGATCTTGCCGAGCAGCTTCTTGCAGGCGGCCTTGGTGTCGCCGGTGTGGCTCTCGCCGTCGCCGGCGAGCGGCAGGCGCTCGGTGCGGAAGCCGGTGATCATGTCGTCGAGATGCTCCACGCATTCCGACGGAAAGCCGCAGCTTTCCCATTCGCGGTGCGAGGAGGTGACGAGCTTCGCGTAATCCTCGGCCTCCTTGCGGCCGTGCTCGTCGAGTTCCTCCGGCGCGAAGCCGAAGCCATAGGCGAAGAGCGGCACGGTCAGCTCGGGATGGTTGCCCGCGCAGTGATAGCACTCGCGGTTGTTCTCCATGGTGAGCTTCCAGTTGCCCGGCTCGATGATGTCCTTCTCGAAGGCGACCTTGGCGTTCTTCAAATCGTGCGGGGCGAGATAGGGCGCCATCTTCGCCGCCATGACGTCGAAATCGGCCGGCGGGTCATCGCTGAGGCAGACGAAGATCAGCCCTTCCAGCGAGCGCGCATGCACCGGCTTGAGGCCGTGGCAGGCGGGGTCGAAATCCGTGCCCATATGCTCGGCGAAGAGCAGCTTGCCGTCGAGGCCGTAGGTCCAGGAATGATAGCGGCAGACGAGGTTGCCGACCGTGGTCTTGTAGTCGTGCACGATGGGCGCGCCGCGGTGGCGGCAGACATTGTGGAAGGCGCGGACCTCGTTGTCGTCGTCGCGCACCACGAAGATCGAGTTCGTGCCGATGTCGAACTTCATCGCGTCACCCGGCTCGGGGATGTCGGGATCGACGCCGACGAAGATCCAGTGCCGGCCGAAGATGATGTCGAGGTCGGCCTGGAAGATTTCGGGGGAGGTGTAGAACGGGGCCTCCAGGCTGTAGCCCGGCTTGCGGCGGCGGATCAGCGCCTTCAGCGGCGTGTCGGTGGTGTCCAGCATCGCGTCTCTCCCTCGCGGGTCCCGAAGCCCGCTGCTCGTCTGGAATTGTTCGACGGAAGGGGCGCTGCGACTTTCACGGATACGACGGGGAGTTTGCTGAAAGCGACATTTGGCGGTCGTCGGACGAATGGAGATGTCCCTTTTCGATACCCGGTGGAAAACACCGAACGACGTCAGGCGCCCGGCCGGCATGCGGTCGCGGACGGCCTATGATGCCTCCCTAATTATCGAACCCGGACCCGGCGACTGGACATCATGAAATCCTTCCTCGCAAGCTGGCAGATCTGGGGGCTGCTCTCGGCCGTGTTCGCGGCGCTCACCGCCATCTTCGCCAAGGTCGGCGTGGCGAATGTCGGCTCGGACTTCGCGACCTTCATCCGCACCGTCGTCATCCTGTTCGCCATCGCCGGCATGCTGACGCTGACCGGCGGCTGGCAGGGGCTGGGCACGGTCTCGTCGCGCTCGCTGCTCTTTCTCGTGCTGTCGGGGCTGGCGACGGGCGCGTCGTGGCTCTGCTATTTCCGGGCCCTGCAACTGGGGGACGCCGCACGCGTCGCGCCGATCGACAAGCTCAGCGTGGTGCTGGTGGCCCTCTTCGCGGCGGTCTTTCTCGGGGAAAAGCTGACCACGATCGGTTGGGCCGGCGTCGCGCTGATCGGCGGCGGGGCGATCCTGATCGCAACGGGGCTTTGAAGCCCGACCCTATTCGAAAAGCCGGTGCGCGGCGACGCTCTGGGCGGCGGGGCCGGGGGCGCGGGCACGTGCATCCGACGGAGTGAAGCCGTGCTGCGCCTTGAACTGGCGGGAGAAATGCGCGCAGTCGGAGAAGCCGGCCTCGAGGGCGATGTCAGTCACCGAGCGCCCCGTCGTGTCGAGCAGGAAGCGCGCATAGCGCAGGCGCAGCCTCCGGTAGAACTCGGCCGGGCGCTGGCCCATCACGGTCTGGAACAGCCGCTCCAGCTGGCGGGTGGAGAGTTGCAGCCGGCGGGCGATGTCGGCGATGGGCAGCGGGTCCGCAAGGTGCTGCTCCATCAAGAGGAGCGAGCGGCGCACGCGGTCGTCGGCGACGAGATCGGCGATGGGCGGGTGCGGCTGGGATTCGGTGCCGGGCCGCTGGCGGTCGAGCAGCAGCACATGGCGGCTCTTCTGGGCGATGGCGCGGCCGAGGAACTTTTCCACCAGCGCGGTGGCGAGGTCCGCCGCGCCGCCGCCGCCGGCGCAGGTGATGCGGTCGCCGTCGATGACATAGAGCCGGTCGGCGACCGGCGTGTGGTGCGGGAACTCGTCGAGGAAGTCCTGATAGTGGTACCAGGAGACGCAGCAGCGCCGGCCGGTCATCAGCCCGGCGCGGGCGAGCACGAAGGATCCGGTGCACACGCCGACCAGCGGCACGCCGGCGCGGGCGGCGCGCTTGAGATAGGCGACGCTCTCCTCGTCGAGCTGCTTGCCGCCATGCAGCAGGCCGCCGACGACGATGATGTAGTTGAAGTTCGCCGGATCGGCGAGCGGGCCGGACGGCGCCACGGTGACGCCGCAGCTCGTGCGGATCGGCTCGGGCCGGGACGACATGACCTGCCAACGCGCCAGGATCGGGCGCGAACGGTCGCCGTCGTCGGCGGCGAGGCGGAACTGGTCGACCATCAGCGAGAAGGCCGAGAGGGTGAAATTGTCGGCGAGGATGAAGCCGACATTCAACACCGGCGCGGCATTGGCCGCGCTCGCGGAGGCACCTTGGGGAAGAGGTCGCTGCTGGTTCATGGCCTGCTCCGGATCGCAGCATAGCAAATTTGCTGCCTGCGGTAGCAAAGATGATGCCGGTTGGCCGGCGGGCCGGTCGCGCTTCAGCATTCGGGCAGGTTCACCGCGAGGCCGCCGAGCGAGGTCTCCTTGTATTTGGAGGCCATGTCGCGGCCGGTCTCGCGCATGGTGGCGATGACCTTGTCGAGCGGGACGATGTGCGTGCCGTCGCCATGCAGCGCCAGCGAGGCGGCGTTGACCGCGCTGATGGCCCCAAAAGCGTTGCGCTCGATGCAGGGCACCTGGACGAGGCCGCCTATGGGGTCACAGGTCATGCCGAGATGATGCTCCATGCCGATCTCGGCGGCGTTCTCGACCTGCGCATTTGTCCCGCCCAGCGCCGCGCAGAGA
Organism: Xanthobacteraceae bacterium; assembly: GCA_029239875.1. Lineage (GTDB taxonomy): Bacteria > Pseudomonadota > Alphaproteobacteria > Rhizobiales > Xanthobacteraceae > Ancylobacter. The sequence goes on along the minus strand of JARBUD010000004.1, from coordinate 26,696 downwards.
CCCGCCGCCGCCATGGAGCAGGCGACGCCGACCTCACCCTGGCAGCCGACCTCGGCGCCGGAGATGGAGGCGTTCATCTTGAACAGCGCGCCGATCGCGGTGGCGGCGAGCAGGAAGATGTGCATGCCTGCCCGGTCGGCGCCGGGGCAGTGATCCCGGTAGTAGCGCAGCGTCGCGGGAACGACGCCCGCCGCGCCATTGGTCGGGGCGGTGACGACGCGCCCGCCGGCGGCGTTCTCCTCGTTCACCGCGATGGCGTAGAGGCTGACCCAGTCCATGATCTCGTGCGGCGTGCGGGCGTTGCGGGCGATGAGCGCCTGGTGAATCGCGCGGGCGCGGCGCTTCACCTTCAGCCCGCCGGGCAATTCGCCGGAGGTGGCGATGCCGCGGTCGACGCAGGCCATCATGGTGTCGATGACGCCGTCGAGATGCTCATCGACTTCCACTGCGGGCCGGCGGGCACGCTCATTGGCGGCGACGAGCCCGGCGATGGAAAGCCCCGCACCTTCCGCCATGGCGAGCAGATCGCGGGCGTTGCGGAAGGGATGGGGCAGCGCGACCTCTTCCGGCGGCGCCGGGCGGCCGACATCCTCTTCGGGGGCGACGAAGCCGCCGCCGATGGAGCACCAGCGCTCCTCGGCGATGAGCGCGCCGTCGGCCGTGTAGGCTCGCAGTGCGAGCGTATTGGGGTGCTTGGGCGTGGGCGCCTTGCTGTCGAACAGGATGTCGGTTTCGGGATCGAAGCCGATGAGGCGGTGACCGGCGAGGGAGAGCTGCCTCTGCGTCGCCACTTCGGCGACGAGCGCGTCGGCGCGGTCCGGGTCGACGGTGCGCGGGCGCTCGCCGGCGAGGCCGAGGATGACCGCCTTGTCGGTGCCGTGGCCCTTGCCGGTCCAGGCGAGCGAGCCGAATAGCGCCACCTCGACCCGCGCCACGCGGCCGAGCACGCCGTCCGAGGTGAGCCGCTCGGCGAAGGCGGCGGCGGCCACCATCGGCCCCACCGTGTGCGAGGAGGAGGGGCCAATGCCGATCTTGAAGAGCTCGAACGCGCTGATCATGGGCGCATCACATTCCCTCGGTCGCGCAGCGGGTGAGCGTGCGGCCGGACGATTCCTCTGGCAGGGCCTTTGCGGCCCCCTTCTTCTTGTCGCGTTTCTGAGGCGCGCCCCCGGTCTTGGCGTGGGGGGCGGCAAATCTCAGGCCAGCTCGCGCCGGCCCTCTTCCAGCAACTCCCAGACATAGGGCGCAAAGGAGCGCCAGACGTCGATGTGGAAGATGTCGGGTGCAAGGCGCACCAGCACGATCTCGGCCTTGTGGAAGACGGTGCGGGTGCACATCCCGACGGGGAAGGCGTCCAGCGAGAGATCCAGCGGGCAGCCCTGGTTCAGCACGAAGGCGGCCTTGGCGCCGGCGATCTCGATGCCGACGCTGCGCGCGGACACGTCGACCAGCGAGCGCGGCATGCCGGCGGTCGCGGCTTCGATGGCGGCGAAGATCGGCGCCGGCTCGGCGCCCGGGACGATGAGCAGCCATTCGTCCGGGCCGAGCCAGAGGGCGAAGCGGCCCTCCGCCTGATGGCTCCGGCACGCCTCGCGCGGCAGGGCGACGCCAAAGGCGTCCCCCGCCGGACTGATCGCCGCCTCGCGGCCGCGGAAGGCCAGTCGGGCGGCGGGGCCGAGGGCAGTGAGCCGCGCCGCCTCGACCGGCCGCGAGCTTGCCGCCAGCGCATCGAGCGGGTTGGCGGCGACGGGGGTAGGCATCGAACGCTCAAGCATTGAGGCGCTCTCCCTTGGGATCGTAGAAGGCCGGCTCGACCAGCTCGACCTCGATGGCGCGGTCGGGCATGGCGACGAACAGCGTCTCACCGATGCGCGCCCGCCCGCCCTTGATCACCGCCAGCGCGATGGAGCGGCCGAGCGTGGCACTGGGATAGGACGAGGTCACGAAGCCGAGCATCGGCACGGGCACCGGCGCGCCGGGGTCGGCGACGATTTGCGCGCCTTCCTCCAGCACGATGGCCGGCTCCTTGGTGAGCAGGCCGACCAGCTGCTTGCGGTCCGGCGCCGACATGGAATCGCGGGCCAGCGAGCGCTTGCCGACGAAGTCCTTCTTCGCCTTGCCGACCGCCCAGCCGAGATTGACATCGTCCGGCGTCGCCGTGCCGTCCGTCTCCTGGCCGACGATGATGTACCCCTTCTCGGCGCGCAGCACATGCATGGTCTCGGTGCCGTAGGGCGTGATGCCGAAGGGCTCGCCGGCGGCGAAGATCGCCTCCCAGACGAAGCGGCCATATTCCGCGGGCACGTTGACCTCGAAGCCAAGCTCGCCGGTGAAGGAGACGCTGAACAGGCGCGTGGGCACGCCGCAGATGCGGCCTTCGCGCACGCTCATATGCGGGAAGGCCTCCTTGGAGAGGTCGATGCCCTCGATGAGCGGCTGGAGCACGGCGCGAGCGTTCTGCCCCTGCACCGCGATCACCGCCCATTGCTCGGTGGTGGACGTCAGCCACACATCGAGGTCCGGCCACTCGGTCTGGAGGTAGTCCTCCATATGGGCGAGGACGCGCGGGGCGCCACCGGTGGTGGTGGTGACATGGAAGCGGTCGGCGGCGAGGCGCCCGACCACGCCGTCATCCATGACGAAGCCGTCCTCGCGCAGCATGACGCCGTAGCGCAGCCGGCCGGGCTCCAGCTTGGCCCAGGCATTGGTGTAGATGCGGTTCATGAACTCGGCGGCGTCCGGGCCGACCACTTCGATCTTGCCGAGCGTCGAAGCGTCGAACATGCCGACCGACGAGCGCACCGCCTTGCATTCGCGGGCGACGGCGGCGTGCATGTCCTCGCCGGCCTTGGGGAAGTAGTGCGCTCGCTTCCACATCGAGACGTCCTCGAAGGCGGCGCCGTGCTCGGCCGCCCAGTCGTGGATCGCGGTCTTGCGGAGCGGATCGAGCAGGTCGCCGCGCGCGGCGCCGGCGAAGATACCGAAGGTGGTCGGGGTGAAGGGTGGGCGGAAGGTGGTGAGCCCGATCTTCGGCACCTCCTCTTTCAGCGCCTCCGACACGATGCCGAGGGCATTCATGTTGGAGGTCTTGCCCTGGTCGGTCGCCATGCCGGTGGTGGTGTAGCGCTTCACATGCTCGATGGAACGGAAGCCCTCGCGGGTGGCGAGCTTGATGTCCTTGGAGGTGACGTCGTTCTGCCAGTCCACGAGAGCTTTGGTGAAGGCCGGGTTGCGGCCATGCGGCGTGGCGCCGATGAAGCCGTCGGTGCCGAGATCGTCCGCCTGCGCCGGGAAGGCACGGGACGAGGTGGCGGGAGCGGGCGTGGCGCCGCGGGAGGGAGAGGCGAAGTCGCGCGAGGCTTTCGCCGCCGCCTCGCCCTGCGCATAGCCGTCCTCGAGCACGCGCTGCAGGCCGTAGACGCCGCGACAGGCGCCGGCGGAGCGCTCGCGCTCGACCGAGGTGCCCGGCAGATAGGCGCCGCTCGCCGCGTCCCAGGCGAGCTTGCCGCGCGACTGCGAGAACAGGTGGACGGAAGGCGTGAAGCCACCGGACATCAGCACGACGTCGCAGGCAACCTTCTCGGGGGAGGCGACATCGCCGCCCTTCACCTTGCCAAGGTCGGCGGAGGAGACGCGCAGCCGGCCGGACGTGCCGGTGACGACGGTGGCAGGCCGCACGTCGATGCCGGCCTTCAGCGCGCGGGCGGGCAGCTCGCCGTCAAGATTGGCGCGCAGATCGGCGATGGCAGAAATGGTGACACCACCGGTGGCGAGGTCGAGCGCAGTACGGTAGCCGGCGTCACAGGCGGTGAAGATCACCGCGCGCTCGCCGGGCTTCACGCCGTAGCGGTTGAGATAGGTCCGCCCGCTGTCGGCCAGCAGCACGCCGGGCCGGTCATTGTCGGGGAACACCAGCGGGCGCTCCAGCGCGCCGGTGGCGAGCACGACCTCTTTCGCACGCACCTGCCACAGCCGCTCGCGCGGCAGGTCGGGATCGGGAGCGGCGAGGTGCTCGGTCACGCGCTCGGCCAGCGCGATGAGGTTGTGCGGGAAATAGCCGAAGGCGGTGGTGCGGGTCAGCAGGGTGACGTTGTCGCGCGCCTCGAGGTTCGTGAGCGTCTCCGCCAGCCACTTGGCCGCCGGCTTGCCCTCGATGGCGGCGGAGGTCTCGGACAGCAGCGAGCCGCCGAACTCGGCCTGCTCGTCGGAGAGGATCACTTTCGCCCCGCTCTCGGCGGCCGCCAGAGCCGCCGCAAGGCCGGCCGGGCCGGCACCGACCACCAGCACGTCGCAATGGGCGTAGTTCTGGGTGTAGCGGTCGGGATCCGGCAGCGTCGGCGCGACGCCGAGGCCCGCCATGGCGCGGATCTTCGGCTCGTAGAAGCGCTTCCACGCTCCCGCCGGCCACATGAAGGTCTTGTAGTAGAAGCCGGACGGCAGGAATGGCGAGAACAGGTCGTTCATCGCGCCGGCGTCGAAGTTGAGGGAGGGCCAGCGGTTCTGGCTCGCGGCCGTCAGCCCGTCATAGAGCTCGACCTGCGTCGCGCGCAGGTTCGGCGCGGTGCGGGCGGCGTCGCGGGCGACGGTGACCAGCGCGTTCGGCTCGTCCGAGCCGGCCGAGAGGAAGCCGCGCGGGCGGTGATATTTGAACGAGCGGCCGACGAGATGGACGCCATTGGCGATCAGCGCCGAGGCCAGCGTGTCGCCCTTGAAGCCGTTATAGGTCGTGCCGTCGAAGCGGAAGGTGACGGGCGCCGTGCGGTCGATGCGCCCGCCGGAGGCGGTGCGGAAGCGGTTGGTCATCTCACTTGTCCCCGCCGATGTCCGGGCGCGCCTCGCCGGCCTTGTAGGTGACGACGAAGAAGTCGCTCACCGTGTCGCGCACGGCGTTGAAATAGCGGCCGCAGCCATGGATGTGGCGCCAACGCTCGGCGTGCAGGCCCTTGGGATTGGTGCGGCTGTAGAGGAAGTCCGCCCATTCCTGGTCGGTGAGGGCGGACGGATCGGCCGGGCGGGCGATATGCGCCTCGCCGCCATAGCGGAACTCGATCTCGGGCCGCTTGCCGCACCAGGGGCAGTCTATGATGAGCATGGGTCAGCTCCTCAGTGCGCCACGGCGGCCGCGGCCGCCTCGTCGATCAGGAAGCCATCGCGAAAACGCTCCAGCGTGAAGGGCGCGTTGATGGCGTGCGGCGTGTCGCGGGCGATGGTGTGAGCGAAGACGTGGCCCGAGCCCGGCGTCGCCTTGAAGCCACCGGTGCCCCAGCCGCAGTTCACATAGAGGCCCGGCACTGGCGTCCTGGCGATGATCGGCGAGCGGTCGGGCGTCACGTCGACGATGCCGCCCCAGTTGCGCAGCATGCGCAGCCGGCGGAACTGCGGGACCAGCTCGCAGATTGCATCCAACGTGTGGGTGGTGATGTGCAGCCCACCGCGCTGGGAATAGGAGGTGTAGGCGTCGGTGCCGGCGCCGATCACCATCTCGCCCTTGTCGGACTGCGAGATGTAGGCGTGGATGGTGTTGGACATGACGACGGTCGGGAAGGCCGGCTTGACCGGCTCCGAAACCAGCGCCTGCAGGGGATAGCTCTCCAGCGGCATGCGCACGCCGGCCATCGCCATCACCACCGAGGTGTGGCCCGCGGCGACCACGCCGACCTTCTTCGCGCCGATGAAGCCCTTGGAGGTCTCGACGCCTTCCACCGCGCCGTCGGGGCCGCGGCGGATGCCCTTCACTTCACAGTTCTGGATGATGTCGACGCCGCGCGAATCCGCGGCGCGGGCGAAGCCCCAGGCCACCGCGTCGTGCCGCGCCGTGCCGCCGCGCCGCTGCAAGGCGCCGCCGAGGATCGGGTAGCGCATAGACTTGATGTTGAGCGGCGGGCAGAATTCCTTCACCTGCTCGGCGTTCAGCCACTCGTTGTCGACGCCGTTGAGGCGGTTGGAATGGACGTGGCGCTTGAAGCTGATCTCGTCGTGATGGTTGTGCGCCAGCATGAGAACGCCGCGCGCCGAGTACATGACGTTGTAGTTGAGGTCGGTCGAGAGCCCTTCCCACAGCTTCACCGCATGCTCGTACAGCCCGGCGCTCTCATCGAAGAGGTAGTTGGAGCGCACGATGGTGGTGTTGCGTCCGGTATTGCCGCCGCCCAGCCAGCCGCGCTCGATCACCGCGACGTTGCGGATGCCGTGCTCCTTGGCGAGATAGTAGGCGGTCGCGAGGCCATGGCCGCCGGCGCCGACGATGATCACGTCATAGGACGCTTTGGGCTCCGGCGTGCGCCATTGCGGCTGCCAGCCGTGGTGGCCGCCGAGCGCCCGGCGGAACAGCTCGAAGCCGGAGAATTTCTGCAAGGTTCGCCTCCGCAAGATGAGCTTCGACGGTGACGCCGCCGCCTGCGAGTGTCACGCCCGCATGACCATGATGAGACATGCTCGCGCGCCGGCCCGGCCGGAGCGAGCATTGTTTCGGCGCGTACGTTGAACGGATGCGACACGCGTTGTCGCTGGGCGACGCGGGGTCATCCAGGGATTGTTGCTCTCTCGGAAATACCGTTTTGCCTCACCGGCCCCTTCAACATGGTGCGGCGCACAACTACCTGCCGGTCATCAAGGCGGCCTCCCCGGCCGCGCCATTCGCCCTCTCCGGAGGAGCGCAGGAGGAATGACCATGAAGACCCTTGTCCTCACCACCGCCGCCGTAGCCGCCGTGCTCGCCCTCACCACCGCTGCCGATGCCGCCGGTGTCGACAAGACCTGGAAGAAGGGCTGGCAGCAGAGCGTCACCCAGGGCGCTCCGGCCGCCCAGGCGCCTGTCTTCGAGGGCCGCAACGTCGCGGCACCCGCGACGCAGGGCGTCGAGCCCTACATCGCCGACCAGATCGACGCGAACCGCCGCAGCTCGCGCTGATCCGCGCGCAGCGACATCCTAGGAAGGCCCCGCTCGGCAGAGCGGGGCCTTTTTCGTTTGTGGTGCCGGAAGCGTCATGCGGCGATCGGTCGAGATGCGCTATCACTCAATGCTGATCGCCGGCCGGGCCTTGTCCTTGCGGAAGCCATGTTCGGTATCTACGTCCCTCGAAACCCATGAGAGCAGGACGCGACATGTTCAACAGCGGAAATTTCGACGCCAAGCGGCTTCTCGACCAGTTCCTCACGCCGCAGACGGGCAGCCAGGGCAATGTCCCGGCGCAGCAGAATCCGCTGGGCAGCCTGCTGGGCGGGCTTGCCGGCAATGTCACCGGCGGGGTTTCCGGCGCGCCGGGTTCGCAGCCTTCCGGCAGCGGCGACCTGATGAGCAAGGCGAAGGAGTATCTCGGCAACAATGGCGGCTCGCTCGCCTCCGGCGCCGCGGCCGGCGCGCTGGTATCGATGGTGCTGGGCAGCAAGGGCGGGCGCAAGCTGGCCGGGAACGCGGTGGCGCTTGGCGGCCTCGCCCTCGTCGGCACCCTCGCCTACAAGGCCTACCAGAACTACCAGCAGGGCCAGCAGCCGCAGCAGGCGGCCACCCCGCTGCCGCCGCAGCAGCAGGCGCAGCTGCCGCCCGCGCACTCGCCGTTCCATCCGGCGCAGGCCGACCACAACCATTTCCCGGTGACGCTGCTGCGCACCATGATCGCCGCCTCGCTGGCCGACGGCCATATCGACGACGCCGAGCGCGCCGCCATCACCGTGAAGCTCAACCAGCAGGGGGCGCAGCTCGACGAGGCCGAGCGCTTCCTGACCGACGAGCTCGCCAATCCGGCGAGCGCGGAGAGCCTCGCCCGCGAGGTCTCGACGCCGGAGGAGGCGGCCGAGGTCTACATCACCGCGCTGCTCGCCATCGATGCGGACAATACCAGCGAGCGCGCCTTCCTCGCCCGGCTCGCCATGGCGCTGAAGCTCGACCCGCAGTTGACCCCGCATCTGGAAGCCGCCGCGCGCGCCGCCAAGCAGGGGTGAGCGGGCGCGAGCGACGCGCCCGGCTTGAGGATCGTGGTTAATCGTTAAGGTTAAGCGCTTCTTAAGCACTGACCGCCAAAGTGCACGGGCCGAACTTCGCCGGGCTCGTCCCGGTGCCGTGGTTTGTCAGTCTGGGGTAGGGGCCTATGCGTCGGGGCGTGTTGTCGTGCCGTGGGATATCCGTGGCGTTGCAGGCGGGCTTGCTCGCCGCCATCGTGTTTCCCGCGGCGCCGGCACAGGCGGCCGATGTCGGCATGGACATGGGCGCAGACATGGGCGCCGAGGACCTGCTGGCCAAGGCGCCGCAGATCGAGGAGACCAGCGGCTGGTATCTGCGCGGCGACGTCGGCTACGTCTTCAACGAGCTGCCGGACTGGGCCGAGGTTCCGATCTTCCCGGTCATCCTTTCGCCGCAGCTGGACGACGCCTGGATGTTCGGCATCGGCGCGGGCGTGCGGCTGAACGACGTGTGGCGGATCGACGTCACCGCCGACTACCGCACCAAGGCGGACTATTCGGCGCTCGGCCTGTCGGCCGACTACAGCACGACGACGATCCTCGCCAACGTCTATGCCGATCTCGGCACCTGGTCGAACCTCACGCCCTATGTCGGCGCCGGCATCGGCGGCGGCTATATCTCCGCCAGCGACATCGAGGCGCTGGGCGTCAGCGTCGGCGACATCGATGGCTGGGGCTTCGCCTGGGCGCTGATGGGCGGCGTGGCCGTGACGCTGGCGCCGAACTGGCAGCTGGATCTCGGCTATCGCTACGTCAATCTCGACGATGTCACCAATACGCTGAACTTCCACCAGAGCGCGCATGAAGTGCGGGTGGGCGTGCGCTACCTGCTCGACTGAGCGGCGCGTCAGACCCGGTCGACCTTTTCCTCCGGCGTGACCTCGCCCTTGGCACGGCGGCGCTGCTGCGACTGGAAGATGCCGTAGGTGATGGCGGCGAGCAGCGCCAGCGCGCCGATTCCGAACAGAAGTTCCATGTGCGGCCTCCGTTGTCCTTGTCCGTAGGTCAACGGGTTCGACGCGCATTGGTTCGCCCGTAGACGCGAGCGAAGGTCCGCGCAGCTGCGGCGAAATTCCGCTTGCGCGGCACCGGGGCGAGGAGTACATCCCCGCTCGGGCTACCCTTCCCCACCGAAGGGCGTCCATCTGGAAGGATGGCTAAAATGACGAACAGCGCTCTGCCGGCGGCGAAGCCGGCGAATCCCAATTTTTCTTCTGGCCCCTGCGCCAAGCGTCCCGGTTGGACGCTGGATGGCCTGCGCGATGCGCCGCTCGGTCGCTCGCACCGTGCCAAGGTCGGCAAGGCGAAGCTGAAGCTCGCCATCGACCTCACCCGCGACATCCTCGAAATCCCCGCCGACTACCGCATCGGCATCGTCCCGGCGTCCGACACCGGCGCGGTCGAGATGGCGCTGTGGTCGCTGCTCGGCGCCCGGCCGGTCGACCTGCTGGCGTGGGAGAGCTTCGGCGAGGGCTGGGTCACCGACGTCGTCAAGCAGCTCAAGCTCAAGGACGCCCGCGTCCTCAAGGCGGGCTACGGCGAGCTGCCGGACCTCAAGCAGGTGAACTTCGACCACGACGTGGTCTTCACCTGGAACGGCACTACTTCCGGCGTGCGCGTGCCGAACGGCGACTGGATCGCCGCCGACCGCACCGGCCTCACCATCTGCGACGCCACCTCTGCCGCCTTCGCGCAGGACCTCGACTGGCAGAAGCTCGATGTCGTGACCTATAGCTGGCAGAAGGTGCTGGGCGGCGAGGCCGCGCACGGCATGCTGATCCTCTCACCGCGCGCCGTCGAGCGCCTCGAGAGCTACGTGCCGGCCTGGCCGATGCCGAAGATCTTCCGCATGACCAAGGGCGGCAAGCTGATCGAAGGGATCTTCGAGGGTGAGACCATCAACACCCCGTCCATGCTCTGCGTCGAGGACTATCTCGACGCGCTGAACTGGGCGAAGCAGCTCGGCGGCCTCAAGGGCCTGCGCGCCCGCTCGGACGCCAATTTCAAGGTGCTTGCCGACTATGTGGCGAAGACGCCCTGGATCGACTTCCTGGCCAAGGACGCGGCGACGCGCTCCAACACCTCGGTCTGCCTCGTCGTCGCCGATCCGGAAGTGAAGGCGCTGGCACCCGACGCGCAGGCCGCCTTCGCCAAGGCGCTGTCCTCCTCGCTGGAGAAGGCCGGCGTTGCCTACGACATCGGCGCCTATCGCGACGCGCCGGCGGGCCTGCGTATCTGGGCGGGCGCCACCGTCGAGGCGTCCGACCTCGAGGCGCTGCTGCCCTGGCTGGACTGGGCGTTCAACGAAGCGAAGGCCGGCCTGAAGAAGGCCGCCTGAGCCCCGATCCATTCCCCGCCGCCGACGCGAGGGAATGGCGAAGGGGCCGGCGGCGGGCATCGCGCGTCGGAAAGGCGCGTTGTTGCCCGTGCCCGGCGTCATTGCGGAGACTGGCTTCTCCTCCCGGCCGCGTTTCTCCGTATGGCGCTCAGCTCGTCCCATGAACGCTTCGCCGTTCCCTCCCGCCGGCGGCGGGTCGATCTCAACCGTCTGACTGGACGAAAACCATGGCACCCCGCGTTCTGATTTCCGACGCTCTTTCTCCCGCCGCCGTGCAGATCTTCAAGGATCGCGGCGTCGAGGTGGATTTCCAGCCGGCCCTCGGCAAGGACAAGGACAAGCTCGCCGAGATCATCGGCGACTATGACGGCCTCGCCATCCGCTCGGCCACCAAGGTGACGCCGAAGATCCTGGCGAACGCCAAGCGCCTGAAGGTGGTCGGCCGCGCCGGCATCGGCGTCGACAATGTCGACATCCCGGCCGCCACCGCCAAGGGCGTGATCGTGATGAACACGCCGTTCGGCAATTCCATCACCACTGCCGAGCACGCCATCGCCATGATGTTCGCGCTCGCCCGCGAGATCCCCGCCGCCGATGCCTCCACCCAGGCCGGCAAGTGGGAGAAGAACCGCTTCATGGGCGTCGAGCTGACCGCCAAGACGCTCGGCGTCATCGGCTGCGGCAATATCGGCTCCATCGTCGCCGACCGCGCCCTCGGTCTGAAGATGAAGGTCATCGCTTTCGACCCCTTCCTCTCGCCGGAGCGTGCGCTCGACCTCGGCGTCGAGAAGGTCGAGCTGGACGAGCTTCTCGCCCGCGCGGACGTCATCACCCTGCACACGCCGCTGACCGAGAAGACGAAGAACGTCCTCTCGGCCGAGGCCATCGCCAAGACCAAGAAGGGCGTGCGCATCGTCAACTGCGCCCGCGGCGGCCTCGTCGACGAGGCGGCGCTGGCCGAAGCGCTTCAGTCCGGCCAGGTGGGAGGCGCGGCCTTCGACGTGTTCATTACCGAGCCGGCGACCGAGAACCCGCTCTTTGGCCTGCCCAACGTGATCTGCACCCCGCATCTCGGCGCCTCCACCACCGAGGCGCAGGAGAACGTGGCGCTGCAGGTTGCCGAGCAGATGAGCGACTACCTGCTGCGCGGGGCGATCTCCAACGCGGTGAACTTCCCCTCGATCACGGCGGAAGAGGCCCCGAAGCTCAAGCCCTTCATCGAGCTCGCCGAGAAGCTCGGCTCCTTCGCCGGCCAGCTCACCGACACCGACATCAAGACCGTGCGCATCACCTATGACGGCGCGGTGGCGAGCCTGAAGATCAAGGCGCTGACCTCCGCGGCGGTGGCCGGCCTGCTGCGCCCGGCGCTGCAGGACGTGAACGTCGTCTCGGCGCCGAGCGTCGCCAAGGAGCGCGGCATCGTGGTGGAGGAGACCACCCGCGAGGTTGCCGGCGACTATGAGAGCCTGGTCACGCTGACCGTCGTCACCGACAAGATGGAACGTTCGGTCTCCGGCACCGTCTTCGCCGACGGGCGCCCGCGCATCGTCGACATCAAGGGCATCAAGGTCGACGCGGAGTTCGCGCCGTCCATGCTCTACGTGACCAACGAGGACAAGCCCGGCTTCGTCGGCCGCTTCGCGTCGCTGCTTGGCGACGCTGGGCTCAACATCGCCACCTTCGCGCTCGGCCGGGACCGGCAGGGCGGCGACGCCATTGCGCTGGTCGAGGTCGACGGCAAGGTGCCGGCCGAGCTGCTCGACAAGGTGCAGCAGATCCCCTCGGTCAAGCAGGCCAAGCCGCTGGTGTTTTGAGGCGACTTGGTGCTTTGACGGATCATCCATGTCGGGCGATCATGTGCCCGACATGGATGGAGGACTGATCCGATGCGCGTGGTCGTCGCGAGGGCAATCTGGGATCAGGAAGCGCAGGTCTGGAGTAGCGTCGTCGAGGACCTGCGCATCTTCACCGAGGCGCCATCGATCGAGGTGCTGCGCGAACGGCTCAAGCTGGTCGTTCCCGATGCTCTCGAAATCAACGGTGAGACGGCCGACGACGTTTCGATCGAGATCATCGCGCACGTATCCGACCACGTGAAGCTCGACGCTGCATGAGCGATTTCTGGCCGGCGCTGCGCCGTATCCTGATGGACAACGGCTGGGAGCATCTGCGCGAGGCCAAGGGCGATCACGTCGTGTGGTGGCACCCGACGACGGGACGCACCCTGATCATCGACAAGGGTACGAAGTCTCGGCACACGGTAAACGGCATCCTCAAAGAAGCCGGCCTGCCCAAGGCCTTCTAAGCCCGTTCTGCCTCACCCGAAATCCGACGTCGTCGGCATCACCACGATGTCGCGCACGCAGATACGCTGGGGCTGTTGCCAGCAGAAGAACACGATCTCCGCCAGCTCTTCCGCACTGATGAACTCGGGATTGCCGAGGCGGCGGCAATATTCCTCGAAGCTGATGCCCATGTTGGCGTGGATGTTGGTGCGCGCCAGCCCCGGCGCGACGTTGATCACCCGCACATTGTCCGCCGCGCGGCCCTTCTGCAGCGAGGCGGAGAGCGAACGCACCGCGGCCTTGGCGGCGTGGTAGGGCTCGCCCTCGGGGCCGGGCGTGCGGTCGCCGATGGAGGTGATGTTGATGATGGTGCCGCTGCGCCGCGCCTTCATGCCGCCGAGCACGGCGTGGATGCCGTTCAGCACGCCCTTGAACAGCACGTCGATCTCGTAGGCGATGTCGGCCGGATCGCGCTCTTCCAGCGTGCCGATATGGATGAAGCCGGCATTGTTGATCAGGCATTCGGTCGGCCCAAACGCGGCTTCGGCGCCGCGGATGACAGAAAGCATCGCCGCCGCGTCGGTGACGTCGACCGTGGCCTGGCGGATCGTGTCGCCTGACAGGTCCTCGCCCAGCGGCTCGGCGTGGCGGGCGATCAGCAAGAGCGGATGGCCGTCGGCGGCGAAGCGGGCGGCGAGCGCCCGGCCGATGCCGTGGGTGGCGCCGGTGATGACGACGAGCGGCTTACCCACGCGGCGCGCTCCTTCCCCGGCCTACGGGAAGGCGGCCCGCGACAGCTTCGCCGCGGCCTTGGCCAGCGCCACGATCTGCTCCCAGTCGCCGAGCGCGATGGCCTCGCTCGGGGCGACCCAGGAGCCGCCGACGGCGAGGATGTTGGACTGTGCCAGATAGGTGCCGACATTGCCCGGCCCGATGCCGCCGGTCGGGCAGAAGCGCAGGTCCGGGAGCGGGCCGGCGAGCGACTTGATGAGGCCGACGCCGCCGACCGATTCGGCCGGGAACAGCTTCAGTACCGGGAAGCCGAGCGCGTGCAGCGTCATCGCTTCGGTGGCGGTGGCACAGCCCGGCATGACCGGCACCGGCGCCTCGGCCAGCGCCTCGGCGAGCGCCGGCGGGCAGCCGGGGCTGACCAGGAAGCGCGCGCCGGCATCGATGGACTTCTGGATCAGCTCGGAACGCGTCACCGTGCCGGCGCCGACGATGGCCTCCGGCACCTCGGCGGCGATGGCGGCGATGGCGTCGAGCGCGGCCGGCGTGCGCAGCGTCACCTCGATCAGCGGCAGCCCGCCCTCGGTCAGCGCCTTGGCGAGCTTCACCCCGGCGGCGACGCTCGGCACGGTGACGACGGGCACGACGGGCGCGCGGGCGAGCAGGAAGCTGGGATCGGGAAGCGGCATCGGGCACCTTGGGTAAGTGTTCGCGCCCATCAAGACCGCCGGGCACGGCGTTGTCGAGAGGTGAAGCAAGATTTATGCGGCGCGTCTGCGGGAGTGTTCCGCACCCGCCTCTAACCGACTAGCCTGACGGCTGGACGACATCGCCTCTCCGGGACCTCCATGTTCAAGCTCGATTCTGCCTATCCCCGCGACATGGTCGGCTATGGCCGCACCCCGCCGAACCCGAAATGGCCGGGCGGCGCGCGTGTCGCCGTGCAGTTCGTCATCAATTACGAGGAGGGCGGCGAGAACAACATCCTGCATGGCGACGCCGCCTCCGAGGCGTTCCTGTCCGAGATCGTCGGCGCCCAGCCCTGGCCGGGCCAGCGGCACATGAACATGGAGTCGATCTACGAATACGGCTCGCGCGCCGGTTTCTGGCGGCTGTGGCGACTGTTTACGTCGCACGCCATCCCCGTCACCGTCTATGGCGTGACCACGGCGTTGGCCCGCAACCCGGAAGCGGTGGCGGCAATGAAGGAGGCGGAATGGGAGATCGCCAGCCATGGGCTGAAATGGATCGACTACCGCAACCATTCCTATGAGGCGGAGAAGGCCGATTTCGAGACCGCGCTGCGCCTGCATACCGAGATCGTCGGCGAGCGCCCGCTCGGCTGGTACACCGGGCGGACCTCGGAGAATTCACGGCTGATCGTGATGGAGGAGGGCGGCTTCCTCTACGATTCCGACATCTATTCCGACGATTTGCCGTTCTGGGTCGAAGGGCCGAAGGGGCCGCACCTCTCTATCCCCTACACGCTCGACACCAACGACATGCGCTTCGCCACGCCGCAGGGCTTCAACACGGGCGAGCAGTTTTTCGCCTATCTGCGCGACAGCTTCGACGCGCTCTATGCCGAGGGCGCCGAGGCGCCGAAGATGCTGAGCGTCGGGCTGCATTGCCGGCTCGTTGGCCGGCCGGGGCGGATCCTCGGCTTGCAGCGCTTCCTCGACCATATCGGGAAGCACGACCGCGTCTGGCTGCCGCGCCGCATCGACATCGCGCGGCACTGGCATGAGAACCACAAGCCGAACCACAAGCCGGAGTGACGATGATGAAGGCCGCTATCCTCGCCCTCGCCGTGCTCGCCGTGCCCGTGGCGGCGCAGGCGGACAACATCGTCATCCCGCTGCCGGGCGGGGTGAAGCCCGAGACGATCAAGGCGGCTTACGACTGCGGCACGTTCGGGCCGGTGACGGCGAGCTACATCAACGCGCCGCCGGTGAGCCTGGCGACGCTCGCCTTCAAGGACCAGTTCCTGGTGCTGTCGAACGTGCTCTCGGGCTCGGGTGCGCGTTACGCCGGCGGGCCGTACATCTGGTGGAGCAAGGGACGCGGCGCCGACCTCTACGATCTCACTCAGGGCGAGAACGCCCCGCCCATCGCCTCCTGCACGCAGAAGCCAGCCTAGGTGATGTCCTCGCGGGAGAATCTTTTCGACCGCGGCTGTTCGCCGAATCCCCTGATCCGGTGGGTGCTGATCAGGTGATGGACATGGCCCTGCAGCACATAGATCAGCAGCGCCGTCGACCAGCCGAACATCAATATGCCGCTGCCGGCGGCGATCGGGTTGAGCAGCCGCGTGGCGGTGCTGCCGATCGAGTCGTCATTGCCGAGCGTCGTGTAGTTCAGGAAAGCGGAGTAATAGGCATCCGACGGATTGGTCACCAGGTCGAGATGGGCATAGAGCGTGGCCCAGAGACCGACCTCGATCAGGTGCGCCGCCAGCAGAAGTACATTGGCGCCGAGCAGCGCCAGGGTGAGCCGCAAATGCGGACGCTCCCACAGCCAGGTGCCGAACGGACGCACCAGCGCGACCAGCAGGAAGGTCGCCCCCAGGTGAACCAGCATCACCAAGATGTAGACCAATATGCCGACGAGCAGATCATCCAGCATGATGGGCACTCCTGCACGAATCAGCGGCATGAACGATGAGCGACCCCCTCACTATCCGTTCCCTGGCGCCGGAGGAAATAAGGCTCGCCGTCGATTGGGCGGCGGGCGAGGGGTGGAATCCCGGCCTGAACGACGCCGCCTGCTTCGGCGCGGTGGACCCTGAGGGCTTCCTCGTCGCCGAGCTGGACGGGGCGCCGGCGGCGGTCATCTCGGTGGTGAACTATGACGAGGCCTTCGCCTTTCTCGGCTTCTACATCGTCCGGCCGGATCTGCGCGGGCGCGGCATCGGCTTGAAGCTGTGGCAGGCCGGCCTCGCCCGTGCCGGGACGCGCACCGTCGGCCTCGACGGCGTGGTGGCGCAGCAGGCGAACTATGCCAGCCAGGGCTTCCAGCTCGCCTATCGCAACATCCGCTTCGCCGGGAAGCCGGAGGGAGGCGAGGCCGGCGAGACGGTCGATCTGGCGACAGTGCCGTTCGAGATGGTCGAGGCGAGCGACGCGGCGATCTTCCCGGCGTCCCGCACGGCCTTCCTTCGGGCATGGCTGAGCGCGCCGGGCCATGCCGGGCGGGCGCTGGTCCGCGACGGCGTGCTCGCCGGCTGGGGCGTGGTGCGGCCGGCACGGTCGGGCTGGAAGATCGGGCCGCTGGTGGCGCAGGACGAAGAAGCGGCTGAGATCGTGTTCCGAGCGCTTTGCGCGGCGGCCGGAACGGGGGAGATTGTGCTCGACGCGCCCGAGCCGAACTCCGCCGCGCTTGCCCTGGCAAAACGGCACGGCCTCGCCCCGGTGTTCGAGACGGCGCGGATGTATACCGGGCCTGTTCGGCCGGTGGCGCTGGAAAAGCTCTACGGCGTCACGAGCTTCGAACTGGGCTGACCCGTTTGGGCGCCCAGAGCGTGGCGATGATCACCCCCGACAGCACCAGCGCATAGCCCCCGGCGTGGTAGAGGTGCGGCCGCTCGCCGAGGAACAATATGGCCAGCACCGAGCCGAACATCGGCATGAGGTGGAAGAACGGCGCGGCGCGGTTCGGCCCGACGAGCTGGACGCCGCGGTTGAAGAACAGATAGGCCAGCACTGAGGGGAAGACGGCGACATAGGCGATGGCGCCGAGCGCCCGCGCATCGAAGGTGACGGGTGGGCTGACCGCCCGCTCGGCGATGAAGATCGGCGTCAGCAGCAGCATGCCGAGCGTGAGGGTGAAGCCGAGGAAGCCGAGCTGCGACAGCTTCGGCCGCCGCGCCAGCAGCGAGGAATAGATGCCGTAGACCAGCATCGCGGCGATCATCCACAGGTCGCCCTGGTTGAACTCGATGTTCGCCAGCACCGCGAGGTCGCCGCGGCAGATGATGGTAAGCACGCCGAGCAGCGACAGGCTGATGCCGATCGCTTGCCCGGCGGAGAGCTTCTCGCCGTTCAGCACCAGCGACCAGAAGGCGATCATCAGCGGCCCGGTCGACTGGATCAGCAGCACGTTGAGCGCCGGGGTGAACTCCAGCGCGTGGTACTGCATGGTGTTGAACAGGGTGATGCCGGTGAAGGCGAGCACCGCCAGCAGCTTCCAATGGCGCAGGGCCACCGGCCAGTCCGTCTTCATCGCCCGCCAGGCGAAGGGCAGCAGGATGAGGATAGCGAGCACCCAGCGCAGCCAGGCCAGCGTCGCCGGCGGCACATGGCCGGCGATGTGGCGGCCGAGCACGATGTTGCCGGCCCAGAACAGCGATACCAGGGTGAGCAGGAGATAGGGCGCGTCGAGCAGGCGACGGAACATGGCAGGCACCGGAAGCGGATCGTTGGCGCGCGAATGGTTAGAGCATTTCGCGCGCGGCGAAACCCGTCCGAGCCATGAAATAATCTGATCGCTGCAGCGGGTGCGGCCGATGACGCGTCAGACGGCGCGCACCTGCATCCGCGTCCCCCAGGGATCGGCGACACTGAAGCCGTGTCCGACCGGCACGACGCTCTCGCCCGCGGCGACGAGCCGGGCGCGCAGCGCGTCGACCGCCGCCGCATCTGGCAGGACCACGTCGAAATGCACGAGACCGACACTGCCGGCCGGGGCCGGGCCGCCGCCGCGGCTGTGCCAGACATTCAGCCCGAGATGGTGATGGTAGCGCCCGGCGCTGACGAACAGCGCGCCCGGATAGCGGTCGGTGGTCAGGTCGAAGCCGAGACGGTCGACATAGAAGCGGTGGGCCGCGGCGAGGTCGCCGACCTGCAGATGCACATGGCCAACCTTGGTGCCGGCCGGCATCGGCGCGTCGAGCGGCGCCCCGGCAGGCGCGTCGGCGATGAGCGCGCGCAGGTCGAGCCGGTAGGTCGCCATCTCGATGGTCGCGCCGTCCCAGTTCCATTCGTCCGGCCGGCGGTCACGATAGATTTCGATGCCGTTGCCGTCGGGATCGTCGAGATAGAGCGCCTCGCTCACAAGATGATCGGAGGCGCCGAGCCGTACGTTCTGCGCCACTAGCCGGCGTGCCACCACGGCGAGCGCCGGGCGGTCGGGAAGGAGAATCGCGACATGGAACAGGCCGGTGGTGCCGGGGTGGCGGGGCCGCGCTTCGGGCGACACTTCCAGCTCGATAATGGTTTTCGCGCCGGCGCCGAGCCGGATGATGCCGTCCGTTCCGGTGCCCAGCACGGCGAGGCCCACCGTGCCGGTGTAGAAGGCGAGGGAGCGCGCCGCGTCGCGTACCCGCAGGCGAACCGCGCCCATCGCGAGCGCGGCAGGCAGAGGCGAGGTGTCGACGGGGCGGGCAGCGAGGGTCTGGCTGGTCATGATCGGCTCCTTGCGGCGTCACACTACCGCGCCCTGAAAATCATGCGCCGGAGCCGCCGGCGCAATGATCGAGCGCTTGCGGAGCTGCAATACCGTCCTGCTATTCGCGCCAGCTTCAGGGCGTCTCACGGCCTCGCCGGCTACCTGCCGATGCGGCATCCGGGCATCCTTGCCTCGCCCGGAACGATCCCTTAAGACGGTGCAGCCCCGGACGATCGTTTCGCCGGGGTTTTGTCTGTGCGGGCAGGGCGCGCCTCGATGGCGCCGGGCCGGCCCGCACGTCGCAAGCAGGAGCTTGGCTCGTGGCGAATGTGGTCGTCGTCGGCTCGCAATGGGGCGACGAGGGTAAGGGCAAGATCGTCGATTGGCTCAGCGAGCAGGCGGACGTCGTCGTCCGCTTCCAGGGCGGGCACAATGCCGGTCATACGCTGGTGGTGGGCAACACCACCTATAAGCTTTCGCTGCTGCCGTCCGGCCTGGTGCGCGGCGCCCGCCTGTCGGTGATCGGCAATGGCGTGGTGCTCGACCCGTGGGCGCTGGTGGACGAGATCGGCCGCATCCGCGCGCAGGGCGTCGAAGTCACTCCGGAGCGCCTGCGCGTCGCCGAGAACGTGGCGCTGATCCTGCCACTGCACCGCGAGCTCGACGCCATCCGCGAGAATGCGGCGGCCTCCGGCACCAAGATCGGCACCACCAAGCGCGGTATCGGCCCGGCCTATGAGGACAAGGTCGGCCGGCGCGCCATCCGGCTGATGGACCTCGCCTATCCCGACACGCTCGACGCCAAGCTGGAGCGCATGCTGGCGCACCACAATCCGTTGCGGCGCGGCCTCGGTATCGAGGAAGTTGACGAGGCACGCCTGCGCGCCGAGCTGCTCGAGGTGGCGCCGAAGGTGCTGCCCTTCATGGACCGCGTCTGGGCGCTGCTCGACGACGAGCGCCGGCATGGCTCGAAGATTCTGTTCGAGGGCGCCCAGGGCGCGCTACTCGACGTCGACCACGGCACCTATCCCTTCGTGACCTCCTCCAACACGGTGGCGGCGCAGGCGGCGACCGGCTCGGGCCTCGGCCCCGGCGCTATCGGCTATGTGCTCGGCATCACCAAGGCCTATACGACCCGCGTCGGCGAGGGTCCGTTCCCGACCGAGCTCAACGACGATATCGGCCGCCGGATCGGCGAGCGGGGCCACGAGTTCGGCACCGTCACCGGCCGTGCACGGCGCTGCGGCTGGTTCGACGCCGCGCTGGTGCGCCAGACCGTGCGCACCTCCGGCATCAACGGCATCGCGCTGACCAAGCTCGACGTGCTCGACGGCTTCGAGGAGCTGAAGGTCTGCACCCGCTACCGGCTGGGCGGCGAGGAGATCGACTATCTCCCGGCCGGGCAGGACGCGCAGGCCCATGTCGAGCCGGTCTACGAGACCATCGACGGCTGGCGCCAGTCAACCGCCGGCGCCCGTTCCTGGGCCGACCTGCCGGCGGAGGCAGTGAAATATGTGCGTCGAATCGAGGAACTGATCGGGTGCCCGGTGGCGTTGCTGTCCACGAGCCCCGAGCGTGATGATACGATCTTGGTGCAGAATCCCTTCGAATCGTGACCGGCGACTGATTCCCTCTCATGGCCGATTATTACCCGCTCCTCGCGCGCGCCATCGGCGGCCTTCCCGACAAGTCGGCGGAGGCCCGCAAGGCGGTCTATGAGCGGGCGCGGCGGGCGCTGACCGCTCAGCTGCGCGCGGTCGAACCGCCGCTGCCCGAGGACGACATCGAGCGCGAGCAGCAGGCGCTGGAGAGCGCGATCCGCCGGATCGAGTCCGATCATGGGGGCACGGCACCGGCCGCACCTCCGCCTCCCGCGGCGCCTTCCGAGCCTTCCGCGCCGCCGCCATCCGCTCCGCCAGCGGCACCCGCCGTTCCGCCGCCGTCGCGACCGGCAGCCGAACCGCCGCGCACGCCCGTGCGTCCCGCCGAGCCGGCGGGGGATTTCGCCCCGAGCGACGCCGAGGCGGTGGCGGCGGGCATCGAGCCGGAGGGCAAGGACGAAGACGAGCGTCACGACTGGCGCAGCGAGGCGGCGCGCATGGTGCGCGCTCGCGAGGCCGCCGCGCTGTCCGACGGCGACGAGGCCGAGCAGGCGACAGTCGACGAGGGCGACGGCACCACGACTGAGATTCCGGAGGAGGCGTCCGCCGGCGGCGGTCGCGGCCGGCTGATCGGCGTCCTGGTCTTCCTCGCTTTGCTCATCGCCGGTGCAGTGGTCGGCTATACCCAGCGCGAAGCGATACTGGCGCTGATCGGCGGCACTCCTGCCTCGGTGCCGCAGACCGCGCAGGCGCCGGCTCGGCCGGTGGCGCCGGACGCGCCGAAGTCGACCGACCGCATCGCCCAGGCGCCAGACAGTTCCCGGCCGGCGCAGTCGAGCCAGCCCGCGCAGCCGGCGCAGAACGCGCCGTCGGGCGCCTCGGGGCAAGGCATCGACACCCCGCAGCGCGCCGTGCTGTTCGAGGAGAGCGCGGGCGGCGGTGAACAGGGCCTGCAGCAATATGTAGGCACGGTGAAGTGGAGCACCGAGCGCAGCCCAGGCAGCGCCGGCACGGCGCCGGATGTCGGCATCCGCGCCGACATCACGATTCCCCCGCGCGACATCTCGGCGACGCTGACGCTGCGCCGAAACCAGGACACCAGCATCCCGGCGTCCCATATCATCGAGGTGCAGTTCAAGCTGCCGCCGAACTTCGACCTCGGCAACGTCTCAAACGTCCCGGGCATGCGCGCCAAGGCATCGGAAAGCGCCCAGGGCGCGCCGCTGGTCGGCCTCGCCGTGCGGGTGGCGCCGAGTTATTTCCTGATCGGCCTGTCGGCGCTCGACAGCGATATCCAGCGCAATCTCAGCTTCCTGATCACGCGCAACTGGCTCGACCTGCCGATCGTGTTCGAGAATGGCCGCCGCGCCATACTGGTGCTGGAAAAGGGCGAGGCCGGCGACCAGGCGTTCCGGCAGGCCTTTTCGGCCTGGGGCCTGGCGGCGCCGCCGGCGAAGGAAGACAACGCCCCCGCGCGTTGAGGGCAGGGCGCGCGGCATTCCTCTCAATACCTTCCCTCATCCCCGGGCTTGACCCGGGGATCCAGCCGTTCCGCCTGCGCCCAGTCACTGGGTGGCCGGGTCAAGCCCGGCCATGAGGGCGGGAGGGTGGTTGTCGCCGAGCCAGCATAGACTTCGGCCGGACACTCAAGAGATTTCATTGGCCTCAGAGCGCCGCTTCGCGCCATGCGCCCCGCGCAGGCACACTATCTGATATTAGGTATACCACATACCAGATACATTCATTAGCCTGCGCTGCACCAACGGACGATTGGAGTTAAGCGCATGTTCCAGACGGTCTTCCCCGTGCTGCCGCTGCTCATCGTAGCCCATGCGTGGATGACGATCCTGATCGCCGAGACGCTGGGCCACGAGGAGACGGCGGCCCTGCCGCCGGAGTGCTACCCGGTGTGACAACGAAAAAGCCCCGCGCCATGGCGCGGGGCTTTCGCTTTCAGGCAGTGGCGAAGCTGCTCAGGCGGCGACGCGCTTGTTCAGCACTTCGATCAGCGTCTTGCCGAGCCGCGCCGGCGAAGGCGAGACCACGATGCCGGCCGCTTCCATCGCCGCGATCTTGTCCTCGGCGCCGCCCTTGCCGCCAGAGATGATGGCGCCGGCATGGCCCATGCGGCGGCCGGGAGGGGCAGTACGGCCGGCGATGAAGCCGACCATGGGCTTCTTGCGGCCGCGCTTGGCTTCGTCCTTGAGGAACTGCGCCGCGTCCTCTTCGGCCGAGCCGCCGATCTCGCCGATCATCACGATCGACTCGGTGGCGTCGTCGGCGAGGAACAGCTCCAGCACGTCGATGAACTCGGTGCCCTTGACCGGATCACCGCCGATGCCGACCGCGGTGGTCTGGCCGAGGCCTTCCTGCGAGGTCTGGAACACCGCCTCATAGGTCAGCGTGCCCGAGCGCGAGACGATGCCGACATTGCCCTTGCGGAAGATGTTGGCCGGCATGATGCCGATCTTGCACTCGCCGGCGGTGACGATGCCCGGGCAGTTCGGGCCGACGAGGCGGGACTTGGAGCCGTCCAGCGCCCGGCGCACCTTCACCATGTCGAGCACCGGGATGCCCTCGGTGATGCAGACGATGAGCGGGATCTCCGCCGCGATCGCCTCGCAGATGGCGTCGGCCGCGCCCGGCGGCGGCACGTAGACGACCGAGGCGTCGGCCCCGGTCTTCTCGCGCGCCTCGGCGACGGTGTCGAACACCGGCAGGCCGAGATGGGTCGAGCCGCCCTTGCCGGGCGAGGTGCCGCCGACCACCTTCGAGCCATAGGCCAGCGCCTGCTCGGAGTGGAAGGTGCCGTTCTTGCCGGTGAAGCCCTGGGTGATGATCTTGGTGTCTTTATTGATGAGAACCGACATCACGCAGCCTCCTTCACGGCCTTGACGATCTTCTGGGCGGCGTCGTCGAGATCGTCCGCCGGGATGACGTTCAGTCCGCTCTCGCGGATGATCTGCTTGCCTTCCTCGACATTGGTGCCTTCCAGGCGCACCACCAGGGGCACCTGCAGGCCGACCGTCTTCACCGCGGCGATGACGCCGCGGGCGATGACGTCGCACTTCATGATGCCGCCGAAGATGTTGACCAGGATGCCCTTCACCTGCGGGTCGGCGGTGATGATCTTGAACGCCGCGGTCACCTTCTCCTCGGTGGCGCCGCCACCGACGTCGAGGAAGTTGGCCGGGCTCTCGCCATAGAGCTTGATGATGTCGAGCGTCGCCATGGCCAGGCCCGCGCCGTTGACCATGCAGCCGATGGTGCCGTCGAGAGCGATATAGGCGAGGTCGTACTTCGACGCCTCGATCTCCTTGGCGTCCTCCTCGGTCTCGTCGCGCAGCGCGACCACGTCCGGGTGGCGGTAGAGCGAGTTGGAATCGAAGGAGATCTTGGCGTCGAGGCACTTCAGCTCGCCGCCCTTGGTGACCACCAGCGGGTTGACCTCGAGCATCGCCATGTCCTTGCCGACGAAGGCGGCGTAGAGCTTGGTGACGAGGCTGCCCGCCTGCTTGGCGAGGTCGCCGGAAAGGCCGAGCGCCTGGGCCACGGTGCGGCCGTGATGGGGCATCACGCCGGTCGCCGGGTCGATCGAGAAGGTGTGGATCTTCTCAGGCGCGGAATGGGCGACTTCCTCGATGTCCATGCCGCCTTCGGTCGAGACGACGAAGGCGACGCGCGAGGTGGCACGGTCGACGAGGGCGGAGAGGTAGAACTCCTTGTCGATGTCGGAGCCTTCCTCGATGTAGACGCGGTTGACCTGCTTGCCGGCCGGGCCGGTCTGCACGGTCACCAGGGTCTTGCCGAGGATCTGCTTGGCATTGGCGGCGGCCTCGCCGGCGGACTTGACGACGCGCACGCCGCCCTTCTCGCCCGCATCGGCTTCCTTGAACTTGCCCTTGCCGCGTCCGCCGGCGTGGATCTGGCTCTTCACGACCCAGACCGGGCCGGGAATCTTCGCCGCCGCGGCGTCGGCCTCGGCCGCGTCTAGAATGGCAACGCCGTTCGGCACCGGGACCCCGTATTCGCGGAGCACTCCCTTGGCCTGATACTCATGGATGTTCATTAAATCCGCTCCTCCACAACCGGACGGCCGGGAGCGCCCACGCGGCGTTCCCGTCGATTGGCGTATCCTATTCCCCTATAGGCGCAACAGCGCGAAGACGCTACTGCACGAATGTGTTGCTGAGCGTCCCGATGCCCTCGATCACGATGTCCACCGTGTTGCTCGGGGCCTTCATGGTGCCGACGCCGATCGACGTGCCGCAGCAGATCACGTCGCCCGGATTGAGCGTCATGTCGTGCGAGATGCGGCTCACCAATTGACGGGTCGAGAACACCATGTCGCTGATCGGATAGCGCTGGCGCTCCTCGCCGTTGAGCACCGTGCGCACGACGAGGCTCGACGGGTCGACGCCCGTCGCCACCACCGGCCCGAAGGGGCCGAAACCGTCGAAACTCTTGGCCCGCACCCACTGCGCGAAGGTGGCGTCCTTGTTGATGATGTCGGCGGCGGTGATGTCGTTCACGCAGGTGTAGCCGAAGATGTAGTCCCCGGCCTCCTCCTCCGACACGCCCTTCGCGGTCTTGCCGATGACGATGCCGAGCTCGCCCTCATAGACCACCTTGCCGTCATAGGAGGGCGGCCGGCGCACGGTGGCGCCGGGGGTGGTGAGGGAGGATCCGGCCTTCAGGAGATAGAGCGGATCGACCGGTACCGGCGAGTTGAGCTTTGCAGCCAGCGCATGGAAGTTATTCCAAAGCGCGATGACTTTCGTCGGCTCGGTCGGGGTGAGCAGCTCGACCTCGGCGAGCGCGATGCGCTCCCCGGTCGGCTGCGCGCCGTTGAACATGTTACCGCTGTGCACGGTGATGGTGTCGCCCTCGAGCGTGCCGAAGCCGGCAGCGCCCGAGCGCTGGAAACGAACCCAGTTTGCCATTGTCGCCGAACTCAGTTGTAGCAGCCGGCGATCTGCGCGCGCTGGCGGACGAGGGAGAGCACGACGTCGATGGTCGGCGTCGGGATGCCGGCGAGCTTACCCATCTCCTGCACCACGGTGACGAGTGGGTCGATCTCCATGGCGCGCGAACGCTCGAGGTCCTGCAGCATCGAGGTCTTGTGCGCGCCGACCGCGCCCGCGCCGTCGATGCGCCGCTCGACGCCGACGCGGAAATTCACGCCGGACTGCACGGCGATTTCCTGCGCCTCCAGCATCATCGCCTTGGCGACCGCGCGGGTGCCCGGATCGGAAGCGATGACGTCGAGGGTGGCGTGGGTGAGGGCGCTGATCGGGTTGAAGCAGAGGTTGCCCCACAGCTTCAGCCACATCTCGTCGCGGATGTTCGGCAGAACCGGCGCGCGCAGGCCGCCGGCGGCGAAGGCCTCGCTGAGCTTGGTGACGCGCTCGGTGATCTCGCCGGAGGGCTCGCCGAGCGGGAACTTGTCGCCATAGACGTGCTTGATGACGCCCGGCTCGACCACCTCGGTCGCCGGATAGACGATGCAGCCGATGGCGCGCTCGGGACGCAGGCCGTTCCACTGCTTGCCGCCCGGATCGACGCTCTCCAGTGTGCGGCCTTCGAGCTGGTCGCCATGCTTGTAGTAGTACCAGTAGGGCACGCCGTTCACCGCGGTGACGACGGCGGTGTCGTTGCCGAGCAGCGGCTGCATGGCATCGACGACGCCCGGCACCGAATGGGCCTTCAGCGCGACGATGACATAGTCCTGCGGGCCGAGTTCGGCCGGGTTGTCGGAGCACGGGATGTGCTCGACGCGCTCCTCATCCTCGATGAGCAGCTTGAGGCCGTTGCGCTTCATGGCTTCGAGATGCGCGCCGCGGGCCACCAGGCTCACGTCGACGCCCGCCCGCTTGAGCTGGACGCCGACATAACCGCCGATCGCGCCGGCACCGTAGATGCAGACCTTCATTGGACTCCCTCCTGGTCCGGACTCACCCCCGCGAGGTCCGGCACTTGTTTGGTATTTTGTATGCCATGATTGGGCAGATTAGGGCCCTCGTCAAGAGCGATGTTCATGGGCGTGATAATACGTCGCGCATGTTGGGCCGCATCGCGGGCTTCGCGGGGCGTGTTAGCGACGTGTCGGACAAGTTACTTCGGGAAATGCCGGCTTGTCCACGGTGTATAGGCCAGAACAATTGTTCGGCGCGACGCTCAAAAGACTACCCCGGCAGCGGAGTTCCACTACCGGGGCAGCAATGCTTACTATTTCCAGAAACGCTTCGGGGGCGCAGAGCGCCCCCGAGACTTCAAAGTGAATGCAATGTCGGATCGAGATCACGCATCCGGCGCGACGGTATGATTTGCGAGCATCTCCAGCGCCTTGACCAGCGCCGAATGGTCCCACGCCGCCCCGCCATTGGCGGCGCAGGCGCT
>JARBUD010000063.1 GCA_029239875.1 Xanthobacteraceae bacterium | reverse complement strand
GACTATACAGTCGGCGGATGGGTTGTCTAGCTGCAACTATTTGTGTGCATTGATGAATATAGTCGTGACGGGCTGATGAATTTTTGACGACGAGCGCGGGCGCGGCAGCCCATGATCCGCGCCCGCGCGAAGATCACCGGTGCCCTTACCGCGACCAGAAACAAGCACAGCGCCACCGACGGCGCGCTTGCTCTAGGCTGCCGCGGGCGGCGACATCTTTGTCAGGACGACGGCCCGGCCGCCGCCGA
This sequence comes from Xanthobacteraceae bacterium, assembly GCA_029239875.1. GTDB lineage: Bacteria > Pseudomonadota > Alphaproteobacteria > Rhizobiales > Xanthobacteraceae > Ancylobacter. The sequence goes on along the minus strand of JARBUD010000063.1, from coordinate 13,244 downwards.
CGGGCCGCATCGGGGCGCTTCATGTATCTCGTCGCACGGCAGGCGCTGGTCCTGCTCGCGGTATCGACCCTCGCCACTGCCGCCGGCGCGGCGGAGACCGGCCTCACACTCCAGCAGGGCGACATCTTCACCAACGACGTCGGCACGGTGATGGCCGTGTCGGTGGTCAACGGCACGGCGAACACGGTCGGCTCGGTCGCCGTGAACTGCGCCTTCACCGCCGGCGGCAAGCCGGTGGGCTCGGCCGGCACCACGATCTACAACGTCGTCGCCGGCGAGAAGGGCCAGGACCAGGTCCACCTGATGGGCCCCAAGGCCGACGCCGCGACCTGCTCGATCACCTCCACCACCGCCCCGGCAAACTGAGCGGCGGGCCGAGGGCGCCCGGCTGTGTCGCTTGGACCGCGGGATGACAGAACGCGGGCGTTTCACCTTCGGCGTCACCTCGACACTCAACAGCCTCGACGCGGTGGCCGCCGTGCTGGCAACCTGGCTGGAAAAAGCATCGTCATCCAGAGGTGCGCCCTCCGGACTCCATTTGGATAAGCCTTGAAGGATGGTCGTTGCCGTACCCCCGGACGAGCCTCCTTCGGGACCGGCGAAACGCCGGGCCCTCGGGCTGAGGTCGCCGCCGGTGGAACCGGATTTTTGGGTCCGACTTTCAGGCTGTTCGCCATCTGTGGGTCGGTTGGCCGACGGACCGGGAAGCTTGGCACCGGTGCCGCCTCACGACGGCACGTTGGCGCGCTCGGCCAACGCGGGAAGCCGGACGCGCCTGTGGAGGATCGCGGCGGAGGAGACGAAACACGCCGTCACCTTCCGCGACGGCTTGCCAGCGTGACCGGCTTCGCTATATTCCGCGCCTCTTCGACGGGCGGCCTCGCGGCCGTTCCCGCCGAAGCCGCCGGGCCGCAGGCCCGCGGACGGAGGGGTGGCCGAGTGGTTGAAGGCGCACGCCTGGAAAGTGTGTATACGGGAAACCGTATCGCGGGTTCGAATCCCGCTCCCTCCGCCATTTCAGTCCCAAACTGGGCACGCCGAGCGTAGCCGTTTTCCCTCCGGAAACGGCAGCCAGCGTTCGGAGCAGATCTCCCTTCGATCCGATGATGCGGACTTCCTTCGGTCCGACCTCCACGCGCTGAGCCAGGGCGCGCAAATGATCGCGCCGGTATCCGCCGCCTTCGATGCGCATGCGTTTGCGGGCGATGTCGGCGAAACGCGCGACAATGACGGGCGTGACGGCGTCTTCGCCTGAGGTAGCGAGAGAGGTTTGCGCGCGGGCGACATCCGCCTGCGCCTGATCGCGGATCGCTTTCAGGCCGTCGATGCGCTCCTTCAGCGCCGGATCGGTGATGTCGGCCACGCCTGATTCGATGGCGTCGTAGAGCCGACGCAGCCTCTGGTCGGCCTCTGTGGCGCGCTTGTTGAGTTCGGCGATGTGTTCACGGCGGCGTTCTAGCCGCTCCTGGCGGTGACTGAGCATGGAAGCGAGGATTTCCTGCAGCCGCTCGGGTTGAAGAAGGCGCTGCTCGATATGGCTGGCCACAAGGGTGTCCAGCGTCTCCATCGGGATGGCGCGCCCGGCACAGCCGGTCTCGCCCTGCCGGGCCTTGATGGAGCAGGCGTAATAGCGATAGCGCCCGCTCTTGCCGGTGCGGATGGTCATGGCCCCGCCGCACTGGGCGCAGTAGCAGATGCCGGTGAGCAGCGTCGGGCCGCTGACGACGCGCGGCGGGACGATCTTTGGATTGCGCGCCTGAAGCTGCTCCTGCACGGCGTTGAAGACCTGAGCGTCGATGAGCGGCGGCACGGCGACCACCACCACCTCGCTCTGGGGCTTCTTCTGCTTACTCTTGGAGCGGCTGTTGAATTGGTGCTCGCCGACATAGGTGCGGCGAGTCAGTACCCGGTGAAGCTGGCCGATACCCCAGCGCCCGCCCTCGCGGGTGTAGATCCGGTTGCGGTTGAGATGGCTGACGATGGCCTTCACGCCCATCGGGCCGCAGCGACCAGCGCCATTCAGCGCGAGATCGAAGATCAGCCGCACGGTGTCGGCGTGCAGCGGATCGATTTCCAGCTTCTTCTTCACCTTGGCGCCGCGCTGCTCGGCCTCGACCACGCGATAGCCGATCGGCGGACGTGCGCCGTTCCAAAACCCCTGCCGGGCATTCTCCTTCTGCGCCCGCAACACGTGCTTGGCGTTCTCTTTGGACTGGTACTCGTCGAACAGCGCCATGATCTGCCGCATCATGACGTGCATCGGGTCGTCGCCCATCTCCTGGGTGATCGACACCAGCCGCACGCCATTGCGTGCGAGTTTGCGGACATAAAACTCAAGCTCGAAGTGATCGCGGAAGAAGCGCGAGAAGCTGTGCACCACGACGACATCGAACAGCGCCGGCTTTAACGTGCCGGCCTCGATCATCCGCTGGAACTCGGGCCGGCGGTCATTGGTCGCTGAGGCCCCTGGCTCGACATAGGTCTCGACCAGCTGATAGCCGCGCGCCTGGCAATAGGCTTCGCCCTGCCGGCGCTGATCGGGGATCGAGACATCGTGCTCGGCTTGCCGGGCTGTGGAGACGCGCAAATACAAAGCGGCACGCAGCGGAGCGGTCATGGCGGAGCCTTTCGTGTCAGGCGATCATTCCCCTCGGATTAGCTCCTCCAGAATATCCCCGAACCACGCCTCGAAGACAGCAATCTCCGCCTCTGTCACCGGAATGTATTCTGGCCAGTCGTCAGTGACGGTCATCGGGGCGCGAACTGGCGATGGCCGCGTCTTGCGGCGGGGCGGCCGCGTTTCGGCGTAGGTGTAGAGGTTGTCGGGCAAGCGGCCCGGCGCAAATCGATATGCGGGGTATCGAGTGGGTGAATGTGAGCGTCTGGTCATTCCTAAAACTGACGCGACGGCGACGGATGCCCAACAGCCGATCTATGACCTGCAATACGCAATACTGCCTTGACCCGAAGCGGCCATCTCGGCACGCCCGTGCGAACGGCGGCTTTGCGCCGCCATTCAGGTCGTTCAATTTGCCCTGACGCCTTTCTCAAAGCGGACGCTAAGTATTGCGCGGGTCGTGCCCAGGCTTCACTCGCGGGCTAGCAGACGGGGAAAATCGGAAATGCAGCAGACGCTACAATCGCCTCCGCGCACCTGCTGAATGGCCCAGTAGCTCGACAAGAGCAAGGCCCTCAGCAAAGGTCGATCCATCCTCATAATCGAACTGAACGGGCAACCTAACCACTTGTGGCTTGGTGATGTTGTGGGCGTGGACGCTGATTTCTACTGCAGCCGACGTTGCGACCTGCTCCTTCGGTCGGACGCGCAGCACAAAACGGATCGGATCTTGTCCATGCCGCCAGCTGGCGCATTCGAGCTCCATGGTCCCGGACCAGTCGCGTCGGCCCGCCCGCCAGTAGAATGCGTCCGACTCCCTAGGCGTGGGCAGGGACAAATGCGGAAGATGAAGCGACCGCGGGCTTATCGTGGGCAATGCGCCCGCATTCAGGCCACGGTAGATCTCCAATGGGTCAAAGGTCTTGGTTCGACCACGAGGCGGTGTTGGCGGCAGCGGCAGCTCAAGGCGGTCTACTTCGACGCTAGGGTCCGTCTCGCCCTCTTCATCCTCATCGAGGTCATCCTCATTCAGGAGCGTAATCGCGCCGCGAGCCTGGATCGTGAGCAGGGCCTCGGTGGCAGGCCGGGTCCCCCGGTTCGCGGCGACAGCAACCACCCGGGGCCATTCCGTGCGGATTTCGAGGGCGTGATGCAGGGAGGCAAACACCGACCGGACGGTTTCCAGCCATTCGGGGTATTCGATCGTCTTGTAGCGCTCTATCTCTTCTTCGGTCGCTGGCTCATATATCGATCTCACCAATGGTCGGGAGATGCGACCGATCCGTTCGGCAAGCGCATCGATTGCCCGAGGTTGCGGGAGGTCAAATGATATCGCCTGCGGACAAAGGCGCTCTACCTCCTTTATCAATGCTCCGATTTCGGCATCACTCAACGCCGGCCAACGGGTCAGTCCCGCCCTGAGCTCCGTCAACGGGGTATCCGCTGTGTTTTGAAAACGTAATTCCACTTTCGGCTCAGCGGCAGTCAGGCGCTGAACTTCGGCCTTTAGCCGAGCATTCTCCCTCGCACTTTCGTCCGGTTCGGGTGGGCGCAGCCACGCTTCCGGAAGGAAGCGTACGGGAAGCCCCACCTCGTGAGCAGTCGTCCCACAGATGGTGTCGTCGGTAAGAAGAAGGACATCATTACCTTCCTGCCGCAACCAAAGAATATAGTTGATCAGCGCTTGATCGGCATGGTCGAGGCGAAGCGCCGGATGAAGCGACTCTGTAACAGCGCGCAGCTCAAGCCGCTTAATGACTGCGGGATTCACCTCGCGAATTTCTGCACTTCGATTCGGCGCACTGATAAGTGAACGAATGTCGCTGCTTAGCTGCCGGGCCAGCTTGTTCTGCCGGCCGGTCTGTGTCTTCAACTTGTCGAGTTCTCGAACCATCGGCGGGACGAAAAGCACCTCGACCTTCGGACGGCCGAATTCCTCCCAAGGCATATCGACCAGCGCCTTACCGTGGATCAGGACATTTGCGTCGGGAACTAAAACTAGCGGCCGCTCGCTTTGGTGATCTTGCTGTTCTGTCGCATTCATCGCATCAGCATAGGTGGAATATAGAAAGGTATGAGGATAGGACAGCTCCGGGCGCTCATGTCAAACATTGAAGCCAACGTAGCCCCCGAGATGGTGACGTGGCGGTCGGGCACCGCTGGTGGCTGCTATGCGCAGCCATCTCGGCTAATGATTAGGTAACTGCCGCGGCCCAAAAGCCGACATTCGCGAGGTGGGATCGACAATGCCACGAGCCGAGAGAGTGGAGGCTAGGCCTTCTCGAGATCGCGCGGCGTTGTCGCGCCGACGAGACCATTGCTGTCGGTCAGCAGCAGCTTGGCTCGTTTTTCCTCAAGCCAAAATATCCTGCCGTATCGGACCTCGACCGTGTCCTCGAACTTAGAGTAGTCGAGGCCCAGCGCCTTCAGACCTCGTCGCAGACGGAAACGTGCCACCCCGTCCAACAGGTTCTGGAAACCGATCTTCGGCTTCTGCTGCAGCTCCCGAACCGTGTGATAGAGCCCGGTGACACCCAACACTCCGGCGGTCAAAACCGCGGCGGTCTGAGGCAGTCCGATCATTGATCCCGTGGCCCCAGCGGCCAGGACGGCAACCGTGGACCATGTCATTCCTTTTTCGAGGCGACCGACGAACCGGTTGGATCCCGAGATCAGGTTGTCGACGCGATCGACTTCGCCCTGCTTGGCGGCGACCGCCATCGCTCGAAGACGCTCGCGCTCCAGGCGGAGTGTCTCAATCTCGGCATCTCGCTGATCCAAGGCGCGCTTCGCTTCGGCGACATCCGCCTCGTGGGCCTCCTTGAGTTCTCGCTTTTCCTGTCCGTGACGCTGCGCGGCCACCCGGGCCTTTTTCTCGAATTCGCTGCGGACCTCGCTGGCGGTGGCGTTGCGCATCTCCTCCAAAAGCATTTCCGGGTTGGCGGTGGTCGCTAGACGTTCGAGGCCGAGCGTCTCGTCCATGAGCCGCTCGACGCTGCGCTGGTCGGAGAGCAAAAGCTCGAACTGCTGCGCGCGTTCCGGATCGAACTCCTTCAACTTGTCGTGGACAGCCTTCAGCACTTCCTTCCGTGGCCTTAGGACCCGTTCGCAAGACGCGATGAGATGGCCACGCGGGATGTCGATCTGCTTGGCCTTCGCGTCCTCCCTGACGAGACCGGTCCGAAGCCAGGCCGTCATCGCGAGCTCGCGCTTGATGATGACGGGCGGCGTCTGCCGATCATTGATCATCCGGTTCTTGCGGCAGAAGTCGCGGGCGTAGTCCACGAAGATCGGGTTCGTGGTGACGAAGACGAACTTGGACGTTAGGGGGTCGGCGCTCTTATGCCCCGCCCTCAGTCGCATGGTGAGCGCAGCGCACGTGGCGTCGTGCTCGCGAGCGTCGACGGAATCGGCCTTCCATCGGATGCCGGCGAAAAAGTCGTCATAAGTCGCCCTGTCGAAGAATTTCGTTTGCGACGGCGTTGTGGTCAGGTCGATCGGGCGCACCGTGACGCCGAACTGCTGAAGCGCACGCTCGGGATCGCGAACAACCGACCTGACGAAATCCTCGTTGATCTCGTTCTTCATTAGGGCTGAATGCGTCGGCCCATGGCGGTTCCCCAGCGGCTGGGAAAGCATGCTTTCCAGATTCCTCGACATCTCCTCCACGCTGACCGGAAGGACGATGACGTTGCAGCCGATGCCGCGTAGCGAGGTCACGACGTTGGCGATGTCCTCGCAGGCTTCCTTCCCTGACAATCCCAGGAGATCGAGCGCTACCGGCGTGTCGAGGATCAGCGTGAGATCGGACTTTTTGGTCTCTCTGGTCGGCTTGACGAAATCGTCGACGACCTCGGTAAGCAATCCAATCGAGGCCAGCCTGGCAAGGTGGGGAACGAATTCGCTCTTATTCTTGACTAGGTCGTTGACGAAGCGGGCGCAAAGGTACTGCTCTTCGCGGCTCAGCGGTCGCCCTCCCTCCTCAAGCCGGTCGAGGACCGCCTGGTTCGCCATCCCCAGTCGGATACGCTCGACATGCAGGGCGAAGGCCTCCTCCGTGAACGCGTCGAAGGAGACCAGGAAGCGTATGAGAATGTCCTTCAGGCGCTCGCGATCCAATGAGAATTGGAAGAGGTCGGTGATCTTCGGCGGGAACTGCTCGAAATCGTCGATGATGTGCTCCAGCACCTGGCCGATCTCGACTTGGTCGCCATCGGCGTTGGCCGGCGGCTGGAACGAGACCGTGAAGACGGCCCCCGCCTGTCGCTCGAGATAACCTTTCGCGAGCAGACGGCCGGTGAAGCTCTCCGCGACATCCTTGTTGAACCTCCATCCATAGATCTTCTGGACCCCGAGCGAGAGAAGGCCGCCATCGAAAATGGTCCCGTGCATCGCGGCCAGAACCGGTTCGAGGAATGGAATCAGAGCGTCGAGCACGTCGCCGTTCTGATTATTCGCCTTCAACCCCGACAGGGCCGCGTATACCCTCAGAGCATGCCTTGTTACCGTCGTCATCGGGATCTCTCGCCAACGAAATCGATCGGGAGATCCCGTGCAGCAAGGCCGGCCCCGTCACGGGCCGGGATGCGGTCCGCCCCGATCCATCTGGCGTCGCGTGGCGTACGACCTTTCAGGTCGATGCGCCGCCATGCGGCGCCGGGATGCTGACCGACCATTCGCGAATCCTCCCCAAGGAGAATCATTAGATCGCGCCGCGAGCGCCTCTACCACCGGCAACGCCGCGCTCGATCCCACATCTTTTCAACGAATACCGATTTCTTGGGTAAACGCGGTACAGCTTTAGGTGGAAAACCGCCGCCTGCCGGGTTCCGGGAGTATTGCGACGTCCACATTCCTTCTAGCGTAGCGGCGAATTATCGAAGGAGGCTCGCGATCTTGCCCGTGTCCGTTGCGATATCCGATAAGGTCGTGGCCGAGTTGCTGCGCATGGAGGAGGATTGCACCCACTCCGGCAAGGCTCATTTCAACGCCGCGACCCGCTGGACGAGGTGGAATTACGCCTTCGGCATTCCTTCGGTGGGGCTGAGCGCCCTGGCGGGGGGCGCCTTCTTTCAGGATTACGCGGTAGCGGCGGGTTTCATGTCGTCCGGCGTCACGGTGCTCACGGCGCTGATGACGTTCCTTAAGCCATCGGAGAAGGCGGCCGAGCACAAGAGCAGCGGTGACCAATACCTAGCCTTGCGCAACGACGCGCGCGTCTTCCGGGAGATCGAACTTTCGCAAGTCGGCGACGAAGCCGCGGCAATCGCGGGCATGAACGGTTTCACGACGCGCCGTAACGAGCTGAACCAGGCCAGCCCTCAATTCTCGAACGGCGATTTCCAAAAGGCGAAGAAGGGCATCGATCGGGGCGAGGCCATGCACGCCGTGGACAAGGCGAGAAGTTGATGTCGGTCCTGGGTTATCTCCAGTCGCGCGCGAGCAGCGCCGTCCTCTCATCGACGGAAAACAGCTCGATCGCCACGTCCATCGACACCCTCAAGTCGCGACTGGACGGATACTTCACCCGTGACCACGACGCACTGAGCACGCATTTCAAGTTCGGCTCCTCCACCCGAGGAACGATCTTGCCGAGGGCCGACGATATGCACTCGGACATCGACTACATGATCGTGTTCGAGAAGGGCGGCTACACCCCGCAGACCTATCTCGACAGGCTGCGTACGTTCGTCGAGAAGAGGTATTCCAGTTCGGAGATCTATCAGGACAGTCCCACGATCGTGCTGGAGCTGAACCACATCAAGTTTGATCTCGTCCCGGCGCTCTATCAATATGGCACGACTTATAAGATCCCGAGCGGCACGGCGTCGTGGCGGGATACCAACCCGAACGATTTTAATTCGACCCTGGAGTCCGCCAACAAGAACAATAGCTACCTGATCAAGCCAACGGTGAGGCTGGCGAAGATCTGGAGCGCGGCCAACGGCTATGTGTTCGACAGCTATCTGTTCGAGAAGTGGATCGCTAACCAATCCTATTTCTTTTGCGCCAACCAAAAAGACTATCTCTTCGCCGTTTTTGACAAATTAACGGCCAACGAGACGACGCAGTGGCGAAACGACAAGATCATTCGCGCGAAGCAGATCGTGGCTAACGTGCGTGATTACGAACGAAGGGAGATGCCGGCGAGTGCCGAGGCCGAGGTCAAGAAGCTCATCCCGGCCAACTGAAACCCATCTTACGCCCCGGAATCGTCGGGGGACGGATCGGTGGGGTCCCACATCCTCTCGGCGAACCCGAACTCCTTGGCGCCCGAAACATGGGTGTAGATCGCCGTCGTCTTGAGGGAGGCGTGGCCGAGCCAGCGCCATTGAGGTCGTCAGCGGTTGACCTGGCTTAAACAGAAAACCATAGGCGTTGGCAGCGGCAGCTTTTGGAGCTGCGGCGACGGCTGCGAAATGTCTCCAACGTGGTCGTAAGCCGTCGTCGAGATCAGCCGCTTTCAACGGAGGCTATCTGACCCGCGGCACCCGAGAACGGACCGTCTGGATACGGCCCGTTTCAGCCGCATAGCATGAACTGAATGGACGTTCTCGTTCTGAACGTCGGCATCATATCAATCAATCCAGCTGCCCCGGGAAGTTCTTGCGACGGCCAGCCTCCAGATTGCGCACCATGTTGTCTACGCCAATCGTGTAGAATTCGGCGACACTGATGGCGGCGCTCTCCTCTAGCCTCCACTGGTGCTCGGTCACCACCCCGATCACCGCGTTCACCAGCGCAATTACCTCGTCCGCTTCGAGCGGATAGTCGACGTATATTCGCGCCGGCTCCTTCAAATAGCGCTTGTCGAGATGGGCGAAGAACTTATCGCGCCGTCCCATGATGGCATTGATTGTGTTGCGCCTCGATTCCAGTTCATCGAGCTGTTTCTCCAGGATTCCGATCGGCGGCGGCCCTGACTTCCATGTGATGTTCACTTGGTTCTTCATGCAGAAGTCGAGGAATGCGAACAAGCTTCCCTCTGCTCGGCGTGGTTCCTCCAGCAGTCGCGCCGTTGCAAGATGCAGGTCGGTTTCGGCTGAGATGATCAGGGGATGGAGGATCGGTTCGATTTTCCAGAGTCGGTCCCCATGCATGCCATGCTGCCGGATAAGCTCGCGATAGACGGCCAACTTGGGCACGAGGCCCGGCGGCGCCTCACCCTGGATTAGTGTGACATAGCGGGAAAGCCGTTCTTCATAGTTCGCCTGAATCTGGGCCTTCACGGTCTCTCCTATCACCCACCCCTGCAGTTTGCTTATCGAGCGCAGTTTGAAAAGGTCGAGGCATCTCGAATTGCATTAGGATCGGCGCTCTAGCTGAATCTACGTCCGCTTCCCAGGCCCAGTCATCCGAGAGCCGCCGGCGTCTTCTCAGCCTCAAACCAGCCTTTCATGAGCCCGCACCGAGCTTCCGCTTCTGGCGCGTCCCGACGGTTCCGCTTTCTCACTCTCGGAGCAAGCCGCTCACACGTTGCCTTACGCGATGGTCAGCCCCTGCCGGTCCGCCACGGCGGGGTCAAGGCCGTAGCCGCGTGAGCGGTGGCGCGAAGCGCCAGCCTTGATGCCGCGGCAGCGGACCGGCCACCTTTTTCCCGCGGAAGGCCTTTCCCATGAATGGCGTTGGCCGGCCAACGGAGGTGTCATCAAGATCGACGCTCTGCCACGGCTCGGAATGCACGCCGCCGGCAAGAGCGAGCAGCAGCAAGGTCGCGAGCAGAGTGCGCAGGATACCGTCCGGCTGCTGCACTAGTTAGAGAGGCGCGGCGGGGGCTCAGGCAGTGACTGCAGCGCGGCGATGATCGCCTTCGTGCTCTTGCCGGCAGCGCACATGCCGTCTGCCAGCTCCCCGAAGTCAACGAGATCGTGATGGCGAGCGTCGCTCGCCCGTTGGAGCGGGATGAGCCACGCGGCATGACCCCGCGCCGTCAGCCCCTCGAAATAAAGTCTCTGCGCAGAGAAGGGCACATTGGTCTCGCGCGGGTCGCCGATGACAAAGATGCGGCGCTGCGGATCGGCTGGGATCTTGTCGAGCGCCTCGTAGGGATCGAAGCGCGTTAGCCTCTCACCCGGCTTCAGCAGGCCACGGGCTTCCAGATAGGCGCGATAGGCTGAGGCCCCGGATGAAATCACGGCACAACGAAGATCGTGGCGTCGCGCGAGCATCTCCGCCACCAGCGTTCCGCCGCCGCTGTGGCCGCCGAGCGCAAACGCGCCGATGCCGTATCGCTCCTTAAGCCCGTCGAGTGCGGCATCGACCAGTGCCGCCTCGACCGCCCGGCCGCGCATCGTGAAATGCTTGCCAGCGCTGCCATAGGTGCCGGGACGGGCGAGAAAGATCGCAGGCACGCCGAACTCGCTCGAGAGTCGCTGTTCGAGCGCCACCATCTCGCGCGGTCCGAAGCCGCTCTGCCTCTTGTCGGCATTGTTGCCCTTCGGCCCAAGCACATCGCCGTTCAGCCACACCATGGCGACGGGATTCTGTCCGGGCGCGAATGCAAGGCCGGCCGCGAAATAGCGCATACAGACAGAAGCGCCACCCGCTTGAACCCAGATCGCGGTATTCTTCTGCTCCAATACCGCGCATTCCTGCTGCGTGATCGCGATGCCAGCGACCACCTTGGCGGGATCGAAATTCGCCTTCTCCGGCACGGTCTGAGCTAGGGTTGGCCCCGTTGCTGTGGCAAGGGCCCAGCTTATCGCTGCCGCACGGCCGATGGTCCTCGATAGAGTCTTCATGCTTCCTCCGTCTTCGTTGGGGCGAGAGAAGAGCGGTTGAATCCGCCCCATCTTTGGCGACGGGTTCCATGATCCACGGGCGTTTTTCACCTCCTCTGGGAGGTGGACGATCGCTGCGGCAGGCAGAGAACTTTGGCCAGTTCTGGCAAATGCAGGCAATCGTTGCAGCACCATCAACAGCGTCACCAGCCTAAAGCCCGAGTCCCCGATTGCGGCCAAGGCTCCACTCGACGCCACCGTCGCGGGAGACACCGGAGATGTGGCGGCCGATCTGCTTCTCCAGCACAGACTGCCAAGGCACGAGTTGGAAGCCGAGGCCATCGTCGATCATGGCGAAACGCCCGCTGACCAGATTGACCGAGCCGGCGAGCCGGCCGGACACATACTCGCCCGGCTGACTCGGGGCGTAGGCAAGGCCGCGCTCCGCCGCCATGGCACGGCCGACGCGGTCCACCTCGACGGCCTCAAGCCGGGCGAGGATGTCGCGCGGCGCCCGTACATTGCCGTTCTCCAGTCGAACAGCATGGCCCTGATCGACGAGGCTCTGGCGGCGGCGCTCCAGAGCGTCGCTCACCTCGCGGCCGAAGCCCGCGGTGGACAGCTCGGTGCCGCTCAGGCAGGTCCTCCGGGATCTTCCAATGGTCGGCGTCGATGCGCTCGACATGGCCGGCCCGGCGCAGCGCTTCCAGCCGCCGCACATGGGCGCGGAGGAAGGCATCTGGATCGCCGCGCTGCTGCTCGATCGCCGGGCGCGCCAGCTCCAGATGCTCGCTCGGCCGGTAGATGCCACTGTTCGCCTCGGCCATGGTGGCGATGTTCAGGTCGGCCGGACGTGGATCTGACTTTGTCGGTAGCGGGTCTAGCGCGACGATGTGGCCGCGCTTGGTGTCCTCCAGCCGGGAGGCGTCGCTGGTCTCTACATGATGGGTGCGGCCGTCCACCCCATCGATGACCAGATAGAACCGCTCACCCATCTCATCACCAGCCAATCCCTTGTCGAGCACGCGGCCGACGAGGGCATGAGAGATGCGGTTGCCATGAGTCACGTACTGTGCGGCACCGCGCTCCTCGGCGAGCCCGTGATCGGCCAGCGCGCGGTGCATGGTGCGCAGGATGTCCTCGCGCTCGCCCATCGCCCGGAGGGTGCTCTCGGCGCGCTCGGCAATGCTCCAGCGTCCCGGCTCGATCTCCTCGGCGATGCCAAAGCTCTCCAGCCGCTTCACCCGGTCAATGAGAACATGGCGATTGGTCCTCACGAGATAGCTCTCGCCAGCGTCCGGCCGCAGATCGAGGACACCATGTTCGCGCTGCTCGGCGATCATCATCCGGTCGAGCCGCGTGAGGCGATCCGCGTCCACCTCGTGGCGCAGCTTGTTCTGCAGCTCGACCTCGGTCTGCGGGCCGAGCTCCAGCGTCATCAGCTCGCTCGCCCGATGACGGATGCCATGGGCGATGTAGTCACCGGCGATGTTGAGGATACGACCATCATCCAGCACGCCGCGCACGAGGATATGGCTGTGCGGGTGGCCGGTGTTGTGATGATCGACAGCGATCCAGTCGAGCCTAGTCCCGAGGTCGCTCTCCATGTGGCACATCAGGTCACGGGTGAAGCGCTGCAGGTCGCCGAGCTCGGCGGCATCCTCCGGCGCGACGATGAAGCGGAACTGATGGCGATCCTCGCCACTCCGCTCGACGAAGGCCTTGGCGTCGACCTCGTCACCAAGTGCCGAGTACGCCCGACCCTTCTCGCCGTCGCGGGTAACCCCGTCGCGTTCGAGGTAGCGCAAATGTGCGCCCACCGCGCCAACCGAGACGGCGCCACGCATCTTCGGGCCGCGTCCGCTCTTCCCCTTCCCGGCAAGCTTCACTACCCGCGCCTTGACCAC
>JARBUD010000032.1 GCA_029239875.1 Xanthobacteraceae bacterium | reverse complement strand
CGCCATGTTGGCGAAGCCTTCCTTGGAGCCGAGCGTGGCGACGACCTGGGTGTCGGGGTTCACCTTCACCCCGAAGCGGCGCTCGTAATAGGCCGCCTGGGCGCGGCGCAGGCCGGGAATGCCCTTCGACGCCGAATAGCGGTCGGTGCGCGGCCGGCCGATGGTGTCCTTGAGCTTTTCGAGCACATGCGCGGGAGCGTCGAGGTCCGGATTGCCCATGCCGAGATCCACGATGTCGGCACCGGCGTTGCGAGCGGTGGCCTTCACGCGATTGACCTGCTCGAACACGTAGGGCGGCAGCCGGCGGATGCGGTGGAAATCGGTCATGGTCCTTAAGCTCCTAGCCGCTGCTTGTCCCGCAGTCGGCGCAACGAGCGCTTCATATCACCTCTCGCGCGCCCGCACAGCGATCGTTGTCAGCGCAAATGGGCAGAACAATGATGCGGCAGGCCGCCGGCCGCGTCCATTCCGGCCTATCTATTCGGCCGACATCTATTCCGGCCACGCCTATTGCTGCTCCTCTTCGAGCTCGCGCCGCGCCTTGGCCTCGCGCTCCTTGGCCTGCGCCTCGAGTTCCTGCTGCAGCTTGGCGGTGTCCTCCTTGCTCATGACCGGGCGGTCACCGATCTGGGGGGCCGTGCCGAAGCTCGGATAGGGCAACTCCTTCGGCTTGCCGCTGGCCTGCGGCGGGGGAGCGGCGCGCGCGCCGTCATGCGCGGTGCGGGAGGACCCCTGCGACGATGCGGCGGGCGCAGCCGGAGTCGCCTGGGCCTCGCCTGCCGCCGGCTCTGCCGCTGAAGGCGTGTCCTGCGCCGCCACCGCAGTCTCGCTGCTCGATGCGGGCGCCTGCAGCGCCTCGCCGGTGATCACCCCCGACGGCCCGCCGATGCCGGCGCAGCCGGCCAGCAGCAGCGCGACGGCCAGCGCGGAGAGACCCGCCGTCCGTCGACCCCTAAGCCTGTCACCCAAATTCACCGCTCCCGAACATTGCGGCACGCTGTCGCCTCCGCCTTGATACGCACTCGCTAGCATCGGATGGCGCGTCTATTATGGCCAGCTATGAACGCACCTACCCGCGGGGACAAGCGGTGAGCAACCGACGCATGAGCCGGAAGCCGGCCACTCCTCCGACCGTCGACCCGGCGGAGACGGCCCCGCCGCGCAAGGCCGCGCCTATTCGCGGCGCCTCCGCGACGGCCAAAGCCAAGGCGGCACCCGCCCCGGCGGCCCGGTCGGCGGCAAAGGCAGCTACCAAGCCGGCTAACAAGGTCGATCCCGCTCCTGTCCGCAAGCCGGCGGGCGATTCGAAGCCGGCAGCGGCGGCGAAGAAATCGACCGCGCCCAAGGCCGTGGCGCTGAAGGCGGCAGCGGCCGTTGCCGCCGAGCCGGCCGCCGCGAATCCGGCGCCGCCGGTCTCCAGGCGGAAAGCCCCCGCCAAGCCGGCCCGCGCACCGGCTGCACCGGCCGCCGCCAAACCTGCTGCGAAGACCGCCACGAAGCGCCCCGTGAAAGTCGCGGCGAAGCCCGTCGCCCCGCCGGTCGCGCCTCAAGCGGCGGCCCCAGCTCCCCTCGTCGAGCCGGAGCCGACCCGCACCGGCCCGATCGACCTCGAAGCCTTCGCCGGCAACCTCGCCCGCATGATGGAAGAGGGCGGCAAGGCCATGGCCGCCTATCTGCGTCCGCGCGAGGACGGGCGAATCAAGGACGACGTCGCCGAGGACATCGCCGACGTAATGAAGACCGTCGGCAGCGTCGCCGAATACTGGCTGGCCGACCCGCAGCGCACGGTCGACGCGCAGTCGCGGCTGATCGGCGGCTACCTGTCGCTGTGGTCCTCGACGCTGCGCAAGATCAGCGGCAAGAAGACCCGCCCCGTGGCCGAGCCCGCCACCCGCGACGGGCGCTTCGCCGATGCGGAATGGTCGAGCAACCCGTTCTTCGACGCGCTCAAGCAGGCCTATCTGCTCACCGCCAACTGGGCGGAGGAGATGGTCGAGGACGCCGAGATCGACGCCCACACCAAGCACAAGGCCGAGTTCTACGTCCGCCAGATCGCCAGCGCCGTTTCTCCGTCGAACTTCGTTCTCACCAATCCGGAGCTGTTGCGCACCACGCTCGCCTCCAACGGCGAGAATCTCGTGCGCGGCATGAAGATGCTGGCCGAGGACATCGAGGCCGGCGGCGGCGATCTGAAGATCCGCCAGACCGACGCCTCCAAGTTCCGCGTCGGCGAGAACCTCGCCTCGACGCCAGGCAAGGTGGTCTTCCAGAACGAGCTCATGCAGCTCATCCAGTACGCGCCGCAGACGGAGGCCGTGCTGGCGCCGCCGGTGGTGATCGTCCCGCCCTGGATCAACAAGTTCTACGTGCTCGACCTCAGCCCGGAAAAGTCCTTCATCCGCTGGGCGGTGAAGCAGGGGCTGACGGTGTTCGTGGTGTCCTGGGTCAATCCCGGCCCGGAGCTCGCCACCAAGGGCTTCGACGCCTATATGCGCGACGGCGTGCTCAAGGCCTTCGAGGTCGCCAAGAAGGCGAGCGCCGCCAAGGAGCTGCACGCGGTCGGCTATTGCGTCGGCGGCACCATGCTGGCGATGACGCTGGCGTGGCTGGCGGCCTCCGGCAAGAAGGCCGGCGTGCGCTCGGCGAGCTTCCTCACCACCCAGGTCGACTTCACCTATGCCGGCGACCTCAAGGTGTTCATCGACGAGGAGCAGGTCGCCAATCTCGAGCGCAAGATGCTGGAATCCGGCGTGATGGAAGGCCGCCAGATGGCGAACGCCTTCAACATGTTGCGCGCCAACGACCTGATCTGGCCCTATGTCGTGAACAACTACCTGAAGGGCCAGGCGCCCTTCCCGTTCGACATCCTCTACTGGAACTCGGATTCGACGCGGCTGCCGGCGGCCAACCATTCCTTCTATCTGCGCAATTGCTACCTCGACAACAGGCTGGCCAAGGGCGCGCTGATGCTCGCCGGCAAGCAGCTGGACCTCAAGACCATCGACCTGCCCGTCTACAGCGTGGCGACGCGCGAGGACCACATCGCGCCGGCGCCCTCCGTCTTCCTCGGCGTGCAGCTCTTCGGCAATCCCGGCCGCTTCGTGCTAGCCGGCTCCGGCCATATCGCCGGCGTCATCAACCCGCCCGAGCGCGGCAAGTACCAGTACTGGACCGGCGGTTCGCCCGAGGGGACGCTGGAGGACTGGATCGCGAAGGCCGAAATGCATCCCGGCTCCTGGTGGCCGGACTGGTTCTCATGGATCGAAGGACTGGACGCCCGCCGCGTGCCCGCCGACACCCGCATCCCCGGCGCCGGGCCCTACCCGGCGATCGAGGACGCGCCGGGAAGCTATGTGAAGGTGAAGTCGTGAGGGGGACGGCGCTGCTCGCCGCCGCTCTGGCCGTCCTCGGCATGGCCGCGCCGGCTCAGGCCGCGAGCTTCGACTGCGCGAAGGCGCAGGCGCCGGACGAGCGGGCGATCTGCGCCAATCCCACCCTGTCCGCGCTCGACAGCGAGATGGGTGGGCTGTGGTTCGCCTATAGCCGCCTG
Organism: Xanthobacteraceae bacterium; assembly: GCA_029239875.1. Lineage (GTDB taxonomy): Bacteria > Pseudomonadota > Alphaproteobacteria > Rhizobiales > Xanthobacteraceae > Ancylobacter. Next base: position 47,606 of record JARBUD010000032.1, on the reverse strand, counting down.
CCGATGCTGATGGGCGGAAACGGCAACCGGCATGACGAGGCGCGCGCCTTCCTGACCTCGCGCGCGGCCTGCGGAGCGGACGCGCCCTGCCTGACGGCGCTCTACCAGTCGCGCATTTCCACGCTGAAGCAGCAGATCACTGCCTATATCAAGGCCCTGCCGCCGTTGTGAGGGGCGTCCTCCCTCTTCCCGACAGGGAGTGGGAGAATGCTCGCCACCCCTCAAGGCTGAGGTGACATTCAATCTTGAAACGCCGTTATGGCCGGGCTTGGCCCGGCCATCCACACCTTCGGCCGGGTGGAGCGGAAAGTCGTGGATCCCCGGACCAAGCCCGGGGATGACGGCGCATTGAGTTCAGCCGTCATCCCGGACGTCCGCAGGCCGATCCGGGATCGCGTGCACAATGGAGGGCGCGAGCGACAAGGCGTCGTCCGGGACGAGCATCCTTCGAGGCTCGCCTTCGGCTCGCACCTCAGGATGAGGTCGCTTTGGGACTTGAAGGAAGGTCCCTCATGCTGAGGTGCTCGGGCCGAGGGCCCGAGCCTCGAAGCACGCAGACGCTGACCTCAGTTCCTCACGGGAACAGCGCGATCTGCTCCAGACCCAGCGTCTCGGGATAGCCGAGCACGAGGTTCATGTTCTGCACCGCCTGGCCGGAGGCCCCCTTCACCAAATTGTCCGTCGTCGCGATGACGATCACCCGGTCCGGCGCGCGGTCCTTTATCACGCCGATGAAGGCCATGTTGGACCCCTTCACGTAGCGCGACTGCGGCACCTGGCCGAGCGGGAGCACATGCACGAAGGGCTCGCCCTTGTAGAAATCCGCCAGCACCCGGTGCACGCCCTCCGCGCCGACGCCGGCGCCGGTCTTCAGGTAGATCGTGGCGTAGATGCCCCGGTTCATCGGCACGAGGTGCGGCGTGAAGCTCGGTGTGAGGCTGCGCCCGGCGGCCTTGGAGAATTCCTGGTCGAGCTCGGCCATGTGGCGGTGGCTGCCGACGCCATAGGCGTGCATGCCGTCCGTCACCTCGGTGTAGAGCAGGCTCTCCTTGGCCGAGCGGCCGGCACCGGTCACGCCGCTCTTGGCGTCGACGACGATATGTTCGGGATCGATGGCGCCGGCCTCGATCAGCGGCACCACGGGCAGGATCGCCGTCGTGGTGTAGCAGCCGGGGTTGGCGACCAGCCGCGCCTTCCTGATCTCGTCGCGATAGAGCTCGACGATGCCGTAGACCGCCTCCTGCTGCAGCTCCAGCGCCTGGTGCAGGTGGCCGTACCACTGCTCATAGGCGCCGGCGTCGCGCAGCCGGAAGTCGGCCGAGAGGTCGACCACCTTCACATGCGGCGCGCTCTCGAACACCTGCTTGATGACGAGCTGCGTCGTGCCGTGCGGCAGCGCGCAGAAGACGAGGTCGACCCCGCTCCACTCGACCTGCTCGATGGTGATCAGGTCCGGCAGCTTGAACGGCGCGAACTGCGGAAACACGCTCGCCATGGGCTGGCCCGCCTTGCGGTCGGCGGTCAGCGCGACGATCTCGACGCGCGGATGGCGCAGCAGCAGGCGGACGAGATCCGAGCCGGTGTAGCCCGAGGCCCCGAGGATGGCGATCCGTGCCTTGCTGGCGTCCGTCATGGCGGCAATCCCTGCAATGTTCTCGGCAAATCGCTGGGCTCTCGCAGCGGAGCCCTCGCGCATGGAGGAGCGCCATTACACCTTCTGCATGTCCGGCGGAAGACGCGATGCGCGCGCGAAACGCATGGCGGATGCGCGGCTTTCGCGGGAACTGTCGCACGCGACGGGACTTACCTCCCCGCCTGACGTGCCGTGCCCTACCCTGCCCGCAGGCTTGTGGAGTATCCCGCCATGTATCCCTTCGACCTCTTCGCGCTGTCCCTCGATCTCGCCCGCCTCGGCCTCGACGCGCAGGTGGTGGTGGCGGAACGGATGACGCGGCTGGCGCGCGGCGACGTCGCCGCCGGCGTCGAGGCGATGCGGATGGTGACGGAGAAGACGCTGGCGCTCGGCGAGGTGAACGCCCACCTCGCCTCCGCGGCCGCCGCCGGCAAGCTCGACCGCGTCGCGCCGCAGATCGTCGCGCTCTACCGCCGCAAGGTGCGGGCGAACCGGAAGCGGCTGCGCAAGCGCTGAGGAGCTTTTTGGCGCGCAGTCGCTAACCTTATTAACCCCGTCACATCCTCATCCTGAGGTGCCCGGCATCGCCGGGCCTCGAAGGATGCTCGTCCGGGTGCGCTTGAATGAGCATCCTTCGAGGCTCGCTCCGCTCGCACCTCAGGATGAGGGCGCTCCAAAGGAGGCCGCCACGCCATCGCCCGAGCCGCCCCGCTATGTTCACGGAGCGTTCCGGTTTGGGCTTGCGCCTGCCATAGTGCTGGTGCACACCGAATCATCGCCCGAGAGACCCCGAGCCGAAATCCCGCCCATGTCGAATGCCGACGACCTCTTCTCCGCCGCTCCCCCCGCCCCGCGGCCGTCCAAGCCGGCGGCCAATTCGGCGGCCAAGCCTGCCGGGCGCGGCGAGGCGCCGATCCCGGCCGAGATCGGCTACACGGCCGCGCATATCGAGGTGCTGGAAGGGCTGGAGCCGGTGCGGCGCCGGCCGGGCATGTATATTGGCGGCACCGACGAGAAGGCGCTGCACCACCTCTTCGCCGAGGTGATCGACAACTGCATGGACGAGGCGGTGGCCGGCCATGCCAGCTTCATTGACGTCGAGCTGACCGAGGACGGCTTCCTCGCCGTCACCGACAACGGACGCGGCATCCCGATCGAGGACCACCCGAAATATCCCGGCAAGTCGGCGCTGGAGGTGATCCTCACCACGCTGCATGCCGGCGGCAAGTTCGATTCGAAGGTCTACGAGACCTCGGGCGGCCTGCACGGCGTCGGCGTCTCGGTGGTCAACGCGCTCTCCGACGTGCTGGAGGTCGAAGTGGCGCGCGGGCAGATGCTCTACCGCCAAATCTATTCGCGCGGGCTGCCGCAGGGTCCGATCGCCGAGGTCGGCCGGGTGCTGAACCGCCGCGGCACCCGCGTGCGCTTCCATCCCGACGCGCAGATCTTCGGCGAAGGCGCCCGCTTCAAGCCGGCCCGCGTGTTCAAGATGGCGCGCTCCAAGGCGTATCTGTTCGGCGGCGTCGAGATACGCTGGAGCTGTGACGCCTCGCTCGTCGCCGGCAGCGAGATCCCGGAAAAGGCGGTGTTCCGCTTCCCCGGCGGCTTGAAGGACTACCTCGCCGCCGACATCGAGGGCCACACGCTGGTCCATCCGGACGTGTTCGCCGGCAAGACCTCGCGCCCCGGCGGCCACGGCTCGGCGGAATGGGCGGTGGCGTGGCTGGGCGATGCCGACGGCTCCATCTCCTCCTACTGCAACACCATCCCCACCGCCGAGGGCGGCACCCACGAGGCGGGGCTGCGCTCGGTGCTGCTCAAGGGCTTGCGCGACCATGCCGAGCGCACCGGCAACGCCAAGCGCGCCTCGATCATCACCACCGACGACGTGATGGCCGGCTGCGCCGCCATGCTCTCGGTCTTCGTGCGCGAGCCCGAGTTCCAGGGCCAGACCAAGGAGAAGCTCGCCACCGCCGAGGCGACCCGCATCGTCGAGGCGGCGCTGCGCGACCCGTTCGACCACTGGCTCGCCGGCAACCCGACGCAGGCCTCGCGCCTGCTCGACTGGGTGATCGAGCGCGCCGACGAGCGCCTGCGCCGCCGGCAGGAGAAGGAGATCTCCCGCAAGACCGCGGTGCGCAAGCTGCGCCTGCCCGGCAAGCTCGCCGACTGCTCGAACAACTCGGCGGCGGGCTCGGAGCTGTTCATCGTCGAGGGCGATTCGGCCGGCGGCTCCGCCAAGCAGGCGCGCGAGCGCCAGACCCAGGCGGTGCTGCCGCTGCGCGGAAAAATCCTCAACGTCGCCAGCGCCGGGCGCGACAAGCTCGCGCAGAACCAGCAGCTCGCCGACCTGATGCAGGCGCTGGGCTGCGGCACCGGCACGCATTACCGCGAGGAAGACCTGCGCTACGAGCGCGTGATCATCATGACCGACGCGGATGTCGACGGCGCGCACATCGCCTCGCTGCTGGTCACCTTCTTCTTCCGGCAGATGCCGAAGCTGATCGAGAACGGCCATCTCTTCCTCGCCGTGCCGCCGCTCTACCGCATCAGCCAGGGCGCCAAGACGCTCTATGCGCGCGACGAGGCGCATCGCGACGAGTTGCTGGCGAAGGAATTCTCCGGCCGCGGCAAGGTGGAGATCGGCCGCTTCAAGGGCCTCGGCGAGATGATGCCGGCGCAGCTGAAGGAAACCACGATGAGCCGGAAGACTCGCACGCTGCTGCGCGTCACCATCGAGGATGCCGAGCGCGCCGCGACCGCCGACATCGTCGAGCGGCTGATGGGCAACAAGCCCGAGAGCCGCTTCGCCTTCATCTCCGAACGCGCCGCCTTCGCAAGCGAGGAATTGCTGGACATCTGAGGCTGGTTTCCCGCCAGATCACCCTCATCCTGAGGTGCTTGGCCATCGGCCAAGCCTCGAAGGATGTTCGTCCGGGTGCGCTCTCACGACCATCCTTCGAGGCTCGCTGCGCTCGCACCTCAGGATGAGGGTGCACTATCCCGGCTCTCCGCTGCGCTCCGGCCGGGATGACGGCTTACGCCCTCACGCCGTCGGCGCTTGCGTGTAATGCCGGTCGAGAATGTCCTGGATCGCGCCCTTGTAGCGGTCGCGCGCCACGAGCTTGGCGACCTCGCGGACCTGGCGGCCGCTGCTCAGCTTCGCCTCCGCCGAGGCGCCGCTCCAGGTGCCCTGCGCGTGCATGCGGTAGACGCTCATCGGACGGTTGAGGTAGCCGATGGCACCGAAGCGGTCGAGGTGGAAGGCGAGCCCCATCTCGCTCAGCCGGTGGCGATAGAGCACGCCCGGCAGTTCCTTCATCAGGTCGCTGCGGAACATGCAGCTCGACAGGTTGGCGATCAGGTTGAGGCTGGGATCGGCGAGGAAGTCGGCCGCGTCGAGCTTGGTCTTGCGGATGCGGTCCTGGCGCTCCAGCGTGGTGCGGCGCCGGCTGCCGGCGGCCTCCACCTCGATCTTGGAGAACACCATCGAGCAGTCGGTATTGGCCTCGAGAAACGCCACCTGCTTGGCGATCTTGTCGCGATCGCTCCAGTAGTCGTCGCCTTCGAGTATGGCGAGATAGGCGCCGGCGGCGGTGGCGAAGCTGCGGCGGAAATTGCTGGAGATGCCGCGATTGATGCCGTCGCCGATGGAGCGCATGCGCCAGCGGTTCTTCTCGCAATAGCGCTGGACGATCTCCGCCGTGCCGTCGGTCGAGCCGTCGTCGGCGACGACGATGTCCTGGTAGAAGTCGCCGCGCTGCGCGAGCACGCTCTCGATCGCCTCGGCGATGTACTCCGCCTGGTTGTAGCAGACGATAACGCTGGTCACGGTCGGGCAGACATCGTAGCGCCGCAGGATGCGCGCCATGGGCAGGGTCACCGCCTCGCGGTCGGTGATGCGCCCGAGCTTCTTCCCGTCGCGGTCGCGATAGGTCATCAGCACCTCGCCGACGAAGACCGGCGGGTAGCGGTGGACGTATTTCAGGATCAGGTCCCAGTCGACCAGCCGGCGCAGGCTGATGTCGAAGCCGCCGAGCTCCTGGAAGCAGGCGGCGTGGTGCACGAACACGCCGAGGTCGATGTAGTTGTCGCGCCGGAGCGCCTCGAGGTCGAACGTCCGGCCGACCACGCGCGGCACGCTCTCCTGGAAGAAGCGGGCGTAGAGCGTCCGCACACCCTCGTTCACCACGATGCGGCGGGCGAAGGCGTCGAGGAAGCGCGGATCCACCACATTGTCGGAATCGACATAGGCGATCCACGGGTTGCGCGCCGCCAGCAGCCCGGCATTGCGCGCCGCCGACACGCCGAGATTGCGGGTGAAGCGGATATAGGTGATGCGCCCTTCCGCGAAGTCGGCGGCGAAGCGCTCGCGCACCAGTTCCTCGGTCGCGTCCGCCGAGCCGTCGTCGACGATGATCAGCTCGAAATTGCGGTGGGTCTGGGCGAGGACCGAGCGGATCGAATCCTCGATGATGCCGACCCGATTGTAGGTGGCGAGGATGACCGAGAAGGCGATCTCGCCCGCCGCATCGGTCTGCGGCATGGCCCGCATCGCCCGCCCCTCGGCCCGGCCGAAGCGGACATAATGCAGCAGCGGGTTGACCCCGGCCGCGGCGACGTCGGGGTTGGCTTCGAGGTAGTGCGCGGGATCGAAATAGGGCGACGGCGCATCGCCCCGGCGCCAGCCGATCTCGAGATAGTGACGCAGAGGCTGGGCATAGGGACCGATGAACTCGGGATGCTGCTCAAGGTACCAGGCCTCGTCGAACAGCCCGGATTGCCCGACGAGTTCGATGTCCTCGGTCTTCGGTCGGCCCATTTTCTGCACGTCTACCTTGGCTCGGCCCCGGGTCGAGCGAGCGGGGCCTCAAGAAAGCTCACGAATAGAGCGTCAATGACGGTCGAAGGCAATACGCGCGGCAAGGCCGAGGAGCAATGCGCCGGTAATTCTCTGCAGCCATGCCGAGAGGCTCGGACGCTGCGTCAACCCACGGCTGATGGTGCCGGCAAAACCGCCCACGAGGCCGTTCACCACCGTGCCGCCGACGTTCACGACGACGCCATAGCTTCCGGCGCGGGATCGACGGCGACGATCTCCATCGCGCCGCCCGGCAGGCTCACCTCGTCGCCGATCCACTTGCCCATCAGCGCACGGGCGACCGGCGAAATCCAGGCGATGCGCCCCTCGCGCGGCTCCGCCTCGTCCTCGCCGACGATGCGGAAGCGGCGCTGCGCGCCGTCCTCGCCCTCCAGCGTCACCTGCATGCCGAAGGTGATCGCCTCTCCCTCCGCCGGCGGGTCGATGGGCTCGGCGTTGGCGCGGCGCGCCGACCAGTAGCGCAGCTCGCGCGAGGCCTCGGCGACGCGGTCGCGGTCGCCCTTGGCACCGGCGGCGGCGAGCGCGCCCCTATGGCGCGCCAGCTCCGCCTCGATCAGTGCCAGGCCGCGCCGGGTCACAAGGTTGCGATGCGCGCTGACCGGCCGTTCCGGCAGGCTTTCGGCGCCGCTGTCTTCCTTCACGAATGCGCGGCTCATCGCGCGACCTGCCCTTCCGCACCGCAGTAGGGCCGGCACGTGCCGGAAGGCCCTTGACAGCGGTGAAAACCATTGACTTTCGAGGCGTTATGCATATGGTGCAACGCGTCGTCCGATCCTATCCGACCGATGCGCTCCGCGCGACGACGATCACGCCATCCCCGGCCACGGCCCGGGGCCCCGGCCAGCGGTGCGCAGCCGTAGAATTGACCCCAGATGCCTTTTAACGAACTGGGCCTGAGCGACAAGGTGCTCTCGGCCGTCGCCGATGCAGGTTACACCGAGCCGACGCCGATCCAGGCGCAGGCCATTCCGCATGTGCTCGCCCGCCGCGACGTGCTGGGCCTCGCCCAGACCGGCACCGGCAAGACGGCGGCCTTCACCCTGCCGATGCTCACCCTGCTGGAGCAGGGCCGCGCCCGGGCGCGCATGCCGCGCACGCTCATCCTCGAGCCGACCCGCGAGCTGGCCGCGCAGGTGGAGGAGAACTTCACCAAATACGGCAAGAACCATAAACTGAACGTCGCCCTCTTGATCGGCGGCGTCTCCTTCGGCGACCAGGACGCCAAGCTGCTGCGCGGCGTCGACGTGCTGATCGCCACGCCGGGCCGCCTCCTCGACCACGTCGAGCGCGGGCGCCTGCTGCTCTCCGGCATCGAGGTCCTCGTCATCGACGAGGCCGACCGTATGCTCGACATGGGCTTCATCCCGGACATCGAGCGCGTCTGCAAGCTGGTGCCGTTCACCCGGCAGACGCTGTTCTTCTCGGCCACCATGCCGCCGGAGATCCAGCGCCTCGTCGCGCAGTTCCTGTCGAACCCGGTGCAGATCGAGGCGTCCCGCCCCTCCTCCACCGCGGCCAACATCACACAGTTGTTGGTGGCCTGCGCCAAGGAAGACTTCGCCAAGCGCGAGACGCTGCGCAACCTCATCAACTCCGCCGAGAACCTGCAGAACGGCATCATCTTCTGCAACCGCAAGAGCGAGGTGGCGGTCGTCCAGAAGTCGCTCAAGCGCCACGGCTTCAACGTCGTCGCGCTGCATGGCGACATGGACCAGCGCTCGCGCATGCAGGCGCTCGACCAGTTCCGCACCGGCGAGGCCACCCTGCTGGTCGCTTCCGACGTCGCCGCGCGCGGCCTCGACATCCCGGCGGTGAGCCACGTCTTCAACTACGACACGCCGCACCATGCGGAGGACTATGTCCACCGCATCGGCCGCACCGGCCGCGCCGGTCGTGCGGGTGCCGCCTTCACCATCGTCACCCCGGCCGACGCCAAGTCGCTGGCGGCGATCGAGAAGCTGATCGGCCGTTCCATCGACTGGAAGGAAGGTTCCTCCCTCGACGCGCTGCCGCCGTCCGAGGCGCGTCCGCGCCGCGACCGGCCGGAGCGCGGCGAACGCAAGGGCGAGCGTGGCCGCGGCAAGGGCGAGCCGCGCGAGGAGGAGCGCCGCGGCGCCCGTCCGGCGCGCCGTCGCGAGAAGGTCGAGGAAGTGGAGAACGCGCCGGTTGCCGCGGTCGAGGAGGCCGTCGCGCCCCGCGGCGAGCGTCGCCCGCGCGGCGAGAAGCCGGCCCGTCCGGCGCCGGCGCCGGCACGTGCGCCGGTCACCCCGCTCACCCACCGCCGCAGCGAGCGCGCCCCGGTCGACGAGCCGGCCGACACCTCGCACCTGCCGGCCTTCCTGCTGCGCCCGGTGAAGATCAAGGCGGGCTGACGCCCGCTTTTTCCTAGCCAGAGCCGTCGTCATCCGGACTACTTGATAGTCGTCGTCATCCCGGCCGAAGCGAAGCGCAGAGCCGGGATCGCTCTCCATTCGGGATACGATCCCGGATCGGCCTGACAGCCGTCCGGGATGACGAAACGCGAGGGCCGGAGCCCTCCCCTCAAGCCGCCGCCGGCCGCAGCTTCGCCCGCAGGCGTTGGATCAGCTCGCCGCGCGCGGCACCGGCGGTCGACGACGACGCCCAGCCGGAGAAGGTGACCTCCACCCGGTCCAGCGCCATCTTCGAGATCGAGGCGGACGGCCCCGGCTCCTGCTGCACGCGCGGATCGGCGCGCAGGAAGGTGAGCCCCTCCTCCATCACCGCCTCGACGCCGGCATCCGGCTTCAGTTCCAGCGCGAAGCTGAAATGCCGGGCGCCATAGGCCGAGTTGTTGACGATCGGCGCGCCCCAGACCTGCCCGTTGGGGATCAGCACCTGCACGTTGTCGCCCGAGGCAAGCTCGGTGGTGAACAGCGACAGCCCCTTCACCGTGCCGGAGCGCCCGGCGACCTCGACCGCGTCGCCGACCTTGAACGGGCGGAACAGCAGCAGCATCACCCCCGCCGCCACATTGGACAGCGTGCCCTGAAGCGCGAGGCCGATGGCGAGCGAGGTCGCGCCCAGCACGGCGATGATGCTGGTGGTCTGGATGCCGAAGCGCTGCAGCACCGCCACGCCGACGAAGACCAGCACGCCGTAGCGGGCGATGCTGGCGAGGAAGCCGGTCACCGTCGGATCGATCCGCCGCGTGGTGGAGAGGCCACGCGTGACCAACCGCTCGACGAAGGAGGCCACCCACCAGCCGATGACGAGGATGCCGAGCGCGTAGAGGACGTTCAGCCCGTAGAGGACGAAGAGATTGCCGAGTGCTTCGAGATCCATGCGCTGCTCCCTTTCCGTTGCCCATGGCAACGGACGAGGCGGCGACAGGTTCACGCCTTCGGACGCTTCGGACGGCGCGGCGGCTTGGCGGCGGCCGCCGTGAGCGCGACGCGCAGGGCGCGGGCGGCAAGCTCCGCCGCCGCCTCGGCATCGTCGATGGCACTCTCGGGCAGGGTCCAGTAAGGCAGGCTCACCTGCCGCCCCTTGGCCTCATAGGTGAAGCGCTCGGCGCCCAGCGCCTCGAGGTCGCGGGAAAAATCGGGATCGGCCTTGAGATAGATGCGCTCGAAGGCGACGAGGCCGAACATCACCCCGTCGGCATAGATGCCGAGCCCGCCGAACATGCGCCGGCATCGCACCGGGCGGAAGGCGGCGAAGATGTCGGCGACGTCGTCGGGGGTCACGGGGTGGCTCGGTTCGCGGCGCGCTGCTTCAGCATCCTTCGAGGCTGGCCGCTGGCCAGCACCTCAGGATGAGGTGGCTCTGTAGGAAACACCCTCATCCTCAGGCGGTTCTGTAAGCGACCTCATCCTGAGGTACGAGCGGAGCGAGCCTCGAAGGATACTGAAGCCGGAGAACCTGAGGAAGCGCTCACACGTGCGCGTCGGCGACGTCGCGCTTCACCGGAGTGATGGCGACCGATTCGCCGCAGCCGCAGGCCGAGGTCTGGTTCGGGTTGTTGAACACGAACTGGGCGGAGAGCTTGTCGGTCTTGTAGTCCATCTGCGTGCCAAGCAGGTACATGATCGCCTTGGGGTCGATCAGCACCTTCACGCCCTTGTCCTCGACCACCTCGTCGAATCGCCCCGCCTCCTCGGCGAATTCCATCGTGTATTCCATGCCGGCGCAGCCGCCATTCTTGATGCCGACGCGAAGGCCGGCGAGCGGCTTGTCGGAACGCGCGATGATCGCCCGCACGCGCTCGGCGGCGGCGTCGGTCAGCGTCATGACGGGAGGACGGGAACGCAGGTCGGCCATGTCTCAACTCCTAATCGGCGCCGGTTCAAGGCCGACGGATCGGTGCCCCTAAGATGGGGTATGCGGGGGATGCAGGCAAGAGAGGAGCCCCTACTCCTCGAAGCGGCCCGTGCCCTCGCGGTCATGCTCATAATGGTGCGCGAGCGGGAACGGCGGCAGCCAGGATTCGCGGCGGACGGTCCAGAGCTCGTAGGTCGGCACGAACTGGTCGGGCGCGTCCAGCGTCCCCAGATTCACCTCGACCTCGTCGCCGCTGCGCCCGAAGACGGAGGAGCCGCAGCGCGGGCAGAAGAACCGCCCGGCATAGTCGCGCGTCTCGCCCTCGACCGTCACCGCATCCTCGGGGAAGATCGCCGAGGCGTGAAACAGCGCCCCGTGATGCTTGCGGCAATCGAGGCAGTGGCACAGGCCCACCCGGTAGGGGCGCCCCGTCGCCACGATCCGCACGTCGCCGCACAGGCAGCCACCGGTGAACCGCTCCATGATGCGCCTCCTCCTATTGCCGGCCAGAACGCGTGCGCCGTCAGCGGCTCAATAATTCGGCCACAGCCCCGGCGTCGCCAGCTCGACCAGGTTCGTGTCCGGATCGCGGAAATAGAGGCTGACGCCGCCGCCCTTCCAGTCGACCCGGCTCTCGACCTCGACATGGTGCGCGGCGAGATGCGCCGCCCATTGCTCCACAGAGCCCTTGGGGATCGCCAGCGCGTAATGCAGCGGGCCGTGCCCGTCATGCGGGAGAATGGTGCCCTCGCGCATGACCACCGGCTCCAGCGTCGCCCCGCGCAGGAACAAGAGCAGCACGCTGCCCGGTCCGGCGTCGTACGCGCAGAAGCGTTCATCCGCGATCATCGGCTTCAGGCCGAGCACCTTCTCATAGAAGGAACGGGCGCGCGGCAGCTCGTCGACATAGAGCCCGGTCTCCACCACGCCGGCGATCGGCGGCGGTGCGGGCGTCTCGCTCACCAGAGGTTCAGCGCCAGGCGCGCCTCCTCCGACATCCGGCCCTGGTCCCAGGGCGGGTCGAAGGTGAGGTTGACGGTCACGCCCGAGACGCCGCCCACGCTCGCCACCGCGCCTTCCACCATGCCCGGCAGCTCGGCGGCCGAGGGGCAGTTCGGCGTGGTCAGCGTCATCTCCACCGCCACCTGGCGGTCATCGGCGATGTCGACCTTGTAGATCAGGCCGAGCTCGTAGATGTCGACCGGGATCTCCGGGTCGTAGACGGTCTTCAGCGCGCCGACGATGTCGTCGGTCAGCCGGTCCAGTTCTTCCTGCGGGATGGCGGACTCGATCGCCGGAGCGTTCGGGCCGTCGGAAATCTGGGTTTCGCTCATGCGAACAGATCCTGAGCCTTGATGAGGGCGTCGGCGAGCACGTCGACCTCCTCATGCGTGTTGTAGAGCGCGAACGACGCCCGGCACGTCGCTGTTACACCATATCGCCCCAGAAGCGGCATCGCGCAATGGGTGCCCGCGCGCACGGCGACGCCGGCACGGTCGATGATCGTCGCGATGTCGTGAGGATGCGCCCCCTTCACGTCGAAGGCGAAGATGGCGCCCTTGCCCGGCGCGTCACCATAGATGCGCACCGAATTGATGCGCGAGAGCCGCTCCTTGGCATAGGCGCCGAGCGAGGCCTCGTGCGCGGCGATCCGCTCGCGGCCGAGGCTCTCCATATAGGCGAGCGCCTCGCCGAGGCCGATGGCCTGCACGATGGGCGGCGTGCCGGCCTCGAAGCGGTGCGGCGGCTCGCCATAGGTGACGCCGCCCTCGGTGACGGTGCGGATCATCTCGCCGCCGCCCTCGTAGGGCGGCAGCTTCTCCAGCAGCGCCCGCTTGCCGTAGAGCACGCCGATGCCGGTGGGGCCATAGAGCTTGTGGCCGGTGACGCCGTAGAAATCGACGTCGAGGTCGACCACGTCGACCGGCATGTGGACGGCCGCCTGCGCGCCGTCCGCCACCACCACCGCGCCGACTTCGTGCGCGAGGCGGGCGATCTCCTTGAGCGGCGTCACCGTTCCCAGCACGTTCGACATGTGGGTGACGGCGACGATCCTGGTGCGCTCGTTGAACAATTCCTTGAAGGCGTCGAGGTCGAAGGCGCCGTCCTCGGTCACCGGCACCCAGCGGATCACCGCGCCCTTGCGCTCGCGCAGGTAATTCCACGGCACGATGTTGGAGTGGTGCTCCATGATCGAGAGGATGATCTCGTCACCCTCCTTGATCGACTGGCCGAGCGACGAGGCGACGAGGTTGATGGCGCCGGTCACCGAGCGGGTGAAGATCACCTCTTCCAGCGTCGGCGCATTGAGGAAGGCGCGGCAGCGCTCGCGCGCCTGCTCATAGGCTTCCGTCATCGCATTGGCGAGGAAGTGCAGGCCGCGATGGACGTTGGAATATTCGTTCTCATAGGCGAAGCGCATGCGGTCCAGCACCTGCACCGGCTTCTGCGCCGAGGCGGCGTTGTCGAGATAGACCAGAGGCTTGCCGTAGACCTGTTTGGACAGGATCGGGAAATCCTGCCGCACGCGGGCGACGTCATAGGTGCCGTTTGCGACGGCGGGGTGGATGGTGGTCATGATGCGACCTTTCTGGCCCCGGCATGGGCGAACATCCTTCGAGGCCGGCCTGTGGCCGGCGCCTCAGGATGAGGGTGCACAAAGAGGGACCTCATCCTGAGGTGCGAGCGGAGCGAGCCTCGAAGGATGCTCGCTCCGTGAGGCCTCAACCCCGCGCCTTGAGCCAGGCTTCCGCCTGCTCGACCAGCGCCTCGCGCAGGCCGTCATGCTCGACGGTCTCGATCGCCTCGCCGACGAAGGCCTGCACGAGGAGGCTCTGCGCCTCCTTCAGCGGGATGCCGCGGGCGCGCAGATAGAACAGCAGCTCCTCGTCGATGTCGCCGCAGGTGGCGCCATGGCCGCAGGCGACGTCGTCGGCGAAGATCTCCAGCTCCGGCTTGTTGTCCATCTCGGCGTCCTCGCCGAGCAGGAGCGCGCGGCTCATCATCCGCCCGTCGGTCTTCTGCGCCGCCTGGCGGACGACGATCTTGCCCTGGAACACGCCGCGGGAAGAGTCGTCGAGCACGGTCTTGAACAGCTCGCGGCTCTCGCAGCCCGGCACCTGGTGGTCGACGAAGAGCGTCGAATCCGAGTGCTGGCGGCCCTTGAGCAGCGCCGCGCCGTTGAAGCCGACATGGCTGGCATCGCCCGACAGTGTCGCATAGAGCGAGGTGCGCGCGACGCTGGCGCCGGTGGCGAAGGTGAAGGCGTGGACCTGCGCGTGGCGGCCGACATCGAACAGGATGGTCGAGAGGTGGAAGGCGCTGCCGCCGTCCTGCTGGAGGCGCACCACGTCGAGATGCGCCTCGTCGCCGACCACGAATTCGGTGGCGCTGTTGGCCTGGTAGGCGATCGCCTCCGGTCCCTCGAAGCTCTCCACATAGGTGAGCTTGGCGCCGGCGCCGACCACCACCAGCGAGCGGGCATAGCTCGCCGCCGCTGCATCGCCGGCGAAGACGTGGGCGACATGGATCGGCCGGGCGATGCTCACGCCCGGCGCCACGGTGAGGACGACGCCGTCTTTTGCCAGCGCGGTGTTGAGCGCCAGCGCGGCGTCATAGCGGCCGGGCAGTATGCCGCCGATGCGGCTCAGCACCTCGTCGCCGGACGCGATGGCGCCGGCGAGCGTGGTGATCGTCAGCCCCTCTTCGAGGCCCGCGAGGTCGGAGAGCTCGGGCACCACCGCGCCATTGGCGACGACGATGCGGCGTACCTCCACCTCGCGCAGCGCCCTGGCGCGGGCATCGGCCTCGGCGACGGCGGCGGTGCCGGCGACCGGCACGGCGTCGCGCATCAGCGTGCGCAGGTCGGTGTATTTCCACTCCTCGACGCGGCGGTGCGGCAGGCCGTGCTCCTCGAAGGAGCGCGCGGCGGCGCGGCGCAGGTCGGCGAGGCGGTCGGTGCCGGCCGGCAGACCGCCGAGCTCGGCGATCAGCGCCTGCTCGGCCGGGGTGCGGATAGGACGTATCTCAGCGTTCATCGCCCCCTCCTCACGCCGCGTCCTGCTGGTACTCGGCATAGCCGTTGGCTTCCAGCTCCAGCGCCAGCTCCTTGCCGCCCGAGCGCACGATGCGGCCCTTGTGCATGACATGCACGAAGTCCGGCACGATGTGGTTGAGCAGGCGCTGATAGTGAGTGATGACGATCATCGCCCGGTCGGGCGAGCGCAGGGCGTTGACGCCCTCGGAGACGACCTTCAACGCGTCGATGTCGAGGCCGGAATCGGTCTCGTCGAGGATGCACAGCTTCGGCTCGAGAATGGCCATCTGGAGGATCTCGGCGCGCTTCTTCTCGCCGCCGGAGAAGCCGACATTGACGCCGCGCCGGAGCATGTCCTGGCTGATGCCGAGGTTCGCCGCCTTGTCGCGCACGAGGCGCAGGAAGTCCGGGGTAGAGATTTCCGCCTCGCCGCGCTTCTTGCGCTGCGCGTTCAGCGCCGAGCGCAGGAAGGTCATGGTGGCGACGCCCGGCACCTCGACCGGGTACTGGAAGGCGAGGAACACGCCCTTCGCGGCGCGCTCGTCGATCTCCATCTCCAGCAGGTCCTCGCCGTCGAGCGTGACCGAGCCGTCGGTGACCTCGTAGTCCTCCTTGCCGGCGAGGATGTAGGAGAGCGTCGACTTGCCCGAGCCGTTCGGGCCCATGATGGCGTGGACCTCGCCGGGGTTCACCTTCAGCGAGAGGCCCTTGAGGATTTCCTGCCCCTCGTCGCCGTCGATCTTGGCGTGCAGGTTGTCGATGTCGAGCATGGCCATTTCATCAATTCCGTATCTGGAGCGCGTCGTCCGTCGGGAGCGCGCTGAAATCTGGGAAGCGATCCCGGATCGCGGCGGCGCCGCGTCCGGGATGACGTCATCGGGAAAGGGCCGTCAGCCCACCGAGCCTTCGAGGCTCACCGCGATCAGCTTCTGCGCCTCGACCGCGAACTCCATCGGGAGCTGCTGCAGCACGTCCTTGACGAAGCCGTTGACGATCAGCGCCGTGGCCTCCTCGGGATCGAGGCCGCGCTGGCGGCAATAGAACAGCTGGTCCTCGGAGATCTTCGAGGTGGTCGCCTCGTGCTCGAAATGCGCCGACGAGTTCTTCGACTCGATGTAGGGCACGGTGTGCGCGCCGCATTTGTCGCCGATGAGCAGGCTGTCGCAGTTCGTGAAGTTGCGCGCGTTGGTCGCCTTGCGGTGGGCCGAGACGAGACCGCGATAGGTGTTGTCAGAGTAGCCCGCGGCGATGCCCTTGGAGATGATCCGGCTCGACGTGTTCTTGCCGAGATGGATCATCTTGGTGCCAGAATCGACCTGCTGGCGCCCGTTCGAGATGGCGATGGAGTAGAACTCGCCCTGCGAGTTGTCGCCGCGCAGGATGCAGCTCGGGTACTTCCAGGTGATCGCCGAGCCGGTCTCCACCTGCGTCCAGGAGATCTTCGAGCGGTCGCCGCGGCAGTCGCCGCGCTTGGTGACGAAGTTGAAGATGCCGCCCTTGCCCTGGCTGTCGCCCGGATACCAGTTCTGCACCGTCGAGTACTTGATCTCGGCATCCGCCAGCGCCACCAGCTCGACCACGGCGGCGTGAAGCTGGTTCTCGTCGCGCTGGGGGGCGGTGCAGCCTTCGAGGTAGCTCACATAGGCGCCCTCGTCGGCGATGATCAGCGTGCGCTCGAACTGGCCGGTGTTGCGCTCGTTGATGCGGAAATAGGTCGACAGCTCCATCGGGCAGCGCACGCCCTTGGGCACGTAGACGAAGGAGCCGTCGGAGAACACCGCCGAGTTGAGCGTGGCGAAGAAGTTGTCGGTCACCGGCACGACCGAGCCGAGATACTTCCTCACGAGGTCCGGATATTCGCGGATCGCCTCGGAGATCGGCATGAAGATGACGCCGGCCTTGGCGAGCTCCTCCTTGAAGGTCGTCGCCACCGAGACCGAGTCGAACACCGCGTCGACCGCGACCTTGGCGCCGCCGCTCTCGATGCCGAGCAGCGCGTCGCGCTCGCGCAGCGGGATGCCGAGCTTCTCATAGGTCTTGAGGATCTCCGGGTCGATGTCGTCGATCGACAGCGCCGTCTTCCGCTTCGGCGCGGAATAGTAATAGAGCTCCTGATAGGCGATCGGCGGATAGCTCACCCGCGCCCATTCCGGCTCGCGCATGGTCTGCCAGCGGCGGAAGGCTTCGAGGCGCCATTCCAGCATCCATTCCGGCTCGTCCTTCTTGGCCGAAATGAAGCGGATCGTATCCTCGGTCAGGCCCTTCGGCGCCTTCTCGGACTCGATCTCCGTGAAGAACCCGTACTTGTACTGATCGACGTCGATGGAGCGGACCTGGTCCACTGTCTCCTGTACGGCCGGCATCGTCTCATCTCCTCTCCCACGCGGGGTCAAGGCCCGCGGGTCAGGTCAACACGTCTTCCACCCGGCATCGCGCGCCGCCCGGTGGCCTTCATCGCCGCGAGACGCGGCGCACTCCCTCACGCCGCCGCGCGACGACGCAAAAGTCCCGGCAACACCCGGCGGAACGCGCCAAGTGCCCGGTCGACATCCTCTTCCCCGCTCGACCAGCCGAAGGACAGGCGGAAGGCCGCGCGCGCAATGCGCTCGGGCACGCCCATCGCTCCCAGCACGTGCGAGGCCTGGACCTTGCCCGACGAGCAGGCCGATCCGGCGCTCACCGCCACGCCCGCGAGATCGAGCGCGATCACCGCGGTCTCCGCCGCCACGCCGGGAAGCGCGAGGCAGGAGGTGTTGGGCAGGCGGTCGACGTCGCCGACGAGCAGCACCAGCTCGGGGAATTCGCACCTTAGAGCGTCTTCAAGCCGCTCGCGCAAGTCGCCTATGCGCGCGGCGTCGGCTTCCGCACAGGCGGCCGCCTGCTCGGCGGCGGCGCCGAAGGCGGCGATGGAAGGCACGTTCTGGCTGCCGGCGCGAAGTCCGCGTTCCTGACCGCCGCCGGCGAAGACCGGCGCGGGGCGCAGATCGGCGTCCGCCATGATCAGCGCACCGGCGCCCGGCGCACCGCCGAGCTTGTGGGCGGATACCGAAAGAAGATCGACGCCGAGCTCGGCGATCGACACCTTCATGCGGCCGGCCACCTGCACCGCGTCGCTATGCACCAGCGCGCCATGCGCATGCGCCCGGCGGGCGATCTCGGCGATGGGCTGGATCACCCCGGTCTCGTTGTTAGCCAGCATGACCGAGACGAGCATCCGGTGCCCGGCCTCGGCATGGCGCTGCAGCGCCGCGTCGTAAAGGTCGAGCCGCACGCGCCCGCGCGCATCGACCGGCAGCACTTCGACGCGGTCGGCGGGGAAACGGTGGCCGCGCAGCACGGCGGCATGCTCGACCGCACTCACCAGCAGCACGTCGAAGGCGAGCGGCTCCTCGCCGCGGCGGAAATCAGGCGTCAGCGCCAGCGTGTCGGCCTCGGTGCCGCAGGACGTGAAGACGACGCCCCTCGGATCGGCCCCGACCAGCGCCGCCACCCGCGCCCGCGCGGTCTCGATCATCGCCCGCGCCGAACGACCCTCGCCATGCACGGAAGAGCCGTTGCCGGTCGCGTCCAGCGCTTCGAGAAGCGCGGCGCGGGCCTCCGGCCGGATCGGCGAGGTGGCGTTATGGTCGAGATAGGTGCGTTCGGTCATCAGTGCTTTGGCTCGAAAGACTTTGGCCCGGCCTTCGGGCTCGAAATTGCGCGGCCGCCCCCTATATAGGTGAGCGTCGCCCAATTTGCTGCTTTTTCGCTGCCTGTCCTTTCCGCTATATGCTTGCAAATTCAGGCAGCGTCCGGCATAGCTTGGCATCCGTCATCTTCGAAGGGCGTGCCCGGCGCGCAGATTGCATGCGACGCAACCGCAACCCGACGTAGAAACTTAGAATTATTCTAATAAGTTAGGGTTGTTACCCTTTGTCGTCAAGGCGCCTGCGGTAAAGCAGTCCTTTGGGACACGCGCCGGACGCGCACATGCCGGCCCTTCCCGACGGATTAGCCTTTCCCCGCCGTATCCAAGGTCACGCACTACATGCCTGAGGTCATTTTCACCGGCGAGAAGGGGCGGCTCGAGGGCCGCTACCAGCCGGCCAAGCAGCGCCACGCGCCCATCGCCATCATCCTGCACCCGCATCCGCAGTTCGGCGGCACGATGAACAACCCGGTAGTGTACAACCTCTACTACCAGTTCGTGAACCGGGGCTTCTCGACGCTGCGCTTCAACTTCCGCGGCGTCGGCCGCAGCCAGGGCACCTTCGACCACGGCCAGGGCGAGCTGGCGGACGCCGCCGCGGCGCTCGACTGGGCGCAGTCGATCAACCCGGATGCGCGGGCCTGCTGGATCGCCGGCTTCTCCTTCGGCGCCTGGATCGGCATGCAGCTGCTGATGCGCCGCCCGGAGGTCGAGGGCTTCATCTCCATCGCCGCCCCGGCGAACCTCTACGACTTCTCCTTCCTCGCCCCCTGCCCGTCCTCCGGCCTGTTCGTGCATGGTGACAAGGACGCGGTGGTGCCGTTCTCCGCGGTCACCGGCCTGGTCGAGAAGCTGAAGACGCAGAAGGGCATCGTCATCGACCAGCAGACGGTCGCGGGCGCCAACCACTTCTTCGACGGCAAGACCGAGGACCTGATGGAGGTCGTCGGCGCCTATCTCGACAAGCGCCTGCCCGAGACGGCGAAGAAGATCACGGCGGCCTGAGCTCCGGTCCCACAAGAAACGTCATTCCGGACGGCCGCAGGCCGATCCGGGATCGCGCAAACATCGAAGAGCGATCCCGGCTCTGCGGCTTCGCCTTCGGCCGGGATGACGATACGCTTCCCTATCCCTGCCCCGAACAACCTCATCCTGAGGTGCTGGCCAAAGGCCAGCCTCGAAGGATGCTCGTCCGGGGGGGCGCCCAAGCAACCATCCTTCGAGGCTCGCTGCGCGAGCACCTCAGGATGAGGTCACTCTCAGGAACTCGCCACAAACGAAAAAGCCCGGCACGTGCCGGGCTTTTTGCTTTTGGACTGTTCGGGCCGCTCAGTTCAGCACGAGGCGGGCCGGCTCGTTCACCGTCACCACGTCGCCGCGGCGGGCGATCTCGACGGTGCGGCTGGCGCCTTCCGGCGCGCCCGGCACCGAGAAGCTCACCGCCTGCTCCGGCTGGAGCGTGGCGGCGACGCGTACCGGCGCGCCATCGGCAACGCTCAGCGTGGCGACGACGTGATAGCCGTCACGCTCCGCCGTGTAATAGGCGACGCCGCTGACGTAGCCGAGCTGGATCTTCTGGGCGGTGGCCGGACGCAGGCCCGGGGCCTTGTCGGCGGCGCGGCCGGGGGCGATGAAGGCGACGGCGATCAGGCTAGCCGCCATGGCCAAGGGGAGAAGGTCGCGGGAAAGGGCGCGCATCGGGGTGCTCCAAGTTCTGTCCAGGCGTGTTGAAGAGGAAGCTGCCTGCCTGGCGAGCCGGACTTCCGGGAGCCCCGAACATAGTTGGAATATTGTGCAGTGCATCACACGATTTTGCATCGCACTATTGCGTTTCAGGAATACTGCGACAATCGTTCACTGAATTCAATTTTTCTGAATATCGCCTTCAGCTTTGCTTGCATTGGGGCGGTAGCCGAGCCGACAACCTCAGCCGGCCGCGATGACGACCCCCACCGGGCATCGGCCGGGGCACGCCGGTCGTGGTCGGGAAGCTCAGCGGAAGCCCCCGCAGGGAGCGCACCGCCAGGAAGGCGAAAGCCTGCGCCTCCAGCGCGTCGCCGGACCAGCCGACCGCATCCGCCGTCACCACCTCGACGCCGAGGCGCTCCCGGAGCATGGCGAGAAGCGTCGGGTTGTGCGCGCCGCCGCCTGCCGCGATCAAGGTCGACGGGCGCCTCGGCAGATGCGGAAGGATGGCCCCGACGCAGGCCGCGGTGAGCGCCGTCAGCGTCGCCGCGCCGTCCTCCACGCTCACGGCGTCGAACCCGCCATGCGCCGCCACCAATTCGCTAAAATCGTTTCGGTCTAGTGATTTAGGCGGTTTTCTTGAGAAAAAGGGATGAGCGAGCAGCCGCGCGATCGCCGCTTCATCGACCCGCCCCGCCGCCGCCGCCGCGCCGTCGCGGTCGACCGGCACGCCGGTGCGCGCCTTCATGAAATCGTCGATCAGCGCATTGGCCGGGCCGGTATCGCAGGCGATGGGATCGGCCTCGCCGTCCAGATAGGTGATGTTGGCCACACCGCCGAGATTGAGCACCAGCAACGGCCCCGCCAACGCCAGCCCCTTGGCCAGCGCCCGGTGATAGGCGGGCACCAGCGGCGCCCCCTGCCCGCCGGCGGCGACGTCGGCGGCACGCAGGTCGTAGACCAGCGCCGGCCCCGGCGCGGGGGTGAGCGCGCGCAGCGCCCGCGCCAGTGCCGGCCCATCGCCGATCTGCATCGTCAGCCGGATGTCCGGCCGGTGCAGCACCGTCTGGCCGTGGAAGCCGACCGCCGCGACGTCGCGATGCTCGGGGAATTCCGTGAGGAACGCCGCCAGCGCCTGCGCATGGCGCTCGGTCACCACCCACTCCGCCTCGGCCAGCGCGCCGGGCCGGGCATCGCGGTCGGTGAGCGGCTTGGCTTCCTCCAGCGCCCGCATCAGCAGCGCCCGGTCGGGCTGCGAATAGGGATAGGTCCGCCCCGGCCCGAAGGCGGCAACATTCTCGCCGTCCGTCTCGATCAGCGCGACGTCCACGCCGTCGAGCGAGGTGCCGCTCATCAGGCCGATCGCCTTCACGGGGCGGGACATGCACAAACTCCGGCGCGGGATGCTTTCGGGACGCGAAGCTGATACATCGACCCGCCCCTCCTAACATGGCGTTGATGCCCGCAGGCCCGATATGAGCAAGTTCCGATCCGATTTCCTCCGCACGCTGAACGAGCGCGGCTTCATTCATCAGATTTCCGATGAACAGGGCCTCGACGAGCTCTTCGCGAAGGAAACCGTCACGGCCTATATCGGCTTCGACCCGACCGCCCCGAGCCTGCATGCCGGCGGCCTGATCCAGATCATGATGCTGCACTGGCTGCAGGCGACCGGCCACCGCCCGGTCTCGCTGATGGGCGGCGGCACCGGCATGGTGGGCGACCCGTCCTTCAAGGACGAGGCGCGCCAGCTCATGACGGTCGACACGATCGAGGCCAACATCGCCTCGATCAAGCGGGTGTTCTCGAACTACCTGAACTATGGCGACGGCAACCACGGCGACAGCCTTCGCGGCGCGCTGATGATCAACAACGCCGAGTGGCTGCGCGAGCTCAACTACCTGGAGTTCCTGCGCGACGTCGGCCGGCACTTCTCGGTCAACCGCATGCTGTCCTTCGACAGCGTGAAGATGCGGCTGGAGCGCGAGCAGTCGCTGTCCTTCCTCGAATTCAACTACATGATCCTGCAGGCCTACGACTTCGTGGAGCTGAACAAGCGCTACGGCGTGCGGCTGCAGATGGGCGGCTCCGACCAGTGGGGCAACATCGTCAACGGCATCGATCTCGGCCACCGCATGGGCACCCCGCAGCTCTATGCGCTGACCTCGCCGCTGCTCACCACCGCCTCCGGCGCCAAGATGGGCAAGACGCTGGGCGGCGCTGTGTGGCTGAACGCCGACATGCTCGGCCCCTACGAGTTCTGGCAGTACTGGCGCAACACCGAGGACGCGGACGTGCCGCGCTTCCTCAAGCTCTACACCACGCTGCCCATGGCGGAGATCGCCCGGCTCTCGTCACTCGGCGGGGCCGAGATCAACGAGGTGAAGAAGATCCTCGCCACCGAGGTGACCGCCATGCTGCATGGCCGCGCGGCGGCGGAAGCCGCGGCGGAGACGGCGCGCAAGACCTTCGAGGAAGGCGGCCTCTCCGCCGACCTGCCGACCGTCGAGGTGCCGGCGGGCGAGCTGGAGGCCGGCATCGGCGTGCTCGCCGTGTTTGCGGAGAAGACGGGGCTCGTTGCCTCGAACGGCGAGGCGCGCCGGCAGATCAAGGGCGGCGGCCTAAAGGTGAACGACGCCACCGTCACCGACGAGAAGGCCGTGCTGACCGCGCGCGACCTCACCCCCGAGGGCGTGGTCAAGCTGTCGCTCGGCAAGAAGAAGCACGTCCTGCTGCGGCCGGTGTGAGGCCTCCGCGCACGCGACTGTCTCAATAACGACGTCATGGCCGGGCTTGGCCCGGCCATCCACGTCTTTCCGCGGGCACCCGGTCCCAAGTCGTGGATGCCCGGGCCAAGCCCGGGCATGACGGTGTTCTTTCTCGGAGGAAGCTCAGCTACCGCGTCGGCACCACGGCCGGCGGGGTCGGGTCCGGAGCCTGGCGGAACTCGAAGATCTTGCGCAGGAAGCCCGGCGCCACGGCGGAGATCGGGTTCACCCTGAGCGTCGGGCCGGAGAGCGGGCCGACGATCTCGTAGGTCACCCCCACCAGTCCCTCGTTCGGCCCGCCGCCGAGGAAGAAGCCCACCACCGGCAGGCGGCTGAACAGGTTGTTCAGCCCGTAGGCCGGCACGAAGGTGCCGCGCACACCGATGCGGTCGTCGGCGAAGTCGAGCGTGCCGTCGAAGGTCGAGCCGATGGTCGGACCCCAGATGGCGCCCTCGCGGATGGTGAGCTGCTCGGCCGAACGCTGGAAATCGACCTGCAGCTTGCGGAAGGCAATGGCCGAGCCCGGCTGCAGGCGCCCGTCGCGCGTCGAGGACGGCGCCGCCGCGATCAGGCGGTCGAGGCCCGGCTCGCCGCGGATGACGAAGTCGCGCATGTTGATGATGCCGAGCTGCGGCTTGCCGTCACCGCGCGGGGCGTCGACGTCGATCCACATGTCGCCGCCATAGATGCGGGCATAGAGGTTGATGAAGCGCAGCAGCGCGCCGGCATCGCTGGTCGCCACCCGCAGCTTCGGGCGGCCATTGCCCTGCGGCACCAGATCGCCGTTGACACCGCCGTCGCGGCCGACCAGCGCGCCGAGCGTGAAGGCGCGCAGGTCGCCGCCGCGGCGCGACAGCTTGAGCACCGCCTGGCGCATGGTCTCGCCATTATTGCCGACCACCACGCCGAGATTGACGTCGAGGTCGATATCCATCGGCTTCTCGTTCGGCCGGCCGGCGACGGGCGCTTCGAGCAGATGCTTGAGGAAGGCCCGCGCCTCGATCACCTCGCCGCGCACGGTGATCTTCAGCACGCCGTCGGCATTCTCCGCCTTCACGCTGGCATTGTCGCCGTCGGAGAGCTGGAAGGTCGGCAGGTTGGCGCTGATCAATCCGGCCTTGGCGTCGAGCTCGACCGTGCCGCGGATGTTCACCCCCTGCCCGCTCACCACCAGGTCGTCGAGCCTCGTGCCAGCGGACGTCACCGTCGCCTTGGCGGTCAGGCGGGCCTGCTTGCCGGCGGGCTTCGACCAGCCGGGCACCAGCTCGGCGAGACGCGCGCCGGTGAGGTCGACGTCGACGTCCGCGGTCTTGGCCTTGGCGCCGATGACGCCGGACAGCTTGACGCCCACCGTGCCGGCAAGGCCGGCAAGGTCCATCCCGAGCTTCTGTCGGGCCGCATCGTCCAGCGTCGCCTGCAGCACGAAGGTCATGTCGCCGGTGACGGGCTTGGAATATTCGAAGCTGGCCGGCGCGCCGCCGAACTTGCCCTCGCCGCGCAGCACGGTGGCGGCCGGGGTGACGAAGGCGCGCACGGTGGCGTCGTCGAGATTCTGGCCGAACGCCACCTTGGCGGCGCCGAAATCCTTCAGGTCGGCGTCGAAGGCGAAGTCGACGTCGGACGGCTCGATGTGCTCGGAGAGCCGCACGCTGATCTGCGCGGTGCCGTCGATCGTGCCCGTCACCGACGCGGGATCGATGGGAATGACGGCCTGGCCGCGCAGGGCCGGCATGTTCGCCAGTTCGATGGCGGCCGCGGCCGAGCCGTCCACCGCCACCCTCACCTTCGCCTCGGGCTTGGCCGGCGCGGTGTCGGATATGTCGAAGACGCCCTCGCTCACGTTGAGGCGGCGCTTGCCCGGCGTGTCGATCCCGCCCTTGGCGACGAGAACATGGGCGGTGCGGCCGGTCACGCGCACGGTCACGTCCGCGCCGGACACGGGAGGCAGGCCCGGAACCGGATGGAAGCGGCCATTGGTGCCGGCGACGTTGATGGTCAGGGCGTCGTCGTCCAGCGGCTTGCTCTTGTTGCCGATGGAGGAGAACGGCGCCTTGAACGCGATCTCCGCCGAGGTCACGTCGCCGGAGATGAGGTTCTCGTAGACCCAGTGGCGCGGCTCCGGCGCCGCGAGCACCGGCCAGAGCCGCTTCAGCGAGGTGACCGACATCGGTGTCGCCGACACCGTCAGCGCAAGCGACGGCTCGGGCGGTCCGAGCTCGAGCGCACCGCCGAGCGTCAGCCCGCCCTGCGGTCCCTTCAGCACACCGCGGTCGATGCTCACCTGCTGGGCGGAGGGATCGAAGGAGAGGTCGAGGGCGATGTCGTCGAGGATGAAGGGGGGCTCCTTGTCAGCATGGACCCCGCCGCCGCCGAAGCTCGCCTTCGCTGAGGAGGTGTGCAGGCTCCACTTGCCCGTCGCGTCCGCCGGCATGCTCACGACGCCCGCCAGGTCCATGCCGAAGGGACCGGCCTGGACCGCCACCGAGGTCAGGTTCACCTGCCGGTGCGCCGGATCGAGGTTGAAGGCGATGGCCGCCTCGTCGATCAGCATGCGCCCGCCGACATCGGGACCGAGCTGCAGTTCGCCGGCGCCGGCGGCGAGGCGTCCCTCCGTCGAGATCAGCATGCCGGATCGGTCGATGCGGGCCTTGAGGTCCACCGAGAGCGGCGAGGTGGCGAGGATGTCGTCGCCTGCCTTGCCGGCGGCGATCAGCAGGTCGCGCGGGGCGAGGTCGCGCACCTCGAGCGAGAGCTCGCGCTGCTTGTCGACCAGCGCGCCGATGGTGGCGCGGGCCGACCATGGCCCGTCCGTGCCGCCGGCCTTCACGTCGAAGCTCACGCCGCCGGCCGGCGGCCGCGACAGCGACAGGTCGATGTCGTCGAAGGTCCACTGCCGGCCGCTGATGTCGCTGCGGATGACGACCACGCCTTCCTTGAGGCCGATCTCGCTGAGCTTGCCGCCGTCGAGCCCGCTGCGGTCGATGCGCTCGGCGATTGCCGCGAGCGCGGCGAGGCGCAGCGGCCCGAACGGCGTCGCCACCGGGGTGGCGGCGGCCGCGGGCGCGGACGTGGCGGAGGATGCTGCAGGGGCGGCATCCGTTGCAGGCGCCGTCGACGGCGCGGGCGCGTCCTCCGGCGAGGCGCGCAGGGTGCTGCCGCCATCGGTGGAGACCGCGAGCTGGCCCTGCGCATCGATCAGCACGTTCAGCCGCACGCCGACGAGATCGACCCGCTTGGGCTGCATCAGCCAGGGCAGCCAGCTGTCCTGCAGCGCCACCTCGGCCTGCGGCGCGGCGGCGACGATGTCGCCATCGGGATCGCGCACGGTGATGTCGCTGGCGCGCAGGAGGATGCCGCCATCGCTGGCGCGGTCCGCGACGATGCCGCCGATCGCGACGCTGCGGCCCTCGCCGATCCGCGCTTCCAGCGCCCGCTCGACATAGGGGCGGGCCATGTCGACGGTGAGCATGCCGGTGGAAAAGAGCAGGTAGACGAGGACGAAGACGGCCACCAGGGCGCCGGCGACCGAGCCCGCCGACCAGCCGCAGATGCGCAGCCAGCGCCGCTTGCCGGCCGGGACGGCGCACGCCTTCGCCGCGCGCCGCATCCGCAGTCGCTTGACGTGGCGCTTACCGCCGGAATCCGACCTGTGCGTCGTCGGCTCTTTCATCTACGGCTCGAATCCCCGCAAGCTTCACCATAATGCCCGCGCGGCGGACGAGCGGCGACACCTTTCCACACACTGGCTGACGCTTTGCTTTCAGTCCCCGCGCAGCGCTAAAGGTCAGCCGATTACGCCAAATCGCGCCGAAAGGAAGGCAAATGAGCAAGATCGCCGTCGGACAGCCCGCTCCCGACTTCACCCTCGCCACCGATACCGGCGAGAGCGTGACGCTCGCCTCCTGCCGAGGACGCAAGCTCGTGTTGTACTTCTACCCGAAGGCCGGCACCCAAGGTTGCACGCTGGAGGCGCATGACTTCAACCAACTCAAGGACGCGTTCGACGCCGCCGACACCCGCGTCATCGGGGTCTCGGGCGACCCGGCCAAGGCGCTGGCGCGCTTCCGCGCCAAGCAGGGTCTCGGCTTCACCCTCCTGGGCGACGAGAGCCACGCCGTGCTGGAGGCCTATGGCGTGTGGACGGAGAAGCAGATGTACGGGCGCAAGTTCATGGGCATCGAGCGCACCACGCTCTTGATCGACCGCGACGGCCGCATCGTCCGCATCTGGCCGAAGGTGAAGGTCGCCGGCCATGCCGAGGAGGTGCTGGAGGCGGCGCGGGCGCTTTGACGAGAACCGGCGTCGAAAACCTGCGTGCTTCGAGACGCGGGGCTTTGCCCCGCTCCTCAGCATGAGGGCCATCGCTCCCGAATATTCCTCATCCTGAGGTGTCCGGCGCAGCCGGGCCTCGAAGGACGCAGGACCTGCCCGCAATCAACCAGTGACGCTGCCGCCTCAGTCCACGTCTTCGACGCTCGCCGGGCCGCCGCCATAGGCGCGCTGGGCGAGCGCGGCTTCCATGAAGGGATCGAGGTCGCCGTCCAGCACTTCCTGCGGCGTGCCGGAGGTGACGCCGGTGCGCAGGTCCTTCACCAGCTGGTAGGGCTGGAGGACATAGGAGCGGATCTGGTGGCCCCAGCCGATGTCGGTCTTGGCGGCCTGGTCGGCGGCGGCCTGCGCCTCGCGCTTCTTCAGCTCCATCTCGTAGAGCTTGGCACGCAGCATGTCCCAGGCGGTGGCGCGGTTCTTGTGCTGCGAGCGGTCGCCCTGGCTGACCACGGCGATGCCGGTGGGGATATGGGTGAGGCGCACCGCCGATTCGGTCTTGTTGACGTGCTGGCCGCCGGCGCCGCCCGAACGCATCGTGTCGACGCGCACGTCGGCTTCCTTGATGTCCACGACGATTCGGTCGTCGATGACCGGGTAGACGTCGACGGAGGCGAAGGAGGTCTGGCGCCGCGCATTCGAATCGAAGGGCGAGATACGCACGAGGCGATGCACGCCGCCCTCGGTCTTCACCCAGCCATAGGCGTTGTGGCCCTTGATCAGGATCGTCGCCGACTTGAGGCCCGCGGTTTCGCCCGCGCTCTCCTCGATCAGCTCGACCTTGAAGCCCCGACGCTCCGCCCAGCGCGTGTACATGCGCAGCAGCATCAGCGCCCAGTCCTGGCTGTCGGTGCCGCCGGCGCCGGCGTGGACTTCGAGATAGCTGTCGTTGGAATCCGCCTCGCCCGAGAGCAGGGCTTCGAGCTGGCGGCGGGCGACCTCCGCCTTCAGCCGCTCGAGCGCGGCGGCGGCTTCGTCGACGATGCTGTCGTCGCCCTCGGCCTCGCCGAGCTCGATCAGCTCGACATTGTCGGCGAGCTCGCGGTTGATGCGCTCGATGGCGCCGAGACCGTCCTCCAGCGTGCCGCGCTCCTGCATCAGCTTCTGCGCGCGCTCGGGATCGTTCCACAGATTCGGGTCCTCGGCGAGCGCGTTCAGCTCGGCGAGGCGGGCCTTGGAACGGTCGAAATCGATGTGCTGCCGCAGCAGGCCGGCGGCTTCACGGATTTCGTCGACGCTCGCGGCGAGCTCGGCGCGCATGATCTTACACTCTCGATGGGACGCGGAAGGCGGCGGAAAATAGAGGGCGCGACACGGGCTGTAAACGCCCCTCCGCATGCTGGACGATCCCGCCACCGTTCGTTACCGAACGACTGCGACCGCCATCTCCGACCAAAATGGTTGGAATCGCGCATCGGCGATCTAGCTTAGCTAGGCAAGACGGCCCCAACCGCAGGAGAGACGGAACATATGCCCATCGCGGTGATCGTCATGGGGCCCTCCAGCATCGGCAAGACGACCACCGCCGAGCTTCTTTCCGCCAAGCTGGGCTGGCCCTTCGCGGAAGGCGACAAATTCCACCCTGCCGCCAACATCAAGAAGATGTCGGAGGGGATCCCCCTCGACGACGCCGACCGTCAGCCCTGGCTGGAGAAGATCCGCGACTGGATCAACGAGCATGCCGATGAAGGGCGCAACGTCATCATCACCTGCTCGGCGCTGAAGCGAAGCTATCGCGACATCCTGCGGCAGGCGCGCGCCGACGTGCGCTTCCTCGAGCTCATCGCCGACAAGAAGATCGTCGGCGAGCGCATGGCGCGGCGCAAGGGTCATTTCATGCCTCCGTCCCTGCTTGCCTCGCAGTTCGCCACGCTGGAGGACCTGCATGAGGACGAGAGAGGCATCAAGATCACCGTCGACGTCCCGCCCGAGGCCGTCGTCGCACGCGCCATCGCCGGGCTCGAACTGAGCCCGCCCGCACGACTGGACGCCTTCACGCCGAAGGGCCGAGCAGGGAACCGGTAATATGCAGCAATTCGAACAGACGCTCGGAACCGGCACGCTTCTCGCCATCGTGGTGGGCGCCATCGCGCTGCTGCTCGTCCTGATCATCCAGTTTCGCGTCCACGCCTTCGTCGCGCTCGTCCTCGTCAGCCTGCTGACGGCGATCGTCGCCGGCATCCCGCCCAATGCGGTGCTGACCACGATCACCAACGCCTTCGGCTCGACGCTCGGCGGCGTGGCGCTGCTCGTGGGCTTCGGCGCGATGCTCGGGCGGCTCCTGGAGGTGTCGGGCGGTGCGCAGGCACTGGCCGACGATCTCGTCGCGCGCTTCGGCGAGCGGCAGGCGCCGCTGGCGCTTGGCATAGCCTCGCTCATCTTCGGCTTCCCGATCTTCTTCGACGCCGGACTGGTGGTGATGCTCCCGGTCGTCTTCACCGTCGCGCGGCGCCTCGGCGGCGGCCTGCTGCTCTACGGCATCCCGGTGGCGACCGCGTTCTCGGTGATGCACGTCTTCGTGCCGCCCCATCCCGGTCCCGTGGCGGCGGCCGAACTGCTCCACGCCGACGTCGGCCTGCTGATCCTCGTCGGCCTCGCCGTCGCCATCCCGACCTGGGTCGTCGCCGGCTGGCTCTTCGGCCAGTGGATCGGCAAGCGCGTCGTCCTGCCGGTGCCCGACATCCTCTCGGGCGGACGGGATGGCGAGGCTCCCGCGAACCCGCCGAGCTCGGGGACCGTGGTCGGCCTGCTGCTGCTGCCGCTGGCGCTCATCTTCATCAATACCGGCCTCGATTTCGCCCGCGCCCAAGGGTGGGTCAACGGCGATGCGACCTGGTTCCAGGTGGCGCGGACCATCGGCGCCACCCCGGTCGCGCTGCTGATCTCGGTGCTCGTCGCCTCCTATGTGCTCGGTGCGCGAAGGGGCCGCGACCCGAAGGCAGTGGAAGGCATCCTCGATTCGGCGCTGGGCCCGGTCTGCTCGATCATCCTGATCACCGGTGCCGGCGGCATGTTCGGCGGCGTGCTGCGCGCCTCCGGCATCGGTGACGCCCTGTCGGACGGCCTCGCCTATATCGGCCTGCCCGTCATCGCCGCGGGGTTCCTCATCGCGACGGCTCTGCGCGTCGCCCAGGGCTCGGCTACCGTCGCGCTGATCACCGCCGCCGGCCTGATGCAGCCGGCCATCGACGCCGCCGGCTACCAGGGCGCCGACCGCGCGGCCATGGTCATCGCGCTCGCCGCCGGCTCCGTGATGCTGTCGCACGTCAACGATTCCGGCTTCTGGCTCGTCGGCCGCTTCTTCAACATGGACATCAAGACGACGTTCATGACCTGGACGGTGATGCAGACCATCGTCGGGCTGATGGGGTTCGGCTTGGCCGTGCTGATTTTCTGGATCTTCTAGAGCCGCCGCGAGCCGTTGAATCAGCTAGGCTGGACGTCTCACCATGGAGACGTCCCCCGATGCGCCTGATAGGCATGCTGGATTCCCCCTTCGTCCGCCGCGTGGCGGTGTCGATGAAGTTCCTCGACGTGCCCTTCACGCACGAATCCGTGTCGGTGTTCCGGCACTTCGACCATTTCGCCAGCATCAACCCGGTGGTGAAGGCGCCGAGCTTCGTCACCGATGACGGTGTGGTGCTGATGGATTCGACGCTGATCATCGACCATGTGGAGCGCCTCGCCGCCCCTGCCCGCTCGCTGCTGCCGGCCGATGTCGCCGACCATGCCCGCAACCAGCGCCTGGTCGGCCTGGCGCTCGCCGCCTGCGAGAAAACCGTGCAGATCGTCTACGAGCACCAGCTGCGGCCGGAGGAGAAGCGCCACGAGCCCTGGCTGAAGCGGGTGCGCGGGCAGTTGCTGGCGGCCTACAGCCTGATCGAGGCGGAAACCGGCGACGGCGAGAGCTGGCTGATCGGGGATCGTCCGATGCAGGCGGACATCACCGCCGCCGTCGCCTGGACCTTCACCCAGGAGATGACGCCCGGCGAGGTGCCGCTCGGCGTGTTCCCGGCGCTGGAACGGCTCGCCGCCCGCGCCGAGTCGCTGCCGGAGTTCCTCGCCATGCCCTATGACGGCTGAGGAACCGGCGGGGCGGGCTCAGTAGAGCCCGCCGGTGCCGTTGGTGCCGAGCGCGCGGTCGGCTTCCGGGTTGATGCTGGTCGGCTGGCCCGAGGCGTCGGTGGCGCCGATGATCGAGTAGCTGTCCGGCGGCGCCGTGCCCGGCTTGAAGGCCTCGAGAATCGAGCCCTCGCCCGGCCCGGCGCGCAGGCCGGTCTTCGGGTTGATGCGGATCAGCTTGATGCCGGGCGGCACGCGGAACGGCACCGCCGGGCGATCGGCCAGCGCCACCTGCATGAAGTCGCGCACCACCGGGGCGGCGAGCACGCCGCCGGTCGAGCCCTTGCCCATCGGCTTGGGCGTATCGAAGCCGAGATAGACGGCGACCACCATGTCCGGGGTATAGCCGACGAACCAGGCGTCCTTCTCCTCGTTGGTCGTGCCGGTCTTGCCGGCGATCGGCTTGCCCAGCACCTTCAGCGCCGTGCCGGTGCCGCGCTGGACCACGCCCTCCAGCATCGAGGTGATCTGGTAGGCGGTCATCGGGTCGAGCGCCTGCTCGCGCCGGTCGATCAGCACGGGCTCCGCCTGCTTCGCCCATTTGGCGGCGTCGCAGCCGCGGCATTCGCGCTCGTCGTGCTTGTAGATGGTCTTGCCGTAGCGGTCCTGAATGCGGTCGATCAGCGTCGGCTTCACCTTCTTGCCGCCATTGGCGAAGATCGAATAGCCGCCGGCCATGCGCAGCACCGTGGTCTCGCCGGCGCCGAGCGACATAGAGAGAACCGGGAGCAGGTTGTCCACCACGCCGAAGCGCTTGGCGTATTCCGCGACCAGCGGCATGCCGAGATCGTTGGCGAGGCGCACCGTCATCACGTTGCGCGACTGCTCGATGCCGAAGCGCAGGGTCTGCGGCCCGTAGAACTTGCCGGAATAATTCTCCGGCCGCCACGTCGCCTGGCCCTGCTGCGCGAGCTCGAAGGGGGCGTCCAGAACCACGCTGGAGGGCGTGTAGCCATTGTCGAGCGCGGAGGCGTAGACGAAGGGCTTGAAGGACGAGCCCGGCTGGCGCTGCGCCTGCGTCGCGCGGTTGAACTGGCTTTCGTCGAAAGAGAAGCCGCCGGCCATGGCCAGCACGCGCCCGGTGGAGGGATCCATCGCCACCAGCGCGCCCTCGACATTGGGCTGCTGGCGCAGGCGCCACTGGTCGGGCTTGCCGTCGATCGGCTCGACATAGACCACGTCGCCGGGCTTCAGCACGCCGGCGACGCCGGCCTTGGCGCCGCGCAGGGCCCATTTGACGCCGTCCGGCGTCACCATGCCCACGTCGCGCTGGGTGGCGAGAGCGCCCGAGCGGTCGCGCTGCGGCTGCAGGCCGATGCGCGCGCCCTGCGCGTCCGATTCCAGCACGACGGCGAGGCGCCAGGGAATGTCGGTGAAGGTGCGCACGTCGGCAAGGCGCGCGCCCCAGTCGCCGGAGACCTCGATCTTGGTGACCGGGCCGCGATAGCCGCGCTTCTCGTCATAGCCCGTCAGGCCGTCGAGCAGCGACTTCTTGGCGAATTGCTGGAGCTTCGGATTGAGCGTGGTGCGCACCGAGAGGCCGCCGCCATAGAGCTTGTCCTCGCCATAGCGCTCGAAGATCTCGCGACGCACCTCCTCGGCGAAGTACTCGGCCGAGAAGATGTGCGCACCGGTCGGGCGCACCGTGACGGCGAGGTCCGAGTTCTTGGCGTCGTCGGCTTCCTTCTGGGTGATGAAGCCGTTCTCGGCCATGCGGTCGATCACCCAGTTGCGGCGCTCGACGGCGGCGTCGTGGCGGCGGAACGGGTGGTAGTTGTTCGGGCCCTTGGGCAGGGCGGCGAGATAGGCGGCCTCGGCGACGGTCAGTTCGGAGACCGACTTGTCGAAGTAGAGCAGCGAGGCGGCGGCGACGCCATAGGAGCCGATGCCGAGATAGATCTCGTTGAGGTACAGTTCGAGGATCTTGTCCTTGGAGTAGGCGCGCTCCATGCGCAGCGCCAGCAGCGCTTCCTTGATCTTGCGGTCGAGCGAGACCTCGTTGGTCAGAAGGAAGTTCTTCGCCACCTGCTGGGTGATGGTCGAGGCGCCCTGCGGGCGGCGGCCCGAGCCGTAATTCTGCAGGAAGGCATAGCCGGCGCGGAAGATGCCGGAGGGATCGATGCCGCCATGCGAATAGAAATTCTTGTCCTCGGCCGCGAGGAAGGCGTCGATCACCCGCTTGGGGATGTTCTGGATAGGCAGATAGAGCCGGCGCTCCTTGGCGTATTCGGCGAGCAGCGACCCGTCGGTGGCGTGGATGCGAGTCATCACCGGCGGCTCGTAGTTCTGCAACTGCGAGTAGTCCGGCAGATCCTGCGAGAACTTCCACACGAAATAGCCCGCGACCGCGCCGCCGACCACGAACACGATCGTGCCGAGCGCGAACAGGAAGCCCAAGAACCGCAGAAGCAGCCGCATGCGGCCAAGCCCCCTTCATGCTGAAAACACCGCGCCCCCGGCGCGGCGCGAGTCACTGCCCACGCCGTTCTGGAGCAGAACACGCTCCAGCCCTCCGAATCCAGCGCACCTTGTTGCCGATCAAGTGGTTTTGCTTCATCGGCCAGAGGCCAGAGGCATCCGTGTGCGTGGCAACTATGGCCTTATCGCGGCCGGTTCGGCACGCGTGGAGGCCAGCGGCTCACCGTTCGCCCCGCCAATGCTCGCCGGCAGCGCGCCCGGCACGCCATCCTTCGGCTTCTGCGCGGTGAAATAGGCGTCGATCGCCGCCACCATCGCCTCGGTCACGTTAGACTGCCAGTCCGCCGATGTCATGAGCTCGACGTCGCGGGAGCTCGATATATAGCCGAGCTCGAACAGCACGGAAGGCACGTCGGGTGCCTTCAGCACCTTGAATCCCGCCGATTTCAGCGGCGACTTGTGCATCCGCGCCGCGCCGGCCACCGCGCCGGCGAGCGTGCGGGCGAAATGGGCGGAGAAGTTGCGGGTCTCGCGCTGGGCGAGATCGAACAGGATGCCGGCGACGTCGGCCGGCTCCTCGGAGAGGTCGAGGCCGGCGATCATGTCCGACTTGTTCTCCGAATCGGCCAGCCGCTGCGCCTCGGCGTCGGAGGCTCGATCCGAGAGCGTGTAGATGGTGGCGCCGCGCACGTCGGTGTCGCGCGAGCCGAGCGAATCGGCGTGCAGCGAGATGAACAGCCGCGCCCCGTTCTCGCGGGCGAAGCGCACGCGCTGGCCGAGCGAGACATAGGTGTCCTTCTCGCGGGTCATCAGCGCCCGGTAGCGGCCAGTCGCCTCCAGCCGGTCGTGCAGCTGCTTGCCGATGGCCAGCATCAGCTCCTTCTCGCTGATGCCGAGGGCGGAATTGCGCGCGCCGGGGTCGATGCCGCCATGGCCGGGATCGATGATGATGACGGGCCGCGTGTCGCCGGCCTCGGCGACCTCGGCCTTCGGCATCTCCGGCTCCTCGGTGCGGCGCACCGGTGCGGCCACCGACTGCAGGAAGGTGGCGCGGTCGGTCTTGACGAGATCGACCACGAGCCGCGCCGGCTGGTCGTCCATCGGCTCCAGCACGAAGGCCTTGTCGATGGTCACAGGCGCGGAGACGTCCATGACGATGCGCGCCTTGCCGGGCGCGAACAGGCCGAAGCGATAGGCGGAGACGAGGCCCCTGCCCTCCTGCCCGGCCGAATCCGGCAGCGCGAAGACGACGTCGGGAATGTCGACGACGACGCGATAGGGATCGGCGAGGGTGAAGGCGCCGAGCGGCACCGAGCGCGACAGGTCGACGACGAGGCGCGTGCGCTCGCCATCGCCGGCGAGGCGGGCATCGGTCGCCACCACGGGATCGGCAGCCGCCGCCCGGGACGCAGAAAGCGCCGCCGGCAGGAGCAACGCCGCCGCCAGAAAGACCCCGAGCATGCCCGCACGCCAAGCCATTGCCGCGTACCGCCTCCTGCGCGCCCTCAATCGGAAAAGTCGTCGGGACAACGTGCGTTCCGACCTTTCTAGCCAAATACGAACGAAGCGTTAACCGCTCCTTGCCGCGATCCTCGTCACCTGCGTGTTCTGGGCCGGGGCCGTTGCACGCGGGCAACGCAGAAGCGGATTTGGATCGGACGCGATCCTTGCCAAATCGGCACGCATGCCGCTATTAAGGGCATGCATATGGTTCGCATTTCCGGCTCGCTCGCTTGACGTCCGGCTTTCGCGGTCCTGCGGTGATGGGCGCTCCAGCAATGGACAGGCCCGGCACGTGCGACGATTGAGCCTCCCCGGAGCGCGTCGTTGTGCCGAATGCGGTCGAACCCGGCCGCGCGCCGACGGATTGCGGCTTTGCCTCGTCTTTTCCGAGCCAGCGGATGCGTGCTTCGCGCAGATCCTGCGCAATTTCACGTGTCCGTGACCTTCGCGGCCATATGCCTTGAGCCGGATCCGGTGCGATCGCGGCTTGTCCTGTTCGGTCGAGGATGGACGGCAGCCAACGATGATGTGTCAGCCGGCGAGTGGGGGTCAGGTGCGAGGCGGTCGCGTCCGTCGCGCCTATGTCCTCCGCTCCGCGGCCCATGCATCGCGTCGGCGCCCCGCATGCGAGGCGTTCCGTCCCTCCCGCCGCTTTTCAAATCCGCTTTCAATCACCGCTTACAGGCACGGCCACCGCCGTCCGGCGCCCTTCCCGGCGTCGACGCCGCCGCTGCCGCATATGAGAGTTCAATGGCCAACAAGATGCTCATCGACGCCACCCATCCGGAGGAGACCCGGGTGGTGGTGGTGCGCGGCAACCGAGTCGAGGAATTCGACTTCGAGGCCGCCAACCGCAAGCCGCTGCGCGGCAACATCTACCTCGCCAAGGTCACGCGGGTAGAACCCTCCCTGCAGGCCGCCTTCATCGAGTATGGCGGCAACCGGCATGGCTTCCTCGCCTTCAGCGAGATCCATCCCGACTATTACCAGATCCCGGTCGCCGACCGGCAGGCGCTGCTTGCCGAGGAGGAGCGCCAGCAGCGCCGCGAGGCCGAGGAAGAGAACGAGGACCGGCCGAAGGGCCGCTCGCGCCGCCCGCGCGGTGCTGCCAAGAGCGCCAACGCCGACGAGACCGTCTCCGGCGATCCGGCCGCCGATGGCGAGGCTCCCGCTGCCGAGGAAACCGAGGCCGCCCCGGCGCGCCGCTCGCGCCGCCGTCCCTCCTCTTCCTCCGACGACGAGAACGGCGGCGGCGAGGTCGAGGAGATCGCCGGCGAGG
The DNA here is from genome assembly GCA_029239875.1 of Xanthobacteraceae bacterium. Lineage (GTDB taxonomy): Bacteria > Pseudomonadota > Alphaproteobacteria > Rhizobiales > Xanthobacteraceae > Ancylobacter. The sequence continues at coordinate 10,984 of JARBUD010000032.1, read as the reverse complement.
AAGAAGTCGTCGACGAGGTCGGCTCCGACGACGCGCTGGAAGAGGTTCCCGAGCGCGGGGCGCCGCGCGTGCGCGCCCGCCAGTACAAGATCCAGGAAGTGATCAAGCGCCGGCAGGTGATGCTGGTGCAGGTCGTGAAGGAAGAGCGCGGCAACAAGGGCGCGGCGCTCACCACCTATCTCTCGCTCGCCGGCCGCTATTCGGTGCTGATGCCGAACACCGCGCGCGGCGGCGGCATCTCCCGCAAGATCACCTCGGCCGAGGACCGCAAGCGGCTGAAGGAGGTCGCCTCCGACCTCGACGTGCCGGAGGGCATGGGCGTCATCCTGCGCACCGCCGGCGCCAACCGCACCAAGCCCGAGATCAAGCGCGACTTCGAATACCTCCTGCGGCTGTGGGAGAACGTGCGCGAGCTGACGCTGGGCTCGACGGCACCCTCGCTGGTCTATGAAGAAGGCTCGCTGATCAAGCGCTCGATCCGCGACCTCTACAACAAGGATATCGACGAGGTCCTGGTCGCCGGCGACGACGGCTATCGCGAGGCCAAGGACTTCATGCGCATGCTCATGCCGAGCCATGCGAAGAACGTGAAGGTCTACAAGGACCTCCAGCCGATCTTCACCCGCTTCGGGGTGGAGAGCCAGCTCGACGCGATGTTCCTGCCGCAGGTGCAGCTGCGCTCCGGCGGCTACCTCGTCATCAACCCGACCGAGGCGCTGGTCTCCATCGACGTGAACTCGGGCCGCTCGACGCGCGAGCACAATATCGAGGACACCGCGCTGAAGACGAACCTGGAGGCGGCTGAGGAAGTCGCCCGCCAGCTGCGCCTGCGCGATCTCGCCGGCCTCGTCGTGATCGATTTCATCGACATGGACGAGAAGCGCAACAACCGGGCGGTCGAGCGCAAGCTGAAGGATTGCCTGAAGAACGACCGCGCGCGCATCCAGCTCGGTCGGATCTCGCATTTCGGCCTGATGGAGATGAGCCGCCAGCGCATCCGCACCGGCGTGCTGGAATCCTCCACCGAGGTCTGCCCGCATTGCGGCGGCACCGGCCATGTGCGCTCCTCGCCGTCGGTCGCGCTGCAGCTGCTGCGCGCCGCCGAGGACCTGCTGCAGCGCTCCAACACGCATAACCTCGTCGTGCGCACCCGCACCGAGAACGCGCTCTACGTGCTCAACCACAAGCGCGCGCATCTGCACGAGCTGGAGGAGCGCTTCGGCGTCGTCATCACCATCAGCGCCGACGCGACGCTGACCGGGCTCACGCCGTTCGCCATCGACAAGGGCGAGCCGGTGGCCAATCCCATCCCGATCCCCCGCGCACCTGAGGTGGTGGTCGAGCCGGAGGAGGAGTTCCCGGTTGCCGAGGAGGTCGATGAGGAGGAGGAAGCCGAGGCCGCCGAGGCCCGCGCCCCGTCCGCGCCGTCCGATGGCGAGCAGGCGCAGGGCGACGGCCGGGGTCGCCGTCGGCGCCGCCGGCGTCGTCGGCGCGGCGGCGGCCAGAACGGCGAGAACGGTCATCGCTCGGGCGAGAACGACGCGGCGGATGCCGCCGGCGTCGAGTTCGAGGATGATGGCGAGGATGGCAGCGACGATGACGTCGGAACGGACGTGATCCCGGCCGTCCCGGTGTCCGAGGAGGATGCGTCGCTGATGGCGCCGCCGGCCGAGGACATGGCCTCTCGTTTCGCCACGAACGATGAACCGGGTGCGACCCCGGCGGCCGAGAACGCCGAGGCACCGGCCGCCGAAGCGCCGGCCGAACCTGAAGAAGAGGCCAAGCCGCGCCGCGGTCGGCGGGGCGGACGGCGCACGCGCGCCAAGGCCGGCGAGGAAGCGGCGACCGAGGCAACTCCGGCCGAGGCGGCTTCCGCCGAACCCGCGGCCGAGGCGTCGCCCGCCGTCAGCACCGTGCGCGAGCCGGCGCCGGTGGTGCCCGCTCCCGAACCGGCGGCCGAGCCCGTCGCGGAGGCCAAGCCGCGCCGCCGCCGCTCGACCGTGCGCGAGGCCGCCCCGGTGGTGATCACCGACACTTCCGCCGCCGTGGCGCCGGAAGCGCTGGCGACTTCAGCGCCGGCGACGCCGGCACCCGAGGCGGCCGCTCCGGAAGCGCCCGCTCCCGAGCCCGCTGCCGCCGAGCCCGCGACGGCCGAGCCCGCAGAATCCGATCGCCCGCGCCGCACCGGCTGGTGGCAGCGCAAGATCTTCGGCGAGTGAGCCGGATCTGTTGAAGAACATGGAAACGGCGCCTCGCGGCGCCGTTTTCTTTTTGGGCGGCCTCTGGGGCCTGCCCCATAAAGCGCCTTCATCCTTCGAGGCTCGCTGCGCTCGCACCCCAGGATGAGGTTCGTCGGGGTGGACAGCCGCTGCCAAACTGCCCCTTTTCCCTCGTCCCCGGGCTTGCCCCGGGGACCCAGACTTCATTCTCGCCATGGGCTTGCCGCTGGATGGCCGGGTCAAGCCCGGCCATGAGGTGCGAAATGAAGCTGCTCGATCACGCCCTCAGCGCCGTGGCGTTGTCCTTCGCCCAGTCCGCGACCGTGCGCGGCTTCTTGCCGGTCAGCGTCTCGACATCGCTCGTGACGGCGGCCGTCCAGCCTTCCCGGACCGGATAGAAGATGGTGGCGAGGAAGCGCGCATAGTCCGAGTCGACGCCGGCGCCGGACAGGATGGCGACGAAGGTGTCGTCGTCGAGCGGCGCGTAGCCGATCTTGCGCCCGGTCGCCTGCGACAGCACCGCCGCCGCCTCGCCATAGCTCAGCGCCTCGGGGCCGGTGAGATTGAACGCCCTGTTGTCGAAGCGGTCGGTGGTCAGCGCCGCCGCAGCGCTCTCGGCGATGTCGCGCGCGTCGATGAAGCTGCTCTTGCCCTCCGCCGCCGGCACGGAGATGGCGCCGTTATGGTCGATGCCCGGCTTCCAGAAGGCGAGGAAATTGTCGGTGAACCAGTTCGGCCGCAGGATCACATAGGGCGTGCCGGATTTTTCCAGCGCGATCTCGACCTGACGGTAGGGGATGGCATCGTCGGCATCGGCGCCGAACACGCTCTGGAACACCACCTTCACCTTGCGCGCGGCGGCGGCTTCGATCACCGGCAGCACGAATTCCTTCGGGTGCACCGTGCTGCCCGGCACCAGCACATAGGCCCGGTCGACGCCCTCGAACGCCGCGCCAAAGGTCTCCGGCCGGTCGTAGGCGAAGGCGACGCCCTCGGCGCCTTCCACCGATTGGCCCGTGCGCGAGGCCGCCCTCACCTTTTCGCCCTTCGCCAGCAGCGCCTTCACCAGCGGCCGCCCCACCGTGCCGGTGGCGCCGAGTACGAGAATCTTGCCTGTCATGTACGTTCTCCTTAGTATCTATTGGAAACCACGTTTCGAACGGATACATACGCCCGGTCTCGGAAGCGCGGAAGAGAGCACTTTCCGCTCACATGGTGTCCTCCAGGAAACCGGTGGCGAGGCAAGACGGAGAAGAGAATGCGCTACCGCTACGACGTCTATGAGGACCGCTGCCCCACGCGGATGGTGCTCGACCGCCTCGCCGACAAATGGGCGGTGCTGGTCCTCGACCGGCTGGAGGACGGGCCGGTGCGCTTCAACGCCATCCGGCGCGAGATAAAGGGCATCTCGCAGAAGGTGCTGTCGCAGACGCTGAAGAGGCTGGAGCGCGACGGGCTCGTCACCCGCACCGTCTACCCGACCGTGCCGGTGACGGTGGAGTATGCCCTCACCCCGCTCGGCCGCACGCTCACCGAAACCGTTTCCGCCCTCGCCCACTGGGCCGAGCACAACATGGACGCGGTGCTGGCGGCGCAGGCGACCTATGACGCGGCGGGGGCACGGTGAGAGTCCGGGCGTAAATCGCTGATATTGCTCAGAACCATCATGGCTGGGCTTGGCCCGGCCATCCATTGCGTCAGCGAGCGAAAGGCGTGGATCCCCGGGCCAAGCCCGGGATGACGGCCGGAAACCGGAAGCCGCCCACACAAGTACACCCTCATCCTGAGGTGCGAGCGTCAGCGAGCCTCGAAGGATGGTCCTTCGCGTGCGCCGAGGCGAGCATCCTTCGAGGCCCGGCGAAATGCCGGGCACCTCAGGATGAGGTCACCAGGAGGAAGCAGCGGACCAAGGGAGCGCTCAGTCCCCGCCCCCACCTCTCACCCCCTTCGCAGGAAGTCGCCGATGCGGTTCACCGCCTGCCGCATCTCGTCGGCGGAGCCGGCATAGGACAGGCGCAGATAATGGTGGCCGCGATGCGGGTCGAAATCGACGCCGGGCGTCGCCGCCACCAGCGCCTCGTCGAGCAGGCGGCGGGCGAAGCCGGCGGAATCGTCGGTGAAGTGCGAGACGTCGGCATAGAGATAGAAGGCGCCGTCGACGGGCAGGAACTCCGGCAGCCCCACCTTGGGCAGGCCCTCGGTGAGGATCAGCCGGTTGGCCTCATAGCCGTGCTTGACCTCCTCCATCTCGCCGGCGCCGTCGAACGCCGCCTCGGCGGCGACCTGCGAGAGCGTCGGCACGGAGATCATCAGGTTCTGCTGCAGCCGCTCCACCGCACGCACCAGCGGCGCCGGCATCACCATCCAGCCGACGCGCCAGCCGGTCATGCAGAAATACTTCGAGAAGGAATGGATGATCGTGGCCTCGTCGCTGATCGAGGCCGCCGTGGTGGCCGGAAAGGCGTAGTCGAGCCCGTGATAGATCTCGTCGGAGATGAAACGTATGCCGAGGCCCTCGGCGGTGGCGATCAGCTCGGCCAGCGCCTCCGGGCGCATCATCGTGCCGGTCGGGTTGGCCGGGCTCGCCACGAGGATGCCCTTCAGCGGCGTGCGGCGGTGCGTCTCGATCAGCGCCTCCGGCGTGATCACCCAGCGCGAGGCGGCGTCGGTCTCGATCAGCACCGGCTCGCAGCCGAGCGCGGTGAGGATGTGACGGTAGGGCGGATAGCCGGGATTGGCGATCGCCACCCGGTCGCCGGCCTCGAACAGCGACAGGAAGGCGAAGAGGAAGCCCGAGGACGAGCCGGTCGTCACCACGACGCGCGCCGGGTCGAGGTCGACACCGTAGGTCTCGCCATAGTGCCGGGCGATGCGCGCGCGCAGCGTGGGCAGGCCGAGCGCCGTCGTGTAGCCGATGCGGCCGTGGTCCAGCGCGCGCCTGGCCGCCTCGCGGGCGGTCGAAGGCGCCGGGGCGGCCGGCTGGCCGACCTCCATGTGGATCACATGCCCGCCCGCCGCCTCCAGGCGCGCCGCGCGCTCCATCACGTCCATGACGATGAAGGGGGCGATCTCGCTGCGGCGCGAGGCGCCGGCGAGCGCCGCGGCGACAGCCATGCGAGGTGACGTAGAAGAATGGTCCATGCTGCCACCCTGCCGAACCGCCGTATCCGCGCCGTATTCTCGGGCTCGTCTCGGCTGACGTTCAATTGAAGACAATGCGATCTAAGATGATAGGAGGAAGACTTGACCCTGTCGCCGCGACAGCGTCAGGTCGCCCCGAACCATTTCCGTCGATGGATGATGCCTTCATTGCTGCCTGACAACCCCTCCATTGGGCGGCCCGCCGCACGCGGGCTCGGCCTCGTCGCGGCACTGGTGCTCGCGGCCGCGCCGGGAACCGCGCAGGCGCAGAGCCGCCAGCCGGGCATCATCCGCGACGCCGAGATCGAGACGCTGCTGCGCGACTATACGCGGCCGGTCTTCAAGGCCGCCGGGCTCACCCAGCAGAACATCCAGATCGTGCTGGTCGGCAGCGACAGCTTCAACGCCTTCGTCGCCGACGGGCGGCGCATCTTCATCAATACCGGCGCGCTGAAGCAGTCGAAGACGCCGAATGAGATCATCGGCGTCCTGGCGCACGAGACCGGTCACATCGCCGGCGGGCACCTGTCGAACCTGCGCCAGCAACTCGAATCCGTGCAGACTGCCGCCATCGTCGGCATGCTGCTCGCCGCGGGCGGCATCGCGGCGGGGGCCTCGACCGGCGCCAGCATGGGCGGCGCGCCGGCCGCGGCGCTGATCGCGCCGCAGGAGATCGCCCGCCGCACGCTGCTGTCCTATCAGCGCGGGCAGGAAGCCTCGGCCGACCGCGCGGCGGTGACCTACCTCAACGCCACCAGGCAGTCGGCACGCGGCATGCTGACGACGTTCGAGCGCTTCCAGAACGACCAGATATTCCTCAGCCAGCGCGTCGATCCCTATGTGCTGAGCCATCCGATGGCGACCGAGCGCATCGCTCTGCTCTCCGAGCTGGCGCACAAGAGCCCCTATTTCAACGCCGTCGATCCTCCGGCGCTGCAGGCGCGGCACGACATGATGCGGGCCAAGCTCGTCGGCTTCACCCAGCAGCCGGAAGCGGTCGCCCGCATCTATCCTTCGTCCAACGCCTCGCTGCCGGCCCGCTATGCCCGCGCCATCTCGGCCTATCGCTTCGGCAGCATCCCGGACGCGCTCCGCCAGATCGACGCGCTGATCGCCGAGCAGCCGAGCAACGCCTATTTCTACGAGATCAAGGGCCAGGCGCTGCTGGAGGCCGGCCGGGCGCGGGAGGCGGTGGCGCCGCTGCGCCGCGCCGTAGCGCTGTCCAATGGCCATCCGCTGATCCGCATGCTGCTCGGCCAGGCGCTGGTCGCAACCGACGACAAGTCGACCGCCGAGGAAGCGGTGCGCGAGCTGAATTTCAGCCTGCAGCGCGAGCCCGACTCGCCCGGGGGCTGGCGCTATCTGGCCATGGCCTATGGCCGCAAGGGCGACATCCCCAATGCCGATCTCGCCTCGGCGCAGTCCGCTTTCCTCGGCGGCGACTTCCGGCTCTCCCGCGAGCTGGCGACCCGCGCCAAGAACGGCTTCAAGCTCGGCTCGCCCGGCTGGCTGAAGGCCGACGACATCGTCAATTTCAAGCCGCCGCCGGAGCGGCGCAAGAAGCCGCCGGGTCCCTGAGATGACCCCGCGCCACGCCCCTTTCCCCCTGGAGACTGCCATGCCGACCTTCCTCCGCGCCGGCCGCCGCGCGCTCGCCGCCGTCATCGCCGCCGGCCTCGTGCTCGGCGCCGCCATCGCCCCTGCCGCCGCTCTGGACGACGCCCAGCGCAAGGAATTCGAGGGGGTCATCAAGGACTACCTGCTGAAGAATCCCGAGGTGATCCAGGAAGCGATCATGGAGCTGCAGAAGCGCCAGGCCGCGGCCGAGGCGAGCCAGCGCCAGCAGGCGCTCACCGAGCTCAAGCCGCTGGTCTTCGATTCCCCGCGCGGCACCGTGGTCGGCAATCCCAAGGGCGACGTCACGCTGGTCGAGTTCTTCGACTACAATTGCGGCTACTGCAAAAAGGCGCTCGGCGACCTCGTCGAGCTGGTGAAGTCCGACACCAAGCTCAAGGTGGTGCTGAAGGAATTCCCGGTGCTCGGCCCGGGCTCGGTCGAGGCGGCGCGGGTCGCCGTGGCGGTGCGCCTCACCGCGCCGGACAAGTATTTCGCCTTCCACCAGAAGCTGCTCGGCGACCGCGGTCAGGCCAACAAGGCCAAGGCGCTGGAAGCCGCCGGCGAGGTCGGCATCGACAAGGCGGCGCTGGAGAAGGCGCTCGCCAACCCCGAGATCGACGCCACGCTGCAGGAGAGCCTGCAGCTCGCCGACGCGCTCGGCATCGACGGCACGCCGAGCTATGTGCTCGGCGACTCGGTCATCGTCGGCGCGGTCGGCCACGACCAGATCCGCGGCGCGATCCAATCGGTGCGCTCCTGCGGCAAGACCCAGTGCTGATCAGCGCCGCCTGAGCCCTTACACGCATACGGCTGGGGGTTAGTCGCCCCCGGCGCGCGCCGGGGCTTGGCGTGCGCGCAGCCATTGCCTATAAACCCCCGCCGCCCCGGGCAAGGGCCGGGTGGCGGGGCGATTTCCGAGGCGCGATGCCCGACACGGTGCATGTTCTGAACGGACCGAACCTCAACCTGCTCGGCACGCGCGAGCCGGAGGTGTACGGCCGTGCCACGCTGGCGGACGTCGAGGCGGCGTGCCGCGCCGCCTGCGAGCGCCACGGCCTCGGGCTCGTCTTCCGCCAGACCAACCACGAGGGCGAGCTCGTCACCTTGCTGCAGCAGGCGCAGGGCTCGGTGGGCGTGGTGCTGAACGCCGCCGCCTACACGCACACTTCGGTCGCCGTCGCCGACGCCATCAAAGCGGTCGGCCTCAATGTCGTCGAAGTCCACCTGTCCAACGTCTTCGCGCGGGAAGCTTTCCGCCACCATTCGTTCATTTCGCCGGTCGCCCGCGGTGTGATCTGCGGTTTCGGGATAGAGGGCTACCGGCTTGCCATCGACGCACTCGCCAGTTCGCTCGCCGACCGCCGCGTCAGCTGAAGGGAGGCGGCGCGACCGTCACGGGATCATGATGAAAACCAACAAGCCGAACATCGACCCCGCGCTGGTGCGCGAGATCGCCAACCTTCTGTCCGAGAGCGACCTCACCGAGATCGAGGTGCAGCACGAGGATCTGCGCATCCGCGTCGTGCGCGCCCCGCCGACCGTCTATGCCGCGCCCGTCGCAGTCGCCGGCCCTGCCGCCGCGCCGGTCGCCGCTTCGTCGGCCGCCGCGCCCGCTCCGGTCGCCGCGTCGGACGACGTGTCCAAGCACCCCGGCCTCGTCACCTCGCCCATGGTCGGCACCGCCTATCTCGGCCCGGAGCCGGGTGCCAAGTTCTTCGTCGACGTCGGGTCGGTGGTGAAGGAAGGCCAGACCCTGCTCATCGTCGAGGCGATGAAGACGATGAACGCGATTCCCGCTCCGCGTGCGGGCACCGTCACCCGTATCCTCGTTGAGAATGCGCAGCCGGTCGAATATGGCGAGCCGCTCCTGATCATCGAGTGAGGAGCGCCTCAATGTTCGGCAAGATCCTCATTGCCAATCGCGGCGAGATCGCCCTGCGCGTGCTGCGCGCCTGCAAGGAGCTCGGCATCGCCACCGTCGCGGTGCACTCCACCGCCGACGCCAACGCCATGCACGTCAAGCTGGCCGACGAGAGCGTGTGCATCGGCCCGCCGCCCGCCCGGGACAGCTACCTCAACATCCCCGCCCTGCTCGCCGCCTGCGAGATCACCGGCGCCGAGGCGGTGCATCCGGGCTACGGCTTCCTGGCCGAGAATGCCCGCTTCGCCGAGATACTGATCGACCACGGCGTGCAGTTCATCGGGCCGAAGCCCGAGCACATCCGCATCATGGGCGACAAGATCGAGGCCAAGAAGACCGCCAAGCGCCTCGGCATCCCCTGCGTGCCCGGCTCGGACGGCGGCGTCTCCTCCGACGAGGAGGCGGCCAAGGTCGCCCGCGAGATCGGTTTCCCCGTGCTCATCAAGGCCGCCGCCGGCGGCGGCGGACGCGGCATGAAGGTGGCGCGTTCCGAGCAGGAGCTTTCCGCCGCGCTGTCGACCGCCCGCTCGGAGGCCCGCGCGGCCTTCGGCGACGACGCGGTCTATATCGAGAAATATCTCGGCACGCCGCGCCACATCGAAATCCAGGTGCTCGGCGACGGCAAGGGCAATGCCATCCATCTCGGCGAGCGCGACTGCTCGCTGCAGCGCCGGCACCAGAAGGTGTGGGAGGAAGCCCCCTCCCCGATCATCACGCCCGAGCAGCGCGCGCGCATCGGCGGGACGGTGGCGCAGGCGATGCGCGACCTGAAATATCTCGGCGCCGGCACCATCGAGTTCCTGTACGAGAACGGCGAGTTCTATTTCATCGAGATGAACACCCGCATCCAGGTGGAGCATCCGGTGACCGAGGCGATCACCGGGGTCGACCTCATCAACGAGCAGATCCGCGTCGCCGCCGGGCTGCCGATGAGCGTCACCCAGGACGACATCGTGCTGAAGGGCCACGCCATCGAGTGCCGCGTCAATGCCGAGCACCCGCGCACCTTCCGCCCCTCGCCGGGCCGGATCACCAACTGGCACGTGCCGGGCGGGCCGGGCGTGCGGATCGATTCCGCCGTCTATCAGGGCTATTCGATCCCGCCCTATTACGACAGCCTGGCGGGAAAGCTGATCGTCACCGCCGACACGCGCGAGCAGTGCCTCGCCCGTCTGCGCCGGGCCATCGACGAGTTCGTGGTGGAAGGCATCGAGACCACGCTGCCGCTGTTCCGCGAGCTGGTCGAGAATGACGACATCAAGCGCGGCGCCTACGACATCCACTGGCTGGAAGCCTTTCTGGCCGAGGGCGAGCCGGGAAGCTGAGGGGCGTCTGAAAAGGCGGGGCCGCGGCCGTTCGGTTTGACATCCGAACGATGCGCGCCCCCTTCCCCACGCCGCGCATCTCCGTCATTCTGACGCTATGTCACGCCCGCGCGAACATCAGGTCGAGATCACGCCCGAAGTGCTGCTGAAGGCCTATGCCTGCGGCATCTTCCCGATGGCTGAGAGCGCGGACGATCCCGGCCTCTACTGGATCGAGCCGGAGCGCCGCGGCGTCATCCCGCTCGACGGCTTCGCCATCTCCAGCCGCCTCGCCCGCACCGTTCGCTCGGACAAGTTCGAGGTGCGCATCGACCATGATTTCGAGGCGGTGATCGACGGCTGCGCCGCCCCGGCTGACGGACGCGGCTCGACCTGGATCAACCGGCGCATCCGCAAGCTCTATTGCGACCTGCACGCCCGCGGCTACTGCCACTCGGTGGAGACGTGGCAGGACGGCCAGCTCGTCGGCGGGCTCTATGGCGTGCGGCTCGGGCGTGCCTTCTTCGGCGAGAGCATGTTCCACACCGCGCGCGACGCTTCGAAGGTGGCCCTGGTGCATCTGGTGGCACGGCTGAAGCGCGGCGGCTTCACCCTGCTCGACACCCAGTTCGTCACCGACCATCTGAAGAGCTTCGGCGCGGTCGAGGTGTCGCGCCGGCATTATCACAAGCTGCTCACCCAGGCCCTCGAAGGCGAAGGCGACTTCTACTGCTGGGGGCCGGGCGAGGCGATCACCGGTGCGGTCTGCTTGCAGTCGGTCA
>JARBUD010000031.1 GCA_029239875.1 Xanthobacteraceae bacterium | reverse complement strand
GCCTTCACCTGGCGGATGGTCGGGTCGGTGTCGGCGCTGGCCCAGGAGATCGGCCGGAAGGCGCCGCAGGCGCCCCTAGTCGCGGCGGAAGGCGTCGTCGTCGCGCAGCCGGCCAGCATCGGCATCGCGGCGCCCAGCAGCAGCACGCGCGCGGTCCGCACGCTCGACGGTCTCCAGCACATCGCGTTCTCCTTGCGCGAGACAGGCGGCCCGGCCTTCCATGCGTCCCTTGAGATAGAGGCCGCTCGCGGCCACGCTCGCGAGCAGCACCAGCCCGGCGATGCGGCCCAGCGGGCTCGTGAACAGCGAGAGGAGGCTCAGCACGGCGCCCCCTCCCCGGCGCGGATGCGCCTGAGCGTGCCGTGCAGCGTCAGCGCGACGCCAGCCAGCATGAGCGCAGCAAAGGCCCAGCGCAGCGGCGCGGCGAAATCGGCCAGCGGCGCCAGCCGGTCGGCCTGCTCGGCGATCACCGCGCCAAGGCCAGCGCCGCCGGCGAGAATGCCGCCCGCCCCTTCCTGCGTGCGCGAGAGCCGCGTGTCGGCCGGCGGCGCCTTGGCGCTCCCGCGCGCATCCGGCTGCGGCGCCGGCGCGGCGCATTCGACCGCCATCGTCGCCGCCATCACCTTGGCCGCCGCGCGCACCTCGCCGACGCGCCGGGTCCAGCCGGCGCCGAAGGTCGGGAAGGTGCGAAGGCCACGCAGCATGGCGAGGCGCCGGTCGCAGACGCCGTCGATCAGACCCACCGTCCACTGCCCGTCGAGCGCCGCCAGCGTCGCCTCACCGACCTGCCCGTCGGCGGTGACGCCGAGCGCGCGCTGCAGCCATTTCGCCGCCTGGCCGGGGCCGGAATGCACCGCCGCGTCGAACACGCCGTAGTCCAGACCGGCCGGCAGATCGTCAGCGCGCACCGCGTCCCAATATTGCAGCCGGTAGATCGCCTCGATCTCGCCCGGCTCGATCAGCCGCACCGAGCGCACCGGCACGCCCCGCCGCCGGCGCCAGCCGTCATAGACCCGCTGGGTGACGCCCCGCATCGTCGCCCCGCCCGGATCGGCGGGATGATCGGCATAGCCGCCTTCGTGCACGAGCACGCGTTTGAGCGCCTCGTCGAAGCTCGACGCGGTCATGAAAGCCTCCGGATTTTCCTGAAGAAATCGCTTGCGCGGCAGGGAACCGGCCGGGCGCGAATCAAGTTCTATTTTCGAAAAGTTGCAAAGTTTGCAGATTTCAACGACGATTTTCGTAAGGACAACGGGAGCCGGCTGGGATGGCGAGGGCGGATCGGTTGGTCGACGACTTGAGGAGCATCTTCGACGATGCGCGCAAAACCTCGGGTCAGGTGCAGGCGGAGGCCCTTCTCGCGGCCGCGCCTTTCATACTCAAGGGGGCCGGTCCCGACCACGGGCGGGACGAGGTCGCGTATATGCGCGACCGGCTGACGCGCGAGAGCTATCAGGCGATCTGCCGCTCGATCGGCGACGAGATCGACCGCCTGAACGCCGAAATCGCCCGGCTCCAGCACTATGAGCGGATGGCCTCGGTCATGGCCAGCACGCAGCGCCGTTTCGCGCCCAAGCCGGGCGCGGACGCGATCACGCCCCCGCCCGCGGAATAGCCGCCCGCTACGGCATGGTGCGCGCCAGCGCCGCGTCGAGGCTCGCCATGTCGAGCGCGGCGCGGGCGAGCACCAGCGTCGACATGGCGCCGGTGAAGTAGAGATCGCTCCAGGCCGAGCCGATGCGCACCGAGGTCGCCGGATCGGTGTCGCTGGTCATTCCCGCATCGTGGAAGGCGCTCGTCGTCACCGCGCCGTCGACGGCGACGTCCCCCTGCCCCTCGCCATAGCGGAACCGCGCGATGAAGCGCTTGCTGCCGCTCCCGCGGTCGCGGCCGAACGCCTGGTTCACCGTGCCGTCGACGCGCGTGCCGATCGCCTGCACGAGATTGGTCGCGGGCGGCAGGCAGAGGCTGGCGCGGTGTGCGCTGGCTGCGCTCAGGCACATGAACAGGAACTCGTTGTCGTTCACCACCGGTTGGGCGGCGATGGCGACCGTCACATGGCCGGCATTGCGGGCGAAGCCCTGTGCCGAGGCCGGCGCCAGCCAGTCGTTGATGCCGTCGAACACCAGCACCGGCCGGCCGCTCGGGCCGACGTCGACCACGCCGGCATTGACGAGGCGCGGCTGCGAGCCGGCGCTGGCCTGCGCGGCGTGTCGGCCATGGCCGCTCTGGTCGTACCAGGTGGCAAGGGTGCCGCTCACCGTACCGACGAAGGCGAGCAGCGCCGGCACGTCGAGATGGCCGCCGGCGAAGCCGATGTCGAGCTGGGCGTTGTCGCTCGAGCGCCGCACGCGCAGGCACGGCCCGGCATAGGCCGAGACCAGCCGGCACAGCCCGTAGGCGGCGTAGAGCTGCGCGGCCATCGCGTCGAGCGGCGCGGCGGCGGCGTGCGCGTGCCCGCGCGCGAGATCGAGACCGAGACCGAAGCGTGCCGCCATCTCAGTCGATCCGGTGGATCACGAGGCCGGCGGTGGTGCCGGTCGCCAGCACGCGCCGCACGATGAATTCCAGCACGCTCACCTGGCCGGGCGGCAGCGGCAGCGTTAGCGGCGCGCCGTCGGCGGCATCGACGGTGAGGATGCGGACCTCCGCGCTCGCCAGCGTCGCCGGCGCGAAGACGCGGATGCGCGCATAGCGCGGCAGGTCCTCAGTGTCGCTCGGCGTCACCGTCGCGCCGGTGCGGCCGAGGCCGGCGGGCGACATGGCGCGGCGGCGCCAGGGATCCTTGGCGGAATCATAGGGCATGGAAATCTCCGTCAGATGCCGAAGGCGAGATAGGAGAGGACGAGCCGCACGCGCCCGCCGGTGAAGCCGCCGCCCAGCGCGGTGATGCGCAGCGGCGTGTCGGCGTAGAAGGCCTGCGGGCCGATCACGCCGATATTGGTCGCGCCCAGGGCGACGCTGAGCGAGCCGCCGAATTTCGACGTCTCCCCGGCGACGCCGACCTCGTAGGCCGTGGCGCCGGTCACCGCGGCGACGGTGCGGCTGGCGACGGAAAGGCAGATGGCGCGGTTCGGAATGACGATGGACGAGGCGACGAAGGCGCCGGCGAGCACCAGCTCTTCCTCCACCGCCCGCAGCGTCGCGATACCGCCCGAGGGCGTGCCCGCGAGCATGTCGACCCAGTTGGTCCCGTCATGCAGCAGCGTGCGCCGTTCGGCGGCGACATAGGCGCGCCAGCCCGCGCGGGGAACGAGGAACCGCCAGCCGGCGTCGAAGAGCGCGATCTCGCCCGCGTGCCCGGCCCAGTCGCCGCTGGCGCCGGCGGCCACGATGTGCCGGTCTCCCACAGCCGGCGCGGAGGGCGGCGCGGTGCGGGTGCGGTCGAGCACGGCGAGCTGCGCCGCCGCATCGATGAGCAGCAGCGCCTCGTTATGGGTGACATGCTTCTGCGCCTGCGCCGCCGCCAACAGCGGCAGCGCGAGATGGGGGGTCGTCTCGCTCATGGTCGGTCCTGTCGGAAAGGGGCGGCTGTGGGCCGTTGGCAAAACGAGAGCGGCGCTTCCATCAAGCACGCCGTCATGCCCGGCCTTGAGCCGGGCATCCACGACTTGCGCCCGATGAAGGCGTGGATGGCCGGGTCAAGCCCGGCCATGACGGTGCACGGGGATGGAAACCGCCTAACAGTCGGGAAGCGCCTTCAAACCCCCACCCGCGCCTCCAGCACTTCCCCCGCCCCCACAGTGGCGGAGAGCTGGGCGATGCGGATGTCGAGGAAGGGCTGGGCGGCGCCGAAATCGGCGATCTCATCCGCCGCCGCATAGGTCAGCGCTGGCGCCGCGACGGTGAAGCTGCGCACCACCGCCGGCCCGTCGAGGATCTCCACCCGATAGGCCTCGCTCGCCTCGCCGAGCGGCACCTCGACGAGGTCCCAGGCATCGCCGTCGATCCGCGTGCGGCGGATCCAGCCCAATTCCACGCCGGCCGGCGTGCGGCGGGCGTGGGCATGCACCGGCGACAAAGGCCGCAGCGCCGTCGGCCCGATGGTGGCGGCGATCTCGGTGACGGCCTCGTCGCCATGGTCGCGGTCGGCCGGCCCGACCCGGTAGACGACGCGGCGCCCAAGCATGTCGAGCCCGCTCGCCACCTGCATGAGGTTCGCGTCGAGCCGCACAATTCGCGTGCCCGCCGGCCATGCGACTTCCGCCTTCGCCTCGGTGCCGAGCTGGCCGCGCAACAGGCCGGACAGCCGCCAGCTCTGCGCGCCGATCAGCTCGGCCTCGGTGAACTGCATCACCTCGACCGCGCCGTCCGGCGCCACCAGCGCCAGCGCATTGGCGCCGCCGAGCACCGCCTCCTCGCTCGCCCCGGCGATCAGCCCGTCGAGCTCGACGTCGAGCCTCATTCGGTTCCAGCGCCAGGGCTTGCCCGGCGCCAGCGCGGTCAGCGTCGAGCCCATCACCGCCGGCGCCGCCAGTGTGGCGATGCGCTGGAAGCTCGCTCCGTCCACCGCCCGCCACACGGCGAGGCTCCCCGGCCAGGGCGACACGAAGGCGCCGATGAAGGCCAGCGCCGGCGTCGCCGCGCTGCCCGGCATGGGCAATTGCAGCAGCATCGCCTCCGGTGGCCCGGCGCTCGGCGGCAGCGCCGGCTGCACGGGGCGGCCGCTGCGCACCGCGAGGTCGAACACCGCCGGATCAATGCCACGCGCGCCGACGATCCGCGCCTCGCGGTCCTCGATGGTCGTGATCTCGACGAGGCGCGAACGGCCGTCGCGGTCGAGCCGTATGAGGTCGCCCGGCTCCAGCGCGAGGCGCGAGGGCGGCAGAGCGAGGCGCAGGCTGTCGCGCCCCGCCCACTGGTCCTGCAGCCAGGTCTCGGCCAGCGAGGCGGCAAGGCCGGGATCGGCCACCATGGCGACGTCGAGCCCGCTCTCCGCCCGCGCCCCGCCGGCCAGCCGACGCGAGGCGGCGGTGGCGCGGCGATAATCGGCCGCGCCGTCGATGAAGCCGAGCGTCGCGCTCGCCGGCAATTCGCCCTCGGCGGCGCGCACGATCTGCGGTGCCGGCACCTCCTCGCCGGCGACGATCTCCTCGTCGGTCAGCACCGCCCGCACCTTACCGCCGCGCGGGCGCAAGGCGAGGCCACCGGCGCGCTCGGCAAGGTCAAAGGCGAAGGCGCGCGCCAGCGGCTCCAGCGCCGCGCGGGCGCTCATCGGCCGGTCGATCACATAGCCGTCGACGACGCCGCGCAGGCCCGCCGTCTCCATTCCCGCGACGCCGAAATCTACCGCCAGCCGCGCGGTCAGCTCGGCGAGCGGCGCGGCGCCGAGCCGGCCGGTGAGCCAGTGGCCGGTCTCCCAGTTCTCGCCGTCCGCCCACACCTCGCGGGCGAGCGGGAAGATCGGAAAGGGCCGCGCGTCCCAGGTCCAGGCATAGATGGCGGTGGGGTCGATCATCCGCCCGCCCGGCAGGCCCGGCGCCGCGGGATTGGCGGCGGTCGAGCCGGAAAAGCCGTCCAGCGTCGCCTGCAGATGCCGGCGCTGCATCAGATCGTCGCGCCGGCCGTTGGAGAAGGGCGGCAGCCCGCCCTCGGCCGATTTCGGGTCGGGGAAGACGCTCGGCCGGTTGGCGCCCTTGTCCACCGCCGGGCAGCCGATCTCGGTCAGCCGGATCGGCTTCGAGCCCGGCATCCAGGCCGTGGGCGAAGCCAGCCGCACCCCGCCGACCCGCTCGTGATGGGCGTTGCCCCACCACGCGGCGAGGTCCTTCTGGCGGTGGACCCACGGCTCGTTGTGCGCGCCATCGGTGATGGCGGCGCGGGCCTGCGCGGCGCGGGCGGCGTCGTTCGGGTAGTACCAGTCGAAGGCCTCGCCGGCCCGCAGGTTCCCGCCGAGATAGGCGAGATCGTAGCCGCTCTCATGGGTTCCGGCATCGAGATGGGCGTCGCCGTCGCGCCAGTCGGCGAGCGGCGGGTACCAGTCGACGCCGATGAAATCGATGCTCGGCGAGGCCCAGAGCGGATCGAGCGGAAACCGCAGCTCCGCCCCGCCGCCGAGCACATGCGCGCCATACTCGGTCCAGTCAGCGGCATAGCCGACCTCGGTGCCGGCGCCGACGATGCTTTTCACCTCGCCGGCCAATGCCGCAAAGGCGCCGACCGCCGGATAGACGCCGGAGGCCGAGCGTACCCTCGTCAGCGCCGCCATCTCCGAGCCGATCAGGATCGCCTCCACCCCGCCGGCCGCTTCCGCCAGCTTCGCGTAGTGCAGCACCATGCGGCGCAGTGTCCATTCCTCCGGCCCGGCATAGGTGACGCGGGTGCCGTCCAGCCCGTAATCCGCCGCCGCCGCGCTGCCGAACAGCGCGGCCACCTGCGTCCCCGCCGCCGCGCTGCCGTCCGGCGAGCCGGGCCGGCCGGGCGCAGGATGGCAGGTGATGCGCCCGCGCCAGGGATAGGCGGCCTGCTCCGCGCCGCCATAGGGGTCCGGCAACGCGTTGCCGGCGGGGACGTCCATCATCACAAAGGGATAGAGCGTCACCGCAATGCCCCGCGCCTTCAGCGCCCCGATCGCCGCCACCACACTGTCGTCGGAAGGCGTGCCGCCATAGGCGGCGCGGCCGTCGTGCCGGCTGACGAGATAGGCGCTCTCGCGCGTCTCCCCCGCCACCTGCCACTCCTCCGCCCGGCCGAGCCGCTGCGTCGGCTTGGAACGCCGCTCGACGCCGGGGCGGACCTCGCAGTCGCCCGCGCGCAGGTCGGTGCCGAACCACGATACCACCAGCGCCACGCGCTCCAGGTTCGGGCAGCAGGCGAGGAGCTGGTCGAGCGCGGCCGAGAAATCGCTTGGATGCGTCGTCACATGCCGGTTCTCCGGCTGGTAGACACCCACCCGGTCGACGCGGCGGATGGTGCGCGGATCGTAGCCGAACTCGGTGGCGCCGGGGATCAGCGTCACCGCGCGCAGCTTCGTCTCCAGCGCTCCCACCGCGCGCTCCAGCTCCACCGAAATCTGCGGCAGCCGGTTGCCGAAGGGGCCGAGCGGCAGGCGCTCGAACACCACATAGGCGAGGCCGCGATAGGCCGGCGCCTCGGGCTCCCGCGCCTCGATCAGCGGGTCCGGCAGCTGGCCCTCTCCGCCATTGTGGAAGCGTATGTTCAGCCGGCTGGCATCGAGCAGCCGTCCATCGGCCCAGATGCGCCCGAGCCGCGTCACCGGCCCCTCGCACAGGCCGACCGCGAAGCTGCCGAAATAGGAATAGGTGGTGGCGGTCGCCGTCGCGCCGCCCATGAGGTCGCCGCCCTTCCCGCCCGCGCTCTGCGTCTGCGTCGAGACCACTTCCTCCACCGGCGCCGCCCAGATCACCTGGCCGGACAGCCGCGACCTTCCATAGAGCCGCGGCATGGCCGCGCCCTCGGTCGAGGTCATGGTGCCGAATTCGGTCAGGCGCGGTCCTTCGCTGCGCCGGCCGGGGGTCAGCAGCAGGGAATCCACCGCCGAGCCGCCGAGCGCCCCGAGCGCCCGCCCGGCGAGCGCCCCGACCGGCCCGAACAGCGCCCCGCCGATGGTCCCGCCCAGCGCGCCGAGAATGAGTGTGGCCATGGGGGCTCCGATTCAGAAGAGGGTCGTCGTCCAGGATCGCGGCATTGACAAAGAGGACCGTCATGGCCGGGCTTGGCCCGGCCATCCACGCCTTTGGCCGGGAAGGAAGTCGTGGATGCCCGGATCAAGTCCGGGCATGACGTCGTTCTGTATCCGCCTCACGCCCCCGGAAAGGCGAAGGCGAAGGCCAGCCGCCGGCGCCACCACGGCGCGAGGAACACCTCGGCCACTGCGGCGCCGTCGTGGGCGTGGACCATCCGGTCCCGCGTCACCAGCACCGCCGCGTGCTTGGCCGGGAAGCCCTCGCGCCAGCGGAACAGCAGCACGTCGCCCGGTTCGATCCTGGCGAGCGGCACTTCGCGCATGTGCCGGCGCGCCGCCTCGGCCATCTGCTCTTCGTGGGTCGCCTCGGCCCAGTCGGGCGCGTAGGCCGGCAGCGCCTGCGGCTCGGTGCCGAGCACGGCGCGCCAGATACCGCGCACAAGTCCGAGGCAGTCGGCCCCCTCGCCCTTGAGCGAGGCGCGGTGCAGATAGGGCGTACCGATCCAGCCCCGCGCCTCGGCGATGATCTGCGCCCGCAAATTCGCACCCATCACTGGCCTCCCGGCACGGCGATGCGCAGCACCGCGTCATTGCCCGGCATGTGCGGAAAGCCGCGGAAATTCAGGCTGTTGGCGAAGCGGTCGCGGCAGGTCTCGAAGCGCTTGTCGCAGCCGGCGGTGACGGTGAAGCCGTCCCCCGGCGCCATCGGCTCCGGCGGGCGCTGCCACAGCTCCAGCCGCACGCCGCCGGCAATGTTGTGCGACTTCACCTCGGTGGCGAAGCCGTCATTGGCCCCGGAGGTGAAGACAAGCCGGCCTTGCGTGAACCAGCCCGCCGCATAGGCGCCGAGCCCGGCGGCCACGAGCAGCCCCGGCCCCTCCACCGCCGCCACCGTGCCGGCGCCGGTATAATAGGCGGGCGAGGCCAGCGCCACCTTGCAGCGGGCGTCGCCGAGATCGGCGTCGCAGCCGGCGGTGAACAGCCGCCCGCGCACCACGTTGAGCGCGCTCGACAGCGAACGCAGCTCGGTGGTGAAGCTGCCGCCCTCGCGCCGCACCTCGCCGAGCGTGGCGCGGCGCAGCAGCAGGAAATTGGCCGGCGCCGACCAGTCGGCGAGGATCAGCTCGATCGCCGCGCCGTCATAGCGGCCGGCGTCGAGATCGGCTTCGTCGATCAGCTCGGAAGACAGCGCCGCCGACATTTCGCCGCCGCCCACCGCAAAGCCGAGCGCGGAGGCATCCTCGCTGCCGGCCACGCCGCTGGCGGCGCGGAAGCTGGTGCCGTCGACGAACAGGTCCTCGTCATGCTCGGTCAGGCCGATGACGACGCCGTCCCGGCGGGTGAGCCGCCAGCAGCGCGCCAGCGTCGTCACCCCGCCCGCCAGCGAGGCGGCCAACCCTGCGGGAATCTCTCTCATTTGCGCGCCCTCATGGCCGTATCTCCAGGATCGGGATGCGCGGGATCTCGCCCGCCTCGAAGGCGGTGAGGTTCACTTCGAGGAAATCGGTGTCGAAGCGCGCCGGCACGTCGAACAGGAAGCCGGCGGTCACGCTCGCGCCCGAGGCCGGCACATGGCCGGCGAGGAAGGTGACGGTGCCGCTCGTCGGGTCGAGGGTGAAATGCGTGCCGGCGCTGCGCTCCGCCCCGTTCACCGCCACCCGCACCGAGCCGGCGACCGGCTTGGCGATCGGCCGCACATAGGGCGCATGCGTGCCGCCATAGGTCTTGGCGAGATCGAACCGGGTGCGTGCGCCGGTGCCGGTGCCGAGCACCTGGTCGAAGGGCGTCACCGGCGCGCCCGGCGCGGCGGAGGAATGGTCCAGCCGGTCGCGCCAGCGGAAGCCGTAGAGCCGCCCGCGCCGTTCCTCGAAGAAGGCGACCACGCTTGAGAGCTGCACCAGCGATTTCACGCCATAGCCCGCATCCCAGCGCCGTCGCGAATGATTGAGCCGCGTGTTGCGCTCCTCGCGGCCGGTCAGCGTGGTGACGATCTCCGTCGCCCGCTCCGGCCCGCCTGCCGCGCCGAGCGCGATGTCGAGCGGGAACAGCGTCTCGTGGAAGGCGGGCATGGGCAGCGTCCACAATTTTGGCGGGGAAAATCTAAATCGGCAGTTGCTTTTGTTCTTCTTTTGTACTGATGTGAGGTGGTATCAGACGCAGGAGACCAACATGGTCAAGAAGCCTGAAGTCACGTCGAAAGCCGTCGCATCCAAGGCATCGAAGCTGCTGAGCAACCCCAAGACGCCGCCGGCGGTGAAGTCGGTTGCGGCATCGGCACTCACCCAGACGGGGAACAAGGGTCGCAAGAAGTAGCCTTCAAAGGCTCCTTTCCCCGCGCGCCACGGCGCGGGCGACGAGGCCGGCGAGATAGGCGTCGGAGCGGCGGAAGGCGCCCGGATCCGGCGTCGCCACGTTCACCGTCACGTTCACCGCGCGGCCCCCGCCACCGGCGGCGACGCCGAGCCGTCCGTCCGGCCCGCGCCGGAGTGGCAGGATGGCCTCCGCGCCGCGCTCGCCCATCAGGCCGGTCTGTCCGTTGCCGAGCGGGAAATAGGTCGGCGCCGCCACCACGCCTCCTTGTGCGAAGGGGATGACGCGGCCATTGGCGAAGGCGCCGCCTTTGGCGAAGCCCAGCGCGCCGCCAAAGGAGCCACCAAGCGAGCCGCCGAGCCCGCCGAGCGCACCCTGCAGCAGGCCAGCGACTCCCTGTTCCAGCGGGCGGAAGGCGACGTCGAGCGCCAGCGAGGACAGCCGCGTCGCCAGCGAACGCAGCACGTCGTCGGCCTCACGGCCCTTCAGCGCCGCGCCGGTCAGCGCATCGCCCACCACCCGTCCGAAGCCGCGCGCCAGCCGCTCCGCCTCGCCGATCTCGCGGCGGAAGGCGCTAGTATCGGCGGCGATCTCGACGATCAGGCCGTCATCGGTCTCGTCGGACATAGGAGCCTCGCTGTTTCAATCCGGGAACCGCGCCATCAGCGCCGTGAGCCCGGCGCGATCGAGCCGCGCGGGGACCGGGCCGGCCACCGCGCCGATGGCGGCGGCGAGTTCGCGCGGGGTGAGCCGCCAGAAATCATCGGAAGCCAGCCGCAGATGGCCGAGCCCGAACGCCATCGCCTCGGCCCAGGGAAAGGCCCGCGGCGCGGCCGGGCTCACGCCCCCTGCGGCGGCGGAGGGTTTGCCGGCGCGGCGGATGCGCCGCCCTCCCCGGCGCCGAAGGTCGCTGCGATCAATTCGCCGACCAGCCGCGCGAAGCCGGCCGCGCCGCCGGGCGTGGTCATGCATGCCACCTCCTCGTCGGTGACGCTCTCGCCGGCCCCGCGCAGCCCGGCGGCGACGATGCGGATCGCGTCCCGTGCCGCGAGCCGCCCGCGGGAGAAGCGCTCCGCCAGCGCCACCAGATCCTCGGCGCCGAGCGCGTCCTCGAGCTCCGCCAGCGCGCCCAGCGTCAGCACGAGCCGGCGCGGGCGCCCGTCGAGCTCGGCGGCGACCTCGCCGCGATGCCGGTTGGCCATGGTGTGCTCCTGAGAAGTTCGTCGATGCCTGTGCGCCGTTCCAAGCAACGTCATGGCCGGGCTTGGCCCGGCCATCCACGCCTTCGGTACACCTCGGCGCGGCCGGCAAAGTCGTGGATCCCCGGGCCAAGCCCGGGGATGACGGCGTGCTGAACGGTCAGTCCGCCGCCGCCTCACAGCGCGGCGAAAGTCACCTCGCCCGCACTCTCCAGCGCGATGTCGAAGGTCACCTCGCGATCGTGCTCGGCGGCGATCTCCAGCGCGGTGATCTGGAACGGCCCGCTGATCGTGCCGAAATCCGGCACCAGGATCTGCGCCTCGCGGATCGTCCCGTCGAAGAAGCTCTGGCGGATCAGCGCGTCGGAGGCCGCGTCCTTGAACACGCCGGAGCCAGCCACAGACGCCCGCTTCACGCCGCTGCCGGCGAGCAGCTCGCGCCAGCGTCCGGCGCTCTCGGCGTGGGTCACGTCCACCGGCTCGGTGTTGAAGGCGATCTGCCGCGAGCGCAGCCCGGCGACCGTCGCATAGGCGGCGCCGTCATGGATCTTCAGCAACAGGTCCTTGCCCTTCTGCGCCGCCATCGGCCGGCTCCCTTCCAGGTGTTCGGCACCGCCCGCCGGTATTCAGGGACGGTTAACCTTCATGAGCTAGATTGAGTACGCATTGGGATGGAAAGCCGGCTCACGATCTTCACAAGCGGATTGAAGAAATGCGGCCAACCGGCTTCATCTTCTGAATCAGATTCAAGTGGGATTCCCGAGTCGCTGGAATCCTTTGCCGGCGTTTCTTCGCGGCTTCGGAAATCTTCAATTCGATTCCGTCACGGCGCGGAAGCGCAGCAGCGCGCGGTAGGTCCGCCCGCCCGGCTCGCGCCGGATCTGCGCCTCGCTGAAGCGCAGATTGACCAACGCATGGCCGGGCAGTTCCAGCGGCGCGTCGTGCAGCGCCTGCTGGATCAGATGGGCGATGGCGTGCGCCTGCGCATGCCCGCCCTGGCGCGACCAGGCGGCCAGAGACAGGCGATGCTCCTCGCCGCGCTCGGTGGCGGTCGACCAGTCGCTCACCTGTGCCTCGCCGAGCGTCACATAGGGAAAGTCGGGGGCGGCGGGCGGCACGTCATGGATGCGCGCGCCGCCCAGCGCCGCGATGAGCGGAGCGTCGGCATTGAGCGCCGCATGCACGGCCCGGCGTAGCTCCACGGCCGCGCTCATCGCTGCCTCCTGTCGATCGGTCGCATCAGCCGGCGGCGCAGCGCCGTCAGCCCTCTCAGGCGGGTGGGAAACCTCACGGCGTCTCCTCCCGGCAGTCGCAGAGGAGGCGCCGGCCGCGCCCCTCCGGGTCGCTCACCGCCTCGACGAGGAAGCGCCGCGCCCCCAGCCGCAGCCGGTCACCGGGCTGCACCGTCGCCGGCGCGCGCACGGTGATGCTGTGCGCCAGCACCGCGCCCGGCCGGTCGGCGATCTCGGCCGGGGCGGCGGTGGTCTCGATGGCGCCCCACAGCGCGTCGACGGCGATGAAGCTGCGCGTCACCCCGCCCGCGCCGTCCGGCGTCTCCACCGGCGTCTCGTGCACCAGCCGGTGCCGCATTTCGCCGATCGCACTCATAGCCGCGCCACCCGGAACGGCGCGACCAGCGCATCGAGCCGGGCGGGAAAGGCCGCCCCCGGCCCCGGCACGTCGCGGTGCTCGTAGAAATGCGCCAGCACCACCCGCACCGCCTCGATCAGCGGCGAGGGCACATGGTCGGCGCTCGCGCCATGGCCGGCGATCACGTCGATGGCGATGCCGGCGAGCAGGCGCCCCGGCGCCGGCAGCGCGCCGCGCGCGACCCGGATCGCCCCCGGCAGCCGCGCCGTATCCACGGCGAAGGCGTCGAGCGCGAGTTCGACCTCCTCCCCCGCCGCGTCCACCACATGGGCGGCGGTGATCTCGCGCAGCGGGTTCACCGGCGCGGCGATCAGCCCGGAAGTCGGCCAGGCGTCGCGCACGATGCGCCAGCCCTGGTCGATCAGCACGCGCCGCGTCAGCGCCTCCACCGTCGCCCGCGCGGCGGTGATCAGCGAAGCGATCAGCGCGTCCTCGGCGTCGTGGTCGACGCGCAGATACATCTTGGCCTCGGCGAGCGTGATCGGCTCGGCCGCAGGCCCGGCGAGAAGGATCGCGGGCATGGTGCCTCTCTGTTGTCGCTGAATGTCCGAAAAGGCCCGCGCCGATTGACGCCGCGTCCGGGCGCCGCCACAAAGCGGCACCCTCCGCCGGAAGATCCCGAATGCGCCGCCTCGTCTTCGCCGCCGTTGTCGCCCTCTTGGCCGCCCTCGCCTTCGCAGCCCCCGCCCATGCCATCGTCGGCGGGCGGCCGGCGGATGCGGCGCTGAAGGGCGAGACGGCGATGATCGTCTCGACGCGCGGCGCCTCCTGCACCGGCGTGGTGCTGGCGCCGAACGCGCTGCTCACCGCGGCGCATTGCGTGCAGCCGCAGGCGGATTACGCGGTGGTGGTGTTCGAGGCGTCCGGCCCGCGGCTGATCCCGATCAACCGCATCGCCCTGCACCCCTCCTTCGATCCGAATTCCTTCGAGACCCGGCGCCCGACGCCGGATCTCGCCCTGGTGCGCCTCTCCGAAGCGCTGCCGGCGGGCTTCCGCCCGGCGCCGCTCTCCTCGGAAGTGGCGCTACCGCCCCGCCGTACCGCCTTCACCGTGGTCGGCTTCGGCGTGACGAAGGACGGCGACGGCAAGTCGGCCGGCACGCTGCGCAGCGTCGAATTGCCGAGCATCGGCACCACCGGCGGCATCATGGTCCGCCTGTCCGACGGCGCCGCCAAGGGCGGCTGCACCGGCGACAGCGGCGGGCCGATCTATCTCGACGGCGTGGTCGCCGGCATCATCGGCTGGTCGACGGCGGCGGGCGGGGCGCGCGGCTGCGGCGGCGTCACCGGGGCGACGCTGGTCGGTCCCCAGCGCGCCTGGATCGACGCCACCCTGCGCAACATCGGCCGCTGACCGGAAATATATCGCACGCGCACGGATCGCACGCGCCCTGCAAGAGGGGGATTATATGCACGCACGCAAATGTTATTGCGCCAGCGCAAACTCGCCAGCGCCATAACACAAATAGCAATGCGCCGGAGCCGGCATTAAGTTCTGTTCATGAAAACGGCGCGGCCACAACGACCCGCCCCAACCTCTCAGGAGAGACCATCATGAACAAGATCATCCTCGCCGCCGTCGCCCTTGCCACCCTCGGTTCCGTTGCCGCCCAGGCTGCCGATGGCCGTGACCAGAGCCTCTTCAACCAGCCCGCCCAGGCGCAGCTCGTCGAAGGCCGCAACGCCGCCGTGGCGCTGCCGACCACCAAGGACGCCTATATCAAGGCGACCGTCGAGCAGAACGCCCGCTCGAGCCGCTGATCTCCCCCGACCGACCGTCGGATAAATGGGGCGCCTCCTCGCGGAGGCGCCTCTTTTCTTTTGCGGGGCTCAATCGCTACTCCGCGAACTTCAGTAGCTTGATGGCGTCGAAGTCCTGCACGCCGCCGCCGACACGCTTGGTGGTGTAGAACAGCACATAGGGCTTGGCCGAATAGGGATCGCGCAGCACCCGCACGCCCGCCCGGTCCACCACCAGATAGCCGCGGCGGAAATCGCCGAAGGCGACGGAGAGGCTGCCCGCGCCGATATTCGGCATCTCCTCCGCCTCGTGGACGGGGAAGCCGAGAAGGCTCGGCGGGGTCCCCGGCGCGGTGGGCGGCGCCCACAGATACTGGCCGTTCTCGTCCTTGAGCTTGCGCACCGCGCCTTGCGTCCGGCGGCTCATCACGAAGGAGCCGTTCTGCCGGTAGCCGGCCTTGAGCGCATAGACCAGGTCCACCAGCGGGTCGGCCGGGTTGGCCGCGGGGAAATCGGCGGCGGCGCCGGTCGCGACAAAGCCGAGCTTGCCCCACACCCAGGCGCTCTCCGCCACCGTGTCATAGGCGAGGAAGCCCTTCGGCTTGCCCACGCCGTCGCCGGTGACGAAAGCTGTCCCTTCCTGGCTGGCGAAGGCGGCCTCCACCTCGATGGCGAGCCATTCGTCGATGTTCACCGCGGAATCGTCGAGCAGCGTCTGCGTCGCCGCCGGCATGGCGTAGAGCTCCATCGCCGGGAAGGCGAGCTCGTCCAGCACCGGGCTGGTGGTCTGCGTGCGCGCCGCCGTCTCCGCCACCCAGCCGACCGCGGGACCCGAGGTCATGAACGGCTTCTTGTAGGTGCCGGACGAGATGGTGCGCACATCGGCGATGGCGCGGATCGGCGACAGCGCGGTCAGGCGCTTGCCGATCTCGCGCTCGGTCTCGTTCGGCACGACATAGCCGCCATCAGCGCCGACACCGGCGGAGAGCGCCTTGGCCTCCAGCCGTTTCAGCCCCGCCGCCTCGCCGGTGCGGACATAGGAGTCGAACGCCGCCTTGTGCTCGCGGGCCGCGAGGTCGCTCACGAGGTCGCCGGCGCCGCCCAGCGCCGGGCGCCGGGCCTTGAGCACCAGTTCGTCGATCAGCGCCTTCTGCGTGTCGAGCGCGGCATTGATGCGCTCGACCTTGTCGGTGGTCACGACATCGCCGCCGCGCCGTTCCAGCTCGCCGAGGCGCTGGTCGTTGGCGTCCTTGAACGCCTCGAAGGCGGTCATGAACTCCTCGAAGGCCGCCGTCACCTCCGGCCCCGGCAGATGCTTGGTCTCGACCGCGGACTTCATTTCGGGTGCGGGTGTGCTGGGATCCATGTTGCTCATGTCCATGTTCGGGAATGGAAACGTCGTCGGCCGGACGGGCCACACCGGCCGTCATCCCGGCCGCAGGCGAAGCCGGAGAGCCGGGATCGCATGCCGTTGAGGCCATCGCGGAAAGCGGGTCGCGATCCCGGATCGGCCCTACGGGCCGTCCGGGATGACGCTGGATTCCTTTTTCCCTCATCCCCGGGCTTGACCCGGGGACCCAGACTTTCCGCCGGTGCCCGGTCCCCTGGGTGGCCGGGTCAAGCCCGGCCATGAGGAAATCAAAGGGGTAGTCGCTACACCGCCAGCGGCCGCAGCCCCGGCAGCGCGCGCAGGCGCCTGGCGCCGCGGCGGATGATGCCGGCGAGCGAGGCAGCGCGCTTCACCCCGGCGATGCGGGCATCCGGCTGCATCGGGAAGGTGACGACCGACACCTCCCACAAATCGATGCGCGAGAGCCGGCGGACCCGCGAACGCGGGTCGGTGCGCCCCTCCACCGTGCGGAAGCCGATGGAGAGCCCGTCGATCGCCCCGGCGCGCATCAGCGCCAGCACCTCGCGGGCGCGGGCGACGTCGAGCGTCAGCCGGCCGCGTACATGCAGGCCGACCGCATCCTCGCGGAGCGACAGCCAGGTGCCGATCGGCTCGGCCGGGTCGTGCTGGAACAGCATGCGCACGCCGCCCGTGCCGCGTTCAGTGAGCGAGCGGGCGAAGGCGCCGGGCAGGATCAGGTCGCGGCCGAGATCGACCCGGCCGAACAGGGCGGCATAGCCTTCGAAGCTGCCGTCCGGCTCGATCGTGGCCAGCGCGCCGGGATGGGCCTTGGTCTGGATGGGTGCCGGAGCGAAACCGGCGGGCATGGTCATGCGCCCTCCCCGTCACGCGAGCGGCGGGTGGCGGCGGCGCGCTCGAGACGCCCGAGCGTGCGGCCGAACTCACGGAACACCTGTGGCGCGCTGCCGGCATGGCTGGCGGCCGGCAGGCGCAAACGCCCGGGCAGGAAGGCCCGGATGCGTGGCGTCGATGTCATTGCTCGTCTCCGAACAAGGCGTTGAAGCGCGCGATCTCGCGCACGAAGTCGTCGAAGCGGCGCACCGCCCGGCCGAGCTCGCGCAAGGCGAGCGCCGCCAGTGCCGAGGCGCCGAGCGCCCACATCAGCAGCGCCAGATGGGCGAGGTCGCCGCGCTTGGCGAAAGCATCGATGAGGACTTGCATGGGCGTATCTCCCTGTGTGCTCCCCCTCTTGGTGCCCGGCCCGCAGCCGGACCTTCTCGTTCTCAGCCGCGCAGCCCGTAGCCGACGGCCTGGCGCTTCTCGTCCTCGGTGAGGAAATTCGCCTCGTTCACCCGGCGCCACAGCGCCTCGCGCTCGAAGCTCAGCGCCTCCACCGCGTCGAGGTCAGGCTCCAGGGCGAGCCGCGCCGAGCCGAAGGCAGGCGCTAGCCAGCCGGCCAGCTCCTGGCCCAACCGGCGCGCCAGCGGCAGCACGGTCTGGCGCCAGAGCACGCGGCTCGCCTCGCTGTAATTGGCGTAGGTGGCATCGCCGGGAATGCCGAGCAGCATGGGCGGCACGCCGAAGGCGAGCGCGATCTCGCGCGCCGCGGCGTTCCTCGCCTCGAGGAAATCCATGTCCTTCGGGCTCAGCGACAAAGGCCGCCAGTCGAGCCCGCCTTCCAGCAGCAGCGGCCGCCCGGCATTGGCGGAGCCTGAGAAGTTCGCCTCCAGCTCCTCCTTCAGCCGGTCGAACTGCTCGTCCGAGAGGTTGCCGGCGCCGCCATAGACCAGTGCGCCGGAGGGCCGGGCGGAATTGTCCAGCAGCGCCTTGTTCCAGGCGCCGGCGGCGTTGTGCAGGTCCAGCGCCACCTGCGCCGCCTCCAGCGGCGGGGCGCCGTAATGGTCGTCGAGCGGGTTGAACAGCGCGACATGCAGGATGGGAGGCGGACTGCCATCCTGCACGAAGCGCACGGAGCGCCCGCCGGCGGTGTACTCATAGGCCCCGGCCCAGCCGTCCGCGCCGGGCACGACGCGCATGCGGTCGGGCCGCAGCACGTGCAGCTCGCGCAGTTCGCCGCCGAGCGAGACCGCCTCGACATAGGCATTGCCGGCGATCATCAGATGCGCCGCCAGCGCCTCCATCAGCCCGGCGCCGGAGAGGCGCGGATTGGGCTGCGCCAAGAGGTCGGCGAGCGGATGGGCGGCGATCTCGCGCCCGCCCTCGATAAGGGTGAAGCGCACCTCGCCCACGGCCTGCGCGACCAGCCGCACGCAGCGATGGGCGACGGCGTTGCGCTGGTAGCCCTCGCGCGCCAGCGCCGCATAGTCGCGCGGCGTCCATTGCGGCCGGTGCCCGGCGAGCAGCGCGATGAGCGCATGGGCGCGGGAGGCCTTGGCCTCCGGCGGCGCCGCTGGCTTGCGGAAGGCGAAAGGAAAATTGAGGCGAGCCATGGACCCATCCTGAAGCGGCGCGGGATCGAAAAGGGGCGCCGGCAAAAGCCGGCAGGCTGTCACAGACATGAAGCACTACTTCTGGTAGTCTCCCACCCATCGGGCGGAACGACCGGGGGGCATGCCGTGTCGAACAACTACGCCAGTCTGAAACGTGACCTTCAGAGCGAACCCGGCGCCGCCGAGCGCTGCGCCGCCCGCCTTCTCGCCATCCGCCAGCGGCTGGAGCCGATCCGGCGGCGCAAGAGCGACGGGGCGCTGCTGCTCGCGACCTGGAACATTCGCGACTTCGATTCCAACAAGTTCGGCTGGGGTCCCCGGCGGCCGGAGACCTTCTACTACCTCGCCGAATTCGTCTCCGCCTTCGACCTGGTGGCGATCCAGGAGGTCAACGAGGACCTCGAGCCGTTCCGGCGGCTGATGCGCATCCTCGGGCGCGAATGGGACTACATCGTCACCGACGTCACCGAGGGTCCCTCGGGCAATCGCGAGCGCATGGCCTTCGTCTACAACACCGAGAAGGTCTGGTTCCGCAAGGTCGCCGGCGAGATCGTGCTGCCGGAAGGCCAGCTCGTCGTCGCCCGCAAGAAGGTGAAGCCGAAGGACCAGCCCGACATCGCCCCGACCATCGTCGAGACGCGCCAGCAATTCGCCCGCAGCCCGTTCATGGTCGCGTTCCAGTCCGGCTGGTTCCGCTTCAGCCTGTGCACGGTGCACATCTATTACGGCAGCGACAGCGGCAACGAGCTGCAGCGGCGCATCGACGAGATCCGGAAGCTCGTCGCCTTCTTCGCCAAGCGGCAGGACTCCGCCACGCCCGATGCCGACCAGCTCGGCGCGCCGGAGAACTACATATTGCTCGGCGACTTCAACGTCGTCAGCCCCGAGCACGAGACCATGAAGGCGCTGAAGGACAAGGGCTTCAAGGTCCCCGCCGAGATCGACGGCGACAAGGTCCGCCAGAAGGGCGCGCATTTCTACGACCAGATCGCCGTCCGGGTGAAGGACAGGCGCTTCAAGGTCGCGGGCGGCGGCATGCTCTCCTTGTTCGAGGACGTGTTCCGCGACGAGGACATGGCGCTCTATGCGTCGCATGTGCCCGCGCAGGACCCGGAGAAGACGGCGTCGTTCCGCGCCACCACGCCGGAAGCGCGCTACGCCAAGTGGCGGACCTGGCAGATGTCCGACCACGCCCCGCTGTGGATCGAGATCGAGACCGACTTCGCCGACGACTACCTGCAGGCCATCGCCCAGCCGCCGACGCCCTGATTCACACCTGTCTCACTCTTGGCGCGGCCTCCTTCGGGCCGAGCGCCAGCGCGGTGACCGCCCAGACCAGCGCGTCGAGCCGGTCCGGCGAGCGGCCGTTCGACAGGCCGTCGGAGCCGAAATCGCAGAGCTCATCCTCCAGCGCCGGGAAGGCGCCGGCATGGCGCACCCTGCCCTGCTCGTAGAGCGCGGCGACCGGCTCGGCGCGCAGCCATTTTCCGCGCGTGGCGCGAACCTCCTTCACCGGCACGGACGGATCGATGCCGGCGAGGATGGTCCTCACCATCTCCCCGCCCTGGTTCACCTCGACCACCACCCGGTCCGCCTCCAGCCGATGGAACAGCCCGACCGCCCGACCGCCCCATCCGGTCGGCGTCAGCCCTTGAGCGCTCTCGTCGGCCAGCACATGCACGAGGCCATCGCGGTCGATCCCCGCCGCCACCAGCCCGCAGGCATCGGCGTGCCTGCGCGAGGAGGCCGGCGGGTCGACCGCCACCACGATGCGTTCCATTTGGCGCACCATCTCCGGCGCCGCCGCCTCCCGCCCCGCCTCGATCAGCGCGCGGCTCCACAAAGCGTCCGGCCGGTCCTCGATCAGTTCGCCGTCGAGCTCCTGCCGGCCGAGGCGCGTGCCGGCATAGCGGCCGACCACGGTCTCAAGAAAGTGTGGGGCCAGATGCGCCGCGTTCTCCGCCGTGCCCATCCGCGTCACCGCCGTCCGCGGGTCCGCGAGCAGCGCCCGCAGCAATGCCGTCGGGCGCGGCGTCGTCGTCACCATCTGCCGCGGCCGGGTGCCGAGGCGCAGCCCAAACTGCAGATTGTCGAACGCCGCCTGCGCGTAGCGCCATTTCGCCAGCTCGTCGCACCAGGCGGCGTCGAATTGCGGACCGCGCAGGCTCTCCGGGTCATCGGCGGAAAAGCCCTGCGCCACCGCGCCATTCGGCCATTCCAGCCGCTTTCGCGTCGGCTCCCATATCGGGCGCTCGCCGCGCGGATGCACCGCCAGCAGGCCGGAGACGCCCTCGACCATCACCTCGCGCAGATCCGCGAGGCTCTCCGCCACCAGCGCGATGCGCCCGGCGGCAGGTCCCGCCCGGCCGAAGGCAAGGGCGCGCACCCATTCGGCGCCGGCGCGCGTCTTGCCGGCGCCGCGCCCGCCCAGCACCAGCCAGGTCAGCCAGTCGCCGCCGCCCTGCGCCATCTCAGGCGGGTGCTGCGACGCGCGGCCGAGCAGCGGCCAGTGGTGCCGCAGCCATTGCGCGGTCGGCGGCGGCAGCACGGCGAGCAGTTCAGGGAGCCTCCCCTGCCGCCAGCACGCGCTCAAGAGTTTCGCCAAGCTCGCGTCGGAAGGCGTCGGCGTCGCGTGCTGCGTCATCGTCACCGCCCGGCTCGTCCTTCTCCAGCGCCGCCAGCTCGCGCAGCGAGCGCACGAGGATGGCGAGCGTGCGCGCCGCCCGCTCGGTCTCGGCGACGCCGTCGGTCTCGCGTTCGCGGCCGGCCTTCGCCACCAGCCGCTCGACGGCGGCGATCTCGGCCTCGATCCGCCGCACCAGCCGGGCGATCAGCTCGCGGCGGGGCAGCGCCTCGGCCGGGATGTCCGCGTCGGGAGCCGGTGCCGGCGGATCCGCCAGCGGCACGCCCGGGCGGAACCGCTCGTCGAGCCGGCGCGGCTGCCATCCGTGCCTCTCCGCGTGGCGGTAGATGGTCCGCCGGTCGATGCCGAGCAGCACGGCGATGCGCGAGACCGATATGTCGGTCTCCTCGTAAAGCCGCCGCACCTCCAGCAGGACGGCGGGCGAGATCATCCGGTTGCCCGTCGCCATGCCGCCTCCGCCGAACCCTGCCCGATGGATGAGCCGGCCGAGCCGGCCCGGATATGAAAAAGCCGGCCCCGCGGCCGGCTGTGAAATGGGCGGGCCGGCGTGGTGGCCGGCCGGAAACCTCATCGCCCCGCGCCGAAAGCCCGCGGCCTCAGACGCAATGGTGGAGCATGACCAAAAGCTACCCGAGCAGCGTCACGCTGTCAAGGATTTTTTTCCTAGTTCTAGGATTTCAGTTCCGAGGCGACTGGCGCGCTTACCCATAGCCGCCATCCCGGCCGAAGCGCAGCGGAGAGCCGGGATCGCTCTCCAATGATCGCGCGATCCCGGATCGGCCTGCGGCCATCCGGGATGACGATGATGGAAGCGGCAATTCCGGGATGACGAGCAGAACAATCACACGCCCTCATGCCCGGGCTTGACCCGGGCACCCAGTGACCGGGCGCGCGCCCAGTCTTCTGGATCCGCGGGTCAAGCCCGCGGATGAGGGCCTTCCGGCCCTGCGGGCGCAGCGCGATGTGATGAAAGCGATGGAACGTCATGGTCGGGCTTGGCCCGGCCATCCACGTCTTTGGAACTAGGCCGAACCAACCGCGCCGAGCGTTACCGACGTCATCCTCCGCCTTGCCCCCACCCACCCCTTCATATATCCCTACAAATATATCTTCCGTCCCCTCACGGAGACGTCCTCCATGCCGGTCCTGCGCCTGCTCGCCCTTCCCCTCTTCCTCGCGCTCCACTCCGCGCCGGCGGCAGCGCGGGATCCGGTGGTGCTGGCGGGCGGCGGCAAGGAGCTGAATCTCCCGCTCGACGCCCTGCGCGCCCTGCCCTCCGAGAGCGTCGACGTCGCCTTCCTTACCTCCAAGGGCGAGGAGAAGGCGCGCTACACCGGCGCGAAGCTGTGGGACATCCTCATCGGCAACGGCCTGATCGACCCGACCGACCATCCCGCGCTGCTGCGCAGCCTGGTGATCGTGACCGCCGGCGACGGCTACACGCTGGTGCTCTCGGCCGGCGAGCTGGCGCCCGAGCTCGGCGATGCGCCGGTGCTGCTTGCCCATGCGCGCGAGGACCAGGCCATCGCGCCCGCCCGTTCCCCCCGCCTCGTCGTGCCGGGCGACCGGCGCGGCGCGCGCAGCGTGATCGACGTCGCCCGCATCGAGGTCCGCCCGCTTGCCCCCACGGAGAAAACGCCATGAAGCTCAGTGCCCGCAACGTTGTCACCGGTGTCATCAAAAATGTCACCAAAGGTGCCACCACCTCGCATGTGCGGCTGGAGATCGCCGGCGGGCAGGTCATCACCTCGTCCATCACCAACGAGGCGGTGGAGGAGCTGGGCCTGAAGGAAGGCGGCAAGGCCTATGCCGTGATCAAGGCTTCCGACGTGATGATCGCGGTGGACTGAAGGCTGGCCGCCTCCCGCGCAGGGAGGCGGCGATGCATTGACAGCCTACCTACTAGTAGATAAAAACAGGCCATGGCACATTCCTCGACCACGGCCGACGACATTCTCACCTGCGCCCGCTCGCTGATCGTCGCGGGCGGCTATGACAGCTTCAGCTATGCCGACATCGCCGCGGTGGTCGGCATCCGCAAGGCCAGCATCCACCATCATTTCCCGGCCAAGGCCGATCTCGTGCGCACCCTCGTCGCCCGCTACCGCGAGGAGGCGCAGGCCGGCATCGCCGCGCTGGAGCGCAACGTTCCCGATCCGGTCGGGCAGCTCGATGCCTATACCGGCTATTGGCAGGCCTGCATCGCCAATGAAAGCGCGCCTTTCTGCGTCTGCGCGCTGCTGGCGACGCAGATTCCGGTACTTCCGCCGGAGGTGGCGCTGGAGGTGCGCGCGCATTTCCGGGCGCTCTCGGCCTGGCTGGCCTCGGTGCTGGAGCGCGGCGCCCGGCAGGGCAGCCTGCGGCTCGACGGCACGGCGCGGGCCGAGGCCGAGACCTTCCTCGCCACGGTGCACGGCGCCATGCTCTCGGCCCGCGCCTATGGCGACGCTGGCATGTTCGGCCTCATCGTCCAGCCCTTGATGGCGCGGCTCGTCATCTCCCGCTGACGGCGAGGGAACGGGATTGCGCTTACCCTATTAGCCTACCGATTAGTAGGTAGAAATCGGAAAGGAAATTCCACATGTTCGGCATCTCCCCGCTCGGCTGGGTGCACACGCTCGGCAGCCTGCCGGCCATTCCCGCCGCCGCCTACATGATCCTGCGCTATGGCCGCATCGTGCCGTGGTCGGCAGCCGGCATGGTCTATCTCGTCGCCATGCTGATCGGCGGCACCAGCGTCTTCCTCGTCGCCCATGCGCCGGTGAGCTACGTCTTCGGCGTGCTCACCTTGCTGCTGCTGGCGGTCGGCTACGGCGTCGGCGAGCTGAAACTTCCAGCCCGTTCAGCGACTTACATCGAGACGGTCTGCCTCAGCCTGACCGTGTTCCTACTCATGCTGCCCACCGTGACCGAGGTGCTGCGCCGCGTGCCGGACGGCCATCCGCTGGTCACGGACCTCCACGCCCCGCTGCTCATCGGCGCGCAGACGAGCCTACTCGCCCTCCTTGTCGTCGGCCTGACCGCGCAGATCCTCCGGCTGCGCCGGCAGGGCAGGATGATGGCCCGCGCGGGCTGAGGGGCCTACTCCCGCGCCAGCGTCCCGAGCCCGAAACCGTCGAGATCCTCGAGGGTTACCGCCCGTGCCGTGCCGTCCGGGTCGAGGGAGAAGTTCACGCCGACCGGCATGTCCGGCAGCTCGGGCGTCGGGTAATAGATGAAGACGTCGCGGTTGAAATGGGTCAGCGGGAAGCGCGCCTTGCCCTGCGGCCCCAGCCGCAGTTCCAGCTTGTCGCCCACCGCCGCGACCTCGGCCGCGCCGACATAGGCGTTGGCGTAGCGCCCCTCATAGGCCTTGAGCGGCGCGGCCGGCAGCGCCCCGCCCGCCGGCGCGGCGTATTCCTTCTTCGCCGCCTCGATCGCCGGACCGAACATGCCGGCATAGGCGGCGTTCCAAGGGGTCAGCCAGTCCTTCGAGATCTTCCCGTCGAAGGCGACGTCGAAGAAGCTGTCCGCCAGCCCTTCCGGCACGCCGGTCGGGAAGGCGTTGGCCAGCACGACGATGCCGAGCTTCGCCTCGGGATAGATCGTCACCAGCGTGCGCGCGCCGACGCTGAACGCCCCGGCATGGCCCCAGCTCAGCCCGTGCCGGCCGTACTCGACGTTCCAGCCGAGGCCATAGAAGGAGGCGGCGCCGGTGACCGGATTGTTGCCCCGCGCCATCAAGGGTTCATGCGTCGCGGCGAGCGCCGCGGGCTTGATCATCGGGCGCCCGTTGAACGTGCCGCCGGATATCTGCAGCCGCAGCCATTGCGCGAGGTCGCGCGCATTCGACGACACGCCGCCCGCCGGCGCCTGCGCGTCCGGGTCGCGCTGGAGCTTCGCCGCCCATTTGCCGGGCGCGCCGATATGCAGCTCCGCCCGGTTGGTCCGCTTGAGGAAATCGGCATGGTGCGAGGAGGTGGAGCTCATGCCGAGCGGCGCGTAGAGCTTCTCCTGCGCCACGTCCTCCCACGCCTTGCCGGTGGGCTTGACGGCAGCCACCGCGCCCTCGGTGAGGCCGAAATTCGAGTAGGAGTAGCCGGCGCGGAAGCTGGAGGACGGCGGCACCAGCGCCAGGCGCTGGAGGATCGTCGCGCGGTCGTAGCCCAGCGCCTCCAGCTCGTTGCCGGCGTCTCCCGGCAGGCCGGAGCGGTGGGCGAACAGGTCGCGGATGGTCAGCTGCTGCGTCGGATAGGCTCCCTGCAGCCGGAAGGAAGGGTCCAGCGTCGCGATGGTGCTGTTCCAGTCCGCCACCCGCTCGCCCACCAGCACGGCGACCACGGTCGCCGAGATCGGCTTGGAGAAGGAGGCGAGCTGGAACACCGTCTCGGCGTCGACTGTCCCCGGCTTGCCCTGCTCGCGCAGGCCGTAGCCCTTGAGGAACACCGGCGCGTCGTCCTGCACCACGGCGATGGCGAGGCCCGGCACCTGCCCGTCCGCCACCACCTGCTGCGACATGTCGTCGAGCGCCGTCAGCGCCGCCTCCAGCCGCTCGCGCGGAATGGATTCGGCGGCCGCCGGGACGGTCAGCGCGGCAAGGGTGACAAAAGCGAGAACTCGGCGGCGCATGCGCTCCTCCCGGTGACTGACCGGGCGCAGTGTGGCCGAATGCGCCCGGTACTCAAGGGGGGAATGCGCCAGCGTGCGACGTCTCAGCCCACCTTGACCAACTGGGCGAGGCGGATTTCCTTGAGCAGCGCATCGACGCCGCCGGCGAGGAATTCCTGCGTCTTGGGGTCGGCGAAGGCGCCGTCCTTTACCTTGTCGCCGACATTGGGGATGGCGAGGTGCGGATAGGTCACCACCCGCGCGCCCGCCGCGCTCAGCGATTCGCGCAGCTGCGCCTGCGCGCGGATGCCGCCAGTCGAGCCCGGCGAGGAGGTGACGACCAGAACCGGCTTGCCGATCAGCGCGCCCTTGGCATAGGGCCGCGAGCCCCAGTCGACGGCGTTCTTCATCGCGCCGGAGGTGCCGTAATTGTACTCGGGCGAGGCGAAGATCACGCCATCCGCCGCGGCGATGGCCGCGCGCAGCGCCGCCGCGCCGGAAGGCTGGGTCGCTCCGTCCTCGTCCTGATTGTAGAGCGGCACGTCGTTGAGGGTGAGCACGGTGAGTTCCGCCTTCGGCGCGATCGCCTTCTTCAGCGCCTCCAGCACGGCCGTGGAAAAGGCGCCGGAACGCAGGCTGCCGGAAATGCCGAGAAGCTTAGGGCGGTCAGTCATGGGAAACTCCAAAGGCGGCGTGCGCCGCAAAAAAGTGATCCTGTATGATCTGGCGCGGGCTGCCCACCGGCTCAAGCCCGTTTCATTGCAACTGTGCACGGTCGCCATTGCAGTTCACGGCGAGGATTTGCGCCGGCCTGCGCAAAGCGTTGAAGCGGCGGCGCCGGCGCGACGTTTCCCGTCGGCGCAAAGCGTGTTACCGATCGTTGCGCTGCAACAGAATGCAGGGGATTACCGGCCTTGATCCTGACCGATCGCGACATTCTCGACGCCATGGCGGAAGGCTCCGTGACCATCGAGCCCGAACCGCCGGCGGAGTTCTATGCGCCGAACGGGGTGGACCTCAGGCTCGACAGCCGGCTCACGCTCTACCGCCCGCCGGCGGAAGGCGAGGATCCGGTCATCGACCCCGCCGGCCCCGGCTATTCCTTCCGCGAAGCCATCACCCGCATGGCCGACGACATCGAGATCGGGCCCGAGGGCTTTGTGCTCGCGCCCGGCCGGCTGGTGCTCGGCTGGACGCTGGAGCGGGTGGACCTGCGCGCCGGGGCTCGGCTCGCCGCCCGTGTCGAGGGCAAGAGCTCGCTCGCCCGCATCGGCCTCATCGTCCATCTCACCGCGCCGACCATCCATGCCGGCTCGACCGGGCAGATCCAGCTCGAGATCATCAATCTCGGCCCGCGGCCGATCCGCTTGCGCGCCGGCATGAAGGTGTGCCAGCTCATCCTCGAGCAGACGCTCGGCGTGCCGCAGCGTGGCTATGGCGGCCAGTTCGCCGGCCAGCGCGCCGCCGGCTAGCGCCAACCGGCACGGATCAACGGGCGGAGAGCGATCTCAGCGCTGGTTGGTGCGCGCCTTGCGCGCGGCATAGCGCTCGTCGCGGCGGGCCTTGGCCTCGGCCTCGCGCAGCTTCTTCTCGGCCTCGGCGGCGGCGGCCTGCTCGGCGGCGACCTGACGGGCGGCGAGCTCGGCGGCGGCTTGCGCCTCCTTGCGGGCGATGCGGGCGGCTTCGCGCGCCTCGGCCGCGGCCTTGCGCTCGGCGGCCCGTGCCTGCACGGCCGGATCATCGGCGCGGGGCCGCTGGGCAAGCTTGGCGACGAGGCGCGCCTTGGCGTCGGCGGAGGTCTTCTGGCGGTCGTGGAAGTTGTCGATCGATTTCATGCCGAGACGTCTACTCGCTCGGCCGGCCGCGGGCAACGCCCTTGCGGCAGTAGCCGCCTTTTCGCCTGCTGCGACGCATTGACAGCCGCGCGCGCCCGGCTACGTTCCGGCGCCGTCGGCCCTGCGTGGCGGCGTCCCGCGTGCCGGCATATCGGTCATGAGCCCCAGAGACATCACCGCCTATATCTTCCTGGCCCTCACCTGGGGCAGCTCCTTCCTCGTGGCCATCCATGCCATCCACGCCTTCGGCTGGGGCGCCACGGTGGCGTTCCGCTGCCTCATCGCCGGCGTGGTGCTGCTCGCCGGAGCGAAGCTCGCCGGGCGCAGGCTCGATTTCAGTTTCGGCTTCGGCCCGCTGGCCTTCGTCGGCCTCACCACGGTGGTGCTGCAGCTGGTCGGCCTGCTCTACGGCCTGCCGCTGATCGGCACGGCGATGTCGGCGATCATCGTCACCACCATCCCGATCTTCTCCATGCTGGTGGCGCGGATGTTCGGCATCGAGCCGATCACCATGGGGGCCGCGCTGGGGATCGCGCTCGGCGTCGTCGGCGTGGTCATGCTGGTCGGCTTTCCCTCGCAGCCGATCACCACGGACTTCATCCTCGGCAGCCTCGCCTCGCTGGTCTCGACCTTCTCCGCCGCGGTGGGCAGCGTCTATGTCGGCCACAAGCTGAAGGATGCCGGCGTCATCGAGATCACCGCCGGCTCCTTCCTCATCGGCGGCGTCGTCTGCCTGCCCCTACTCTTCGTCGTGCCGATCCCGGACTGGCCGGCGCCCATCGACTATCTCTATCTGCTCATCCTCGGCGCGGTGATGAGCGGGCTCACCTATGTGGTCTATTTCGCCCTGCTCTCCTCGATCGGCCCGACCCGCGCGGTGAGCGTCGAGTTCGCCGTCACCGGCGTCGCGGTGCTGATCGGCACGCTGCTGCTGGGCGAGACGCTGTCCGCGCTCCAGCTCGTCGGCACCGCCGCCATCGGGCTGGGTTGCGCCATGGTGCTGGGCCTGCACAAGGTCACCCGCGCCGAAGCCATCGCCGAGCATCCGGGGGCGTGAGCCCCCTCACCCCGACAGCAGCGTCGAGCGGTTGAGGCGGCGCACGGCGAGGTCGACGCGGGCGGCGTCGCGGCGGGTCTTCTCCACCGTGTCGCCGGTGAACTTCAGATGCTCGTGGATCGCCCGCTCGGCCGCGTCCGGGTCGCCCGCCACCACCGCCTCGCCAATCGCCTTGTGCTGGGCGAGCAGCGCGTCGCGGAACGGGGCCTGCGCGAACAGGCTGGTGCGGTTGAAGAAGATGTCGCGGCGGAGCATCTCCGAGAAGGCGCGCATCACGTGCAGGATGACGAGGTTGTGCGAGGCGGCGTAGATCAGCCGGTGCAGCACGATGTCGGCCTCGGCCTCGCGGTCCGCGTCCTGCACCTCGTGCGCCGCCGCCATCTCGGCGAGGCACTCGCGGATCGCCTGCCGCTCCGGCGCGGTGGCGCGCACGGCGGCGAGGCCCGCGGCGGTGCGCTCGACCGCGGCGCGGTACTCGAAATAATCCGCCGTCACCTGCTCGTTGGACTGCAGCAGCCCCGCCAGCGGGTCCGTCAGCCCGGAGAGGAACTGCGTCACCCGCGTGCCCTCGCGGCTGGTGGCGAGCAGCCCGCGCTTCTCCAGCATCTCCAGCGCGTCGCGTAGCGAGGGACGCGAGACCTCCAGCCGCTCGGCGAGGTCGCGCTCGCTTGCGAGCTTCTCGCCCGGCCGCAGCACGCCTTCCAATATGAGCCGCTCAATGTGCTCGGCGATGGCCTCGGCCAGTTTTGGTGTACGCAGCCCTTCCACGGGTCTCCCCTCCGCCGTCTTGTTTTTTCAACGTTATTTCCCTTCAGCCGTCAACGGCACCCGACCAAAGGCTAATCCTTGGACCAATTGACTTGAATGGTAAGGAGAACTTACCAAGCATAACTTTTTTGTAACCCCTTCCCATGCGGAGGGTCGGCCCGGCACTCGCCGCGCCCAAGCGAACGCCAGAAGCGGAGAGAAAACTCCGTCCGCCCCGCTCCCCGGAGAAACGCTTGTGACAGAAACCCTCGCCACCTGGAACCAGGTATACGATCCCTTCGGCAGCATGGCTCTGTCGACGCTGCTCGCCGCCGTGCCGATCGTCGTCATGCTGGTCGGCCTCGGCTTCCTGCACATGCGGGCGCACGTCGCGGCCTTCGCCGGCCTGGTGGCGGCCTTCGTCATCGCCGTGTTCATGTTCGGCATGCCCGCGGACAAGGCGGGCCTCGCCGCCGGTTACGGCGCCGCCTACGGGCTGATGCCGATCGGCTGGATCGTGCTGAACATCATCTTCCTGCACCAGCTCACCGAGGCCAACGGCTCGTTCACGACGCTGCAGCGCTCCATCGCCGGCATCACCGGCGACCGCCGGCTGCAGCTCCTGCTCATCGCATTCTCCTTCGGCGCCTTCTTCGAGGGCGCGGCGGGCTTCGGCACGCCGGTCGCGGTCACCGCGGCGCTGCTCATCGGCCTCGGCTTCTCGCCGCTCGCCGCCTCCGGCCTGTCGCTGATCGCCAACACCGCCCCGGTCGCCTATGGCGCGCTGGGTACTCCGGTCATGGCGCTCGCCGCGGTCACCGGGCTCGACCTACTCGATCTCTCGGCGATGATCGGCCGCCAGCTGCCCTTCTTCTCGCTGATCGTGCCGTTCTGGCTGATCTGGGCCTTCGCCGGCTGGCGCGGCATGATGGAGATCTGGCCGGCCATCCTGGTCTGCGGCGTCTCCTTCGCGATTCCCCAGTTCCTGGTCTCCAACTTCCACGGCCCCTGGCTGGTGGACGTGGTGGCCGCCATCGTCTCGATGATCTGCCTGGTCGCCTTCCTGCGCGTCTGGCAGCCGAAGAAGATCTGGACCTCGACGGCGCTCAAGGGCCGCACCGAGGGCGACGGCTCGGAGGGCGCAACGACCAAGGGCGCGACCGACTTCTCCGGCGAGCGTCCCTCGACCGGCGCGCTGGTCAAGGCGTGGCTGCCCTGGGCCATCCTCACCGTCTTCGTTTTCGCCTGGGGCATCCCGCAGGTGAAGACGGCGCTCGACGCCATCTTCATCTCGAAGATCCCGTTCGAAGGCCTCCACAACCTCGTCTTCAAGGTGCCGCCGGTGGTCGCCACCGCGCATGCCGAGGCCGCGGTGTTCAACTTCAACATCCTGTCGATGACCGGCTCGGGCATCTTCGCCTCGGCCATCGTCGCCGGCCTGCTGATGGGCTACTCGCCGCTGGCGCTGGTCCGCATCTATCTGAAGACGCTGTGGAAGGTGCGCTATTCGCTCGCCACCATCGCCATCATGCTGGCGCTGGGCTTCCTGACCCGCTACTCGGGCCTCGACGCCACGCTCGGCCTCGCCTTCGCCATGACCGGACCGTTCTACCCGCTGTTCGGCACCATGCTCGGCTGGCTCGGCGTCGCGCTCACCGGCTCGGACACGGCATCGAACGTGCTGTTCGGCGGCCTGCAGAAGATTACCTCGGAGCAGCTCGGCCTCTCCCCGACGCTGATGGCGGCCGCCAACTCGTCCGGCGGCGTGATGGGCAAGATGATCGACGCGCAGTCGATCGTCGTCGCCTCCACCGCCACCGGCTGGCAGAACTCGGAAGGCATCATCCTGCGCTACGTGTTCTTCCACTCCATCGCGCTGGCGGTGCTGGTCGGCATGCTGGTCACGCTGCAGGCCTATGTGTGGCCGTTCACGGCCCTCGTCATCCACCACTGACGCAAGACATCGTTGACGCCGATCGGGGGAGGCACCAGCCTCCCCCGCAAACGTTCCGGGGAACACGCCATGGCCGTCGTCACCAACATCCAGGACCTGCGCGCCATCGCCAAGCGCAAGGTGCCGCGGGCGATCTTCCACTACGCCGACCGCGGCTCCTATGACGAGGTGACGATCCGCGCCAACCGCACCGCGCTCGAGGCCATCCCGCTGCGCCAGCGGGTGATGATCGACGTCTCCGACCGCTCGACCGCTACCACCATGATCGGCGAGAAGGTGTCGCTGCCGCTCGCCATCGCGCCCACCGGCCTCACCGGCCTGTTCCACGGCGACGGCGAGATCCATGGCTGCCGCGCCGCCCAGGCCGCCGGCATCCCCTTCACCCTTTCCACCGTCTCGATCTGCTCGATCGAGGACGTCGCCGGCGCGGTCGACAAGCCGTTCTGGTTCCAGCTCTACGTGATGCGCGACCGCAAGTTCTCGGAATCGCTGATCGAGCGCGCCAAGGCCGCCAAGTGCTCGGCCCTCGTGCTGACGCTCGACCTGCAGATCCAGGGCCAGCGCCACATGGACATCAAGAACGGCCTGTCCGTTCCGCCCAAGCTGACGCTGGCCAACGCGATCGACATCGCCACCAAGCCGGGCTGGGCGCTGAGCGTGCTCAATGGCAAGCGCCGCACCTTCGGCAACCTCGCCGACCGCGTGCCCGGCGGCGACAGCCTCACCACCCTGTCGCAGTGGATCGGCAGCCAGTTCGACCCGTCCCTGTCGTGGAAGGACGTCGAGTGGGTGCGCTCCATCTGGCCGGGCAAACTGATCCTGAAGGGCGTGCTCGACGTCGAGGACGCGAAGATGGCCGCGGCCACCGGCGCCGATGCCATCGTGGTGTCGAACCATGGCGGCCGCCAGCTCGACGGTGCCGTCTCCTCCATCTCGGCGCTGCCGCGCATCGTCGACGTCATCGGCGGCGGCAGGAGCGAGATCTGGTTCGACGGCGGCGTGCAGTCCGGCCAGGACATCCTGAAGGCCCGCGCGCTCGGCGCGCAGGGCTGCCTGATGGGCAAGGCCTTCCTCTGGTCGCTCGCCGCTGGCGGTCAGGCCGGCGTCGCCAAGGCCATCGAGATCATGCGTAAGGAGCTCGACGTCTCCATGGCGCTCACCGGCGTCAAGGACATCGAGCAGGTAGACAAGAGCGTGCTGGCACTGTGAGGGGTGTCCTCATCCTGAGGTGCCGCCGAAGGCGGCCTCGAAGGATGCTCATCCTGATACGTCATGACGACGATCCTTCACGGATCGCTGGCGTTCGCACCTCAGGATGAGGCTGCGTTGAGACAGGCTCGGAAGAACGCCTAAGCACTCCCCCCGATGCCGTCCGGCGCCCGGCGCGGCTAGACCGAATGGCATGACCGATCCCCTGCTGTTCGCCCTCGCCGTGCTCGCCATCCTCGCAACCCCCGGCCCGACCAACACGCTGCTCGCCACCGGCGCGGCCTCGGCCGGGTTCCGGCGCGCGC
The DNA here is from genome assembly GCA_029239875.1 of Xanthobacteraceae bacterium. Lineage (GTDB taxonomy): Bacteria > Pseudomonadota > Alphaproteobacteria > Rhizobiales > Xanthobacteraceae > Ancylobacter. The sequence continues at coordinate 18,925 of JARBUD010000031.1, read as the reverse complement.
TGCCGCTCATCCCGGCAGAGGCGGCGGGCTATCTCATCGCCATCTCGGCCATCGGCTATGGCCTCGGCCCGGTCGTAGCGGCCTCGCCGCTGCTCGGCCTCGCCCTGCGGCTCGCCGTCGGCGCCTATCTGATCCACCTCGCGTACAAGCTCTGGCGCGGCGGCCAGCAGCCGGCACTGGTCGCCGGCATTGTCACGCCCGTCCGCGTCTTCCTGACCACGCTCCTCAATCCCAAGGCCATCGTCTTCGCGCTCGGCATCCTGCCGCTGCAGGCCGAACAGGGCTGGGCCTACCTCCTCTCCTTCGCCTGCCTCGTCGCCGGGGTGGCGCTCGGCTGGATCGGCTTCGGCGTGCTGCTGGGACGCGCGGTCGAGACCACCGCCTGCGAGGGCCTGGTGCCGCCCGTCGGTGCCGCCGTGGTCGGCACCTTCGCCGTGGTGCTGATGAGCGCGCCGCTGATACACTGACCGCAGGCGAAAACTGCAATCATTCCAAATTGTTGCGGATGTCTTGCCGGTGCCGCGCCGGCGCGGCATGGTCCGCATGGGCTGATTTCGGAGACCGTGATGTCCGACGAGAAGACGACACGCCGCGACCTCGGCGCCCTGGCCGCCGGCGGTGCGTTGGCCGCGGCCTGCGCCACCCTCCCTGCGCGGCCGGCCGAGGCGTATCAGGGCAACATGGAGCGGGCCGTGTCCGACCTTTATGGCGCCCTCGCCTCCTTGCGCGAGTCGACGCCGAACAAGGGCGGCCATCGCGAGCGGGCCATCGCGCTGGTTCAGCAGGCGATCGAGGAGACCGAGGCCGGCATCCAGTACGCCAACGCGACCGGCGGCGGCGGGGCCGGCGGCCCGCCCTGACGGGTTCAGACCTTCTTGGCTGACCTCGGCATGGCCGGCCGCTGCATGGCGCCTCGCGGCAGGCGCAGCGGCCAGCGCACCATGTGCTCGACGAAGTCCTCGAGCGGCAATTCGTCCTCCAGCGCCGCCACCTTGCCGCGCACGGAGACGCCGGCCGCGTGCACGGTCCCGGGATCGCCGGAGACCAGCGGGTGCCACCAGTAGAGGTCGCGCCCCTCCTCGATCAGCCGGTAGGCGCAGGACGGCGGCAGCCAGTCGATGGCGCGCACGGTCTCGGGCGTGAGCCGTACGCAATCCTCGATCTGCGCCTGCCGGTTGGGATAGTCGCGGCAGCGGCAGCCGAACTCGTCGAGCAGCTTGCAGCCGATGTCGGTATAGGCGATCGCCTCGGTGTCCTCGTCCTGCAGCTTGACGAGGCAGCAGCGCCCACAGCCGTCGCACAGGCTCTCCCACTCGGAAGAGTCCATTTTTTCCAATGACTTGGTGCGCCAGAACGGCGCGGCGTCGGTGTCGGCCATGCGAGAGGAGCTTCTGTGTGGCGACGGGCGGCAGCCCTAAAACGCCTGTAAAACCTATGATCAAACCTTAGATAGCCCCGCGCCTTCGTCATTGCGAGCCCTCATGCCGCCCTCGTGCGGCCGCGGCGGCTCGGTTATAAGGGCGGAACGTCGCCGGGAGCGGCTAGGAGAGCATGGGCTTGAACGACACGCCGAACAGCGATGCGCCGCAGGAACAGCCCGAGGGCGCGCCGGAAGCCCCTCCCCCGCCATCGAAGGGGCGCTGGCGGCTGCGCAACGTCCTGCTGGCCATCGATTCCTGGATCGACAGCACCATCTATTCCGGCGGCGTCCGCCTGCGGTCGACCTGGGACGGCTTCGTCGCCTTCACCGAGCGTTTCAACGTACAGGGCCCCGCGCGCTGGGGCATCTCGCTGGCCTCCGAGGGCATGACCTGGGGCACGGTCGGCGCGGTGCTGATGCTGGCGCTCGCCGTGCCGGCCTTCCGCGAAACCTCGGACGACTGGCTCAAGCGTGCCGAGCTCTCCGTCACCTTCCTCGACCGCTATGGCAACACCATCGGCGAGCGCGGCATCCGCCACAACGACACGGTGCCGCTGGAGGAGTTCCCCGACCATTTGATCAAGGCGGTGCTCGCCACCGAGGACCGGCGCTTCTACGACCACTTTGGCATCGACATCCCCGGCACCTTCCGCGCGGTGCTCTCGAATGCCCGCGCGGGCGGCGTGGTGCAGGGCGGCTCGTCGCTGACCCAGCAGCTCGCTAAGAACCTGTTCCTGTCGAACGAGCGCACGCTGGAGCGCAAGATCAAGGAAGCCTTCCTGGCGCTGTGGCTGGAGTTCCACCTCACCAAGAACCAGATCCTCAAACTGTATCTCGACCGCGCCTATATGGGCGGCGGCGCCTTCGGCGTGGACGCGGCGTCGCAGTACTATTTCGGTAAGTCCGCCCGCGACGTGAACCTCGCCGAGGCCGCCATGCTGGCCGGCCTGTTCAAGGCGCCATCGCGCTTCGCTCCTCACGTCAACCTGCCGGCGGCACGTGGGCGCGCCAGCGTGGTGCTCGACAACCTCGTCGATGCCGGCTTCATGACCGAGGGCCAGGTGTTCGGCGCCCGCCGCAACCCGGCGACGCCGATCGACCGCAAGCAGGATGACCTACCGGAATATTACCTCGACTTCGCCTTCGACCAGGTGAAGCGGATCGTCGACACCCTACCCAAAGGCTATGCCGAGCGCTCCTTCATCGTGCGCACGGCGCTCGACCCCAACATCCAGAAGGCCGCCGACACCGCCATACGCGACAGCCTGAAGCAGTTCGGCAAGGACTATGGCGCCTCGCAATCGGCCATGGTGGTGATGGAGCCGAACGGCGCGGTGCGCGCCATGGTGGGTGGGCGCGACTACGGCGAGAGCCAGTTCAACCGCGCCACCGACGCGCTGCGCCAGCCGGGCTCGTCCTTCAAGCCCTATGTCTACACGGCGGCGCTGATGACCGGGAAATTCAAGCCCAACACCATCGTCGTCGACGGGCCGATCTGCATCGGCAACTGGTGCCCGCAGAATTACGGCCGGTCCTATGCCGGCCGGATCCCGCTGATCACGGCGCTCACCCGCTCGCTGAACACGGTGGCGGTGAAGCTGGCGGAGACCATCGGGCGCGGGCGCATCGTCAATCTTGCCCACGCCATGGGCGTGAAGAGCGAGCTCAAGATCACCCGCGCGCTCCCGCTCGGCGCCGCCGAGGTGACGGTGCTCGACCAGGCGACCGGCTACGCCGTCTTCGCCTCCGGCGGCATGTCGGTCGATCCGCACGCGGTGATCGAGATGCGCACCCCGGCGGGCGACCCGGTGTGGAGCTTCGCCCAGAACGGCCCAAAGCCGCACCAGGTAATCCCGCCCGACATCATCGCCATGATCAACCCGATGCTGAACAGCGTGGTGGAGAACGGCACCGGCCGGCGCGCCATGATTCCGGGCACCAAGGTCTCCGGCAAGACCGGCACCACCAACGCCTATCGCGACGCCTGGTTCGTCGGCTTCACCGGCAACTATGTCGGCGCGATCTGGTTCGGCAATGACGACTACGCCCCCACCCGCAAGATGACCGGCGGCACGCTGCCTGCCATGACCTGGCAGAAGGTGATGGCCTTCGCCCATCAGGGCATCGAGCTCAAGCCGACGCCGGGCCTGGGCAACCAGCCGGCGCCCGCGCTCGACGGCGCGGTGGCGCAGGCGACGCCGCTCGATATCCAGGGCGTGCAGCGTCCGGTCACCCTCACCCCCGCCGCCGCCGAACGGCTGATGGCGCTCTCCGCCCGGCTGCGCGAGGCGGCAGCACAGCCGGTGCGCCGCCCCACAGCCGCCGTGGAGCCGGGGCAGCTTGCCGCCACGCCGTCGGTCGGCAGCAACTGACGTTTCGTCGCGATTGACCTTCGCGCGTCCTGCGCCCATGCATGGAACGCGCTCCACCGGATTGTCCTGACCCGTGCGTTCCCTGCTGTTCCTCCTGACACTGGCCATCGGCGCCGTCATCGGGCTCGGCCTCACCTGGGTGACCACGGTGAACGGCTACGGCCCCGGGCTGGTGCGATCGGGGCCGTGGGAGACCTGGCCGAAGGCCGGTACCGAGACCGCCGACCCCTATGCGCGGGCCACGCTGGCCCGCGCCGGCGAATTGCCGCTGGAACTCGCCGACGGCATCGCCTTCACCGCCTCCACGGATTCCAACGGCCGCGCGCTGGACGGGCGCTGCGACATCCGCCTGTCTGGCACCCTTCCGCAGGCGCGCTTCTGGACGCTCACCGTCGCCGACAGCCAGGGCCGGCTGATCGAGAACGCCGCCGAGCGCACCAGCTTCACCAGCGCCGAAGTGGTGTGGAACCGCGACGGCACGCTCGACGTGCCGCTCGGGCCGCGGACGCGGCCGGGCAACTGGCTGCCGACGGGCGCGCGTGACCGCATCGTCCTGACGCTGCGCCTCTACGATACCCCTGTCGGCCTCGCCAACCGCACCAGCGACGCGCCCGACATGCCGCGGCTTCTGGTCGAGCACTGCCCCTGGGAGCGCGGCTCATGACCGACATCGCCCCGCGGAGCCTCGCCCGATGAAAAGGCTGGTCCTGCCGATCATCGCCGGCCTCGTGCTCGGCGGCATCGTCCATCTCGTGGCGGTGCTGATCCTGCCCTATCTCGCCGAGCAGGATGCCTATGCCCGGCTCTCCGCCGTGGGCAGCACGAACATGGTGGCGCAGATCGACGATCCCTCCGCGCTCGGCGCCGTGCTGCCGGCGACCGATCCGGCCTTCGTCTCGGCCGTCTGCCTCTACGATCTCAGCGAGGGCCCGCTCAAGGTGCGCGTGCCGACCACCGACGACTACACCTCGGTGTCGTTCTACACGCGCTACGGGCTTCCCTTCTACGCCATCAACGACCGCTCGGCCGGGCGCAGCATCATCGAACTGGACCTGATGAATTCGAAGCAGCGCGCGGCGCTGCCGGAGGACGAGGAGGTCACCGCTGCTGACCGCCTTATCGTCGAGTCGCCCGATGACGAGGGCATCGTTCTTATCCGCGCCATGGTGCGCGAACGTGGCGCCCGTGACGAGGTCAGGGCGCGAATGGACGCCGCCACCTGCGGCGCGCCGTCATAGCGGCTCTCGCACCGCCGGCTTCACCGGGGCCAGCGGCACCGGTTCGTGGCGCAGGAACTGCACCACCGGGAGAATGACCACTTCGCCCGGATGATCGGGCCGCACACGGACGCCACGGGTCTCGCCCTGCGTCCGACGGATCGGAAACGGAATCACTGCGCCCATCGCGCCCTCCGTTGTTTCCATCAACCGGACATGACCCAGTAGGGGTCATTATGGTTAACGCCTTTCTAACGTTCGCCACTTAGCTTGGTTTCGCGCCCCGCCCGGGGTCGCTGTGCCCTTATCGAGCAGCCCGCCGCCCATGTCTTCCACATCCGGCCCCGGCCCTTCCGATTCGAACGACCAGCTGCGCCGGCCGGCCGGGGACACGCGCCCGGAGATGCTGCGGCTGCTGGTGCGTGAATTCGTGAAGCGGCCGATCCGGAACGAGGCGGCGGAGGCGCGATTCGTCACCCTCGCCGCCCGTCTCATCGAGGCCGTAGACACGCCGGTCGCCGCGCGCGTCGTGCGCGAGCTGGCGCCGCATCCGGAGGTGCCGCGCGCGCTGGTGCTGCATCTGGCGACCGCGCCGCTTTCCATCGCCGGGCCGTTCCTCCGCCTGTCGCCGGTGCTCGACGAAGCCGACCTCGCCCATCTCGCCGAGAGCGCCGGGCCGTCGCATCTCGCGGCCATGGCGGCGCGCCGCGACGTGTCGCCGACCCTCGCCAAGCGCATCGCCGAGCTTGTGCATCGCCGCGGCGAAGAGAGCACGCAGGCGGAGGCGGCGATTGAGGCACCCGCCGAGGAGATGGCGAGCGAGAGAATGGAAGGCGGGGACGATCAGCCGGTCGTTCCGCCGGTTGAGGCCGTCCCCGAAGCCCCGGTGGCCGTCGAGGCCGAAGCTACGGTCGTTATCGAGCCGACGCCGGGCGTCGTGGAGCCCACCGCCGAGGGCGGGAACCCCAAGGCTGCCACCGAACCGGAAGCCACCGTACCGCCCACCGCCGATACCGAGGCCGTGCCCGCTCCGGCTCCTCTCCCGCCGATCGACTATTTCGCCGCCGGGCCGGAGGAGCGTGCCGCCTTCGTCGGCCGGCTCGTCACTCTGCCGCCGCTGCCACTCGCCGAGCGCACGGTCGCGCCGCCGCCCGGCTTCATCGACATGCTGCTCGACGCCGCCAAGGCCAGCAGCGCCGAGGACGTTGCCGGGCTTCTGGAGCGCACGCTCGGCATCACGGAAGCCAATGCGCAGCGCATCGTCGCCGATGCCACCGGCGAGGCGCTCGCCGTCGCGGCGCGGGCGCTCGGCCTGTCCTTCGCCATCCTGTCGCGCGTCCTGTTCCGGCTGCACCCGGTAACCGGCCGCTCGGCGGCACAGATGACGCGTTTGGCGGAGATGTTCGACGGCCTGCCTACCGCCAGCGCGCAGCACCTGGTGGCCTCCTGGCGCGCCGGCCGGCGCATCTCGCGCGAGCGGGCGGAGGAGGCCCCATCCATGCGCAGCTTCGCCCAGCCGCACGCCGCGCAGCAGGCGGCGACGGACGCGGCCGACCGAACCCGCCGCAACGGCTAAGCGCCTTCAGTCTTCGCTAAGTTCCAGGAAATGCCGGCCCTCGCGGTCCTCGATTTCGACGAACCACAGGTCGGGATCGAAGCCGATCTCGCGCGCCATGCGCTCCTCCGCCTCGCTCTCAGGCGCGCCGGGCGCCACCAACGGACGGAACAGCCGTGTGCCGGGATCGGGCTCGTCGTCGAGCGAGGGCAGTGCCGGACCGTAGAGCGCGGCGTTGCCGTCGAGCGTCGCCACTTTCACGAAGATCGCCCCCGCCTCCTCCGACCCGCGCCGGCGCACGGCGGCGAAGGCGCCGACGCCATTGGCCCGGCGGACCAGCGCCGCGACAAAGATCGCGCTTTTCAGCCGCATCGCGCCGCCTACTGGATGGAGAGGCCCGCCACGGCGTTCAGCTCGCGGATGACGCGGTCGGAGACCTCGCCGGTCACCGGCAGGCGGCGGTCGCGCTCGAAGCGCTCGATCGCCTGCTTCGTCGTCTCGCCGACCCGGCCGTCGATGCGGATCGGGCCGTAGCCGAGGCGGGCGAGCGCCTTCTGGATCTCCACGATGCGCTGCGACACCGGCACCTCGCCGGGCGGGAGCAGCGAGGCGATGTTGGGCGTGGCGACGGGAACGGCGGCGGCGACCGACGGCGCGGGAGCGGCCGCGCGGGGCGGCGGCGCAGGCTTGGATGGCGGCAGTGGCGCGACCGGCGCGGCAGCGGCCGGCGGGGTGGTGGCCGCCGCCGGCTGCGACGTGGAAGGAGCGGGAGCGGCGGCTGGCGCAACGGGCGCGGGATTGTGCACCTGGCGGATATCGGCCGGCGCCGCGGCCGGAGTCGGCACCGTCGAGGAACGCCCCCCTCCGGACCGGCCCTGCTGCAGGGCGAGGGCGTTGAACAGCACGGCGGCGCTCGCAGCTCCGGCGAGGGCTATCATGAAAAGGTCGGACCGCCGGCGGCTCGGACGATAGGGACGACCGGCGACGCGCTCGCCGTCGAGGTCGATATCGTCCACCAGGAGGTCGCTTGCATAGGAACGGGGCATGGCAACCGAATCGTGGTGCGCTCGTCGGCGCGAGGAGCCCGCACTGTGCCATGCGGGGGTTTAAGCGAACCCTAAAACGCCGACGTACTTAACGCCGGCTTTCCGCGATCGTTGGATTCTGCGCCTTTCCGACATCGGTTGAGCAACCCGCGGCCGCTATTGTGCGAATCCTGAAAGGCTCAAAGGGCTCCCTCGGCGAAGACCGCGAGAAGGATCATGTTCTTCCTGCTGCGCATAGGTTTCTGGCTGACCATCGTGTTCCTGCTGCTGCCGGCAGTGACCGGCGGTCCATCGACGCACAGCGCCTCGGGCAGCGGCGAGCCGCAGGTCAGCGCGGTCGAGGCACTGTCCGCCGCCTCCTCGGCGGTGGCGGATGCCGGCAGCTTCTGCACACGGCAGCCGCAAGCCTGCACGATCGGCGCCGGACTGATCGCCATGATCTCGGAGCGCGCCGAGGCTGGCGCCCGTTTCGCGCTGGGCTACATCTCCGAGCAGATCCTCGAGGAGAAGCGCAAGGCCGCCTCCCGCGCCGCCGGCGCGCCGGCCGGCGACACGCTCACCACCCACGACCTCAGCCCCGGATGGCAGGGGCCGAAGCTGCCGGCAGCTCTCATGGCTCCCGCCGCGCCGGCTGCCACCCCTGTCGAGGCTCGGCCGGCCGCGCCGGCCAACGCCGTGCCGTTGCCGCCAAAGCGCCCGGCCTGAACGCGAAAGCCCGCCGAAGCATTGCGCCTGCCACCCCGCCGCCCCTATATGCAGAAGGCGAGAGGCGCTTATGACCGCAAAGATCGACAGCATCATCGAGGACTTCGAACTCCTCGACAATTGGGACGACCGCTACCGCTACCTCATCGAGCTGGGCCGCACCTTGCCGCCCTTCCCGGAAGAGGAGCGCAGCGACCGCACCAAGGTGCAGGGCTGCGCCAGCCAGGTCTGGCTGGTGAGCGAGACGCGCCGCGACGCCGATGGCCCGCGGCTGGCCTTCGTCGGCGATTCCGACGCCCATATCGTGCGCGGCCTCATCGCCATCCTCCTCGCGCTCTATTCCGGCCGCGCCGCCCGCGACATCGTCGCCACCGATCCGGCCGGCGTGTTCGAGCGCATCGGGCTTAAGGACCACCTCACGCCGCAGCGCTCCAACGGGCTGCGCTCCATGGTCGAGCGCATCCGCGCCGATGCCCGCCGGACGCTCACCGAGGCCGCTCAGGGCGCCTGATCCTCCGCCTTCCAGACGCGGGTGCGCGAGCGCGCCGGCCCCTGCGCCGCCTCGCTCAGCCCGTAGTGCCGGGCGAGCCGGTCGAGGGCCAGCGACAGCACCACCTTGGCGGTGCGGGCAGGCCAGCCGCGCTCCTGCTCGACCGCCTCCAGCCCCTTGAGGAAACAGCACACATCCATCAGCAGGCCGGAGAACTCCGGCCCTGCCGCCTCCAGCGCGCGCGCCAGCCGCTGGCGGGCAGCGAGCGCCGCCTCAGGAATGGTGAGCCCCGGTGCGCCGCGCGTCGAAGAGCGCGCCACCGCCCCCCAGTCAGCGGTGAGCCGCGGCGTCATCTGCGCGCGGGTGAAATCGGCCCGCAGCCACTCGCCGGCGACGAGCTGGGCCGGCGAGACGAAGGCGCGCCCATCGCGCCCACGCCGCCGTGCCAGCCAACCGAGCGGGCTTTCCTCCAGGTCGATGGCGACGGTGCTGCGCTCGCCGGCGATCTCGATCTCGATCCGGTCCAGCCTGCGCTCAACCATGGCTGCCTGCCTGTGCCAGCGCTCCCCGCGCCTCATCCTCCAGGACCGCCACGCGGTCGTCCCAGCCGGCGACCTCCCGCCGTTCCTCGATCATTCGGCACGCATAGGCGACGGTGGAGCGATGGCGGCCGAAGCCGCGCGCGACCCGGCTCATCGACAGGCCGAGCCCGACATGGGCGAGGTACATGGCGAGCGCCCGCGCCGAAGAGCCACGGCGGTCGAGCCGGCGCGGATGCAGGAGATCGTCGAGCGGCACCTGCACTGCAGCAGCCGCGAGCCGCGCGGCCACGAGGCACGTCCCGGCGCCGGCCGGATCTTGAACGAGTTCGGGGGATTGGATCATAGGCAAACTCCCTTAAAGGAATTTAAACCTATTATCGACCCCTCGAACGATCAAGAACAAATCATGAACTCAGCGCTACGACTGGATGGCACACTACCACGCTCATGGACTCATTCCCTTAGATAGGAAATTTATCCGCATCCCCGACCACCCCGCCGATACTCCCGGCAGGCGGGGGGCGTCCATGTCATCGCATCATCGAAAACGCCGCATCCAGGCGGTACGGACCGAGGAACCGAACGACACCATCGCCGCGCGGGCGGCAGCGCTGCGTCCCTTCCTGGGGCGGACGCGGGAGGAGCACCAGGCAGCGCTCAGGCGGCTGCTGCGAACAGAACGCCGCGCCGCCCACTGCGGCGTCGGCTACGACGCCGTCCGCCATGCGGCGTTGCGCCGGCTTATGGCCGAGGCGGAGGACATGAAGGGCGATCGAGAGGCGGCCACCCGGACACGTCCGCATCTGCGGCCGCGCACTGACTGACAAGCAGACCGCAAATTCCGTCGAGGCCCCGGCTTATCGCGAAGTCGGGGCGGCTGCCTCAGCCACGCGCCGCGCGGCGGCGCTGCTGGCCGAGGCCCATCTCCTTGGCGAGCGCCGAGCGCGCTGCCGCGTAATTGGGCGCGACCATCGGATAGTCAGCGGGCAGGCCCCACTTCTCGCGATATTCTTCCGGAGTGAGGTTGTACTGCGTACGCAGGTGCCGCTTCAGGGACTTGAACTTCTTGCCGTCCTCGAGGCAGATAATGTAGTCTGGCGCCACGGAACGCTTGATCGGCACGGCCGGCTTAGCCGGCTCGGCGACGGGTTCGGCCTCGCCCTTGCCCACGCGCCACAACGCGCCATGCACCTCTCCAAGAAGAGCGGTCAGATCATTGGCCGAGACCGAATTATTGCTCACATAGGCAGAGACGATATCGGCGGCCAGTTCGATATAGCTGTCGGCGTCCTTGGTGTCGCTCATGATACAATCTTCAATGAAATCGATTAACCTGAGCACCGCTCGCAGGCGCCCTCTCGCATCCACCCAGTGCGCAACGATATGTCGTTGCGCACGTCTTCAGTCCACTCCGGATACGTGACGATAAATAGACTTTGAAAGAGCCGATCACAAGATTTTTCGAGCAAAATTGAACGCAATTCCGTTCCCTTCCCCAAGAGGGGCAGGCTCTCGCCTTGTTTGCGAAAGCTCAAATCCGTCAAGTCGACGCATTGTATGCACGGCACCGCCGCTGCACGTGCGAAGCCAAGACTTCGTGAACGACCTCAACACTTGCCGGAAGGCGGGCCGGCGATTATCTCAGCGGAAAACCTCAGGGATTTCCCATGAACCAGACGTCCGGCCGACCCAAGGTGGTGAAGACCGACGCGGAGTGGCGCGCACTCCTCACCCCCGAGCAGTATCGCGTGACCCGTGGCCACGGCACCGAATGTGCATTTTCCGGCCCGCATTTGTCCCAGAAGGAGCCGGGGACCTATAGCTGCGTGTGCTGCGGTGCGCCGCTGTTCCGCTCCGACGCCAAGTTCGAATCGGGCACCGGCTGGCCGAGCTTCTTCCAGCCTGTCGATGCCGAGGCGGTCACGGAATATCACGACCATTCCTACGGCATGCACCGCATCGAGGTGCGCTGCGCCACTTGTGATGCCCATCTCGGCCATGTCTTCCCGGACGGACCGCGCCCGACCGGCATGCGCTACTGCATGAACGGCGTGGCGATGAGCTTCAAGGCCGACGAGCCGGCCGCTCAGGGCGCCGCCTCGTGAGGAGCGAGGCCGCCGGCGGGCAGGTCCCCGCCCATTCGCCGCTGGTCCGCAGCTTCCACGGGCAGACGTTGAGCGATCCCTATGCCTGGCTTCGCGCCGACAATTGGCGCGAGGTCATGCGCGATCCGTCGGTGCTGGCCCCGGACATCCGCGCCTTCCTGGAAGCGGAGAACGCCGCCGCCGAGGCGTGGTTCGCCCCGGATGCCGAGCTGCGGCAGGCGCTGGTGAAGGAGATGCGTGCTCGGATCAAGGAGGACGACGCCTCCGTCCCGGCGACGGACGGCCCCTTCGCCTATTTCACCCGCTTCCGCGAGGGCGGCCAGCATCCGCTGATCTGCCGCCGCCCGGCCGGCGCGGTGGCCGGCGAGACGGTGCTGCTCGACGGCGACGCACTCGCAGAAGGCAAGGCCTATTTCCAGTTCGGCGACGCCCGCCAATCCCCCGATCACCGCTTCTACGCCTGGACGGCGGACGAGGCGGGCTCGGAATATTACACGCTGCGCGTCCGCGACATCGCCGCCGGCGCCGACCTGCCCGACCTCGTGACCGAGACTACCGGCGACGTGCTGTGGAGCGGCGACGGCGCTTATCTCTATTACATCCGCCGGGACGCCGAGCATCGCCCGAGCTTCGTCTACCGCCACGCCCTCGGCACCGATCCGACTACGGATGTCCTCATCTATGAGGAGCCGGACAAGGGCTTCTTCGTCTCGCTTGGCCGCACGCAGTCCGGCCGCTTCGGGCAGATCTCCTGCGGCGACCACGACACCAGCGAGGTGTGGCTGATCGACCTCGAGGCGCCGCTCGCCACGCCCGTCCTCGTCGAGCCGCGCGAGCCAGGCCTGCGCTATGGCGTCGAGCATCACCCCTCGCTGCATGACATCGAAAGCCTGGTCATCGAGACCAATGCCGACGGCGCCGAGGACTTCAAGATCGTCACGGCGCCCCTGGCCTCGCCCGGCCGTGCCGGCTGGCGCGACCTCGTCCCCCACAAGCTCGGCCGGCTGATCCTCTCGCAGAGCGTCTTCCGCGACCATCTGGTGAGGCTGGAACGAGAGGATGGCCTGCCGCGCATCGTCGTGCAGGCTCTCGCCGACGGCGCGGAGCACAGCGTCGCCTTCACAGAGGAGGCCTATTCGCTCGGCTTCGATCCCGGCTACGGCTTCGACAAGACCGAGATCCGTTTCACCTACTCGTCCATGACCACGCCGTCCGAGGTGTGGGATTATGACGTGGCGAGCCGCGCCCGCGTGCTGCGCAAGCGCCAGGAGGTGCCCTCGGGCCACGATCCGAAGCGCTACGTCACCCGCCGGCTGATGGCGCCGGCGCCGGACGGCGAACTCGTCCCCATCTCGCTGCTCTTCACGAAGGACACGCCGCTCGACGGCAGCGCGCCCTGCCTGCTCTACGGCTACGGCGCCTATGGCATCTCGATCCCGGCGAGTTTCTCCACCTCCCGGCTCTCGCTGGTCGATCGCGGCTTCGTCTACGCCATCGCCCATATACGCGGCGGCACGGAGAAGGGCTGGCGCTGGTACCGCGAAGGCAAGCTGGCGAAGAAGACCAACACCTTCTCCGACTTCATCGCCGCCGCCGAGTATCTGGCAAGCGAGCGTGTCGTGGCTCGCGATCGCATCGTCGCCCATGGCGGCTCGGCCGGTGGCATGCTGATGGGCGCCGTTGCCAATATGCACCCGGAGCTCTTTGCCGGCATCGTCGCCGAGGTGCCCTTCGTCGACGTGCTCTCCACCATGCTCGACGACACGCTGCCGCTCACCCCGCCGGAATGGCCGGAATGGGGAAACCCGATCACGGATGCGGAAGCCTTCGCCACCATCCGCGCCTACTCGCCCTACGACAACGTCGCGGCAAAGGACTATCCGGCGATCTTCGCCCTCGCCGGGCTGACCGATCCGCGCGTGACCTATTGGGAGCCGGCGAAGTGGGTGGCCCGGCTGCGCGAGCTCAAGACCGACGACCGGCCGCTGCTGCTGCGCACCAATATGGAAGCGGGCCATGGGGGCGCCGCCGGCCGCTTCGACCGGCTGGAGGAGACCGCCCTGGTCTACGCCTTCGCGCTCGCCGTCGCGGGCCGTTGAACAAAAAAGGGCGCCCCGCGGCGCCCTTTTCTTTTCGGAGCGGAACTGCCTAGCTCTGGCCGCGCCCGCCGCCGGCGACATGCTCGCGCAGATCCTGCAGCGAGGCGAAGCGCAGCGTGCCGTCCGGCAGGTCGGCCTCGATGGAGCCGTCCGAGAACAGCTTGTAGCTCATGCCGCCGATGGTGCCCGACTTCAGCACCGTCACCTCCGGCTCGGCGGGCGTCTCCTCGGGTTCCTCGCCGAGCAGATCGGATTCGCTGAGGAAGGCCGGCGGGGCGCTCGGCTCCGGCTCGGGCTCTTCGCGCGGACGGGGCACACGAGGCTCTGGAGAACGCGGCTCCCCCTCGATGTTGCCGAGCCCCGAACGTTCCGGCCCCGGCCCGCCCTGCCGCAGGAAGGGCGGCGGCTCGCGTCGCGCAGGTTCCGGCCGCGCCGGCTCGGAGGCGGGCCGGAACGGCGGCTGCTCGAAGGCGGGCTCCGGCTCGTGTGCTGGCGCGGATTCCGCTTCGAGCTCCGGCTCGACCTCGGCGCGCTGGCGGCGGAACCACGAAGGCAGCCCGCCCGCCGGCGCAGCCGGCTCCTCCCGTGACTCGGGGCGCTGCGGCTCGGCAGGTGCCCTGGCCTCTTCGGGGAAGCGCGCCGGCGCCGGCATCAATTCCTCGGCCTCGATCACGAGCGCGGTGACATCGGCCCGTCCGGCCGCCGCTTCCTCTTCATAGGGCTCGAAATGCACCGCGCCGTCGAGTTTCTCCGCGATCTCGCGCAAGACCCTCAGAATGAAGCCGAGGGCCAACAGCAGAAGTCCGCCGACAAAACCCGTGCTGCCCACCGTCATCAGGGTCGCGCCGGAAGTCGTCTCCGCAGAACCGTATCCAATTGCGCCGAGGACGATACCAAGCGCGGCAACCGCTACGCCGATTCCGATGACAATTGCACCCATCAAGAAACTCCGCCGGACCGATTCGCGGCCGGTCCTCTTCACTGAGACTTTACGTCTAGTGCAGCTTCAACGAAAGCGCCGCGCCGCAGATGTCCTTGACGGTGCAAAGGCGGGGGAAGAAATCCGCCGCGCACGATGCTTTCGGTTGTCCGCCGATCAAGACCGACCTATCTAATCAGCGCCGATCTTTCGCGGTGCTCGCGCACCTTGGAAGTACCCGCGTCCGGGTTCGGCCGGATTTCATTTCGCGGAGACAGATTCGATGTCCTTCACGCTTCCCGAGCTTCCCTATGCCTACGACGCGCTCGCGCCCTTCATGTCGCGCGAGACGCTCGAATATCATCACGACAAGCACCACCAGGCTTACGTGACCAACGGCAACAACCTGCTCAAGGGCACCGAGTGGGAAGGCAAGTCGCTGGAGGAGATCGTCAAGGGCTCCTACGGCAAGAACGCCGGCCTCTTCAACAATGCCGGCCAGCACTACAACCACATCCACTTCTGGAAGTGGATGAAGCCGAATGGTGGCGGCGCCATCCCCGGCGAGCTGGAAAAGAAGATCGTCGAGGACCTCGGCTCGGTCGAGAAGTTCAAGGAAGACTTCGCCCAGGCCGGCGTCACCCAGTTCGGTTCCGGCTGGGCCTGGCTCGCGGTCAAGGACGGCAAGCTCGTCATCACCAAGACCCCGAACGGCGAGAACCCGCTCGTCCACGGCGCGACCCCGATCCTCGGCGTCGACGTGTGGGAGCACTCCTACTACATCGACTACCGCAACCGCCGCCCGGACTACCTCAAGGCCTTCGTCGACAGCCTGGTGAACTGGGAATACGTCGCCGAGCTCTATTCCAAGGCCGTCTGACGCCTTCCGAACCTGTGCATCGAGCCGCCGCCCGGCTGGGCGGCGGCGTTCTGCTATTTCGGACTCGGGACCATGGTCCGCGGAGCCCAGCCGCGCGGCGCCGGCGGCCATCCCTTCACGCAATAGTCGTTCCAGAAGTCGAGCTGCCAGGCTGAACGCCATTGGTAGAGCCAGTTGTCGCACTGCGCCTTGGTGCGGAAGCAGCCATCGGCGGTCCGGCCCTCGATGAAATTATAGTTCCAGGGCGAGTAACGACGTCCGGTGAAATGGCCGTACCAGAGCTGCGCGCCCGGAATCGTGGCCGCCATCTGCCGGCAATTGCCGCCCGGAAAAGTACCGGTGAACTCATAGGCCGCCGCCGGACTTGCCGGGGCGAGTGCAGCCGTCGCGAGTCCGAGGGCCGTTGCGAGCATCGCGCCAAGGCCGGACAGGATAAAACGCCTCATGGCAGTTCCTCCGACGGTCGGCGCAACAGGCACGACGATCCGCCGGTAGCGAATCTAGTCTGCCGCCGGCGCGAGAAAAGAGCCGCTTTCGAACGCGCAGGAATTTGAATTTACAGCCAGCGGATCATCCGCAGCCAAGCGACGAGACCGACGCCCATAAGAGCCGCCACCACCGTTACGGCCCAGAAGCCGTTCGGATCCTGCGAGCCGGGAATACCTTCGACATTCATGCCCATCAGGCCGGTAATCAGCGTCAGCGGGGCGAAGATGACCGTTACCGCCGCCAGCACCAGCATGGAGCGGTTCATCTGCTCGGCACGGCGTTCCACCATCTGATCGTAGATCACCGCCGCCCGGTCGCGCACGGAATCGAGCTCCTCGGCGAACCGCGTCACCCGGTCGGCCGCTTCGCGCAGCCGGTTACGGTCGCGCGGGGAGAGCCATTCGGCATCCTCCAGCGAGAAATGGTTCAGCGCCTCGCGCTGCGGGGCGATGTAGCGGCGTAGGATGATGGCGACGCGTCGCACTTCCGACACCTTGGAGCTGAGGTTGGAGAGCGTGGCGCTCAGCACCAGTTCCTCCAATTCGTCCGCCTGCTCGGCGAGCGCGGTGATCACCGTATCCATCCGGTCGACGAGGCGCATGGACAGGTCGGCGATGAACTCGCCCGGCGAGCGCGGCGCCCGCCCGCGGGCGACGGCGTCCTCGAAATCCGCCACTGCCGAGAGCGAGCGCTTGCGCACCGAGACGATGCGGCGCGGCTCGACCCAGAACCGGATGGAATGCATCTCGTCGGGCAGCGAGTAGGGCATCAGGTTGATGCCGCGCAGATTGAGAAACGCGCCGTTGTCGAACAGCGCGCATCGCGGCCGCGTCTCCGCCGCCGTCAGCGACTCGATGATAGAATGGTCGATCCCGCTCCCATCCGCCAGCCAGCCGCTATGCTGCCGGTGGTCGAGCTGCTGCAGGTTGATCCAGTCGAAGCCCTGCCCGTCCAGCGATCCGGTATGAATCTCGTCCCAGCCGATCCGCCGCCCTCCGCCGGCGCCGTCGAATCTCCAGGCGGAGACGAGACCTTCACTATCGTAGTCCGGCAAGACGGCGCTCCCTCATTCCCAGCTGAACGCCGGATGAACGGACAGACTGGAATGCGTTCAGATTGATGAACCTATTGCAACAGCCGGTTCAGTTTGGGTTCGGCCGCACGAGGCTAGCTTTGCGTCCATCAACGGCCAATCCCGGCCGCGAGCGACTAGCAGAGTTTACCGAGGACGTCATGATGCGCTTCGCCAAGTCGACCAAGCTCGCCGCGCTCGCTCTCGCGGGCGCCACCATTCTCGCCTCTGCAGGGACTGCCGACGCCGGCTGGCGCGGGCGCGGCCATGGCTGGGGCGGACCCGGCTGGGGTCCCGGTTACTATTACGCGCCGCGCTACCGCAATAACGGCGCTGCGGTCGCCGCCGGCATCATCGGCGGCCTGGCTGTCGGCGCCATCGCCGCGCAGGCCTATAACCAGCCGCGCTGCTGGTACCAGCCGCAGACCTTCTACAACGGCTGGGGCCAGCCCTATTACCGCAACGTGCGGGTCTGCAACTGACGGCAGCCGTCCCTGACCCGAGGGGCGACGGAAAGGGCGGCGGAGCGATCCGTCGCCTTTCGCATTCGGGCCCTCAGTAACCGACCGGCTGCGGCTCGACCTTGACGATGCCGCTGCGGTCGAGCGTCTCCAGCGCGTCGCGGATCGCCACACCCTGCACCTTCAGGTCCGGCACCAGCTCGGCGAGCGGGATCAGCGCGAAGGCGCGCTGCATCATGCGCGGATGCGGGATCTCGAGATCCGGCTCGACGATCACGTCCTCGCCGAAGAGCAGGATGTCGATGTCGATGGTACGCGGCCCGAAGCGCACTTCCCGGGTACGGTCGCGCCCGAAGGCATGCTCGACACCGAGCAGCATGTTCAGCAGCTCGCGTGCGGAGAGCTCGGTCTCCACCGCCACCACCATGTTGAGATACGGCCCCTGCGGCACCGGGCCCCAGGGCGGCGTCTCATAGAGCGACGAACGGGCGATGATCTTCAGCCCGGTGCGGGCGATCAGCCCCACCGCCTTGGCCATGGTCCCGGCCCGGTCGCCGAGATTGGAGCCGAGGCAGAGATAGGCGATGCGCTTCTCAACCTTGCGCGGCCGGCGGACGAAGAATTCGGGCGGCGCCTCACGCGGCATGGAGGATCGCCTCCGTCACCCGCGCCGCCTGGACATGGGCGGCGACGTCGTGGACGCGGATGATGGCGCAGCCGGCCATGATGCCGATGACGTTGGAGGCGATGGTGCCCGGCACGCGCTCGGCCGGCACCGTGTCGATCACCTTGCCGATCAGCGACTTGCGGGAGGTGCCGAGCAAGATCGGGAAGCCGAGCTGGCCGAACTCCCGCAGCGAGGCCAGCGCCTTCAGGTTCTGCTCGAAGGTCTTGCCGAAGCCGATGCCGGGATCGAGGCTGATGCGCTCGGGACGGATGCCCGCCCGTGCCGCGCGCTCCAGCGACTGCTCGAAGAAGCCGATGATGTCGGCAACGATGTCCACCGAGCCGTCGACGATGGAGCGGTTGTGCATCGCCACCACGCCGGCGTCGTAGCTTGCAGCGACACGCGCGATCTCCGGGTCGCCCATCAGGCCCCAAATGTCATTGAGGATGGCCGCGCCGCGTTTCAGCGCGGCCTCGGCCACCACGGCCTTCTGGGTGTCGATGGAGATCGGCACCGGCAGGTCCGCCAGCGCCTCGACCGCCGGCAGCACGCGCCGCTGCTCTTCCTCGGCCGACACTGGCGTATGGCCGGGCCGCGTCGATTCCCCACCGATGTCGATGATGTCGGCGCCCTCCGCCACCATCCGCCGGGCGTTGACGACGGCATCGTCCAGCGCCGCGCTACGCCCGCCGTCGGAGAAGGAATCCGGCGTCACGTTGAGGATGCCCATAACCAACGTACGGCCCGCATAGTCCAGCCGGCGGCCGCGCGCGTCGAGATAGCGTTGGGTGGGCGGGTCAAGCGAGGCCATGATGTTCCCAGCGTTGATGTTCGCCCTTCAAATCGCGCGGGCGCATCGCGAAGGCAAGCGCCGTGCGACAAATCC
>JARBUD010000030.1 GCA_029239875.1 Xanthobacteraceae bacterium | reverse complement strand
TCAGAGGTCGCGCAGCGCGGCGCGCTGGCCGGTGAAGGCCGCCTGGGTGATGTGGAGCATGGCCGCGAGGTCGAGCGGGCGCGGGTTGTTCTTGACCAGCCGCTCGGCCTTCAGCGCGCCGGCGGCGACGTCGTTCTCATGGCCCTCGCCGAGGCCCAGCGCCTGCAGCGAGCGCGGGATGCCGATCTCGGCGAAAAGCTCCGCCACCTCGTCGATGAAGAGTTGCGAGCGCGCCTCGACGTTCATTGAGGCGCTGCCGAGGCCGACGACCTCGGCAAGCTGCGCGAAGGCCTCGGGGTTGGCCGAACGGTTGAACTGCATCACGAAGGGCAGCAGCGCACCGACGCCGTCGCCATGCGAGGTGTGGGTGAGGTTGCCGACCGGATATTGCAGCGCATGCGCCGCCGCCGTGCCGGCGGTGCCGAAGGCGCAGCCCGCCGCCAGCGAGGCCAGCATCAGCCCCTCGCGCGCCTCGATGTCGCTGCCGTCCCTGCAGGCGCGGGCGAGGTAGGCGAACACGTTGATCACCGCCAGCTTGGCGAAATGGTCGGAAAGCAGGTTCTTGCCGATGAAGACATGCTGCTCAGTGAGCAGCGGCTCGGCCGGGCGGGTCTTGCTGGTGAAGGCCTCGACCGCATGGGCGAGCGCGTCGGCGCCGGAACAGGCGGTCAGCCCCCGCGGGCAGCTGACGGTCAGCTCGGGGTCGCATACCGCCATGTAGGGGATGATGTAGGGGCTGGCGACGCCGATCTTGGAGCCGCGCGCCTTGTCGAGCACCACCGCGACCGGGGTGACTTCCGAGCCGGTGCCCGAGGTGGTCGGCACGGCGATGAGCGGCACCACCGGGCCGGGCACGGCGAACTCGCCATAGTACTTGCTGACCTCGCCGCCATGGGTGATCAGCACCGAGACCACCTTGGCGAGGTCGATGCAGCTGCCGCCACCGATGCCGATGACGACGTCCGGCTTGAAGTCGGCGACGCTCGCCACGCAGTCGTCGATGCAGTCGAGCGGCAGGTCGGCGATGGTGCGGTCATAGACCCGCGATTCCACGCCGTGCGCCTTCAGGTCCTCGATGAGGGCGGCGAACTCGGCGAGCTGGGAGAGCCGCGCATCGGTGCACACCAAGGCGCGCCGCCCGATGCGCGCCGCCGCCGTGCCGATGGCATGGCGCTGGCCGTTGCCGAAGAGGATGGTGTGGGGCAGGCGCAGGGCTCCGAACATGTCTCACTCGTTCGTTCAAGGTGGGACGACGGCGCGCGGCCGCCGCCGATGATCTCGTCGGCCTCAGGCGGGCCGGCCGTCGCGCGCCTCGGCCGCGTTCCCCTTGCCGAGGAGCGCGCCGAACAAGCGGCCGATGAAGGGGAGGAGCAGCAGCAGGAAGCCGATCGCCATCATCGTCGCCACCAGCGGCGTCTCGAAGAAGATGTTCAGCGAGCCGCCGGAGGAGAGCATCGACTGGCGGAAGGCGTCCTCCGCCTTGTCGCCCAGCACCACCGCCAGCACGAAGGGCGCGAGCGGGTAGTCGAGCTTCTTGAAGGCGTAGCCGACGATGCCGAAGATCAGCGCCAGCCAGATGTCGAACATGTGGTTCGCCACCGTGTAGGCGCCGATCACGCAGATGATCGCGATCAGCGGCCCGACGACGGTGAAGGGCGCGCGCAGGATGAAGGCGAAGAGCGGCACGGTGGCGAGCACCAGCACGACCGCGATGAGGTTGCCGGCATACATCGAGGCGATCAGGCCCCAGACGAAGTCCGGCCGGGTGGAGAACAGCATGGGGCCGGGGTTGAGCCCCCAGATCATCAGGCCGCCCATCATCACCGCGGCGGTCGCCGAGCCGGGCACGCCGAGCGCCAGCATGGGCAGCAGGGCGCAGGAGCCGGCGGAATGGTCGGCGGTCTCGGGCGCGACGATGCCCTCCGGCTCGCCCTTGCCGAAATACTTGCCGCGGCGGGAGAAGCGGCGGCCGAGCGCATAGCTCATGAAGGAGGCGGCGGTCGGTCCGCCGGGCGTGATGCCCATCCAGCAGCCGATCAGCGCGCTGCGCACGATCGTCACCCAGTAGCGCGGCATCTCCGCGAGGGTGCGGAAGATGGTGGAGAGCTTGAGCTTGGCCTTCACGCCCTCGAACTTGTAGCCCTCGTCGATGGTGAGCAGCAGCTCGCCGATGCCGAACAGGCCGATGACGACGATGAGGAAGGAGATGCCGTTCGACAGTTCGCCGAGGCCAAAGGTGAGGCGGCCCTCGCCGGAGATCGTGTCCATGCCCACCGTCGCAACGGCGAAGCCCAGCATGATCGAGACCAGCGTCTTGAAGGGCGAGCTGCCGGCCATGCCGATGAAGCTGGCGAAGGCCATGAAGTAGACGGCGAAATATTCGGGCGAGCCGAAGCGCAGGGCGAAGTTCGCGACCCAGCTCGACAGCAGGGTGATGACCAGCACGCCCACCAGCGCGCCGATGCCGGCGGAGGTGAAGGCGAGGGTGAGCGCGCGCACCGCCTCGCCCTGCTTGGCCATGGGATGGCCGTCGAAGGTGGTGGCGACCGATGACGGCTCACCGGGAATGTTGAACAGGATGGAGGTGGTCGAGCCGCCGAACAGCGCGCCCCAATACATCGACGTCAGCAGGATGATCGCCGAGATCGGGTCCATGGTGAAGGTCAGCGGCAGCAGCAGCGACACGCCATTGGGGGCGCCCAGCCCCGGCAGCACGCCGACGACGAGGCCGAGCAGGACGCCCAGCACCATGATCATGACGTGCTGGGTGGTGAGGGCGATGGCGAAGCCATCCATCAGCTGGCCGAAGTTACCCATCGTGGCGCGCGTCCTCTCTTCTTTTCTTCTTCAGTAGATGCCGAAATATTCGAGTATCGGCCCCTTGAGCAGCGGGACCATGAACAGCTTCTCGAAGACGACGAAGTTGACCGCGACCACGATGATCGCGGTCAGCAGAGCGTTATGGATGCGGAAACCGGCGGCGAAACGCATGGCGTAGAAGATGTACAGCGCCATGCCGATATAGAGCCCGAGCCAGAACGAGATGGCGGTCATCACGGCGATCGGCAGGAAGAAGGCCGCCAGCGTGCGCAGGCCCTGCCCGTCGATGAAGGGGACGAGGGAGTCGGCCTCGCCGGCGGGGCGGGCGGCCATGCTCTTCCAGCCGACCTGGACCAGCGTGGCGACGCTGCCGGCGACGATCAGGCAGCCGATGCCGAAGGGGAAATAGCCGGGCTTGGGACCGCTCTCGGTCCAGCCGATGCCATTCTCCATCGCACCGTAGCAGATGAGGGCGCCGACCAGCGCCGTCACCAGGGCAGTCGCCACTTCCATGGCATTGCGCGAGATGTTCATGCCAACCACTCCACGAAGGCGGGACGCGGGGTTGCGGCCCGCGTCCCGCAAGTCCTTACGGGCGAGTTCTCACCGGCGAACGGTCACTGGCTCGGGAGGAGCCAGCCATTCGCCTTGTAGATCTCGTTGTAGTTGGCGATCTGCTGGTCGAGGAACGCCTTGTACTCGTCGCCGGCCTGGAACTTGACGATCTGTACGTTGCGCGCCGCGTATTCCTTGAACTCCGGCGTCTCCATGACCTTCTTCATCAGGTCGGTGAAGTACGCGGTGGCCTCGGCGGGCGCATCCTTGCCCATCCACACCGTGCGCGGCTGGAGGAAGTTCTTCACGTCGATGCCCGCCTCGACGCAGGTCGGGATGTCGGCCCAGCTCATGCCGTCGGCGATGACGGTCTTGTCGGCGAGGCGTTCGCTGGTGAAGACGCAGAGCGGCTTCTGGTTGCCGGCCTTCCACTGCTCAAGGCTCTCGCTCGGATTGTTGGTGTTGGCCTCGATATGCCCGCCGGCGACCTGGATCGCCGCCTCGCTGCCGCTCTTGTAGGGGATGTAGGCGATGTCGGTGCCGGTGGCGCGCTCGATCAGCGTCACCACGGTCTCGTCGGCATCCTTGGCCTTGGCGCCGGCCGCGCGGACCTTGCCCGGCGCCGCCTTTGCCTTGTCGATGAAATCCTTGGCCGTGTTGATGCCCGAGGTCTTCGGGTTGGACCACAGGATGAAGACGTCGGACACCATGGCCGCGAGCGGCTTCAGGTCGCTATAGGCGTAGTTCACCTTGGTGGTGAGCGGCAGGACATAGGCGTCCTGGGTGCCGAAATAGATCTTGTAGGCGCTGTCCGGGTTGTCCTTAGCGTAGGCGAAGGCTTCCGAGCCGCTGCCGCCGGGCTTGTTGACCACGAGCAGCGGGGTCTTCACCAGGCCGTTCTTGGTGAGCGCCGCCTGCACCACGCGGGTGAAGATGTCCGAGCCGCCACCCGGACCGGCGGAGACCACGAGTTCCACCGGGCGCTCCGGCTGCCATTCGGCGAGCGCGGCGCCCGGCGCAGCGAGGCCGAGGGTCAGCGCCATCGCGGCGGCACCGGCGTGAGAGATGCGAATTGCCATGTCTTTCTCCTCCCAGATTATCGTTCGAGGCGACCGTTGCCCCGCGGTTGGTCAGATGAATGCGCCACTTTCCGCCGGCTGGCGGATCGGCCGCATTCCGCGACTTCTGATGGCCGAGGCGCCCGGCAGCCGCCGCGACGCAGTTGGGATCGAGTGCTCGCTTGCCGGACCGGCTTCAGCTGCGTGAGGGCGGTCAGGCTTGCGCCAGCGATCCAGGTCTCCTCCTGTTCCACGATTATTGTTGGCGGCGCTCGCAGGCGCCGCGAAGCGCGAATTCATCACGCCGTCGGCCGCATCCGCCGCAGGCCGGCCCCGCCAGGCGAGGCCGTGCAGCGACGATGTATCATATATTATCTATGATCATGCGCGGCAGAAGATCAAGCCCCTTTGTCCCGCGCGCTGCGCTTTGGATCGGACATGAGATCGACGACGGGTCGCGCGGGACCCGGACTGGCGGCCTTCTCGGGCGGCCGGCAGACAGTGCCAGATGGCTGCGGCTCGGTTATGTACCGCCCCTGCTTATCCGGCTATTGTCTGGCAAAAGCGTTGGGAATCATGAGCATGCGCGCCACCAATCCTTTCCCGCCCATCCCCACCGAGCCGGTGGCCTGACATGCTGGCCCGGCTGCGCAGGTTGGTCCGCTGGACCCTCATTCTCGGGCTGCTGCTTTTCCTCGCCTTCCTCGGCGGGCGCATCTGGGCGGTGCAGAACGGCCCGCCGCTGGAGCCCTGGCACACCTTCGTGCCGCATGAGATGGGTGTCGAAGAGCTCGACGCCGCCGACTGGCGCGGCTATCTCGCCCGCGAGGACAAGCTCTTCGCCGACGTCACAAGCGAGGTGGTGCAGAAGCTGCCCGAGGACGAGCGCATCCCGTCCAACCGCTACTTCTCCGGCAGCGTCGTCTATCCCCCGCACCTCACCCGCGACTGGAACCGCTCCTATGAGCTGGCCCCCGATGGCGAGCCCGTAGGCGCCGTGGTGCTGCTGCACGGGCTGACGGATTCGCCCTACAGCCTGCGCCATGTCGCCCAGCGCTATCTCGACGCCGGATTCCTCGTCGTCGCCATCCGCCTGCCCGGCCACGGCACGGTGCCAGCGGGGCTGACCGAGGTCGAATGGGAGGATTGGCTGGCGGCGACCCGGCTCGCGGTGCGCGAGGCGGCGGCGCGCGCGCCGGGCAAGAAGCTGGAGATCGTCGGCTTCTCCAATGGTGGCGCGCTGGCGCTGAAATACGCGCTGGACGCGCTGGACGACACCAAGCTCGTCCGCCCGACCCGGCTGGTGCTGATCTCGCCGATGATCGGCATCACCCGCTTCGCCCGCTTCGCCGGGCTGGCGGCGCTGCCGGCCTATCTCCCGGCCTTCGAGAAGACGGCTTGGCTCGGCATCGTGCCGGAGTTCAACCCGTTCAAATACAACAGCTTCCCGGTCAACGGCGCGGTGCAGTCGCATCGGCTGACGCAGGCGCTGCAGGCCTCGATCACGGCGCGGGCGCGCGCCGGCCGGCTCGGCGACCTGCCGCCGGCGCTGACCTTCCAGTCGGTGATGGACTTCACCGTCTCGACCCGCGCCATCATCGACGCCTTCTACGGCCGGCTGCCGGCGAACGGCAGCGAGCTGGTGCTGTTCGACATCAACCGCAACACCAAGCTCGGCCCGCTCTTGCGTGCCACCACCTATGCCGCGCTGATGCGGCTGCTGCCTCCGGCGCCGCGCAACTTCCGCACCGTGGTGATCACCAACGAGGATGCCGGCAGCGACCAGGTGGTGGAGCGCGCCATCGCCGCCGGCGCGACGGAAGAGACCTCGCGCCCGCTCGGCCTCTCCTATCCGTCGGACGTCTATTCGCTCTCGCATGTCGCCCTGCCGTTCCCGCCGAGCGACGCGCTCTATGGCTCGCATCCCGACCCGAACGAGAATTTCGGCCTTCAGCTCGGGGCGATGGCGGTGCGCGGCGAGCGCGGGGCGCTGATCGTCAATCTCGACGCGCTGGTGCGCATGTCGTCGAACCCGTTCTTCGACTACATGATCGAGCGCATCGGCCCGCCGCCGCTGGGAGCCGCGCCTTCGGCCACCGCGCCGAACTAAGCGGCGGCGCGCTCGCGGCCGGCGGTCGCCAGATAGAGCGCCGGCAGGAAGATCAGCGTCAGCAGCGTCGCGACCAGCAGCCCGCCCATGATGGCGAAGGCCATCGGCCCCCAGAACACCGTCGGGGCGATCGGGATCATGCCCAGCACGGTGGAGACCGCGGTCAGCATGATCGGGGTGAAGCGGGCGCAGGAGGCGTCCGTCACCGCGGTGCGCGCATCCTTGCCGGCGGCGCGCTCGGCCTCGATCTGGCCGATCAGGATGACGGCGTTCTTGATGATCATGCCGATCAGCGCCAGCACGCCGAGAATGGCGACGAAGCCGAGCGGCCTGTTGGAGACGAGCAGCGCCAGCACCACGCCGATCAGCCCCAGCGGCGCCACGCTGATGACGAGCAGGGTCAGCGAGAAGCGGCGGAGCTGGAACATCAGCACGGTGAACATGATGAGCAGCATCACCGGCACCACCGCCATCACCGAGGCGAGCGAGGAGGCACTCTCCTCCACCGTGCCGCCGGTCTCGATGCGGTAGCCGGCCGGCAGCGTCTTCGCCAGCTCTTCGATCTTCGGCTTGAGCTGGTCCACCACCGCCTCGGGCAGCTCGCCCTCGGCGATATCCGACTGCACGGTCAGCGCCGGCAGGCGGTCGCGACGCCAGACCAGCGGATAGGTCTGCTCATAGTCGAAGCTGGCGAACTGGCTCAACGGCACGGTGCGTCCGCCGGGCAGCGGCACCTGCACGGTGCGCAGCGTGTCGAGCGAGACGCGCTGTTCGTCGGTGGCGCGCAGCACCACGTCGACGAGGTAGATGTCGTCGCGCACCTGCGTCACCGGCGCGCCAGTCACCACCGTGTTCAGCACCGTGCCGATGGCCTCGGTGGAGAGGCCGAGCAGCCGCGCCTGGTCCTGGTCGACGCGGATGCGGATCTCGCGCGCGGGCTCGATCCAGTCATAGTTCACCGTGCGCGTCAGCGGGTCCGCGGCCATCACCTCGGCGAGCTTGAAGGCGATGTCGCGGACCTGGGAAAGCTCCGGCCCGATCACCCGGTACTGGATCGGCCAGCCGACCGGCGGGCCGAGCTCGAGCGGCGAGACGCGGCTGACCACGCTCGGGAACTCGTCGGCGAGCAGCTTGACCAGCTTGGCGTGCAGGCGTTCGCGCGCGGCGACGTCCTTGGCGACCACCACCGCCTGGCCGAAGAAATCGTTCGGCAATTGCGCGTTGAGCGGCAGGTAGAAGCGGATGGCGCCACGCCCGACATAGCCGCTCCAGCGTGCGACGTCCGGATCGCCCTTCAGCGCCGCGTCGAGCCGCAGCATCGCCCGCTCGGTGGCGTAGATCGAGGCGTTCTGCGGCAATTGCAGGTCGACCAGCAATTCGGGCCGGTCGGAGGAGGGGAAGAACTGCCGCGGGATCAGCGGCAGCGCCAGCACGGCGGCGGCGAACAGCGCCAGCGTCACCGCGATGGTCACCCAGCGGGCGGTGAGCGCGGCAGAGAGGAAGCCACGATAGAGACGCATCACCCGGCCGGGCGGGCTGCCGGCATTCTTAGGCACTTTCAGGATGAGGAGGCCGATCAGCGGCGCGAACAACACGGCCACCAGCCACGACACCAGCAGCGCGATGGTCACCACCGCGAACAGGCTGAAGGTGTATTCGCCCGCCGAGGAGGCGGCGAAGCCCACCGGCACGAAGCCGGCGATGGTCACCAGCGTGCCCGCCAGCATGGCGAAGGCGTAGGTCTTGAAGGCGTAGATCGCCGCCACCTCCTTCTTCTCGCCGGCGGCGAGGCGGCCGAGCGTGGCATCGGTGGTGGTCATGGCATCGTCGACCATGAGCGCCAGCGCGATGATCAGCGCGCCGAGCGAGATGCGCTGCATGTCGATGTTGAGCAGCCACATGATGGCGAACACGCCCGCCAGCGTCAGCGGGATGGTCAGCGCCACCATCAGCCCGGCCCGCACGCCGAGCGCGACGAAGCTCACCGCCAGGATGATGAGGATCGCCTGCCAGAGCGATTCCATGAATTCGGAGATCGCGCCGCGCACGGTCACCGCCTGGTCCGCCACCCGGTGCGGTTCGATGCCGATGGGCAACTCGGCGGTGATCTCGGCCATCGCCGCATCGACGTTCCGGCCGAGCTGGAGGATGTCGCCGCCCTCGCGCATGGCGATGGCGAGGCCGATGGCGGGCTCCCCGCCGACGCGGAACAGCGGTCGCGGCGGGTCGACGAAGCCGCGCCGCACCGTGGCGATGTCGGCGAGCCGCAGCATGCGCCCGCCCACGGCGAAATTGATGTTGGCGATGTCCTGCTCGGAGCCGAAGGCGCCGGTGACGTCGATGGCGAGCTTCTCGTCGCCGGTCTGGATGGTGCCGGAAGGCTGCACCACGTTCTGCGCCCGCAGGGCCGCGACGAGGGCGGAGCGGTCGATGCCGAGATTGGCCAGCTCCTGCATCGAGAACTCGACGAAGATCTGCTCGTCCTGTTCGCCCAAGAGCTCGATCTTGGCGACATCGGGCACGTGCAGCAGCTTCGAGCGCGCCGCCTCGACATAGTCGCGCAGCTCGCGATGGGTGAAGCCGTCGGCGGTGAAGCCGGAGATCAGGCCGAACGTGTCGCCGAACTCGTCGTTGAAGCCTGGCCCCACCACGCCGCGCGGCAGCGTATGCGCCATGTCACCTATGCTCTTGCGCACATGGTACCAGGTGTCCGGCACCTCGGCGGCGGTCGTGCTGCCCTTGAGGGCGACGAAGATCGTGGTAACGCCCGGCTTGGTGTAGCTGCGGATATTGTCGAGGTGCGGCGTCTCCTGCAGCGTGCGCTCCAGCCGCTCGGTCACCTGCTGCAGCGTGTCCTCGATGCTGGCGCCCGGCCACGCCGCCTGCACCACCATGGTCTTGATGATGAAGGACGGGTCCTCCGCCCGGCCGAGGCGGCTATAGGCGAACAGCCCCGCGCCGACCACCGCGATCATGAAGAAGACGATCAGCGAGCGCTCGCGCACCGCCCATTCGGAGAGGTTGAAGCGCATCACGACCCCGCGCCGAGCAGGCGGACCTTCTGGCCGGGATGCAGGGCCTGCACGCCGGCGGTCACCACCACCTCGCCGGCGGTGAGCCCCGAGGCGACGCCGACATTCGCCGGCGAGAAGCTCGCCACCTGGATGTTGCGCAGCGCCACCGTCTGGTTCGCGGGATCGACCACCCAGACCGCCGGCTCGCCGTTGACCGCGGTGAGCGCCGAGGCGGGGATCTCGATCACCGGATCATTGGCGATCCGCCCCCGCCCGACCACGGTGGAGCCGAGCCGCATCGCCTCCGGCGGATTGTCGAGGCCGACACGCACGCGGAAGGTCCGGGTCACCGGGTCGGCCTGCGGCGCCACCTCGCGCACGCGGCCGGTGGCGGTGACGTTCGGGTCGTCGCTGAGCGCCACGGTGACGACGAGGTCGGTCGGGGTGGCGCGCAATATGTTCGCCGGCACGTCGAACACGGCGTCGCGCCCGCCCTTGCGGGCGAGCTGCAGGATCATCTGCCCGGCCTGCACCACCTCGCCCGGCTCGGCGCCGCGCGCCGTCACCGTGCCGGAGGCGTCGACGACCAGATCGGTGTAGCCGACATTGTCCTCGGCGATCTTCAGCTGCGCCTCGGCATCGTCGAGCCCCGATTGCGCCGCCTGCAGGGCGGTGCGGGCGGCGTCGTGGTTGGCCTGGGTGGTGAAGCCGTTGGCGAGCAGCCGCTCCTGCCGGTCGAAGGTGTTGGCGGCGGTGACGAGCTGGCTCTCCGCCGCGGCGACCGCCGCCCGCGCCGAGCGCAGCGTGTTCAGCGCGTTCTGCGGATCGAGCCGGGCGACGACCTGCCCGGCCTTCACCTGGTCGCCGACATTGGCACTGCGCTCGATCATCCGGCCGGCCACGCGGAAGGAAAGGGCGGCCTCGTCCTGCGCCTGCACCTGTCCGGTGAAGGTGACGGCCTGCCCACCCTGGCCCTTCTCGACGGTGACGACGCGCACCGGCCGCGGCTGCGGCGCCTCAGCCTCGGTCTCCTGCCCGCATCCGGCCAGAAGGAGGCCCGCGGCGAGCACCGCGACACTCGTGCAGAACCGGCTCGGATTCCTGCGCCCCGACATCGTCCGCCCAGCCGTCATCTGTCCCGTTCCCCTTCGCAGCCGCCGCCAGCTTACCCATAAGCGGGCGTGCTGTCGGCATCGACGGAGGGGATCTTTTCAACCGGGACGGCCGCCCGCGTCCGCCGACCGTGCGCCGACTACCTTGGATATCTTCTAAATCATTGTTATTGCACAGAAAAATTCTTCCCGCTATTCAGCTTTCAGCATAACCCAGCGTCAACATCGCCGGCATGGCACGGAAAGACTGGTCGGGACTCTACGCGGCGCATCGATCCGCGCTGGTCGCCTATGCGACGCCCATCCTCGGCTCCCGCGAGGCCGCCGAGGACGTGGTGCATGACGCCTTCATCAAGTTCTCTCCGATAGGCGCCGATGGCGAGCGCGGCGTCGGCTATCTCTACCGCATCGTCCGCAACCTCGCCCTCGACGTCCTGAAGCGGCGGCGGGTGGAAGCGCGGGCACATACGGCCGAACCGCCGGACTGGGCGCAGCCTGCGCGGCAGGCGTCGCCGGAGCAGCATGCCCTGCACCGCGAGGAGCTGAGGCTGGTCGCGCGGGCGCTGGACGCCCTGCCCGCCGAGCAGCGCGCCGCGCTGGAAATGTACCGGCTCGGCGGTGCGACGCTGGAGGAGATCGCCGCACGGCTCGGCCTCTCCGTCGCCACGGCGCACCGCCATGTCCGCGCGGCGATGGCGCGCCTCGCCGAGGAACTCGACCGCGCGGGCGGATGACAATCGGGCTCCGACATGAAAACTAGCGCCCGGCAGATCGTCTTCTGCTGCGTGGTGAAGGTGCCGCTTCCCGTGTGGGAGCGGCCAGTGAACGGCAATGGCGCGTCTTGACTGACGAAAGAGCACTCTCCCTGCACGAGGTCGCGGCCGACTGGCTGATGCGCGTTCGCTCGGCACCCGCCGATGCCGCGCTCGCTCGCGCCTTCGAGGACTGGCTGGACGAAAGCGAGGACAACCGCCGCGCCTTCGCCGGCGTCGCGCGCTCCTGGGAGCTGATCGGCGAGGTGCCGCCGGTTCATTTCGATCCGCAGAATGACGTGGAGAGTGTCGCGCGGCCAATTCCCGCCGTCGCACACCCGCGCCGCGGGCGGCTGCTCGCCGCCACAGTGGCGCTGGCCGCGTGCCTCGTCGCGTTCCTCGCCTACCCCGCTCTCCTGCTGCTGATCGAAGCCGACTACCGCACCTCGACCGGCACGAGCCGTGCCATCACGCTGGACGACGGCACGCGGATCGCGCTCGGCGCCGACAGCGCCATCGCCGTCGACATGGCGGCGGACCGGCGCATGGTGCAGCTGCTGCAGGGCGAGGCGTTCTTCGACGTCCGGCCGGATCCGGCGCGGCCCTTCGTTGTCGATGCCGGCGGCGTCGACGTCCGCGTGCTCGGCACCAGCTTCAATGTCCGCCTGTCCTCGGCCGACACGACAGTCGAGCTGGCCGAGGGCTCGGTCGACCTCGACTATCCCGGCCATGCCGAGGCGCAGGCGCGGCTCGCGCCGGGCCAGAGCGCCCTCGTCGATCTGGAGACGGGCCGGCTGACGCGCGGCGAGATCGCGCCGCAGGACATCGGGACCTGGCGCGAGGGGCGGCTCTTCGTGCAGGACGCCACCATCGCCGACGTGGTCGAGCAGCTCCAGCGCTACCACCGCGCCTGGATCGCGGTGCCGGACGGCGCGCTCGCCGCAAGGCGCGTCACCGGGCTCTACGACCTCGCCGATCCCGACCGGGCACTGCGCGCGCTGGTGGAGCCGCATGGCGGCCGGATGCGGGAAATCTCGCCCTATATGCGCGTGCTCTCGCGCTTCTGACGAAATCTGCGCGGCGGGATGAAAAAACCGCCGGCCTCGATCGTCTGGCACCCGGGGATGCGTTCGCGGAACGCACATGAACAACTGGGGAGTCCAGACGATGAGCGCGCCGATGCGCCCTGCCGACATTTCCGCCGCGCGCTCGGCGACCAGCCGGCGTGCCCTGCGCCTGATGGCGACGACGGCGCTGGTCCTGCTCGCCGGCCTCTCGCAGGGCCTCGCGCAGACCGCGGCCCCCGCGCCGACGGCGGCCGCCGCCCGCGCCTTCAACATACCGGCGCAGCCGCTGGCCAGCGCGCTCAACGCCTTCGGCCGCCAGTCCGGCCTTCAGGTGACGCTGGCCTCGGCGACGTCGCAGGGCGTCACCTCGCGCCCGGTGCAGGGCAGCTACACGCCCCAGCAGGCGCTCGCCCAGATGCTCGCCGGCACCGGCATCGCGTTCCGCATTACCGGCGAAGGCACCGCCGTCGTCGGCCAGATCGCGCCGGTGGGCGGCGATGCGGGCGGCGCGGTCGAAGGCGAGTTGCTGGAGACCATCTCCGTCGCCGGCGAGGACATCGGCCGGGGCGGCGTCGCCGAGACGGTGATCGGCCCGCAGGCGCTGGAGCGGCTCAACCCGCAGAACCTCGCTGACGTGTTCCGCGAGCAGCCGGGCATCGAGGTCGGCTCATCCATCCCGATGTCGCAGAAGGTCTATGTCCACGGCATCGAGGAGACCAACCTCGCCGTGACCATTGACGGCAGCCGGCAGAACAACAAGGTGTTCCATCACATGGGCACCAACCTGATCGATCCCGGTGTGCTCAAGGCGGTGCGGGTCGATGCGGGCGTGGCGCCCGCCGATGCCGGTCCCGGCGCGCTCGCCGGCACCATCGCCTACGAGACCAAGGACGCGCGCGACTTCCTC
Source organism: Xanthobacteraceae bacterium (assembly GCA_029239875.1). Taxonomy (GTDB): domain Bacteria; phylum Pseudomonadota; class Alphaproteobacteria; order Rhizobiales; family Xanthobacteraceae; genus Ancylobacter. The sequence goes on along the minus strand of JARBUD010000030.1, from coordinate 40,127 downwards.
GACGCCGACGGCTGGGGCGGCATCGGCAAGTACTCCTTCAACTTCAACGGCGACACCTCGCTCGCCAACATGACCGGCTATGCCCGCCAGGGCGGCTTCGAGACGCTGGGCTATTTCAACATCGGCCAGGGCGACCAGTTCGAGGCCGGCAATGGCGACGTGGTGCTCGGCACCAGCACCAACCTGCTCAACGGCATCGGCAAGGTCTCCTATACGGCGCCGACCGGCGACCGCTTCGCCATCAGCTACGAGCAGGTGAACGACGATGCCCCGCGCCCCTATCGCGCCAACGGCACGGAGTTCCCCGGTGGGCGGCCGTGGGAACCGGACGTGACGCCCTACGACATCGAGCGCCAGAACACGGTGTTCACCTATACCGATGCCACCCCGGAAGGCTGGTGGGATCCGAAGCTGGTGGTGGCCTACAGCGCGACGGAAATCTCCAAGCTGACCTACATCAACGCGCGCTCCGGCCTGCCGACGCCCTATACGGCGTCCGGCAAGACCGACAGCTTCAACGGCAAGTTCGAGAACAAGTTCGCGCTTGCCATCGGCAACGTCATCGCCGGCGTCGACTTCTACAATGACAGCGCCGAGCTGTTCGATCCCTATGACGCCGCCGTGGAGAAGGCGACCAATGTCGGCCTCTACGCGCAGGCGCGGCTGGAGCCGTGGGAGCGCACGCGCCTGTCCTTCGGCGGGCGCGCCGACAATCAATGGTTCACCGGGACCACGGGCGAGGAATGGGACAATGCCGGGCTGAGCGGCAACGTCTCCGGCGAGTACGACCTGATCCCCGACTTCCTCGTCGCCAAGGCCGGCTTCTCGCATGTCTGGGCCGGCATCCCGCTGGCCGAGAACTTCTACATGAATCCCGACTGGGACTATGACGAAGGCCCGGAGCCGGTCACCTCGAACAACGCCATGGCTGGGCTGAAGGCGACCTATAACGGCTTCACGCTGGAAGGCAGCATCTTCCAGACCGACATCGAGAATGCCCGCGTCGTCACCTACAGCAACCGGGTGTTCGGCGCGATCCGGGCGCGCGACATCGAATCGCGCGGCTTCGAGATCGGCGCCGGCTATGAGTGGGAGACCGGCTTCGTCCGTGTGAAGTACGCGGACATCGACGTCGACATCGACGGCGCGCCGGCCGATTCCGACACCGGCAACTACCTCGCCACTCCGGTCGGCCAGATCGTCACCTTCGTCGCCGCGCACCGCATCCCCGAATGGGGGCTGACCATCGGCGGCAATGTCGAGGTGGCGCTGGAGATGGACGACGTGCCGGGACTGCTGCCGGACGGCGAGACCCTGACCAACACCATCCCCGGCTACACGGTGGTGAACATCTATGCCGAGTACCGTCCGGTGAACGCGCCGAACCTGATGCTGCGCCTCGACGTCAACAACCTGTTCGACGAGACCTATGCGAGCCGCGGCACCTACGGCCAGGATATCGCCGACGTGACGCCGCTCTATCAGCCCGGCCGCTCCTTCATCGTGACCGCTTCGGCCAAGTTCTGACCGGCCGATGCGGCTCGCGCTCGCCGTCCTGTTCGTCGCGATCTGCCCGTCCCTGGCGATGGCCCGGCAGGTCGTCGACCTCGCGGGCCGCACGGTCACGCTGCCGGACCGAATCGAGCGCCTCATCATCGGCGAGGGCCGCTACATCCCGGCCCTCGCCATCCTCGACCGGGAGGATCCCACGCGCCGCATCGTCGGCATGATGGGCGATTACGAGCAGGTCGATCCGGCGACCTATGGGCGCTTTCGCGCCCGCTTTCCCCGCGTCGCCGACATCCCCCGCTTCGGACGCGCCTCGCAGGACACGTTCAGCCTGGAGCGGGCGCTGTCGCTGCGCGCAGAGGTCGCGATCTTCGGCGTCGACGGCCACGGCCCCGGCGCGCGCAATGCGCGGGTGATCGAGGTGCTGGAACAGGCCGGCGTCGCCGTCGTCTTCATCGACTTCCGCAACGATCCGCTCGTCAACACGCCGAAGAGCATCGAACTGCTCGGCGAGGTACTGGACCGGAAGGAAGAAGCCGCCGCCTTCCTCGCGGAATGGCGCGCCGCGCATGACGCCGTGCGCGAGCGACTAGCGCGACACCGCCCGCCGGCGCCGCGCGTGTTCATCGAAAGCCGGGTCGGGCTGATGGGCTGCTGCGAGACCATGGTGGGTGGCATGATGGGCGACTTCGTCACCGCCGCCGGCGGAACCAACCTCGCCGGCGACGTCATAGCCGGCGAGGCGGGGACGGTGAGCCTCGAATATCTGCTCACCAACCAGCCCGACATCTATGTCGGCACCGCTATCGGCAGCGCGGCGAGCCCGCCCGACAGCGCCTGGATCGCGCTCGGGCCCGACGTGTCGCATGAGCAGGCGAGGGAGAGCCTATCGCGTGCGCTGGCGCGCGTCGGCATCGCCGAGCTGTCGGCAGTGAAGCAAGGCCGGGCCTTCGCCGTCTGGCACCATTTCTACAACTCGCCCTTCAATGTCGCGGCCCTGCAGGCCTTCGCCAAATGGCTGCATCCCCAGCTCTTCGCCGACCTCGACCCGGAGGGCCTGCTGAGCCGGCTGCATGACCGCTTCCAGCCTTTTCCGCTGGAAGGCACCTACTGGACGTCCTCGCGGCCGTCGCGATAGCGGTACGCTCCACGGCGGCCGGTGATCCCGTTGCGATCCCGCACGCACCTGTCGAATTGGCCGCTCCACGTGAACCCACCCGTGCGTTCGCGACACCCACCCGGCGGCTTCTATCGGACTGTGAACTCCTGACGAAAGCTTAGGCGGCTTTCGAAGTCCGATCCGGTTCGACCGATCGGATAGGGCGCAGCGTCATGCTGCGCGTCACTACGCGGGAGTTCATGTATGACCAACGAGATCGATCGGCAGCGGCGCGGCATCCTCGGCGTCACCGCCCTGGGATTGGCCGCCATTCCCTTCGGCGCCGTGGCCTCGGCCGAGTCGAACACGGGTGGGCCCGGCTCGTCGCCGCCTGCGGCGGCCGGCCGCGGCACGCACACGAGCTTTTCCACGCTCAAGCACGTCCGCGCCGGCGAGCTCGACGTCGCCTATGCCGAAGACGGGCCTGCCGACGGGCCGCCCGTGCTTCTGCTGCACGGCTGGCCCTACGACATCCACGCCTATGTCGACGTCGCACCCATCCTCGCCGCGCAGGGCTACCGCGTGCTCGTGCCCTATCTGCGCGGCTATGGCGGCACGCGCTTCCTATCGGAAGCCTCGCCGCGCAATGCCCAGCAGGCGGCGCTCGCCGTCGACACCATCGCCTTCATGGACGCGCTGAAGATCGATCGCGCCGTGCTCGGCGGATTCGACTGGGGTGCGCGCACCGTCAACATCGTGGCCGCGCTGTGGCCCGAGCGCTGCAAGGCCATGGTGTCGGTCAGCGGGTACCTGATCGGAAGCCAGGAGGCGAACCGCAACCCGCTCCCGCCCAAGGCGGAGCTGCAGTGGTGGTACCAGTACTATTTCGCCACCGAACGGGGCGTGAAGGGCTACCGCCAGTACACCCATGACTTCGCCCGGCTGATCTGGGAGCTGGCCTCGCCGAAATGGGCGTTCGACAATGCCACCTTCGACCGTTCGGCCGCCGCCCTCGACAATCCCGATCATGTCGCCATCAGCATCGACAATTATCGCTGGCGGCTCGGGCTCGCCCCCGGCCAGGCGAAGTATGACGAGCTGGAACGCAAGCTCGCGACCCTGCCGACCATCGGCGTTCCCACCATCACCATGGAAGGCGACGCCAACGGGGCGCCGCATCCGCCGCCGGAAGCCTATGCGAAGAAGTTCACCGGCAAATACGAGTTCCGGCTGATCACCGGCGGCATCGGCCACAACCTGCCGCAGGAGGCGCCGGAGGCCTTCGCCAAGGCGATCGTGGACGTGGACCGGGCCTGAGGCGAGCGCGCATGAAACGCCTCTACGCACTTGCCGGCCTCGTCGCCGTCGCGACGCCGTTGGCCTTGTCGGCGGCGAGCCGTGCCGCCGGCGACACGCCGCCGGATGCCTCGCCGATCTACGGCGTGACGCTGCCGGGCGGCTACCGGAGCTGGGAGCTGATCGCGCCAGCGATCGAGGCCGCGCCGCTCGACGAACTGCGCGCGGTCGTCGGCAACCAGACCGCGCTCGACGCCTATCGATCTGGCACGCTGCCGTTCCCGGACGGCACCGTGCTGGTGAAGCTCGCCTGGAAGCAGAAGCCCTCACCCGAGTTCGGGCCGGCGACGGTTCCGGGCGCGGCGACGACCGTGCAGGTCATGGTGAAGGATTCGCGCCGCTATGCCGCCACCGGCGGCTGGGGCTTCGGCCGCTTCGTGAACGGCGTTCCCGTCGACAAGGCTCAGCACGAGACCTGCTGGGGCTGCCACGAGGCGCTGGCGAAGGGCCACGACTTCGTCTTCACCCGCTACGCGCCGTAGACGACCCAAGGCAGGCGATAGGCCACAGGCCAGATAAGCGCCGGGGCGAGAACGCGCCCCGCCGCTCCCTTGTCATGTCCGCGCAACTGGTATAATCACTATATCAATAGACGAGTGAGCACAGACTCACCGCGAGGAACGCACCGAGATGCCTGGGCTCCGTCGTGACCGGCGGGTTGGCGGTGTCCCGTGCCGAGACAGGACGACCGCATGCCCCCGTTGTCACGCATCGAGGCCGACTACCTCATCGAAACCGCCTATGACCCGCGCTCCGCCGCCGAGGCTATGGCCGGCGAGCAGTCGAGCGGGACCTTCGTGCCGGTGCCGGGCGAGACGCCCGAGCTGAAGGAGCGCTCCGCCGCCCGCATCAAGGCGCTGGAGGTGATCGACACCGTCGAGGCGCTGTCGTTGCCGGGGGCCGGCCGTCCGAAGGGAGAAGCGCCGATCCGCCGCGCCCGCGTCACCCTCTCCTGGCCGCTCGACAATCTCGGCCCGTCGCTGCCGAACCTCATGGCGACCGTCGCCGGCAACCTGTTCGAGCTCAAGCAGTTCTCCGGCCTCCGCCTCCTGGACATCCGCCTGCCGCACGCCTTTGCCGACGCCTATGGCGGGCCAAAATTCGGCGTCGCCGGCACGCGCCACCTCGCGGGCGTGGAGGGGCGGCCGCTCATCGGCACCATCGTCAAGCCGAGCGTCGGCTTCGGCCCGCAGGAGACCGCCGACCTCGTCGGGCTCCTCGCCGAAGGCGGCATCGACTTCGTCAAGGACGACGAATTGCAGTCCGACGGCCCGCATTGCCCGTTCGAGGAGCGGGTGCGGGCGGTGATGCGCGTCATCAACGACCATGCCGACCGCACCGGCCGCAAGGTGATGTTCGCCTTCAACATCACCGGCGAACTCGACCAGATGCGCCGGCGCCACGACGTGGTGCTGCAGCACGGCGGCACCTGCGTGATGGCGAGCCTCAACTCGGTCGGCCTCGTCGGCATGGTGGAGCTCGGCCGCTTCACCCAGCTGCCGATCCACGCCCATCGCAATGGCTGGGGCTATCTCTCCCGCGCGCCGATGCTCGGCTGGTCCTATGTCGCCTGGCAGAAGATCTGGCGGCTGGCCGGCGCCGACCACATGCACGTCAACGGGCTCTCCAACAAGTTCTCGGAAGCCGACGACAGCGTCATCGCCTCGGCGCGCGAATGCCTGACTCCGCTGTTCGAGGACAAGCCGTGCATCGCCATGCCGGTCTTCTCCTCCGGCCAGTCGGCCAAGCAGGCGCCGGGCACCTATGCCGCGCTCGGCTCGCCGGACCTGATCTTCGCGGCCGGCGGCGGCATCATGGCCCATCCCGACGGCCCGGCGGCGGGCGTCGCCTCGCTCAAGCAGGCGTGGGAGGCGGCCATGGCCCGCGTGCCGCTCGCCGACTACGCCCGCGACCACACCGCTCTCGCCCGGGCCCTGGAGACCTATGCGGCATGAGCGCATCCGCTCCCGCCCTCGATCACACGCTGCCGGACGGCCCGCTCGTCGCCTTCTACGGCGACGACTACACCGGCTCGTCGGCGGTGATGGAGGTGCTGAGCTTTGCCGGGCTGCACACGGTGCTGTTCCTCGGCGCCCCCAAGCCGGCCCAGCTCGCGCGCTTCAATGACGTGCGCGCGCTCGGCATCGCCGGCGTGGCCCGCTCCCAGCCTCCGGCGTGGATGGAAGAGCACCTGCCGCCGTTGTTCGAGCTTCTGGCGTCGTTGAAGGCTCCCATCAGCCACTACAAGGTCTGCTCCACCTTCGATTCCGCCCCGCATGTCGGCTCGATCGGACGTGCCGCCGAGCTGGCGGAGCCGATCCTCGGCGGCGCCTGGCATCCGCTGGTGGTCGGCGCGCCCGCCATCGCCCGCTACCAGGCCTTCGGCAACCTCTTCGCCGGCATCGACGGCACCGGCTATCGGCTCGACCGCCATCCGGTCATGGCGCAGCATCCCGTCACCCCGATGAACGAGGCGGATGTCCGCCTCCACCTCGCGCGTCAGACAGGCATCCCGATCGGCCTCGTGGACCTTGTGTCCATGAAGGCCGGCACGGCCGATGCCCGCCTCGCCGCCGAGCGCGCGGCCGGCGCCCGCATCGTCGCCCTCGACGTGCTCGACGAGGACACGCTGGCGGAAGCCGGGCGGCTCGTCTGGGAGCATCGCGGCGAGCACCTGTTCGCCATCGGCTCGCAAGGGCTGGAATATGCGCTCGTCGCCCATTGGCGCCGTGCCGGCCTGCTCGCCGAAGCGGAGATAGGCGGAAGGGTCGAGGAGCGCGAACGCATCGCGGTGGTCTCCGGCTCCTGCTCGCCGATCACCGCCGGCCAGATCCGCTATGCGCTCGGCCACGGTTTCGAGGAGATTCGCCTCGACGCGACGCGGGCCGTCGACGCCGCCGCGTGGAAAGCGGAGCTCGCGCGCGGCGCTGCCGCCGCCTTGCGGGCGCTCGGCGAGGGCCACGATCCGCTCGTCTTCACCGCGAGCGGGCCGGACGACCCGGCGGTGCCGGCGCTCGCCCACGCGATCGACGTCGCCAGTGCCTCGGTCGGCGAGGTCAATGCCCGCATCGGCGACGGCCTGGGACGCGTGCTCGACGAGGTGGTGCGCAGCGCCGGCCTCAAGCGCGCCGTCATTTCCGGCGGCGACACGTCAGGTCACGCGGGCATGGCGCTCGGCATCTACGCGGTGACCGCGCTGGCGCCGCTGGCGCCCGGTTCGCCGCTCTGCCGCGCCTATGCCGACGATGCCCATGACGGGCTCGAGATCACCTTCAAGGGCGGCCAGATGGGCCGACCCGATTTCTTCTGGGCCGCCAAGCACGGCGCCCCGGCCAGCAACTGACAACGGAGCATGCTCGACATGAAGAAGATCGCTTTGCTGGGTGCCGGCGGAAAGATGGGCGTCCGCCTCGCCACCAACCTGCAGGACTCGCCCTATGAGGTGATGCATGTCGAGCCCACCGAGGCCGGTCGCGCCCGCCTGAAGGAGAAGACCGGGATCGACTGCGTCGACGGCGACAACGCGCTGGCCGACGCCGACGCCGTTCTCATGGCGGTGCCCGACCGCATGATCGGCAAGATCGCCCACACCTTCATCGAGAAGGTGAAGCCCGGCACGGCGATCATCATGCTCGACGCCGCCGCCCCCCATGCCGGCGAGCTGCCCAAGCGCGACGACGTCACCTATTTCGTCACCCATCCCTGCCACCCGCCGATCTTCAACGACGAGGTGACGGCAGAGGCGAAGAAAGACTTCTTCGGCGGCGTGCACGCCAAGCAGCACATCGTCTGCGCGCTGATGCAGGGTCCGGAGGAGCACTACGCCGCCTGCGAGCAGATCGCCCGCACCATCTACAAGCCGGTGATGCGCGCCCATCGCTGCACCGTCGAGCAGATCGCCATCATGGAGCCGGCGCTGGCCGAGACCATCGGCGCCACGCTCTGCCTCGCTTTGCGCGAGGCGACCGACGAGGCGGTGCGCCGCGGCGTGCCGCGCCAGGCGGCGACCGACTTCCTGCTCGGCCACCTGACCATCGAGCTCGCCATCGCCTTCGAAGTGTTCCCCGAGGGCAAGTTCTCCGACGGCGCGCTCTATGCCATCGACCAGGCCCGGCCGCAGATCTTCAAGGAAGGCTGGCTGGACCGCATCTTCGACCCGAAGGCTGTGCAGCGCTCGGTCGAGGAGATCTGCAACCCGCCGAAGGCCGCCTGACCGCAGCCAGTATCAGCCGATGCCTACGGGAGGCGGCCCACCGCCTCCCGTGCCGTGCCGAGAACCGGAAAACGGTCCGCACCAAGCCATCAACCACGAGGAACGCCCATGCACGCCAACACCCGTTTCGTCACCGCGCTCGCCCTGGCGCTCATCGCCGCTCCCATCGCCGGCCACGCCGCCGACGATGTGCAGGAGCGCACGCTCAAATTCGGCTACAGCACCTTCGAGGCCCATCCGCTCGGCCAGGGCGCGAACAAGTTCGTCGCGCTCGTCGACGAGAAGAGCGGCGGCAAGATCAAGATGAAGGTCTATCCGGCCACCCAGCTCGGCTCGGAAACCCAGACCATCTCCGCCACCCAGGGGGGCGTGCAGGACATCGTCGGCACCTCGACCGCACCGATCGTCGGCCTGGTCAAGGAATACGCGATCTTCGACCTGCCCTTCCTGCTCGCCAACGAGAAGCAGGCCGACGCGCTCGTCGACGGCCCCGTCGGCCAGGCGCTGCTCGCCAAGCTGCAGGACAAGAACCTCGTCGGCCTGTGCTTCTTCGAGAATGGATTCCGCAACGTCACCAACAGCAAGCGCCCGATCAACACCGCCGAGGACGTCTCCGGCCTGAAGATCCGGGTAATGCAGAACCCGGTCTATATCGAAGCCTTCAAGACGCTGGGCGCCAATGCCGTCCCGATGCCCTGGCCGGAAGTCTACACGGCGCTGGAATCGGGCGCGATCGACGCCCAGGAAAACCCGTTCGGCATCATCTACGTCAACAAGCTGAACGAGGTGCAGAAATATGTCAGCGTCACCAAGCACGCCTATTCGCCGTGGGCGGTGATGATGAGCAAGAAGCTCTGGGACAAGCTCTCCCCCACCGAGCAGAAGATCTTCGTCGACAGCTGCAACGAGGCGAAGGTGTACCAGCGCCAGGTCAGCCGCGCCGAGGACGCGAAGATCATCGCCGAGCTGAAGGCGCGCGGCATGCAGATCAACGAACCGACCCCGGCCCAGCTCGCCGAGCTGAAGGCCAAGCTGCAGCCGGTGATCGCCAAATACAGCGAGACCCTCGGCGCTGACCTGGTGAAGCAGGCGCAGGATTCCATCGCCGCTTCGCAGTGAGCCCCTGCCGCCGGCGCGTTTCGTCGCCTGATGGCGGCCGCCGGCGGCTAAGGCGCCCGTGACCCGACCCGCCGCCGCTTCTCTCCCTCCTCCCGGGAGCGGCGGCGGGGCCGGCTGCATATAGCCCGGCGCTTCACAACGACGCCCAATGGAGACGCGGATGTCCCGGCTCGTGGATGCCTACTTCACCCTGCTGAAGATCCTCTGCGCCCTGCTGCTTGCCGGCATGGTGGTGCTGGTGTTCGGCAATGTGGTGCTGCGCTACGGCTTCAACTCCGGCATCACCCTGTCGGAAGAGGTCTCCCGCTGGATGTTCGTCTGGCTGACCTTCCTCGGCTCCATCGTCGCCCTGCGCGAGCGCGGCCATCTCGGCGTCGACGCGCTGGTGCGGCGCCTGCCGCTGTGGGGCAAGAAGCTGTGCTTCATTCTGAGCCACAGCCTCGTCATCTACGCCATCGTGCTGTTCATCATGGGCACCTGGCAGCAAACGCTCATCAACTGGGACGTCGTCGCCCCCGCCTCGGGGGCTTCGGTCGCCGTGTTCTACGGCGTCGGGCTGGTCTTCGGCGTCTCCACCATCCCGCTGCTGCTGGCCGACCTGTGGCGCGTGCTGAGCGGCCGGGCGGACGAGGCCGAGCTCATCGCCGTGCGCGAATCCGAGGAGGAGAGCGTCGACGAGGTGCAGCGCCGCCATCTCGCGGCCGATGCCGACGAGCTTTCTGCACCGGGCACCCGCCGTGTGGGAGAAGCGGCATGACCATCGTCGTCTTCTCACTGTCGCTCCTCGGGAGCATGGCGATCGGCATGCCGATCGCGTTCGCGCTGCTGCTCTCAGGCATCGCGCTGATGCACTATCTCGACATCTTCGATCCGCAGATCGTCGCGCAGAATCTGATCAATGGCGCAGATTCCTTCCCGCTGATGGCGGTGCCCTTCTTCATGCTTGCCGGCGAGCTGATGAACACGGGCGGCCTGTCCAAACGGATCGTCAACGTGGCGCTCGCCGCCGTCGGCCATGTGAAGGGCGGCCTCGGCTATGTCGCCATCCTCGCCGCCTGCGTGATCTCGGCATTGTCCGGCTCGGCCGTGGCGGATGCCGCCGCGCTCTCCGCCCTGCTGGTGCCGATGATGGTGCGGGCGGGACACGACAAGGCCCGCTCCGCCGGCCTGATCGCCGCCTCCAGCGTCATCGGCCCGATCATCCCGCCGAGCATCGGCTTCGTCATCTTCGGCGTCATCGGCGGCGTCTCGATCACCAAGCTGTTCCTGGCGGGGCTGGTGCCGGGCCTGCTCATCGGTTTCGCGCTCGCGCTCGCCTGGTGGTGGGAGGTGCGCAAGGAGAACATCGAGCCCCCGCCGCGCCAGAGCGGCGCCGCGCTCCTCAAGGCGCTGGTCGACGGCATCTGGGCGCTGATGCTGCCGGTCATCATCATCTTCGGGCTGAAGCTCGGCGTCTTCACGCCCACCGAATCGGCCGTAGTGGCGGCGGTCTACTCGCTGTTCGTGGCGACCTGCGTCTATCGCGAATTGAAGGTCACCGAGCTGTTCGACGTCTTCGTCACCGCGGCGAAGACTACGGCGGTGGTCATGTTCCTTGTGGCGGCGGCGCTGGTCGCCTCCTGGCTCATCACCGTGTCCGACATCACCGGCGACCTCGTCGCCATGCTCGAGCCGCTGCTCGACAGCCCGACGCTGCTGCTGCTCGCCATCATGGCGGTGGTGATCATCGTCGGCACCGCGATGGACATGACGCCGACCATCCTGATCCTGACGCCGGTGCTGATGCCCATCGTCAAGGCGGCCGGCATCGATCCCGTTTATTTCGGCGTGCTGTTCATCGTGAACAATTCGATCGGCCTGATCACGCCGCCGGTCGGCACCGTGCTGAACGTGGTTTCCGGCGTCGCCCGGATCCGGCTGGAGCCGCTCATGAAGGCCGTCACGCCCTTCATGATCGCCCAGTTCGTCGTGCTTTTCCTGCTGGTGCTGTTCCCGCAGCTCGTCCTATGGCCGCTGCGCTTTATCGGTCATTGAGCCGTGCGCGGCGCGAGAGCCGGTGGTATGCTGAATGCACCAGAACGAACCGGCAGCGAACCGGCGGCGGGACAGATCGAGCGTCAGGTGCGGACAGGAGCGTATGAATGGCTGATGTTTCCGACACCATAGTGCGCCGAAAGCTGTCGCATGAGGTCTTCGATCGCCTGAAGACGCTGATCACCTCGGGCGAGCTCGGCCCCGGCGACGCCATGCCCTCCGAACGTGACCTGATGGAACGCTTCGGCGTCGGCCGTCCGGCCATCCGGGAGGCGATGCAGGCCCTGGCAGGTATCGGCCTGATCACCATCACCCATGGCGAGCGGGCGCGCGTGCAGCAGCTCTCGGCTCGCTCGCTGTTCCAGCAGGTGGACCTCTCCGCGCAGATCCTGCTGTCGGCTTCGCCGGACAGTCTCGAGCACCTCAAGCAGGCGCGGCGCTTCTTCGAGCGGGGCATGGCCCGCGAAGCGGCGCAGCGCGCCACGGCCGAGGACATCAAGCGCCTGCGCGACATACTGGATCAGCAGGCCAAGGCGGTGGAGGAGCCCAAGCAGTTCATCGGCCTGGACATGCGGTTCCACACCCGGATCGCCGCCATCTCCGGCAATCCGATCTTCGAGGCGGTCAGCGAATCCATGCTGTCATGGCTTCGCCAGTACTACACGGAGATGCTGACCTGGTCCGGCCGCGAGAACGTCACCCTGGTCGAGCACGAGCAGATCATCGACCACATCGCCAACCATGACCCGGACGGCGCCGAGGCGATCATGGTCAAGCACCTCGACCGCTCCAGCGCCCTGTTCACCCGGCAGAGCTGACCCCGTCAGGCCTCCAGGCGCATGACGGCATAGGCGGGCAGGAGCACGGACCCGTCGGCAAGCGTCGCGCGGCGCGGCTCCTCGCCGGCGAGGACGGTGCGTTCATCCAGAATAAGGGCGGTCCCGCCGAAGGGGAGGCGGACCGACTGCTCCCTGCCGGTGAGGTTGGCGACCAGCAGCACGCGTTGCCCCGGAGCCGGTTCGCCGCCGAGCGCGAGCACCTTCGAGGGAGCGCTCGACGCAACCGCGAATGCCGCAGCGCCGCCCAAGCCGGCCAGGAATTTGGCGGCATGGCCGACGGGCCTGAGGCGCGTCCCGCCCGACGCCGCGTCCGGTGCGATCAGCCCGAACGGGCCGGTGAGCGCCGCGCCGACGAAGCTTTCCACTCCCGCTTCCGCCAGCCGGGCGGCGTAGCCGACCATCCAGGCGGCGGCGAACAATCCGTCCTGCCGCGGGTCGATCTCGGCCATGGTCATCCGGCGCCGCTCGGGGTTCGGCATCACCCGCGAACCATAGGGATTCTGCCGCATGCCGATGGTGGACGGGCCGATGCGGTAGGGCTTGCCCGGCCCGATGATCGCCCAGGTCGAGCGCAGGATGAAGGGAAGCGCCTCCAGCGACTGCATGACCGACCGGTCGTCGGCATCATGCACGATCGGGCAGGTGCAGTGCGTGACATAGTCCAGCCGCTCCACCGGCGGCCGCTTGCGGTTCAGCTCGGTGAAATAGCTGAACATTCCGCCCCCGAGCCGCAGCTCCGGGAAAGCCCGGCGCGCGGCGGCATAGACCTCGTCGAGCGGCGGGCAGGGCGGCCACACGCTCCCGGGCGGCGTCGAGCGGCGGTCGACCGATGGGCTGACGGCAATGGCGTCGAGCCGCAGCCCCGCCGCCCGCACCTGCTCCGCCACCGCGCCGAATTCGGCGCCGGGCGGCCCCTCGCATGCGGCGACGCATTCCAGCACGCATTCGCCGGGATACGCCTGCGCAATCCGGGCGAACGCCGCCAGATCGGCGGCACCATGTCCGGCAATGGGATCGAAATGGAACAGCAGCGTCTGCGGCGCGATCTCCGCGAGCATGTCCAGCGCGTCCAGGCTGGCGGCGGCCTCCTGCGGCGTGACCACCAGCCCGAAGGTCGGCAGCCGGCCGTGCGCTCCGCCGAGCGTGACCGCCACCGGCTCATCGTCGCGCTTCGCACCGGCGGACGAGCCCTTCGCCTCGATGTCCAGCCGCACCAGCTGCCGCACCGGCGCGCCGGCCGGCAACACATAGGGCCAGGGCAGAGCGAGCGGGCGGACATAGGTCTTGTAGGAGGCGTCCGACCAGTTGCGCTGGTCCTCCATCTCGAAGCTGTCGCCCTCCATGCGGCAGGTCGCCCGCACCCCCGGCGCCACCTGGTGGCTGATCGCCCGCATCCCCATGAATGGCTGCAGGGGCTCGATCAGGTCCGGAAAGCGCGAGCGCTCGACGGTGCCGTCAACATGGGTGACCTCCGCCGGCTCGCCGGCGAGGCCTACGATGGGATGCAGGATGGTGAAGCCGCAGCGATTGGTGAGGAAGTCGCCTTCCGGGACGGCTTCGCCTTCGAAGGCGAGATGGGCGCCGCTTCCAGAGATGTTGGCGCGATAGATGAGCCGCTCGCCTTCCCCACCCGTGCACTCGGCGGTGTAGCTCACATAGAAACCATCGGCGTCCTCCTCGACCGCGAGGTCGCGGATGAGCGGCGCATGCGTCCCCCAGTCCTTGTCGCGCACGACGAAGGAAATCGCCCTGAGGACCTCGACGTCGTTGAAGCGGATGTTGCGCAGATTGCCGTCGATCAGCTCGCAGCTCAGCGCTCCCGCCGCGAGCCGCCGGTGTACCGGCTCCGGTTCGTCGGTGCCGAACAGCGCGAGCCGGCGCGCATCCGGAAGGATGGCATCGCTCATGGCTTCGCCGCCTCAGCCGGCTGCGCGGCGGGCGAGAGAGCCCGCCGGCGGCTCACCGCCCGTCCGCCCGCCAGCGCCAGCACGGCGATGACGACCAGTCCCTGCACGATGTCCTGCGTGCCGGCCGGCAGGCCGGCGATCTGCATGGTGGTGACGATGAGAATCAGCAGGAAGGCCCCGCACAGCGTACCGAGCGCGGTGGAGGAGCCGCCGAAGATCAGCGAGCCGCCCAGCACCACGGCGCCGAGGGATTGCAGCAGATAGGGCTGGCCCATCTCGAGGAAGGCCCCGCCGACATAGGCGCCAAGCAGCATGCCGGTGACCGCCGCCAGCGTCGCCGAGGCGAGGAAGGCGGACGCTACCACGCGGCCGGTGTGGATGCCCGCCAGTGCCGCCGCCCGCTCGTTCTGCCCGACCGCCGAGAGCCGGCGGCCATAGACGGTGCGGCGGAGCAGCAGGCCCACCAGAGCGACTGCCACCAGCGCGATGATCAGGATGACCGGCACGCCTTCGATGCGGCCCGCCGCCAGCGTCTTGAGGAACGGGCTCATGGAGAAGCCCGCCGCCCAGCGATTGGCGATCAGCGTGCCGGTGGCGAGGATATAGCCTGTCGCCAGCGTGGCGATGATCGCCGGGATGCGGAACAGCACCACCAGCACCGCATTCACCGCGCCCGTGACGAGGCCGATGCCGACGACCGCCACGAGGGCCAGCGGCAGGCGGGCGTCCGCGCCGGCGGCGACGATGATGCCGGCATAGGCGCTGAGCGTCAGAACGCTGGCGATGGAGAGGTCGATATTGCCCCGTCCCGTCGTCACCACCAGCATCTGGCCGAGCGCGACCAGCGTGAGGAAGCTCGCCGACACCGCGACGCCCGAGAGCGAGTGCAGGCTGAACCGGCCGGTGGTCGCCGACAGGATCGCCCAGAGGATCAGCACCCCCAGCGCCGACCACACCCAGCGGTGACGCTCCAGCCTTTCGAGCAGCGCGCTCATCGGCGGGCCTCCCGGCGTTCGGCGAAGGCGCGCAGCACCAGCATGGCCAGCAGCAGGCAGCCCTGCACCGCGGCGTTGTAGTCGGTCGACACGCTGAGAGCGCCGAGCAGCGCGCCGACGAGGGCGAGGGTGAGCGCGCCGGCCACCACGCCGAGCGGCGAGATCATCCCGCCGATCAGCGCGCAGCCGCCCATCACCACGGCCGCCACGCTGATGAGCGTGAAGGGGCCGCCGGCATTGACGTCGCTCGCCGTGTTGATGGCGGTGAGGGACAGGCCGGCCGCCAGCGCGAACAGGCTAGCCACCATGTAGCGCACCACGGCGTAGCGCAGCGGCGACCAGCCGCCGAGCGTCATCGCCTGCGCGTTGTTGCCGAAGCCGCGCAGCACCACGCCGAGCGGCGAACGGTCGATGGCGAGGGCGACGAGGCCGGCGACGGCGATCAGGATCAGCGTCGCCGGCACCTCGGCGATCGTCCAGGCGAAGGCGGCCGAGAGCCATTCCGGCGCGGCGCCGCCGGGGGTCGGCTGCAAGGTGTAGCCGATGCCGATCCAGATGAAGGAGGCGCCGAGCGTCACCACGATCGCCGGGATGCGCCGGAGCTGGATGGTGGCGCCGATCAGCCCGTAGGCGAGGACGCCGGCGACGAGCGCCAGCACGCCGAGCCAGGGTGTGTCGACCAAGAGCGTGGCGCTGAGTACGTTGACGAGGCCGGCGAAGGCGCCGACGCCGAGGTCGATCTCGCTGCCGCCGACGACGAACATCTGTGCCAGCGCCACCAGCACCAGCGCGATGGCGGGACCGAGCAGCAGTTCGAGGCCGAACATGGAGACGGTCAGCGGGTTCACCCACGCCATCAGCGCGAACACCGCCGCGAGGCTGGCGAAGGGCGCGAGATCGACGAGCCAGTCGGCGAGGCCGCGGGCGCCCGCCGTGCCGTCGCGCTCCAGCGCGCCGGCCCCGGCGAAGGAGGCGTCGACGATGGCCTGTTCGGTGATCTCCGGCCCGACGAGCTCGCGCACGATGCACCCACCGGAGAACACCAGCACGCGGTCGCATTCGAGGAACTCGATGTCCTCGGTCGAATGCCAGACCACCAGCCGGCCGGGGCGGGCGCCGTCGCCGCGCGAAAGCTGGCCGATCAGCGCGTAGAAGTCCTCCTTGGCGGCGACGTCGACGCCGCGGGTCGGGTCGTCGAACAGGATGGTGCCGGCGTCACCCACCAGCGCCCGGGCGACGAGCGCCTTCTGCTGGTTGCCGCCCGACAAATCGAGGATCGGGGAATCGAAGCGGTCCGGGTCGAGCTTCAGCTTCTCGGCGGCGCCACGCGCCGCCTCGCGCTCCGTCCTCTCATGCACCAGACCGAGCGGCGCCCGGCCTTCGAGCCGGCCGAGCGCGATATTGGACAGCACGCTCCACAGCGGGAACACGCCCTCCTTCTGGCGGTCGCCGGAGACGAAGCTGGCGCCGCCCTTGCGCGAGATGCCGCCGCGCGGCCTGTCGAAGAGCCGGTGCAGGAGTTCGCGCTGGCCCGAGCCCTCCAGTCCGGCCAACCCGACCACCTCGCCGGCCCGCAGCACCACGTCGCGGCCGAGCGGGACGACGATGTCGCCGGAGAGCCGCACCACCTCCACGGCATCTTCGGCGATGCCGGCGCGCGCGGCCCGGCGGCCCTGCATGGCGCCTTCGGTCGGGCCGCCCATGGCGTTGACCAGCGCGGCCACGCTCGCCTGCGCGGCCGGGCCGGACCAGGCCGTGCGCCCGTTGCGCAGCACGAGGACGCGATGGGCGATGTCGACCACTTCCTGCAGCTTATGGCTGATGAAGATGAAGGAGAGCCCGGCCGCGGCACGCGCCTTGATGAAGGCGCGCAGCTGCCGGCTGCGCTCCAGCCCGAGCGAGGAGGTCGGTTCGTCGAGAATGACGAGGCGCACCTGCGGGGCGGTGACCGCGCGGACGATCTCCACCATCTGCCGCTGGCCGATCTGCAGATGCCCGATGCGGGCGTCGACCGCGATGCCGTGGCCGGGAAACACCTCGTCGAGTGCGGCACGGGCGCGCTCGCGATAGAGCCTGCGCCAGCCTGGCGCGGCCCGCGCGCCCTCCGGCGCCTCGAGGAAGAAGTTTTCCGCCACCGAGAGGTTGTCGCACAGCGACAGTTCCTGATGGACGATGCGGATTCCGCCGGTCTGTGCCAGCGTGGTGTCGTAGATGTCGGTCTCGATGGAGATGCCGCGAATCTCGATACTGCCGGCATCGGCGCGGGTGACGCCGCAGAGGATGCGCATCAGCGTCGACTTGCCGGCACCGTTGCCACCGACGAGGCCGAGCACCTCGCCGGGGGCGACGACGAGGTCGATGCCGTCATTCGCCCGCGTCGGGCCGAAGGCCTTGCAGATGCCGGTGAGCCGGGCGACCGGCGCGTCGGGATGGGCGCCGGTGGCCGCGAGGCGCAGATGGGGCGCCGACGCACCGGCGGCCTTCGCCGGTGCGCCCTGCGCGGCAGGATAGGCTGCCGTCATCGTTCAAAACCGCGATCGTTGCCTTGACTGCGAGAGCGTAGGCCGGCGCTCAGTTGCCGGCCTTGGCCTTGATCAGGTTGTCCTGCACCCACTGCTGGGAATAGGACGGGCTGACGATGACACCGGCGGGAAGGCTCGAATAGTCCTTCAGGTTCTCGTCGGTGACGGTCGCGACCGGCATGATCATCAGCTTGGGCGGGTTGGCGCCCTTCACCAGCTCATAGGCAAGCCAGAAGGCGGCGCCGCCGATGCCGGGCGTCGTGTTCATCGAGATGGTGGAATAGTTGTTGGCCTCGCGCTGCTTGGCCCACCACTGGATGAAGTTGGACGAGCCGCCGCCCTCGATCACCGGCATCTTCTTGGCGTAGTCGCCGCCGTACTGGTCGAAGGCCTGGGCGATGCCGGTATCGTCCGAGCCGCCCTGGCCAAGCACGGCGTCGACGCGGGGCAGGCTCGGCAGCGCATTGGCGACCGCCGACTGGGCGACGGAAGCCGTGGCCTGGCCGTACACGGTCGCCACCACCTTCACGTCCGGATAGTTCTTCAGCACCGCTTCCTGCGCCGAGTACATGTCGGCGTCCGGAGCGGACCCCTTCACGCCGCGCACGACGATGACGTTGCCCTTGCCGCCGATCTTCTTCAGCACCCACTCGGCCTGCTCGCGCTTGTAGCCCTTGAAGTCGAAATTGAGCTGCCAGTTGCAGGGGGCGGAGGCGATGGAATCGAAGGACACGACCTTGATGCCGGCCTTGCACGCCTTCTCGATGATGCCGTTCACGGCGGTCTCGGAGGCGGCGTCGACGGCGATCGCATCGACCTTCTTGAGGATCAGCTCGGCGATCTGGCTGTTCTGCTGGGCGACCGTGCCGTCGCCGTTCAGGATGATGTAGTCGGCGATCTTGCCTTCGGCCTTCGCCTTCTCGGCCGCCTCCTTGAAGGCGTCGACCATCTGGTGGCGCCACGTATTGCCGAAATAGGCGTTGGCGAGCGCGATCACCGGCTTGTCCGGCGTCGCGAGCGCGGGGGCGGCGCCGGCGGCAATGAGAGCAAGGGTCGCGCAGGCGCGCAAAAGGGTTTTCAGGCGCATCATCTTCCTCCCAACGGCCCCGTTTGTGGGGCCTTTTTGTGGATCCTAGGATCGGCGATCTCATGTCGCCCATGGTAGCAACATTATCTCATTATACCAGTTGCGCAAGCCCGTCGCACCGGTTCATGTTCCGTGCATCCTGACACGCCGTGCGGCCCATCGATTGCGAGAGAACCCATGCTGGACGTGTTCGAGGTCCTCGACCCCCGCTTCCGCGAACTCATCATTCCCATCGCCTGGCTGGAGAAGCTCCACAGCGGCATGCGCTGGTGCGAGGGGCCGGTCTATCTGGCCGACCAGCGCTGCGTGATCTGGAGCGACATTCCCAACAACCGGCTGATGCGCTGGTGCGAGGACACGGAGGTCGCCGGCGTTTTCCGCCCGGATTCCAACTTCGCCAATGGCAACACGCGCGACCGCGAAGGCCGGCTGGTGACCTGCGAGCATCGCACCCGCCGCGTCACGCGAACGGAGCCGGACGGGTCGATCACCGTGCTGGCCGACCGCTATCAGGGCCGCCGGCTCAACTCGCCGAACGACGTGGTGGTGAAGTCGGACGGCACGATCTGGTTCACCGATCCCACCTATGGCATCGCCTGCGACTATGAGGGCGGACGGGCGGAGCCCGAGCAGCCCGGCCAGTATGTCTTCCGCCTCGATCCGCGCGACGGATCGCTCGCCGTGGTGGCCGACGACTTCCTGCAGCCCAACGGCCTCGCCTTCTCGCCGGACGAAAGCGTGCTCTACATCGCCGATTCCGGCGGGATCGGCCGCGAGAGCGGCCATCGCCACATCCGCGCCTTCCGCGTCGAGCCGGGCAATGCGCTGTCCGGCGGGCACGTCGTCACCGAGGTGACGCCGCATGCTCCGGACGGCTTCCGCGTCGACGAAGCCGGCCGCCTCTGGTCGAGCGCCGGCGACGGCGTCCATTGCTACACGCCGGAAGGCGACCTCCTCGGCAAGATCCGCGTGCCCGAGCGGGTCGGCAACCTCGTCTTCGGCGGGCCGGCGCGCAACCGGCTCTTCATCTGCGGCCATACCTCGCTCTACAGCGTCTTCGTCAACACGCGCGGTGCGCAGAGGCCGTGAGCGGCGTCACGGCGAAGTGCCTGACCGCCTTCGCGAAAATAAGCCCTGCGTAAATCTTCGGCAGGGGCTTGGCAGCCGGCTCAACTGGTCTCAGGTTATCCCCCGGCCGCGGCACGACCGACGGCCCAATGAAATTCGGGGGAGACCGTCCATGACGGAGGACAACGCCATCACGCCGCCGGGTGGCCCCGGCGGCCCGGCGCGCTGGACGTCGAGCGCCAAGGTGGGCGTCGGCACCGCCCGCACGGCGGCGAGCCGGCTGTGGTTCACCCTCAGCCACGGCATCCTCAACGAGATCTACTATCCGCGCGTCGATGCCGCCTGCACGCGCGACTTCGGCTTCCTCGTCACCTCCGCGGACGGCTATTTCGCCGAGGAGAAGCGCGACGCCGACCATGAGGTCGGCGTGCTCGAGCACGGCGTGCCGGCCTATCACCTGCTCAACACCGCGCAGGACGGGCGCTGGCGCATCCAGAAGCAGATCGTCACCGATCCGCGCCGCGAGGTGCTGATCCAGCAAGTGACCTTCGAGGCGCTGATCGGCGACATCGCCGACTACCGCCTGTTCGCGCTGCTCGCCCCGCACCTCGTCAATGCGGGCGCGGACAATTCCGCCTGGGTCGGCGACTACAAGGGCACGCCCATGCTGTTCGCCACCGGCCGGCAGGGCGTCTCGCTCGCGCTCGCCTGCTCGGTGCCGTGGAAGGCCCGCTCGGTCGGCTATGTCGGCGCCTCGGACGGTTGGCGGCAGCTCAGCCGCGACGGCTGCCTCGACGAGCGCTACCAGCGGGCCGAGCGCGGCAATGTCGCACTCAGCGCCGAGATCGACCTCGCCGCCTGCGACGGCACGATGCTGATCGCGCTGGGCTTCGGCGTCCGCCCGGAGGAAGCGGGCTTCCGCGCCGTCTCCAGCCTGAAGGAAGGCTTCGAGGAGCTGCGCCGGAACTATGTGCAGGGCTGGCGCGCCTGGCAGCACACGCTGCTGCCGCTCGACCACCCCCAGAGCCGCGCCAACATCAACACCTATCGCGCCAGCACCATCGTGCTCGCCACCCACCAGCCGACTTCCGTCCCCGGCGCCATCATCGCCAGCCTCTCCATTCCCTGGGGCTTCAACAAGGGCGACGAGGACCTGGGCGGCTACCACCTCGTCTGGCCGCGCGACCTGGTCGAGAATGCCGGCGGCCTGCTCGCCGCCGGCGCGGTCGACGACGCCAAGTCCGTGCTCGGCTATCTCCGCGCGATCCAGGAGGCGGACGGCCACTGGTCGCAGAATGTCTGGCTGGACGGCTCCGCCTATTGGGGCGGCGTGCAGATGGACGAATGCGCCTTCCCGATCCTGCTCACCGACATGATCCGGCGCGGCGGCCATTTCGCCCATGGCGAGCTCGACTCCTACATGGACATGGTCGAGCGCGCGAGCGCCTTCATCCTGCGCAACGGCCCCGTCACCGGCCAGGACCGCTGGGAGGAGGATGCCGGCTATTCGCCGTTCACGCTGGCGGTCGAGATCGCCGCCCTGCTCGCCGCCGCCGACATGCTGGAGATGTTCGGCCGCAAGGAAGAGGCCGTCTATCTGCGCGAGACCGCCGATTCCTGGAACGATTCGGTCGAGCGCTGGACCTTCGCCACCAACACCGAGCTGGCGGAGAAGCTCGGCGTCGACGGCTATTACGTGCGCATCGCCCCGGTCGACACCGCCGATGCCGCCTCCCCGCTGGACGGCTTCGTGCCGGTGAAGAACCGCCCCCCAGCCGACACCGACCGGCCGGCGGCGCAGCTCATCAGCCCCGACGCACTCGCGCTGGTGCGCTTCGGCCTGCGGGCGCCGGACGACCCCCGCATCGTCGGAACCGTCAAGGCGATCGACGCGCTGCTGAAGGTGGAGCTCCCGCAAGGCCCGCTCTGGTATCGCTACAATGGCGACGGCTATGGCGAGCACGAGGACGGCTCGCCCTTCGACGGCACCGGCATCGGCCGCGCCTGGCCGCTGCTGGCCGGCGAGCGCGCCCATTACGAGATCGCCGCCGGCAACCTCGTGCGCGCGGCCCAGCTCCTCGTCACGCTGGAGGATTCGGCCGGGCCCGGCGGTCTGCTGCCCGAGCAGGTGTGGGACGGCGAGGACATTCCCGAGCGCGAGCTGTTCAAGGGCCGGCCGTCGGGCGGCGCCATGCCGCTGGTGTGGGCGCATTCGGAACACATCAAGCTGATGCGCTCGCTGAAGGACGGCAAGGTGTTCGACATGCCGCCGCAGACCGTGCAGCGCTACCTCGTGGACAAGGTGACCTCGCCGCGCCGCATCTGGCGCTTCAACGAGAAGCTCCGCTCGATTCCCGCCGGCCTCGTCCTGCGCATCGAGCTGCCGGCTCCGGCGCTCATCCACTGGTCGCTCGACGGCTGGGCCACCACGCACGACATGCCCACCACCGCCAACGCCTTCGGCCTCCATATCGCCGACCTGGCCACGACCGGGGCGCCGGAGGGCAGGCATCTGCGCTTCACCTTCTTCTGGTCCGATGCGGACAAGTGGGAAGGCGCGGATTTCGCGGTGGCCATAGACGGCGACGACGCAATGTTCCACGGCAGCCAGGACCCGAACGCGCCCGACGCCAGCCGCCGGGTCGCCGAACCCGCCGAAACGACGAAGTGAGAGGGCAGATGATGGCCAGCAAAGCGACGGGAATCCTTGCGCTCGACATTGGCGGGACCGGGCTGAAGGCCGCGGTGCTCGACGATCAGGGAACGATGATCTCGGAGCGCGAGCGCGTCGACACTCCCCATCCCTGCCCGCCGCAGGCGCTGCTCGACGCCTATGCGGGAATGGCTTTGAAGCTGCCGGCCTTCGACCGCATCTCCATCGGCTTCCCCGGCGTGGTCCGCCACGGCACGGTCCTGACCGCGCCCAATCTCGGCACCGACCTCTGGGCGGGCTTCGCGCTGGCCGAGCACATGTCGAAGCGGCTCGGCGGCCATCCCGCCCGGCTGATCAACGACGCCGAGATGCAGGGTTACGGCATCGTCTCCGGCAAGGGGCTGGAAATGGTGCTCACGCTCGGCACCGGCGCCGGCACGGCGCTGTTCCGCGACGGCAAGCTGATGCCGCACATGGAGCTGGCGCACCACCCGGTCCACGACAACCTGACCTATGACGAGTATCTCGGCGTCGCCGCCTATGAGAAGCACGGCAAGAAGCACTGGAACCGGCACGTGGCGCACGTGATCGAGCTGCTCTACGTGCTGCTCCATTATGACCGGCTCTATCTCGGCGGCGGCAACTCCAAGCATGTCGAGATCGAGCTGCCGGACAACGTCGCCATCGCCTCGAACGACGCCGGCCTGACCGGCGGCGCCGCGCTCTGGCGCGAGCGCTGACGCCTACCGCTGTGTAGGAAAAGCCGTCAGGCGAGGCAGGCGTCGAGCGCCGCCTGCAAGCGCGCGGCATCCAGCTCACGGCCGATGAGCACGAGCCGGTTGCCTTCCACCGCGGCCTCGGAAGGCTCCAGCGTGAACCGCTCACCCACGAGGTGGAACAGGTAGCGCTTCCCCGTGTCCGCGATGGACAGGAGGCCCTTGGCGCGGAACAGGCCGGGAGGCCGGGCCGTGTCGAGAAAGTCCTGGAAGCGCGGCAGCGAAAAGGGCCGCACGCTTTCATAGGAAAGCGAGGAAAAGCCCGCCTCCTCCACCCGCCGGGACGACGCCGGCTCATACCAGGCGGCGAAGCTCTGCCCCTCGGCGAAGGCGTGGATATCCAAGATGGCGGCCAACGGCGCCGCGCTTCGCACCGTCTCGATGATCCGCGCCCGCGGGCTCAAGCCTCGTATTTCCCGGGCGATCTCCGCCACGCGCTGCGGCGGTGCCAGGTCGCATTTGTTCAGAAGCACCATATCGGCATGGGCGATCTGGCTGCGGGCGGTCTCGTTGTCGGAGAAGCCGCGGCCGAACTCGTCGGCATCGGCCACGGCGATGATGCCATCGAGCCGCAGCGCGTCCCGGAAGGGCGCGCCGAGCACCGTCGACGCCACCGGCAGCGGGTCGGCGACTCCGGACGTCTCGATGATGAGCAGATCGACCAGCTGCGGCCGCTCGAGGGCCTGTACGAGGCCGTCCATCAGGTCGCCGTTCAGCGAGCAGCAGATGCAGCCATTGGACAGCTCCACCACGCCGCCCTCGGTCGAGGTGATCAGCGCCGCATCGATGTTGATGTCGCCGAGGTCGTTGACCAGCACGGCCGCGCGCAGCCCCTGCCGGTTGGCGAGGATGTGGTTCACGAGGGTGGTCTTGCCGCTGCCGAGAAAGCCGGTGATCACCGTCACCGGCGTCCGCATGCCGGGCGCGCGGACCGGGGCGCGGAATGTCCTCGGCGCGGAGAGCATCAGCCTTCCGGCTCGGCGTCGCCGGCAGGCTGCGCCGCGAACACATAGCTGGTGCCGATGGCGGACTGGCTGACCCGTTCGCCATAAGCGTCCGCCAGCGCGTGCAGCGCGCGCCAGCCCGTGCAATGGCCGGTGATCATGTAACGGATATCGAAGGGCCGCAGGCCCTCCACGGTCTCCGGGATGACCCTCTCCATCACGCCGCCCAGATGCAGGCCGCCCATGACGGCGTGGATCGGCACGCCGGGGAAGAGCCTCTGCACGTCGGTGCAGACATTCACGATGCCTGCATGGGAGCAGGCGCTGAAGACGATGAGGCCGAGACCGCGCACATGGGCGGCCAGCATGCGCTCGTCCATGAGGAAGGGGTCCGGACGCCAGGCATCGTTCGGGCCCGACCGGCAGAGATGATCGGTGCGGCCCTTCTCGAAGGCGCTGACGCGGGGAATCTCGCCGCTGTAGTAGAAATGGGCGTCGAGCAGCAGGCGGGACGCGCCGTCGTTCACCACGTCGGCGCCCGCCGCCTCCATCTCGGCCGGCGTGGGCACGTTGGCAACCGGAATGACGGCACCGCTCTTCAGCAGCACGCCCCGCTCGTTGAACATGCCGGGATTGACGTGGATCTCCAGGGAGGGCCGGCCCGCCCTGATGGCGGGGATCGCCTCCGGCAATGCGCCCATGTGATCCCAATGGCCGTGGCTGACGGCGATCGCCTCCACCGCGCCGAGGTCGAGCGCCAGGTTCCTGCAGTTGCGCAGGAAGATCGCGCCTTCCGGACCGGCGTCGAACAGGAGCGTGTGCTCGACCCCGTCGATCTTCGAGCGGAGCAGCAGGCCGTAGCCGAGATTGGCGACCAGCAGCGTCTCGCCGGAGACGACCTGGGCGCCGGCATTCACCACATTGGTGAACTCGGAGACGGCGAACAGGGTCTTACTGACATAGGTGTCGCTGACATTGTCAGTGATGACATCGACGCTCAACGCGTCGAGCTGAGCGAGGCGTCCTGCCGTCTCGTCCGTCACGGGTCCAGCCCCTCACGCGCCATTCAGGCTCAGGCAACAATGGCCGATCCGCCACCGCCCGGCAAGGCGGGACCGCACAGGCGGGGCGGCCGGGTACCGGGTTCCGTTCAGCGGAACTGAGCCGGCAACCAGAGCGACAGCGCCGGCACATAGGTGACGAGCAGCAGCACCGCGACGCTGGCGCCGAAGAACGGCCAGATGGTGCGCATCGCCTGCCGGATCGAGATGCCGCCGACCGCGCAGCCGACGAACAGCACCGTACCCACTGGCGGGGTGTTCAGCCCGATGCCGGCATTGAGGATCATCACCACGCCGAAATGCACGGGGTCGATGCCGAAGGCCTTCACCACCGGCAGGAGCACCGGCGTGCAGATGATCACCATCGGCGCCATGTCCATGAAGGTGCCGAGGAACAGCAGCACGAGGTTGATCAGCAGCAGCACCATGATCGGGTCTTCGGAGATCGAGCGGATCAGCCCGATCGCCGATTGCTGCACCTGGAGGTAAGACATCAGCCAGCCGAACGACGCCGCGGCGCCGATGACCAGCAGCACCATGGCCGTGGTGCGCACCGCGCCGAGCGTCGCCTCGACGAAGCCGCTCCAGTCGAGCTCGCGATAGACCAGCACCGCGACGGCGAGCGCGTAGAGCACCGCGATGCAGGAGCTTTCGGTGGCGGTGAAGATGCCCGAGCGCACGCCGCCGAAGATGATGGCGATGAGCAGGAGCCCCGGCAGCGAGGAGAGGAAGAAGAAGCCCAGCCGCGCGAAGCCGGGGAACGGCTCGGACGGGTAGCCGCGGCGGCGCGCCACCCACCAGGCGGTGACCATCAGCGCCAGGGCGAGCAGCAGGCCCGGCACGATGCCGGCGGTGAACAGGTCGGCCACCGACACATTGCCGCCGGCGGCGATGGAATAGAGGATCATGTTGTGCGAGGGCGGGATCATCAGCGCGATGATCGCCGCATTCACCGTGACATTGACCGCATAGTCGCGATCATAGCCGCGCTTGGCCATTTGCGGGATCATCAGCCCGCCGACCGCCGAGGCATCGGCCACCGCCGAGCCGGAGATGCCGCCGAACAGCGTCGAGGCGACGATGTTCACCTGCCCCAGCCCGCCACGCAGATGGCCGACGAGCCCGGCGGCGAAGCGGATGAGCCTGAGCGCGATGCCGCCGCGCACCATCAGGTCGCCGGCGAAGATGAAGAACGGTATCGCCATCATGGCGAAGACGTTGATGCCGGAATTCAGCTGCTGGAACACCACGATGGGCGGCAGGCCGAGATAGAGGACCGTCGCCAGCGAGGAAATGCCGAGGCAGAAGGCGATGGGGGTGCCGATCGCCATCAGCAGGACGAAGCTGCCGAACAGGATGAGATGTTCCATCACACCAGCTCCGGAGTGGCGGTGTCGGCGGCGACCTCGACGCCGATCAGCGTGTCGACGAGGCGTTCGAGCGCGAACAGGCCGATGAGCACGCCGCCCAGCACCAGCGGGAAGAAGTCGACGCCGCCCGGCCAGCCGAGCACGGGGATGGTCGCGGTCCAGGTGCCGATGGCGAGCTTGGCCCCGTACCACGCCATGGCGAAGCCGAAGAGCGCCACGAGGGCGAGGCTCGCCACATCCATCGCCTTCCGCGCCCAACCCGGCGCGACGTGGTGGAGCAGGTCGAGCCCCAGATGCACGCTGTCGCGCACCCCGACGGCGGCGCCGAGGAGGATGAACCAGCTCATGAACTGCAGCGACAGCGGCTCGGCCCAGTTCGGCGTGTCGTTGAGGACGTAGCGGCCGAACACCTGCCAGCCGACCGCCGCGGTCATCACCACCAGGAGGATGCCGGCGATCCACAGCGACACGGTGGACAGGAACCCCAGCACCCGGCGGATCCTTCGCAGCGCGCCCATCCCGTGCCGCGCCTCCCTGTTCGGCGCGGCCTGCCCGTCACCGGCGGCGGGAGCGGGCCAGCCGGCCTTGGCCGGATTCAGCGGCGCGTTCATTTCACCGCCTGGATGCGGGCCACCAGATCCTTCATCTTCGGATCGCTGACGAAGCTGTCATAGACTGGCTTCATCGCCGCGATGAACGGCTCCTTGTCGACGGTGATGACGTTGACGCCGGCGGCGCGAACCTTGTCCTCGGACGCCTTCTCGCGGGCCGACCACAATTCGCGCATCTTGACCACCGAGTCCTTGGCGGCCTGGCGGACGATCTTCTGGTCCTCGGGCGAGAGCTTGTCCCAGCTGATCTTGGAGATCACCAGCGCCTCCGGCGCCAGCGAGTGCTCGGTGAGCGTGTAGTTCTTCGCCACCTCGAAATGGCGCGAGGATTCATAGGAAGGCCAGTTGTTCTCGGCGCCGTCGACCACGCCGGTCTCCAGCGACGAATAGACCTCGCCGAACGGCATCGGCGTCGCATTGGCGCCGAACGCCTTCATCATGGCGATCCACAGGTCGGACTGCTGCACCCGGATCTTCATGCCCTTGAGATCGGCGGCCGACTTGATCGGCTTGCGCGTGGTGTAGAAGTTGCGGGCGCCGGAATCGTAGAAGGCGAGGCCGACGAGGCCGTGCGGCTCGAAGGCGGCGAGGATCTCGTCGCCGATCGGCCCGTCCACCACCTTGTGCATGTGGTCGACGGAGCGGAACAGGAAGGGCAGGCCGAGCACCTGGGTCTGCGGCACGAGGTTGTTGAACGGCGCGGTGTTGACGCGGTTCATGTCGATGACGCCGAAGCGAGTCTGCTCGATCGTGTCCTTCTCGCTGCCGAGCGAGGCGTTGTTGAAGACCTTGATGTCGAGGCGCCCGCCGGTCCGCTCCTTGACCAGCTGGCCCATATAGATGACCGCCTCGACCGTCGGGTAGCCGTCGGGATGTATGTCGGCGGAGCGCAGCACCGTTTGCGCGCTCGCCGCGGGGACAAAGGCAAGAGGGGCGAGCGCGAGCGCGCCGGCGACGCAGATCGTGCGTGCGAGATTCATGGGGCGGATCCTCTCCTAGGGGTCACAAGCGGCATTTGCTGCCGTCATTGCCGTTGTGCGCCTCGCGGCGCGGAAGTCAGATTTCAGGCGGCGACACGCTCCGGGCTGCGGGCATGGACGCGGATGCCGAAGCCGCCGATGCCGGGAAATTCGATGCGGGCCTCCCCGCCGATGCGCACGTCGTGCACGCCGGTGGTCATGCCGGTCAGCACGACGTCGCCGGCCTTGAGCATACGGCCGCGCGTGGCGAGCTGCGCGATGAGGAAGGCGACGGATTCATAAGGCCCGCCGGCGACGCGGGCGGCGCTGCCCTCCCCGACCAGCTTGCCCTCGACGAAGGTGCGCGACGCCAGGTGCTCCCAGTCGCCCTGCGCCTCCGGCGGGATCGCCGGGCCGACAAGCGCGCCGGCATTGTTGCCGTGATCGGCGATCACCGCGCCGGGACCGAGATCGTTGATGCTGGCGAGCGGGCTGGAGGCGATCTCCGCGCCGGCATGCAGGCTGGTGAAGGCGGGGATGTCCGCCGCGGCGACCGGGCCCTTCGGCGCGTCGGCGAGGAGCCGCACCACGAACTCCGCCTCGACGGCGGCGAAGCCGCCCTCATGGACGAAGACGTCGGCATCGGCGCCGTCCGCCACCCGGCACACGACATCGGCGAAGACCGGCCCGACAAGGCGCGGCGCGTCGTAGCGGTCTCGGAAGAATTGCGGGATGCCCGCCACCTTCCAGCCGGCGAGGCGGCGAGGCGTCAGCCGCAGCACCTCTTCCTGCACCGCATAGGCCGAGGCGAGGTCCGGCGGCAGCAATCCGGGAAACGCAGCCAATGGGCGCGCCTCACGTCGCGCGGCGATGAATTGCTCTGCCGTGCCGGGCATTCAAGTCTCCCCATCGCCTTTCTTCGTTTTTGGTATGGTAGATACTGCCTCTAGTATGGTAGACCGTCAAGCAGCAATCGAAGCCGACCCCAAGGAGGAGCAGCCGAGTGAACGTGGAGACCGGCGACGTCGCGGAATCGAGCGCACGCCGCATCGAGCGCGAAATCCGCAAGGCGATCATCACGCTGGAGATCACGCCCGGCGCGCCGCTCTCCGAGCAGGAGATCGCCGAGCGCTACAAGGTCTCCCGCCAGCCGGTGCGCGAGGCCTTCATCGCGCTCGCCCGCGCCGGACTGGTCGAGATCCTGCCGCGGCGCGGCACCTTCGTGGTCAAGATCTCGCTCGACCGCATGCTGGAGGCCCGCTTCATCCGCGAGACGCTGGAGGCGGGCATCGTGCGCCGCGCCTGCGAGCGCTTCGACGCGCGGATCCGCACCCGCATCGACTTCTATCTCGACGCCCAGGCCGCCGCCGCCGAGGCCGGCGCGCATTACGAGTTCCAGCGCGCCGACGAGCGCTTCCATATGGCGCTGGCCGAGGGAGCCGGCTGCCCGACCGCCTGGTCGGTGATCGACGACATCAAGGCGCATATGGACCGGGTATGCCACCTCACTTTGCCCTCGGCGACGGCGCTGCCGCGGCTCGTCGAGCAGCATCGCGCCATTCTCGCCGCTATCGACGCCCGCGAGCCCGATCGCGCCGAGGCCGAGCTGAAGACGCATCTGTCGGAGATCCTGAGAGCCCTGCCGCAGGTGCGCGCCGACCATTCCGACCTGTTCATCTGACGCCCCCGTCAGCCCACCTCCAAGGAGGCCGGACAACGGCCCCGCCACGCTCAGGGAGAGAGCCCATGGACATCCGCCACGCCATCCATCCCGATCAGGCCGAGGCACTCGATACTGCCGGGCTGCGCCGGCATTTCCTCATCGATACGGTATTCGACGAGGGCGGCATCCGCGCCACCTATTCCCACTATGACCGCATGATGGTGCTCGGCATCGCGTCGGCGGCGGCGCCGCTCGCCTTCGACGCGGCGCTCGCCAAGGTCGCGGGGTCCGAATTCTTCCTCGAGCGGCGCGAGCTCGGCGGCATCAATATCGGCGCCGGCCCGCTGAAGGTGACGGCGGATGGCGAGAGCTTCACCGTCGCGCCGCAGGAGGCGCTCTATCTCGGCATGGGCGCGCGGGATGTCACCTTCGCGAATGTCGATCCGTCGCGCCCCGCCCGCCTCTACGCCAATTCCGCCCCGGCCCATATCCGCCATCCGAGCCGGGTGGTGCGGCAGGATGAGGCCTCGCCGCAGCCGATGGGCGCGCTGGAGACCTCCAACAAGCGCACCATCTTCAAATATCTGCATCCCGGCGTGCTGCCGACCTGCCAGATCGTCATGGGCCTCACCCGCCTCGAAGGCGGCAGCGTGTGGAACACCATGCCGGCGCATACGCACGACCGGCGCATGGAATCCTATTTCTACTTCGAGGTGCCGGCGGAGAGCTTCGTGCTGCATCTGATGGGCCGGCCGGAAGAGACCCGTCATCTCATGGTGCGCAACGAGCAGGCGGTGCTCTCGCCGCCCTGGTCGATCCATTCCGGCGCCGGCACGGGCTCCTACGCCTTCATCTGGGCGATGGCCGGCGACAACCAGTCCTTCGCCGACATGGATTTCGTGCCGATGGGAGAGCTGAGGTGAGCGTTGCCGGCCTGTTCGACCTCACCGGCAGGGTCGCGCTGGTCACCGGCGCGCGCACCGGCATCGGCCGGGCGCTGGCGACGACGCTCGCCGAGGCCGGCGCCGACATCGTCGGGCTCGGCTCGCGCCCCATGCCGCAGACCCGCGACGCGGTGGAATCGCAGGGCGTGCGCTTCCACGAGATCGTCCGCGATCTCGAGGCCGGCGGGGACTTCGCGCCGATGCTGCGGGAACTGGTCGAGGGCTTCGGCGCGCCGGACATCCTCGTCAACAATGCCGGCATCATCCGCCGCGCCGATCTCGTCGACTTCACCGAGGCCGATTGGGACGCGGTGATGGCGGTGAACCTGAAGAGCCTGTTCTTCCTCTCGCAGGCCATGGCGCGCCACTGGATCGCCCGCGGCGTCGCCGGCCGGATCGTCAACATCGCTTCGCTGCTCTCCTTCCAGGGCGGGATCCGCGTGCCCTCCTACACGGCCAGCAAGCACGGCGTCGTCGGCCTCACCCGGCTGATGGCCAACGAGCTTGCCGGCAAAGGCATCACCGTCAACGCCATCGCGCCCGGCTATATCGAGACCGACAACACGGAAGCGCTGCGCGCTGACCAGGTCCGTAGCCGGCAAATCCTCGAGCGCATCCCCGCCGGCCGCTGGGGCGTGCCGGAGGACCTGAAGACC
Organism: Xanthobacteraceae bacterium; assembly: GCA_029239875.1. Lineage (GTDB taxonomy): Bacteria > Pseudomonadota > Alphaproteobacteria > Rhizobiales > Xanthobacteraceae > Ancylobacter. The sequence continues at coordinate 8,742 of JARBUD010000030.1, read as the reverse complement.
GCCGTGCTGTTCCTCGCGGCCCCCGCCTCCGGCTATGTCACCGGCGCCGTGGTGCCGGTCGACGGCGGCTGGCTCGCCCGCTGAGAGGCAGGGGATGAATGAAGCACCGGCAACGCGGCTGATCGTCGACAGCCGCTGCGCGATCGGCGAATCGCCGCTCTGGGATGCGGCGCGCCAGGCGCTGCTCTGGGTCGACATCCCCGCCGGCACGGTATTCCGGCTCGACATCGCCGGCGGCATCATCCGCCGCTGGGACTTCGACCGGCCGGTCGGCAGCCTCGGCCTCGCCCGCTCCGGCCGGCTGGTGGTGGCGGTCGGCGGCGAGGTGCGGATGCTGGACGTGGACAGCGGCGCGCATCGCCTTCTCGCCGAGGTGGAGCCCCGCTTCCCGGAGTTCCGGCTGAACGACGGCAAGGTCGGGCCGGACGGCGCCTTCTGGGTCGGCTCCATGCACGACGTGCCGCCGGACCGCCAGCGCCCGGAGGCGTGCCTCTATCGCGTGAGCGCGGACGGACGGGTCGAGCGCCGGATCGACGGGTTCAAGGTCTCCAACGGCCTCGCCTGGACGGCCGACGGGCGCACCATGTTCGGCTCGGATTCGCGCGGACCATGGATCGACCGCTGGGATTTCGATCCGGCGACGGGCGGCCTTTCCGGCCGCCGCCGCCTGCGGGAATTGTCCGAGGCGGAAGGGCGCCCGGACGGCGGCGCCTGCGATGCCGCCGGCACCTATTGGAGCTGCGGCGTCTCGGCCGGCTGCCTCAACAATTTCGACGCCGAGGGACGGCTGCTCCGCCGCCTGGCGCTGCCCGTGCCCGCGCCGACCATGCCCTGTTTCGCCGGCGAGGGGCTGACCACGCTCTATGTCACCAGCCTGCGCAAGGGCCTGTCGGAGGCGGCGCTCGCCGCGGCACCGGCTTCCGGCGGCGTGCTGGCGATGGAGATCGGCGTGGCCGGCGCGCCGGTCGCCCTGTTCGAGGATCTGCCATGACCGAAGCCGCTGCCGCCCGCCCCGTGCTCCTCACCGGCGCCTCCGGCACTCTCGGCCGGCTGCTCGCCGAGCGGCTGGCGCGCGAGGATCGGACGCTGGTCCTGACCGACTTCGTGGAACCCGATTACGAGCTTCCGGCGGGCGCGCGCTTCATGGCTGCGGACCTCGCCGACCGCGAGGCGGTGCTGCGGCTCGGCGACGACTACTCCGCCATTTTGCATTTCGGCGCGGTCTCGACCGAGCGCGACTTCGCTGAGATCTTCGGGGCGAACATTGCCGGCGCGCATAACGTCTTCGATCTCGCCCGCACCGCCAGGGCGCGGGTGGTCTTCGCCTCCTCCAATCACGCGATCGGCTTCCATCGCCGCGACGTCAGGCTCGACGAGGACTGCGATCTGCGCCCGGACGGCTATTACGGGCTGAGCAAGGCCTATGGCGAATTGCTGGCGCGGCTCTACTGGGACAAGCACGGGCTCGAGAGCCTGTCGCTGCGCATCGGCAGCTGCGTGGAACGGCCGACCGAGCTGCGGCATCTGTCGACCTGGCTGAGCTTCGACGACCTCGTACGGCTCGTCGAAGCGGGGCTGACGCATCCGGCGCTCGGCTGCCGGATCGCCTGGGGGGTGTCGGCGAACAGCCGGGCGTGGTGGGCGTCCCATGACGAGATCGGCACGGCCGTCCGCGACGACGCGGAGCGCTTTGCCGGCACCGTCGTCGCGGGCGCCGCCGAGGCGGATCCGGTGTCGGCGCGGTACCAGGGCGGCACATTCTGCGCGTCCGGTTATGACCGGGAGGAGTTCTCGCCGCAGGAATTGTTCGGCTGGCGTGGGACGCGAGCGGCAGTCTCCCGCGGGGACGATTCTTAGCCGGGCAGCCGCCTCACCAATGGGTGCGGGCACCTGCCGGAACAAAGGTGCCTAGGGGACGTTCCATCTGCACAGTCTCTAAGCAGAAGGGTGGCCCAGATGAAATGCATCCTGCCTATTGCAATTGCAATCAGCCTCGCTGGGCCCGCATGGGCCCAGACGCCGCCGGCAAATCCCAATCCCGACACACCCGCCGTTTCCGGCACCAACGCGAAGCGGCCCGCCGAGCCCGCCAAGGGCGCGAACAGCTTCACCGAGGATCAGGCCAAGTCCCGGATCGAGGCCAAGGGCTTCTCGAACGTCACCGGCCTGAAGAAGGACGGCGACGGCATCTGGCGCGGCAAGGCCATGAAGAACGGCGCCTCAAAGGACGTCGCTTTGGATTACCAGGGCAACGTCTTCCCGAACTGAGACCGGCACCTGCAACCTGATGGGAGGATCTCATGGCGACCGTATCTGGTCTTTTCGACAATTATGACGACGCGCTCACCGCTGTGAACAAGCTGCAGGCCCTCGGCATCGACCGGGCCCAGATCAGCCTCGTCGCGAACAACAGCGACGACTGGTACGGCCGCAGGACCGCCGACGCCGACGACGACGGCAATGCCGGCGAGGGGGCCGCGACCGGTGCCGGCATCGGCGCGGTCGTGGGCGGCGCGGGTGGCTTGCTTACCGGGCTCGGGTTGATGGCCATCCCCGGCGTCGGCCCGGTGGTGGCGGCCGGCTGGCTCGTCGCGACCGGTGTCGGCGCCGTCGCCGGGGCCGCCGCCGGCGGTGCCGTTGGTGGGCTCGTGGGCGCGCTGACCTCGGAAGGCGTGCCGGAGGAGCGCGCCCACGTCTACGCCGAAGGCGTCCGCCGCGGCGGCACGCTGGTCTCCGCGCGGGTGCCTGCCGATCGCGAGATCGAGGCGCAGACCATCCTCGATGAGGAAGCCTCGGTCGATCTGGTGGATCGCGAGCGGGTCTATCGCGACGAAGGTTGGTCCCGCTTCGATCCCGACGCTCCCGTCTACACCTCGGAGGAAGTCGCGAGGGAACGCGCGCGCTATCGCGCCTGACATCGCATCGCGCTGGCGGGCGGCATCCAGATGTTGCCGCCCGCTATCACTGCCGTCGCGCCTCAGCCAGCAGCTTCGGAAGTGTCCCGACCGCCGATCGATGCCGGCGAGGAATGTACCTTATGTGACAATTTCTCCCGCAAAAGGCGGCATGTCGTTCCATCATCGAACAACTACCGGATGAGGGGCGGCATTCTATACCCCCGCGATTTCCGGGATTCCCACTTCACTCGTCGGATGGATCGGCATTGCCGCCGGCAGACCGCGCCTGACGCGACGATGCAGTCAGCCGCGCGAGACGCGCCTATCTCGAAAATTATTCAATAATAACCGATGAATTAGACGATTTTCATTTGAATGAGCAGCCGTGAATATTTGCAGCTGCAGCACTTTGCCCCGTCTCCGGCGCCATATCGAGGAGCTGCGGCGGCGCGCGCGACTTCCGCACGCTCGCAAGCATGCCCAAAACTAAGCTCAACGGACATGCGCGCGCAGAATGTTATCTAAGTGACATACTGATATGTGAAAGCAACAATCCTCGAAACAGCGCCGACCGAGATCCGGGGCCTGGTCCATGTGGAATGGGCCGGGAACGGAAAACTCGAGCGTATGGGGATTGGCACGATGAATATCAGGAATACCCGCCGCCGGCGTGGCCCCAGCCTCGCCGGCATCACGTCGCGGCTGCTCTGCGGCGCCGCCCTGGCCGTGCTCGGGGCAAGCGCCAGTCGGGCGGACGACGGAACGCTCCGCATCCTCTCCTTGAACATCTGGAACCAGTTCAAGCAGAATCCCGGCATCACCTCCGAGTTCATGATCAACGGCAATTACGACGTGCTGGCCTTCCAGGAGGCCAACGGCAGCCGTTATGTGAGCGACATTCCGGGCATTCTGGAGGATGCCGGCCGCGGCACCTATGGCGGCGTGCTGATCGGCGATGTCGGCGTCATCTCTCGGCTGCCGGGCAGCTTCGGCACCTACACCCTTCCCGGCGTCACCACCCAGGGGCGCTATGTGAGCTTCACCGTCGCGGATGGCGAGGCCGGGCGGCCGGAGACGCTGATCGGCACGGTGCATCTCGACTATGCCGACACGTCGGACGGGCGCATCAAGGAAGCCCAGGCTCTCAACACCTGGGCCGGCGACAGCGACAAGCCGATCGTCCTGGTCGGCGACTTCAACGCCGGCGATGTCTCGGAGCGCGGGCTGCACTCCGCCGAGCAGCAGTCCTATCTGTTCGCGCGCACCATCGTCGATGGCGGCAGTTCCGCCCTGTGGAAGCAGCTGGCCGAGGAATACACGCCGGAAGGCAAGCAAGACGAATATGCCGCCTATGCGGCCTCGATGAAGGCCACCGACCCGAATGGCCAGGCGCATTACCGCAACGTGATCCAGGACTATTTCAACGCCCATCGCAGCGAGTTCCCCGGCAAGACCAACATCTCGCAGTTGAGCTGGCGCCAGTGGGAAGAGATCGTCGCCAAGGATATGACGGCGAAGGGAATCATCTTCGAGGGCGAGACCCTTCCGGTCGCCAGCAACCAGCCGGTGACGATGAACATCCTGAAGAAGCAGTATATGCTGCTTCAGAACCCGGATGAGCGCGAGCAATTCGCTCCGCACGAGCTCGGCGACGGCAGCACCACCTGGCCGTCACGCGGCCAGGACGCCACCAACACCTGGACGAGCTGGGACCGCGCGACCATCGACCACTTCCTCGTCTCGCGCCCCTTCGGCAAGTGGTACGTGCTCGCGGACGATCCCAACGACCCCTACACCGGCGTGGCCGACGAGGTCGGCTATACCAATGACGGCCGTCCGCTTTCCGACCATGAGCCGGTCGCGCACACGCTGAAATGGATCGGCCCGGCGCTGGAGACCTATACGGAGACGGTGGACGACGCGACGGTCGAGAAGATCCGGCTGGTCTGGGGCGCCGACGCCACGACCTTCGAGGAGAACGACAAGGAATTCTACCTGACGCGCAACAACATGCGCACCGATATCTATCTCGGGCAGATCTCGGACGAGAACGGCAATCCGATCCTCACCGACCTGACCGAGGAGGAGAAGAAGACCCTGCTCGACTGCAAGAGCACGGATCCCCGCCTGCAGCAGGCGATCGTCGACTACTGCATCGACGACCACAGCTTCATCGGCCAGACGCTGGTGACCGACGGCGGCACCCTCATCGTCGACGAGGACGCCGCGCTCGGCACCTCCGCGGCGAGCCTGCACCTCGACAACGGAACGCTGCGCATCGCCGGCACCGACATGGCGGTCCTCGACCGCTCGGTGGTGCTGGAGGCCGGCGGCGGCGGCATCGAGATCGCCGATGCCGCCAATGCCGTCGCCATCGGCCGGGCGATTTCCGGCGAAGGCAGCCTGACCAAGCTCGGCGAAGGCGCGCTCGGCCTGTTCGGCACCAACACCTATACCGGCGAGACATTCGTCAGGAACGGCCTGCTCGTCGTCAACGGCTCGATCGCCAGCTCCGCGCTGACCACCGTTTTCGATGGCGCCGCGCTCTCCGGCACCGGCACCGTCGGCAATCTCAAGATCGCGTCGGGCGGCATCGTCGCGCCGGGCAATTCGATCGGCACGCTCAACGTCGCCGGCAACCTCACCTTCCAAAGCGGCTCCGCCTATGAGGTCGAGTTCAACGCCCAAGGCGCGAGCGACCTGATCGCCGTGACCGGCAAGACCACCATCGAGGGCGGCACGCTGATGAGCATCGGCACCGCCGGCGAATACAAGCCGGAGACCAGCTACACCATCATCCGCTCGGCCGGCGGCATCGAGGGAGCCTTCGGTGAGGTCACCTCCAGCTTCGCCTTCCTCGACCCGACGCTGGACTATGGCGCGACCGACGTGGTGCTGACGCTGGCGCGCAACGACACCGCCTTCGACCGGATCGGCGCCACCTTCAACCAGCGCTCCGCCGCGCGCGGCGCCGAAAGCCTCGGCTACGGCGCGCCGCTCTACGACGCCATCGTCATGCTCGACGAGGCCAGCGCACGCACCGCCTTCACGCAGATCGGCGGCGAGGTGCATGCCTCGACCTATGGCGTCCTGATCGACGACAGCCGCTTCCTGCGCGATGCGGCGAACGAGCGTCTGCGCGCCGCGAGCGGCGAGCTGGCGGGCCAGGACATGTCGGTGCTGGCCTACGACAAGGCCGGCCCGGCACCGGTGGCCGCCGACACCGACCGCTTCGCGGTGTGGGGCCAGTCCTTCGGCTCGTGGAGCGAGGTCGACGGCGACGGCAACGCCTCCGGCCTGACCAGCACCGTGGGCGGCCTGCTCGCCGGCGCGGACGCGGCGGTCGGCGATGCCTGGCGGGTCGGCCTGCTCGCCGGCTACAGCCGGACCTCGGTCGAACTCGACGATCTCGTCTCCAGCGGCGACGCCGACAACTACCATATCGGCTTCTATGCCGGCTCGCGCTCCGGCCCGCTCGGCCTGCGCCTCGGCGTCGGCCACACCTGGCACAGCATCGAGACCTCGCGTCAGGTGGCCTTTACCGGGTTCAACGAGAACCTCTCGTCGGACTATGACGCGTCGACCACGCAGGTCTTCGGCGAACTCGGCTACCGGTTCGATATGGCACGCAGCGCGATCGAGCCGTTCCTGAGCCTCGCCTATGTGCGCTTCAGCACTGACGGCTTCGTCGAGGATGGCGGCGCCGCCGCGCTCACCGGTGCGTCCGGCGATCTCGACACGCTGTTCACCACGCTGGGCGCCCGCGCCTCGACCAGCTTCGACATCGGCTCGACGGTGGCTACCCTGCACGGCACGCTCGGCTGGCAGCACGCCTCCGGCGACGTGGTTCCGCAGGCGGTGCTGGCGTTCGCCGGCGGCGACGATTTCGGCATCCGCGGGACGCCGATCGCCGAGGACGTCGCCATCATCCGCGCCGGTGTGGACTTCGCGGCCACACCGAACGCGACGCTGGGCGTCAGCTACTCCGGCCAGTTCGGTTCCGGCCTCGGCGACAACGGCGTCACCGGCCGGCTGAGCGTGAAGTTCTGACGCCGCTCGGTACCGGCCTCCACCACACCGCCTGCCGGGATCGCATGCCCGGCAGGCCTCGAAACGGCTCGATCCACGGGGCGCCCGGATGGACGCCCCGTGGATCGATCGTTATTTTTACCAGCGCTACCGAGAGCCGAGATGCAGATTCGCCACGAAGAGCGGGATGACGAGGGAAAGAAGGCGCGGCGCCGCGCGTTCCTGGTCAAATATCTCGAGCAGAACCGGCATATCTCGATCGAAGAGATCGCGAGCCGCTTCTCCGTCACCACGCAGACCGCCCGCCGGGACATCGTCGCGCTGGAGCTGGAAGGCAAGGTCCGGCGCCTGCACGGCGGCGCGGTCGCCTCGACGCCGATCGATCCGACCGTCTATCGCCAGCGCCGCATCGCCAATGCGCCGGCGAAGGATGCCATCGGAAGTGCCGTCGCCCGGATCGTGCCCGACAATGCGTCCGTCTTCATCGACACCGGGACGACCTGCGAGGCCGTCGCCCGCGCGCTCATCGACCACAAGGGCCTGCGCGTCGTCACCTACAGCCTGCGCGTCGCCACGACATTGAGCGAGCGTACCGACTTCACGGTCGCAGTGCCCGGCGGCTTCGTCCGCCAGGTGGACGGTGGCGTGTTCAGCCAGAACTCGGCCGAGTTCATCCAGGCTTTCAAGTTCGACTTCGTCGTCATCTCGGTGAGCGGCATCGACGAGGACGGCGACATCGGCGATGACGACTATGCCGAAGTCGCGGCGGTCCGAGCAGCCATGCAGCAGGCCGGCAGCGTGATCCTGGCGCTCGACAGCAGCAAGTTCGGCCGGCGCGGACTGGTTCGTCTGGGCTCGCTCCGCGATGTGGACATCCTCGTCACCGATGCCGCGCCGACCGGCAGCCTCGCCGCCGTGACCGCAAAGAGCGGGGTCACGCTTCACCTCGTCGAGCTCGGACTGGCCTGAGTCCCTGGTCGAGGAACGGCCACTTCATGGCCCCTTCCGGGAGCGCATCTGGTACAGCGTCGTCAGGTGTTTCTCGCCGAACCACTCGCGCGCGCAACTCGACCATCAGGGGCAAGGCATGCTGATCCGCAATGAAACCGACGGTGACATCCCGGCGATCGGCCGACTTGTCACCGAAGCCTTCCTGCTGCTTCCGCAATCCACTGGAACCGAGGCGGGCATCGTTGAAAAGCTGCGAGCGGACGGCGCGCTCGCCCTCTCGCTTGTGGCCGAGGAGGAGGGCGAGGTGATCGGTTATCTGGCCGCCTCGGCGGCGCGGATCGGGACGCAGGACGGCTGGGGTCTGGTCGGCCCGCTTGCCGTTTTGCCGTCAAGGCATCGCCAGGGTATCGGCACGGCCCTGATGGCGGAGGCCCTCCGCCGACTGCGGGCGACAAGCCGGGGCGCGGCACTGGTGGGTGACCCCGCCTATTATGGCCGGTTCGGCTTCCGAGCCTACCCGGGCCTGAGCCTAACCGGCTGTCCTCCCGAGGTGGTTCAGGCCTTGCCGTTCGACGGCATCGAGCCGCGCGGGGAACTGATTCATCACCCGGCGTTCGGCCTGGACCATCAGCAGTGACGGAAGGTCGGGCTGCATATCACCGGGATGCAACCCGAAGGGGGACGCAGCCCGCCCGCTGTTGCCGACGGTGAACGGCAGAAAGGGGGCGCGAAGCAATTGCTCCGGAAGCGAGGGGTGATCGGCGGCAATGGCGGAGGAGCTAGTCCTCTGCGAACCTGTCTCTCCTCAATTCCCTGTTCGGAGAGAAAAACAGGGGCATCCATACGGCCTTCGCACGCATTCCTG
>JARBUD010000029.1 GCA_029239875.1 Xanthobacteraceae bacterium | reverse complement strand
GAAGGCGGCCGGCCTTTGGCTCAGTTGGTGCTTTTCTTCGGCGGGGTGGCGGGCCAGCTCTTGATCAGCGTGTCGTAGTCGATGGTCTCGCCCTGCGGCTTCTCGTTGGCGAGCTTGGGCTGCGGGGCGAGGTTGCCTTCCTTCTTGGCGAGCTCGACCCAGTACTCCATCGGCTTCTTGGCGTTCAGCTTGGGCCCGCACTCGCCCTGCACGCCGGCGCGCTCCAGACGCTCCATCACCGAGTCCTGCGCCGCGGCGAGTGAGTCCATCGCCGCCTGCGGGGTCTTGGCGCCCGACGAGGCGTCGCCGATGTTCTGCCACCAGAGCTGCGCCAGCTTGGGATAGTCCGGCACGTTGGAACCCGTGGGCGACCACTGCACGCGGGCCGGCGAGCGGTAGAACTCGACGAGACCGCCGAGCTTCGGCGCCCGCTCGGTCATCGACGGCGACCAGATGTCGCTCTCGCGGATGAAGGTGAGGCCGACATGGGCCTTCTTCAGCGAGACCGTCTTGGAGGTGACGAACTGGGCGTAGAGCCAGGCCGCCTTGCGACGCTCCACCGGGGTGGACTTCAGCAGCGTCCAGGAACCGACGTCCTGGTAGCCGAGCTTCATGCCGTCCTTCCAGTAGGCGCCCTTCGGCGAGGGGGCCATGCGCCATTTCGGCGTGCCGTCGGCGTTCATCACCGGCAGACCGGGCTTCACCATGTCGGCGGTGAAGGCGGTGTACCAGAACATCTGCTGGGCGATGTTGCCCTGCGCGGGCACCGGGCCGGCCTCCGAGAAGGTCATGCCGAGCGCCTGCGGCGGCGTGTATTTCTTCAGCCACTCGATGTACTTGACGATCGAGTACACCGCCGCCGGGCCGTTGGTGTCGCCGCCGCGCTCGACCGAGGAGCCGACCGGGCGGCAGCCTTCCATGCGGATGCCCCATTCGTCGACCGGCAGGCCGTTCGGCAGGCCGCGGTCGCCATTGCCGGCCATGGAGAGCCAGGCATCGGTGAAGCGCCAGCCGAGCGAGGGGTCCTTCTTGCCGTAGTCCATGTTGCCATAGACCTTGACGCCATCGATCGTGCCGATGTCGTTGGAGAAGAACTCGGCGATGTCCTCATAGGCGGACCAGTTGACCGGCACGCCGAGCTCATAGCCGTACTTGGCCTTGAACTTCGCCTTGTAGTCCGGGTTGGTGAACCAGTCGTAGCGGAACCAGTAGAGGTTGGCGAACTGCTGGTCGGGAAGCTGGTAGAGCTTCTTGTCCGGCGCGGTGGTGAAGCTCAGCCCGATGAAGTCGTCGAGGTCGAGCGTCGGCGAGGTGACGTCCTTGCCCTCGCCTGCCATCCAGTCGGTCAGCGGCACCGCCTGCTTGTAGCGGAAATGCGTGCCGATCAGGTCGGAATCGTTCACCCACGCATCGTAGATGTTCTTGCCCGACTGCATCTGCGTCTGGATCTTCTCCACCACGTCGCCCTCCTGGATGAGGTCGTGGGTGAGCTTGATCCCGGTGATCTCGGAGAACGCCTTGGCGAGGGTCTTGGCCTCGTATTCATGCGTGGTGATGGTCTCGGAGACGACGTTGATCTCCATGCCCTTGAACGGCTCGGCCGCCTTGATGAACCACTGCATCTCCTTGAGCTGGTCGTCCTTCGACAGCGTGGAAGGCTGGAACTCGCTGTCGATCCACTTCCTGGCGGCGGCCTCGTCGGCGCGTGCCGGCGCGGCGAAGGCGATCAGCGCCACGGCGCTGGCGGCCAGCAGAAGCCGGCCTCGGCTCGATGACTGCAACATGTCTTCCTCCGGTTTCTTCCCTGTATTGCGCGGCTTGCCGCCGCTTCGGCGAGATCACACGAGGCGGAACACCGCCAGTGCGTAGACAAGGCAGAGCGCGAGCGCCCAGCCGAGATCGGGTCCCACCAGGCCGAGCCAGGCGAGGTTGATGAAGGCGCTGCCCAGCAGCGTGATGAACAGCCGGTCGCCGCGCGTGGTGGGGATGCCGAGCACGCCGACGCGCGCCCGCTCCGGCTTCCACAGCGCGATCAGGGCGAAGCCCTTGGCGATGTAGTTGCGCACGAACCAGATCACCAGCGCACCGGGGATGATCGTCAGCACCCCCGCCGCGGCGAGAAGTCCCCAGTCGGTGCCCGCCGAGGACACGGTCTGCGTCATGATCGCCGAGATCGCCTTGCTGTTGGTCAGGGTCCGGACCAGCAGCAATTCCACCCACGAGAACATGAAGCAGAAGAAGGCGGAGACGCCGATCCCCGAAGCGATCAGCGGCATGAAGATGCGGAAGAAGAAGCGGGGCAGGGAATAACCATCGAGACGCGCGGTCTCGTCGATCTCGCGCGGCACGCCGGACATGAAGCCTTCCAGGATCCAGATGGCCAGCGGCACGTTGAACAGGCAGTGCGCCAGCGCCACCGCCCAGATGCTGTCGAACAGGCCGATGGCCGAATAGAGATTGAAGAAGGGCAGCGCGAACACCGCCGGAGGCGCCATGCGGTTCGACAGCAGCCAGAAGAACAGGTGCTTGTCGCCGAGAAAGCGATAGCGCGAGAAGGCGTAGGCCGCGGGCAGCGCGATCACCAGCGAGATGATCGTGTTCAGCACCACGTAGCTGATCGAATAGAGATAGCCATTGTACCACGAAGGCTGGCTGAAGATGGTGTAGTAGTTCTCGAAGGTCAGCTCCTGTGGCAGGAGCGTCATCGCGCCGATGATCTCCCGGTTGGTCTTGAGGCTGAGAGTGATGAGCCAATAGATCGGCAGGACAAGCTGCGCGAGATAGAGGCCGAGCACGACGCGCCGGGCGATCATTCGCGGGCTCCCTTGTTCTCGGGCGTGACCATGACGGTGTAGAAGACCCAGCAGACGGCGAGGATGATGAGCGTGTAGACGATCGACATCGCGCCCGCCTTGCCGAGGTCGAACTGGCCGAGTGCGATCTTCACGAGATCGATCGAGAGGAAGGTGGTGACGCTTCCCGGGCCGCCGCCGGTGACCACGAAGGGCTCGGTGTAGATCATGAAGCTGTCCATGAAGCGCAGCAGCACGCCGATCAGCAGCACGCTTCTCAGTTTCGGCAGCTCGATCCGGGTGAACACCGCCCATCGCGAGGCGCCGTCGATGCGCGCCGCCTGGTAGTAGGCGTCGGGGATCGACTTCAGGCCGGCATAGCAGAGCAGCGCGATGAGGCCGGTCCAGTGCCACGTGTCCATGAGGACGAGCACGGTCCAGGCCGCGAGGACGCTGTTGGTATAGTTGAACGGGATGCCGATGGCATTGACGGTCCAGCCGAGGAGACCGATGTCGCTGCGCGAATAGAGCTGCCACATCGTGCCGACGACGTTCCACGGGATGAGCAGAGGCATTGCGATGAAGACGAGGCACAGCGCCAGCGCTATGCCCGATCGCGGCATGCTCAGCGCAACCGCGATGCCGAGCGGCACCTGGACCGCGAGGACGATGGCCGAGAACAGCGCGCTCCGCCCCAGGCTTGCAAAGAAGCGGCCGCCGAGCTCGCTCGAGGGATCGAGCAGTTCCTGGAACCAGCCGAGCCCGTTCCAGAAGAACTGGTTGTTGCCGAAGCTATCCTGCACCGAATAGTTCACCACCGTCATCATCGGGATGACGGCGTTGAACAGCACGATCGCGAAGGCCGGCAGGATCAGGAACCAGGCCGCGTTGTTGATGGGCTTGTCCATCGTCAGGCATCCCCCTCGATGCGCCGGCTGTCGGCATAGACATGGATCTGCGCCGGATCGAAGCTCACCCGCGAGCGGTCGTCTTCCAGCCGCACGCCGGGCGGTGCGACGACCGACAGGCGCGCATCGCCGAGACGCACCTTGGCAAAGCGGATGCGGCCGAGATCGTCGATACGCTCGACGCGCACCGGCACCCCCTCGCCGCTGCTGAGCCGGACATATTCCGGACGGATGCCGATCTCGATCTTCCTGCCCGGCGGGATGGCGCTGTAGGAGCGTCCGAGCGCGATCGGCACCCCGCCGACATCGGCGGTGCGGCCTTCGACCTTCGCCGGCAAGACATTCATGCCGGGCGAGCCGATGAAATGGCCGACGAAGGTGTGCTCAGGCCGCTCGAACAGCTCGTTCGGCCGCCCCATCTGCACGATGGCCCCGTCATGCATGACGACCACGGTATCCGCGAAGGTCAGCGCCTCGGTCTGGTCGTGCGTCACATAGATCATGGTGAGGTCGAGCGCCCGATGCAGCGCCTTGAGCTTGGACCTCAGCTCCCACTTCAGCGCAGGATCGATCACGGTGAGCGGCTCGTCGAACAGGATGGCGGCGACGTCAGAGCGCACCAGGCCGCGGCCGAGCGAGATCTTCTGCTTGGCATCCGGGGTCAGCGCGCGCGCACGGCGATCGAGATCGACGTTGAGATCGAGGAGCTCGGCAATCTCGCCGACCCGCGCCGCGACGGCGGCGGCGGGCATGCCGCGGTTGCGCAGCGGAAAGGCGAGGTTCTCGCGGACCGTCATGGTGTCGTAGATGACCGGGAACTGGAACACCTGGGCGATGTTCCGCTTCTCGGTCGCGAGCCTCGTGACGTCGACGCCGTCGAACAGGACGTGCCCTCGCGAGGGCACGACGAGACCGGAAATAATGTTCAGCAAGGTGGTCTTGCCGCAGCCCGAGGGCCCGAGCAGCGCATAGGCTCCGCCCTGCCGCCAGGAGGTGTTCATCGGCCTGAGCGCATAGTCGGCGTCGGTGGTCGGGTTCGGCCGGTAGGCATGGGCGAGATCGACGAGATCGATGCGGGCCATGGTCGCTCTCCCCTCAATAGCCGGTATCGACGGGACCGGCGGCGAGTTGCCCGTCCTCGGCGAAGACGAAGAGGCGCTTCGGGTCGACGAAGATCCCGATCGAGGCCCCCGGCACGACCTCGTGCACGCCCGGTGTCAGCGCCACCCAGCGCAGGTCGCCGGCATGAGCGCCGGTATGAACGTGGACGAAGCTCTCCGAGCCGGTCATCTCGGTGACGTCCACGCTGCCACGGATCTCGATCGCGCCCTCGTTCGGCCGCGCTAGTAGAAGGTCGTGGGCGCGCACGCCGATCCGGTAGCGACCGTCGGCGAGATCGGCGAGCAGCCCCGACGATGGCGCGCGCGTTCCATCCGGCAGATGGATGGCTTCACCGCGCTTCTCGATGGTGGCGACGTTCAGCGGCGGATCGGAGAAGGTCGCGGCGGCGCGGAGGCTGCGGGGCCGGTGGTAGACCTCGGCGGTCGGCCCGAACTGCACCAGCCGACCCTCGCTGAGCGTCGCGGTGCTGCCACCGAGCAGCAGCGCCTCGGTCGGCTCGGTGGTGGCATAGACGAAGATCGCTCCGGTGGCGGCGAAGATGCGCGGCAGCTCCTCGCGCAATTCCTCGCGCAGCTTGTAGTCGAGATTGGCCAGCGGCTCGTCGAGCAGGACGAGGTCCGCCTCCTTCGCCACCGCGCGGGCGATGGCGCAGCGCTGCTGCTGGCCACCCGACAGCTGGAGCGGGGTGCGGTCGAGATGGCTTTCCAGCCGCAGCAGCGCGGCGGCGGCACGGACCTTCCTGTCGATCTCGTCCTTCGGCCGGCGCTGCACGCGCAGCGGCGAGGCGATGTTCTCGTAGACGCTCAGCGTCGGGTAATTGATGAACTGCTGATAGACCATCGCGACATTGCGTGCTTCGACCTTGCAGCCGGTTACGTCCACGCCGTCGGCGAGGACGCGGCCGGAGGTCGGCCGGTCAAGACCGGCCATCAGCCGCATCAGCGAGGTCTTTCCCGCCAGTGTCGGCCCGAGCAGCACGTTGATCGTGCCGCGCTCGAGCGTGAGACTGACGTCGTCGATATGGTGTGAACCGCCGACCGTCAGCGATATCCGTTCAAGGTGCAGCGACATCGCCCGTCTCGTTCGTTGCTGGCTTGTCAGGTCGCGAAGACACGGACCCCGCGAACGGAGCCCGTGCGGTACCGGCGAGCTAGTCGACCGTCTCGTCCGCCAATCCCGGCGATATGGTCCAGGCGCGCAACTCGTAGACCGTGCCGGGACGCGGCGAGACCTTGCCCGGCTCGGCGAGACGGCGGCGGAAGCTGTGGATCGGGGTCGCGCGCGGATCGATGAGCACCTCCACCACCGAGGCGCCGTCGAACGCGAGCGCCTCGTCGAGAGCTGCTTCGATGTCGGCGGGCGATCGCACCTGGATGCCCTTCAGCCCCATCGCCTCGGCCGCCGCGGCGTAGTCCGGCTTGCCGCCGAAGCCGAGGTCCACCGACTGGCGCAGGTTGGAGAAGAAGAACTCCTGCCACATCTGCAGCCAGCCGAGCGTGCCGTTGTTGAGCACGATATTGACGACCCGCATGCCGTTCTGCGCGAGGGTCGCGATCTCGCCGATGGCGTAGGAATGACCGCCGTCGCCGGAAACGGTGATCACCCGCCCGCCGCGCCCGCGGGTCTGCTGCACCGCGCCGGCGCCGATCGCCGCCGGGATCGCATAGCCGAGGCCGCCCTGCCCACGCGCATAGAGGAACCGGCGCCCCGGCTGGGTGGCCGGGATATAGGCGCCGATCCAGCCGGCCGACCAGCTGGCGTCGGAAATCACCACATCCTCGGGCGTCAGCCGCTCGGCGAGCGCATGCATGACGCGCGGCGGCTGGATCGGCACGCTCGCGCTCGATACCTCCGCAGCGATCCGCGCGGTGTGGGTAGCCTTCACCTCGGCGATTTTGCCCGCCCAAGCGGCGCGGCGCGGCGCCTTCAGCAGCGGCTCGAGCGCATGAAGCGTCTCGGCGACATCGCCGCACAGCGCGACCGTCGGCCGGAAGGTGCGGCCATGTTCGAGCGGGTCGGCGTCGATGGTGATGGTCGCCTGCTGCGCCGTCGGCAGGGTCCAGTTCATCGCGGTGTTCTGGCTCGCCTTGGAGCCGCACCAGACCAGCAGGTCGGCGTGCTTGATCAGTTCGATGGCGGCACCCGAACCCAGCGGATTGAGGATGCCGGCCGCATAGTCGCGCGTCTCCGGTACCGCGCCCTTGCCGGAGAGACTGGTCACCACCAGCGGCTTCACGCGGTCGGCGATGCGGGTGAGAAGATCGGTTGCCGATGCGCCGTGCACGCCGCCGCCGGCGATGATCGCCGGCCGCTGCGCGCGGTTGATCAGTTCCGCGGCCGCCGCGACGGCGTCCTGCGGTGGGCCATAGCGCAGCGACGGGGCGTGGATGTTGCGGGCGTCGACGACCGGGCGGATCTTCTCCTCGTCCCACTCCGCGTCCATGATGTCGTGCGGAATGATCAGCGCCACCGGACCCGGACGCGGCGCAGTGGCGACGCGGAAGGCGCTGCGTATCAGGTCTGGCAGCGCGGTGATGCTCGGCACCAGATAGGTCGCCTTGGTGATCGGCTGCAGGAACGCGACCTGGTCCATGCCCTGCGAGGCGACACCCTTGGCGCGCAGCGACAGCCAATCGAGCGGCAGCTCACCGACGATCGCGACCATCGGGATCGAGGCGTTGAGGGCTTCCACCAGCCCGTCCGGCAGCTTGGTGGTACCCGGCCCGACGGTCACGTCGCATACCCCGACCTTGCCGGTGAGCCGCGCATAGGCATCGGCGGCATAGGCCGAGGAACGCTCGTCGCGGACCAGCACGTGCCGGATGGCGGGCGAGCGGCGGGCGATGCCGTCGTGCAGTGCCGTGGTCTGGCCGCCCGGCATGCCGAAGACGGTATCCACTTGATATTGCAGCAGCATTTCCGCCACGAGGTCGCCGATATGCGCCATTGTCGAAAAACTCCGTCAGATCGAATGAAGAGGCGTGCGCGCCGTCAGGCCTTCGGCCAATGCGCGGCGAGCGTACGGGTCACGTCACGGAAGGCGGCGTATTTGGTCTCGTAGAAGCTGCGGCGATCCGGCGAGGGCTCGTAGCGCCGGCGTACCCGGACCATGCGCGAGACCGCGGTCTCGAAATCGGGATAGGCGCCGATGGCGACAGCAGAGGCGATCGCCACGCCCTGGGCGCCGAGCTCGGTGCCGTCCGTCACCTCGACCGGCAGGCCGAGCACGTCGGCGAAGATCTGCCCCCAGATCGCGCTGCGCGAGGCGCCGCCGGCGAGACGGATCACCTTCGGGCGGGCGGCATCGGGGCCGGAGAGCAGCACGTCGATGTCCATCCGGTGGGCGAAAGCCACGCCTTCGAAGATGGCGCGGAGCACGTCGCCGAGGACGTCCGAGCGCTTGACGCCGAGCAGGCCGGCCGGCGCGCCGCCGGGACCGCCGAACAGATAGGGGAAGAACAGTATGTGGTTCTCGCGGTCGAGCGCGGACGTGATCATGTCGCTGCAGACATCGTAGAAGGAGTGCCCGGCCGCGACCGCGCGCGCCGCCTCGCCGTCGAGGATTTCGCGGCAGAACCACTCGAAATTGCTGGCCGACGTCGCCGCACCCTCGGTCGCGAGCATCTGCCCGGCGATCGGATACGGCATCTGCAGGAACGGCATCACGCTGGTGCGCGGCGATCGATGCAGCGTCGAATTGATGCTGAAGGTGCCGGCGATCATGCTGAGCTGGTCAGGGCTGGTGACGCCGGAGGCGACGGCGGCGGCGGTGACGTCCACCAGTCCGCGCACCACGGGCGTTCCGGGCAGCAGTCCGGTCAGCCGCGCGGCCTCCTCGCTCACGCCGGCCGCGACCTCCGCCGAAGGCCCGATCGGCGGCATGCGGTCCAGCCAATCGGCGATGCCGAGGTCCTCGAACACGCCGGGGACATAGGCCCCCTTCTCGACGTCGATCACCCCGCCAATGCCGCCGTCGGTCGGATCGGTCGACCGGTCGCCGGTCAGCTTGGCGCGCAGGAAATCCTTGCAATAGAGGACATTGGCCGTGCGCGGGAGCACCTCCGGCTCGTATCTGGAGAACCAGGCCATCAGGGCGGTCGACTGGCCGGGCCAGATGCGCTGCTGGACGCGCGAGGCGACCGAGGCGGCGAGGCCCGAAGCCTCCCATTCCGCGATCATCGACACCGTGCGGCTGTCGGTGGACACCACGCCCGGACGCGACGGGTTGCCGTCCCGGTCGACCAGATAGATGCCGCTGCCATAGCCGGACGCGGAGACCGCCTGAACGTCGGCAGGGTCGATCCCCGTGGTCTCGATCAGCGCCTGCACGGATTCGCAGGTCGCCCGCCACATGCGCTCCGGATCGCGCTCGGTGTGCCCCGGCGCGGGGAACAGCATCTGATTGGGGCGACGCTCGCAGGCCAATTCGCGCCCCTCCATGTCGAAGAGGGCCGCTTTGGTCATGGTTCCACCGGCGTCAATGCCGATCAGGCATTCGCGCATATTTCCTCCCGTGCGGTCCAGGCCGCTGCGGCCCCGTTTGCGAGGCTCAACACGTAATTACATGTTAGCTTATCCTGATCCCTCCAGTGGTCAATCGGTAAAGGCAACTCGCCATAGAAATTCAATATTGCACTGCAAAAACCAATATTTATTCGGAGATCGCGTGACATCAGTTGATCGGCGATCGAGCATCTTATAATGACAAGTTGGGGAGCATATTGCGGCACCCTGCGGACAAGACGGCGCGTTTCGGCGTTGCCGCACGAGTGGCCGCTCTTCATCCCTGATATCGGAGCGCCTTAATGTCGGAGCCCCTGATGCGGTCTCGCGATTCCGTTCTCGAAAGCCTGCGCGGCGGAACTCACCCCGAGGTACTCATCGTCGGCGCCGGCATAAATGGCGTCGGGGTCTATTGGGACCTCGCCCTGCAGGGCGTGCCGGCCCTGCTCGTCGATCGCGGCGATGTCTGTTCCGGGACGAGCGCCGCCTCCTCGCGCCTGATCCACGGCGGGGTGCGCTATCTGGAGATCGGCGAGTTCGCCCTCGTCCGCGAATCCGTCGAGGAACGCAATCGCCTGCTGCGCGACGCGCCGCACTATGTCCGGCCGATCCCCGTCTGGGTGCCGATCGACAGCATCTTCGGCGGCGCGCTGGCGTCGGTCGGCCGCTTCCTCAAGCTGGTGCGCACGCCCGGCCACAAGGGCGCGATGGTGGTGAAGCTCGGCCTCATGGTCTATGACCTGTTCGGGCGCCGCGACCGCATGATGCCGGATCACCGCATGGTCGCGCCGGCGGAATTCTCCCGCGCCTTGCCCGACCTCACGCCCTCGGTCCGCTACATGGCGGAGTTCTACGACGCCCGGCTGACGGCGCCGGAACGGCTCGGCCTCGAACTGGTCGCAGATGCCGAAAAGGCCTGCCCCGCCTCGCTCGCGGCGACCTATGTGAGCCTCGTCGGCCGGGACGGCGACACCGTGATCCTCGAAGACGCGCTGACCGGCGAACGGTTCGAAGTGTCGCCGAAGCTGGTGGTGAACTGCTCCGGCGCCTGGGTCGACCGCACCGATCCTCCGCTCGGCATCGAGGAGCGGCTGATCGGCGGCACCAAGGGCTCGCACCTGGTGCTCGACCATCCGGACTTCGCCACGCGGCTCGACGGCCGCATGCTCTATTTCGAGACCAAGGACCACCGCATCTGCCTCGCCTATCCGCTCGACGAACGCCGCGTCCTGCTCGGCACCACCGACATCCGCACCGACGATCCGGAGGACACGGTGTGCAGCGCGCAGGAGGTCGACTATCTGTTCGAGGTGATGCGCGCGGTGATGCCGGGTCTGGCGCTCGACAGGGGGCAGATCGTCTTCACCTATGCCGGCATCCGCCCGCTGCCGACCAGCGACGAGGTCGCCGGTGCCATCAGCCGCGACCACTCGGTGCGGGCGTACGAGCCGGACGGCGGACGGGGCTTTCCGGTGCTTACTCTCGTCGGCGGGAAATGGACGACCTTCCGCCCCTGCGCCGAGGAGATCGCCGACATGGTGCTGGCGCGGCTCGGCATCGAGCGGAAAGTCTCGACGGCGGGCATCGGGATCGGCGCCGGCGAAGGGTTTCCGCACGACGCGAAGGAGCGCAGCCGGCTGGTCTCCGACATCGCCCGCCGGAGCGGGCTGCCGGGCCGCCGCGTCGAGATCCTGCTCGATCGATATGGCATGCGGGCGCTCGACTGGATCGACCGTTCGCCGGCCGAATGCCAGAGCATGCTCAAGACCTTGCCCGGCTATTCGGCTGCCGAATTAGCGGCTATAGCAAGAAACGAACGCGTCACGACCTTGTCGGACGTCGTTCTGCGGCGAACGCAGATCGGTCTGCTCGGGCTCGCCACTCCTGCGGCGATCGGCGAACTCGCGGCCGTGGTGGGCACCGCACTTGGCTGGTCGGCCGCCCGCATCGACGACGAGATCAGTCAAACGTCACGACTGCTCGCCACGCGACATGGGGTTCCGGGCCGCACCTGATGGCGAATGCACGACCAAAGACGACGGAACCGTCCCACGCCCGCCCGAAGCTCGGCGCCGGCCTGTCCGGGCTGCAGGCCGGCACCGGCACGCCGCTCTGGTCGCAGGTCAAGACCGCGTTGATGACCCTGATCACGACCGAGAAGCTGTCCGAGCATGCCCGGCTGCCCTCGGAAGCCGAGCTCTGCGAGCATTTCGGCGTGTCGCGCACCGTCGTGCGCGAGGCCCTCAACCAGCTCGTGTTCGAGCGGGTGATCTACAAGCTGCAGGGCAAGGGGGCCTTCGTCTCGGCCCGCCGCGACGAACAGGACTTCCTCGGCTCGAACATCGGCTTCTCCGGCGAGCTCCACGACAAGAACCGCGCGGTGACCAGGCACATCCTGCGCCAGGAACTCGAGCCGCCCTCCGAGCGGGCGAGGCGCATGCTGCAACTGCAGCCGGACGAGACGGTGATTCTCAGGCTCGACCGCGTTCTCAGCGTCGACGGCGTCCCGCGCATCCTGGTCTATACCTCGCTCGTCGCCCGGCATGTGCCCGGCATGGAGCAGGTGCCCATGCACAATCGCTCGCTCTACGACACGCTGTCCCGGCAATACGGCATCACCATGCGCCGCGCGGAGCGCTGGCTGGAGGCGGTGGCCGCGACCGCCGACCAGGCGCAGCTCCTCGGCGTTCCCGAGGGCGCACCGCTGATCGCGATCGAATCCGTCGGTTTCACCGATGGCGGGCTGCCGATGGAATACTACACCGCCTTCTACCGCACCGATCAGTCGCGCCTGCATTTCATGGTGTCTTAAACGCGATCCTCGTGGCGGCCGCCGCCCGCTGACGGACTAATGACCGCCCGGCCAGGGATCGAGAAGCCGGCCCTCGGCATCGAATGCCATCGGAGCCGGCTCGCCGAGCACTTCCATTCCCGGACGGCTGGCGATCTGAGGCAGCAACGCCTCGGAGGCGTAAAGATATTCCAGGTGCAGCGTGTTGGGGATGCGGATCATGGTGATCGCGTCCGGCGTATGGGACTCGCAGGTCTTGACGGCGGCTTGGATCGCCGTCTTCTCGTCCGGCATCGCCATGGGCAGCGAGGCCGCGATCAGCACGCCCGAGGTCAGCGAATTCGTATAGACCGACTCGCGGTCGAAGCGATTGAAAAGCCGGTCGGTGATGACATCGGCGCGGGCGACGCCGTTGGCGTTTCCCTGGCTCTTGTCTGTGACGTCCAGGACCACGATGCGCGAGACCGTCGGACCACCCTTGATCGCCGTGGTGGAAGGGCGTCCGGTGATGTTGGGATCCATGCCGCTGCCGGAAAACTCCTTGCCCACATAATCGACCAGCAGCACGTCCAGCGGGCCGGAGGCCAGCGGCTGGTCGAGCGGGCCGAGCGGCAGGCGCGGCATGTTGCGCATGGCTTCGGCGAGATAGGTCCGTTCGTTCTCGATCATGCCCTCGGTGGGCAGCACGACGACCTTCGACAGCCGGTCATAGGCGTTCTCCACCGTGCCGATGCCGAACAGCACCTTGCAGGTGGCGAGCTTCACCCGCGCCATCTCGACGACGAAGCGGCCGACATAGTTGAAGCCCCAGGCGTGGCAATTGTCGGCGCCCGACTGCTTGCCCAGGCCGATGGACAGCATCTTGGCGAGGCCGCTCTCGTTCTCCCAGCGAAAGGCGCTGTGCGGCTTGATGCGGTTGAACAGCACGATGCCGTCCGCCTCATAGGCCAGCCTGTCGATGCGCACCGACATGCCGTTGTCGAGCACGCCGACCTCCACCGTCTCCATGCTCGAGCGGATGGGGCAGCCCGCGCTCTGCTCGGTCACGCCGAGCTGCGCCAGGACCTTGAGCTGGCCTTCCGCGGTCGCACCGCCATGGCTGCCCATGGAGGGCACGATGAAGGGTTCGGCGCCGAGCGCATGCAATTCGCCGACGATGGCCCGGACGAGTTCCGGCAGGCTCGCGAGGCCGCGCGAACCGACGGTCAGCGCGACGGACATGCCGGGCGTGATGCGCTCGCGCACGAAGGCGGCGCCGGCCATGGCGTCATGAACCGCGCGGGCCGGATCGTCGATGTCGTGCGCCGCGAAATGCTGCCGCACCAGGGCCATACGCGGCAGCCTGACGTTCTCAACCAGCTTTACATAGCTCGGCCGCATCACCCATTCCTCCCAGCCGTCCGGTCTGCTGCAGGCGCCGACCGCCTATTCCTTGAAGACCACCTCGCGCTTGCGCGAGACGTTCGGCAACAGCACGACGATGAGGCTGACCGCCGCGATGCCGAGCAGGGTTGCGGTCAACGGGCGCTCGAAGAACTGCAGGGCGTCGCCACGGAACAGCAGCATGGAGCGGCGCAGATTCTCTTCCAGCATCGGGCCGAGGATGAAGCCCAGCAGCAACGGCGCCGGCTCGCAGTTCAGCTTGTAGAGGACGTAGCCGAACACACCCATGCCGGCCATCACCAGCACGTCGGCGACGTTGTTGTTCACGCTGAACACGCCGATGGCGGAGAACACGATGATCGCCGGGAACAGGTAGCGGTACGGCACGGTGAGCAGGCGGACCCAGATGCCGATCAGCGGCAGGTTGAGAACCACCAGCATGAGGTTTCCGACCCACATGGAGGCGATCAGCCCCCAGAATAGTTGCGGCTTCTCGGCGACGAAGGCGGGGCCGGGCGTGATCCCGTGAATGATCAGCGCGCCGACCATCAGCGCCATCACCGGATTTGAGGGGATGCCGAGCGTGAGCATGGGGATGAAGGAGGACTGCGCGCCGGCATTGTTGGCGCTTTCGGGCCCGGCCACGCCCTCGATCGCGCCCTTGCCGAACTCGCCCGGATCGCGCGCCAGCTTCTTTTCCACGGCATAGGAGGCAAAGGAGGAAAGCAGCGCGCCCCCGCCCGGCAGAATGCCGAGGATCGAACCGATGCCGGTGCCGCGAAGGACCGGGGCGATGATGCGACGGAATTCCTCCCGGGTCAGGATGAGTCCTCCGACCTTGGCGACCGCGACGGAGCGCTGTTCCGGGGTCTCCAGATTCCGCACGATCTCGCCGACGCCGTAAATGCCCATGGCGAGCGCGACGAACTGCAGGCCGTCGCTGAGATTTTCGAGGCCGAAGGTGAAGCGTGCCTCGGTCGTATAGATGTCCCGGCCGATGAGCCCCAGAAGCAGGCCGAGCAGGATCATCGCCAGCGCTTTCATCAGCGAGCCTGATGCCAGCGTGATCGAGGCGATGAGGCCGAGCACCATCAGGGCGAAATATTCCGGCGGACCGAATTCGAGGGCGAGCCTGGCGAGGGGTGGCGCGAACAGCGCGATGAACACCGTGGTGATCGTGCCGGCAAAGAACGAACCGAGCGCCGCGGTCGCCAGAGCCGTTCCAGCCTTGCCCTTGCGCGCCATCTGGTAGCCGTCGATGGCGGTGACGACGGAGGTGCTCTCGCCGGGCAGGTTGATCAGGATCGCCGTGGTCGAGCCGCCATATTGCGCGCCGTAGTAGATGCCCGCGAGCATGATCAACGCCGACACCGGCTCGAGCCCGAAGGTGATGGGCAGCAGCATGGCGATGGTGGCCACCGGCCCCAGGCCCGGCAGCACGCCGATCAGCGTGCCGAACAGGGCGCCTACGAAGCAGTAGGCGAGATTGTGAACGCTCAGGCTGGTCGCAAAGCCGAGCGCCAGATTGCTGAAGAGATCCACGGCGCCGAATCCTAGTCAGGGCTGCCGCATCGCACGGCAGCCGGTCGGTTCACGAGAACCAGGTGCCGATCAGCGGAATGGGAAGACCGAGACCGAGGATGAAAACCAGCCAGGTGAACACGACCAGCACGGCGGACAGGACGAGCGAGCCGCGCCACCCCACCTGGCCGCTCGCCATCGTGGCGAGCAGGGCACTGATGGCGACCGCCGGGCCGAGGCCTAGCCCGTTCAGGCCGAACCCGAAGACCAGTACCGATGCCACGACCAGTATGAGCCCGCGCCACGCGAACGGGGTTACCGCGCCGCCGCAGCCGCTGAGCACCGCGCGCACGAAGATTGCGAAACCGATGAGCCCGAGCAGCCCTGACAATGCCAGCGGAAAATAGCCCGCTCCCATGCGCAGAGCGGTCCCGAGGGACAGTTCCTTGGCAAGCAGGGCGAAGCCGCCGGCAACGGCCATGAACATCAGGCCGGACAATGCGTCCTGGCTCACGAGAGCCTTCAGCGGGGATTTGCCGTTCATCACAGTCGTCCGTTCAACGGGACCAAAAGACACGAGGGAAAGGCGACTGGCGGCGCCTCCCCCCTCGCAGAGACGTCACTGCGGCTTGATGTTGCCCTTCTCGATGACCTCCTTCCACTGCACCGTCATCGACTTGATGAGGTCGGTGAACTGGGCGGGCGTGGAAGACACCGGCGTGATGCCGAGCTCTTCGAGTTTCTTGATGGTCTCGGGCTGCTGCATGAAGGCCTGGATTTCGGCAGAAAGCTTGTCCGTGACGGCGTCCGGCGTACCGGCGGGAGCGAGGAAGCCATGCCAGGCGGTCGCCTCGAAGCCGGGGACGAATTCGGCCACGGCCGGCAGATTCTTGTCGAACTTTTCACGCTCGGGCGTCGCCACGGCGAGGGCGACCAGCTTGCCGGACTTCACATGCGGAAGCAGCAGCGGGACATTGTCGAAGGCGAGCTCGACATTGCCCGAGAGCAGGTCCGGCAGCATGGCGCTGGAGCCCTTGTAGGGAATGTGCACCATCTGCGTGCCGGTCTTCTGCATGAACAGTTCGCCGGCCAGATGCTGGGTGGTGCCGGTACCGGCCGAGCCGAAGCTCACCTTGTCCGGATTGGCCTTGAGATAAGCGATGAGATCGGGAACGGTCCGTGCGGGAATCTTGTCGGGATTGATCACGAGGACGTTCGGCACGACGCTGACCTGGCCGATCGGTTTCAGGTCGCGCAGCGTCTGATAGGGGAACTTCTCGCCATAGAGCGTGGGGTGGACCGCGAGGTTGGAGGTCGAGGCGAGGACCAGCGTGTAGCCGTCCGGTGCCGACTTCGTCACCTTCTCGACGCCGGAGACGCCGCCGCCGCCGCCGATGTTCTCCACGACGAAGGGTTGGCCGAGCTTCTTCTGCAGGTTCTCGGCCGCCATGCGGGCGATGATGTCCGCGGTGCCGCCGGCGGAGAAAGGCACCACGATGGTCACGGCCTTGGTCGGGTAGGCGGTGTCCGCCAACACCGGCGCGGTGCCGAGCGCGAACGAAAGGCCGGCGGCAGCAAGAGATGCAAGCTTCACAGCTTCCTCCATGTGTATCTTGTTCGCGGCCTTATCGCGGCCACTTGGACAGAGCCGCCGGCATAAGCCGGCATGGCGACAGCACCCGGGCGGCACTGCAGGGGCAACCTGAATAGTTGTCCACTATTTGTCAAGATGTAACAGTCGCGGCAATGCGCCGGCGCCCGTCGCTTGCCGATGCCGGCCGCGGCTCGGTGTGCGAATCAGAGCGAGAGATCGAGCGTCCGGCCTTCGAAGATGCGGCTGCGCGAACCTTCCAGATGTTGGCGCATGACATCCCGCGCCGCATGGGCATCGCGGCTGCGGATCGCCTCGTAGATCGACTGGTGCTCGCCGAACACGCCGGCAAGACCGGAGTGCGGCCCCATCAGCGAGACGCCGTGAAACTTCATGCCGACGGCGATGTGGTCCTTCAGGGCCTGCATCGACGAGATGTAATAATGGTTGTTCGTTGCCTGGGCGATGGCGCAATGAAAGGCGTAATCCGCGTCCTCGCGGTGGCGGTGCGCATTGGTGGCGTCGCGCATCAGCTCCAGGGCCGCCGCGATGGCGGCGAGTGCTTCGCTGTTCCAGCGCAGCGCAGCGTAATAGGCGTGATCCGGCTCGATGGTCAGGCGGAACTCATAGCAGCGCTGGATATCGGCGATGGTCTCGACCGGCGAGAATCCGACGGTGCGCGCCGCCCCGACATGCACTTTCACGAAGCTTCCGGCGCCTTGCCGGGAATAGATCAGCCCTTCATCACGCAAGCGCTTGAGCGCTTCACGGATCACGGGCCGGGAAACCAGGAGGCTCGAGGCGAGCTCGATCTCGCCGGGCAGCTTCTCGTCGGGCTGATAATCGCCGTTGGTGATCTTGGTGAGCAGCACTTGGTAGACACGCTGCACAAGTGGCGAGCGAGGGGTTCGGTCGGCCACGACGCCGCCGACCTCGCTACCGGCCGCAACGGCCGGCACATGGGTCGTCTCATCGAAAGTATCGCGGTCAGCCATGACATGTGTCCAGAAATCAGGTCGCGCCCCGCGCGATCGCATCCCTCGATCGCCCAACGCCTTGGCGCGCCATCCATATAACAGTTTGCGCTATTGACTCTATTTGGCAACCCAACGACTCCGGCGCCGCCGGGGCTTTGATCCCATCCAACATTACAACATGTTGACATCAATGTCGCCTCTGCCGTAAGCACTTTCGCAAATAAGCAGCGGCGCACAGCTGCGACCGCGGAGGATTAACGTCGGTGGCCTCGATTCCGGCTCGTTCAGTTTGCGCACGGCAGGTCCCGGAGGCCGGTCGATGACGACCGTGCGCCTGATTGCCGACGACCTGACGGGCGCGCTCGACACCGCGGTGCCCTTCGCGCAGCTGGGCGGCGCCATTCCGGTGTACTGGAGCCCTACGCTCGTCGTTCCGCCATCCGGCAGCCTTGCCGCGGATGCCGGCACGCGTGGCGCGGGGGACGAGGTTGCGCGCCGTACGGTGGCCGGTCTTGCGCGCTCCCTCCCGGCCGGCACGGATGCGCTGCTGTATTGCAAGCTCGACAGCCTTTTGAGGGGCCATGGCGCCGCCGAGATCGCCGGCTGGATGGATGCCGTGGCTCCGGAGCGCTGCATCATCGCGCCGGCCTTTCCCCATCATGGTCGCGTCACGCGGGAGGGAATCCAGTATCTGCGTCGCGACGGCGCCGAGACCGCGGTGGGTGGGAGCCTCGCCGCAGATCTGCAGCAGCTGGGCTTCGAGGTCCGCCTGTGCCGCGCCGGCGACGCGATACCCGGCGGCGTCAGCCTCTGGGATGCGGAATGCGATGCCGATCTTGCCGATCTCGTCGCCGCCGTCCGGCGTGACGATGGCGGGCATCTGCGCAGCCGGACGCTCTGGTGCGGCAGCGGCGGTCTTGCCATCGCGCTCGCCGGCGGCGCGAAGGCGAACGCTGCGCTGCCGATCGATCTGCCGCGTCCGATACTGGGCCTGTTCGGCACCGATCATCCCGTCACCCGCGCCCAAATCGCGGGGTGCGGCACAGCCGCCATCGGCCTGGCGGACGGCGGTGCGTCCAGCCTTCGCCAGCTGACGCGCAAATTGGCGGCGGAAGGCGCCGCCCTGGTCTGGCTGGACCTGCCGGAAGGGCTTGGCCGCGAGGAAGCGGCGTCTCGCATCGCGCATGAATTCGCCCGCCTCGTCGATGGGATCGATCCGCCCGGCACCCTCGTGGTCGCCGGCGGCGAGACCCTGCGGGGTCTGTGCCGCGAGCTCGATGCCGAACGTCTCGACGTGTACGGGCAGATCGAGACGGGCGTCCCATGTTCGATCCTGCGCGGCGGTCGCTTCGACCGCGTGCATGTCGTCTCGAAGTCGGGTGCCTTCGGCGATGCCGGGCTGCTACGCCGGCTCTTGTTTTCATCTCAGGGAGACCATGCATGACGCCGCATCTCGCGATCACGATGGGGGATCCGGCCGGCATCGGTCCGGAGATCATCGTCAAGGCCTGTGCGCGGCTGAAGGGTCGGCTCGACGCCGGAGACCTGCGGCTTCTCGTCATCGGCAGCAACCAGGCGCTGTGGAATGCCCGCCGGGCGATCGGCATCGACATCGACATTCCGGAGACCGATGCCGATAGCGAGTGGCCGGCGCTTGCCTGTCTCCAGGCCGGATCCGAGGGCGAGCCGATCCTCCCCGGGGTGCTGTCGGTCGATGGCGGGCGCTTCGCCTATCTTGCGGTCGAACGTGCCGTGCGCCTCGCCCAGGCCGGACGCATCCACGGCCTCGTCACCGGCCCGTTGAGCAAGGACACCCTCAATCGGGCCGGCTATCATTATGCCGGCCACACCGAAATGCTGGCCGAGCTTACAGGCGCGCGCGGTTCGGTGATGATGTTGGCGCATGGCAACATGCGGGTCAGCCATGTCAGCACGCATGTCGCCCTCCAGGACGTGCCGAAGCGGCTGACGCCGGAGCGGCTGCGCTACGTGATCGAGCTCACCGACGGCGCGCTCGCCAAGCTCGGGCTCGAGCGGCGGCGCATCGCCGTCGCCGCGCTCAATCCGCATGCCGGCGAGGGCGGGTTGTTCGGGCGCGAGGATATCGAGATCAGCGAGCCGACCATCGCCAGGGCCGTCGCCGACGGCTACGACGTGCTCGGGCCGGTGCCGGGCGACACCGTGTTCGTGAAGCTGCGCGCCGGACAGTTCGACGCCGTGGTCGCCATGTATCACGACCAGGGCCACATCCCCGTCAAGCTGCTCGGCTTCCACGTGAATCCTGAGACGGGCACATGGGATGCGCTGTCCGGCGTGAACATCACGCTCGGCCTGCCGATCATCCGCACCTCGGTCGACCACGGCACGGCCTTCGACATCGCCGGCAAGGGCATCGCCAACGAGCTGAGCTTGATCGAGGCGATCGACTATGCCGAGAAGCTCGCCGCAACCCGCGACGCCTGAGGGAGCGCCCACGCATGACTTTCGGGCTTTCGACCCCTATCGACCTCGTGCGCCCCGCCCGCATCGTGTTCGGCTCCGGCACGCTGCCCGCGGTCCAGCGCTGGCTGGACGAGCAGGGCCTCACCCGCGTCCTGGTCGTTGCCGACGCCTTCAACGCGACGCGCATCGATCTCCTGCGCCTGACCGGCACGGTCAGCGTCTTCGCGGATGTGAGGCCCGAGCCTGACCTGCCGAACCTCGAGGCCCTCATCGCCCATGCGGAGAAGGTGCAGGCACAGGCGGTGATCGGTTTCGGCGGCGGGAGCGCCATGGATCTCGCCAAGCTGGCGGCCGTGCTGCCGGGTTCCGGCCAGACGCTGCACGAGGTGGTGGGGCCGGAGAAGGTCGCGGCCAAGCGGGCGGCGCTGATCCAGGTGCCGACCACCGCGGGCACGGGGAGCGAGGCGGGCACCCGCGCGCTCGTGACTGACCCGGCGACGCAGAACAAGCTGGCGGTACAGAGCCTGCACATGCTCGCCGACATCGCCGTGATCGATCCCGACCTCACGCTGACCGTACCGCCCGCCGTGACCGCCGCGACCGGCGTCGATGCGCTGGCGCATTGCGTGGAGGCGTTCACCAGCCGCAAGTCGCATCCTGCCATCGACCTCTATGCGCTGGAGGGCGCACGGCTGGTCGGGCGCCATCTCGCGCGCGCCATCGAAGACGGTGGCGACCGGGAGGCCCGCGCCGGGCTCGCGCTCGCGTCGCTGTATGGAGGGTTCTGCCTCGGTCCGGTGAACACCACCGCCGGGCATGCGGTGGCCTATCCGCTCGGCTCGCGCCACCATATCGCCCATGGCGCCGCCAATGCGCTGATCTTCCCGCACGTGCTGGCCTTCAACGCCCCGGCCGTGCCGGAGAAGACCGCGCTGGTTCTGGAAGCGCTCGGCCTGCCGGCCGCGCAGGAGCCGGCCGCGGTGCTTGCCGCCGCCGGCGGCTGGTGCAGGGCGCTGGGCTGCGAAATGAGGCTTTCCGCCTACGACGTGCCGCGGGACGACCTGCCGGTGATGGCGAGCGAGGCGCATGCCATCCGCCGCCTGCTGGACAACAACCCGCGTGATCTGAGCCGCGACGAGATCCTCGCGATCTATCAAAGCGCCTACTGAACCGCGCTCGCCCCCTTTCCCTCGCTGAGGCCCGCACAGATGACCAAGATCAAAGGTACTTTCGTCGCCATCGTCACCCCGTTCGACCGGAACGAGGCCATCGACACGGGCGCGCTGCGCCGTCAGGTCGAGCGCCAGATCGGTGCCGGCAACGCCATCTTCTGCGCCGGCACCAATGGCGAGTTCTATGCGCTGTCCTTCGAGGAGAAGGTCGAGGTCGCACGGATCTGCGTCGAAGCCGCAGCGGGGCGGCAGCCGGTGCTGGCCCATATCGGCGAAATCTCGACCCACCAGACCATCGCCCTCGGGAAGGAAGTCCAGAAGCTCGGCGTGAAGGCGGTGTCGGCGATCACGCCCTCCTTCATCGCCTGCTCGCAGGCCGAGCTGGTCGACCACTACACGAAGGTCGCCGACGCACTTTCGGTGCCGATATACCTCTACAACATCCCCGCCCGCACCGGGAACACCATCGAGCCCGCCACCGCGCGCCTCCTCGCCGACCACCCCAACATCATCGGCATCAAGGACAGCGCCGGCTCGCAGGAGAGCCTGGACGGCTTCCTCGCCATCGCTCGCGAGCGTGACGATTTCGATGTGCTGGTGGGGCCGGATTCCCTCATTCTCCATGGGCTGAAGAACGGGGCGGCCGGCAACATTTCCGGTCTCGGCAACGTGTCGCCGGTCACGCTGAACGCCATCAGCACCGCCTTCGAGCGGGGCGACCTCGCCGGAGCGGAAGCGGCGCAGGCCCGCTTCAGTGCGCTGCGCAAGGATCTCTACGCCTTCGGCTTCCCGCCGGCGCTGGTGAAGCGGGCGCTGCGCCACGCCATGCCCGAGGTCGGCGCCAGCCGCGCGCCGGTGCTCATCACCGAGGAGGTCGACGCACAGGTCGCGGTCATCTCCAAGGCCAACGCCGAAGCGATTTCCTGAGGAGCGTGCGATGAGCCTCACCGTCATCAGCCTCGGCGGTCCGGTGGCGCCGGAAGGTGAAGAGATGCTGCGCGCTGCCGGCATCACCTCGCTGTCGACCGCGGCCTATCCGGCGAAGGAGGAAGTGCTCGAACTCCTGTCGTTCCGCCAGCCCGACGCCCTTATCGTGCGTCTCGTCGAGCGGGTCGACGAAGATATCCTGCGTGCTTCGCCGAAGCTGAAGCTCGTGCACAAGCATGGCGCCGGCACCAACGACATCGACGTCGCGGCGGCGAAAGAGCTGGGCATCCCGGTCCTGGCCGCTGTCGGCGCGAACGCGCATTCCGTGGCCGAACATGCCTTGGCGCTCATGCTCGCCCTGATCAAGGATCTGCGTGCGCAGGACGCCTTCGTGCGCGGCGGCGGCTGGGCCAAAAAGAGCTATCAGGGGCATGAACTTCGCGGCCGCCTTCTCGGCCTCGTCGGCATGGGGCTCATCGGCCGGAATCTCGCTCGCATGGCCGGTGCGATGGGCATGAAGGTGGAGGCGAACGATCCCTATGCGCCCGACCTCGCCTTCGGCCCGGACTGCACCCGCGCGCCCGATCTCGACGACCTGCTCGCACGGGCCGACGTGGTCAGCCTTCATTGCCCGCTGACCGACCGGACGCGGAACCTCATCAATGCGCGCACGCTCGGTCTGATGAAGCCGACCGCGCTGTTGATCAATACCGCCCGCGGCGAGATCGTCGACGAGCCGGCGCTCCTCGACGCGCTGAAGGGCGGGGCGATCGCGGGGGCCGGGCTCGACACCTTCTCGCCCGAGCCGCCTTCTCCCGACAACCCGCTCTGGCAGCTCGATAATGTCGTGCTGTCGCCGCACATCGGCGGAGTGACGGAAGAAGCGCGCCGCGAGGTGTCGTTGATCACCTGTGCCAATGTCATCGCGTTGCTGAACGGCGAGGCGATCGAGCCGCGCTTCGTCGTGCGCGGCTGAAGGGATCGTCATCCCGGACGGCCGCAGGCCGATCCGGGATCGTGACCCGATCGGAGAGCGATCCCGGCTCTACGGCTTCGCCTTCGGCCGGGATGACGGCAAATGTGGAGGCCTCCCCCTACCAAGACCTCAGCGCCCGTAGCACCGGGGTCTTCTTGTCGATGTGGCCGGCCATGCGGGCGAGCAGGCGGTCGAGCAGCTCGATCGCCTCGCACACCGCCGGGCCCTTGTTGAGCATGACGCATTCCGCGCGGGCGGCCATGGCGGCGTCGGTCATCTCGCCGCGCGAGGGGATGCCGTCGCGCACCAGATCCTCCAGCACCTGCGTCGCCCAGATCGCCGGCACCGCCGCCGCCTCGCAGATCCACAGGAGTTCCTCCTGCATCTCGGCGAGGCGCTCGAAGCCGATCTCGGCGGCGAGGTCGCCGCGCGCGATCATCACGCTGAACGGGCCGCGGCGGGTGGCGCGGGCGATGAGGTCCGGCAGGTTCTTCACCGCCTCCGGCAGTTCGATCTTGGCCATCAGGCCGAGCGGGCGCGCGCCCCGCCCGTGCCGCTCGATCGCCTCGTCCAGAAGGTCGAGGTCTTCCGGCCGGCTGACGAAGGAATAGCCGATGATATCCGCGCATTCGATCACGGTGGCGAGGTCGGCGTCGTCCTTGGCGGTGAGCGGGGAGAGGCCGAGCGCGGTGTCCGGCAGGTTGATGCCCTTCTCAGACTTGAGCTTGGTGCCCTCGGCGCGGGCATGGGTGACGCGGATCACCGCCTCGCCCTCGCTGGTGCTCTCCACCACGCCCTCGACCTTGCCGTCGTCATAGCGGATGCGGTCGCCGACGCTCAGCCGCGTGACGATCTCCGGCAGCGAGACGGCGGCGGAGAACGGCACCTCGTCATCGATGCGCGGCTCGCCGGTGGCGACGAGGCGCAGGCGGTCGCCGGTCTTCAGCCGGCCGTCCGGCTTGCCCTTCTTCATCGGCAGCACCGCCTCGGTGCGGATCTTCGGACCGGCGATGTCCATCAGCACGGCGATGGGCCGGCCGACCTCCTCGCCCGCCACGCGCACATGGCCGGCCATGGCGCGCCAGGCCTCGGCATCGTCATGGGCGCAGTTGATGCGGGCGACGTCCATGCCGCTCTTCGCCAGCGCCAGCACGTAATCCAGATCGCCGGCCGCCTCGCTCGGCAGCGTGACCATGATGCGGGTGGTGCGGTTCGCCGGCTCCGGGCCGAGATTGACGACGCTGGCGGCGTCGAGCCGCGCCTCGCCGGCGAAGAACGCCGCCTCGTCCGGCGCGGGGAACGGCGATTGACGGCCAGCCAGCGCGGCGAGCGCGGCGAGCGTCGCGTCGAGGGTCGGCAGCACGCGGCTCTCCAGCCGGCCGAGCGAGGACAGGCCGCGGCGCATGAGCTGGCGCTGCAGCGGGCGCAGCTCGTGCCGGCGCAGGCTGAGATAATGGGCGAGGTTGACGAGCGCGGCGTCCTCGCGCCCGGCCTCGCGGGAGAAGCGCTCGATCAGCGGCACGGCTTCCTCGACGACGGCGCCGCGCAGCGCGAGCAGCGTCTCGAACAGCGCGGCGTCGTCGCTGGTCTCGGGGGCGGGCGGGATGGGGGTCGGCATGTTCATCGGCCGGGTTCCTCGCTGGGCAAGAGGAGGCTAGAACGGGGCGATTACGCCGCTGTGACCTTCACTTTTAAGGTGAAAAGCACCTGAAAGTTGACTTTGCGCCGTTCGGCTCTTAGTCAGA
Organism: Xanthobacteraceae bacterium; assembly: GCA_029239875.1. Taxonomy (GTDB): domain Bacteria; phylum Pseudomonadota; class Alphaproteobacteria; order Rhizobiales; family Xanthobacteraceae; genus Ancylobacter. Next base: position 73,154 of record JARBUD010000029.1, on the reverse strand, counting down.
CGGCAATTCTCGCTCATCTTCGCGAGCCGTCCCACCGCCCGGTCCCCTGAGACCGGAGGTCCACGCCCGACAGCGCGTTGCGCCCTCGGGCGCGTTCGGCATTGCGCAGTCGGCGGAATAAGGAGCCCGGACGCATGTTCGATTCATTGACCGACCGCCTCGGCGGCATACTCGACCGGCTTAAGCGACGCGGCGCCCTCACCGAGGCCGACGTGAACGAGGCCATGCGCGAGGTGCGCCGGGCGCTGATCGAGGCCGACGTCGCGCTCGACGTGGTGCGCTCCTTCACCGACCGGGTGCGCACGCGCGCCGTCGGCGCCGAGGTGATCAAGTCGGTCACGCCCGGCCAGATGGTGGTGAAGATCGTCAATGACGAACTCGTCGCCATGCTCGGTTCGGACGCCAAGCCGATCGATCTCGAGGCGGCTCCCCCCGTTCCGGTGCTGATGGTCGGCCTGCAGGGCTCGGGCAAGACCACCTCCACCGCCAAGATCGCCAAGCGCCTCACCGACCGGTCCAACCGCAAGGTGCTGATGGCCTCGCTCGACACCCGCCGTCCGGCGGCGATGGAGCAGCTGGCCACGCTCGGGAGCCAAGTGGGCGTGGAGACGCTGCCCATCGTCGCGGGGCAGAGCGCCGTACAGATCGCCCGCCGCGCGATGGAAGCCGCCCGTCTCGGCGGCTACGACGTGGTGATGCTCGACACCGCCGGCCGCGTCACGCTCGACGAGGCGCTGATGGCCGAGGTCGCCGAGGTGAAGGCGGCCACGCGCCCGCACGAGGTGCTGCTCGTCGCCGACAGCCTCACCGGCCAGGACGCGGTGAACACCGCCAAGGCGTTCGACGAGCGCGTCGGCCTGACCGGCATCGTGCTGACCCGCGCCGACGGCGACGGGCGCGGCGGCGCCGCCCTTTCCATGCGCGCCGTCACCGGCAAGCCGATCAAGCTGCTCGGCACCGGCGAGAAGATGGACGCGCTGGAGGATTTCGATCCCCGCCGCGTCGCCGGGCGCATCCTCGGCATGGGCGATGTGGTGTCGCTGGTCGAGAAGGCGGTCGAGAACATCGACGCCGAGAAGGCGATGGCCGCCGCCGAGCGCATGCGCAAGGGGCAGTTCGACCTCGACGACCTGCGCATGCAGCTCGACCAGATGGAGAAGCTGGGCGGCCTCGGCGGGCTGATGGGCATGCTGCCGGGCGTCGGCAAGATGAAGAACCAGATGGCCGCCTCGGGGATGAACGACAGCGTCCTCAAGCGCCAGAAGGCGATCATTGACTCCATGACCAAGAAGGAGCGGCGCAATCCGAAGCTGCTCGATGGTTCTCGGAGAAAGCGGATTGCCGCGGGTTCCGGCACCAAGGTCGAGGACGTCAACAAGCTGATGAAGATGCACCGCCAGATGGCCGACATGATGAAGGCCATGGGCGGGGCGGCCGGCAAGCGCGGGCCGATGGCGGGGCTCGCCAACATGTTCGGCATGGGTGGCGGTATGGGCGGCGGCGGTATGGGCGGCGGCGGGATGGGCGGCGGTATGCCGAGCCCGGAGCAGCTCAAGCAGATGGCGGAGAAGATGCCGGGCGGCCTCGGTGGCGGCGGTGGTCTTCCCCCGAAATTCCCCGGCAACCTGCCCGGCTTGCCGGGTGGACTGCCGGGAATGGGCAAGCCGGGCGGGCTTCCGGGCCTGCCGGGCTTCCCGACGAAGAAGAAGTGACGACCGGAAGTTTGACTACCGACGTGCCGACCTGAACCGACAAGCCGTCATCCCGGACGGCGCCGCAGGCGGCGATCCGGGATCGTTCTCCGCATCATGCGGCAAGCGATCCCGGATCCCCGTTCGCGACGCTCTCTGCGGGACGACAAGAACCGAACTACCTGAAAGGAAAGATCAATGTCCCTCAAGATCCGTCTCGCCCGCGGCGGCGCCAAGAAGCGTCCCTATTACCGCATCGTTGTCGCCGACTCGCGCTCGCCGCGCGATGGCCGCTTCATCGAGAAGATCGGCACCTTCGACCCGCTGAAGCCGAAGGACGCCGCCGACCGCTTCGTGCTCGACGTCGAGAAGGCCAAGGCCTGGCTCGCCAAGGGCGCCCAGCCGACCGACCGCGTCGCCCGCTTCCTCGACAGCCTCGATCTGGTGAAGCGCGCTGCGCGCAACAACCCGGAGAAGGCCGTGCCCGGCAAGAAGGCGCAGGAGCGCGCCGCCGCTGCCGCCAAGGCCGCCGAAGCCGCCGCCGCGCCGGAAGCTCCGGCCGAGTGAGGCTCCGGCCTTTCTCGTCGGAAGTTCAAGGCTGATCCCCCGACCCCTCCCGTGTGAAGGGAGTGCTCTTCCGGCGAGGGGCGGAGGCGGCTGAACTCTCGACCTCTCCCTTGCCAAGGAAGAGGTCTCCTGCTGGGCAGTAGGTCGGTGTTGAACCTGCAAGCAGGCCGTTATGAGCGGTCTGCTTGCATCTTCCGTGTGGAGGGGCCGCTAGAACAACCTCATCCTGAGGTGCCCGGCGCAGCCGGGCCTCGAAGGATGGCCGTCCCGGCGCCGTAGTTAAGAGCGTCCCATGCCCGACGACCGCATCCTCCTCGCCCGTATCGGCGCGCCGCATGGTGTGCGGGGAGAGGTGCGCCTGTTCGTCTTCGCCGACGACCCGGATTCGCTCAAGCGCTACAAGCCGCTGACCGACGAGGCGGGCAAGCGCGTCTTCAAGGTGAAGGCGCTGCGGCCGGCCAAGGACCATTTCGTCGCCCGGATCGAGGGCGTCGACACGCGCGAGGCGGCGGAGGCGCTGACCAATCAGGGCCTGCACGTCTCCCGCGACCTCCTGCCCGAGCCGGAGGACGAGGACGATTTCTACCATGCCGACCTGATCGGCCTTGCCGCCGTGACCACCGAGGGCGCCCCCTTCGGGAAGATCGTGGCGGTGCATGATTTCGGCGCCGGCGACATCATCGAAGTGGCGCCGGAGGGCGGCGGCAAGACCGTCATGCTGCCCTTCAGCAAGGCCGTGGTGCCGACCGTCGACATCAAGGGCGGGCGCGTGGTGGTCGACCCAGTGGAATGGGCACGCGAGGAAGCCCCACCGCCCGACGCTGACCGGGGCTAGCTGCGGCGCTGGTGCGGAGGCCGACGATGACCAAAACCGCGAGGGCAGTCGCCGACGAGCTGAGGATGCTGGAACAGCAATTGCTCGACCCGGCGATGCGGGCTGACGCGGCATTCCTGGAGCAGATTCTCGCCGATGATTTTCAGGAGATAGGGCAGTCGGGACGCAGATACGACAAGCCCACCGCCATCAGCGAGCTCGCAGTGGCTCCAGGGTTCGACGGCCCCCGCACCATACTGGACTTCGAGGCACGGGAGGTTCAGGAGGGCCTTGTTCTGGCGATTTACACGATCGCCGAAACTGCGACGCAGAGAAGTTCGCTTTGGCGGAAGAGGGGCGGGAGGTGGCAACTGGTGTTTCACCAAGCTACTCGTCCCTCAGCATCCAGCCGTTAGTGATATCGCGATCCCGGATCGGCCTTCGGCCGTCCGCGATGACGAGATGAGAAGAACCATGTGGCGAGCCTCCGTCCTCACCATCTTCCCGGAGATGTTCCCCGGTCCGCTCGGCCTGTCGCTGGCGGGGCGGGCGCTGGGAGCCGCATGGGCGATCGATACCATCGATCCTCGCGCGCACGCCACCGACCGCCATCGCTCGGTCGACGACACGCCGGCCGGCGGCGGGCCGGGCATGGTGATGCGGGTCGACGTGCTCGCCCGCGCCATCGATGCGGCGGCGCCCGAGGGCGACACCCGCCCGCGCCTCCTGATGACGCCGCGGGGCAGGCCGCTGACCCAGGCCCGCGTGCGCGAGCTCGCGGCGGGCGAGGGCGTCGTCATCGTCTGCGGGCGCTTCGAGGGGGTGGACGACCGCCTCGTCGCCGCGCGTGGGCTGGAGGAGGTGTCGGTCGCCGACGTCGTGCTCTCGGGGGGCGAGATCGGCGCGCTGGTGCTGCTCGATGCCTGCGTGCGCCTCTTGCCCGGCGTGATGGGGCATCCGGAATCCGGCACCGAGGAGAGCTTCTCCGCCGGGTTGCTGGAATATCCGCAATATACGCGGCCGCAGAGCTTCGAGGGGATGGACATCCCCGCCATATTGTCGAGCGGCGACCATGCCAAGATCGCCCGCTGGCGCCGCGAGCAGGCGGAGGCCGCGACGAAGGCCCGCCGGCCGGACCTGTGGGCCGCCCATGCGGCCGCGCATGACGGTTCTGCGACGAAGAGGGAATGACAAGCGGCCCGACTTCGCGTATAGGGCGCGCCGTCACTATGAACTGACAACAGCAAGATGCGAACGGCCGGGTCTGACTGACCACTGCCGATTTCGCCTGAGGTGATGAAAATGGTCGATATCATTAAAGAGCTCGATGACGAGCAGGCCGCCAAGCTGGCTGCCATCCGCGCCATCCCCGACTTCCAGCCCGGCGACACGGTCATCGTGAACGTCAAGGTGAAGGAAGGCGAGCGTTCGCGCGTTCAGGCCTATGAAGGCGTGGTGATCGCCCGCAATGGCGGCGGCATCAACGAGAGCTTCACGGTCCGCAAGATTTCCTATGGCGAGGGCGTCGAGCGCGTCTTCCCGCTCTACTCGCCGAACATCGACAGCCTGAAGGTCGTGCGCCGCGGCAAGGTGCGCCGCGCCAAGCTCTATTACCTGCGCGATCGTCGCGGCAAGTCGGCCCGCATCGCCGAGCGCCAGGACAAGAACGCCGGCAAGGGCAAGAAGGGCGCTCCGGTCGCCGCCGAGTGATCGGCGCCCGCGAGGCCGCTTGAATACGAAGGCCGGGGCTCGCCCCGGCCTTTTTGTTTGCCTCGTCGGTGGCGTCCTGTCCGCAGAGCCACCTCGTCCTGAGGTGCGAGCGAAGCGAGCCTCGAAGGATGGTCGTTGCAGCACGGCGGGGATGAGCATCCTTCGAGGCCCGGCTATGCCGGGGCACCTCAGGATGAGGGCGATACCTGCGGCTGGAGGCCGCCCTCAAATCCCCTGGCCGCCCGACACCTCGATGCGCTGGGCGTTGATCCAGCGATTGTCCTCGGTGAGCAGGCTGGCGATCATCGGGCCGATGTCGTCCGGCACGCCGACGCGGCCGAGCGCGGTCATGTCGGCGAAGACCTTGTTGAATTCCGGCGTGTCGCGCACCGCGCCGCCGAAGAAGTCGGTCTCGATGGCGCCCGGCGCCACCGTGTTGACCGCGATGCCGCGCGAACCGAGTTCCTTCGCCATGTAGAGCGAGAGCACCTCGACCGCGCCCTTCGCCGCGGCATAGGCGGACCAGCCGGGCGCCGAGACGCGGGTGAGGCCTGAGGACAGGTTCACGATGCGCCCGCCGTCGGCGAGGAGCGGCAGCAGCGCCTGGGTGAGGAAGAACACACCCTTGAAATGCACGTTCACCAGCGCGTCGAACTGCGCCTCGGTGGTCTCGCCGATGAGCGCGAAGTCGCCATGGCCGGCATTGTTGACGAGGTGGTCGAAGCTCTCGCGCCCGAAGGTCTCGCGCAGCGCGGCCCTGAGGCGCTTGGCGAAGGCGGGGAAGCTCGCCGCCTCGGCGGTGTCGAGGGGGAGCGCCACGGCCTTGCGGCCCATCGCCTCGATCTCGGCGACGACGGCGCGCGCCTCCTCCGCCTTGCTGCGATAGGTGAGGACGACGTCGCCGCCGCGGCGGGCGATGCTGAGCGCGGTGTTGCGCCCGAGGCCGCGGCTGGCGCCGGTGACGAGGGTGATCTTGGTCATGGCATTGTCTCCTGTGGGATGGCCATGCCGTTATCGCCGCGCCGGCGGTTTCGCGGTTGCCGGATGCTTGAAGCTTCTTGCCTGATCCTCCAAAGGAGGTGTCCAGGCCGCCGCGATGGGCTAGTCTCGCCTCATGGACAGCTTGCTCGATGCCGTGCGCCGCCACGCGCTGGCGCATGCCGATGCCAACGGCATCGCCCCGACCCCGATTGCCGGCCTGACGGCGGTGCGCGCCACCGCGCCGAGCGGCCTCGTCTATGCGATCTCGCGCCCGCTCGCCTGCTTGGTGGTGCAGGGCGCCAAGCAGGTGACGCTGGGCACGCAGGTCTTCCCCTTCGCCGCCGGTGACTCGCTGCTGATCACCGCCGACGTGCCCACGGTGAGCCAGATCACCAAGGCGAGTTCGGCCGCGCCCTATCTCTCGCTGGTGCTGGAGCTCGATTCCACGGTGATCGCCGAGCTGGTGGCGGAGATGAAGGCGGCGCCGATCGGCGAGATCGCGCCGGTGCGGGTCGAGCCGACCGATGCCGAGGTGGCCGACGCGGCGCTGCGGCTGATGCGGCTGCTCGACCGGCCGGCCTCGGTGCCGGTGCTGCAGGCGCAATTGGTACGCGAGATGCACTATTGGCTGCTCGCCGGCCGGCACGGCGCGGCGATAAGGCGGTTCGGCTGGCCGGACAGCCACGCCCAGCGCATCGGCAAGGCGGTGGCGCTGCTGCGGACCGAATTCGCGAGGCCGTTGCGGGTGGAGCGGCTGGCGGCTGCCGCGGGGATGAGCCCGTCCTCCTTCCACCAGCATTTCCGCAGCGTGACCTCGCTCTCGCCGCTGCAGTTCCAGAAGCAGCTGCGGCTGATCGAGGCGCGGCGGCTGATGCAGGCGGAAGGTTTGGCGGCGAGCCGCGCGGCCTTCGAGGTCGGCTATGAGAGCGTGCCGCAGTTCACCCGCGAATATGGAAGGCTGTTCGGCCTGCCGCCGGTGCGCGACGCGCGGCAGGCGCGGGGAGAGGCGGCCGCCTAGCGAAGCTGTCAGCAGTCCTTGATGTGGTGCACCCTGGTGTTGGTCTGCTGTTCCACCAGCAGCGTACCGTCGCCGAGCATGGCGGCCTGCATGACGGTGGCGAAGTCCGGCTTGCGCAGCGGGCAGGTGATCATCGGCTCGCGGACCTTGGCCACCTTCTCCTGCGGCGCCACCTCGACGCGGTTGCGTGCCTCGACCGCGACGAAGGTGCCGAGGGTGGCGGCGATCAGGAGGATGTTGGTCACGCGCATCGCAGACTCCATGCGCGTTCAACTTAACGCAGCGTTTTTCGTTGCGCTATCTCCTAATTACGCTGCGGAAAATCTGTCGGAATCCGAAGGTTTCGAGAATGAAATACTGTGGAATACATTATTTCAATAAGCGCCGCTGCGCCTTGCCTTCACGCGCTCGTGCTCCCGCGGCTTCGCCCCGCGGCACGGCGGACGATTGTTTACCGCGGCAAGTCTTGCTAGAAGAGCCTTGCTAGAAGGGTTCCATGATGCAGGTGCGGTTCGGCATGGCGGGTCAGGGCGGCGCGGAGATTTCCGCGCCCGACGGCGCGCGTCCGGAGGTTCGCCGCCGCCTGCCGACCACGATCGGCTTCGCCGCCGTGCCGGACCATGTCCGGCTGCCCTCGCGCTTCTTCGGCCGTTTCACCGCCTGCGCGGTCGCCGGGCTTAGCTGAGCGCCGCCCGGAGCCCACGGCTCCCGGCTGCGCATCCGAGCCCTGCCTTCGATTTTCATGACAAGTGAGATGCCGAGATGAGCACGTCTGCTCCCCGCACCCTGTACGACAAGATCTTCGACGACCACGTCGTCGACCGCCAGGAGGACGGCACCTGCCTCCTCTATATCGACCGGCACCTGGTGCATGAGGTGACCAGTCCGCAGGCCTTCGAGGGCTTGCGCGCCGCCGGCCGCAAGGTGCATGCGCCGGAGAAGACGCTGGCCGTCGTCGACCACAACGTGCCCACCACCGACCGCAGCCACGGCATCGAGGAGCCGGAGAGCCGGCTGCAGGTCGAGACGCTGGCCGAGAACGCCCGCGAGTTCGGCGTCGAGTATTTCAACGAGCTCGACAAGCGCCAGGGCATCGTCCACGTGATCGGGCCGGAGCAGGGCTTCACCCTGCCGGGCACCACGATCGTGTGCGGCGACAGCCACACCTCGACGCACGGCGCCTTCGGCGCGCTCGCCCATGGCATCGGCACCTCGGAGGTCGAGCATGTGCTCGCCACCCAGACGCTGATCCAGAAGAAGAGCAAGAACATGCGCGTCGTCGTCGACGGGAAGCTGCCCGAGGGCGTGACCGCCAAGGACGTGACGCTCGCCATCATCGGCACCACCGGCACCGCCGGCGGCACCGGCCATGTCATCGAGTACGCCGGCGAGGTGTTCCGCAACCTGACGATGGAAGGCCGTATGACGGTCTGCAACATGTCGATCGAGGGCGGTGCCCGAGCCGGCATGGTGGCGCCGGACGAGACCACCTTCGCCTATGTGAAGGACCGCCCGCGCGCGCCGAAGGGCGCGGCCTGGGACGCGGCGCTGCGCTACTGGGACACGCTGCGTTCGGATGAGGAGGCCTTCTTCGACAAGATCGTGCGGCTCGACGGCGCCTCGCTGCCGCCGATCGTCTCCTGGGGCACCAGCCCGGAGGACGTGATCTCGGTGGAAGGCATCGTGCCGGATCCGGAGATGATCGAGGATGAAGGCCGCCGTGAGGCCAAGAAGCGGGCGCTGGCCTATATGGGCCTCGCCGCCGGGACCAGGATCACCGATATCGGCATCGACAAGGTGTTCATCGGCTCCTGCACCAATGCCCGCATCGAGGACCTGCGCGCCGCGGCGAAGATCGCCGCCGGCCACAAGGTGCGCGAGGGCGTGCAGGCGCTGATCGTGCCGGGCTCGGGGCTGGTCAAGCTGCAGGCCGAGGCCGAGGGGCTGGACAAGGTGTTCCTCGCCGCCGGCTTCGAGTGGCGCGAGCCGGGCTGCTCCATGTGCCTGGCCATGAACGCCGACAAGCTCGGCCCGGAGGAGCGCTGCGCCTCCACCTCGAACCGCAATTTCGAGGGTCGGCAGGGCCATAAGGGCCGCACCCACCTCGTCTCGCCGGCCATGGCGGCGGCGGCGGCGATCGCCGGCCGCTTCGTCGACGTGCGCCAGTGGCGCACCGCCGCGTGAGACGCTGAACGGCCCGCCTCCTCGCGGAGAGCGGGCCGTCGCCTCCCACGGCGTCAGCTGCAGCTATATTCGTGCACGTAGCGGTAGTGGTGCGGGGTGCCTATGCGCACGAGGTGGTCGCAGGAATAGCCGTTGTCCGAATAATACGGATAGCCGTCATAGCCGTAGTCGAAGAACGGCAGGAAGCCATAGGCGTAGTAGTTGTTGTAGCCATGGTGGTAGACGTTGTGGAAGGGCACGCCGTGGAACGGGATGCCGCCGTGCGGGATGAAGGGGGCGCTGCCGTGGAAGCCGCCGACCGGCATGCCGCCGAAGCCGCCGCCGTGGAAACCGCCGGCGGGCAGGCCGCCGAAGCCGCCGCCGAAGCCGCCTCCATGAAAGCCACCGCCGAAACCACCACCGCCGAAGCCTCCGCCATGGAAGCCGCCACCACCGCCGAAGCCGCCGCCACCACCGCCAAAGCCGTGGGCGGAAGCGGCGCCGACGCCGGCCGCGAGCAGGGTAAACGCGATGAGGCCGGTCTTCAGCACGCCGGCCGCGCGCGATGCGAGAGATGTCATAACCGTCGTCCTCGAATGTCGGGACGTCGCCCATACCGGAGATGGGGAGGCAACCTCGTCCTGTCGCGGTCCCTGACGTCGCGTAAGCCTTTGATGAAGATGCGAAATGGAAACCGCAGCGAGGCGCGAAAGTGAGCCGGGGACCGCACGAGATGCCGCCCGAGGACGATTGGACCGAGCTCTGGGGCCGGCGCATCGGGCGTTCGCTGGCGGTGCTGGCCGCGCTGGTGCTCGCCTATTATCTCTTCGCCACCTATCTGCGGTGACGACGATGGAGACCGGGACGGTGAACGTTGCGAACGCCTGGCTGAAGACGAACGCGCCGAGCCTCGCCGAGATGGAGGTGATGGCCGAGGAGGCCTATGCGCGCCTGCCGGAGGAGTTCCGCACCCTGTGCGGCAACCTCGTCATCCGTGTCGAGGACTTCGCCACCGACGAGGTGCTCAAGGAGATGGAGATCGAGGATGCGTTCGAGCTGCTCGGCCTGTTCCACGGCATCGGCCTCGCGCAGGGCTACGAGACGACCACGGGCATGCTGCCCAACATGATCTTCCTCTACCGCCGGCCCATCCTCGACTACTGGGCCGAGCACGAGGAGACGCTGGGCGACGTCGTCACCCATGTGCTGGTGCACGAGATCGGCCACCATTTCGGCCTCTCGGACGACGACATGGAGCGGATCGAGGAGGAGGCGGGGTGAGCGCCCGCTTCCCACACATGCAGGAATTCACGACCGCCGCGGCGGTGCAGGAGACGAGAGAATGGACAAGTTCACCACGCTGACGGGCGTCGCGGCGCCGATGCCGACGGTCAATATCGACACCGATATGATCATCCCCAAGCAGTACCTGAAGACGATCAAGCGCACGGGCCTCGGCAAGGGCCTGTTCTCGGAGATGCGCTACAGGGAAGACGGCTCGGACAATCCCGACTTCGTGCTCAACAAGCCGGCCTATCGCAATGCGAAGATCATCATCGCCGGCGACAATTTCGGCTGCGGCTCGTCGCGCGAGCACGCCCCCTGGGCGCTGCTGGACTTCGGCATTCGCTGCGTGATCTCCACCTCCTTCGCCGACATCTTCTACAACAACTGCTTCAAGAACGGCGTGCTGCCGATCACGGTGACGCCGGAGCAGCTCTCCGCGCTGTTCGACGATGCCGAGCGCGGCGCCAACGCGACGCTGACCATCGACCTGGAGAAGCAGACCATCACCGGCCCGGACGGCGGCTCGATCAGCTTCGACATCGACCCGTTCCGCAAGCACTGCATGCTCAACGGGCTGGACGATATCGGCCTGACCAAGGTGAAGGCGGAGAAGATCGATGCCTATGAGGGCAAGCTCGCCGAAGAGCGCCCCTGGGTGTGACGCGGGAGCCGGCCGGCTCGTTTGAAGGAAGGCGTGGATGCCCGGGCTAAGCCCGGGCATGACGGCCGGAATATCGGGAATGCCGCTCGTCCACGGTGGAACGTCATGGCTGGGCTTGGCCCGGCCATCCACGACTTGACCGGTTGTGCCGACAGGCTTCGGTCCGGTCTCCTGATAATGGGACGAGTGTGAACCCATGACCCGCCGGCTCATCTCCTCCAACTCGACCTTCGAGCAGATCGCCGGCTATTCGCGCGCGGTGGTGGACGGCGACGACATCTTCGTCTCCGGCACCACCGGCTACGACTATGCGGCGATGCGCCTGCCCGACGACCTGATCGAGCAGACCCATGGCTGCTTCCGCAACATCGCCGCCGCGCTGGCGCAGGCCGGCGCCAGCCTCGATGACGTCGTGCGCGTGCGCTACATCGTCACCCGGCCGGAATATGCCGAGACGGTGTTTCCCATCTTCGGCGAGTACTTCGCCACGGCGCGTCCCGCCGCGACGCTGATCGTCGCCGGGCTGCTGCAGCCGGAGATGATGATCGAGATCGAGGTCACTGCGCGCCGGCGGCGGTGAGGGCACCCCGACGCCCATCATTCCCTCATGGCCGTCCCCGGACTTGATCCGGGGATCAGACCCGGCCACCCGGAATCCAGCCGAGCGACCTTGCGGCACCAAGGCCGGGTCCCCGGGTCAAGCCCGGGGATGAGGGAAGGGGGAAGGATCAGGTGGGCGCCCCGACGATTTTACGGCTTTACAGCGCCGGCTTCCCGGAGTGGAATCGTTCAAAATAAAACAGAACGTTCCGGGAGACGCCCATGTGCCACATCTTCGCGGGTCAAGCGCCCGAGACCTATGAGAGCCAGACGCGTTCGGTGCGCATCGGCGGCCATTCCACCTCCATCCGGCTGGAGGCGGCCTTCTGGACCGTGCTCGAGGAGGTCGCCGCCCATCAGGGCATGAGTCTGGGCAAGTTCGTCACCAGGCTGCATGACGAGGTGCTGGACCTGCATGGCGAGGTGCGCAACTTCGCCTCGCTGCTGCGCTGCTCCTGCCTGATCTTCCTCGCGGAGGTCCGCCCGGCGGCGGCGACGCCGATTCCGGTGAGCCCCGCCGCCGCGCGCGAGCGCTATCTGTGCGAGAGCGCGCGGGTGCACCTGGCCGCAGCGGAGTAGGGCGCCCCGACTCGCTCCTTTCGGACGATCTCATCCTGAGGTGCCCGGCCCACGGCCGGGCCTCGAAGGATGTCCGTCCGGGCGCACTTGAGCGAGCATCCTTCGAGGCTCGCTCCGCTCGCACCTCAGGATGAGGTTGCTTGGCGTAAAGGGACGCGGAAGCGAGGCTTCCCGGCCCCTAAAGCACATCGTGTTGATGTGCTAGCTGCCTACCACCACCCCGCCTCGCCGCGGCCTAGCATCCCTGTCATCGGCGGAAGTGCCGCCGGGTGAGGATTAGGGCGGAGGACCAGGTGGCGAAGGCCATTCATTCGATGATCCGCGTGCTCGACGAGGCGCGCTCGGTTGATTTCTACAAGCGTGCCTTCGGGCTGGACGTTGCGCAGCGGCTGCCGTTCGACGGCTTCACGCTGGTCTATCTGCGCAATGCCGAGGCCGATTTCGAGGTCGAACTCACCGTCAATCACGGCCGCACCGAACCCTATGCGCTCGGCGACGGCTACGGGCACATCGCCTTCGTGGTTGAAGATCTCGACGCCGAGCATGTGCGCTTCACCGATGCCGGCCTCAATCCCAACCCGGTCAAGGAATTCTTCCACGACGGCGCGTTGCTGGCGAAGTTCTTCTTCGTCACCGATCCCGATGGCTACAAGATCGAAGTGCTCCAGAAGCACGGCCGCTACCGATGACGCGCTGAAACGGCGCGTCTACTCGAATAATACATAAAAATTCTGGGAGGTTACGATGCCAACACTGATCGACAGGCGAGGTCCGTCCCGCCGCGCCGTGCTCGCCGGCCTGAGTGCCGCCGGCGCGCTGGTGGTGAGCGGGGCCGCCGTGCTCAACCCGCGCGAGGCGTGGGGGCTGGAGGTCACCGCGCTGAAGCCGGAGACCATGCGCACCCTCATCGTCATGGCGCGCGACGTCTATCCGCACGACCGCGTCCCCGACCGCTTCTACGCCATCGCGATGAAGCCCTACGAGGCGGAGGCCGCCAAGGACCCGGCGGTGAAGGCGCTGGTGGAGGAAGGCGTCACCACCCTCGACGTGCTCGCCAAGGCCAGGCACGGCGTCCCCTATGCCGATCTCGGCTGGGAGGACCAGCGCGTCGCCATCCTTCGCGAGATCGAGGGCGGGCCGTTCTTCGAGAAGGTGAGGGGCGGCCTGGTGGTAGGCCTCTACAACCAGGAGGAGGTCTGGCCGATCTTCGGCTACGAGGGCTCCTCGGCCGACAAGGGCGGCTACATCGACCGCGGCTTCAACGACATCGCCTGGCTGTGAGGGGAGGACGCAAACATGGCTGCACCCTTCGATCTGAATGACGATTCCGTCGTCGTCATCGTCGGCTCCGGCGCCGGCGGCGGCACGCTCGGCACCGACCTCGCGCTCAAGGGCGTGAAGGTGGTGATGCTGGAAGCCGGCGCCCGCCACAACATGGAAGACTTCATCGACAACGAGTGGGACAGCTTCGCCCAGCTCGCCTGGACCGACATGCGCACCACCTCCGGCTCGTGGCGGGTGCACAAGAACTTCCCGAACCTGCCGGCCTGGATCGTGAAGTCGGTCGGCGGCTCCTCCGTGCACTGGGCCGGCGCCTCGCTGCGCTTCCAGGAGCACGAGTTCAAGACCCGCACCACCTATGGCGACCTCGACGGCGCCAACCTGCTCGACTGGCCGATCACGCTAGCGGAGCTGGAGCCCTACTACGCCAGGGCCGAGGACCGGATGGGCGTGACCCGCACCAACGGCATTCCCGGCCTGCCCGGCAACAACAACTTCAAGGTGTTCGAGGCCGGGGCGAAGAAGATCGGCTACAAGGAAGTCTCGACCGGCCGCATGGCGATCAACAGCGAGCCGCGCAACGATCGCGGCTCCTGCCAGCAGATCGGCTTCTGCTTCCAGGGCTGCAAGTCGGGCGCCAAATGGTCGACGCTGATCGCCGAGATCCCGCGCGGCGAGGCCACCGGCAATCTCGAGGTGCGCCCGCAGAGCATGGTGCAGAAGATCGAGCACGATGCCTCCGGCAAGGTGACCGGGGTCGTCTATGTCGACAAGGACGGCAAGACCCAGCGCCAGAAGGCCCGCATCGTGGCGGTGGCCGGCAACTCGATCGAGAGCCCGCGCCTGCTGCTGAACTCGGCGAGCAGCATGTTCCCGGACGGGCTCGCCAACTCCTCGGGCCAGGTGGGGCGCAACTACATGCGCCACATGACCGGCTCGGTCTATGCCATCTTCGAGAAGCCGGTGCACATGTACCGCGGCACCACCATGGCCGGCATCGTGCGCGACGAGGCGAAATTCGACACCAAGCGCGGCTTCGTCGGCGGCTACGAGATGGAGACGGTCTCCATCGGCGTGCCGTTCATGGCCGCCTTCCTCGACCCGGGCGGGTGGGGGCGCTCCTTCACCTCGGCCATGGACGGCTATGTGAACATGGCCGGCCTGTGGATCGTCGGCGAGGACATGCCGCAGGAGACCAACCGCGTCACGCTGAACACGGACGTGAAGGACCAGTACGGCCAGCCGGTGGCCAACGTGCATTTCGACGACCATCCGAACGATGTCGCGATGCGCACCCACGCCTATACGCAGGGCGCCGCCATGTACGACTCGGTCGGGGCGGTACGCACCCTGCCGACCCCGCCCTATCCCTCGACGCACAATCTCGGCACCAACCGGATGAGCGCCAATGCGCGCGACGGCGTGGTGAACAAGCACGGGCAGACGCACGACATCCCGAACCTGTTCATCTCCGACGGCAGCCAGTTCACCACCGGCGGCGCCGAGAACCCGACGCTGACCATCGTGGCGCTGGCCATCCGCCAGGCGGAGTTCATCGCCAACGAGATGTCGCGCGGGACGATCTGACGAACCCGTCATCCCGGAACGGCCGCGAGGCCGTATCCGGGATCGCGTGAAATCGGAGAGCGATCCCGGCTCTCGCTCCGCTCGGCCGGGATGACGGCTAGGGGCCGGTCGCCGCCGACCCTTCTCCTCCCCACCTGCCGCCGGTCCCCGCCGGCGGTTTCCTTTTGCCGCGGGGCGGGCGCGGCGCCGCTTGCCAGCGCCCGCGTCTGCCATTAGCACTCGCTCGCCAAAGACGAGGCAATGCGAGGAAACCATGGCCACCCACAAGCTCCTGCTCCTTCCCGGCGACGGCATCGGCACCGAGGTGATGGCCGAGGTGAAGCGCGTCATCGGCTGGCTGGACAGCCACGGCCTCGCCTCCTTCGCCATCGAGGAAGACCTCGTCGGCGGCGCGGCGTATGATTCCTGCGGCCTGCCGATCTCCGAGGAGGCCATGGCCAAGGCGTTCGCCGCCGATGCCATCCTGCTCGGCGCGGTGGGCGGGCCGAAATGGGCGAACGTGCCCTATGAGGCGCGTCCCGAGGCGGGCCTGCTGCGCCTGCGCAAGGACCTGCAGCTCTTCGCCAACCTGCGCCCGGCCGTGTGCTATCCCGCGCTCGCCGACGCCTCCAGCCTCAAGCGCGAGCTGGTCGAGGGCCTCGACGTGCTGATCGTGCGCGAGCTGACCGGCGGCGTGTATTTCGGCGAGCCGAAGACCATCACCAACCTGCTCGACGGCCAGAAGCGCGCCGTCGACACCCAGGTCTACGAATCCTACGAGATCGAGCGCATCGCCCGCGTCGCCTTCGAGCTCGCCCGCACCCGCCGCAACAAGGTGGTCTCCACCGAGAAGCACAACGTCATGAAGACCGGCGTGCTGTGGAAGGAAGTCGTGAGCACCGTCCACGGCGCCAACTATGCGGACGTGACGCTGGAGCACCAGCTCGCCGACAGCTGCGGCATGCAGCTGGTGCGCGCGCCCAAGCAGTTCGACGTCATCGTCACCGACAATCTGTTCGGCGACATCCTCTCCGACGTCGCGGCGATGCTGACCGGCTCGCTCGGCATGCTGCCGTCCGCCTCGCTCGGCGCGACGGAGGAGATCTCCGGCCGCCGCCGCGCGCTCTACGAGCCGGTGCACGGCGCCGCCCCGGACATCGCCGGCAAGGGCCTCGCCAACCCGATCGCCATGGTCGGCTCGCTCGCCATGGCGCTGCGCTATTCCTTCGGCGAGCAGGAGGCGGCCGACCGCATCGAGGCGGCGATCGCCGGCGTGCTGGCGGATGGCTACCGCACCGGGGACATCTGGTCGGAAGGCATGACCCGCGTCGGCACGACCGGCATGGGCGACGCCATCCTCGCCGAGCTGGAGCGGACGGCCTGAGGGCTGTCCGCCAGCTCCCTCTCCTGCGATGGACGTCATCCTGAGGTGCCCGGCGTTTTCGCCGGGCCTCGAAGGATGCTCGTCCGGGCGGAGCCAGCGACCATCCTTCGAAGCTGCTGCGCTCGCACCTCAGGATGACGGTGTTCTCAGAACAAGCTTGGAGCGGGAGCCTCTCGCCAAAAAGCAAAAGCCCGGCGCGAGCCGGGCTTTTTCATGCGGCGCGGCGCTGAGCCGGCGAATCAGTAGTCCGGCAGGTCGAACCGGCTCGGCAGCGGCCAGCGCGTGCCGGTGATGCCGCCATCGTCGCCATACTGCGGATAGAAGGGCCGAGTGGCGTAGACGTAGTTGAGGTCGCGCGAGGTGCCGGGCTTCACCACCGGGCCGGGATCGAGGAAGGAGCGCGGCGGCTGCTTGCGGATGATGATGCGCGTTTCCTGCGCCTGCGCAGGAGCCGTGGCGATCAGGGCGGCACCGGCGATCAGCACGGCGAAGGCGAACGGGGCGGCACGCATTTGAACCTCCAGGCGACGCAGGCATCGCGACGTGCGACGCTTACGTCACCATAAGAATGCGCGCAACTCATCGTTCCGTCGAGATCAGCAAAGTACTAATTGCGCCGTGCCGCTACGAAACGCGCCGCTTCCTCGAGAAGTGTTGCCGCGCTGCCAAAGCCGGCCAGCGCCGCCTGCGCCTCCGCGACCAGACGGGCGAGCTCGGCCCGCGCACCGGCGATGCCGAGCTTGCCGACGAGCGTCGCCTTGCCGGCTGCGGCGTCCTTGCCCACCGCCTTGCCCACGGTATCCGCCTCGCCTTCCACGTCGAGCAGGTCGTCGGCGATCTGGAAGGCGCGGCCGACGGCGCGGGCGTAGCGGTCCAGGCTCTCGCGCTGCCCGGCATCCGCCCGGCCGAGCAGGGCGCCGGCCTCGCAGGCCTGGCGCAGCAGCGCGCCGGTCTTCATCGCCTGCAGGCGGATGATCTCCTCAGCCGGCAAATCGAGCGGGCCGCGGGCGGCGAATCGCCCTTCGGCGGCGAGGTCGAGCATCTGCCCGCCGATCATGCCGGCGACCCCGGCGGCGCGGGCGAGGCTGGCGACCAGCGCGATGCGCACCCCGGCGTCGGGTCCGGCTTCGTCGCGGGCGAGGATCTCGAAGGCGAGGGTGAGCAGCCCGTCGCCGGCGAGGATGGCGGTCGCCTCGTCATAGGCGCGGTGGACGGTCGGCTGGCCGCGGCGCAGGTCGTCATTGTCCATCGCCGGCAGGTCGTCATGCACCAGCGAATAGCAGTGGATGCATTCCAGCGCCGCGGCGGCGGGCATGGCGGCGGCGCGCGGAACGCCGAACAGCGCCGCGCTCTGGACGACGAGGAAGGGCCGCAGCCGCTTCCCGCCGGCGAGCGCGCCGTGGCGCATCGCGGAGGCCAGCCGTTCGCCCGGCGCGCCGCTCTGCGCGATCGCCGCGTCGATATAGGCGGTGACGGCCGCGGCGGTGGCGGCGAGCGCTTCGGGCAGGGCAGGGGAGGCGGCGGACATCGGCGGACCCGGGCTGGAGGGCACGATGGCCGCTTCCGTGCCCGAGGCGGCGGGATGGGTCAAGCATCGCGCCGCCGCGGTCGACCGGGACGCCCCCGCTGGGTAAGGTAGCCCGGCCGAGGGAGTGCGGGAGCGTTTTGCGGGAATGGGCGTCTGGCGGGGATGGCTGTGGAGGGCGGCGCTGGTCATCGTGGCCGCGCCGCTGGTGCTCGGGCTCATCTACAATGTCGTGCCGCCGGTCTCGACGCTGATGCTGGCGCGCTGGGCGACCGGGCAGACGGTCACCCGCACATGGGTGCCGCTGGGTTCCATCTCGCCGAACCTCGTCCGCGCCGTGCTCGCCTCCGAGGATGCGCGCTTCTGCTCGCATTTCGGCGTCGACATGGTCGAGCTGCAGGGCGTGATCGACGATTCCGACGGGCTCGACGCACCGCGCGGCGCCTCCACCATCACCATGCAGCTGGCCAAGAACCTGTTCCTGTGGAGCGGGCGCAGCTACATCCGCAAGGGACTGGAGTTCCCGCTGGCGCTCTATCTCAACGCGGTGATGTCCAAGCGCCGGCAGCTGGAGATCTATCTCAACATCGCCGAATGGGGGCCGAACGGTGAGTTCGGGGCCGAGGCGGCCGCGCAGCGCGCCTTCGGGCGCGGCGCCGGCCAGCTCAGCCCGCGCCAGGCGGCGCTGCTGGCGGTGACGCTGCCCAACCCGTACCGGCGCAACGCGGCGAGGCCGGGCCCCGGGCTCAACCGGCTCGCCGGCAATCTGCAGGCGCGGCTGCCGCGCGAGGGGCCGGAGCTGACCGCCTGCCTGTGAGCGCCTCCCGCTTGGCCTTCGCGGCCAAAGCGTCTATGACGCCGCGTAACAGAGTTGCGCCAGCCCCTTTCGCTCGCGCGCATGAGTCTGTATAAGCCGCCACTCGAATTAGACGACGACCCGGCGCCGGCCCTCCTGACAGGGCGTCGAGGACAAGGATTCCGGCGAGCTGCGCCGTCCGCACCATCTCGACCTGAAGACCGGCATGTACAAGGGCCGCCAGGTGCTGAAGGTGAAGACCGAGGCTTGATCGCGACCGGGCGCCGCGGCGCCCGCGCATCCGCCGCCTTACATGAAGCCGGCCCTGGCGGCCGGCTTTCGTGTGTCTGAAGGGTGTGTGGTACCTCGGTAACCATGTCGGCGATATCGCTCGTGCCGGACGGCGCCGACCCCGCACGCGCCTTACCAGTGGTCGCGAGAAATGATACACCCGTGGCACAGGGGCTGAGGAGCGTGGGTGTTGCGTAACGCAAGCGGACGAGCGCGCCGGATCGGCGCCTGGCTCCTTCTGACGGCATTGGCGGGGCCGTTGCTGGCGGGTTGCGCGTCGCGCCCCGGGCCCGAGGCGCTGACCGCGGTCGAGACCACGGCCCCCGGCGCCAAGGAACATGTGATCCTCGTCGCCTCGTCGCGCGCCCGCGATCCTCGTCCCGGCGTGTTCTACAGCGGCGAGCGCACCCCTGCGCTCAGCTTCGCCCGCGTCGACATCTCCGTGCCGCCGACCCACAAGCCCGGCATGATCGAGTGGCCCAAGCAGGGCACGCCCAATCCCGCCACCGACATGGTGGTGCGCGAGGCGGTCTACCGCGACACCGAGGCGCAGTTCTCCGCCGACCTGAAGGCCGAACTCGCGCGCCGGGCGCCCGGCGACCGCGACGTCTTCATCTTCGTCCACGGCTACAACACGCTCTACTCCGAGGCGTTGTACCGGCTGACGCAGATGAAGGAGGATTCGAAGTCGCCCGCCGTGCCGGTGCTGTTCACCTGGGCCTCGCGCGGCGAGACCACGGACTATGTCTACGACAACAACAGCGCCACCGCCGCCCGCGACCGGCTGGAGGAGACCATCCGCCTCGTCTTCGCCAGCGGCGCCGAGGAGGTGAACATCCTCGCCCATTCCATGGGGAACTGGGTGACGGTCGAAGCGCTCAGGCAGATCAAGATCTCCGGGCACAACGTGCCGCTGCAGAGGCTCGGCAACATCATCCTCGCCGCGCCCGACATCGACGTCGACGTGTTCAAGAGCCAGCTCAAGCGCCTCGGCAAGCCGCCGAAGCCCTTCATCGTCATCGTCTCGCATGATGACAAGGCGCTCGCCTTCTCCGACTTTATCGCCGGCGACAAGCCGCGGCTCGGCGCCTACAAGAGCGACAGCGACCTGGTGGAGCTCGGCGCCGTCGTCGTCGACATGACCAGCGTCAAGGGGCTCGACGACTTCAATCACGGCAAGTTCGCCCAGCTCGCCGAAATGGCGCCGGAACTGCGCGGCATGATCATGCGGGCGCAGAGCGGGAGACAGGCATCCACCGTCGAGGTCGCCGGCATCCAGTTCTTCGGCCTCGACCAGCTGCGCCTCGCCAACGGCGCCTCCGCGCGTCGGACCGCCGCCACAGCGCCGACCGCGACGTCGGCGCCGGCCACCGTCGCGGACGAGGCGGGCGGCGACGCGGTCGTCGACACCTCGGTGCAGGTCGTCCGTGCCGGTACGGTGCCGGAGTAGCGATATCATCTGGCGGAGGCGCCGATCTGTGGACGTGCGCGCCGCTTGACCAATTATTGGCTCTTTTCGCCGACAAGCCTGAACGCCATGTTCTGTTCTCGCATTCCGACCAGGCCCGCTCATGCCCAAGCATGAGATGCTCGCCGAACCCGGTCTCGACGCCGTGCTCCCGCCGGCGTCGGTGGCCGAGGCCGTTCGCGCCCTCGGCGCCGCCTCCTACCGCTGGACCCTCTCCGACGACATGGTGCGCTGGAGCGCCGCCGCCGAGGAAGTACTCGGCCGCGAGCGCATGCCGCTGGCGCTGCGCGGGCGCGATTACGCCGAGCTGATCGAGCCCGGCTCCGGCAGTTCGCGCCACGACGCCGCGCTCGCCTCCATGCAGTTCGGCATCGTGCCGGGCGGCGATGGCAACACCCGCTTCTTCGAGACCGTCTACTGCCTCGCTCTGCCGCCCGGCAGCGGCCAGCGCCGCCTGTGGGTCGAGGACCGCGGCGTCTGCCATTTCGACGACGAGGGCGGGCTGGTGCGGGTGGACGGCTTCCTGCGCCGGCTGGCGGTGGGGCGCCCGGTGCGCATGGGCCTCGGCCGCGGCACCGAGCCGAAGACCGACCGTCAGCGGCTTGCCGGCCTGATCGAGGAGCGGCTGTCGCTCGCCTATCGCGAGGACGGCGAGTTCGGCTTCGTGCTGGTGGGCGTCGACCATCTCGGCGACCTCAACGATGCCTATGGCTTTCTCGTCGCCGACGAGGTGATCGACGTCATCTGGCTGCGCCTGCGCGCCCAGCTCGCCGAGGGCGAGGAGCTCGCCCGCTTCTCGGGCAGCAAGTTCGGGCTGCTGCTGCGCGCGCAGCCGGGCGAGGAGTTCGCGCGCGCCGCGCAGCGCTTCCTCGCCACGGTGAACCTGACGCCGCCGCGCACCAGCGCCGGCGCGGTGGCTGCCACGGTCTCGGCGGGCGGGCTGATCGCGCCGCGCCAGGGCCGTACCGTCTCCGAGATCTTCGCCCATGCGCAGGACACGCTGCACCGCGCCCGGCGGGCGGCGCGGGGCACGCTGGAGATGTATTCCCCGGCGCTCGACCGCGCCGCCGAGCGGCACGCCAATGTGCGCTTCGCCGACGAGATCGTCGACGCGCTGGACGAGGATCGCGTGTCGCTCGCCTTCCAGCCCATCGCCTGCGGCCGGACGCGCGCCGTCGCCTTCCACGAATGCCTCGCCCGCATCACCGGGCGGGACGGGCGGATGCATGACGGCGCGACGGTCATACCGGCCGCCGACCGCTTCGGCCTGACGCGGCTGGTGGACGGGCGCGCCATGGAGCTGGCGCTGGCCGCGCTGCGCGCCGACCCGGCCGCCCGGCTGTCGGTGAACGTCTCGCCCGGCTCGATCCATGACGCCGCCTGGCTCGGCCTGGTGGAGGAGGGCGCACGCGCCGGGCTCAGCGACCGGCTCATCGTCGAGATCACCGAGAGCACGACCATTCCCGACATCGAGGCCATGCGTGCCCGCATCGCCTGGCTGCGCGGCCATGGCTGCAAGGTGGCGATGGACGATTTCGGCGTCGGCTATACCTCATTCCGCAATCTGCGCGGGCTGCATGTCGACATGCTGAAGATCGACGGCAGCTTCATCGCCACCATGATGCAGTCGGAGGACGACCGCAGCTTCGTGCGCGTGCTGCTCGACCTCGCCGGCCAGCTCGGCATCGAGACGGTGGCGGAATGGGTGCTGGACGAGGAGACCGCCAGCCAGCTGGTGGAGTGGGGCTGCACCTATCTGCAGGGCGAGCTCATCGGCCTGCCGGCGGACAGCCCGGGCGGGGCTGGCTGAATATCCGGACTTCGGTCATCCGCGGGTTTGACCCGGGATGAGGGCCCAGACCAAGCCTATTCCCTTCTGATGCCCGTCATCCTGAGGTGCTGGCCGAAGGCCGGCCTCGAAGGAGGCTCGTCTGGGCGCGCTGTAACGACCATCCTTCGAGGCTCGCTGCGCGAGCACCTCAGGATGACGATGCATTGTTAAATGGGCTCCGAGCAGAAGGCTTCCGCCCCCTCACTCCTTCTTGCCGCCTTCGCCGAGCCGGTCGAGGCGCTTCTGCATTTCCGCCACCTGGCGGCGCAATTCGTCGAAATCGTCCGGATTGCCCGCGGGCGCGGTGGGCGGCGCCTCATCGGCGCGGCCGTTCGGCAGGAACATCTTGAAGGCGCGGTCGAAGATTTCCATGTTGCGCCGGACCTGGTCCTCCATCATGCCGAAGCCGCCGACTCCGAACGTCTTGGAGAAATGCTCGCGCAGATTGTTCTGTTCCTTGGTGAAGTTCTCGATCGACATGTCGAGATAGCGCGGCACGAGCATCTGCATGCTGTCGCCGTAGAAACGGATGATCTGGCGCAGGAAGTTGATCGGCAGCAGGTTCTGTCCTTTGCCCTCCTGCTCGAAGATGATCTGCGTCAGCACGGAATGGGTGATGTCCTCCGAGGACTTCGCATCGTAAACGACGAAGTCTTCGCCGTTCTTAACCATCTGCGCGAGGTCTTCGAGCGTCACATAGGTGCTCGTGCCGGTATTGTAGAGACGGCGGTTCGCGTACTTCTTGATGGTGACGGGTTCGTTGGATTTTGCCATTGTGATCCGGTCGCCTTGATCGTTCCCCATCGAAAACACTAAGCCGTTTCCCGCCGCCCGGCTATAGGAATTATTGCGTCTTCACGGCAGTGCAGCATGGCTGGCAGAATGATCCCGTGCCTGCCTGCCGCCGGGGAATCGGCGCCTGAGAAAAGCTGGCCGCCATTGACATGGATCACTTGAGCCAACCACGATGGCTGCACACTTAAGCAATAACGGCGCGTGCATCGGCTCGGGGGCCGCGCCACACCCTCAAGGTAGCGGAGGACGTCATTCATGAAAGACGACATCGTCATCGTCGGCGCCGCACGCACGGCAGTCGGCGCGTTCAACGGCGCGCTCTCCTCCCTGCCGGCGCATGAGCTCGGCAAGGCGGCCATCGGCGCGGCGCTGGAGCGCGCGGGGGTTGCACCCGACGAGGTAAGCGAGACGATCCTGGGCCAGGTCCTCATCGCCGGCGCGGGGCAGAACCCGGCGCGGCAGGCCTCCGTCGCCGCCGGCATACCGGTGGAGAGCCCGGCCTGGGGCGTCAACCAGCTCTGCGGCTCGGGGCTGCGCGCGGTGGCGCTGGGCTACCAGGCGCTCCTCAATGGCGACAGCGAGATCGTCGTCGCCGGCGGCCAGGAATCGATGAGCCAGGCGCCGCATTGCGCGCATCTGCGCAACGGCACCAAGATGGGCTCGCTCGAGATGGTCGACACCATGATCAAGGACGGCCTGTGGGACGCCTTCAACGGCTACCACATGGGCACGACCGCCGAGAACGTCGCCCGCCAGTGGCAGATCACCCGCGAGCAGCAGGACGAGTTCGCGGTCCGCTCGCAGAACAAGGCCGAGGCGGCGCAGAAGGCCAGCCGCTTCAAGGACGAGATCGTGCCGATCACCATCTCGACCCGCAAGGGCGACATCGTGGTGGCCGACGACGAGTACCCCCGCCACGGCGCCACGATCGACGCCATGACCAAGCTGCGCCCGGCCTTTTCCAAGGACGGCACGGTGACCGCCGGCAACGCCTCCGGCATCAATGACGGCGCCGCCGCCGTGGTGCTGATGACCGCCGCCAAGGCGGCGGGCCGCAAGCTGCTGGCGCGCATCGTCTCCTGGGCCCAGGCGGGCGTCGACCCGTCCATCATGGGCTCCGGCCCGATCCCGGCCTCGCGGCGCGCGCTGGAGAAGGCGGGCTGGACCGTTGGCGACCTCGACCTGATCGAGGCCAACGAGGCCTTCGCCGCGCAGGCCTGCGCGGTGAACAAGGATCTCGGCTGGGACCCCTCCAAGGTGAACGTGAACGGCGGCGCCATTGCGCTGGGCCATCCGATCGGCGCCTCGGGCGCGCGCATCCTCACCACGCTGCTCTACGAGATGGAGAAGCGCGACGCCAAGAAGGCGCTGGCCACGCTGTGCATCGGCGGCGGCATGGGCATCGCCATGTGCCTGCAGCGCGACTGACGCGTGCCGCGCGCCACCATGGCGCGAAGAGGGTGATTGATGCACGTCAGACACAGCCCCCGCGGCCTGTGAGACGATAAGTCGGCAAGGCGGCCAAGCTGCCTTGCCGTCGCGGAAAAAAGCGACGTACAAGCCGCATATGTTCCCGGGAAGGAACGCCAGAGGGGGTGAGTGACATGGGTCGTGTTGCGTTGGTCACCGGCGGTACGCGCGGGATCGGCGCGGCCGTCAGCAAGGCGCTGAAGGCCGCCGGATATCAGGTCGCGGCAAACTATGCCGGCAACGCCGAAGCGGCGGCGGCTTTCACCGCGGAAACCGGCATTCCCGCCTTCAAATGGGACGTCTCCGACTTCGAGGCCTGCAAGGCGGGCATCGGCGAGGTGACGTCCACGCTCGGCCCGGTCGAGGTGCTGGTGAACAATGCCGGCATCACCCGCGACGGCATGCTGCACAAGATGGCGCCCGAGCAGTGGCACGCGGTGATCAACACCAACCTCACCTCGGTGTTCAACATGTGCCGCAACGTGATCGAGGGCATGCGCGAGCGCAATTTCGGGCGCATCGTCACCATCTCGTCGATCAACGGCCAGAAGGGCCAGATGGGCCAGACCAACTATTCCGCCGCCAAGGCCGGCGAGATCGGCTTCACTAAGGCTCTGGCGCAGGAGAATGCGGCCAAGGGCATCACCGTGAACGCCATCTGCCCGGGCTATATCGGCACGGAGATGGTGCGGGCCATGCCGCAGGACGTGCTGGAGAAGCGCGTGCTGCCGCACATCCCCACCGGCCGCCTCGGCGAGCCGGAGGAGATGGCGCGCTGCGTGGTGTTCCTCGTCGCCGACGAGGCCGGCTTCATCACCGGCTCGACGCTGACCGCCAATGGCGGGCAGTACATGGTGTGAGGCCGGATGTGGGGCCGCGTTGCCGGCCTCACCCCGTCGTCCGGCTCACTTCACCTGCTTCTTCAGGATGTTGCCGGTCAGGGCGTCGATCTTGATCTCCATCTTCTTGCCGTCGGCGCCGAGACCCTCGGCTTCCCACAGGGATTGACCCTTCTCGTGCTCGTGCTCGAGCTTGGCGACGGTCGTCATGCCCTGGGCGCGCGCGATCGTCAGCGCCTCGTCGATGCCGATGGCGGTTTGCGCGAACAGGGGAGTGGAGAGGGCGAAGGCGAGAATCAGGGCGAGAATCGAGGCGGGAAACGAGGTTCGGCGCGTCATCGGAATTCTCCTCGCATGAGCCGGAACGGCTGCCGAAGCGTAAGCGCTGGCGGTAACGACGTCCATCCGGGCATTTGGCCCGCGGGAGCTTGGCGGGCGGGCGCGCAGCGGCCATAAGGAGCGCCCGACCCGAAGGTTTCCCGCCGCATGTCCCGCTCCTCCGCCACCCTCGTCGGCTTCACCGCCATATTGCTCTGGTCGACGCTGGCGTTGGCCACGTCCTCGACCGGCGCGGTGCCGCCCTTCCTGCTGACCGCGCTCACCTTCACCATCGGCGGGATGGTCGGCATCGCCGCGGGACTGGCGCGCGGGGTGGGGCTGTCGGTGCTGCGCCAGCCCTGGCCGGTGTGGGTGCACGGCATAGGCGGGCTGTTCGGCTACCATTTCTTCTATTTCTCGGCGCTCAAGCTCGCACCGCCGGCCGAGGCGGGGCTGATCGCCTATCTCTGGCCGCTGCTCATCGTGCTGTTCTCCGCCTTCCTGCCGGGGGAAAGGCTGCGCCCGGCGCATGTCGCCGGCGCGCTGATGGGCCTCGCCGGCACGGTGGTGCTGCTCGGCGCGCGGGCGGGCGGCTTCGGCTTCGCGCCGGAATATGTACCGGGCTACCTGGCGGCGGCAGCCTGCGCGGTGATCTGGTCGGTCTATTCGGTGGCCTCGCGCCGCTTCGCCGGCGTGCCGACCGAGGTGGTCGCCGGCTTCTGCCTCGCCACCGCGGCGCTTTCGGCGCTGTGCCATATCCTGTTCGAGCCGTCGGTATGGCCGGCGGGAAGCGAGTGGCTGGCGGTGGTCGCGCTCGGCATCGGCCCGGTGGGCATCGCCTTCTACACCTGGGACATCGGCATGAAGCGCGGCGACGTGCGCCTGCTCGGCGTGCTGTCCTACGCCGCGCCGGTGCTCTCCACGCTTCTGCTAGTCGTCGCCGGCTTTGCCGCGCCGAGCTCCGCGCTCGCCATCGCCTGCGCGCTCATCGTCGGCGGCGCGGCGGTGGCGACGCTGCTGGCGCGGCGTTGAGCCCTAACCCGGCGACCAGCCGGGGGCGGCGAGCTCGAAGCCGGCGAATTCGAAGCCCGGCGCCACGGTGCAGCCGACCAGCGTCCAGTCGCCGAGGCTGCGCGCCGCCTGCCAGGCGCCGTGCGGGACGACGCATTGGGGTTCCTCGCCACGGACGATGTCCGGGCTGAGGATGCGCGTCTCGATCGGCCCGGCGTCGTTCAGGGCGATGCGCAGTTCCAGCGGCGCGCCGGCGTACCAGTGCCAGATCTCCGTCGCGTCGACGCGGTGCCAGTGCGAGGCTTCGCCCGCCGCCAGCAGGAAATAGATGGCGGTGGAGACCGAGCGCCCGTCGGCGGTGCGGCGCGTGTCGCGAAACGTCTCGCGGAAGTGCCCGCCTTCCGGATGTGGCTGCAACCCCAGCTGGGCGATGACCTCGGCAGCAGTAAGCTCGCTCATCGCGGGCGCCCCTCAGCCGCGAAAACTGTTCTTGAGGCTGCGCAGCTCGGTGAAGACGGCGCCCGGCTCGGCACCGGCGAGGCCGATGCGGGCGGCGAGCTCGGGGTCGTCGGCGCGCAGGAACGGGTTGGTCGCCTTCTCCGCGCCGATGGTGGTCGGCAGCGTCGGCTCGCCGGCGGCGCGCTGCGCCTCGGCTTCCTTCAGCCGCGCGGCCACCGCCGCATTGTCGGGATCGACGCTGACGGCGAAGCGCCCGTTCGAGACGGTGTATTCGTGCCCGCAATAGACCGAGATGTCGTCGGGCAGGCCGCGCAGGCGCACCAGCGATTCCCACAGCACCGGCGGGTCGCATTCGAAGGGCCGGCCGCAGCCGAGCACGAACAGCGTGTCGCCGGAGAACAGCAGGCGCTCGTCCTCGAACAGGAAGACGATGTGGCCCTTGGTGTGGCCCGGCGTCTCCATCACCCGGCCGACGAGTCCGCCGACCGCCACCGGATCGCCGTCCACCACCGCGAAGTCGAGGCCGGGGATGGTGTCGCGCTCGGCCTTGGGCCCGATCACGGTGGCGCCGAAGCGCTCCTTCAGCGCCAACACGCCGGCGATGTGGTCGGTATGGTGATGGGTGACGAGGATGTGCGTCAGCGTCCAGTCCTCGCGCTCCAGCGCGGCGAGGATCGGCGCCACCTCCGGCGCGTCGATGACGGCGGTCGCCTCGGTGACGGGATCGCGCAGCAGCACCGCGTAATTGTCGGCGAGGCAGGGAATGAGCCGCAGTTCGACCGGCATGGCGGTTCCTCGGATGCGTGACCACGGGCGGGCGGCGGATGCGGCGGCCGGGCCGCCGGCCGCCGGTCAAGTGCAACAGTCTGGTTCAGGGGCGGACGAGCGCCCGCCTCAACGGCATTCCTGCGCGGCGCGATCGACCGCCGCGGAGATGCCGCTCAGCGAATAGGTGTCGGTGGTGACGTTGCCGCGCCCGGAGGTGCCCTTCACCGTGAGGTCGCGGCCCTTGCGCATGGCGTCGAGCAGGCGGGTCTCCTCGGCGACGTTGCGCACCCAGGCGCCGGTGCCGCGGGTGTAGAGGTCGAAGCTGGCCGAGCCGATGGTGAGCGTGGCGTCGGTGCCTTCCTTGAGCGGGAAGCCCATGACGACGCTGATCTCGCCCTTCACGTTCTCGGCGGTGCGGGTCGAGATGAAGAAATAGGCGGGATCGCGGTTGAGGCCGGCGGGCGCGCGGGACTTGGGCTGGGACAGGGCATAACAGATCTTGCCGTTGCCGCTGGTATCGACATAGACGCCCCAGTCGCCGAACTGGCCGACCAGCTTCGGCGCGCCCTGCGCGCCGGCGCCGCTTGCGCCGATGAAAGCCAGTGCCAAGCCGGCGAGTGCCGCGTGCACGATCCGTCGTGCCATGGTCTCTGTCCTCCGTGTCATCTGCCGCGATGCCGCCCGCGTGATTCTGCCCGCGGGCCGCCAAAGGGATATCCGGCCGATTCGCCGCTGTGAACCCTTAGCGGTACAAAGCGGCGGGTTACCGATCAAATGCCTGTAGGCAGGCGGCGATTTGAAGGCGCGAAAAGCGCTTTCCGCCGTCATTTGGCAAAAACATACCTGTGCTTTCAAGCCCCGCGCAGCCGCTCGAGCGCTGCCCTTGCGGCAGCACGATGCGAGGGGCCGATATGGCCGGCGAGAAGGTTGAGCGCCGTGGCGATCACCGCTGCGTCGTCGGTGAAGCCGAGGGCCGGCAATATGTCCGGCACCGTGTCGGTCGGCAGCAGGAAATAGGCGAGGGCGCCGAACAGCAGCGCCCGCACGCGGGTCGGCGTGCGGCTGTCGAGCGCGCAGTAATAGGCGGCCGCGGCGTCCTCGGCGAAGGGAATGCGCGAGGCGCCGCCGGCGATCTTGCGCCAGAAGCCGGCGCGCACGCGCGGCTCGTCACCGGCGTCGGCGAGGTTCTCGAACTCCTCGGGGTTGAGGGTGCGGTCGAAACGGCGGGCCATCCAGCTCTCCTTGTCCCGCTTCAGATGGCCCCGGCCGTGGCTTTTCGCAATATTTCCGCTTTCACATCAGCGGGTAGGCGGCTTCGACCCGGTACGGGCCGCCGCCGACGGAGTCGCGCGAGGAGTAGAGCACGAAGCGCGACACCTCGAAGGTAGGGCTGCGGAAATAGCCGCGCAGAGCCAGATATTCCGCCACCTGCCGGGGCGAAGCGTCGCGCAGCCGGGCGAGGGTGACGTGCGGGCGGAAGTTGCGCCCCTCGGGCGGCAGGCCGATGCGCTTCATCGCCCGCTCGTGCTCGGCCTGCAGGTCATTCAGCGCCTCGTTGGCCTTCACGCCGACGAAGATGGAATGCGGCTTGTGATTGCCGAACTGGTCGACCCCCGACAGGGTGAGATCGAAGCCGAAGCGGTCGATCTCGTCGAGCGCGGCGGCGGCGTCGCGCGCCACCACATGGTCGACGTCGCCGATGAAGCGCAGCGTGACGTGGTAGAATTCCGGGCTGATCCAGCGGGCACCGGGAAGGCCGCCCCGCAGCATGGAAAGCTGGTCGGCGACGTCGGCGGGTATTTCGAGGGCGGTGAAGAGCCGCGGCATGACCCCCTCCTTAGAGTTTCCAGCGAGGAAATCCATTGACGATTGAGACGGATTCGCACGCCGAGGAAAAGCGGAAAATACGACAGGCAAAACACAGGCCGCAGAATGCACGCCTTTCCGACGTATGCCCGCCCGCCGCTGCGGTCTCGGCCGCGGCTGACGGGGCGGGCACAAGCCTATATGGTGATCTTCCATGAGCGAATCGACCGACGACACCGATCTTTTCACCGCCACCGAGGCGTCGCCGGAAGCCGCGCCCTCGCCGGTGGACTTCGCCAGCATCGCCTCGCTCTACCGCTATCCGGTGAAGGGGCTGACGCCGGAGCGCCTCGAGGTGGTCGAGCTGGAGGCGGGGCGGTATTTCCCCGGCGACCGGCTCTACGCCATCGAGAACGGGCCGTCGGGCTTCATTCCCGAGGTGCCGGCCTTCCAGCCGAAGATCAAGTTCCTCATGCTGATGCGCAACGAGCGCCTCGCCGCGCTGAAGGCGCGCTATGAGGACGCGACCAGCGAACTCGTCATCGACCTCGACGACAAGGAAGCGGTGCGCGGCCGGCTCGACACGCCGGAAGGGCGGGCGGCGATCGAGGAATTCTTCCAGCGCTATTCGCGCTACGAGCTGCGCGGCGCCCCGCGCGTGCTGGCGGCGCCCGAGGGCTTCCGCTTCGTCGACACCACCGAGGGCTTCGTCTCGCTGATCAACCTGGCGAGCTGCCGGGCGCTGGGCGAGATCATCGGCCAGCCGGTCGATCCGCTGCGCTTCCGCGGCAATCTCTATCTCGATGGCATGGAGCCGTGGGAGGAGTTCGACCTCGTCGGCCACACCATCGAGGTGGGCAACCAGGTGCGGCTCAAGGTGACACAGCGCATCTTCCGCTGCGCCGCCACCAATGTGGACCCAGTGACCGCCAAGCGCGACCTCGACGTGCCGGGCACGCTGATGCGCAGCTTCGGCCACACCGATTGCGGCATCTTCGCCGAGATCGAGCGGGGCGGCCTGATCGCCGAGGGCGACGCGGTGCGCATCACGCTGTGAGCGATTGAACGCCGTCGTCGCCGTCATCCCGGCCGCAGCGCAGCGGAGAGCCGGGATCGCTCTCCAACTATATCGCGATCCCGGATCGGCCTTCGGCCGTCCGGGATGACGTTGAATGCGGAAGGTACCCGGACGAGCATCCTCCGAGGCCCGGCTCGCGCCGGGCACCTCAGGATGAGGTTGCATTGAAAGGAACGGCGGGACCGCCGCTCCGCCCAAACAAAAAGGCCCGGCTGAGCCGGGCCTTTTGCATTTCGTTTCAGGGAAGGCTCACTCGCCGGCTTCGGCCGGCGCGGGCTCGGCGCCCTCGGCCTCGCCCTCGGCGCGGCGGTAGCGGCGGCGACGGGTGCGCGGGGCGGGGGCCTCGCCATCCTCGGCGGCGGCCGCGACAGGAGCCGGAGCGGGAGCGGGAGCCGCGGCGGCGGCTGCGGATTTGCGTCCGCGGCCGGTGCCTTCCGGCTTGGCCGGAGCCTCGCTCGGGGCCGCTTCGGCCTTCGGCGCTTCCACCTTGGCGGCCTCGGCCTTCGGCTCGGGCCGGGATTCAGCCTTCGGGGCCTCGACCTTCGGCTCCGGGGCGGCGCTCACCGGCGCGGCGGCGCTGCTCTGGGTGATGAAGGCGGGAAGGCCGATCTCGGCCTCCACATCCGGCCCGAGGCGCGGCTGCGGCTGCTGGCCGGGATCGCGGTAGGGCTGCTCGCCACCCTCGCGCGGCTCACGCGGTTCACGTGGCTCGCGGTTGTCGCGATAGGGACGGTTGTCGCGCTGCCAGCGGCCGCCCTCGCGATGCTCGCCGCGCTCGCGGTTGTCGCGATCCTGCCGGTTGTCCCGGTTGTCCCGATCACGGTTGTCGCGGTCGCGGTTGTCGCGATCCTGGCCGCGCTCGCGGTTGTCGCGGCGCCCGTCCCGGTCGCGGAAGCCGTCGCGCTGGTTGCCATCGCGGTCGCCGCGCTGGTTGCCGTCACGGTCGCGCTGGTTGTTGTCGCGGTAATTGCCGTCGCGGCCGCCGTCGCGATCGCGATAGCCCTGCTGCTGCGGCTCGCGGGCCTGGAAGGCCGGCTGGCCCTCGGCGCCGGTCTCTTCGCCGTCTTCCTCGTAGTCGTCCTCGTCGGAACGCTGGAAGGGCTGGCCCTGCACGCCGAACTGCGCCTGGGCGGCGGCGATGATGCGGTAATAATGCTCGGCGTGCTGGAGATAGTTCTCCGCCGCCACCGGATCGCCCGACGCCTGCCCGTCGCGTGCGAGCTGCTGGTACTTCTCGACGATGTGCTGCGCGGTGCCGCGCACCTTCACATCCGGTCCGTTCGATTCGTAAACACGGGTAAGCGGATTCTGGCTGCGACGGTTGCCGTTGTTATTGCGGCTGCGCATACGCTTCTGCTGGTTATTATTTCGCATCGAGCTGGGTCTCTGAGGCCTGTGCCGCCGCTGGAGAAACCCAAGGGGCGGGGAACGGGCGGGTCAATCACCTTAGATCTTTCCCGGCCCGCACCGCTGGACACGACCAGCGGCAACGGCATGACGGGAAACTCGCCTGAAGCCGGGGAAAACCTGCCATAGCCGGAAGCCGCGAGGCTCCGGACATGCCGCAGGTCGACACCGACCGTCGGACTTCTTCCATGGGAGCGCATCTCTCGAAGATGCTCCGCCGCCGGACCTGCCGGCCGCGATCCATCCAGGCCGCATCTTCCGGCCCGGATCCGGCGAGCGCCACGCTGCGCTACAGCCGACCCCATGCTTCATCGTGCAACCGAAGCCACACCGATAAACTCGTGGAGCGTTCGCCCCTACGAGACATCGCGCTCATTCGGGCTTTCCGCAAGGACCCGAATGTCACCACCGCGATGAGCCCGATCACTCGACGAAGAGCGACCGGCTTCCAAACCCATTGCAGGACAGGTGATGTCTCAGGACGATTCCTGCAAGGGACACTAATCGCTTCGTTACGTCGTTCCAAGCCCTTTTTTGCCGCATCGCCGGTATTGTCAGGCGGGTCGGGTCACGATGGCGCGTGCGATCCCGGAAAGGTCCCGCCGCGCCGGTCCGTCGGCGGGAAGGCCGGCGGCGGCGAGAAGCTGCGCCACTTCCGATTCCTGCCCGATCCCCAGTTCCAGCACCGCGCGCCCGCCCGGCGCGAGCAGGCCGGGAAGCGCGGCGGCGAGGACGCGGTAGGCGTCGAGCCCATCGGGTCCGCCGTCGAGCGCGAGACGCGGGTCGTGCTCGCGCACCTCCCGGTCCAGTGCGGCGATATCCCTCGCGGGAATATAAGGCGGATTGGAGGCCACCAGGTCGAAACGGCCGTGGATCGCTTCCGCCCAGCGCCCGACGAGTACCCCCGAACGTCCGGACAGGCCCAGCCGGGCCAGATTGTCGCGGGCCTGCCGCGCCGCGCCTTCCGACAGGTCGACGCCGAGGCCGAAGGCGTTCGGGTACTCGCTGAGCAGCGCCGCAAGGATGGCGCCGGTCCCGGTGCCGAGATCGAGGATGCGCAGCGGCGCCGTCCTGTCGGGAAACAGGGCGAGCGCGGCTTCCACCAGCGTCTCCGTCTCCGGGCGCGGCACCAGCGTCTCGGGGGCGAGGGAGAAATCGAGGCTCCAGAACTCCCGCCGGCCGATCAGTCGCGCCAGCGGCTCGCCGGCCGCGCGGCGGGTGGCCAAAATGGTCAGGCGCGCGGCGTCCTCTTCGGACACCGCCATATCGGCACGGGCGACGAGATCGATATCGGCGAGTCCAAGACCGCCCTTGAGCAGCGCGCGCGCCTCGCGCTCCGGCGTCTCCAACCCGGCGGTGGCGAAGGCCGCGGCGATCTCGCGCAGCAGCCCGGCACGCGTGGTCACCGCTCGCCCCAGCCGGCGTTCTCCGCCTCGGCCAGCAGCGCTGCCTGATATTCGGTGGTGAGCGCCTCGACGAGCTCGCCAAGGCCTTCGCCGGACAGGATCTCCGGCAGCTTGTGCAGGGTCAGGCCGATGCGGTGATCGGTGACCCGGCCCTGCGGGAAATTGTAGGTGCGGATGCGCTCGGAGCGGTCGCCGGAGCCGACCTGCACCTTGCGCTCGCTGGCGCGGGCGCTGTCGCGCTTCTCGCGCTCGGCCTCGTAGATGCGCGCGCGCAGCATGCCCATGGCGCGGGCCTTGTTCTTGTGCTGCGAGCGCTCGTCCTGCACCGCGACGACGGTGCCGGTGGGCAGATGCGTGATGCGCACCGCGCTCTCGGTCTTGTTGACGTGCTGGCCGCCGGCGCCCGACGCCCGGAACACGTCGATGCGCAGGTCGGATTCGTTGATGGCGATGTCGACGTCCTCGACCTCCGGCAGCACCGCGACGGTGGCGGCGGAGGTGTGGATGCGCCCCGACCCCTCCGTCTCCGGCACGCGCTGCACGCGATGGACACCGGATTCGAATTTGAGCTTGGCGTAGGCGCCCGAGCCATGCAGGGCGGCGACGATCTCCTTGAAGCCGCCAGCGGTGCCCTCGGTGAGGGAGAGGACCTCGACCGACCAGCCGTTGAGCCCGGCGAAGCGCTCATACATGCGGAACAGGTCGCCTGCGAAAAGCGCCGCCTCGTCGCCGCCGGTGCCGGCCCGCACTTCGAGGATGACGCCGCGCTCGTCCATCGCGTCCTTCGGCAGCAAGGCGAGGCGCACGGCGTGGGTGAGCGTCTCCACCTGCTCCTCGAGCGAGGCGACCTCCTCCTCGGCGAGCGCCGCCATCTCCTTGTCGCCGGCCGCTTCCGCCGCGAGGGTGCGGGCGTCGGTGAGCTGGCGCTCGGCGCTGCGCAGCGTCTTCACGCTGTCGATCAGCGGCGAGAGCTCGGCGAATTCGCGCGACAGGCGGACATAGGTCTCCGCGTCGGGATTGGCCGACAGGGCGTGCTCGATCTCCGCGTGGCGCGCGAGCAGCTGGTCGAGGCGGGCGTCGGGAAGGGCCGTCACGGGAGCGCACTCAGAGCGGCAGGTTTCACAGCGGGAGACCTGCCTTCTCGGCGAAGGCCTTGAGCTGCGGGCGCAGCGAGGAGGCGTCGGCGCCGGCGTTCAGCAGCGGCGCGACCACGGCGGCGGCGGCGGAAAGGTCGAGCTCCAGCAGCATCGCCTTCACCGGGCCGTAGGAGGCGGGGGAGAGCGAGAGCTTGCGATAGCCGATGGCGGCGAGCGCCAGCGCCTCCAACGGCTTCGAAGCCAATTCGCCGCACAGCGTGACCGGCTTGCCGTATTCGGCGGCCTTGTCGGCGATCAGCTTCAGGGCCCGCAGCGCCGAGGGGCCGAGCGCGTCGAAGCGGTCGGCGACGCGCGGATTGCCGCGATCGGCGGCGTAGAGGAACTGCACGAGGTCGTTCGAGCCGACCGAGGCGAAGTCGATGCGCGGCAGAAGCTGGTCGAGCTGGAACAGCAGCGCGGGCACTTCCAGCATGACGCCAATTAGCACCCGCTCGGGCAGGCCATGGCCGTGGCGGCGCAGATGGGTGAGCTCGCGCTCGACGATGTGGCGGGCGCGGTCGAATTCCTCCACCGCCGAAACCATCGGGAAGATCAGGCGCAATTCGCGCCCGGTGGCGGCGCGCAGCAGCGCGCGCACCTGGCTGCGCAAGAGGCCCGGACGGTCGAGGCCGAGGCGGATGGCGCGCCAGCCGAGGGCCGGGTTCTCCTCCTCGATGGCGCGCATATAGGGCAGCACCTTGTCGCCGCCGATGTCGAGGGTGCGGAACACCACCGGCCGCTCGCCCGCCGCGTCCAGCACCGAGCGGTAGAGCTTGAGCTGCTCGTTGGTGCGGGGGAAGGCCGAGGCGATCATGAACTGCAGCTCCGTGCGGAACAGGCCGATGCCGGTCGCGCCGGTCTCGGCGATGTGCGGCAGGTCGACCAGCAGGCCGGCATTGAGGTGCAGCTCAATCTCGACGCCGTCCTTGGTGAGGGTCGGCACGTCGCGCAGTGCGGCGTAGCGTTCCAGCCGCTTCGCCCGGAAGCGTACTTTCTCGACATAGGCCGCCTCGACGTCGGCCGGCGGGCGCACATGCACCTCGCCCGAGACGCCGTCGACGATGATGGCGTCGCCCGCGTC
The DNA here is from genome assembly GCA_029239875.1 of Xanthobacteraceae bacterium. Taxonomy (GTDB): domain Bacteria; phylum Pseudomonadota; class Alphaproteobacteria; order Rhizobiales; family Xanthobacteraceae; genus Ancylobacter. The sequence continues at coordinate 37,367 of JARBUD010000029.1, read as the reverse complement.
GCACTGGCCGACGATGTTCTCGACATGGCCGACCGCGGAGATGCCGAGGGCGCGGGCGACGATGGTGAGGTGGCTCGTCGCCGCGCCTTCCTCCAGCACCAGGCCGCGGATGCGCGAGCGGTCGTAGTCGAGCAGCGCCGCCGGGCTCATGTTGCGGGCGACGATGATGGCGTTCTCGGGCAGGCCGCCCTTTTCCGGGCCGCCGGCGCGGCCGGTGAGCTGGCGCAGCAGGCGGTTGGCCAGATCGTCGAGGTCGTGCATGCGCTCGCGCAAGTAAGGGTCGGTCATGCGCAGCATGCGGGCGCGGGTGTCCGACTGCACGCGCTCCACCGCGCCCTCGGCGGTGAGGCCGGTCATCACCGCCTCGCGCATGCGGCTGATCCAGCCGCGGTCGTGGGCGAACATGCGGTAGGCTTCGAGGATATCGCGGTGCTCGCCGACGCGGGCGACGCCCTCGTCCTCCAGCATGATGTCGATGGAGGCGCGCAACGTGTCGACCGCCTCGTCAAGGCGGTTCAATTCGCCGGGCAGGTCGTCGGCGATGACCTTGGTGACCTCGATGCGCGGCTCGTGCAGCACGACATGGCCGAGGCCGATGCCCTCCGACAGAGCGAGGCCCTTGAGGTGCAGCGGGCGGCGGGCGGCGGGCTCGGCGCCGGGCAGCGCCATGGCGGTAAGCTCGCCCGAGGCGATGATCTCGGCCAGCACCATGGCGGTGGTCTGCAGCGCCTCGATCTCCTCCTCGGTGTAGGAGCGATGGGCGCGGTTCTGCACCACCAGCACGCCGAGCGTGTTGCCGGCGCGCAGGATCGGCACGCCGAGGAAGGAGTGGTAGATTTCCTCGCCCGTCTCCGGCCGGTAGGAATAGGCCGGGTGCGCCTGCGCGTTGGACAGGCTGATCGGCTCGGCCTCGCGGGCGACGGTGCCGACGAGGCCCTCGTCGATGCGCATCACCGTCAAGTGGACGGCGGTGGGGTTGAGGCCTTCGGTGGCGTAGAGCTCGAGGGTGCCGTCGACGCGCAGCACATAGACCGAGCACACCTCGGCCACCATGTTGGCCGCGATGAGAACCACGATCTTGTCCAGGCGGTCCTGCGCGCTGACCGGCTCCGCCATGACCTCGCGGAGTCGCCTCAAAAGCACGCGCGGGCCGCCGAGCGCGCCACGCATTGGCCGTCCTCGGTTTCCGGGAGCCGCGTTCCCGGAGCGTCGATATCAGGACGCGACTCGCGCCGCGTCCATGCCTGATCTCAGGCGTCGAGCCCGTATACCGAATGCAGCGTTCGCACGGCAAGTTCGGTATAGGCCGCATCGATCAGCACCGAGATCTTGATCTCGGAGGTCGAGATGGCGCGGATGTTGATCCCGCGCTCCGACAGCGCCTTGAAGGCGCGGGCCGCGACGCCGGCGTGCGAGCGCATGCCGATGCCGATGATCGAGATCTTCACCACGTCGGTGGCGCCCTCGACGGCCTGGAAGCCGATCTCCTCGCGCGCGCCGGCGAGCGCCGCCTTGGCGCGCTCGAAGTCGGCGGTCGGGACGGTGAAGGTGATGTCGGTGAAGCCCTCGGCCGAGATGTTCTGCACGATCATGTCGACATTGATGTGCGCATCGGCCAGCGGCACAAACACGCCCGCCGCGATGCCCGGCTTGTCCGGGACGTGACGGATGCTGATCTGGGCTTCGTCCCGGGCGAAGGCGATGCCGGTGACGACTTCACTCTCCACGATTTCCTCCTCGTCGCAAATCAGTGTGCCCGGCGGGTCGCCGGCGGTCTTGAGCTCCGGGGCGTCCGGATCGGTGAAGCTGGAGCGCACGAAGGTGCGCACATTATGCACCATGGCGAGCTCTACCGAGCGCACCTGCAGCACCTTGGCCCCGAGCGAGGCCATCTCCAGCATCTCCTCGAAGGCGATCTTCTCCAGCCGGCGCGCCTTCGGCACGATGCGCGGGTCGGTGGTGTAGACGCCGTCGACGTCGGTGTAGATGTCGCAGCGGTCGGCCTTGATGCCGGCGGCGACCGCCACCGCGCTGGTGTCCGAGCCGCCGCGGCCGAGCGTGGTGATGCGCCCGCTCGGCAGGTGCATGCCCTGGAAGCCGGCGATCACCGCCACCTCGCCCTCAGTGAAGCGCTCGACGATCTGGTCGCCGTTCACCGAGAGGATGCGGGCCGAACCGTGCGCGTCGTCGGTGGAGATCGGCAGCTGCCAGCCCTGCCAGGACCGTGCCGGGATGCCCATGTCCTGCAGCGCGATGGCGAGCAGCCCCGACGTCACCTGCTCGCCCGAGGCGACGATGGCGTCATATTCGCGGGCGTCGTGCAGCACGGCGGTCTCGCGGCACCAGGCGACCAGCTCGTTGGTCTTGCCCGACATGGCCGAGACCACGACGGCGACCTCGTGGCCGGCCTCGATCTCCCGTTTGACGTGGCGTGCGACATTGCGAATGCGCTCGATGTTGGCGACCGATGTGCCGCCGAACTTCATCACCAGACGTGCCATTGCGGGAAACCGTAACCGTGTTCTTCTGTGGGGCCGGGTCGATGGGAGAGGCTCCCGGCCCGAAAGGCGCGTATACATATCCACCTCGCGCCCGCCCCGCAACGGCACCGCGCGAAGCTGGAATTGCTCTTGGAAAGCTGCCCGAGCGTGAGTGCGCCGATGACCGAGACCGCCACAACCGTCGATCCCCGCGAGGTCGAGCGCTTCGCCGCGCTGGCCGCCGAATGGTGGAACCCGCGCGGCAAGATGAAGGTGCTGCACAAGTTCAACCCGGTGCGGCTCGCCTATCTGCGCGAGCGAATCGTCGCCCATTTCGGCCTCGACCCGAAGGCGATCCGGCCGCTGGAGGGGCTTAGCCTGCTCGACATAGGCTGCGGCGGCGGCCTGTTGAGCGAGCCGCTGGCGCGCATGGGCGCCTCCGTCACCGGCATCGACCCGGCGGAGAGGAACGTGCGCATCGCCTCGCTCCACGCCGAGGAGAGCGGCGTCCCCATCACCTACCGCGCGACCACGGCGGAGGCGCTCGCGGATGAAGGTGCGCGCTTCGACGTGGTGATGGCGATGGAGGTGGTGGAGCATGTCGCCGATGTCGACCTGTTCCTCGCCCGCGCGAGCGAAATGGTGAAGCCGGGCGGGCTGCTGGTCGCAGCGACGCTGAACCGCACCAAGCGCTCCTTTGCGCTCGCCATCGTCGGGGCGGAATATGTACTCGGCTGGCTGCCCCGCGGCACGCATGACTGGAACAGGTTCATCACGCCGGACGAGCTCCAGCTCGCGCTGGAGGCGGGCGGGCTGAAGGTGACCGACCGCGAGGGCGTGGTGTTCAACCCGCTCACCGACGAGTGGCGGCGCTCCAGCGACCTGTCGGTGAACTACATGATGGTGGCGGAGAAGGGGGTCGACTAGATTCGCCGTCATCCCGGACGGCCGGAGGCCGATCCGGGATCGCGCAAACATTGGAGAGCGATCCCGGCTCTCCGGCTACGCCTCCGGCCGGGATGACGGGTAAGAGGAATTTCCTCTCTTGACCCTTCGCAAGGCCCTTCCGTTGCCGATCGGCAACACTACATGAGGCTGAGCGGGTCGCCATGAAGGGGCCTGCCGCGGCGGCCGGGATACGGGCGCCGCAATCCCGATAACCGCTCGTGCCTCTTGAGAGGGCGAGGGGAGGGGTCTGGAGGGACGACATGAATTTCGAGATCTACACCGAACGCGCGCGCGGATTCGTGCAGTCGGCGCAGTCACTTGCGCTGCGCGAGGGTAACCAGCAGTTCACCCCCGAGCACCTGTTGAAGGTGCTGCTCGACGACCCGGAGGGTCTTTGCGCCGGGCTGATCCAGCGCTCCGGCGGCGATCCGCGCATGGTGCTCGCCGACACCGAGGCGGCGCTGAAGAAGCTGCCCAAGGTACAGGGCTCGGGCGCGGGCCAAGTCTATCTCGCGCCGGCTACCGCGCGCGTCTTCGACGCCGCCGAGCAGGCGGCCAAGAAGGCCGGCGACGGCTACGTCACCGTCGAGCGGCTGCTGCTCGCGCTGGCGCTGGAGAAGGACAGCGAGGCCGGCAAGATCCTCGCCAAGGCGGACGCCACCCCGCAGAAGATCAACGCCGCCATCGAGGCGCTGCGCAAGGGCCGTACCGCGGACAGCGCCACCGCCGAGAATGCCTATGACGCGCTCAAGAAGTACGCCCGCGACCTGACCGCCGCGGCGCGCGAGGGCAAGCTCGACCCGGTGATCGGCCGTGACGAGGAGATCCGCCGCACCATCCAGGTGCTGTCGCGGCGCACCAAGAACAATCCCGTGCTGATCGGCGAGCCCGGCGTCGGCAAGACCGCCATCGTCGAGGGCCTCGCCTTGCGCATCGTCGACGGCGACGTGCCGGAGAGCCTGAAGGACAAGAGCCTTCTCGCGCTCGACATGGGCTCGCTCATCGCCGGCGCGAAATATCGCGGCGAGTTCGAGGAGCGGCTGAAGAGCGTGCTCTCCGAGGTCGAGGCGGCCGAGGGGGGCATCATCCTGTTCATCGACGAGATGCACACGCTCGTCGGCGCCGGCAAGACCGACGGCGCGATGGACGCCTCCAACCTGCTCAAGCCTGCGCTGGCGCGCGGCGAGCTGCACTGCGTCGGCGCGACCACGCTCGACGAGTACCGCAAGCATGTGGAGAAGGACGCTGCGCTCGCCCGCCGCTTCCAGCCCGTCTTCGTCTCCGAGCCGACGGTGGAGGACACCATCTCCATCCTGCGCGGCATCAAGGAGAAGTACGAGCTGCACCACGGCGTGCGCATCACCGATAGCGCGCTGGTGGCGGCGGCGACCCTGTCGAACCGCTACATCACCGACCGCTTCCTGCCGGACAAGGCGATCGATCTCGTGGACGAGGCGGCCTCGCGGCTGCGCATGCAGGTCGATTCCAAGCCCGAGGAGCTGGATTCGATCGACCGCGAGATCGTGCGCCTGCGCATCGAGCAGGAGGCGCTGAAGAAGGAGAGCGACGCCGGTTCCAAGGACCGGCTGAAGAAGCTGGAGAAGGAGCTCGCCGATCTCGAGGAGCAGTCGGCCTCGCTGACCTCCCGCTGGAGGGCGGAGAAGGAGAAGCTGGGCGACGCCCAGAAGATCAAGAGCGACCTTGAGAAGGCCCGCGCCGAGCTCGCCAACGCCCAGCGCGCCGGCGAGTACCAGAAGGCGGGCGAACTCGCCTATGGCACCATCCCGGCGCTGGAGAAGAAGCTCGCCGCCATCGAGACCAAGGAACTCGCCGCCGAGGTGAAGGCCGGTGCCATGGTGGAGGAGGCGGTGACGCCTGACCATGTGGCGCAGGTTGTCTCGCGCTGGACCGGCGTGCCCGTCGACAAGATGCTGGAAGGCGAGAAGGAGAAGCTGCTGCGCATGGAGGACGTGCTGTCGAAGCGCGTCATCGGCCAGAAGGAGGCCGTGGAGGCCGTCTCGACCGCGGTGCGCCGCGCGCGGGCGGGCTTGCAGGACCCCAACCGGCCGATCGGCTCCTTCATGTTCCTCGGCCCGACGGGCGTCGGCAAGACCGAGCTGACCAAGGCTTTGGCCTCGTTCCTGTTCGACGACGACACCGCGCTCGTGCGCATCGACATGTCCGAATACATGGAGAAGCACGCGGTGGCCCGGCTGATCGGCGCTCCTCCCGGCTATGTCGGCTATGAGGAGGGCGGCGCGCTCACCGAAGCCGTGCGGCGCCGGCCCTATCAGGTCGTGCTGTTCGACGAGGTGGAGAAGGCGCACCCGGACGTGTTCAACGTCCTCCTCCAGGTGCTCGACGACGGGCGCCTGACGGACGGGCAGGGCCGCACGGTCGACTTCCGCAACACGCTGATCATCATGACCTCGAACCTCGGTTCCGAGTATCTGGTGAACCAGCCGGACGGCGAGGACACCGAAGCCGTGCGCGACGAGGTGATGGGCGTGGTGCGTGCGCACTTCCGTCCGGAATTCCTCAACCGCGTCGACGAGATCGTGCTGTTCCATCGGCTGCGCCGCGAGCAGATGGGCGCCATCGTCGACATCCAGGCCAAGCGGCTCGACAAGCTGCTGGAGGAGCGCAAGATCCGGCTGGAGATCACCCCCGAGGCGCGGGATTTCCTCGCCGAGAAGGGCTACGACCCGGCCTATGGCGCGCGCCCGCTGAAGCGCGTGATGCAGAAGCTGCTGCAGGACCCGCTGGCCGGGCGCATCCTTGCCGGCACGGTGAAGGACGGCGACGTGGTCAAGGTCGAGCGCGGGGCGGGCGAACTCCTGTTCGACACCCGCGCCGGCGCGGTGGAGGAGGCGGCCTGACGGCCGGCTTCGCGCGAATGACGAATGAAGGCCCGGCCCTGCGCCGGGCCTTTTCTTTGGTAACGGGGCGCCGGCTTTCGCCTTGCGCGGGACATATGCGCCGGGCCACACTCCGCCGCGTCACGCGGGGGGAAATGCCATGGTGCTCGGACTGAATGTCTTCGTTCTGGTGTTCCTGGCGCTGGTGATCCTCACCATCGTCGCCGGGGTGAAGACGGTGCCGCAGGGCTACCAGGTCACCGTCGAGCGCTTCGGCCGCTACACGCGCACCCTCTCCCCGGGCCTCAACCTCATCATCCCCTATCTCGACCGCATCGGGAAACGGGTGAACGTGATGGAGCAGGTGCTGGACGTGCCGACCCAGGAGGTGATCACCCGCGACAACGCCACCGTCTCGGTGGACGGCATCGCCTTCTTCCAGGTGTTCGACGCGGCGCGGGCCAGCTACGAGGTCGCCCAGCTCGACCTCGCCATCCTCGCGCTGACGACCACCAACATCCGCACCGTGATGGGCGCGATGGACCTCGACCAGCTGCTGTCGCATCGCGACGAGATCAACGAGCGGTTGCTGAAGGTGGTCGACGCCGCCGCGGCGCCCTGGGGCGTGAAGATCACCCGCATCGAGATCAAGGACATCGTTCCGCCCGCCGACCTCGTCTCTGCCATGGCGCGGCAGATGAAGGCCGAGCGCGAGAAGCGCGCCGTGGTGCTGGAGGCCGAAGGCCAGCGCCAGTCGGAGATCCTGCGCGCGGAAGGCCAGAAGCAGTCGCAGATCCTCGAGGCCGAGGGCCGGCGCGAGGCTGCCTTCCGCGACGCCGAGGCGCGCGAGCGGCTGGCGCAGGCGGACGCCAAGGCGACCGAGATGCTGTCGGGTGCGCTCGCCTCGGGTGATCCCGGCGCGCTCAACTACTACATCGCCGAGAAGTACATGAAGGCGCTGGAGGCCATGGCGAGCGCGCCCAACCAGAAGCTGATGGTGCTGCCTTATGAGGCGAGCGCCATGCTCGGCTCGCTCGCCGGCATCGCCGAGATCGCCCGCGGGGCGTTCGGGCCGGAAGCGGTGGCGGCGCGGCGGGCGGGGCCGACCGGGCCGGCACAGCCGCAGGGTCACAATCCGTTCGGCTCGGGCGCCTGAGGACGCCATGGGGCAGATGGCCGCCTTCGCCGAGGCGCTTACGGATTTCTGGCTCTGGCTGATCGCGGCCGGGCTCTTGATGATCGCCGAGCTCGTCGTGCCCGGCGCCTATCTGATCTGGCTCGGGGCGGCGGCGCTGGTCACTGGCCTCGCCGTGGCACTCGTACCGATGGGATGGCAGGCGCAGCTCGTGCTCTTCGCGGTCGCGGCCCTGGTGGCGGTCGTGATCGGGCGGCTGCTGGCGCGCTCGGCGCATGCGGTCAGCGACCGGCCCTTCCTCAATCGCCGCACCGATGCGCTGGTCGGGCGGGACTTCATCCTGCACGAGCCGATCACGGACGGGGTGGGGCAGATCAGGGTCGACGACACCGTGTGGCGGGTGACCGGCCCGGATTGCCCGGCCGGCACGCGCGTGGTCGTCGCCGGCGTGGAAGGTGCGACGCTTACCGTGAGGCCGGCGGGGACGCCTTAGCGCTCAGTAAGCAACCGCTGCACCCTGCACCGTCAGTTCAACCTGTCGGCGTTCCGCCGGCGGCAGGGGCAGCAAGGGACGGGGCGGGACGGCGCCCCCAAGGTCGAGCACCTCGGCGATCGCATACATCACGCGAAGGCTGCCAAACTTCCTGAACAGTTCCCACAAGGGCTGGAAGCACGCATTCAGGCGATCGGCCTCGGCCGTGTCGCCGGACTGCGCGGCGCGTGTGAGCTTCAGAGCCTCGCCGGGCAGAAGGCCGGCGACGACGCTGTACCAGGCATCGCATCCCGCGAGCAGCGCCTCGGCGGCGCCCCAGTCGCCGCTATAGCCGATCTTGAAGCCGGCCGGCGTGCGCGCGCGTATCCGCTCGATCTCGTCGCCGAAGTCGCCCTTGGCGGGAAGCGGCATCTTTATCGCCGCCACATGCGGGAGGGCCGCCAGCCGCTCGATCAGCTCCAGGCTGAAGGTGAAGTGCGTCGTGGTCGGGTTGTTGTAGATGCAGAGCGGCAGCCCGCCCGCCTCGGCGACAGTGGCGAAGTGCTGGAAGACCTCGTCCTCCGTCAGCGGCGTGTAGGAGACAGGCGCCAGCAGCAGGCCGTCCGCGCCGGCCGCTCTCGCATCCTGCGCCAGCGCGGCCGCCTCGTCGGTGCGCAGTGCGCCGACGCCGACGATCAGCGGCACCCGGCCGCCGACATGGCCGACGGCGATGCGCAGGGCGCGCTGGCGTTCCTCGCGCGAGAGATAGGCATAGGTACCCGTGCTGCCGAGCAGCCCGATGCTGTCGACGCCCGCGGCGACGATGCGGTCGAGGAAGCGGCCGAGCAGCGCCTCCTGCACCTTGCCTGCCGCATCCGTCGGGGTGAGCGGAAAAGCCGACAATCCGTGGAACAGGCGCATGCTGGTGGTCTCTTCCGTCCACGGCGCCAGGCTGATGCCGGGCGCCGTGGTGGCGCCCGGCGCGTCCGGGTTCAGTTCTTCGCCAGCAGCGCGTCGAGCTCGGGCCGGAAGGTGTCGGCGATCTCCGGATTGTCGAGCGCATAGGCGACGTTCGCCATCAGGAAGCCGAGCTTCGAGCCGCAGTCATAGATCGCGCCGTCGAAGGTCACGCTGTAGAAATCCTGCTCCCGCGCCAGCTTGAGCATGGAGTCGGTGAGCTGGATCTCGTTGCCGGCGCCGCGCTCCTGCGTGGCCAGCAGTTCGAAGATTTCCGGCTGCAGGATGTAGCGGCCGGAAATGGCGAGGTTGGAGGGCGCGACGTCCTTCTTCGGCTTCTCCACCATGCCGGCGATCCTGTGCACGCCGTCCGCCACCTCGTCGCCGAGCCCGACGATGCCGTACTGGTCGGTCTGCTCCGGCGGCACCTCATAGACCGCGATGTGATTGCCGCCGCCGGTCTTGGCATAGGCCTCGGCCATCTGGGCGAGGCAGCCCTTTCCGTTGGTCGGCTTGTGCAGCATGTCCGGCAGCAGCAGCGCGAAGGGCTCGTTGCCGATGATGTCGCGCGCGCACCACACGGCGTGGCCGAGGCCGAGGGGCAATTGCTGGCGGGTGAAGCTGGTGGCGCCCGGACCCATGGTCTCGTGGCGCAGCATCTCCAGCATCTGCGTCTTGCCGCGCTCGTTCAGCGTGTCCTCGAGCTCGTATTGCCGGTCGAAATGGTCCTCGATGACGCCCTTGTTGCGGCCGGTGACGAAGACGATGTGCTCGATCCCGGCGGCGCGCGCCTCGTCGACCACGTGCTGCACGACGGGCCGGTCGACGACCGTGAGCATTTCCTTCGGCACGGCCTTGGTGGCCGGCAGGAAGCGCGTGCCGAGGCCGGCCACGGGAAGGATCGCTTTGCGAATGGGTTTTACCATGGGGGATTTATGCCGCTCTTCTGACGCTGGGGTGGGCAAGCAAAACGAAAATCCGATGAAAGTCAGCTTAACGTCTCGCGCTGTGCAATGCACCGCCGCAATAACGCGGAGGTGACGGTTTCGGTCCCTGCGGCAGGCGCAGGGCCGCCCTGCGACTGGGATACGCACGCGGCGCCGCGCCGCATCTGACGTAACGGAAAACGGACGCAGCGTTAAGCCCGTGGAAACCATGTCGCCTGCCTAATCATGGCCCGGAATTGCGTTAGGGTAAGCGTCATGAGTTTTCGTCCGGTCCTCGGCCGGCACCCGGCCGGCGGCATTGCCGGCCTGGTGCTGGTCTGCCTCGGCCTCGCCGGTTGCGCCGGCGCCGACGACATCACCGGAGCGCTCGCGACGCCCGCGAGCGGGCAGAGCGCCTATGCCGCGCCGCCGGCCCGCACCCCGGCTGCCCGGCCGGCGCCCGCGCGGACGGCTTCGGCGCCCTCGACCCATCCCGACATGACGCCGGCCGCGCTCGCCCGGGACGAGGCGAATTTCAGCCGCTGCATCGCCTCGCTGGAGCCGAAGGCGCGCCAGGCCGGCGTCTCCGCCGCCGGCTTCCGCCGCTACACGGCCGGGCTGAAGCCCGACATGGGCATCATGGACAAGCTGCAGACGCAGCCGGAGTTCAGCCGCACGGCGGGCGACTACGTGACCATGCTGGTGTCGGAGACGCGCATCCGCCGCGGTCGCGAGGCCATGGCCCAGAACGCCCAGGTGTTCGAGGCGGTGGGGCGGACCTATGGCGTCGATCCTTATGTCGTCGCCGCCATCTGGGGCATCGAGACCAATTACGGCAGCGCCCGCGGCTCCTATGCGGTGATCGAGGCCACCGGGACGCTCGCCTGCGTCGGTCGCCGGAAGCCCTATTTCCGCGACGAGTTCGTCGCTGCGCTGCGCATCGTCGACAAGGGCGACATCCCCGAGAGCCATCTGCGCGGTTCCTGGGCCGGCGCCTTCGGCCTGACCCAGTTCATGCCGACCGCCTTCCAGCGCGACGCGGTGGACTTCGACGGCGACGGCCACCGCAACGTGGTGGATTCGGTCGCCGACGCCATGGGCTCGACCGCCAACAAGCTCAAGCGCGGCGGCTGGGTCGCCGGCCGGAGCTGGGGCTACGAGGTCGTGCTGCCGCGCGGCTTCAACTACCTGCTCGCCGACAAGCACGTGCGCAAGCCGATGCGCGAATGGGCGGCGCTGGGCGTGCGCCGGCCCGAGGGCCGGCCGATGCCGGCAGCGGGCGAGACCGCCTATCTCCTGCTGCCCGCCGGCGCCAAGGGGCCGGCCTTCCTGATGACCGACAATTTCAAGGCCATCCTCAGCTACAACCCGGCCGACGCCTATGCGCTCGCCATCGGCCATCTCGCCGACCGCATCCGCGGCGGCGGGCCGTTCGTGCAGCCCTGGCCGGACGACCAGCGCGCGCTGTCGCGGCTGGAGCGTTCGGAACTGCAGAAGCGGCTCGCCTCGCGCGGCTACGACGTCGGCCCGCATGACGGCGCCATCGGCTCGAAGACCCGCGTCGCGGTGCGCGAATATCAGGTCAGCGCCGGCCTGCTGCCCGACGGCATGCCGAGCGGCGAGGTACTGGAGAGCCTGCGCACCCGCGACGGCTCGTGATCCGTCTCGTGACGCGCGCGCCCCGTCAGGGGGTCTTGAAACGGCCGCGATAATGGTTCACCGCTCTGGTGAGATATCGCCATCGGGGAACGGCTCATGCTCGTCGCGCGGGCACGCGGATACCGGCTCGGACTGAAGGCGCTGGCGGTGGCCGGTGCGATGGTCGCCGGCTGCTCGCTGGCGCAGGCCCAGAGCGACTGGTTCCGCCCGCCGGCCGATGTCGGCCAGCCCAGTGGACGCCAGGCGCCGCAGCCGCGCTACCAGAGCCAGCCCCGCCAGCAGCGCCCCGCCGCGCGCCAGCAGGCGCGCCCCGCGCAGCAGCCGCGCTATCAGAGCCAGCCCCAGCAGCCCCGCCGCGCCTGGTCGCCGTTCCAGCCCTTCATCGATCTGTTCGGCGGCGGAGGCGGCGGCGAACGCCGCGCCCCGCGCCTGCGGCAATATCCCGGCGATGGCGGCGGCGGCCCCGCCGCGGCGCCTCCCGCCGTCGTCCAGCAGGCGCCGGCGGTGCCGCGCGGCAAGGTCTACGCCACGGCGGCCGAGGCGCGCGGCGACGTCGCGGACGTCAAGGACGTCGTGCTGGTGATCGGCGACGAGCAGGCGGGAACGCTGGCGCAGGGCCTGGCGGACGCCTTCGCCGCCGACCGCGAGGGTGCGGTCGTCGTCGGCAAGACGCAGGACGGTTCGGGCATCGCGCCCGCGAGCCCGTATGACTGGATCGCCACCGCGCGGCAGCTGCCGTCCGGCGAGGAACAGCCCAACGTCATCGTGGTGCTGGCTGGCGCCAACGACCTCAAGCCGATCGACGATCCCGCCGGGCGGGCCGAGGTGCTCGACGAACGCTGGCGCGAGCTCTATGGCCGCCGCTTCGAGGAGTTCCTGCTGGCGCTCAAGCTGCACGGCCGCCCGGTGGTGGTGGCCGGCCTGCCGCCGGTGGAGGACGAGGCCCGCAACGAGCAAATCGCCCAGCTCAATGCGCTGCTGAAGGAGCAGGTGGAGCGCGCCGGCTTCATCTTCGTCGACGTTACCGACGGCTTCGTCGACGAGAACGGCAAGTTCATGACCTCGGGTCCCGCGGTCGACGGCCAGCGCCGGCGCCTGCGCAATGCGGACGGCGTCGGCTTCACCCGCGCCGGCGCGCGCAAGCTCGCCTTCTTCGTGGACCAGCAGCTCGACGACCTGATGCACCGCGAGGACGCGCCGACGGCGGCCACCGATCCCGCCGACACGCGGCCCTCGATCATCCAGCTGACCGGCGGGACGGCGGGCAGCGCCCGCACGCTTGCCGGCGCGCCGGCCGCTCCCGCGGCTGCGGCGAAGGATGCGCCGAAGGACATCGTGCATGCCGCCCCGGCAGTGCCGAAGCCCGAGCCGGCCAATCTGCTGGTCAGCGGCGCGACGCCGCCTGGTGTGGCCGGGCGTACCGACGATTTCCGCTGGCCCGCCGGGCAGCCGGCCGCCGCGACCGAGCCGCTCGTCCCGCTCATGCCGCAAACGGAGCTGCCGGGCGCGACGCCGAGCGCCGCGCAGGGCATGTCGGCCGCTCCCGCGGATTCCGCGGCGGGTGCCGGCACGGGCACGGCGGCGCCCGCGCAACCGGCGGCGCCTTAGTCCGATTCACTCCAGATGAACGTCATCCTGAGGTGCTCGGCGAAGCCGAGCCTCGAAGGATGGGTCTGACGTATTACGACGAGCATCCTTCGAGGCCCGGCGAGACGCCGGGCACCTCAGGATGACGGTGCGTCATTGGAGGCGGGGATCCACCCCTACCTCACCGCGGCAGGGCGGAAGCACCCATCAGGAAGGTGTCGATCGACTGCGCCGCCTGGCGGCCCTCGCGGATCGCCCAGACCACCAGCGACTGGCCGCGGCGCATGTCGCCAGCGGCGAACAGCTTCGGCACGCTGGTGGCGTAGTCGAGGTCGTCCGCCTGCACGTTGCCGCGCTTGTCGATGGACAGGCCCTGCTGCTCCAGCATGCCCTCGTGCACCGGGTGCACGAAGCCGAGCGCGATGAAGACGAGGTCGGCCTTGATGAGGAACTCGGTGCCGGGGATCGGCTGGCGCTTGGGATCGACGCGGGCGCATTTCACCGAGGTGACGCGGCCATTCTTGCCCTCGATGCCCAGCGTGGCGGCGGCGAATTCGCGCTCGGCGCCCTCGGCCTGCGAGGAGGAGGTGCGGAACTTGGTCGGCCAGTAGGGCCACACCGCCAGCTTGTCCTCCTTCAGCGGCGGCACCGGGCGGATGTCGAGCTGGTGGACGGAGAGCGCGCCCTGGCGGAAGGCGGTGCCGACGCAGTCGGAGGCGGTGTCGCCGCCGCCGATCACCACCACATGCTTGCCGGCGGCGAGGATGGGCTGCTCGTTCGACACGTCCTCGCGGCCGACGCGGCGGTTCTGCTGCACGAGATAGGGCATGGCGTAGTGGACGCCCTCAAACTCCTGGCCGGGCAGGCGGGGATCGCGCGGGGCCTCCGAGCCGCCGCACATCAGCACGGCGTCGTGGCCTTCCATGAGCTCGTCGAGCGGCAGGGTCACGCCGACATTGGCGCCGTAGTGGAAGACGACGCCTTCGCCTTCCATCTGCGCGACGCGGCGGTCGATGTAGTGCTTCTCCATCTTGAAGTCGGGGATGCCGTAGCGCAGCAGGCCGCCGGCCTTGGGCTCGCGCTCATAGACATGCACCTCGTGGCCGGCGCGGGCGAGCTGCTGCGCGGCGGCCATGCCGGCGGGGCCGGAGCCGACCACGGCGACCTTCTTGCCGGTCTTCACCATCGCCGGCTCGGGCTTGATCCAGCCCATCTTCCACGACTTGTCGGCGATGGCCTGCTCGACCGTCTTGATGGTGACCGGCACGTCCTCGAGGTTCAGCGTGCAGGCTTCCTCGCAGGGCGCGGGGCAGATGCGGCCGGTGAATTCGGGGAAGTTGTTGGTGGAGTGGAGGTTGCGCGAGGCCTCCTCCCAGTTCCCGTTATAGACGAGGTCGTTCCAGTCCGGGATCTGGTTGTTGACCGGGCAGCCGTTCGGCCCGTGGCAAAACGGGATGCCGCAATCCATGCAGCGCGAGGCCTGGTTGGCGACCTCGGCGTCCGGCAGGGGCAGGGTGAACTCGCGGAAATGGCGAATGCGGTCGGACGCCGGCTGATACTTCGCCTCGCGCCGATCGATTTCGAGGAAACCCGTGACCTTACCCATTGCGCCCTCTTTCGCGGAGCACCGCCACCTTGGAGGCGTTCCACCCTCCGGTGCCAGATACATCAATCATGCCAGTTGGAAAATGACGGCGCGGCACACGGCCGCGCCACGGCTCACGCCGCGGCCCGTCTTTCTGGGCCTTTCCCGCCGGGTCCGCCGGCGGGCGCAGGCGGCTATTCGGCCGCCTGCAGGCCGCGCATTTTCTCCATCTCGCGCAGCGCGCGCTGGTATTCGACCGGCATCACCTTGACGAACTTGCCGCGGTATTCGGCCCAGTTGTCGAGGATCGTCTGCGCCCGGGTCGAGCCCGTATGGTGCAGATGCTTGGCGATCAGCTGGTGCAGGCGCTCCTCGTCATGGTGGCCCATGTCCGCCATGATGTCGATGCGCCCCTTGAACTCCAGGTCGCCTCCGTGATGGTGCAGGCGCTCGAGGAGGTCTTCCTCCTCCTCGACCGGCTCCAGGTCGACCATGGAGAGGTTGCAGCGCTTCTTGAAGGTGCCGTCCTCGTCCAGCACATAGGCGACGCCACCGGACATGCCGGCCGCGAAGTTGCGCCCGGTCTGGCCGATGACGACGACCACGCCGCCGGTCATGTACTCGCAGCCATGGTCGCCGGTGCCCTCGACCACCGCGATGGCGCCGGAGTTGCGCACGGCGAAGCGCTCGCCGGCGACGCCGCGGAAGTACACTTCGCCCGACGTCGCGCCGTAGAGCACGGTGTTGCCGACGATGATCGAGTTCTCCGGCACGATGGCGGCGTTCTCCGCCGGGCGCACGACGATGCGCCCGCCTGAGAGGCCCTTGCCGACATAGTCGTTGGCCTCCCCGACCAGCGTCATGGAGACGCCGGTGGCGAGGAAGGCGCCGAAGGCCTGGCCGGCGGTGCCGGTCAGGTGGATGTCGATGGTGTCGTCCGGCAGGCCGGCATCGCCGTAGCGCTTGGCCACCTCGCCCGAGAGCATGGCGCCGACCGAGCGGTTGATGCTCCTGATCTCGGTGTGGATCACCACCTTCTCGCCGCTCTCCAGCGCCGGCATGGCCTGGTGGATCAGCGTGCGGTCGAGCACGTGCTGGATCGGGTGGTTCTGCCGCTCGGTGTGGTAGATCGCGACCTCGGGGCCGACCTCGGGCTTGGCGAAGATGCGGCTGAAGTCGAGACCCTTGGCCTTCCAGTGCTCGATCGCCTCCCGCTGGTCGAGCCAGTCGGAGCGGCCGATCAGCTCGTTGAAGGAGGCGACGCCCATCGACGCCATCAGCTCGCGCACTTCCTCGGCGACGAAGAAGAAGTAGTTGATGACGTGCTCGGGCGTGCCCTTGAAGCGCTTGCGCAGCACGGGGTCCTGCGTCGCCACGCCCACCGGGCAGGTGTTCAGGTGGCACTTGCGCATCATGATGCAGCCCGCCGCGATGAGCGGGGCGGTGGAGAAGGCGAAGTCGTCCGCGCCGAGCAGCGCGCCGATGACGACGTCGCGCCCGGTGCGCAGACCGCCGTCGACCTGCAGGGCGATGCGCCCGCGCAGATTGTTCAGCACCAGCGTCTGGTGGGCTTCGGCGAGGCCGATCTCCCACGGCGAGCCGGCATGCTTGATGGCGGTGAGCGGCGAGGCGCCGGTGCCGCCCTCGAAGCCGGACACGGTGATGTGGTCGGCGCGCGCCTTGGCGACGCCGGCCGCGACCGTGCCCACCCCGACCTCCGAGACCAGCTTCACCGAGATGTCGGCCTCGGGGTTGACGTTCTTCAGGTCGTAGATGAGCTGCGCCAGATCCTCGATCGAGTAGATGTCGTGGTGCGGCGGCGGCGAGATGAGGCCGACGCCCGGGGTCGAGTGGCGCACCTTGGCGATCACCGCGTCGACCTTGTGGCCGGGCAGCTGGCCGCCTTCGCCGGGCTTGGCACCCTGCGCCATCTTGATCTGGATCATGTCGGCATTGACGAGGTAGTCAGCCGTCACGCCGAAGCGGCCGGAGGCCACCTGCTTGATCGCCGAGCGCATCGAGTCGCCGTTCGGCAGCGGCTTGAAGCGCGTCGCCTCCTCGCCGCCCTCGCCGGTGTTCGACTTGCCGCCGATGCGGTTCATGGCGATGGCGAGGGTGGTGTGCGCCTCGCGCGAGATCGAGCCGAACGACATGGCGCCGGTGACGAAGCGCCTGACGATGTCCACCGCCGGCTCGACCTCGTCCACCGGGATCGGCGCGCGGTCGATCTCGTCCGCATTGCGGATGCGGAACAGCGAGCGGATGTTGAGCGTCTTGGCCCCGGCCTCGTTCACCAGCTTGGCGAAGTGGCGGTACTTGTCCTGCGCGTTGCCGCGCACGGCGTGCTGGAGCACGGCGACCGTCTCCGGGTCCCAGGCGTGCTCCTCGCCGCGCAGGCGGAAGGCGTAGTCGCCGCCGACGTCGAGCGAGGTGCGGTAGACCGGCGCGTCGCCGAAGGCGTCGCGGTGGCGCATCGCCGTCTCTTCGGAAATTTCGGCGAGGCCGACGCCGCCGATGGAGGACGCGGTGCCGAAGAAGTACTTGTCGACCAGCTCGCGCGACAGGCCGACGGCGTCGAAGATCTGCGCGCCGCAATAGGACTGGTAGGTCGAGATGCCCATCTTGGACATGACCTTGAGCAGGCCCTTGTCGATCGACTTGATGTAGCGCTTGACGATCTCGTACTCGTCGACCTCCTCGGGGATGTCGACGCGCATGTCGATCATGGTCTCGAAGGCGAGGTAGGGGTTGATTGCCTCGGCGCCGTAGCCGGCCAGGCAGGCGAAATGGTGCACCTCGCGCGCCTCGCCCGTCTCCACCACGAGGCCGACGGAGGTGCGCAGGCCCTTGCGGATCAGGTGATGATGCACGGCCGCCGTCGCCAGCAGCGACGGGATCGGGATGCGGTCCGGACCGACCAGGCGGTCGGACAGGATGATGATGTTGTAGCCGCCATGAACCGCGGCTTCCGCGCGCTCGCACAGCCGCTCGACGGCGTCGCCCATGCCCGCCGCGCCCTTGTCGGACGGGTAGGTGATGTCGAGCGTGCGGGTGTCGAAGCGCTCCTCCATGAAGCCGATGGAGCGGATCTTCTCCAAATCCTCATTGGTGAGGATGGGCTGGCGCACCTCGAGCCGCTTGCGGCGCGAATTGCCTTCGAGGTCGAAGATGTTCGGCCGCGGCCCGATGAAGGAGACGAGGCTCATCACCAGCTCCTCGCGGATCGGGTCGATGGGCGGGTTGGTGACCTGCGCGAAGTTCTGCTTGAAATAGGTGAAGAGCGACTTCGCCTTCTTAGACAGCGGCGAGATCGGCGTGTCCGTGCCCATGGAGCCGACGGCCTCTTGGCCCGTGGTCGCCATCGGCGCCATCAGCAGCTTGAGGTCTTCCTGGGTGTAGCCGAAGGCCTGCTGGCGATCGAGCAGCGACACGTCGGTGCGCACCTCGCGCGCCTCGACGGAACGCAGCTCCTCCAGCACCAGCTGGGTGCGCTTCAGCCACTCCTTGTAAGGGTGCGCCTTGGCGAGCGAGGTCTTCACCTCCTCGTCCGGCACGAGGCGGCCCTCTTCGAGGTCGACGAGCAGCATCCTGCCCGGCTGCAGGCGCCACTTGGTGACGATCTGGTCCTCGGGGAAGGTGAGCACGCCCATCTCGGAGGCGAGCACGATCTTGTCGTCCGCCGTCACCAGATAGCGGGCGGGACGCAGGCCGTTGCGGTCGAGGGTGGCGACGATCTGCCGTCCGTCGGTGGCGACGATGGCGGCCGGCCCGTCCCACGGCTCCATCATGGCGGCGTGGTACTCGTAGAAGGCGCGCCGCTCCTCGTCCATCAGCGGGTTGCCGGCCCAGGCTTCGGGCACGAGCATCATCGCCGCATGCGGCAGCTCGTAGCCGCCCTGCATGAGGAATTCGAGCGCGTTGTCGAAGCACGCCGTGTCCGACTGGCCCTCATAGGAGATCGGCCAGAGCTTGGAGATGTCGTTGCCGAACAGCTCAGAGTCGACGGAGGCCTGCCGGGCCGCCATCCAGTTGACGTTGCCGCGCAGCGTGTTGATCTCGCCGTTATGCGCAACCATGCGGTAGGGGTGGGCGAGCGACCAGGCCGGGAAGGTGTTGGTCGAGAAGCGCTGGTGCACGAGCGCCACCGCCGACTCGAAATCCGGGTCGTGGAAGTCGGCATAATAGGTGCCGAGCTGGTCGGCGTTGAACATGCCCTTGTAGACGATGGTCCGGCAGGACAGCGACACGACGTAATAGCCAGATGTGCGCGGGTCTGCCGCGTCGTAGATGGCGTTCGACACCACCTTGCGCAGGATGAACAGCCGGCGCTCGAAGGCGTCGTCGTCGGCGATGGCTTCGCTGCGGCCGACGAACACCTGGATGTGCTTGGGCTCGGTCGGCAGCACGGTGTGGCCGAGATGGGAATTGTCGGTCGGCACCTCGCGCCAGCCGAGCAGCACCTGGCCTTCCTCGGCGATCACCCGCTCCATGGTGGCGCGAATGATCTCCTGGCCCTCGGCGTCGTGCGGCATGAAGATGTGGCCGACGGCATAGTGGCCGGGCTCCGGCAGCTCGAAGCCGAGCTTGGCCGCTTCCTTGGCGAAGAACCGGTGCGGGATCTGCACCAGCATGCCGGCGCCGTCGCCCGCGCGCGGGTCCGCGCCCACGGCACCGCGGTGCTCGAGATTCAGCAGGATCTGCAGGCCGTCCTGCACGATCTGGTGCGACTTGCGGCCCTTGATGTCGGCGATGAAGCCGACGCCGCAGGAATCCTTCTCGTTGCGCGGGTCATACAGACCCGTCGCGGCCGGCAGGCCGGGATCGATATGGGGAATGGTTTTGGTGGCCGCGCGATCCGTCGCGGCCGGACGAACCGAACCCTCGCCGATCATGCGCGCGGCAGCGCCGCCCATTTCCTCATTCATTCCCGTCACTCCCTAAAGGGTCGCTCGTCCGGCAGGCCCGCACACGTCGAGCCTCGCGGGGCGCTCTCCCGCAAGGCGTGCATGCCGCCGAAACACGCTAGCATCGCCCATGCCATGCGTCGCAGCGCGCGTCGCACCGGCATCGGCCTGTCCGATGATAGGACAGCATGGCTGCCCTATCAATCGCGAAGATGCCAGAATTGGCGTCCGCGCACAAGCGCCGCGCGCGCGATCGGCGCGGCGATTTTTCGCGCTTGTTGCGAGGGCGGCGCCATCGGCGAAAGGAAAGGTAAGGTGCGCCATGCCGGGGCGCAATGCCGTTGCGGCTTTGCAGGTGGCGCCGGGAGACAGCTGAGACGCCTCGCCGGAGGCCGGGGGAGGTCTTGCCGACGCCGCAATTGCGGGTTCCGCTAGGGCGTATGGCGAATGATGAATCGGAGGCTTCGATGCCGAAGCTGTGCGCACCGATGCGCCTGTCACCCGCACTCGCGCTGATGCTCGCGGGCCCTGCGCTCGCCGGCACGGCGTTGATGACGGCGGTGCCGGCGCAGGCCCAGTTCTATGTCCGGCCCTTCGGCGGGGTCTATGTCGAGCGCTATTACGAGCCGCTGCCGGCGCTGCCGCCGGGCGGCTATTATGCGCCGCCCCCGCCCGTCTACCGCGCGCCGGGGCGCTTCCCCTATGCCGATATCCAGCCGATGCTGCGCTCCATGGGCATGAGCGCCATCGGGCGGGCGCGGGTCGACGGCGACACCTATGTGGTCGATGCCACCGATCGCGGCGGCATGCGGATGCGGGTGCGCATCGATGCCTTCAACGGTCGCGTCCTCGCCATGCATCCGATCGGCCAGGCGCCGGTGGCGCGGCAGTCGGTTCCGCCGGCGATGGCGCCGCTGCCGCCGAAGAAGCCGCCGGAATTCGCCGCGGTGACGACGCCGGCGCCGCCGCCGGTCGCGGCACCACAGGGCGCCGCCCCGCCGGTCACCGCTCCGGTGACGCCGCCCGACGGGTCGAATGCCGCCGTTCCGGCCGAACGGCGTTCCGAGACGCCGCCCGCGGCCGATCCGTCCGAAAGCGCCGCCGCCAATGGCGCTCCCGCGCCGGCCGGCGATCCGGCGGTGCGGGTCATTCCCGGCATCGCCGTGCCGCCCGGCACCGAGCCGCCGGCATCGCCCGAGGAGACCGCGGACAAGCCGGCCGATGACGCTCCCGCGCCTACTGCGGAAGCGCCGGCGGCCGAAGCTCCCGCTGCCGACGAGCCGGCCGATGCCGGCACCGGCACCGGGGTCGGCACGGGCAGCGACACGCCCGCCGGCACGGCTTCGGTAGTGGCGCGCGGCACCAAGCCGGCGCCGCAGGAATAGGCCGCGCAAACTAAAAGCGCCCCGGTCTCCCGGGGCGCCTATTCACTCTATTCAGGCTTCAAGCCCGCTCCCACCAGGGAGACGGGGTCACGCGGCCTTGGCTTCGGTCACCTTCGCCTCGATCGCGCGGGGCGCGGGAGCGCCGCTGGTGATCGCGATGGTGCGGGGCTTCATCGCTTCCGGGATCTCGCGGACGAGATCGACGTGCAGCAGGCCGTTGGCAAGGCTGGCGCCGCGGACCTCGACATGGTCGGCGAGCTGGAAGCGGCGCTCGAAGGCGCGCGCGGCGATGCCCTGGTAGAGCACCTCGCCGGACTTCTCCGACGTCTCGGACTTGCGCTCGCCGCGGATGGAGAGGCCGTTCTCCTTCACCTCGATCTTCAGATCATCCTCGGTGAAGCCGGCTACCGCCACGGTGATGCGGTAGGCGTTCTCGCCGGTCCGCTCGATATTGTAGGGCGGGTAGGTCGTGCTGGTATCGACGTTGCCCACCTGGTCGAGCAGGGAGAAGAGCCGGTCGAAGCCGACGGTCGAACGGTGCAGGGGGGTAAGATCAAACGTGCGCATGGCATATCCTCACTTTAAGCGACATGCAGATCTTGGGCCCTCTCGACTGAGCCGGACCCGGTTCACGTACCGCCGAATGGCCGGTACATCTTCGAGATAGGAAGGCGCATCGGCCGCGCAAGGGGTTCGCAGACGGGAAAAGCAGGAGTGCCGGCGAGCCCAAGATGAACGGCGGATGAACGTCCGGCTCGGCCCATGTTCAGCGCTTGGCGCCTAGTGAAATTGGTTCGATAGTCGCGGGATCGGAGGTATCGCGGGCGATGGCACGGGCGGTGCTTGTGATCGTCATTGCGGGATTGCTGCTCGGGCAGCTGCCGGCCGGCCTTGCCGGCGGAACGGCCGCGCTTGCGCAGGGCTATGGTCCGCCGCCTGGTGCCTACGCCCCCTATGACGCACCGCCGGCCACACGTGGGGCGGGCGGGCCCATCGACGGCGCCGCCGCCACCCGTCTGCTGGCCGGGCGCGGCTTCACCAACATCTCGGTGATCCGCCGGCGCGGCGCGACCATCCTGCTGGAGGCCAACGGGCCGCGCGGCGAGCGGGTGCAGGTGGTGATGGACGGCGCCTCCGGCGCGATCAGCGGCATGAAGGTCATCGGCTTCGGCGACAAGCGGTATTGATCCCTCCCGCCGCTGACCTTTTTGTGAACGGATTGTGACAGTCTTCTCACATTGTGGTGCGTCTTCGCTCAGGTATAAGCCTGAGTTCTTGTGCCGTCGTCTTGCCCGTCCTCTCACAGAAACATGCCGTCCGAGATGATCCTCTACAGCACCTTCGAGAACCCTGTGCCGGAAGGCGCGGTGTGCGGCACCGTCACCGCCGCCGACGGCGTGCGGCTACGCTTTGCCCGCTGGCCAGTGGGGGGGAAGTGCCGGGGCACGGTCTGCGTCTTTCCCGGGCGCACCGAGAAGATCGAAAAATACTTCGAGACGGTGCGCGACCTGCTGCGCCGAGGCTTTGCCGTGGCGGCGCTGGACTGGCGCGGGCAGGGCGGCTCGCAGCGGCTGCTGCGCAACCCGATGAAGGGGCATGTGCGCGATTTCGCCGAGTACCAGCTCGACATCGACGCCTTCATGCAGCAGGCGGTGACGCCGGAGCTGCCGGGCCCTTATTTCGCCCTCGCCCATTCCATGGGCGCGACCATCCTGCTCGACCACGCGCGGCGCGGCGGCACGCTGTTCGAGCGCATGTTCCTCATCGCGCCGATGCTGGACATCTCGCTGGTCAAGCACGAGGCCACGGCACGACGGGCCGCGCGGCTGCTGGCCCGCCTCGGCCTCGGCAAGGCCTATGTGCCGCGCGGGCGGCGGCGGCTGAGCGAACTGCATTTCGACGGCAACCGGCTGACCTCCGACGCCGCCCGCTTCGCGCGCAACCTGACCATCACCATGGAGCAGCCGCAGCTCGACGTCGGCCCGCCGACCATCGGCTGGATCAAGGCGGCCTATGACGTGATGGAGACGCTGGCCGATCCGGCCACGGCACGCAAGATCCGCCAGCCGCTGCTGATGGTGGCGGCGGGGCAGGACAGCATCGTCTCGACCCCGACCATCGAGCATCTGGGCACGCGGCTGATCGCCGGTGCGCATCTGGTCATCCCCGGCGCGCGGCACGAGCTGCTGCAGGAGCGCGACATCTTCCGCGAGCCGCTGCTGGCCGCCTTCGACGCCTTCATTCCGGGCAGCCCGGCGCCCGCGGAGAGCAAGGCGGCCTGATCAGCCGCCCGCCAGCACCTTCAGCGCGGCTTCGTGGACGCGCCGGTCGCCGGCCACCACGACGCGGCCGCCGGCGAGGTCGCTGCCGCCTTCCCAATTGGTGACGATGCCGCCGGCGCCCTCGATGATCGGGATGAGCGGCAGGATGTCGAAATCGTTGAGATTGGTCTCGATGACGAGATCGACATTGCCGGCGGCGACCATGCAATAGGCATAGCAGTCGCCGCCATAGCGCGGCAGGCGCACGCGCTTCTCCACCTCGACATAGCGGGCGCGGTTCTCCTCGTTCATCAGTAGCGGGCTGGTGGTGAGCATCACCGCCTCCTCGAGCGTGGCGCAGGAGCGCACGGAAAGCCGCCGCTCGCCGGCCGGGCCGCGGTAGCGCGCGGTCGCGCCGTCGCCGTAGAAGCGCTCGCGGATGAAGGGCTGGTGCATCATGCCGTAGACCGGCTGGCCGTTGTGGCACAGGCCGATCAGCGTGCCCCAGGCCGGCAGGCCGCAGATGAAGGACTTGGTGCCGTCGATCGGGTCGAGCACCCAGACATAGTCGGCGTCGGTGCCGTCGTCAGGGAACTCCTCGCCGCGCACGCCATGGCTGGGGAAAGTGCGGCGGATCAGCGCCCGCATGGCCTGCTCGGCGGCGCGGTCGGCCGCCGTGACGGGGTCGAAGGCGGCGCCGCGGCTCTTGTCCTCGACGCCGAGCGCGGTGCGGAAGAAGGGCAGGATGGCCTGCCCGGAGACGCTGGCGAGCTCATGCACGAAAGTCTCGAAGTCGACCGCGCCCATCGTCACGCCCCCTCGCTGCCACTGCCGGCCGCCGGCGCCGGTCCGGCCAACGCATATCGGGCGGCGGCGGGCTCGGCAATCTCCGCGCCCTCGCAAACGGCATCTGCGCGAGATCTGCGTGGCCGCCAGCGGTGGTGAAGCGGATCGCCCCGCGCTCAGCGCATGGCTGCTATTCCGGCAAGATGAAGAAATGAGCAGCTTCGCCGTTGCTATCGGGAAGGCAAGCTGCCATATTATTGCGGTGCGGCAGCGCGATTGGCGTCGCCTGCCGCCGCCCTCCTTGGGCGTTTCCTCCCTAGACTTGGGCCGCTGCCGAAAGGTCAGCGGCCTCTTTCTTTTCAGGGCCTGGAACGGCGTGGCTCGGCGCTTTCCGGCGACCGATTCCGCAACGAGATGTCTGCGCTAGCGAGTGGCGGACTTCTGCCTCGGTGACCTGCCCGAGACGCTCGCTTCCGAAATAGGCAGTCTCGCGAGGCGCGGTGATCACAGGCGCGTGAGAGGCGCGTTTGTCGACATTCGCGCCCCCTGCGACCAAAAGTCGGTTTCGTTTCTTTCGTTTCCCGCTTGTCACGCGCATGTCGCATGGATATGGATATTGCATTGCGGCAGCGCGATTGGCGTCGCCTGCCGCCGCCCTCCTTGGGCGTTTCCTCCCTAGACTTGGGCCGCTGCCGAAAGGCTAGCGGCCCCTTTCTTTTTCAGGGCCTCGCCTGATCGTGGCGGGTACGCGCCATCCATCCAGCTTGCGACCCTTGCCTTCTGGCTATCGGGCCGGCTCGTCCGGCGCCGTGGGCGATCGCCCCTTCGCACGCAGATCGCCGGCGAGGCGCGCGAGCGGCATCGAGCGATGCATGAGAACCGTGCATACGGAGAGGAGAGGGTGCCGGCGGCGAGACGCGCCCGCGCCTGGGCGAAATCGATCCCGCCAAATGCAAACGGGCGCCGGCGAGCCGCGACCCCCCGTCGGCTCAACCAGCGCCCGCCGCAGCGGAAGTCGTCGCCCTCATAGGTGCTGCCGCACCTCTCGGAGCGACATTAATGCAACACTGAGTCTGATTTGTATTTGGTATGCCAGAAAATCCCAGTGCCTGCCTTGATTATTCCGCAATGCACCTACATCTTCCGCTTCGTACGCAGCGATTGGCGTCGCTCCGTACAGCCCTCCTTGGGCGTTTCCTCCCTAGACTTGGGCCGCTGCCGAAAGGTCAGCGGTCTCTTTCTTTTGTGCGCCGGACCGAAAATGCGCCCGCCGTGGCTTTGCCATCTTGCGTGGTCGTCTTCGCTGCCGTCTCAACGCCCAGAAGGGTCGCCCGATCAAGAGGCCGACGTTTTCCCCTGCCGCGCCATTCGCGGTCAAACCCGAACAAGCGGTAGAGGATCAACGGCCCGGAACCGAGCGTGCAGAATTCGTATAGCTCTCATGTCCAAATTGCAAGGCTGTTGTGCGACCTTTCGCATCGCCCGATAAAATTTTTGCGAGCGTCGAACTAAATCGCTGATAAATCGGAATTATTCTGCCGCCGTCCGTACCGGCGCGAGCTCCAGATGGGCGATCCGGGACAGCGCCAGCGCCACATCCAGCAGGTCGCTGCGCACATTTTCGAAATTTTCCGAGGGCTGATAGCTCGCCTCGTGCATGTAGAGCGAGCGGTTGATCTCGATCTGCACGGCGTGCATGCCGGAGGCCGGATTGCCGTAATGCTCGGTGATGAAGCCGCCGGCATAGGGCTTGTTGCGCACCACCGCATAGCCGCGGCGGCGCAGCTCCTCCTCCATGATGTCGGGGATGATCGGCGCGCAGCTGGTGCCGTAGCGGTCGCCGATGACGATGTCGACGCGCTGGTCGCGCTGGCAGCCGGACGGCATGGAATGGCAGTCGACCAGCACGGCGAGGCCGAAGCCGCGCTGCATCTGCACCATCAGCTGCCTGAGCGCCCGGTGATAGGGTTTGTAGAGCGTCTCGATACGGGTGATGGCGTCGTCGATCGGGATGCGGCGGCCGTAGATCTCCTGCGCCTCGCCGACGATGCGGGCGATGGTGCCGAGCCCCCCCGACACCCGCATGGAGCGGGTATTGGCATAGGCCGGCAGCCGGCCCTCGAACATGCGCGGGTCGAGCTCGTAGGGCTCGCGGTTCACGTCGAGATAGCAGCGCGGGAAATGCGCGCGCATGAAGCCCATGCCGAGCCGCGTCACGTCGCTGAACAGCGTGTCGACCAGCGTGTCCTCGGAGCGGCGCAGCACCGGCAGTTCCAGCCGCGACTGCTCGACGAAGGCGCGCGGGTAGATGACGCCGCTGTGGGGCGAGTTGAAGAGGAACGGCGCGGAGAGCGAAGCCGGCTGCACGATCTCGAACGCCGGGTCGATCATCTCGGATATGACGGCCATCATCCTCTTCAGACCTGAACCCGCTCTTGCCTGCTCTCATCGGTCGGGGGCGCTGCCCGCGCCCCGGCATGGGCCAGTCCTAACACGCGCCTTCCCGCCGCGGAATGCGGCCGCGCGGGCATGTGGGCAGAATCTGCGAACACGTGCGCGCGAGGCGATGCACATCGGCAACGCTTAACCACCCTCGGAGTTGAGGCGCCCCCGCCGTTCACGATGTGCTAAGAGGCCCCGAGGTACCGAAATGGGATGTGCCAGCGGCAGGTGCTGGGCGCCGATTCGCGTTTCTCCCGCGATCGGGGCCGCGCCGGCCGCTCCAAGAGAATCAGGATGCCCGGGATGCTCAAGATCCTGCTCGCCGAAGACGACCACGACATGCGCCGCTTCCTGGTCAAGGCGCTCCAGAATGCGGGCTACGAGGTCGTCGACTTCGACAATGGCCGCTCCGCCTATGACCGGCTGCGCGAGGAGCCGTTCGAACTGCTGCTGACCGACATCGTCATGCCGGAGATGGACGGCATCGAGCTGGCGCGCCGCGCCACCGATCTCGACCCGGACATCAAGGTCATGTTCATCACCGGCTTCGCCGCCGTGGCGCTCAACGCCGGCAGCCAGGCGCCCAAGGACGCCAAGGTGCTGTCGAAGCCGTTCCACCTGCGCGACCTCGTCAACGAGGTCGGGAAAATGCTGGCGGCGTAAGGCGCCGCCACGCTGGCTGTGCGCGGCCGTTGCGGACGGCTTGCGCACCGGCGGGCTTCTCGATATAGGGGAGCCCCGCTCGTTTGAGAGCCTTGGAATGGGCGCGTAGCTCAGCGGGAGAGCACCTCGTTGACATCGAGGGGGTCACAGGTTCAATCCCTGTCGCGCCCACCATTCCTTCCAGCGGCCTGCGCCGAGCGGGTCGTCCGAGACCCTAGCCCTTCAGCTTCTGCAGCGCCTGGGCGCAGCCGACCGACATCTCCTTGCTGTGAGACTTGAGGCACTGGAGCAGGCGTCCGCCGCCGGGCGCGATGCCCTTGCACAGGCGGTCGATGTCGGCCTTGCAGTACTTCGCCATGTCGCCCTCCTGGGCGTGGCCAGCGCCGATGGACAGGGGCGCTGCGGCGAGCGCCAGGGCGATGAGGATCACACGCATTCTTCGTCTCCAGAGCACGGCGGCAGGGTTGCCGGTGCCTCTCGATAGCAAAGCGCGGCGGCTCCTCGGATGTCGAAGGTTGGTCGGATCGGTTGCCCATCCGCGGTCAGGGACGGGTGCCGCAGCGGCATTCAGGAACCGATTGCCGCGCACCGCTCCAACGGGTTACCACCTTGTAAAGCAATGGAAATTTTCCGGAACCCAACGCCGTTCGCAATGTTGCTTCCGAGGGGGCGACGTCACGGAATGGAGGTCTAGATGGCCAACCAGAACGAACAGCATCGCGGTGGCTCCGGCAATTTCGCCGAGGATCGCGAACGCGCCCGCGAGGCCGGCCGCAAGGGTGGCGAGCACAGCCACCAGCAGAGCCAGTCCGGCAGCGAAAACCGCCAGCAGGGCGGCCAGCATGAGAAGGGCGGGCAGCAGCGCGGCGGCTCCGGCAACTTCGCCAATGATCCGCAACGCGCCAGCGAGGCCGGCCGCAAGGGCGGCCAGCACTGACCCGTCGTTGCGACGGCTTCGGAAGCCCCCGTGCCGTTCGCGGCGCGGGGGTTCGCTTTTTTGCAGAAGGCGGGGCCGGCTATTCCGGCAGGCCGGGCTCCACCACCAGCGCGTTCGATTCCGCCCACCAGCGGAAGGCATTGCCCGCCTCGATGAGGTCCTCGGTCTCGTGCGCGCCCTGCAGCCGCCGGACCATGCCCTCGTAATCGCCCTTCGGGTGCGGATTCTCCTCGGCGAAGCGCAGGGCCTCGTCGAGCGTCGCGATGTCGACAAGCCCGCTCCCGACGCGCAACCGCAGCGGCGGGATCAGGGCAGGGGGTGTGTTGGTCGTGTCCATGCCCGGCTAACCGCTTTCGGCTCTCCCGAGTTCCTGCTTCGCATTCGGCTGCCGGCCGCAAAACGCCGTCGCACGATTCCGGTCAGGGAACCCGAGTTCACCCTGAGCCGTTATCCCGGCAACCCACCGACCACGGGAGGCAGACATGATCGTGAGAAAGTTGGGCATCACGGCTCTTGCCGCCGCCGCCGTCGTGACGATGGCGGTTCCGGCCAGTGCCATTTCGTCGGGCCCGCGCAATGAAGCGCGGTTCGGCGACAGCTACGAGACGATGCAGCGCCGTGAGCATGAGCGCGTGCGTCGCCAGCAGGTCCGGCAGACGCAGGGCGTGTCGAAGCAGCAGATGTTCTTCGGCCCGCTCTATCAGGGCTACAATTCGCCCTGGCAGCGGACGAAACGCGCCTTCGACTGACCGCAACGACCTCTGGTTGGACCAAAACTTGGGGCGCTCCTATGGGGCGCCCCCTTCATTTGTCAGGTGCAGCCGCTGCCCGGCGGCAGCGGCTCGGGCGCGCCCCAGTCGTTGGAGGGCAGGTTGGCGTAGGGCTCGGCGAAATATTGCCGGATCACCTTGAACGAGGCCG
Organism: Xanthobacteraceae bacterium; assembly: GCA_029239875.1. Classification (GTDB taxonomy): domain Bacteria; phylum Pseudomonadota; class Alphaproteobacteria; order Rhizobiales; family Xanthobacteraceae; genus Ancylobacter. The sequence continues at coordinate 8,461 of JARBUD010000029.1, read as the reverse complement.
GCACCGTGTCGCTCGGTTTCCTGTAGGTGAGAACCCAGAAGAAGTTGTAGTTCGAATCCGGCCAGGTATCGGGCACCTTGGCGCCCTTGATACGGTCGAGATGCATGAGCTGGCGCAGCGTCACCTGCTGCCCGGCGAATTCCTTCTCCAGCGCCGCGCTGGCGATGTGGAAATGCTCCCACACCATCACCACCGTCTTGCCGTGCCAGCGCGGATTGGTGAGCAGGTCGTCCACCACTTTGCGGTTCTGCACGTTGATCAGGCTGTTGAAATAGGGCGTGTTGCGGATCGGGGTCAGCATCAGCGGATTGGTGGCGATCTTCATGTCCCACGCCCTGGCGATCGGCCGCGCCGTCTCCAGCGTGTGCAGCGTGATGGCCATGATCGCCGCCGGCGTCTCGCCCTTGAGCAGGCTCATCGGGCTGGTCGGGCTGAGATACTGCGCCGCCAGCGCCTGCGCCCGCTCCTTGCCGACGCTGCACAGCGTCAGCGGCGCCTGTTTCTCGCCGTGGCGGACGATGATGATGCGTTTGGGCGCCGCCTCGGCGGCGGTGAGGCCGACGAGAAGCGCCGCGAGGCCGGCGAGCACGCGCAGAGGTGACATGGACGTTCTCCGGAAATCGCCGGCACCATGCCGCGCCGCCTGCCCGGCGACAAGGCTGACGCGACAGGGAACGCGAGCCCCGCATGCGCATTGAACGCGGTGGCGGTTGATAGCCGGGCCGCCCGCACGATATCAGTGCGACGACTTCACGAGCCACACATTCCTACCGCGACGCCCCCTTCCGCCGGAGTGACCATGCTGCGCCGCCTTGACCGTTCTGTCTTCTCGCCCGGAACCCCGGACGCCACCGCCTTCGCCCTCGGCAACCTCCCGCAATGGGACCTTTCCGATCTCTACACGGCGATCGACTCGCCCGAGCTGCAGGCCGATCTCACCGAGGTCGCGTCCGACTGCGCCGCCTTCGAGGAAGCCTACAGGGGCAAGCTCGCCGGCGTCCTCGACGCCGCCGACGCCGGCGGCCAGATGGCGCTGATCGTCGCGCGCTACGAGAAGATCGAGGACCGGCTCGGCCGGCTCTATTCCTATGCGGGCCTCGTCTATTCCGGCGACACCACCGATCCGGTGCGTGCCAAGTTCTATGGCGACGTGCAGGAGAAGCTGACCGACGCTTCCACCCATCTCCTGTTCTTCACGCTGGAGCTGAATCGGCTCGACGACGAGAAGATGGAGGCGGCGCTGGCCGCGCCGGAATTCGGCAAGTACCGGCCGTGGATCGACGACGTCCGCGCCGAGAAGCCCTACCAGCTTGAGGACCGCATCGAGCAGCTCTTCCACGAGAAGGGCGTCACCAGCCGCTCGGCCTGGAACCGGCTGTTCGACGAGACCATCGCCGGGCTGCGTTTCGAGATCGACGGCCAGAACCTGCCGCTTGAGCAGGCGCTGAACCTTTTGCAGGAGCCGGAGGAGGAGAAGCGCAAGGCCGCGGCCGATGCGCTGTCCAAGGTGTTCGGCGAGAATCTGCGCCTGTTCACCCTCGTCACCAACACGCTGGCCAAGGACAAGGAAATCTCCGACCGCTGGCGCGGCTTCGAGGACATCGCCGATTCACGCCACCTCGCCAACCGGGTCGAGCGCGAGGTGGTGGATGCGCTGGTCTCCTCCGTCCACGCCGCCTATCCGCGGCTGGCGCACCGCTACTACAAGCTGAAGGCCAAGTGGTTCGGCAAGGACAAGCTGGAATACTGGGACCGCAACGCGCCGCTGCCGAAGGTCGAGACCCGCACCATCGGCTGGGACGAGGCGCGCGACACCGTGCTCGGCGCCTATTCGACCTTCTCTCCGCGCATGGCCGACATCGCCCGCAATTTCTTCGACAAGAGCTGGATCGATGCCGGCGTGCGGCCGGGCAAGGCGACGGGCGCCTTCGCGCACCCGACCGTGCCCTCCGCGCACCCCTATGTGCTGCTGAACTATCTCGGCAAGCCGCGCGACGTGATGACGCTCGCCCATGAGCTCGGCCATGGCGTGCACCAGGTGCTGGCCGCGCCGAACGGCGCGCTGATGGCACCGACGCCGCTGACGCTGGCCGAGACGGCGTCGGTGTTCGGCGAGATGCTGACCTTCCAGCGCCTGCTGGCGGCGGCCCCGGACGCGCGCGCGAGAAAGGCGATGCTGGCCTCGAAGGTCGAGGACATGATCAACACGGTGGTGCGCCAGATCGCCTTCTACACCTTCGAGCGGCGTATCCACACCGAGCGCAAGAATGGCGAGCTCACCGCCGAACAGATCTGCAAGATCTGGATGGAGGTTCAGGCCGAAAGCCTGGGCGAAGCCATCCATCTCGGGCCGGGCTACGAGGCCTACTGGGTCTATATCGGCCACTTCATCCACTCGCCCTTCTACGTTTACGCCTATGCCTTCGGCGACTGCCTGGTGAACTCGCTCTACGCCGTCTACGAGAACGCCTCGGAGGGCTTCGCCGAGCGCTATCTCGCCATGCTGGCGGCGGGCGGCACCAAGCATCACTCGGAGTTGCTCAAGCCGTTCGGGCTCGATGCGCGCGACCCGGCCTTCTGGCAGACGGGCCTCGGCCTGATCGAGCGCATGATCGCCGAGCTGGAGGCGATGGAGGAGGCGTGAGCCTCCTTCTCAGCTGGTGACGATCCGGCGGCGCGCGGCGTCCTTCGACAGCCGCACGCCGTCGAGGCTCCAGGAGGGCGGGGCGCCGAACGTGCGGCGGAAGTCGTGGCCGAAATGCGCCTGGTCGAAGAAGCCCGCTTCATGGGCGGCCCGGGTGAAGCTCGCGCCGTCCGCCACCGCTGCTATGGCCGCGCGCAAGCGCCTCCACGCCCGGTAGCGGCGATAGGGTACGCCGACCTCGCGCGTGAACAGGTGCTGGAAGCGGCTCGGCGATAAGCCCGCCTGCGCGCAGGCTTGCGCGACGCTCGCCGCGCCGTCCGCTGATTCCAGCGCGGCGAGCGCAAGGGCGATGCGTGGATCGATATGTCGCCGCGCGTGCCTGGTCGCGAAGCCGAGCAGGTCGTCGAGCGCGGCACCGGCAAAGTCGACGCTGCCGGCGCTCTCCCATAATTCGCGCATCACCGCGACCTCGCCACCCGTGCCGACGAGGGCGCCGTTCGTCTCCTCTGTAGAGGCGGTGAGGGCGGCGAGCGCCGCGGCTCCCGCCAGCGTCGGCTCGATATAGAGCACGCCGATCGGATCGCCGCCGACGTCGAGCTCATGCACCACGCCCGCCGGGACGACCGCCGTGCGGCACCGGCGCCATGGTCCGCCGGCGATCTTCAGGCCGAAGGCGCCGTAGAGGCCGGCGAGGAACACCGGCGCGCCGTGCTGGTGCGGGGCGTTATAGGTGAGCGGGCCGACGAAGCAGGTGCGCTCGCCATCGAGATGCCAGAGCGGGCCCAGCGGGGCAGGCGCGGGCGCGCCAGCACGTTCATACAAGCGGCCCGGCGGAGCCATGGCTAGCCTCCAGACGCTGCGTCCATCGTCGACGCCGCGCAGTGGAACATGAAAGAGGCCCGCCTTGAAGCGGGCTCCGGAGGAAGCGATGTCCCAGACCTTTTTGCGGGGCGCCGCCCCGCTCACCCGCCGGCGGGCGCTCATCCTCGCCGGGGCCGCCGTCGCCGCGCCGGCAATCCTGCGCTGCTTCCCCGCCGAGGCGGCCGCGCCGGCGCTAGGCCCGTCGCCGCAGAGCTTCCAGCGCTTCAAGCTCGGCGCCTTCGAGGTTACCAGCCTGCTCGACGCCGGCGCCATGATCGACGGTCCCTGGCCCATCGTCGGCGAGGACCGTCCGCCGGCCGAGGTCGAGCAGCTGATGCAGGCGAACCTCCTGCCGCAGAAGCGCTTCCGGCCGGGCTTTTCGCCGCTTCTCGTCAACACCGGGAGCGAGCTCATCCTGTTCGACACCGGCAACGGCGCGGAAGGCTTCGTGCCGCCGCCCGCCGGTGGCTGGCTGGTGAAGTCGCTCGCCGCGGCAGGCTATACGCCGGAGCAGGTCGACGTGGTCGTGCTCACCCATTGCCACCCCGACCACATCGGCGGTCTGCTGACCGACGGCAAGCCGACCTACCCGAAGGCGCGCTACGTCGTCGGTGCGAAGGAGTTCGATTTCTGGAAGGGCGACGCCGCGCTCGCGGCGCCGAAGGAGAGCAACGAGTACCGCACCGCGGTGATGTTCCGCTCCTATCTCCAGCCGCTGGCCGACCGCGCCCGCTTCGTCGATCCCGAGGGCGAGGTGGCGCCGGGCATCCGGGCGGTGGAGGCCTACGGCCACACGCCCGGCCATCTCGCCTTTCATATCGAGAGCGAGGGCAAGCGGCTGCTGGCCTGGGGCGACTGCGCCCATCACGAGGTCGCCTCGCTGGCGCGTCCGGAATGGCACGCCCTGTTCGACCAGGACAAGCAGGCCGGCGTCGCCACGCGGCGCAGGATCTACGACATGGCCGCCACCGATCGCGTGGCGGTGGCCGGCTATCACACCTCGTTCCCATCCATCGGCTATGTCGAGCGCCGCGGGGATGCGTATCGCTGGCTGCCGGTGACGTATCAGCTGGATTTCTAGGGTGCGCCATGGAGCACCCTCATCCTGAGGTGCGAGCGCAGCGAGCCTCGAAGGATGATCGTTCTAAGCGTGTCCGGGCGAGCATCCTTCGAGGCTCGGCTTTGCCGGGCACCTCAGGATGAGGTCTGCTCATGGAAACGGGAATGGGCGCTGGCGAAAGATTGGGCTGACGAGCATGCTGCACACGTTCTAAGCTAGGCTATGCCGCGGGCGAACGCCCGGACCCTCGAGCCGCATGAAGCCGATGAACCTTGCCGCCCCGACGCTTGCCGAAGCCGATTCCGCTCCCTTCGCCCACACGCCCTTCGACGGTTCGCGCAAGGCGTTCTCCGTCGGCCTCGCGCCGCTGGACCTCGCCGAGTGGATCGAGCCGGACGCCAAGCTCGCCGCCAGCCTCGCCCAGCGCGAGGCGCTGATCCGCGACAAGCGCGATCTCGTCCTGCGCGAGGAGCCGGGCACGCGCGCCTCCCAGCGCGAGGCGCTGGAGCTGGTCGTCGACCACATCACGACGCGCTATCCCGACCTCTACCGGCTGGAGGGCCGTCGCATCACCGTGCTGCCGACCGGCCGCAGCTTCGACCTCGACGACGACAGCGAAGCGCCGCTCGCCATCGCCGGCCATCTCATCTCCGACGACCTGCTGATTCTGACGCGTACCGATGCCGGCTACCGTCTCGTCGCCGCGGTGCTGTGCTTCCCTTCCGCCTGGTCGCTCGCCGACCGCTTCGGCCAGACGCTGGACGGGCTGCACGAGGCGGTGCCGGGCTATCAGTCCAAGCTCGCCAAGGTGATGAACCGCATCTTCGAGAATTTGAAGGTCGACCAGCCGGTCTGGCGGCTGAACTGGTCGATCTATCCGGACGACGAGCTGCACCATCCCGAATCCAAGGAGCGCCCGCGCGACTGGTTCGACGACCCGGCCAATCTCGCGCCCGAGGCCTTCGTGCGCTGCGAGCGGCAGACGCTGCGGCGCATGCCGGTTTCCGGCGACATGCTGTTCACCGTGCGCATCCATGTCGATCCGTTCGACGCCTTCCGCCGCCATCCGGAGGGCAGGGCGCTCGCCGCCTCGCTGCGCGAGCAGATCCTCGGCCTCGATGCCGAGCAGCTCGCCTACAAGGCGCTGACCGAACACCGCGACGCCGTCGCCAGCGCGCTGGAGCGCATCGCCAACGGCGGCTAAGCTCCCTCTCTTCTGTGCCTGGCTGAAAGATTCTTCCATCGACCGACCTCATCCTGAGGTGCGAGCGAAGCGAGCCTCGAAGGACGGTCGCGACGGCGCACCCGGACGAGCATCCTTCGAGGCCCGACCTTCGGCCGGGCACCTCAGGATGAGGCCCATCGGGGTGGAATCGGGATTTACCGACCAGGCTCTTGGGGGAGGTTGCCGTGGTCTTCTGGTTCCCGCTGCTGGCGTGGCTCGCCGCTGTTCTCGTCGCCGTCGTCATGCTCGTGCGCGGGCCGCGGCCTATCACCTTCCGCAAGGTGGTCGGCCAGCTCCTGCGCTACATCCTGCTGTTCCCGGTCGGGATCATGGGGCTGTGGGGATTCATGGGCCACGTCTTCTTCGCCGATCAGGCGGCCGCGTCCATCGGCTGGGCGCCGAGCCCGTTCCAGTTCGAGGTCGGCATGGCCAATCTCGGCATCGGGCTGGCCGGCGTCATCGGCGCCTTCCTGCCCTCGCCCGGCTTCCGCGCCGCGGTGGGCGTGGTGATGCTCGGCTTCCTCGGCGGGGCGGGCATCGGCCACCTCGTCCAGATCAGCCAGACCGGCGACATGGCGGCGGGCAATGCCGGGCCGATCCTCTATACCGACTTCATCACCCCGCTCGCGGTGCTCGGCCTCTTGCTGCTCCAGCGCCTGTTCCGCCGCCCACCGGCGCCCGCGCCGACGCAGACTCCTGCGGCGTGATGGCTGCGGCGTGATGGCCCGGCCCGTTGTAGGACGGCCGGCCGGGCATAAGTAGAAGGCAACAGTCGAGGGCCGCCTTGTCCGATTCCGAGAAACCCGATCTCCGTGACCGCGAAGCCAACCGCCTGACCGCCCGCGCCGCGCGCTATGCGCGCGTCGGCACCAGTGTCGGCGGCGTCGCCGCGCGCATCGCCGGCGCGCGCCTGTTCGGCCTGGAAGGCCGTCGCCCCGGCAATGCGGCCGCTCTCGCGGCGGCGCTGGGCGGGCTGAAGGGCCCGATCATGAAGGTCGCCCAGCTGATGGCGACCATCCCCGACGCGCTGCCGCCCGAATATGCGGCCGAGCTCGCCACCTTGCAGAACCAGGCGCCGCCCATGGGTTGGGCCTTCGTCAAGCGCCGCATGATGGCCGAGCTCGGGCCGGACTGGATGCCCCGCTTCCAGAGCTTCGACAAGGAGCCGTCGGCGGCGGCCTCGCTCGGTCAGGTGCATCGCGCCCGCGCGCTCGACGGCACCGAGCTGGCCGTCAAGCTGCAATATCCCGACATGCAGTCCGCGGTGGAGGCGGACCTCAGCCAGCTCGACGTGCTGCTCGCCATCCACCGGCGCATGGAGCCGGCGATCGACACCACCGAGATCGCGCAGGAGATCGGCGCGCGGGTGCGCGAGGAGCTCGACTATCGCCGCGAGGCCGCCCATGCCGCGCTCTACGCCTTCATGCTGGCGGACGAGCCGGAGGTGCGGGTGCCGCGTGTGCATGCCGAGCTCTCCACCGGCCGGCTGCTCACCCTCGACTGGCTGGAGGGGCGGCGGCTGCTCGACTTCACCGGCGAGCCGCTGGAAGTGCGCAACCGCATCGCCCGCGCCATGTTCGCCGCCTGGTGGCTGCCCTTCTCGCGCTTCGGCGTCATCCATGGTGATCCCCATCTCGGCAACTACACCGTGTTCGAGGAGATGGGCGAGGCGGCCGGCATCAACCTGCTCGACTATGGCTGCATCCGTATCTTCCCGCCGAGCTTCGTCGGCGGCGTGGTCGACCTCTATCGCGGCCTGCAGCAGGGCGACGAGGCGCGCATCGTCCACGCCTACGAGACCTGGGGCTTCCGCGGGCTGAAGCGCGAGCTGATCGACATCCTCAACATCTGGGCCGGCTTCATCTACGGCCCGCTGCTCGATGATCGCACCCGCACGATTGCCGATGGGGTGGCGCCCGGCGAGTATGGGCGGCGCGAGGCGTTTCGCGTGCACCGGGCGCTGAAGGAGAAGGGGCCGGTGCGGGTGCCGCGCGAGTTCGTCTTCATGGACCGCGCCGCCATCGGCCTCGGCGGGGTGTTCCTGCACCTGAAGGCGGCGCTGAACTTCCACGCGCTGTTCGAGGAGGCCATCGCCGGCTTCGCGGTGGACGAGGTGGCGGCGCGTCAAGGAGCCGCGCTCGAACGGGCCGGACTCCGCTGAAGCTGGCCTGTAACCTGCCGTTGCCGCATCGGGAGTCTTCCGCTAAAGCGGAGGCTCGCTTGTATTATCCCTTTGGAGGGGGTCTCGTATGGCTGACCATGGAGCGCCGGAATACGCCACGGCTGAGGGCAACGACTACGCCGAGCACCAGGGCACGTATCAATTCTTCGCCAAGCTGACGCTGGTCAGCACGATGGCTCTCGCCTGCTTCATGGTGGCGTTCGGCATTGGCGGCGCCAATGGTCATTGGGGCCTGTTCACCCTCGGCACGCTGGCTTCCGTGGCGGTGACCGCCGTCGGCCTCGCCTCCAAGAGCGGCCAGCCGAAACTGCTGTTCGGCCTGCTCGGCGTGCTCGTTCTCGTCCTCATCGTCACTTCCTGAGACCCACCATGCGTATTGCAGTCGTCAAGGAGAGCTCTGTTTTGGAGCCACGGGTCGCCGCGTCGCCCGACACGGTTAAGCGGTATGTGGGTTTGGGTGCGGAGGTCGTCGTTGCGTCGGGCGCCGGT
>JARBUD010000003.1 GCA_029239875.1 Xanthobacteraceae bacterium | reverse complement strand
ATCGAGAGCGTGTCCTTCACGGGCGGGCCTTCGGTGACCATCAAGAGCCACCACAATGTCGGCGGCCTGCCCGAGCGCATGAACATGCGCCTCGTCGAGCCGTTGCGCGAACTGTTCAAGGACGAGGTGCGCGCCCTCGGCCGCGAGCTCGGGCTGCCGGAAAAATTCGTCGGCCGTCATCCCTTTCCGGGGCCGGGCCTCGCCGTCCGCTGCCCCGGCGCGATCACGCGCGACCAGCTCGACATCCTGCGCCGGGCGGACGCGATCTACCTCGAGGAGATCCGCCGCGCCGGCCTCTACGACGACATCTGGCAGGCCTTCGCCGTGCTCCTGCCCGTTCGCACGGTCGGCGTCATGGGCGACGCGCGCACCTACGAGCATGTCTGCGCGCTCCGCGCCGTCACCTCCGTCGACGGCATGACCGCCGATTTCTACCCCTTCGACATGGCCTTCCTCGGCCGCGTCGCCACGCGCATCGTCAACGAGGTGAAGGGCGTGAACCGCGTAGTCTACGACGTGACGAGCAAGCCGCCGGGAACGATCGAGTGGGAGTGAGCCGTCGGTGCCTTGAAGAGTGCCGACTGGAGACACTGCCGGGGGACTGAACCTTCGATCGTGGAGATCGCCATTCGGGAGCGGGTCCGCGCCCGCGCTCGATGTCACTTCCATGAGGCGTTTCAGATCGTCTTGGTCTGGAGGGCCGACGCCGAGGAGCCGACCGTGGCACGCTCCTAGCCGGGACGGGGAGAATCAGGCGGTTTTCCTGCGCAAGCGAGCCGTCGAAGCTACGGTTGCGAGGCTTTTCCGGGCCAAGCGGCCATCGCTGCATCGACGACCTCGTCGAGCGTCTCTCTGCCAGCGCCGTCGCGTGCCTGGATGGACATCCCCTGAAGCACCGTCGTGTAGAATTTGGCCAGCGCCGCAGCATCGACGTCGGCCCCGAGCTCGCCAGCGGCCTTGCCCCGCTCGATGCGCCGCCTGAGCGCCTCTTCCCCATTGGCCCGGCACCGAGCGAGGAATGACCGTACCCGCTCGTTCTCGACCTGTCCGAGCGTTGCCGCCAGCACGATCATGCACCCGGCGGGCCGGCCGTCGGCCGTGTAGTCCGCGGCGTTGAGCCGTAGGACACGCTCGATTGCTTCCCGTGCCGTGGCGGCCTCGGCGAGCGCGTGCTCGGCCGGCAGGCCGGTGCTGGTGTCGTAGAGCTCGACGGCTCGCCGGAACAACTGCTCCTTGTCGCCGAAAGCCGCATACAGGCTCGGCTTGTTGATATTCATCGCCGAGGACAAGTCGGTGAGGCTCACGCCCTCATAGCCGCGCTCCCAGAAGAGATGCATTGCTTGGCTCAGCGCTTGGTCGATGTCGAATTTGCGCGGCCGCGCCATGTACTCATCCCATTCTGTACCGATCGGAAAATAATTCGATTGACGCGCTCCGACAAGCGGACTTAATTTTGTACAGATCGGTACAAAATGGAGCGAAGGTCATGTTGGAAGGACGTGTGGCGCTGGTAACGGGCGGCAGTCGCGGCATAGGTGCCGGTATCGTCGAGGCGCTGGCCGCCGCAGGCGCGGACGTGGCTTTCACCTACAAGTCCAGCGTGGATGGCGCGGAGACGGTGCGGCGGCGGGTCGAGGCCATGGGTCGAAGGGCAGTGGCCATCCGCGCCGACAGCGCCGTGCCGAGCGAGGTCGTCGCGGCCGTCGACGCTGCCCGCGAGCGCCTCGGCGGGCTCGACATCCTCGTCAACAATGCCGGGACATTTCCCTACGGAGCGATCGAGGATGTCGGCCTCGACGAGGTCGACGCGACGCTCGCAATTCATGCCCGCGCTGCCTTCGTGGCGTCGCAGGCGGCCCTGCGGCATATGGACGAGAACGGACGGATCATTTCGATCGGCTCATGCCTTGCCGAGCGTGTCCCGGCGCCCGGCATGGCCCTTTACGCGATGAGCAAGGCGGCCCTTGTCGGCTTCACCAAAGGGCTGGCGCGCGATGTCGGTGGCCGGAACATCACCGTCAATCTTGTCGAGCCCGGCTCGACCGATACCGATATGAACCCGGCGGAAGGGCCTTCGGCAGATGGCGAGCGGGCGCTGACGGCGCTCGGCCGCTACGCGAAGCCTGCGGAGATCGCCGCGACGGTTGCCTTCCTGGCGGGGCCGGGGGGCGCCTACATCACCGGAGCGCGCATTCCGGTCGACGGCGGCTACACGGCATGAACGGCATCGTCGCGTGGTCCTTGCTCGTCGGCGCGGGGCTTCTCGAGATCGTGTGGGCCTCCGCGCTCAAGCGCTCGGCGGGCATGTCGCTGTTCTGGCCTTCGGCTCTTGCGGTTGTGACGGCGGCTCTCAGCTTCGCGCTTCTGGCGGTCGCGCTCCGGCACATTCCGGTAGGAACAGGCTATGCGGCCTGGGTGGGCATAGGCGCAGCCGGCGTCATGGTGGCAGGCTTTGTCCTGTTCGGCGAAGCGCTATCGATCGCGAAGATGGCATGCCTATGCCTCATCATCTGCGGTGTAGCGGGACTGAAGATCTTCGGTGAAGCAGGCTGAAGGGAGGATCGACGGACGTTTCTCGGCGCGCCGTCGTGGAACATGCGAGCGGACGTCGTCTCGCCGAGGCGGTGAAAGCCCTCGTCACCGACCCGCCCGGCCTTCGGGACGCCGGCTTCTCGCTTGTTGCCCCAAAACCGGCGGGCCGCCAGCTATATCAATGAGGCGTCAGCCCTCGCCGGGTGGTCGGCAAGGGCCACCAGCTGCGGCAATCGCGCGAGAAGAGCGCGAGCACCACGGTCGCTAGAGCCTAAGGCTCGCGGCCCAACTACGGCTCGACGGTGCAGGCCGGGAAGGCTCAACCGGCAGGGTAATCACTATTATCGTACCCTTTTTGGACACGCGCTAGTTGCCGCCGCGTAGGATTCGCGCGGCGTCGCTATGTCTAAAGTCGCCGGGGTTGCGTATCGTGGTAGCCGATTTCGTCGTATTCTGAGAAAGAACGGGTCCGGTCCGCGTTCAGAGGCCAAGAAGCGATGCCCGCAATACTAATAATCGACGACAGTTCCACGAATCGGCGCATCTACTCGGTACTGGCGCGGCAGCTTCAACCGGATGTCTGGGTACGGACGTTCGAGAATGGACGGAAAGCGTTGGATTGGCTGTCGGATAACAGCGCCGACCTGATCATCACCGATTACAAGATGCCGCAGATGACCGGGGCGGAACTGGTCGGCGCCGTACGCGCGCTGCCGCGGCATCGCGACGTGCCGATCGTGGTCGTCACCGCCTATGACGACCGCAATTTCAGGGTCGCCTCGCTGGAGGCGGGCGCCACGGACTTCCTGCTCAGCCCGGTCGACCATGTCGAGTTCCTCGCCCGCGCGAGGAACCTGCTGAAGCTGCGCGCCCAGCACCTGCTGATCGCCGAGAAGGCGGAACTGCTGGAAATCAACCTGACCGCCAAGGACCTGCTGCTGCGCGAAAGCCGCGAGGCGCTGGCGCAGGTTATCGACACGGTTCCCGCCTTCATCAATGCGGCCGATCTCGAAGGTCGTTGCGTCCTGGTCAACGCGCAGCAGGCCGCCTTCATCGGCAGGCAGCCGGCCGAACTCGTCGGCCAGTCCATCGAGGCCCTGCTGGGGGAAGAGCGCGCTCTCATCAGTCGCCGGCTCGATCAGTTGGTGCTCAGGACCGGCCACGCTCTGCCCCCGCGCGAGGAAGAGGTGACCACGCCGGCGGGCGAGCGCCGCATCCATCTCACCAGCAAGGCGCCGCTCTTCGATGGCGTGGGCCGGATCACGAGCATCCTCACCACCTCGATCGACATCACGCAGCGCCGCGAGGCTGAGAAGCGTCTCGAATATCTCGCCAGCCACGATTCCCTGACCGGGCTGCCGAACCGGCTGATGCTGCGCGATCATCTGCGCCGGGAGCTCGCCCGCGGCCGCCGCGGCGACCAGAATTTCGCGCTGCACTTCATCGACCTCGACCGCTTCAAGGCGATCAACGACGCCCACGGCCATCACCGCGGCGACCGCCTGCTGCAGAACGTGGCCGACAGCCTCACGCGTCTTGTCGGCCCAACTCATACGGTGGCGCGGCTCGGCGGCGACGAATTCGCGGTTCTTCAGCCGGATATAGACGGGCCGGAGGATGCCGAGCGGCTAGCCCGCGCCATCCTGCACATGCTGACCGACGAGGACGACAATCGGCCTTCGCCCCGGATCGGCGCGAGCATCGGCATCACCGTCGCTCCGCTCGATGGCGCCGATCCCGACGAGCTGCTGCGCAACTCCGACCAGGCGATGTATCTGGCGAAGTCGCTGGGCGGCAATACCGTGCGCTTCTTCGCCGCCGACATGGCGCCGCGGGCCACCCAGAGGGCGCAGATGGAGGGTGAACTGCGGGACGCGTTGAAGCGCCGCGACTTCGTCCTCTACTACCAGCCTCTGGTCGACCTGCGCCGCGGCGGCGTCATCGGCGCGGAAGCGCTGCTACGCTGGTCGCATCCGCAACGCGGCGTGCTGGCGCCGGGCGCCTTTCTCAGCCTCGCGGAAGAGAGCGGCCTGATCGTGCCGATCAACGAATGGGTGCTGCGGGAGGCCTGCCGGCAGGGCGCGCAATGGCGGGCGGCGGGTCTCGGCCCGTTGCGTGTCGCCGTCAACCTTTCGCCGATCCAGTTCCGGCGCCAGCAGGTCGGCGACCTCGTGCGCGACGTCCTCGACGACAGCGGCTTCCCGCCCGATCTGCTGGACCTGGAACTGACCGAGGGCATCCTCATCGACTATGACGAGAAGGTCTCCGAGCAGATGCACCTGTTGCGCTCGCTGGGGGTGAGCCTGTCGGTGGACGATTTCGGCACCGGCTATTCGTCGCTCAACTACATCCGCAATTTTCCCCTGCACCGTCTCAAGATCGACCGGTCCTTCGTGAAGGATCTTGCCAACGATCCGCGGGCGCTGGCCATCGTGCGGACCATCATCGATCTCGGCCACATCCTGAACCTGAAGGTCGTGGCCGAGGGCGTGGAGGAGGAGGCGCAGCTGGAAACTCTTCGCGCGGAAGGCTGCGACGAGGTGCAGGGCTACTATTTCAGCCCGCCGGTTCCCGCGGAGGTGTTCGCCCGCTGGCTGGCGGAGCGGGACGGCGAGCGCGCCGTCGCCAGCGCCAAGTAGCAGGCCGAGGCATGCCCGAGCACACAGCCCTGCGGGGCCGGATGATCGCGCCTTTCCGCTGGATGGCGAGCCGGCTGCGCAACCGGCCCGACAGCGAACACGAGATGAGCTTCAACCGACTCGTCTTCGCCTTCATCATCGTCATCGTCCTGCTGCTGAACCGCCGGAGCGGCGGCGTCGACAACGCGCTTAACGTGATGGCGCTCTACATCCCGCTGGCGCTCGGCGTGCTCGCCCACATCATGGTGTGGCCCGGCGTGTCGCGCGGGCGGCGGATCTTCGCGCTGCTGCTCGATTGCGGTTTCCTGTCCTGGCAGCTCCATCTGGGCGGCGAGATCGCCGCGCTGTTCTTCCCGATCTACCTCTGGGTGATCTTCGGCAACGGCTTCCGCTTCGGCCTTGCCTCGCTGTTCACCGCCATACCCGTCGCCACCTTGTGCTTCGCCGCGGTCGTCTGGACGACGCCGTTCTGGCGCGAGCAGTGGCATCTTTCGCTCGGGCTGCTGGTCGGCCTCGTCATCCTGCCGGCCTATGCCGGAACGCTGATCCGCAAGCTGTCGGCGGCGACCAAGGTGGCCGAGGAGGCGAGCCAGGCCAAGAGCCTGTTCCTGGCGAGCGTCAGCCACGAACTGCGCACGCCGCTGACGGCCATCGTCGGCATGACCGGCCTGCTGCGCGGCACGCCGCTAGCGACCGACCAGCGCGAGATGGTAGAGACGGTGGATGTCGCCACCCGTTCGCTGCGCTCGCTCATCGACGGCCTGCTGGATCTCTCGCGCATCGAGGCCGGCCGCATGCCGGTGCCGAACGAGCCGTTCGACCTGATCGCGCTGCTTCTGGACGTACGACGTCTGGTGGAAGGGCAGGCGCGCGAACGCGGGCTGAGCTTCGACATCCATGTGACGCCGCGCACGCCGCTCGGCCTCGTCGGCAGCCGCCAGCATCTGCATGAGGCGCTGGTCAATCTCGTCGGCAACGCCGTGAAGTTCACCCAGCAGGGCGGCGTGACCGTGGCGGTGGACGCCGAACCGGCGGAGGACGGGCGGCTCACGCTGGTCATCGAGGTGAGCGACACCGGCATCGGCATCGCGCAGGGCGACCAGGAGCGCATCTTCGAGGACTTCACCCAGGCCGACGCCAGCATCCTCAACCGGTTCGGCGGCACGGGCCTCGGGCTCGCGATCACGCGGCGGCTGGTGGCCCTCATGGGCGGCGCCATCTCGGTCGACAGCGCGCCGGGCAGGGGCAGCACCTTCCGCTTCCACGTCCCGGTCGTGCCCGCAAGCGAGGAGCCTCTAGCCGAGGTGGACGCGTTGGGCCGGGCTGGCGCGGTGCTGGTCTGCCGCGAAACGGCTCGGCTCGCGGCTGTAAGGTCGGCGCTCGCGACGCTACGGATCGATCCGTTCATAGCCGATCCCCGGCTCGGACCTGCCCGCATGTTTCCCCCGCAGGCCGGTCGCGCCATCCGACTGCTGTTCGAACCCGACACACGGAATCTGGCCCTGCTGCCGCCCGTCGCCGAGGGCGCGCCGCCAAAGCCGCTGCTCCTGCATCCCGAGGCCGCCCCGGGCCTGCCGTCGCTCGAGATGCGGCGCCGCTATGCCAGCGTGCTCGGTGCGAGCCCGACGGCGCTCGAGCTACGCCGGGCCATGACGCTGGCCAGCCGGATCGCCGCCGCGTCGTCGGGCGAAGCCGTTCCCGTCTCGCCGGCGGCACCGCGCCGGCCGCGCCGCCTGCTCCTCGCCGACGACAACCGGGTGAACCAGCGCGTCTTCCTGCGCATCCTCGAGGGGGCCGGCCACTCGGTCCGGGTCGCGGAGACGGGAGAGCAGGCGCTCGATCTTCTGACCGACACAGCCGACGCGTTCGATCTCGTGCTGATGGACTTCAACATGCCCGATATGGACGGGCTGGAGGCCAGCAAGCTCTATCGGATGATGTCCACCGGCGACGACCGGCTGCCCATCGTCGGCCTGACTGCCGACGCCACCGCGCTGCGCGACAGCCGGTGGCGGGATGCCGGCATGGACGATTGCCTGATCAAGCCGGTGGAGCCCGCCGTGCTGCTGGCGGCGATCGATCGTCTCGCGCGCGGTGGCGAAGCTGCGGTCACCTCCGGAGTGCGCAGCGTTTCCCGGCCGCGGCTCGCCACCGGGCTGCCGACGCTGGACGAGGGGGCCATCGAGAGCCTGCGCCATCTCGGCGGGCCGCAATTTGCGACCGAGCTGATGGAGGATTATCTCCTCGATGCGGAGGTGATCGTCGGCCGGATCGTCGCGACGGCGCGGCGCGGCGACCTGGCGGGATTTCGAAACGAGGCGCATGCGCTGCAGAGCAGCTCGGCCAATGTGGGTGCCGTCGCCCTCAGCGCCCTGTGCGGGCCGTGGCGCGAGCTGCGCGCCGAGGAGCTGCGTGCCGGCGCCGACGAACTCGAACGAATGGCGCGCCATGAGCTGATGCGCACGCGCGCGGCCATGGCGGCCTGTTCCGAACGTCTGCACGGGACCGGCTGAAACAAGCCCCCGGCAGCCCCTGGAAAGGGCCACCGGGGGCACGGGATCGTCATTCCGCCGCCGTGAGCATCGGCACGGGAGCTTCCAGGCCGGCCAGGCGCTTGTTCTGGGCGGCGCAGAGCCGGTCCATCTTGCGCAGGTCCGCCTCCGTCAGGTTCAGCGCGGCCTCGGCCCAGATGTCGACCACGTCGATCAGCTCCTCCAGCGTCACCGGATTCACGCGGCGGCGTGCCCGGTAGACCGCGAGATGGGCATTATGCTTGCGGCTGTGCCGGGCGATGTAGTCGATGGCCGCCTGCTGCCCCTGGCCGTCCTCGGCCAGCACGTCCACCACCCCCATCTCGTAGAGCTCCTCGGCGGTGTGGACCCGGCCGGAAAGGATCAGCGCCTCGGCCTTGGCCCGGTCCATCCGCCGCGACAGGAAGCTGTAGGCGCCCATGCCGGGGAACATGTTGAACAGAATCTCCGGCAAGCCCATCTTCGCGCTGCGTTCCGCCACGATGAGGTCGAAGGAGAGGGCGTGCTCGAAGCCGCCGCCCAGCGCGTCGCCCTGCACGAGGGCCATCGTCACCACCGGTGAATCGAAGGCCACGGCGTTGCGATGGATCGCCGTGACGGCGACATGGCCGTAATGGCGCATCGCGGCGAGGTCGCGGGTGCGGATGCGTTCGGCGAAATGGCCGAGGTCGCCGCCGAGATTGTAGATTCCCGGTACGTCGGAGGCCATGACGAACCAGGAGAACGGCGTTGCCGCGGCCGGCACTTCCGCGAAGCCGCGGGTGATTGCCGCCTGGAGCCGGCTGATGTCGCCCATCAACTCATGCGTGTAGGACGGCTTGCCGACCGGTCGCATGAAGCACCAGCAGATGGCATTGATGGTATCTATATCCAGTCGAAGGTTGTCGTAGCCGCTGGCGTGGATCGTGCGTATGGCCTTCTCCTGAGCCAGGCGGCTGCCGCCGAGGGCAGTGTCGGCCTGGGCGGCTTCATTATTGAATGATATCAAAGACATAGTCTCGCTCCATAGGGGTGAGGTGAGGGTAACCCTGCCCGGCGCATGACGGCGCGAAGGCAGTTCACCTCCCATTAGGCGCGGGGAGCGGCGTGAGGGCCAGAAACTATTCCGGTTCCCTCGTGGCAGCTCGATAAAATATTGCGGATGAGCAGCGTCGAAATCGGGAAATAAAGGCGTCGACAACGCCCTTCCGCCTCAGGTCATGCGCGGACTGGTTGATTTCCCGTCGAGGGAACTCGACTCCGCGTCGAGGACGCGCAGCAGGACTAAGCTGGTGCTGGCCGCGGCTACAAACCGCAACTACTACATCCAGTACGGGTATTATAGCTGCAGCGTGCCGTCAGGTTGCGGTGCACAAAAGTGCGCGCACGGCTGCGCGCGGCCCGGGCCGGAACGAGAGGCGATCCACGCGGGGGCATTCTGGCGAGTTGTAACGGGCGTTGCCGTAAGGGGGCGGGACATGGAAGATCACCTTTGAATCATTCCATTGTCTGGTGGCGTGACGACATGAGCAGCGAGAAGTCCCTGGCCGGGGATTCCGGCGAGCCGCCACGGGCGGGGCGGGAGGCGCGTTGGCTGGCGCGTATCTCGCTGACCCGGTCCTTCCTGCTCGTCGTCGCCATCGGCAGCCTGGCCGTCGGACTGGCCGGGTGGACAGCCGGCGCCAGCTGGCCCGGCTGGGCCTGGACCGCGGGCACATCGGTCATCCTGGCCGGGCTAGTGATCGAGATCGTCACCAGCCTGCGGCGCGGGGACGTCGGTCTCGACGTGGTGGCCGCGCTTTCCATGTCGGCCGCGCTGGCCTTCGGCGAGCCGCTGGCCGGCAATGTCGTGGCGTTGATGTATGCGGGTGGGCAGTTCCTCGAAGCCTATGCCGAGAGCCACGCGCGTGGCGAGATGTCGGCGCTGCTCGGCCGCGTCGCGCGCGCCGCCGCGCGCTATGTCGACAACCGGCTGGAGAACGTGCCGATCGAGGCGCTCGTGCCGGGCGACCGCATCCTGGTCCGCCGGGGCGATGTCGCACCGGTCGACGGCACGCTCATCTCGCAAACCGCGGTGCTCGATCGCTCGGCACTGACTGGCGAGAGCCTTCCGGTTCGGCTGGGCGCCGGCGACGAGGTGCTCAGCGGCGCCGCCAATGCCGGCGATGCGTTCGATCTGCGCGCCACGCGACCCGCACAGGACAGCACCTACGCGCATATCGTCCGGCTGGTGCGGCAGGCGCAGGAGCGCAAGGCGCCGAGCGTGCGCATCGCCGATCGCTACGCGATCTGGTTCCTGCTCCTCACCGTGCTGGTGGCGGGCCTCGCCTGGTGGCTGACGGGCGACCGCATCCGCGCCCTGGCGGTGCTCGTGGTCGCGACGCCCTGTCCGCTGATCCTGGCATTGCCGGTCGCGATCATATCCGGCATGTCCCGCATGGCGCGCAGCGGCGTGCTGGTGAAGGACGGTGCCGCGCTCGAGGCGCTGGCTACGGTGAGGACGGCGCTCCTCGACAAGACCGGCACGCTGACCTTCGGAGAGGCCCGGATCGTCCGTATCAGCACGGTGGAAGGCTGGCAGGCCGACGAGGTGCTGCGCCTCGCCGCCTCGCTCGACCAGGCTTCCGGCCATGTGATCGCCCAGGCGCTGGTGGCGGAGGCGCACCGCCGGCATCTCGCCCTGTCCCCGCCGACCGGGATGCGCGAGACCGGCGGTGTCGGCATTCAGGGCATGGTCGAGGGGCGTCGCGTCGTCGTCGGCGGCAGCCGCTTCGTGCGTGATTCCATGGATAGCGGCGATCCTTATCTGCTGCGCGAGGGGCTGCCGGAAGGAAGCGTCGTCGTCGCCGTCGGCGTGGACGGGAGGCTCGCGGGTATCATCGTGCTCGCCGACGAGATCCGGCCGGACGCGACCGCGACGCTCGACATGCTGAAGGAAGCCGGGATCGACCGGGTAGTGGTCGCTTCCGGCGACCGCCAGGACGTGGTGGACGCGATCGCCGACCGGCTGGGCCTCGCCCAGGCCTATGGCGATCTCACCCCGGCGCAGAAGGTCGAGGTTGTGGCGCGCGAGCGCGGCCGGGCGCCCGTCCTCATGGTGGGCGACGGCGTGAACGATGCGCCGGCGCTCGCCAGCGCCGATGTCGGCGTGGCGATGGGCGCGCGCGGCTCGGCGGCGTCCGCGGAGAGCGCCGACATCGTGCTGCTGACCGACCGGATCGGCAATCTCGGCCTCGCCGTGCGGACCGCCCGCCGCACGCGCCGGATCGCGCTCCAGAGCGTCCTGGCAGGGCTCGGCCTTTCGGTGGTGGCGATGGTGGCGGCCGCCTTCGGCTATCTACCGCCGATTGCCGGAGCGCTGGTGCAGGAGGCGATCGACGTCGCGGTGATCCTCAACGCGCTGCGGGCGCTGCGATAGGCAGCGCGGTTCCTCTCTCAGGCTGTCCGTTCGGCCAGCAGCCGCGCCGCCCACATGCCCGCCAGCATGGCCGGGACGAAGACGAGCGTGCCGGCTGCGCCGAGCCCGAGCGCGGTGAAGGCGGGACCGGGACAGAAGCCGCCGAGCCCCCAGCCGATGCCGAACAGCGCCGGCCCGACGATGACCCGCGTGTCGATGTCGCGCCGCGTCGGCAGCTGGAAGGCCGGGGCGAGCACGGGCGTCGCCCGCAGCCGCGCCAGTCGGAAGCCGACGAAGGCGACGATCACCGCGCCTCCCATGACGAAGGCGAGCGAGGGATCGAAGCTGCCGAAGAGATCGAGGAAGTTGAGCACCTTGGCGGGGTTGCTCATCCCTGAGACGACCAGCCCGACGCCGAATAGCAGGCCGAGCGCGAGGTTGACGAGGATCGGCATGGTTCAGCCCCCGATCACGTGGCGCATGACGAGCACGGTCAGGAAGCCCGTGCCCATGAAGACGAGCGTCGCCACGAGCGAGCGCGGCGAGAGGCGCGCCAGCCCGCACACACCATGGCCGGAGGTGCAGCCGCCCCCCCAGACCGAGCCGAAGCCGACCAGCAGCCCGGCGACCGTCATGAGCGGCAGGTTGGTGGAGACGGTCTGCATGACCGGCGTTCCCGTCACCGCGGCGACGAGGAAGGGCGCCGCGACAAGGCCGGTGATGAAGGCCAGCCGCTGCGCGAACAGGCCGTCGCGCCAGGGCGGGAGCAGCCGGCCGGCGATGCCGCTGATGCCGGCGATGCGCCCTTCGAGCAGCAGCAGAAGAGCGGCGCTGAGGCCGATGAGCGTGCCGCCGACAAGCGAGGCGATGGGAGTGAACTCGGTCATGACGAGGTCTCGTGCACCTTCGCCGGCGCGGCGCCGGGCGCACAGAACAGCCCGTGCATGGTGGCGATGAAGGTTTCCACGCGCGGATCGGCGAGCCGGTAGAAGACCTGCTTGCCGTCCTTGCGGCCGATGATCAGCCCTGCCGCGCGCAGGCCGGCGAGCTGCTGCGAGAGGCCGGGCTGGCGGATGCCGAGCATGTCCTCCAGTTCGCCCACCGAATGCTCGCCATCGACCAGCGCACAAGCCACCAGCAGCCGGTCGGGATTCGCCAGCGTCTTGAGGAAGGCGGAGGCCTCGCCGACCTTCGCCTTCATGTCGGCGGCGTCCGGAGCCAGCGTCTCGGTACTCATTCCACGCATCTCAGTTCCAGGTCGCTCCCTTGAGCAGGTCGAGCGGGATCTTGAGATAACTGACCCCGTTCGCTTCCGGTTCGGGCAGCCGCCCGCCATTGGTGTTCACCTGCAGCGACTGCAGGATGAGCTTGGGCATGGCGAGGCTGCGGTCGCGCGCCTCGCGGACCGCGACGAACTCCTCCTCGTTCCGGCAACGGGCCATGTGGATGTTCGTCGCCTTCTGCTCGGCGACCGTCGATTCCCACAGGGGCTTGCGCCCGCCCGGCTGGTAGTCATGGCCGGTGAAGAGGCGGGTCTCGTCGGGAAGCGCCAGGATGGCCTGGATCGACCGCCACAGCACATTGGCGTTGCCGCCGGGAAAATCGGCGCGGGCCGTGCCGCTGTCCGGCATGAACAGCGTGTCGTGGACGAAGGCGGCATCACCGATCACATAGGTGATCGAGGCCAGCGTATGCCCTGGCGAGAACATCACCTTCGCGTCGATGCCGCCGACCTTGAAGGTCTCGCCATCGGCGAAGAGACGGTCCCACTGCGAACCGTCGGCGGGGAAATCCGGCCAGTTGTAGAAGCCCTTCCAGAGCTTCTGCACGTCCTTCACGTGCTCGCCGATGGCGGTCGGCGCGCCGGTCTTCTGCTTGAGGTAATGCGCCGCCGAGAAATGGTCGGCATGGGGATGGGTGTCGAGGATCCACTCGACCTCGTAGCCCTTGCCGCGCACGAAATCGAGCAGGCGGTCGGCATTGGCCGAGCCGGTCTGGCCGGACTTCTCGTCGAAGTCATGGACCGGATCGACGATGGCGCAGCGCTTCGTCGCCGGATCGGCGACGACATACTGGATCGACCAGGTCCGCGGGTCGAAGAAGCCGGTCACTTCGGGCTTGCGAGGCATGGGTCACTCCCAATGCGCGGCAGAACCGTCGCGCCTCGCAATCCTCTATATCAATTTCATAAAAATGCAATCATAAATTTGAAACTATTTAGCGGCGCCGGCTCGGGCGCGCCAGAATACGAGATCAGGCCGTCCGCCGCGGCCGCCGGATGGCGCGCACCCTGCCGCTGTTGCCGCCGCCGCAGAAGAAGCGGTCGGCGCCGTCGGCTTCGAGGCCGGAGACGCCCACGCCGTCCGGCATCTTCAGCCGCTCCAGTATCTCGCCGGTCGCGGGATCGATGTGCCTGACATCGCTCTCCTCGCCTTCCCAGGTGGCGTGCCAGAGCTCGCCGTCGACCCAGGTGACACCGGTCACCATCCGGTCGGACTCGATGACGCGCAGCACGGCGCCGGTGTCGGGATCGATCTGGTGGATGCGGCGGCCGCTATACTGGCCGAGCCAGAGCGTGCCTTCCGCCCAGGCGAGGCCGGAGCCGCCGTCGGGGGCGGGGATGGTCGAGAGCACGCGGCCGGTCGCCGGATCGATCTTCTGGATCCGGTCCTCGGCAAGCTGGAACAGGTGCGTGCCGTCGAAGGCGGTGCCGGCATGAGCGGCCACGTCGTGACTGCGCACGATGTCACCGGTGGCCGGATCGAGGGCATTCAGCCTGTCACCGGAGGCGAACCAGACGTGGTGGCCGTCGAAGGTCACGCCGGCGACCTGTTCGATGCCGGGGAAGGGGCCGTATTCGTCGAGGATGTCGGCTGCTGATGTTTTCATGCCGTCAGCCTAGCTGCCCGGGAAGCGGGCCGGGGAGTAACAAGGTTGTCGTGAAACCCGGCAAGGGCGGAGTGGTCCAGCGGCGCGCCCTTCCGCGGCCATAGGACTGGACCTTGCCCGCTGCGGCAAGCTCTTCCAATGCGCGCTGCACGGTGCGTTGGCTGGCGCCGAGCACAAGCGCCAGTGCCGAGCTCGACCAGGATTCGCCGTCCGCCAGGAAGGCGAGCACGTCGGCATGGTGCTCCTCCATGGGCGGCGCCATCACCACGACCGTGCGCCCATCGCCCGGGACCAGCGCGAAACCCTGTTTCGTCGCGACGATGTCCGCGAAGGGGCGGAGCTCGGCGCGAAGCCGCCCGATCTCCACCCGCAGCCGGGCGCGGTGCGATTCATCCGCCTCTTTGCCGCGGAAGGCGTATCGGACGAGCGCATCGCGTCCCACGTCTTCCGGCCACGCTTCGCCCAGCGCGCGCAGCAGCGCGAACAGCACCGGGCGCGTCGTCAGCGACACCGCCCTCGGTCCGTCGCGCACCGCATAGCGGCAGGCATCGACGACGAGCACGCAGGAGGCGAGCAGGGCCTCGACATCCTCAAGCTTGAGGAGGCGCTCCTTGCTGGGGCTCACAAGACGCGCCGCCGGCGCCTCCAGCAGGCGGGATGCGCTTTCGATCTCCGCCGTCAGCGCCGCGATGTCGGCCTCGCGGGCGGCGCGTTCGGCCCGGACGAGCGCCGCGCAGGCTTCCCTCGTCCGCACATGGCGGATGGCGATGCCGGCGACCGCCAGCTCATGCGCCGTCCTCAAGGCCGGGGGCAATGTCGGAGGATCAATGCCGGCGAGCGCGGCTTCGGCATCGTCGAGGCGCCCGACCAGCAGGAGGCGGCGCACCTCGAGATGGCGCGCATGCGCCGCGTTCAGCCGGTCGCCATGCCGTTCCAGCGTCGCCCGCGCGGCGGCGAGCGCCTTTGCCGGCCAGCCGAGGTCGCGCGAGACCAGCGCGATCTCGGCCTCGGCGACGACGCAACGCGCGCGGGCCACCGCCTCCTTCGGGCCGAAGGCGCGCGCCGCGCTTTTCAGCAGCGTCTTTGCCCGCGGGAAATCGCCAAGCCGCGCCATGGCGATGCCGCGCAGCGCCAGCGCCGGCGCATCGTCGCGGAGCGCCACCCGGTTCAGCGCGCCGAGAAGGTCACCCGCGGCGAGCGCGCGGGCGGCAGCGGCGATCAGCGAGTCCATCTGGAATCCCGACACACTTGTCACTCCCGCCATGGCGACGGCCGGTCCTACGCTCTGCCCATGACCACCACGCACCGCCGCACTGCGGACGGCGACCGGAAAGCCAAGGAGCTAGAGCAATGACCCACACGACCGACACTCCCGCAACCTCCGAGCCGGGGCTTGCGAACCACCGCATCGTATCGAGGGACGAATGGCTTGCCGAGCGCAAGGCGCTGCTCGCGCATGAGAAGGAGCTGACGCATCTGCGCGACCGCATCGCGCAGGAGCGCCGGGCTCTGCCCTGGGTACGGATCGACAAGGACTATGTGTTCGACACGCCCGCGGGCCGGCGCACGCTGGCCGAGCTGTTCGACGGTCGCCGGCAATTGCTGGTCCAGCACTTCATGTTCGGCCCGGGCTGGGAGCAGGGCTGCCCGAGCTGCTCCTTCATGGCCGACCATGCCGACGGCATGAACATCCACCTCAGGCAGCGCGACGTCACCTTCGTGACCGTCTCGCGCGCGCCGCTGGCGCAGATCGAGCGCTTCAAGACGCGCATGGGCTGGCAGTTCGACTGGGTGTCGTCGCAGGACAGCGACTTCAACTACGATTTCGGCGTCAGCTTCACGCCGGAGCAACTGGCCGAGGGGCGGATCCACTACAATTACGGGCCGTGGCCCTACGCCTTCGAGGAATGGCCGGGCATCAGCGCCTTCTACAGGGACGATGCCGGCGCCGTCTTCCACACCTACTCGACCTATGGGCGCGGGGTTGAGGTGATGATGGGCACCTACAACATGCTCGACCTCGTGCCCAAGGGCCGCGACGAGCGCGACGTCGAGAACAAGATGGAATGGGTGCGCCACCACGACCGCTACGAGGCGGCGCCGACCGAGCGGGCGGCGGGGTCCGTCGAGGAGCTGTTCGGCGGCTTCAAGCACGGCTGCTGCGAGTGACGGCGGCGGGAGGCTCACATGAGCGACACCCATCCGGGCGGAGGCGCCGGCGGCGCGCTCCGCCCGCGGGGCGGGCTATGGCCCCGCCTGCACGCCGCCGAGTGGCTGGGCCTCGCCGCCGCGCCGACCTTCGCGGCGATGGCGCTGGCGAGCGGGACTGGCGGCGGGATGCCGGACCTGCTCTGCACGGCGGCCGGCACGTCGCCGCTGAGTGGGATGACGGCGATGTATGTGCTGATGAGCGCCTTCCATCTCCCGCCCTGGTTGAGGCTGGCCGCGGGACGGCGGGCGGAGGCGCGGCGCGGATGAGGTGAGCACCGCGGTGGTTCGCACTTGCGTGTGTGTTCCTGTTATGTTCTGATGGATGTGGGGCATGGGGAAGTCGAGGTTTTCCCATGCAGACCGAGTTTGCGTTCAACATTGCCAGCGAACCGCGTCGTCGGCCGCGAAAGCCGGAGCGGCTGTTCTTCTGCCTGTTTCCCGATCCCGCGACCGCGGCTCGCGTGGTGCGGTTTCGGGAGCGTTTCACGAGTGAGCGGCGTCTTGCGGGGGCGTGGCTGGAGGCCGAACGGCTGCACGTCTCGCTGCATCACGTGGGAGACTATGCACGGCTGAAGTCGAAACACGTCTATGGCGCGCAACTCGCTGGAAAGGCGGTGACGATGCCGCCGTTCGAGGTCGCGTTCCGCGCCGTGAAAAGCTTCGAGAGCGCCCCGGGAAGGAGAAATCGGCCGCTGGTCCTGATGGGGGAAGGACAAAAGCTGTTCGAATTGCGCAAGGCGCTCGGCGACGCGATGGAGACTCGCGGGCTGCGGGCCATCGAGCCGTTCGCGCCGCACATGACCCTGCTCTACGGGCCGGACGCGGTTCCCGTCCAGGAGATCGCGCCGATCCGCTTCACGGCCGACGCGTTCGCGCTGGTCCACAGCGAGGTCGGGCTCTCGCGCTATCACCTGCTCGACCGTTGGCCGCTACGCGGTTAAGGGCGATCAGCATGTGATGGAGGCATTGCTCGGCTGAGGTTGGGATGGCGCCCAAATCGGGCGTCGTTGTGAGGCCACGGCTGCGGAGACGGTATTTCTCCGGCCAGCCGCGCCTCCATACCTTATGCCTCCATACCGCCGTTGACGCGGGTGGGGCTGGGGGCAGCCTTCCGGGGCGCCATGTCCGCTCGCGGTGACGTGCGAATGACGCTTCGCAACGCGATTGGATACGAGCGGCCGATTCATCCGCACAGACCGTCATATGGGCGTCCACCTCGCCGGATAGGCTCGGCGCAAGCTGCACGAGCAGGGGTCCTGAACATGTCCGGACACGGATCTTCATCCGGGGAGCGCTCCTCCCGTGGCGCCGGACCGCGCTGGCGGCAGGTACAGATCGAGTTGGAGCACGCCATCGAGAGCGGCCAGTTCCCGCGCGGCGCGCGCCTGCCGACAGAGGACGAGCTGGCGCGCCGCTTCGAGGTGCACCGCCACACCATCAGGCGGGCCATCGGCCGGCTGCGCGAGAAGCAGATGGTGCGGGTGGAGCAGGGCCGCGGCACCTTCGTGCGCGACCGCGACATCAGCTACCGCATGGAGCGCAATTCGCTGCTGCGCGTCGCGGCCATGCATGGCGAGCGCAAGGCCACGTGGGAGATCCTCGAAACCACGGAAACCAGGGCCGATCGCGAGGTCGCCGCGGGGCTGGCACTGCCGGTCGGCCATCCGGTGCGGCAGATGTATATGCTGCGCGTCATCGACGGGCAGCCGATGAGCGTCTCGCTCAGCTGGTATCCTCTGCCGCGCTTTGCCGGCATCGAGGAGGCCATCCGCGAGACAGGCTCGGTCACGGTGGCGATGCAGCGCTACGGCATCGCGGAGATCCCCAAGAAGAGCACTGGCGTGCGCGCGGTGATGCCGACGCTCCGCGAGGCGCGGCTGCTGAACCTGTCCCGGCACAAGCCCTTGCTGGAACTCAGGATCATCAATGTCGACCGCAGCGGCGTGCCGGTCCAGTACCTCCGCTCGCGGCACAATTCCGACATGCTGAACCTGGTATTCGAATTCTAGCGGCGGCGTGCCGGCGAGGGCGTGCGCGTCGCATCGGCTAGACGAATGCCGCAGTCATCCCCCAAGGCGCGCCGTCCGCGTCACCGAAGCTTCGTCTTGGCGCCGCACGATCCCCTCCAGAAACGGAGCGACGTCGGGCGGAATGACCCAGTACTTTCACAATGCGAGGATCGTGCTCGCCGACGAGGTGGTGCACGGCTCGCTTGCCGTCGATAACGGTATGGTCGTCGGCATCGACGCCGGTGCCGGCACCTCGCCCGGCGGCCTCGACTGTGAGGGCGACTACCTGCTCCCGGGCCTCGTCGACATTCACAGCGACGCGCTTGAGAAATTTATCGCCCCGCGCCCCAACGTGATCTGGCCGCCGGTGTCGGCGGCGGTGGCGCACGATGCCGCTGTGGTCGGCGTGGGCATCACCACTATCCTCGACGCGGTGGCGCTGGTCGGTGGCAAGAATGGCGATCGGGCGCACATCTACCGCCTCATGATCGACGGGCTCGACGAGGCGCGCGATGCCGGCGCGCTGCGCGCCGACCACCTTCTGCACATACGCTGCGAGGTACCGGACCAGCAGATCATCGAACGTTTCGAGGCCATCCGCGGCCACGACGCCATCCGCATGATCTCGCTCATGGACCATACGCCCGGCCAGCGCGTCTTCGCCGATATTGACATGTGGCGCGACTATCGTCGCAAGAGCGACAATCTGACCGAGGCCGCCCTGGACGAGGCGCTGCTGCGCGGGCGGGACGCGCACGAGCGTTACGCCGCCCGCAATCGCGCAGCCCTCGCCGCGCTGGCGGCGGAGGACGGGCTGGTCATCGCCACCCATGACGATGCGACGGCGGAGAATATCCACGAGGGGGCCGGCCTCGGCAGCGCCATCGCCGAGTTTCCGACGACGCTGGCAGCGGCACGCACCGCCCGCGCGAGCGGCCTTGCCGTGGTGATGGGCGGCCCGAACCTGGTGCGCGGCGGTTCGCATGTGGGCAACGTGTCCACCGCCGCCTGCGCCGGCGAGGGTCTCTTGGACATCATGTCGTCCGACTACATGCCGGTGAGCCTGCTGCACGCCGCTTTCCTGCTCACCCGCGAGCCGGTCGGCTACGCGCTGCCGCGCGCGGTGGCGATGGTGAGCGTCAATCCGGCGCGGGCGCTCGGTCTCGACGATCGCGGCGAGATCGCCATCGGCCGGCGGGCCGATCTGGTGCGGGTGCATGAGGCGGAAGGGCTGCCGCTGGTCCGGTCGGTCTGGCGTAGGGGCCAGCGCGTCCACTAGCTCATGTGCAGATAATCACGTCGCAGTTCTTCCGGCGTCACGCATCGTTCCGGTCATTTCTTTCGATAACGCTGACACAGCAAATGGAATGGGCAACATGATACGCAAAACCCTGGCAGTTCTGGCCATGGCGGCCTCCTTCACGGCCCCGGCCTTCGCCGAAACCTACAAGCTCGCCGTCACCGACGTGGAAGGCATGGAGCGGCTGCAGACGGACTGGGGTCCGTTCAAGGCGCAGCTCGAGAAGGCCACCGGCGACACCTTCGAGTTCTTCCCGGTAGCGAGCCGCACCGCCGCCGCCGAGGCGCTGAAGGCCAAGCGCGTCGACTTCGTCATCACCGGCCCGGCGGAATATGTCGTCATCAACAAGCTGACCGACGCCAAGGCGATCGTCGGCCTGAGCCGCCCCGACTATTTCTGCGCGATCGTGGTGAAGGCCGATTCCGGCATCACCGCGCCGGTGCAGCTCAAGGGCAAGAAGGTCGGCATGGACGACATCGGCTCGACCTCGGGCCATCTGTGCCCGTCGCAGCTGCTGGCCGATTACGGCGTCTCCGTCACCAAGGACCTCGGCGGCACCACCCACACTTCCCGCCAGGTCGCGCACGAGGCGCTGAAGCGTGGCGACGTCGCCGCCATCGGCGTCAACTACAACAGCTGGGTCTCGGTCCGGAACAAGGACAAGAGCGTGCCAGCCGGCTCGTTCCGCGTCATCGCCCGCTCGGGCGACCTGCCGAACGACGTGCTGGTGGTCGGCGCGCATGTCGACAAGGAAGTCGCCGCCGGGCTCGTCGCTGCCATGATCAAGAACAAGGACCAGATCATCGACGGCATCCTCTCCGCCGGCGAGGAGCAGGAGAAGTACCGCGGCATGGACCTCGTGGTGCTGAAGGATGGCGACTACGACCGCGTGCGCGCCATGTACGTCACCATCGGCTATCCCCAGTTCGGCGAGTTCATCGGCAAATGACACTCACCCTGGTGCACGGCGCCGAGACGCCGAAACTGGCGGCACGCAGCACTGCGGAAGGCCAGATCAGCGTGCGGGATCTCGCCGTGCGCCATGGTTCGAACCCGGTGGTGTTCTCCGAGGTCAGCTTCCACATCGAGCGCGGCGAGACCGTCGCGCTCATCGGCGCCAACGGTGCCGGCAAGTCCACTCTGCTCAAATGCTGCCTCGGCCTGATGGCTCCGGCCAATGGCGAGGTGCGGATGTCCGGCCAGCCGATCGGCGGCCTCGGCACCGGCGCGTTGCGCCGCCTGCGCGGCACGGTCGGCTTCGTAGCGCAGAAGCACAACCTCGTGTCGCGTCTCTCGGTGCTGTCCAACGTGCTGCACGGCACGCTCGCCGCGAACCCCGGCCCCGGCGCCTGGCTGCACGCGCTGGCCTCCGCGACGCAGCGCGAGCGCGCCATGGAGGCGCTGGAGCGCGTCGGCCTCGCCCATCTGGCGCTCAAGCGCGCCGACCAGCTCTCGGGCGGCCAGTCGCAGCGCGTGGCTATCGCCCGCGCGCTGGTTGGCGGGCCGCGCTTCATCTTCGCCGACGAGCCGGCCGCCAGCCTCGATCCCGCCGCCGGCGAGGAGGTGATGCAGGTGTTCGTGCGTGTCGCCCGCGACACCCGCACCACGCTCGTCTTCACCACCCACAATCTCGACCACGCGCTCACCTATGCCGAGCGCGTGCTGGGGCTCTGTGAGCGGCGCCTCGCCCTCGACGCGCCGGCCAACAGCCTGCAGACCGGAGGCTTGCGTGACCTCTACAACTGACACCACCGCGCGCAGCGGCCGCCCGCTGCCGCCGCGCTTCGTCCGGCCCTCCATCTCCACCTTCCTCGGCTATCTGGTCGGCCTCGCCGTGCTGGTGTGGTCGATCCAGGGCTCGGGCTGGTCGACGACGGCGATGCTCGACGGCGTGCCGGCGCTGATGGACTTCCTCTCCCGTGCCTGGCCGCCGAGCCTGACCCGCATCGAGACCCTGTCGCAGGCGCTGGTGCAGACCTTCCAGATGGCCATCGTCGGCACGGTGGCGGGCGTCGTCCTCTCCGTGCCGCTGGCGATCCTCGCCGCGCGCGGGCTGCTCGCCGGGCGGATCGTCAACGGGCTGGCACGGGCGGTGATCGCCTTCTTCCGCACCGTGCCGGATCTCGTCTGGGCGCTGATCTTCGTCATCGCGGTCGGCCTAGGCCCTTTCGCCGGCACGCTCGCCATCGCGGTGGACACCGCGGGCTTCTGCGGCCGCTTCTTCGCCGAGGCGATGGAGGACACCGACAAGGGCCCGGTGGAATCTCTGCGCGCTCAGGGGGTGCGCCGGCTCGACACCATCTTCTGCGCAGTGATCCCCGCCGCCATGCCGGCCTTCATCACCACCACGCTGTTCGCGCTGGAGAAGTCGACCCGCTCCTCAGTGATCCTCGGCCTAGTCGGCGCCGGCGGCATCGGCCTCGAACTCAAGGTGGCGATGGACATGTTCGACTACCCGACCGCGGCGACCGTCATCCTGATGGTGTTCGGGCTGGTGATGCTGGTCGAGCAGGCCGGCTCCTGGGCGCGCGGGCGGATCATCGGCTAGGTTTTTCCTGAAGCGTGAAGGTGTTGAAATGAGAACGGATACGGCGCATATCTCCTGGAATTCCCGCTGGTCGACCGAGGATGGCCGCGCCGACTGGCTCGCGGCCGAGCCCGAGGTCGTCGCGCTGAGCGAGACCATCCGTGCCGGCGGCGAGACGGTGCGGGCGCTCGACCTCGGCTGCGGCGTCGGCCGCCATGCGCTGCACTTCGCACGGCTCGGCTTCGAGAGCCACGCCATCGACATGGCCGAGGCCGGTGTCGAGCAGGTGCGCCAGTCGGCCGCCGCCATGGGCGTGACGGTGGAGGCGTCGGTGGCGCCGATGACTGTGCTGCCCTTCCCGGACGGGCATTTCGACTATGTGCTGTCGTTCAACGTGATCTATCACGGCGACGGCGAGATCGTGCGCGCCGCCATCGCCGAGATCCGCCGCGTGCTGAAGCCGGGCGGCTATTTCCAGGGCACCATGCTCTCCAAGCGCAACGTCAATTACGGCGTCGGCGAGGAGGTGGCGCCGAACACTTTCGTGCGCGAGAACCCGCCGGCCGAGGCCGGCGACGAGGGCGTCGCCAGCGACAAGGACCACCCGCACTTCTACTGCAACGCCGGCGAGCTCACCGAGCTGTTCGACGGCTTCGAGCTCTACCGTCTCGAAGACCGCCAGCAGAAGCCCGGCGGCTGGCACTGGCACTTCACCGCCGAGCGCCTCGGCTGAGGGGCGCCTCCGACTCATCCCCGGGCTCGACCGGGGATGAGGTCTCCGAACGGTCAGGCATATTGAAAGGTACCGTCTCTTTCCTCCATAAGGTGGCCGGCGGCTGCGCCGTCCGCGTCATGCAGGATCGAGACATGAGCTTGGCCGTCGACTGGAGCGCCGCGCAGTACCTGAAGTTCGAGGACCAGCGTACGCGCCCCTCGGTCGACCTGCTGGCGCGGGTGCCGCTCGACGATCCCCGCGCCTGCATGGACATAGGCTGCGGGCCGGGCAACAGCACGGAGCTCATCGCCAGGCGCTATCCGGGCGCTGAGGTCGAGGGCATGGACTTGTCGCCCAACATGCTCGCCAAGGCGCGCGAGCGCCTGCCGGGCCTCACCTTCGAGCAGGCGGACATCGCGAGCTGGCAGCCGCGCCGGGCCTACGATCTCATGTTCGCCAATGCCGTGCTGCAATGGCTGCCGGACCATGAGCAGCTGTTCACCCGCCTCGCCGGGCTGCTGCCGGCGGGCGGCGTGCTGGCGGTGCAGGTGCCGGACAATTACGACGAGCCTTCGCACACTTCGATGCGTGAGGTCGCGAGCGTGGGTCCGTGGGCGGAAAAGCTCGCTCGTGCCGACGAGGCCAAGGCCGACATCGGCTCCTTCGACGACTATTACCGCTGGCTGCGGGCGGCCGGCTGCGAGGTCGACATCTGGCGCACCACCTATGTGCACGAGATGGAAGGGGCCGGCGCCATCGTCGAATGGTTCAAGAGCACGGGGCTGCGACCCTATATGGACCCGCTCTCCACGGAGGAGCGCGCCGAGTTCCTTGTCCGCTACGAAGAGCTGATCGCGGCCCGCTATCGGCGCCACGAGGACGGCACGCTGCTGCTACGCTTCCCGCGGCTGTTCATCGTGGCGCGGCGGATATCCTGACCCCCAAGAGGAGAGTGGACATGTTCATCGAAGTGGCCGAGCTGCGCATCAAGCCGGGTGACGAAGAGGCCTTCGAAGCCGGCGTCGCGCAGGCGGTGCCGCTGTTCCGGCGGGCCAAGGGCTGCCACAGCATCAACCTGCACCGGGTGGTGGAGACGCCGAACGTCTACAAGCTGGTGGTCGAGTGGGCGACGCTGGAGGACCACATGGTCGGCTTCCGTGAATCGGAGGACTTCCAGAGCTGGCGCGCCCTCGTTTCTCCCTATTTCGAGGCACCGCCGAACATGAAGCATGAGCGCGTCGTCGCGCTCGCGGTCTGAGCCTGGAGCGGCAGGGATGTGGCGCACGGGCGGTCTCGTCCTTGCCGCGCTGCTCGCGCTCGCCGCTCCCGCGGCGGCGCAGGCTCCCGGCGCTCTGGTGGCGCCGGCGCAGCAGCCGGTCAATGTCGGCGACGCCAAGTTCGCGGCCGCCGCCTATCACGATTCCGGCGCCTATCAGCGCGAGATCGCCGTCATCGCCGAGAAGGCATCGGCCTGGATCGCCGAGCGCGCGCCGCAGGTGACCCGGCCGGCGCTGGTGCTCGACGTCGACGAGACGGCACTGTCCAACTGGGACATCATCAAGCGCGACGATTTCGGCCGCATCATCCCCGGGCCGTGCAGCCTCGGACAGGATGGTCCCTGCGGCTGGGCGGCGTGGGACCTGCTCGGCGTCGACCCGGCGATCGAGCCGGTGCGGGAGGTGTTCGCGAAGGCGCGGGCGCTCGGTGTCGCGGTGTTCTTCATCTCCGGCCGGCCGGAGAGCCAGCGCGAGGCCACCGACAGGAACCTCGCCGCCGCCGGCTATGGCGGCTACGACAAGCTCTATCTGCCGGCGGACGGGGCGAACTTCGCTTCGCTCGCCGACTACAAGACTCCGGTCCGGGCAAGGATCGAGGCGGAGGGCTACACCATCATCGCCAATATGGGCGACCAGCCCTCCGACCTGTTCGGTGGCCATGGCAAGAAGCTGTTCCAGCTGCCCAACCCGTTCTACCGCATCCCGTGAGGCGGCCGCTCAGGCCGGGACCGCACCGGACTTGATGTACTCCACCATCTGCGTCGCCACCGTGCCCCAGCCGTCGTGGAAGCCCATCTTCTCGTGATTTTCGCGCGTCGCCTCGTCGCCATGGATGGCGTAGGCGATATAGCGCGTGCCGTTCGCGCCGAGCGAGCTGAGCAGCAGCGCGCCGGTGAAGAAGGGCTTCGGTGCCGGGCGGTAGCCGGGCAGCAGCGTGTCGGTGAAGATCAGCCGCTCGTTCGGCACCACGTCGAGATAGCAGCCGGAATTGTCGTATTCCTCGCCCTCGGGCGAGCGCATCACTGTGCGGAAGATGCCGCCGGGCCGCAGGTCGAGCTCGCACGAGGCGATGGTCCAGGGCTTGGGCACGAACCATTGCTTCAGATGAGCCGGCGTGGTCCACGCCTTCCAGACGAGATGCACGGGCACGTCGATCTCGCGTTCCAGCTTGAGATCGAGCTTCGGGTCGAACTTGGCGAGCGGCATAGTCATTCCGGCGTCTCCTCCTTCATGGACAAAAGATAGCTGTCGAGCCGGTCGAGGCGCTGTTCCCACAGCGTGCGCTGGCGGCCGAGCCAGTCCTCGGCGAGCTTCAGCCGTTCGGTTTCGAGCTGATAGGTGCGCACCCGCCCGATCTTGCGCGAGCGCACCAGCCCGCAGCCCTCCAGCACCTTCATGTGTTCCAGGAAGGAGGGGAGGGCCATGCGATAGGGAGCGGCGAGCTCGCTCATCGAGGCCTGCTTGGCGGTCAGCCGCTCCACCACATCGCGCCGGGTTGGGTCGGCCAACGCACGGAAGATGCCGTCGATGACGGCAGTGGGCGCGGCGGCATGTGCGGCAGGGGTCATCGCATCCTCGACAGGTGCCGGACCCGATATCCCGGCCGGCGGAGGCTTACCTATCGGAAGTGATTACTTAGGTCAATACCTAAGTAATGGGGTGTTCGAAATGGCGGGCGCGGTGCACCCGCCGGCCGTCAGGATCGATGAAGAAGCGGACCGGTTCTTCGCAGCCGGTCCGCGGTATGTCAGACCATGCTCACCTTGCCGGTGGCGAGGTCGTAGACGGAGCCGACGACCTTCACCTTCCCGTTCGAAACGAACTCGGAAATGATCGGGGTCGCGGCCGACAGCTCGCGCACGTTGAGGCGCACATTCTCGACGATCGCGGCGTTGAGCTGGTCCTCGGGCTTGGACTTGAGCGCCACCTCGACCGCCGGCGTGATGTGGCTGACCAGTTCGTCCAGATGGCCGGGCAGGGTGATCTTGTCCTGCACCACCTTGATGGCGGCAGAAACGGCGCCGCAATTGGTGTGGCCCATCACCATCAGCAGCGGGACGCCGAGGAACTTCACGCCATATTCGAGGCTCGCGAGCCCGTCATCGTCGACGAAGTTGCCGGCAACGCGCACCACGAACAGGTCGCCCGGCTCCTGGTCGAAGGCAAGTTCCGGCGCGACGCGCGAGTCGGCGCAACTGACCAGTCCCGCAACCGGGTACTGCGCCTTGGTGCGTGCTGCCCTGTCGGCCGAGAAGTCCTTCACGGATGGTGTGTTCGCCACATAGCGGGCATTGCCTTCCATGATGCGCGCCAGGGCGGCATCCGGACTGATGGCGTTCTGCGGCGTCGCGGGTTCGGCGGTCTGGGCGAAGGCCGGCAGGGCGAAGCCGCCGAGGAACGTTGCCGAGGCTGCTCCGATACCGGCACCGAACAGCCGGCGCCGGGACAGCATGAAGGGGTGCTGGTTACACATGGAAGGTCCTTTCCCGTTATTCTTGGCGGCCGCGGCTTATCTGTGCGTGTATCGTTGATCGCGTGCCACGCGACAGTCGGTTCGCGGCCTTCCCCGACGGCAGTATTTCTGCATAGGTAATTCGCGCCAGTCCAAACTTTGCAGGTATCGACGTGCCAAGGCGGCGACTGATCGACGGAGTGGATGAGCCGACGCAACGCCCGGCAGCGGTGCTTCCCGAAGGATTTGGCGCGAGGGCCGAGCGGCTGCTGTGCCATCCGCGCTTCCGCCCGGCGCTCGCCGCCTATTGCCACGGCATGTCCCGGGCCGCCCCGATCCGCTGGCCCTATCACAAGCTGTTCGACCAGCTCGGCCGCTATCTCGTCTGCTTCATGATGATCCACAACTACTACGCGTGGCGGAACCGTGGCGGGCCGCCGCCGACACTCTCCGCCCTGCAGGGGGTGGCCGGGGTGAGCGCACGACAGACCGCCGGCTTCGTCGCCGCCCTGAAGGCCGGCCGCCTGGTGGCGGTGGAGCGCGACCCGGCGGACCGGCGCGCCACGCTGCTGCGGCCGATGCCGACGGTGATGTTCGAGATCGGCCGCTCCATGCGCCTCTTCGTCTCCGCCACCGATGCGATCGAGGACGACCGGCCTGCCCGTGCCACGCTGCTCGAGGACGCGGACGTTCTGGGCGACATGATCGCCCGCTCGGCCGCCTATGTGCTGGCCAACGGCACGCTGCTGCACGCCTTCCCCGGGGTGCTGCATTTCACCCTGAGGGATTGCGGCTACCCGCTGCTGACGGCGGTGTTCGGCAGCTACTATGCCGACCTGCTCGCAGATGTGGCACCGGCCGAGCCGCTGAGCCGCCGGGCTCTCGCGGAGCGCTTCCAGGTCTCACCCGCCCATGTCGCGAGCCTGTTGACGGAGGCCGAGGCGAGGGGCTGGTTCGCGCTCGGTCCAGGTGGCCGCGTCGCTTGGGTGGCCGACGCCTTCCTCGCCGAATTCGAGCAATGGGCGGCGTGGCAGATGGCGCATTTCGAGGGGCTGTGGGAGCCCGGCGAGACCGCGACGAGCGTAGTCCGCGAGGCGCCCGTCGCGGCGTGCTGACGACGGGGTGGGGTATTTCGCCGCAAGCATGGCGAGGCAGGCGCCGACCAATCGTCGCAAAATATCAGGCATTTCCAGCGAGTTGAGCCGCCGGCGCTGCTTTTCCCGCGACGAATTGCCCGCTGCCGCGCCAGCCTCGCGCACTGGACCTTTCGTCGTCTAGGATCATTCTAACCGTGGCGCTATTGTCGGCGCCGCGCCACAAGCGCCGCGGATGACGGCGCCGGTCAACGATATGAGCCTTGGAAGGACGCCATGAATCGCTTCGTCATCTCCGCCGCCCTGCTCGCCCTTGGCTCCACCGCCGCGCTGGCCCAGAGCCCTGCCGGCGACCCTGCCAAGGGTGCCAACGTCTTCAAGAAGTGCATGGCCTGCCACGCCGTGGGCGAGGGCGCCAAGAACAAGGTCGGTCCCGAGCTGAACGGCATCATCGGCCGCAAGATGGGCTCGGTGGAAGGCTTCAACTATTCCGACACGCTGAAGGAGCACAACGCCAAGGGCGATGTGTGGACGGCGGAGATCCTCAGCCAGTACCTGGCCAATCCCAAGGGCTACATGCCCGGCGTGAAGATGGTGTTCGCCGGCCTGCCCAAGGAGACCGACCGCGCCGATCTCGAGGCGTATCTCGGCACGTTCAACGCCGACGGCACCAAGAAGTAGCACGAGGCCGCGCCGGCCACGGCGCAGCGTCTCACGGAGCCCCGCCATGCCGGCCGCTCCCCGACTGGATCGTCGCAGTGTCCTCGGCCTCGGCGCGCTCATGGCTGCCGGGAGCCTTGGACACGCCCGGGCGGCTTCTGTCGCCGAGCCGTTGACGCTGGAGCGGGTGGCCGACGGCGTCTTCGTCTATCGCGCACCTTACGAGCTGATCGCTCCGGCCAATGACGGGGCGATCGCCAACATGACGCTCATCGTCGGCGGCGAAGCCGCGGCGGTGATCGACACCGGCAACAGCCGGCTTGCCGGCGAGCGATTCCTGGCCGCGGTGAAGGCATCGACCGACCGGCCGGTGCGCTACGTGATCAACACCCACATGCACCCCGACCACACGCTGGGCAACGCTGCCTTTGCAGGGGAGGGGGTGCGCTTCGTCGGCCATCACAAGCTGCCGCGCGCGCTGTCGCAGCGCGCCGAAACGTATCTTGCCCAGGCGCAGCGCCTGCTCGGGCCGGAGGCCGAGGGCACGCGGATCGTGGTGCCCGACCTCGTGGTCGAGCAGCGGCTGGAGCTCGACCTCGGCGGCCGGGTTCTGCAGCTGGAGGCGCATCCGACTGCCCATACCGACAACGACCTGACCGTGCTCGATTCGGCCACCGGCACATGGGTCATGGGCGACCTGCTGTTCGTCGGGCATGTGCCGACGCTGGACGGCAGCCTGCTCGGCTGGCTGAAGCTCATCGAGGCGCTCACCGCCCGGCCGGCGGCGCGGGCGGTGCCGGGTCATGGCCCGGCTAGCGTCCAATGGCCGCAGGCGACGGAGGCTGAGCGCGCCTACCTCGAAGCCCTGCGCGCCGATGTGCAGCGCAGCATAGAAGAGGGGCGGCCGATGGGCGATGCCCCGGCACTGGCCGCGACCGCGCAGCGCGGCGAGTGGGCGTTGTTCGACGAGTTCAATCCACGCAACGCCATCGCCGCCTATCACGAGCTGGAATGGCAGTAGTGTTGACGCAACTCGCACGAGTTATGCGTGCTTTCCACCAACTTTGAAGTATTCTTTTCTGGTATATTATATATCAGTTCGCACTTGCAGCAAAATCATAATAAGACATTTTTCTCATAAGAGTTCTTATTGCGCGGTCCCAGGATTCGGATTAGCCTCGGTTTCGTCTTCGGCTTCAACGGCTTTCGGGGGGCAACCCTCGATCCCGGTTCGTAGGCCAGCTTGGGGCGGCGCGCCCCCGTGAGATCCGGCTGCTTTCTCCCCCAGCCGGTCGTGACACGCTGTCGAAGACAAAAAACGGCCAGAACGGCAAACAAGCCGCGGCGGATCGCCCGTGACGGTCGATCCCGGAGGATCGTTCAGGAGGAGAATAAGCAATGCGCAAGTTAATTGCGGCAGCAGTGATGAGTGCTGCAGCGGTCTATGCTTGGCCGGCGTCGGCCAATGATGGGCTGACCAATATCATCAAGGACCCCAAGCAGTGGGGTATCCAGACGGGTGACTACGCCAATACGCGCTATTCCAAGCTCGATCAGATCAACGCCGGGAACGTCGGCAAGCTCCAGGTAGCCTGGACCTTCTCGACCGGCGTGCTGCGTGGCCATGAGGGCGGACCGCTCATCATCGGCGACGTGATGTACGTGCATACGCCGTTCCCGAACATCGTCTATGCGCTCGACCTGAACAACGACGGACGTATTCTTTGGAAATACGAGCCGAAGCAGGATCCGAACGTCATCCCGGTGATGTGCTGCGACACCGTCAACCGCGGTCTCGCCTATTCGGACGGCATGGTCTACCTGCATCAGGCTGATACCACCCTCGTCGCGCTCGACGCCAAGACCGGCCAGAAGAAGTGGTCGGTGGTCAACGGCGACCCGAAGAAGGGCGAGACCAACACCGCCACCGTTCTGCCGGTGAAGGACAAGGTCATCGTCGGCATCTCCGGCGGCGAGTTCGGCGTGCGTTGCCACGTCACCGCCTATGACACCAAGACCGGCAAGCAGGTCTGGCGTGGCTATTCGATGGGCCCCGACAACGAGATGATTGTCGACCCGCAGAAGACCACTGCGCTCGGCAAGCCGATCGGCGCCGATTCCTCGCTGAAGAGCTGGGAAGGCGACCAGTGGAAGATCGGCGGCGGCTGCACCTGGGGCTGGTATTCCTACGACCCGGAGACCAACCTGGTCTATTACGGCGCGGGCAACCCCTCGACCTGGAACCCGAAGCAGCGTCCCGGCGACAACAAGTGGTCGATGACCATCTTCGCGCGTGATGCCGACACCGGCATGACCAAGTGGGTCTACCAGATGACCCCCCACGACGAGTGGGATTATGACGGCGTGAACGAGATGATCCTCACGGATCAGCAGTTCAACGGCGCACCGCGCAAGCTGCTCACCCACTTCGACCGCAACGGCTTCGGCTACACGCTGGATCGCGTGACGGGCGAGCTTCTCGTCGCCGAGAAGTACGATCCGGCGGTGAACTGGGCCACCAAGGTCGACATGGACAAGAACAGCCCGACCTATGGTCGTCCGCTGGTCGTGGCCAAGTACTCGACCGAGCAGAACGGCGAGGACGTGAACTCGAAGGGCATCTGCCCGGCGGCCCTCGGCACCAAGGACCAGCAGCCGGCGGCCTTCTCGCCCAAGACCAACCTGTTCTACGTGCCCACCAACCACGTCTGCATGGACTACGAGCCGTTCCGCGTGAGCTACACGGCGGGCCAGCCCTATGTCGGTGCGACCCTGTCGATGTACCCCGCGCCGAACAGCCATGGCGGCATGGGCAACTTCATCGCCTGGGACAACACCAAGGGCAAGATCGTGTGGTCGCTCAAGGAGCCCTTCTCGGTGTGGTCGGGCGCCCTCGCCACCGCTGGTGACGTGGTGTTCTACGGCACGCTGGAAGGCTACCTGAAGGCGGTCGACTCCAAGACGGGCAAGGAACTCTACAAGT
The DNA here is from genome assembly GCA_029239875.1 of Xanthobacteraceae bacterium. Lineage (GTDB taxonomy): Bacteria > Pseudomonadota > Alphaproteobacteria > Rhizobiales > Xanthobacteraceae > Ancylobacter. The sequence goes on along the minus strand of JARBUD010000003.1, from coordinate 190,164 downwards.
TCAAGACCCCGTCGGGCATCATCGGCAACGTCACCACCTACGAGCATGGTGGCAAGCAGTACATCGCCATCCTGTCGGGTGTCGGTGGCTGGGCGGGCATCGGCCTTGCGGCCGGCCTGACCGATCCGAATGCCGGCTTGGGTGCGGTGGGCGGCTATGCTGCGCTGTCCAACTACACCAACCTCGGCGGTCAGCTCACGGTGTTTGCGCTGCCGAACTGAGTCACTGGAGGCAGGCCCTCGGGCCTGCCTTTCCGGGAATAACGGGGGGCCTGGCCGCCGGCTTTTGTCCGGTGCGCCGGGCCCCAACGTCTCGGGACGGTGCACTTTATGAAACTCTTAGAACAATTCCGAAGCATGAGGCGCGGGCCACGACCCCGAAGCGCCTGTCACGGCCACACCCGGCCTCTGTCGCGGCGCCTCTGAGGAGACCTGCTCATGAAGAAAACTATTCGCGGATGGCTTGTTTCCGGCGCGCTGCCGGCGTCCGCTGGCCTGTCGGCGCTGATCCTGGCGGCCGCCCTCGCTCTTCCCGCTCCCGCCATCGCGCAGGAGCAGCCGACCGCCGCGCCCGCCCAGCAGGCGGAGGCACCGACCAAGGACGAACTGGGCAAGTACACCACGCCGGACGGCGATCCCACCTATCACATCGGTGCCGACGGCACGATGGACTGGTACACCTATTCCGGCTACCGCCGCTATCATGCCGAGTGCCATGTCTGCCACGGCCCGGACGGCATGGGCTCGACCTATGCGCCGGCGCTCGCCAATTCGCTGAAGACCATGACCTATCCCGAGTTCATGGAGATCGTGGTCAACGGCAAGCAGAACGTCGGTCACGGTACGGCCGACCAGGTGATGCCGGCATTCGGCGAGAACAAGAACGTCATGTGCTACCTCGACGACATCTACATCTACCTGAAGGCCCGCGCCGACGGCGCGCTGGACCGCACGCGTCCGAGCAAGCGCGAGGACAAGACGAAGGCGTACACTGACAATGAGAACCAGTGCTTCGGAAGGCCGAGCTGAGGTGAGGCGGCGGCTCATCGGCGCGGCGGCGTTCGCGTTCGCCGCGCTCGCCGTCGCCCCGCCGGCATCGGCGCAGGTCTCGGACCTCGTCGACCGCTCCACGCTGCGCGTCTGCGCCGATCCGGCCAACATGCCCTTCACCGACGAGGAGGGGGAGGGCTTCGAGAACAAGATCGCCGAGCTGATGGCGCAGAAGCTCGGCCTGCCGCTGGACTACACCTGGTTCCCGCAGGCGACCGGCTTCTATCGCATGACGCTCGGCACCAAGCGCTGCGACGTGGTGATGGGCTATGTCGCCGGCGGCGATCCGGTGCTCAACACCAATCCCTATTATCGCTCAGCCTGGGTGCTGATCACTAAGAAGGACGGCGACCTGGCCGCCGTCGACACGCTGGAGGACCCGAAGCTCAAGGGACGCCGCATCGGCGTGATCGCCGGCTCCCCGCCCGGCGACTTCCTGATGCGCAACGGCCTCATGGCGATGGCGCGGCCCTATGCGCTGATGGTCGACCGCCGCTACGAGAGCCCGGCGGAGACGATGATCACCGACATCGATTCCGGCGCCATCGACGCCGGCATCCTATGGGGCCCGATCGGCGGCTATTACGCCAAGAAGTCGGGCATCCCGCTCAGCGTGACGCCGCTGGTAAAGGAAAAGGGCGACCCGGCGCTGGTCTACCGCATCACCTTCGGCATCCGCCCCGGCGAACTGAACTGGAAGCACCAGCTCAACCAGTTCATCACCGATGAGCAGGGCGCCATCAACCGCATCCTGCTCGATTACGGCGTGCCGCTGCTCGACGGGCAGGACCGGCCGATCGAGCAGGCCCCCTGACGGGGCGGCGGGAGACGCGAGGACATCATGAGCCCCCGCCCGGAACCGCCGCTCACCCGCCTCGCCTGGCTCGGCATAGCCGGGCTGGCCATCGCGCTGCTGGCGCTCTCGCCCTCCAGCGGGCGCGGAGATCCGTCGGTGCCGGAGCCCGACGGCTATCGCATGGACACCTATCGTGCGCCGACGCCGGCGAGCCTCCACGGCGCCCGCGTCATCGACACGGCCGAGGCCGAGCGGTTGTGGCGCGCCAAGGCAGCGCTGTTCGTGGACGTCATGCCGCGCGACGTGAAGCCGGCGAACCTTCCGGCCGGCACGATCTGGCGCGACAAGAAGCGCGATCATCTGCCGGGCAGCGTCTGGCTGCCCAATGTCGGCTACGGCGCGCTCAGCGCCGGCATGGACGCCTATTTCCGTCGGGGGCTCGGCACGCTGACCGAAGGCCGCCACGATGCCGCGCTGGCCTTCTACTGCCAGACCGACTGCTGGATGAGCTGGAATGCCGCCAAGCGCGCGCTGGAGTACGGCTATACCAACATCCTCTGGTATCCCGGCGGCAGCGATGGCTGGGCCAAGGCGGGCCTGCCGCTGGAGGCGGCGACACCGCTGGACTGACGCGAATCGCCTATACTCGCCTCATGCGCGAACGCTTGGAATGGCTCAGGGACTGGCTCGCCGACCACTGGGTGGCTGGCGCCGGCTTCATGGCGGCGGCGCTGCTGGCGACGGCCCCGCTGCTGGGAGCCGAGGCGTCGCTGGCGCTGCTGCTTATCTTCCTGCACAGCCCCGGCTACATGATCCACCAGGTGGAGGAGCACACCGGCGACCGCTTCCGCCTGTTCGCCAACCATGTGGTGTTCGGCGGGCGCGAGGCGCTGACCACGCCGGCGGTGCTGGTCATCAATGTCGGCGCGGTGTGGGCGTTGAACCTCGGCGCCCTCTATGCCGTGCTGCTGTGGGGGCCGGGCTACGGGCTCGTCGCTCCCTACGCCATGCTGGTGAACGGCATCACCCATATCGGCGCGCGCGTCCGGCTCGGCGTCTACAATCCCGGGCTGGTGACGTCCGTGGCGCTGTTCCTGCCGCTCAGCCTCATCACCATCGGCGCGATCGGCGTCGAGCCGGAGGTCGGCTGGCGCTTCCATGCCGCGGGGCTGGCGGGTGCGGTCCTGCTGCACCTCGCCATCGTCGCCTATGTCGCGCTGCGGCTGAGACGGCTGCGCGCCTGAGCTCACTCCATCACGTTCTGGATGGCGCGGGCGATGGAGAAGGCGCGCTGCTCCAGCAACACCGGGCTCTCGCACACGGCCGTCACCGCCTGGGTGCGCGCGTCGTAGATGCGGGTGTCCCAGAGCAGGTGCTCCTCGAGCTCGGCGGCCTTGGCCTTCTCCTCGTCGGTCTGCGCCGCCTTCTTCGCCTTGGCGAGCGCCAGGCTCTCGTCCTTGATGCGCTTGGACAATTCGATCTGGTGCTGCGAGTAGCGCTCGATGCCGTTGATGATGTGGCTGCGGCGGGTGTTGATCTGGTCGAACACGCCGGCGAAGAGCAGGGTCAGGCGCTGCTTCTTGTCCGGGCCGGCCTTGCCGGCGAATTCCTCGACCTGCTTGGTCGCGTCGTCGATGGGGGTGCGCTGCGCCACCAGCACGGGCACGAGCGCGGCCACGCCCTCGTCAGCCTGCCAGTTGAGATTGTCGAGCGCAGGGCCGGACCACATCTGGCCATAGGCGAGCGTCGGCACCTTGCGCTGGATGCAGGGCCACAACGTGCCGGCGGGGGCGGCCGCGAAAGCGGGCGTCGTGCCCGCCAGCAGCGCAAGCGATAGGGCGAGGCGGAGGAGGCGGCGTGACGGCATAGGCGTTTCCTCGAGGGTATCGGGCCTCTGCGGACCCTGTGTGTATGGCCGGCTCATCGGGCATTCTCCGGCCCGCCGCGGCGGGCCATGACGCCGGCGGAAGGATCATACGCCAGTATCGAGGCGCCAAGGAACACAACGGCGCAACCGGCGACGACGAGGGCGGAGAGCGGCTCGAACTGGCCGTAGAGGGCGAAGCGGATCAGCTCCACCGCATAGGTGAAGGGGTTCAGCGTACAGATCCACCAGAGGACGAGGCTGCTCTCCTGCACCCGCCAGAGCGGGTAGAGCGCGGAAGAGGCGAAGAACATCGGGAAGATGACGAAGTTCATCACGCTGGCGAAATTCTCCATCTGGCGGAAGACGGAGGACATCAGCAGCCCCATGGCGCCCAGCATGAGCCCGGTGAGCAGCAGCGCCGGCAGCACGGCGATGTAGCCGATGGGCGGCAGCTCGACCTCCCAGAACCAGGCGACGGCCAGGAACGCATAGACCTGCAGCAGCGAGACGCAGATGCCGGCGAGAAGCTTGGAGACCAGCAGGAACCAGCGCGGATAGGGGCTGACCAGCAATATGCGCATCGCCCCGACTTCGCGGTCATAGACCATGGAGAGCGAGGATTGCAGCCCGTTGAACAACTGGATCATCGCCACCAGCCCGGGCGTCACATAGACCTCGTACAGCACATAGGTCTCATAGGGCGGGATGATCGAGACGCCGAGCACCGAGCGGAAGCCGGCGGCGAAGATGAACAGCCACACCAGCGGGCGCACGAGCGCGGACAGGAACCGGCCACGCTGGTTGAGGAAGCGCAACGCCTCGCGCCAGCATATGCCGGCGAGGACGACGAGATAGCCGCCGAGCGGCAGGTGGAAGCGTGGGGAGGGGGAGCTCATGCCGCCTCGGTCTCCTCGCCGACCAGCCTGAGGAAGGCGGCGCCGAGCTCGTCCGTGCCGGCCTCGGCCAGAATGTCCTCATAGCTGCCGCGCGCACGTACCCGCCCGCGATGCAGCACGACGATGCGGTCGCCGGGGCCGATCTCCTCGATGATGTGGGTCGCCCACAGCACGCCGATGTCGGCGCTCGCCACCAGCTCGCGCACCTGCGCCACCAGCGCCGCGCGCGAGGCGATGTCGAGGCCGACGGTCGGCTCGTCGAGCAGCAGCAGGCGCGGGCGGTGCATCAGCGCGCGGACGATCTCCACACGGCGCATCTGCCCGCCGGAAAGATTGCGCACCTTGTCCTTCGCCCGGTCCGCCAGTCCGACGCCTTCGAGGAGTTCCAGCGCCCGCCGCCGCCCGGCGCCGAAGCCCATGCCGTGCAGCGTAGCGTGATAGACGAGGTTCTCCAGCACGGTGAGCTCGAGGTCGAGGGTGCGGGCCTGGAACACGACGCCGAGCCGGCTCAGCGCGGCGGCCGGCTGGCGGCGCACGTCGTAGCCGAGCACATGGATGGCGCCGCTGCGGTTGTCGTAGAGCCGGGTGATCAGCGAGAACAGGGTGGTCTTGCCGGCGCCATTGGGGCCGAGCAGGGCGGTGAAGCTGCCCGTCGGCACGTCGAGGCTGACATCGTCCAGAGCCTTGCGGGCGCCGAAGGCGTGGGTGACGCCGTGCACCGCGAGCGCCGGCACGGAGGGATCGGAAGGCGAAGGCGCCGTGTCGTGCAGCGGAACCGTCATGGCATCTCCCGGAAGCAGGCGAACCCAGAGAAGAAAATGTCCCCGGCCATGGCCGGGGACAGTCTACGAGGAGAACAAGGTCCGCGTCGTCACTTAACGATGAATTCGCCCTTCATGCCGCGCTCTTCCATGCCCTTGCAGTACCAGGCGTAGTTGCCGGGCTTGATCGGCACAAAGAACATCTCGGCCTCTCCATCCTCCTCGAACTCCAGCTCGGTGAGATGGATGGCCTTGATCTCCATGCCGCCGGCCTCGACCTTGCGCAGGAAGATGTTCTGGAACAGCCCCGGCGCCTGCCAAGCGCACTCCTTCTTGCCGGTCGACTTGATGGTCAGCGAATAGGCCTTGCCGGTCTCCAGCTCATATTTTTGCTGGGAGACTCCGAAACCGGAATCCCCGAGCCCGACGGTGAGCTCCTCGAGCTCGACCGGCTTCAGCGTGAGGTCGCCCTTGGCATAGGCGAGGCCCGACAGGGCAAGGGTGGCGGCGAGCGCGGCGGCAATATGCGTCTTCATGGCAAAATCCTCCGAATGATGTTCTTGGTTGATCGTCAAGGGCTTACGGCACCACCACCACGCCCCAGGGCGAGCGGCCGACGGTGACGGACTTGGTGACCTTCTCGCTCGCGACGTCGATGATCGAGACGTCGTTCGAGTTGCCGTTGGTGGTGACGAGGAACTTCTCGTCCGGCGTGAAGCCGAGCTGCCAGACGCGTTGGCCGACCAGCAGATACTTCTCCACTTCCAGCGTCTTGGCGTCGATCACCGCCACGCGGTTCGCCGGACCGAGGGCGACGAAGGCCTTGGAGCCGTCCTTGGTGACGCGTACACCGACCGGCTGGATGGCGTCGTCGGTCACTCCGGGGATCTTGAACGAGATCTTCTTGATGATCTTCCAGGTGGCCGGGTCGACCACCGCCACCGTGCCGCCGACCTCGGCCGAGATCCAGAGCTGCTTGCCGTCCTTGGAGAATTCGGCGATGCGCGGACGGGAATCGACGAGGATGTTCTCGATGATCTCGTTGGTCGCCGTGTCCACAACATGGGCCATGTTGGTGGTCTCGGAGGTGTTGACCATGTACTTGCCGTCGGGGCTGATGCCCATGCCCTCCGGCTCGACGCCGACGGGGATTTCGACCACCAGCTCGTTGTTGTCGACATTCACCACCGTGACCATGTTGTCGTCTTCGTTGGCGATGTAGAGCGGGTTGCCCGAGGGGTGCAGCACGAACAGCTCCGGGTCGGGACCGGAGCGCAGCGTCTTCACCAGCTTCAGCGTCGCCGCGTCGTAGACCTCGACGCGGTTGTCGTCCGAGGCGCACAGATAGATCAGCTTGCCGTCCGGGCTGGCGATGATGCCGCGTGGGCGCCGGCCGGTCTTGATGGTCTCGATGACCTTGAGCGTATCCATGTCGACCACGCTCATCGTGTGGTCGCGCTCATTGGAGACGAAGGCGCGGGGGCCCGCCTGCGCCGGCAGTGCATCGGCCAGCATGAGCCCGGCGATGGCGGCCGCCGTGGTGGACAGCAAGATCTGGCGTCTCATTCGTTTCCTCCTGGCAATGGCTTGATCTTATTGGAACTTGCAGGCTGTCTCGGGCCGGTCGAAGCCGAGCGTGTCGAGCGGCGTGACCTGGTGCAGGAAGCCGGACTGCGGCGACAGCGTCACCGTGTTGGTGGCGTGGGTGAGCAGGATCGGCTGGCGCAGTTGGTGGTCCCAGTCGCGGAAACTGGCCGCGACGCCCTTGAACACCGGCAGGTCGTAATCCGGCGTGAGCATTTGCGCCTTCACCTTGGCGGGATCGCTGTTGCGGGTCTTCAGGCTGGCGGAGCCGATGGAGAAGACGCCTTCCCACATCTGGAAGTCGAGCGGCAGCATCATCCGCTTGGACTGCTTGAAGAAGCGGCTCTGCAGCTGCGAGGCGCCCCAGTTCTCCATGGTCGGGTGCCAGGAGAGCGGCATCAGCCCCTGCGTGCCGGCGGTGGGGCGGGCGAGCCAGGTGTTGTAGGGCAGGATGTCGCCGAACTCGCCCAGCTCGTCGGCGACGACGAGGATGTCGTATTCGCCGACCTGCGTGCCGCGCGGCACTTCGGACTGCGCGGTGGCGCGCGCGTCCGGACCGTAGTCCCAGGTTTTCTCAGCGACGATCTTGGCGCCGAACTTCTTGGCCGAGCGACGCACTGCCTCGGCATAAAGCTTGTCGGCGTCGGTGCGTCCGACCATGAGGAACCAGTTGCGCCAGCGCTTGGTGACGAGGAACTGCGCCAGAGCGTCGGTCAGCATCGCCCGGTTCGGAGCGATGTGGAACACGTTGGCGCGACAGTCCTGCTGGCGCAGCCGGTCGTCGGTGGCGCCGACATTGATGATGAGGACGTTCTTGTCTTTCAGCGCGTCGGCGATGCGCAGCAGTTGGTCGGCCGGCACGTCGAGCAGGATGAAGCTGTTGCCGGCCTCGACCAGCTTCTGGGCCGCCGGCAACGGATCGCCGCCCGTCGGCACGATCTCGGTCTGGAGCTTGTAGTCGAGCTTGAGGAAGCGGCCGCTGGTGAGGTTGTCGCGAATGCCGAGCTCGGCCCCGGCAACACCGAGGTCGTCGGGTGGCATCTGCAGCGGTGCGATCCATGGCGGCGGCTCGGGAATCTGCCGCACCAGGCCGATCCGAAAGGTCTGCTCGGGCGGTATGGCCGCCGCGGGCTTCGCCACGAGCGGCGGCGAGGAAGGCGCAGGGGAGGTGGCCTCCTGCGCGCTCGCCACGGTCATCGCGCACACAGTTGCAATAAGCGCCGCGCCAGTGACGCTCGCCATCCTTTTCATCGGCATTTCATCCCACGGCAATGTTGGTCGTCGACAAGTCTCTTCGGAACTTTTCTCGGTCGCCGTGGCAAAACTCTACGCAATTGAACTCAAGCATTCAATAAAATAGCGTGCATAAGAAACTAATAAGAAAATGTAACGCTGCCGTTATCCAAATCATATCACAAATATTAAAATCGGGAACTTTTTCCCGGTCTCTTGCGGGAGCATATCTCGGCGCTATGATTGCCAGAAGGCGGGAACAAAGCCTGCCCCAAAGAGGCAGAACTGGATGAGTGCTTTCAGTCGCATCGGCGGAACGGCAATCCTCGTTCTCGCATGGGCCCTCGCTTTCGCCGCCGACGCCCGCGCGGCGACACGCGTCGCCGTCTTCGACTTCGAGCTGTTCGATACCAGCGGCGAGGCGGGTCCTGGCGGGCCGAAGCCGGAGGAACTGAAACGCCTCGCTCTCATCACCGACGACGTGCGCGAGCGGTTGAAGAAAGCCGGCTATGAAGTAGTCGACTTGTCGCCGAAAAACGCGGAGATCACAGAGGCTTCGCCGTTCCGCAACTGCAACAGCTGCGAGCTCGAGATCGCTCGCTCCCTCGGTGCGCAGATCGAGGTGATCGGGCTGGTGCAAAAGGTCTCGAACCTGATTCTCAACATCAATTTCCAGCTTCGTGACGTTGCTACCGGGGAGGTGCTGCGGGCGGGCAGCGCCGACATCCGCAACAACACGGACGAATCCTGGCTGCGCGGCGTCTCCTATCTGATCCGCAACCGCCTGCTGGATCCCCCGCTTACCGGGAAGGCCGCGCCATGAACGTCACCCGCCGCAGCCTTCTGGCATCGGCTGCCATCACGCTGATTCCGCTGCTGCCACTGCCGGCACGTGCGCAGCAGTCGGAGCTGAAGCTGCGGATCGGCTCGCTGAAATTCGGCACGCTGAACTGGCTGGTCGAGACCATCCGCACCGAGGGCTTCGACAAGGCCGAGGGGCTCACCCTCGACGCCGTCGACTTCGCCAGCGGGCAAGCGACGACCGTGGCGCTCCAGGCCGGCGACATCGACCTCATCGTCAGCGACTGGCTGTGGGCGCTGCGCCGGACGCAGGACGGCGAGCGCATGCGCTTCGCCCCCTTCTCCACCACGCTCGGCGCGCTGATGGTGGCGGCGGACGGACCGGTGAAGAGCCTCGCCGACCTCAAGGGAAAGAAGATCGGCGTCGCCGGCGGCGCGCTGGACAAGAGCTGGCTGCTGCTGCGCGCCTATGGCAAGGCGCAGCTCGGCGTCGACCTCGCCCAAGCTGCCGAGCCGGTGTTTGGCGCCGCGCCGCTGGTGAGCGAGCAGCTGGTGCTCGGCCGCGTCGACGCGGTGTTGACCTTCTGGCCCTATGCCGCCCGGCTCGACGCCAAGGGGTTCCGACGCTTCCTCGACATGAAGGACGTCATCAAGGGCATCGGCATCGATCCCGCCCCGCCGCTGGTCGGCTTCGTCTGGCGCAACGCCATCATGACCGAGCGCGGCGCGGCGATCTCCGCCTTTCTGCGCGCGGCCGCCTCGGCCAATCGCGTGCTAGCGACCGACAATGCCGCCTGGGAGCGCATCCGCCCACTGATGCAGGCGACTGATGATGCCGAGTTCGCCCGGCTGCGCGATTATTACCGCGCCGGCATCCCCGGCAGCTTCGGCGAGGCCGAGCGCCAGTCCTGCGCCAAGCTCTACCAGGTGCTGGCCGAGACCGGCGGGCCGGAGCTGGTCGGGCCGAATCCGGGCTTTGACCGCGGATTGTTCGGGCCGGTGGGCGAGTGAGGCACACGTGTCGACTGCCGCACGCCTGCTGCTGACCGCGGCCTCACTGGCGGGGCTGGTACTCCTGTGGCAGTTGGCCGCGCTCCTCATCGCCTCGCCGCTGCTGCCCGGTCCGGCCGCCGTCGTCGCGGCGATGGCGCGCGCGGCGGAGAGCGGCGCGCTGCAGACTAATATCGCCATCACGCTTGCCCGCGTCGCCGCGAGCTTCCTCATCGCCATGGCGATTGGCTCCGCCGTCGGCATCGCGCTCGGGCGCTCCGTCCAGCTCAACGAGCTGTTCGGGCCGTGGGTGGTGGTGCTGCTCAACCTGCCGGCGCTGGTGGTGATCATCCTCTGCTATGTCTGGTTCGGGCTGACCGAGGCAGCCGCCATCACCGCTGTCGCCATCAACAAGATCCCCAATGTCGCCGTCACCATGCGCGAGGGCGCGGCGGCGCTGTCGCGCGATCTCGACGAGATGGCGCGCGTCTACCGCCTGCCGCGGCTCAAGGCGCTGCGCGAGGTCACCCTGCCGCAGCTGGTGCCCTTCTTCGCCGCCAGCGCCCGCTCGGGTCTCGCGCTCACCTGGAAGATCGTGCTGGTGGTGGAGCTGCTCGGCCGCTCCAACGGCGTCGGCTTCGAATTGCAGACCGCGTTTCAGCTTTTCGACGTGGCCACCATCCTCGCCTATGCGCTCGCCTTCACCGCGGTGGTGCAGGTCATCGAGCTCGGCCTGTTGCAGCCCTGGGAGCGGCGGGCCAACCGGTGGCGGCGATGAGCGCGATCCACATCGATATCGCCGAGAAACGCTACCCGGCCGTGGCCGGCACCCCCGCGCGCGAGGTCTTCCAAGACTTCCGGCTGGAGGTGGCGGCGAACGAGTTCCTCGTGCTGCTCGGGGCCTCGGGGCTGGGCAAGACGACGCTGCTCAACATCGTCGCCGGGCTCGACACCGCCTATTCCGGCTCGGTCAGCTTCGGTGCGCAGGCCCCCCGCATCGCCTATGCCTTCCAGAGCCCGCGGCTGCTGCCGTGGCGAACCGTGCTGGAGAACGTCGCCCTGCCGCTACCTTCCGGCGCGGAGGCAAGCGCCCGCGCCATGGCGATGCTGGCGGAGGTCGGTCTCGCCGATCTCGCCAGTGCCTATCCCGAGCGCCTCTCGCTCGGCCAGCAGCGCCGGGTCGCGCTGGCCCGCGCCTTCGTCATCGAGCCGGATGTGCTTTTGATGGACGAGCCCTTCGTCTCGCTCGACGAGGCCGGCGCCGCGCGCCTGCGCGACCTGCTGCGCCGCCTGCTGGCGACGCGGCCGGCGACGGTGCTGTTCGTCACCCATGACAGCCGCGAGGCAGTGGAGCTGGCGAGCCGGATCGTCGTGCTGGAGGGCGAGCCGGCCCGAATCGCCCGCGATGCGCCGGTTGGCCTGTCGCGCGAGGAGCGTGGCGAGCCGCTGCGCGTCGACGCGCTGCGCCTCGCGCTCGGGATCGGCGGTTGAGGGGCGAACCTCGTCCCCGGATCTGCTGCCCTACAGTGCACCCTCATCCCGAGCTGCGAGCGGAGCGAGCTTCGAAGGATGCCCGCTTGAGCGCATCCGCACGAGCGTCCTTCGAGGCCCGGCTGACGCCGGGCGCCTCAGGATGAGTCTATCCACGAGAATTCCGCGATCGCGTCGGTAAAGAAAAAGGCCCGGGGCGAACCCCGGGCCTCGAAGAAGTCTAATGGGCATTGAGAGGGCGGCTCACCCGCCGTCTCCGTGGCGCAAGCGACGCCGGCGAACCGCCGTCACTTGTTCAGAAAGATCGCCGCCAACCGCTGGAGCAGGCCCTTCGGATACTGGGCCGCGGGCGGTGGTGTTGTCTGCCCAGGGTTGCTTCCGATCTAAGCGGCGAAGGGGTGCTTGGCCGAAGCGGCCTGCGAGAGCACGTCGCGTACCTTCGGCTCGCCGTCGACGGCGCGCTTCAGGGCTTCCTTGGTGGCCTGGTAGTTGAACTGCTGGATCTTGGCGTCATCCGCCGCTTCCCAGTGGATGAACACGCCGACCGAGATGAACAGGTCGTCGGCTTCTTCTTCCGGGATAACGCCTTCGGCGACGCTGTCGACGACAGCCTTCGCGACCGCGTACTGCGCCGGGCCGAACATCTGGACGGCCTGGCGGGCGTCCTTGATCGTCACCTTGTTGAACAGGATGGTGTTCGGCTTGGCGAGCAGGTTCGGGGTCACGACGGCGAGCAGCGAGGTGAAACCGTCCTTGTTGTTGGTCAGCGCATTGACGAAGGCGCTTTCCGCCGCGCTGCCGCGCGGGCCGATGATGAGGTCGATATGAGCGACCTCGTTGCCGTCGCCCACCAGCGATTCGCCAATGAGCACCTTGTTGATCTTGGCCATCTAATCCTCCCAGAACGGGGTTGCATGATAAGGGACGGGAATTGCCCCTCTCGATGTCCCGGCTATCTTTGTTGCAGCGTTTGGGAACCAAACCGGTTGGCCCGATAGCGCGACCAGACACGTAACGAGCGAGAGACTAGGCCCGCTTCGCCTTTATCCGCAAGGGATTCTTCTCCCGTGTGACGCTCGGGCACGGGGTTGACTCGACCTTTGTCTAAGGGCAAGGGAACCGGTGGTCCCTATTGCGGATTAAGGCGGCATGGTCAAAACTGCGGCAGACGGCTCTGCCCTTTGACCGGGCAGGCGCCGGGCCGGGCTGGAACGGCATCGGTGCCGACCTTCCGGAGCCTCTCGCGAGCCCGCTGGCCCGCTTCTTGCTCCGGCATGTCGCAAGCTTGAGGCGAATCCGGCCGCCGTGTGCGGCGAGATCAGGCCCGAGGGATCGGAGGACGTTCGAAGGGGCTTGGGTCCACGCCTCGAGGAATATTCATGGAGCTCATTCTGTCGATCTGCCTTATTGCCAGCCCCGGCACCTGCCGCGAGGAAGCGGTCTCGGTCGGGATGGAGCAGACCCCGGCGCCGGTGCAGTGCCTGATCGGCGCGCCGCCGGTCATCGCCGAGTGGAGCGAGACCCATCCCAAGTGGAAAGTGACCAAGTGGCGCTGCGGGCGGGCGGGATCGGCCGGCCGCGACATCTGAGCGTTCCTTCACCTTAAGTCGGAAATCCTGCTGCGCCGCAGCGTGCGCCTGTGCGCCGTCCGTGGAATCATCGCGTTGCCATCGATCTGAGATGGCGCAATCCCGGTCGGATGCATGAGGCGTGGCTTGTTTTCGTCGCTCAGGGCGCGCATGGCGCTGCTGCTCGCCGTCGCCGTTCTGGTGACGGTCGCGTCGACGCTCGCGCTCATCTTCGGCCTCGGGGCGGCCAATGCCCAGCTCGACCGGCTGGTGTCGGCGCAGAATCGGCTGGAGCTGCTCTCGGCCGTTTCCGGCCGCATCGGCGACTACGCGCTGGTGGCGCTGCAGGCCGGGCACGAGGACCCCTCCGCCGGGCAGGCGCCGATGCATGACGGGCGCTTCGCCGCCGCCGACCGCGCCCGTGCCGCCTTCACGCGGCTGGAGGACGCTCTCGCCACCGATGTCGGGCGGCTGTCCGGCGAGGAGCAGCGCACGCTGATGGCGGCACGCAGCCGTACCCTCGCGCGGATGCGGGCGCAGTTCGACGTGCTCGATCGCCAGATCGACGTCGCGCTCGCCGCCGAGGAGCCGGCGACGGCGGTGCGGGTGGCTCTCGACGTCTTCGCCGCCGGCTTCAGCGGGCCGCTGGGCCAGGCTATGGAGGAGGAGCGCATCGCCGCCCATGACGCGCAGGCGGCGGTGCGCGATTTGCGGCAGCGCACCATTCGCTGGGGGCTGCTCGGCGTCGCGCTCGCCTGCCTGATCTCGGTCGTGCTGTATCACCGGCTCGGGCGCTCGCTGGTCAACCGCGTCGCCGATGTCGCGGCGGCAGCGGCGGCCATCGCCCGCGGGCGCTCGGACACACGCATCGCCGTCACCGGCCATGATGAACTGAGCCTCGCCATGGCCCGCTTCAACCGCATGGCGGCCCATCTTGCCCGCCGCGAGACGCGGCTCGTGGCGGCGCAGAAGCAGTTGCAGGCGACGGTCGACGCGCGCACGGCCGAGCTGCGCGCCGCCAATACCCGGCTGGAGAATGTAGACCTCGCCCGCCGGCGCTTCTTCACCGATGTAAGCCACGAATTGCGCACCCCGCTCACCGTGATCCTCGGCGAGGCGGAGATCACCCTGCGCCCGGCACAGCCGCGCGAGGAGGATCTGCGCGCGGCGCTGCTGACCATCCAGTCGCGCGCCCGCCGGCTGCACCGGCGCGTCGAGGACTTGCTTCGCATCGCCCGCTCCGAGAGCGGACAGATCGAGCTCGACCGCTCGCTGTTTCCCGTCTGCGACCTCGTCGCCGATCTGCGCGAGAGCATGCAGCCGGTCGCGCGCGCTGCCGGGCTGACGCTGGAGACCGCGTGCTCGCCGGACGACCTCGCCATCGATGCCGACCGCGACTGGCTGCGCCAGACCTTCGACGGGCTGATCGCCAATGCGGTGCGGCACTCGCCGCCCGGAGAGACGGTGCGCGTCGAGGCCGCACGCGAGGCTAACGATGTGGTGATAAGAGTGAGCGACCACGGCACCGGCATCCCGCCGGACGACCTGCCGCACGTCTTCGAGCGCTTCTGGCGCGGCGCCGCCCGCGAGGGCACCGGCTTCGGCATCGGCCTCGCCTTGGCGAAGTGGATCGTCGACCGCCATGGCGGGCGCATCGAGATCGACAGCCGCGTCAGCGGCGGGGAGGGACGGCGCGGCGGCACCTGCGTTACCGTCCGCCTGCCCGTGCCCGTGCCCGACATCACATTGGAGGCCGCCCAATGACCATTCTCATCGTCGAGGACGACCCCGACATCGGTTCCCTGCTGCGGCGCGGCTTCTCCTCGGAAAGCTATCAGGTCGAGCTCGTCGGCGACGGCGAGGAGGCACTACGCGCGGCCAACGGCAAGGCGTGGGAAGCGATCATCCTCGACGTCATGCTGCCCGGACGCTCCGGCATCGAGGTGTGCAAGGCTCTGCGCGCCGGCGGCCAGACCGCGCCGATCATCATGCTCTCTGCCCGCTCCAGCGTGAACGAGCGCACCGAGGGGCTGATGGCGGGGGCGGACGACTATATCATCAAGCCCTTCGCCTTCGAGGAACTGCTGGCGCGGCTGAAGGTGCAGGCGCTGCGCCGCTCCAATGCCGACAGCGAGCCGCGCGTGCTCACCGCCGGCCCTCTCAGCCTGGACCTCGACACGCGCCAGGCGCAGCTCGCCGGCACCCGCGTGCGCCTTACCGAGCGCGAGGTGGAGCTGCTGGCGCTGCTGATGCGCCATCCCGGCGAGCCGCTGGCGCGCGCCGACATCTTCGCCGCGCTGTGGGCCGGCCATGGCGGCGCCTCGCTCAACGTGGTCGACGTCTATGTCGGCTATCTCCGCCACAAGCTGGCGGAAGCGCTGCCGGACGGCGGGCACATGATCGTGACCGTGCGCGGGCGCGGTTTTATGTTCGACCCGGAACCGGGCTGATATACCGGCGTTGCCCCAGAGGTTCTGGTATAATGTGCGCCTGGAGATTTATCGACGTTGTCTTTCTTGACGAAGTCGAAAATCATCACCACACTACTAAAGCGGTGTAATAACCGCAAATCAACTTGGCTTCTTATGATCTTCTTATGAAGTAAAAGGAAGCCGAAGATCGAGGAGGAAGATATGGCCTGGACCACTCCGCGCATTGTCGAAGTCTGCGTCGGCATGGAAGTCAACGCCTACTATCCGGCTGACTTCTGAGCCTAAAGGGGCGGGTTGGCGCGATAATCGGGTAGCCGGTGCTCACGTCCCCGTCCCGCTTCAGGCTCGTCGTCCTCGGCTCGGCGGCGGGCGGCGGATTCCCGCAGTGGAACTGCCGGTGCCCCGTCTGCTCGCTCGCCTGGGCCGGCGATGAGCGCGTACGCCGTCGCACGCAGGCGTCGATCGCCGTCAGCGCCGACGGGCTGAACTGGGCGCTGGTGAACTGCGCCCCAGAAATCCTGTCGCAGATACAGGCCGTGCCGGCCCTGCATCCGCGCGAAGGAAGCCGGCACTCGCCGGTCAACGCCGTGCTGCTCACCAATGCCGATATCGACCACGTCGCCGGGCTGCTGAGCCTGCGCGAGGCGCAGCCTTTCACGCTGCTGGCGACGCCCGCCGTCCACCAGGTGCTGCGTTCGAGCAGCGCCTTCGACGTGCTGGCGGAAGGCGTGGTGACGCGCCGTCCGGTTGAGCTCGGCGAGAGCTTCGGGCTGGTGGAGGGCGTCACCGCGACGATCTTCCCGGTTCCCGGCAAGATCGCGCTCTATCTCGAGGCGCGCGAGGAGGCGGAAAAGGGCGCGCTCGCCACGGACATCGAAGGCGAGCAGACCATCGGCGTCGAATTGCGCGCCGGCGATGTCCGCGTCCTCTACATTCCCGGCTGCGCGACGATGACCGACGCGCTGCGCACCCGCCTCGAGGGCGCCGACGTCGTGCTGTTCGACGGCACGCTGTGGCAGGACGACGAGATGATCGTCTCCGGCGTCGGCACCAAGACCGGCACGCGCATGGGACACATGTCGATGTCGGGCGAAAATGGTTCGATCGAAGCTTTGCGCCAAGTCAATGTGGGGCGTAAAATCTATGTTCACATCAACAACACCAATCCGGTGCTTGTTGATGGCTCGAAAGAGCGGATCACGGCAAATAAAGCCGGATGGGAGATCGCTCAAGATGGGATGGAGATCGCCCTATGACTACGCTTCTTTCGCCGAATGAACTTGAAGAGCGCCTGCGCGATGTCGGCAAGCGCCGCTACCACAATTTGCACCCCTTCCATAAGCTGCTGCATGGCGGCGAACTGGATTTCGGCCAGGTGCAGGCCTGGGCGCTGAACCGCTACTACTACCAGGCGATGATCCCGGTGAAGGATTCCTCCATCCTCGCCCGCATGGAGGACGCGGACCTGCGCCGCGTCTGGCGCCAGCGCATCATCGACCATGACGGCGACCATGAGGGGGAGGGCGGCATCGCCCGCTGGCTGAAGCTCACCGACGGGCTGGGCCTGGACCAGGACTACGTCACCTCGCTGCGCGGCCTGCTGCCCGCCACCCGCTTCGCGGTAGATGCCTATGTGCATTTCGTGCGCGAGAAGAGCCTGCTGGAGGCCATCGCCTCCTCGCTCACGGAGATGTTCTCGCCCGGCATCATCGGCGAGCGTGTGGCCGGCATGCTGAAGAACTATGATTTCGTCTCGAAGGAGACGCTCGCCTATTTCGACAAGCGCCTGACGCAGGCGCCGCGCGATGCGGACTTCGCGCTCGACTACGTCAAGCGGCACGCCCGCACGCCGGAGCAGCAGGAAGCGGCCATCCGCGCGCTGGAGTTCAAGTGTAACGTGCTCTGGGTGCAGCTCGACGCGCTCTATTTCGCCTATGTCGAGCCGAAACTGGCTTATCCCGGCGCCTTCGTGCCGAAGGAGACGCGATGACCGAGACCCTCGCCACGACCGGAATTCCGAGGCTCGCGCGCGGCGTGCGGCTGCGCAATGACGAGGCGCGCGGGCAGTGGGTGCTGCTCGCGCCCGAGCGCGTGCTCAACCCGGATCCGGTCGCGGTGGAGATCCTCAAGAAGGTCGATGGAGTCCGCTCCATCGACACCATCGTCGACGAACTGGCGAGCGCCTTCACCGTCGATCGCGCGCGCGTCGCCACCGACGTCGACGCCTTCCTCGCCGGGCTGGTGGAGAAGGGCATGATCGAGGTGACGAACCCGGTAATAGGGGATGCGGCGTCATGAATATCGTCGCCCAGCCGCTGACCACCCCGCTGGCACGCCCCGCACCGCCCGCGCCTTACGGCATGCTGGCGGAGCTGACGCATCGCTGCCCGCTGCAATGCCCCTATTGCTCGAATCCGGTCGAGCTCGACCGGCGCAATGTCGAGCTCGACCTCGACACCTGGAAGCGCGTGTTCTCCGAGGCCGCCAAGCTTGGCGTGCTGCAGGTGCACCTGTCCGGCGGCGAGCCCACGGCCCGCCGCGATCTGGAGGACATGATCCGCCACTGCGTCGAGGTCGGCATCTACACCAACCTCATCACCGCCGGCGTCGGCGTGACGCCGGAGCGGCTACAGTCGATCTCCGATGCCGGCATCGACCATGTGCAGCTCTCCTTCCAGGGCGCGACGGCGGAGATCACCGACAAGGTCTCGAACTTCCGCGGCGCGCATGAGAGGAAGCTGGCGGTGGCGCGCGAGGTGCGCCGGCTCGGCCTGCCGCTGACCATCAATTCGGTGGTGCACCGGGCGAACATCCACCAGATCCCGGCCTTCATCGAGCTGGCGCTGGAGCTCGACGCCAAGCGCATCGAGATCGCCCATTCGCAATATTATGGTTGGGCGCTTCGCAACCGCGGCGCGCTGATGCCGACCCGCGAGCAGGTGTTCTGGGCGCTCGACGTGGTGGAGGAGGCCCGCGCGCGTCTCAAGGGCAAGCTGACCATCGACGCGGTGGTGCCGGATTATTACGCCAAGTACCCCAAGCCCTGCATGAATGGCTGGGGCCGGCAGTCGCTCAACGTGACGCCTTCGGGCAAGGTGCTGCCCTGCCACGCGGCCGAGACCATCCCGAACCTCGACTTCTGGAACGTGCGCGAGCATTCGCTGAGCGATGTCTGGCTGAATTCGCCCGCCTTCAACGCCTTCCGCGGCACCGACTGGATGCCTGACCTTTGCAAGAGCTGCGAGCGCAAGGAGCTCGACTGGGGCGGCTGCCGCTGCCAGGCGATGGCGATCGCCGGCGATGCCGCAGCCACCGATCCGGCCTGCCACAAGTCGCCGCTGCACGCCCACATGCTGGCGCTGGCCGAGGCGGACGCGGCGACCGGCGAGGCGGAATATGATTACCGGCGCTATATGACGCCGGACCGGAACAACTGACGGGAGCACGGCTCATGTTGCGTATTGCGGGCGCGCTCGCGGCCTTATTCTTCACCACCGCGGCCTTCGCCGCGCCGACGGCGACCGAACTGTTCTTCGACACGCCCTATCTGATGCGGGTCGCGCCGGGAACGACGCTGAACTACGCCTACAGGCACGCGACCAGCAAGGCGGATCTCGGCGAGGGCTTCGACGAGACCATGGCGATGCAGGTCACCGCGCCGCCGGAGGACACCTCCAAGCGCGTCGCCGACGTCGTCATCCGCCGCGGCGACAAGGAAGGCGAGGCCGGCCCGTTCCCGACCATGAACGGCAACCCGATCGCCCTGGTGCTGCTGGAGCGCGACGTCAAGGAGATGGCGCAGCTCAGCAAGGGCAGCCCGTTCTACATCCGCAACCGCGTGCGCGATCATCTCGCCGACGGCACGGTGGAGCCGGCGCGCTTCACCTATGACGGGCGCGAGATCGAGGGTTGGAAGCTCAGCATGCAGCCCTTCGCCGGCGACCCGAACAAGGACAAGCTGCAGGAGCTGGCCGGCCGGCACTACGAGTTCCTGTTCTCCGACCAGGTGCCGGGCGGGATCTACGCCATCCGCGTGGTGACGCCGGCCAAGGACGGCACGTCGAACATCATCGAGACCAGCCTGACGCTGACCGGCGCCGCCGCGCCGGCGGCGAAATAGGCGGCCGCACGGAGGATCGCCAATGAGCAAAGCCACGCGCAACGCCGCGCGCACCCTGGTCGTGGGCCTGATGACACTGGCGTTGGCCGGCGCTGCTCTCGCGCAGGACGGCGGCCAGACGCCGGGGCTCGGCATCGCGCCGGGCGTGACCCCCGGCGTCACCAAGGCGGCGCCGCAGGCGCCTACGGCCGGGCTGATCAACGACTATCCCACCGTCGCCCGCGCCGACTACATCTTCGGCTGCATGGCGGCGAACGGCCAGAGCCGGCCGGCGCTGGAGAAGTGCTCCTGCTCCATCGACACCATCGCCACCATCCTGCCCTATGAGAAGTACCAGGAGGCCGAGACCATCCTGCGCATGGTGCAGGTGCCGGGGCAGGCGTCGGAAGTGTTCCGTTCCACCGGCATGTTCCGCGACATCGTCGCCGAGATGCGCCGCGCCCAGGCGGAAGCCGAGGTGACCTGCTTCTATTGAGGCGCCAGCGCTGGCGCGGCGCCATGGTCACATGAACATCGCCACACGAACATCGTCATGCCCGGGCTTGGCCCGGGCATCCACGTTTTAGGGACTGGGAAAGTCGTGGATGGCCGGCCCAAGGCCGGCCATGACACTGCTCCTGCGGGGTGCGCTCACCCCGCCGGCTTGAGGCCGCCCTCGAACTTGCGCCCGTCGGTGTCGGCGGCGTCGACATGGATCGCCTTGCCGGTCGGCTCGTAGGAGAACTGGATCGCCGGGTCCTCGCTCAGCGAGATGCCGCCCACCATGGAGAACACCAGCTCGTCACCCTGCTTCACGTCGATGGCGTCGACGAATTTCGCCGGGATGTAGAGCCGGGTGACCTGGTCCATCTGCAGCCCGGAATAGTTCGGGTGCCGGATCATCAGCTGCAATTGCGAGACGCGGTTCGCCTTGGTGGCGTCGCCGATCTTCTCACCCGCCTTGGCGGCGTCGACCACGCGCAACTTCATCTGGCCGATGTTCTTCAGCGCGGTCTCCTCATCCTTCAGCGCCGGCGCCGAGCAGCCGCCCGAGGCCTTCACATAGCGTGCCGCCATGTGCAGCTCGCCGTCGCTGGTCTCGGCGACGGCGCGGATGAAGGAGTAGGAATTCACTCGCAGCCGGGTGCCCAGCGTCAGGTCGCGCCGCTCGCCGCCGAAGCTGAAGGTGGCGGCGACCGGCGCCGGGTTCTCGTCGACGATGAGGGTGAGCTTCTTCACCGTGCGCGGATCGCCGGCGGGCAGTATCACCTCGACCTCGATCGGCACCATGGCGGCGTCCTCGGCGCGGACCGGCGCGGTGAGCCGCACCAGCGGGCTCTTCTCGTCGATGCGCCGCTCGCCGAACACGTCGGGCTTCAGCGACTGCCAGGTGGCGTCGGTGTTCGCCTCCTGCGCCTGCACTTCGGCGGCGGCCGAAATGGCGAGGGCCGAGAAGACGGCGACGGCGAAGATCAGGCGGATGCGACGATGGATGGCACGATGCATGGGAGCCTCCCGGGCAGCCCGCCGGATCGTTCTGCGTCCTGCGGTTGCTCCCATCATACGCTTTTCCTGCGTGAATTGCAGGCACGATCATGCGAGCCGTGGAGTCGCATGGCGGTGCGATTGTACGCGGCGGTATCGGGCGATATCCTGCCGGCGATTCAACTGGGGGAGTACCCGATGTCCAAGTCCGTCGCCGTCAAGGTCGCCGCCGTCGCCATCATTGCTCTGGCCGCGGCCGGCTGCACCACCACTCAGCGCAGCGCCGGCACCGGCGCGCTGATCGGCGCGGGCACGGGCGCAGTGATCGGCGGCATTGCCAGCGGCGGCACCGGCGCCGCCTGGGGCGCGGGCATCGGTGCGGTCGCCGGCGGTGCGATCGGCGCCGCCGTCGCCAACTGACCCTCCGACGTTCGACGGCCGAACTATCGCGACAGTCGCGCCGGCGCTATGACCGGCGCGACTTGCGTTGCGGACGGAGGATTGGCGTGAGCGTCACCATCTACGGCATCAAGAATTGCGACACGATGAAGAAGGCGCGCGCCTGGCTGGACGCGCACGGCGTCGCTTATGAATTCCACGACTACAAGGCCTCCGGCATCGACGCGGCGCATCTGAAGGAATGGGCCGGCAAGGTCGGCTGGGAAGTGCTGCTCAACCGAACTGGGACCACCTTCCGCGGCCTGCCCGACGACGACAAGGCGAACATCGACGAGGTGAAGGCCCTGAAGCTCATGCAGGCCAACACTTCCGTCATCAAGCGGCCGGTGCTCGACGTCGACGGCACGCTGCTGGTCGGCTTCAAGCCGGAAATCTACGCGAAGCAGTTCGGCTGAGGCCGGCAGCCGCTAGCTCCGTCATCCCGCGCATCTTTTTCTAAGCACACCTCAGGATGAGGTTGCATTGTGCGTGTGGGCTTTGAGGCGGCACGCGATCCCGGCTCTCCGACTTCGCCTCCAGCCGGGATGACGACATTGGGTGCGCGGGAAAGCCTGCCGCCCCTTGATCCGCGGCGCCTTCCCTGCCACATCCGCCCGCATGGACCAGATCAGCAAGCCCGCCTCCAATTCGGCGGCGTCTCCCATCGCGCTCGAGGTCGCCCGCCGGCGCACCTTCGCGATCATCTCGCACCCCGACGCGGGCAAGACCACGCTGACCGAGAAGCTGCTGCTGTTCGGCGGCGCGATCCAGCTCGCCGGCCAGGTGCGCGCCAAGAAGGACCGCCGCTCGACCCGCTCGGACTGGATGGCGATCGAGCGCGAGCGCGGCATTTCGGTCGCCACCTCGGTGATGACCTTCGAGTTCGGCGGCCACGTCTTCAACCTGCTCGACACGCCGGGCCATGAGGACTTCTCGGAGGACACCTACCGCACGCTGACCGCGGTCGATGCCGCGGTGATGGTGATCGACGCGGCCAAGGGCATCGAGGCGCGCACCCGCAAGCTGCTGGAAGTCTGCCGCCTGCGCGACATCCCGATCATCACCTTCATCAACAAGATGGACCGCGAGAGCCGCGATCCGTTCGAACTGCTGGACGAGATCGAGAAGACGCTGGCGCTCGACACCACGCCGATGACCTGGCCGGTCGGGCGCGGGCGCGACTTCGTCGGCACGATGGACATCGCCACCGGCGGCATGCGCCTGCTCGATGGCGACGAGGGCAAGACCGGACCGCTGCGGCAGATGAGCATGGCGGAGGTCGCCGCGCTCAACGTCACGCTCGAGGAGACCGCGCTGGACGAGGAGCTGACCCTCGTGCGCGAGGTTTGCAACCCGTTCGAGCTCAGCGCCTTCCTCGAAGGGCATCTGACGCCGGTGTTCTTCGGCTCGGCGCTGCGCAATTTCGGCGTAGGCGACCTGCTCGAAGGCCTCGGCCGCTACGCCCCGCCGCCGCGCGCCCAGCAGGCGGACGCCCGCAGGGTCGAGGCCGAGGAGCCGCGCATGACGGCCTTCGTCTTCAAGATCCAGGCGAACATGGACCCGAACCACCGCGACCGCATCGCCTTTGCGCGACTGTGCTCGGGCAAGCTCCAGCGCGGCATGAAGGCCAAGCTCGTGCGCACCGGCAAGCCGATGAGCCTTGCGACGCCGCAATTCTTCTTCGCGCAGAACCGCCAACTCGCCGAGGAAGCCTATGCCGGCGACGTGGTGGGCATCCCCAACCACGGCAATCTGCGCATTGGCGACACGCTGACCGAGGGCGAGGAGATCAACTTCGTCGGCGTGCCGAGCTTCGCGCCGGAAATCCTGCGCCGGGTAAAACTGCCCGACGCGATGAAGGCGAAGAAGCTAAAGCAGGCGCTACAGGAGATGGCGGAAGAAGGCGTGGTGCAGGTGTTCCGCCCGACCGACGGCTCGCCGGCGCTGGTCGGCGTAGTCGGCCCGCTGCAGCTCGACGTGCTGAAGAACCGGCTGGAGGCGGAATACGGCCTCGAGGTCGGCTTCGACATGTCGGAGTTCCAGCTCGCCCGCTGGGTGTCCGCGGAGGACCCGAAGCGGGTCGACGAGTTTGCCGCCGGCAACCGGCTCTCCACCGCAGAGGACCTCGACGGCGATCTCGTGTTCCTCAGCCCCTCGGCCTTTATGATCGGCTACACGGGCGACCGCTGGCCCGGCATCGTCTTCACCGACGTGAAGGACGTGAAGAAGGCCGCCTGACGCTCGCCTTACAGCGACAGCAGGCGGGCGGTGGTGGCGATGCGCGGCTCGGCGGTGAAGACGCGGTTGCGGCCGGCATTCTTGGCGGCGTAGAGCGCCGCGTCGGCTTCGTTCAGCACCTGCTCGAAGGTGCGGCCATGGGTAACGCCAAAGGCGATGCCGGCGCTCGCCGAGCAGGCGAGGCCGGCAATGTCGAGCTCGGCGGTGAGGGTGCAGAAGCTGCGCCGTACCTGCTCGGCGATGCGCAGCGAGCCTTCCGCCGTCGCCGCCGGCAGCACCAGCGCGAATTCCTCGCCGCCGAGCCGGGCGGCATGGGCGGCGGCGGGGCGCTGCTCCTCCAGCGCGCGGGCGAACACCGCGATCACCCGGTCGCCCACCGCATGGCCGTGCCGGTCGTTGATGCTCTTGAAGTGGTCGATGTCGAACACCAGCACCGCCGTGCGCTCGGCGATGGGGCGCTCGCCGACCGCGTCGAACAAGGCGCGCCGGTTAAGCAGGCCGGTGAGCGGGTCGGTCATGGCGTCGAGCCGGTGCTTGCTGGCGATGCGCGCCTGGTTCAGTGCCAGCGTCACCGCGCCGATGCCGGGCACGCAGGCGATCATGACGAGCAGCGACAGATCCTCCGCCCAGCCACGCGGCGCCGTTTCGATTACCGGGCTGCCATCCCGCAGCAGCATGAAGGCACACAGCACAAAGCTGGCGGCGATCGCCGTGTAGAGCCCGCACAAGCCGGCGATGGCGAACGGCGCGTGCCGCCGTGTACCCCAGTACTGGGCGGCGGTGGCGAGCATCAGCGCGGCCATGGCGAGGTTGATCGGCACGAAGCCGAGCCCGGTGTAGCCGAGCGCGAGGGCCGGTAGCGCGACGGCGCAGCTGCCCGCGCCGAGCGCGATGATGAGGTTGCGCGGCGAACGGTCGGTGCGGAAGCGATAGCCGGCGCCGACCAGCATCGACAGTCCCCACAGCACGACGGCGAAGGCGGAGACGCCGATGATGGGGATGGGATTGACGACGTAGAAGCCGTAGACGAGCAGGCCGATGCCGGCGAGCCCGCCGCCGAGCGAGCAGGTGAGGAGATAGCTGTCCTTCGGCGCCATCAGCCAGCCCATGAAGATCATGATGGACAGGCAGGCTGCCGATATGCCGACGGCCGTCAGAAGCGTGACGTAATCAAGCAGCATGAAGCGTTCTCCCCGCCCCATGTTGCCAACCAGCGCGCGGATTCGCAAACCGATTGCAGCCGAAGGTTGCGATTATTTGTACCGGTTGCGGCTAGCGGGTGACAATGATCCGCGTATTTCCCGGACCATAGTCCCTTACCAGCGCGAACAGCGTGGCGGCGTTGCTCGGGTGCAGGCGCACGCAGCCATGCGAGGCCGGGCGGCCGAGGCGCTTCAGGTCGGTGGTGCCGTGGATGGCATAGCCGCCGTTGAAGAAGATCGAGTAAGGCATTGGCGCGTTGTCGTATTTGCGCGAGAAATAGCGCCTGTACATGCGCTGCGGCCGGTAGCTGCCGACCGGCGTGCGGTAGCCGCGGCGGGCGGTCGAGATCGGCCAGCTATAGCGCGGCACGCCGTCGACCGTGACCTCCATGCGCTGCCTCGACAGGTTGATCTGCGCCACGATGCTGCGCGGGATCACCACCGGCGCGGGTGTCAGCGCGGCGACGGGGGCGGCGGCAGCCGGCGGCGCGCTCTGCGTGGCCGGGTCCTGCGGTTTGGCATCCTGCGGTTTGGCATCCGGTGCTTTGGTGTCGGGTGCCTTGGCATCCGGCATCGTGAGGCCGGCGGAGGTTCCCTGCGAGGCGGGCGGCATCGCCGCTGCCGGGGTCGCGACGCCCGGCGCGACCAGGTTCTGCGGCGTGGCCGTCGGCGCGCCAGCCCCGGTCGCGACGACGGTTTCCGCTCGGGCCGGCGCCGCAAGGCCGAGCGACACTGCAACCGCGAGCGCAAGAAGGGCCTGCCTCATCCGGGCTCTCCCCCAACCCATCCCCCATTGTGGCGATATTCTGGCACGCTCTGCGTGCGTGCGGGAGCGCCGATGCGTCCTATGGTTTACACATCCGTATGATCGGCCTCGCTTATTGCCGCCGGCGCGCCTCGGCGGATCGCCGCAGGGGAGCGCGAGACGGATGGCGCGCAGGCTGGAAACGCTCTAGCGTCGCGCCGGATTCCACCGGGAGCGCATTCCATGATCCTGATGCTGGCAGGCCTCGTGCTGTTCATCGCCGTGCATGTGTTCACGACCCTGCGCGGCGCGCGCGCCGCCGCCGTCGGTCAGCTCGGCCTGCTGCCCTACCGCGCGATCTACTCCATCGTATCGATCGCTGGCGTACTGATGATCGCCTATGGCTATGCCGACTGGCGCGCCGCCGGCCCGGCCCAGCTCTGGGAGCCGCCGCTCGCGATGCGCCACATCGCGGCGACGCTGATGCTGCTCTCTACCATCGCGCTGGGCGGCTATCTGGTGCCGAGCCATATCCGCGCCTGGCTCAAGCATCCCATGCTGGTGGCGGTGAAGCTCTGGGCGCTGGCGCATCTCCTCGCCAATGGCGATGCGGCCACCATGACGCTCGCCGCCGCCATCCTCGCCTGGGCAGTCTATGACCGCATCGCGGTGAAGCGGCGCGGCACGCCGCTGCCCGTGGCGCCTGCCGGCTGGAGCGGCGACGTCGTTGCGGTCGTCGCCGGGCTCGTGCTTTATGCCGTCCTCGCTTTCTGGTTCCACCCCTATGTCGTCGGGGTGCCGGTGATGGGCTGACAAGCCCCTAGAAGAACACGAGGAAACCGCCCGACATGTCCGTCCAGTCCGTCGTCCGCCGCCTCACCGCTCCGGATATCCGCGCGAAGAAGGGTGGCGAGCCGATCGTCTCGCTGACCTCCTACCATGCCCACACGGCCCGCCTCATCGACCCGCATGTCGACTTCATGCTGGTGGGCGATTCGCTGGGCATGGTGATGCACGGCATGGAAACCACCGTGCCGGTGACGGTGGAGATGATGATCCTGCAGGGGCAGGCGGTGATGCGCGGCTCCGCGCATGCGCTGGTGGTGGTGGACCTGCCCTTCGGCTCCTACGAGGGCTCACCGCAGCAGGCTTTCGCCACCGCCTCGAAGGTGCTGAAGGAGACCGGCGCCGGCGCCGTCAAGCTGGAAGGCGGGCGTCGCATGGCCGAGACGGTGCGCTTCCTCGCCGACCGTGGCGTGCCGGTGATGGGCCATGTCGGGCTGACGCCGCAGGCGATCAACACGCTCGGCTCCTTCCGCGCGCTCGGCCGAGACGAGGCGAGCGCCGAGCTCATCCGCGACGACGCCCGCTCCATCGCCGATGCCGGCGCCTTCTCCATCGTGATCGAGGCGGTGGCCGAGCCGCTGGCCCGGCAGATCACCGCCGAGGTGGCGCCGCCGACCATCGGCATCGGCGGCTCGTCCGCCTGCGACGGGCAGATCCTGGTGCTGGAGGACATGCTCGGCCTGTCCGACCGCGTGCCGCGCTTCGTCAAGAAGTTCGCCGACATCGGCCCGTCCATCGGCGCGGCGGTGGAGGCCTACGCCTCCGAGGTGCGCGCGCGTTCCTTCCCCGGCCCGGAGCACGTCTACGCGCCGAAGAAGGGGTGAGGGCGCGGGCAGCGTCCGCCGCCACCTGCGTGCTTCGAGGCTCGGGCCTTGCCCGAGCATCTCAGCATGAGGTCGGTTGTTCCACATCAAGCGACCTCATGCTGAGGTGCGAGCTATAGGCGAGCCTCGAAGGATGCTTGCTTGGCGGGGGCGTTGGAGAGCGTCCCGCGCGATTTGCCTTGTTCAAGCCGCATCGCTAGTTTACCCGGCCTTTCAGATACCGCCCGGCGCCTGTGTGCCGGCGCCTTGCGACGAGTTCCACGGACCGACATGGCTGACATCTTCCACGAGATCGACGAGGACCTGCGTCGCGAACGGTTCAATCGCCTTTGGACCCGCTACGGTGCCTATGTGATCGGCCTTGCCGTGCTGATCGTCCTCGCCGTCGCCGGCTGGCGCGGCTACGAGTGGTGGAAGCTCCAGCGCGACCAGGCGGCCGGCGCGCAGTTCGAGGCGGCGCTGCAGCTCGCCGCCGACGGCAAGACCGCCGAGGCGGAAGCCGCGTTCCAGGCGCTGGAGAAGGATGGCACGAGCGGCTACCGCGCGCTGGCGCGCTTCCGTGCCGCCACCGAGCTTGCCAAGACCGACGCCGCCAAGGCGGTCGCCGAATACGATTCGCTGGGCAAGGATCCCTCGATCGCCCCGCTGATGCAGAACGTCGCGCAGGTGCGCGCCGCGCTGCTGCTGGTGGACACCGCCCCGCTCGCCGATATCGAGGGCCGCATGAAGCCGCTCGACACGCCGGAAGGGGCGTTCCGCCACTCCGCGCGCGAGATCCTCGGCCTCGCCCAGTACAAGGCCGGCGACTTCAAGGCGGCGACCGACACCTTCAGCGGCATTCTCAACGACGGCCAGACACCGCCGGGCCTGCGCCGGCGCGCCGAGCTGATGCGCACGCTCGCTGCCGCTTCCATCCCCGTCCCCGCTCCAGCCGCTCCCGCGACGCCGCCGGCGGCCGCGGCGCCCGCCGTGCAGTGAGGTGAGCCCGATGCGTCCTGCCAAATCGCGGCTGCGCCGCACGCTGCTTCTCGTTCCCGTGCTCGGGCTGGCTCTCGCTGCCGCCGGCTGCGAGACGCTCGAGTCGCTGAACCCGTTCGCCGAGCGCGAGAAGCCGCTGCCGGGCGCGCGCGCGCCGGTGTTCCCCGAGGGCGTACCGGGCGTCGACTACAACCAGGCGCCGCCGCAACCGGCCAATTCGACCTACGGCATGCCGTCGGCCGAGCCGACGCCGTCCAACCCCGCCCCCGCGGGCGCGACCGCCGCCCCGGCCCAGTAGCGCGAGCGGCCAGGATGCGCCCGAATTGGAGGCGCCACGCCCGATGACCATGACCATCGCAATCGTCGGCCGGCCCAATGTCGGCAAGTCGACGCTGTTCAACCGCCTCGTCGGCAAGCGCCTCGCGCTAGTCGACGACCGGCCGGGCGTCACGCGCGACCGCCGCGAGGGCGACGGCCGGCTCGGCCATCTCTCCTTCCGCGTCATCGACACGGCGGGGCTGGAGGAGGCCAAGGCTGAGTCGCTCGAAGGGCGCATGCGGGCGCAGACCGAGGCGGCGATCGACGACGCCGACGTGCTGCTGTTCCTGATCGATGCCAAGGCCGGCGTCACGCCTTCCGATCGGGCCTTCGCCGATCTTGCCCGCCGCTCCGGCAAGCACACCATCCTCGTCGCCAACAAGGCTGAGGCGCGGGGATCGGAGGGCGGCACGCTCGACGCCTATGCGCTCGGCCTCGGCGATCCGGTGGAACTTTCCGCCGAGCACGGCGACGGCATGGGCGACCTCATGCGTTCGCTGGCCGAATGCCTGCCGGACGATGCCGAGGAGGACGAGGAGGAGGCGACCGAGGGCGGCCGCCGCATCCGCGTCGCCGTGCTCGGCCGTCCCAATGCCGGCAAGTCCACGCTCATCAACGCCTTGCTTGGAGAGGACCGGCTCCTGACCGGACCGGAGGCCGGCATCACCCGCGATTCCATCGCGGTCGATGTGGAGCGGCACGGGGTGGGGCTGCGGGTGTTCGACACCGCCGGCATGAGGAAGCGTGCCCGCATCGACGACAAGCTGGAGAAGCTCTCTGTCGCCGACGGCCTGCGCGCCGCCCGCTTCGCCGAGGTGGTGGTGGTGCTGATGGACGCGACCCATCCCTTCGAGGAGCAGGATCTGCGCATCGCCGACCTCGCCGAGCGCGAGGGCAGGGCGGTGGTGCTGGCGCTCTCCAAGGCCGACCTCGTCAAGGACCAGCCCGGCGTCGTCAAGCGCATGCGCGAGGAGGCCGACCACTGGCTGCCGCAGATCAAGGGCGCGCCCGTCGTGCTGGTCTCCGGCCTGACCGGGGAGGGGCTCGACCGTCTCGTGCGGGCGGTCAGCGAGGCACACCAGGTGTGGAACCGCCGCGTCGCCACCAACCCGCTGAACCGCTGGCTCAACGACACGACGAGCGACCACCCGCCGCCGGCGGTGTCCGGCCGGCGCATCAAGCTGCGCTACATCACCCAGCCCAAGGCGCGCCCGCCGAGCTTCGTGCTGTTCTGCTCGCGCGCCGACGCGCTGCCGGAGAGCTATGTCCGCTATCTGGTGAACAACCTGCGCGCCAGCTTCGACCTGCCGGGCGTGCCGATACGGCTCACTTTGCGCGAGAAGGACAATCCCTACGCCGAGAAGGACTAGGGGCGTCCGGATCGGATGCGCGGAATCAGAAGGGGACGGCGCGGGCCGTCCCCTTTTTCATGCGCTGGACTGCGAGCGTGGAGCCGTCAGGCCGGAAAGGGGAATTCCTTCAGCCGGTGGCTGGGGAAGTCGTAGAGCTTGCCGGTCTCCTCGAAGCTCGGCAGGCAGAGAGACAGGATCGCCGCCGCGACCTCCTCAGGGGCGGGCAGCGTCTCCGGATCCTCGCTCGGGAACGCCTTGGCGCGCATGCGGGTGCGGATCGGGCCCGGATTGATCAGGTTGACCTTGAGGCTGGAGATGTTCATCACCTCGGTGGCCCAGGTGCGGGCGAGCACTTCCACCGCCGCCTTGCTGACGGAATAGGGACCCCAGAAGGCCCGCGCCTTGTGCGCCGCGCCGGAGGAGACCAGCACCGCGCGGCCGGCGGTGGAAAGCCGCAGCAGCGGGTCGAGCGAGCGGATGAGCCGCCAGTTGGCGGTGAGGTTCACCGCGATGGCATCGTCCCATTCGTTCGGCTCGACCTGGGCGAGGGGAGTGATCGGCCCGAGCACGCCGGCATTGCCGACGAAGACGTCGAGCTTGCCGAAGCGCTCGAACAGTGCGCCGCCGAGCCGGTCGATGCCGGCGCCGTCCTTCATGTCGAGCGGCACCAGCGTGGCGGTGGAGCCGGCCTTTACGATCGCGTCGTCGAGTTCCTCCAGCGCGCCGGCGGTGCGGCCGACGGCGACCACATGCGCGCCGGCCGCGGCAAGCGCGAGGGCGGTGGCGCGGCCGATGCCACGGGTGGCACCGGTGACGAGGGCGTAGCGCCCGGCGAGCGGGCGGGTCTCCGCCGCGGAGATGTCCGACATGGGATTTCCTCGAAGTTTCTTACGACGCGTCGGTCAGCACCACCGACGGCGCGGAGCGTTTGGCCGGCCCATGGAACACCGCCTCGATATTGTTGCCCTCGGGATCGAGCACGAAGGCGGCGTAGTAGCCGGGATGGTAGTCGCGCAGGCCCGGCGCGCCATTGTCGCGCCCACCCGCGCGCAGGGCGGCGGCGTAGAAGCGCTGCACCGTCTCCTCGTCCGGCGCCTGGAAGGCGATGTGCGCGCGGCCCGTGGTCGGCTCGCCGGGGGAGACGAACAGCTCGTCGGCGTAGAAATGACCCTCACCGTCGACGAATGGCACGCCGAGCACCTCGAGCACGGCGCGGTAGAAGCGCCGACAGGCATCGAGGTCGCTCACCACGAGCTGGATATGGTCGATGAGGCGCCCGCGATGCCATTCGTGGAGCTCGACCATGACGCGTCAGCTCGCTTCGGCCAGCAGCGAGAGCTGGCGGGGGGCCACCTCGCCGACGCGGTCGGTCAGCGGGGTCGGGTACTCGCCGGTGAAGCAGTGGTCGGTGAACTGCGGGCGCATCGGGTCGCGACCCTCAAAGCCCATCGACCGGTAAATGCCGTCGATGGAAAGGAAGGCGAGGCTGTCGGCGCCGATGTAGCGGCGCATGCCTTCGAGGTCGTGCGTGGCGGCGAGCAGCTTGTCGCGATCCGGCGTGTCGATGCCGTAATAGTCCGGGTGGGTGATCGGCGGCGAGGAGATGCGGAAATGCACCTCGCGCGCGCCGGCTTCGCGCATCATGCGGACGATTTTGACCGAGGTCGTGCCGCGCACCAGGCTGTCGTCGATCAGCACGATGCGCTTCCCTTCGACCACGGAGCGGTTGGCCGAGTGCTTCATGCGCACGCCCTGGTCGCGGATGGACTGCGTCGGCTGGATGAAGGTGCGGCCGACATAGTGGTTGCGGATGATGCCGAGCTCGTAGGGGATGCCCGACGCCTGCGCATAGCCGATGGCCGCCGGCACGCCGGAATCCGGCACCGGCACCACGACGTCGGCATCGGCCGGCGCCTCGGCGGCCAGCTGCATGCCCATGGTCTTGCGCACCTGGTAGACCGGGCGGCCGCCGACGATGGAATCCGGCCGGGCGAAATAGATGTACTCGAAGATGCAGGGGCGGGGCGGCACCATGCCGAAGGGACGCAGCGTCTCCACCTTGTCGGAGGAGAAGACGATGACCTCGCCGGGCTCGATGTCACGCACGTGGCGCGCACCAATTATGTCGAGAGCGCAGGTCTCGGATGTCAGGATTGGGTGGCCGTCGAGCTCGCCGAGCACCAGCGGGCGGATGCCGAGCGGGTCGCGCGCGCCGACCAGCTTCTTGTTGGTGAGGCCGACGAAGGCGTAGGCACCCTCGATGGCGCGCAGCGCCTCGACGAAGCGCTCGGTGAAGCGGGCGCGGTTCGAGCGGGCGACGAGGTGCAGCATCACCTCGGTGTCGGAGGTCGACTGGCAGATGGCGCCGTCGCGGATGAGCTGGCGGCGCAGCGTCAGACCGTTGGTCAGGTTGCCGTTATGGGCGATGGCGAAGCCACCGCCGTCGAGCTCGGCGAAGAGCGGCTGCACGTTGCGAAGGATGGTCTCGCCGGTCGTCGAATAGCGGACGTGGCCGACCGCGATATGGCCGGGCAGGCGCTTGATCGCCTCGCCGTCGGAGAAGGCGTCGCCGACCAGGCCGAGGCGGCGCTCGGAGTGAAAACGATTGCCGTCATAAGTGGTTATGCCGGCGGCTTCCTGTCCGCGGTGCTGCAGGGCATGCAGGCCGAGGGCGGTGATGGCGGCGGCGTCGGGGTGCCCGAAGATGCCGAACACGCCGCATTCCTCGCGCAGCGTGTCGCCGTAATCATCGTAGAAATCGTCGGCTACAGCCGATTTGGGCACCACCTCGTCAACGGCTATGTCGGCCATGGACTCTTCGCTCCGCTCCGCGCAGTCGAGGCTGCGCCCGCTCTCATGCTGAAATGCAACTGCGCCCCGGGATGCCTTTGTCCCATGGGCGCGGTCGAATTATGGCGCCGGCTTCGCCGGCCCGGGAGCAGCCGGCGCCGGTCCCGGATTGAACGGCTCGGGCGGCGGCTCCGTCGGCTCGGCCTCCCGCGAGTTGCGGATGTCGCGTATCAGCGTCTCGGGGTCTTCCGGCAATACGGAGATGAGCCAGTCACCCGCACTTTGCAAGACCACCTTGGACCGCGCGTCGCGAATCCAGTCGGGCTGGCCCTGCTCGTTCTGGACCAGCCAGTTGAAGAACAGGAAGGCCACAACCATGATCAGGAAGCCGCGCGCCAGGCCGAACAGGAAGCCGAGCGTGCGGTCGAGCGCGCCGATGCGGCTGTCGAGCACGAGATCGGAGATGCGCACGGTGATGATCGAGACGATCAGCAGCGTGACGAGGAAGACGCCGCCCACGCTCGCCGCCATCGCGAAGGTGTCGTTGGCGATGTACTGCTTGGCGAGCGGCAGGACGTGCGGATAGGCGTAGAGCGTGACGACCGCCGCGATCACCCAAGAGGCGATGGCGAAGACCTCGCGGACGAAGCCGCGGACCATGGCCAGAAGGCCGGAGATCACCATCACGGCGATGAGGATGATGTCGAGCAGCGTCAAGACTATCGCACCGTGACTGTGGCAGCTTGTGGCGAAGGCTGAGCGAATCTGCACGATTCGAGCCCAGGAGAGGGCTGCGCGAGCTATAGCGCGGCCGGCCGCTTCCGTCATCCCTTTCGCGCCGGTTATCCCTCCTGGCGTTCGCGCGGGGGCCGGCGCCCGCCTCGTGCGGCGATGCCGGCGACGATGTCGCCGAGGGACGAGACGGTCTCGATGGCAAGCGGAGGCTCCTCCTTGGCGCCGCCGTTCCCGTTCCCCTTGGCCGAGCCTTTGGCTTCCGGCGCCACGGCGCGGGTGAAGCCGAGCTTGGCCGCTTCCTTCAGCCTGGCCATGGCGTGCGGCACGGCGCGCACCGCGCCGGTGAGGCTGACCTCGCCGAAATAGACCCCGTCGGGCGGCAGTACCGCGCCCGAGAGCGAGGAGACCAGCGCCGCCGCGACCGCGAGGTCGGCGGCCGGCTCGGTGATGCGGAAGCCGCCGGCGACGTTGAGGTGCACGTCATGCGCGCCAAGCTTCACGCCGCAGCGCGCCTCCAGCACCGCCAGCACCATGGAGAGCCGGCTCGGGTCCCAGCCGACCACGGCACGGCGCGGCGTGCCGAGGCTGGTGGGCACGACGAGCGCCTGGATCTCCACTAGCACCGGGCGCGTGCCTTCCATACCGGCATAGACGGCGGTGCCGGGTGCGCCGCGGTCGCGGTTGGAGAGGAACAGCTCGGACGGGTTCGCCACCTCGGCGAGGCCGAGACCGGTCATCTCGAACACGCCGATCTCGTCGGTCGGCCCGAAGCGGTTCTTCTGCGCCCGCAGGATGCGGAAATGATGTGCACCGTCTCCCTCGAAGGAGAGCACGGCGTCGACCATGTGCTCGACCACTCGGGGGCCGGCGATCTGGCCGTCCTTGGTGACGTGGCCGACGAGGATGACGGCCGCTCCCGCGCGCTTCGCATAGCGGATGAGGATCTGCGCCGAGGAACGTACCTGCGTCACCGTGCCGGGGGCGGATTCCACCGTATCGGTCCACATGGTCTGGATCGAATCGATCACGACCAAAGCGGGGCGCCTGCCCTCGGCCAGGGTGGCGACGATGTCCTCGACATTGGTCTCGGCGGCGAGCTCGACCGCCGCGCCGGCAAGGCCGAGCCGTTCGGCCCGCAGGCGCACCTGCGCCACCGCCTCTTCGCCCGAGACATAGATGATGCGGTGTCCGGCGGTCGCCAGCGCCGCCGAGGCCTGAATCAGCAGGGTCGACTTGCCGATGCCGGGATCGCCGCCGATCAGCAGCACCGAGCCCGGCACCAGGCCGCCGCCGGCGACCCGATCGAGCTCGGAGATGCCGACGCGGATGCGGGGCGCGTCCTCGGAGGTGCCGGACAGGCTTTCCAGCGCGATCAGCCGGCCCTTGCGCCCGCCGCGCAGCGTCGCCGGCAAGGTGTCGCCGGGCGCCGCTTCCTCGGCGATGGAGTTCCAGGCGCCGCAGGCGTCGCACTTGCCCTGCCAGCGCGTGTGCGCGGCGCCGCAGACCTGGCAGATGAAGGAGGCGGCGCGCTTGGCCATGGTGGATCAGCAGCCCGAACGTGAATCGACCAGCGACGTTCTAGCGCCATTCTGCGCGAGAACAAACAGGGATCAAGCGCCCTGCACCCAGCGGCGATGATAGCGCCGGCCGAGGCTGGTCAGGATCTCGTAGTCGATGGTCGCGGAATGGCGCGCGAGGTCTTCTAGGCCCAGCCCGTCGCCGAGCAGGGTGGCGACGTCGCCCGGCGCCACCGCGTCCTCGTCGATGTCGGTGACGTCCACCGCCAGCAGGTCCATCGAGATGCGCCCGATCAGCGGGCAGCGGTGGCCGGCCACCACCGCCTCCGCTCCGGGACGCAGGTCCGAGGCGCTGGCGAGGCGGGGAATGCCGTCGGCATAGCCGGCCGAGAGGATGGCGACGCGGGATTCGCGCCTTGCCGTGTGCGCAGCGCCATAGCCGACGGTCTCGCCCTCATGCACGTGGCGAATCTGCACGATGCGCAAATCGAGCCGCACCACCGGCCGGAGCGGGGCGACGTCGGCGCGCGGGCGCCCGCCATAGACTGCGATGCCAGGACGCACGAGGTCGAAATAAAGCGAGGGATCGCCGAGCACGCCGGCGGAATTGGCGAGCGAGGCGCGCACATCCGGGAATAGTGCGGCGATGGCCTGGAAATCCTCCAGCTGCCGCGCGGTGAGCGGATGATCCGGCTCGTCGGCGCAGGCGAGATGGCTCATCAAGAGCGCGAGCGGGAAGCCGAGCTCATCGCGACCCTCGGCGACGTTCACCGCCTCGGCCGCGGTCAGGCCCAGCCGGTTCATTCCGGTGTCGACATGCAGCGCGGCGGGCAGCGCCTCGCCGGTACGCTCGCAGAACTGCTGCCAGCGCTCGATCTCCGGCACGCTGCCGAGGACCGGGAGCAAAGCGTGTTCCTGATAAGCCGCCTCGGTGCCGGGGAACAGGCCGTTGAGCACGAAGATCTCCGCGTCGGGCAGCAGCTCGCGCAGCTTGCGCGCCTCGCTCAGCAGGGCGACGAAGAAGGCGCGCGCGCCCGCCTGCCACAGCGTGGAAGCGGCAGGGACGAGGCCTATGCCATAGGCGTCGCCCTTCACCACCGCGGCGCATTTGGCCGGGGCGATGCGGGCGGCGAGCTCGCGGAAATTCGCGGCGAGGGCGGAGAGGTCGATGGTGAGGACGCCGCCGGCCTCGTTCAGCGGGATGTCGTGGTCGGTCACGATGGCGAACTCAATGCTCGGGCAGCCGGTCGTTCTGGGCCAGCGTGGTGAAGCGGGTGTACTGAGCCTCGAAGGCGACCTTCACCGTGCCGGTGGGGCCGTGGCGCTGCTTGCCGATGATGATCTCGGCGATGCCCTGCGCCGCCTTCATGTCCTGGTCCCACTTGAACCATTCCTCCGTGCCTTCCTTCGGCTCGCGGCTCTTGAGGTAATATTCCTCGCGGAACACGAACATCACCACGTCGGCATCCTGCTCGATCGAGCCGGATTCGCGAAGGTCGGACAATTGCGGACGCTTGTCGTCGCGGCTTTCCACCTGACGCGAGAGCTGGGACAGCGCCATGATCGGCACGCCGAGCTCCTTGGCCAGCGCCTTCAGGCCGGTGGTGATCTCGGTGATTTCCTGCACGCGGCCCTGCGAGGAGCTCTTGGAGGAGCCGGTGAGCAGCTGGAGATAATCTACCACCATGAAATCGAGGCCGCGCTGGCGCTTGAGACGCCGCGCGCGGGCGCGCAACTGGGCGATGGAGATGCCGCCGGTGTCGTCGATGTAGAGCGGGATCGTCTGCATCATCTGGGCGCAGCTGGCGAGCTTGTCGAATTCGTGCTCGGAGATATCGCCGCGGCGGATCTTGTAGGAGGCGATCTCGGCTTGCTCGGCGAGGATACGGGTGGCGAGCTGCTCGGCCGACATTTCCAGCGAGAAGAAGCCGACCACGCCGCCGTTGAGTGGCCGGATCGAGCCGTCCGGCAGCGTCTCCGATTGGTAGGCCGCGGCCACGTTGAAGGCGATGTTGGTGGCGAGCGACGTCTTGCCCATGGCGGGGCGGCCGGCGAGGATGATCAGGTCGGAGGGTTGCAGGCCGCCCATCATGTGGTCGAGGTCGTCGAGCCCCGAGGCGGTGCCGGACAGGTGCCCGTCGCGCTGGAAGGCGCGGCTCGCCATGTCGACCGCTTCCTTGAGCGCGTCGTTGAATTTCAGGAAGCCGCCATCGTAGCGGCCGGTCTCGGCGAGCTCGTAGAGCCGCTTCTCCGCATCCTCGATCTGGTCCTGCGGGGTGGCGTCGATCGCGGCCTCATAGGCCTCGTTGACGATCTCCTCGCCGATGGCGATCAGGTCGCGGCGCACCGACAGGTCGTAGATGGTGCGACCGTAGTCCTCGGCGTTGATGATGGTAGTCGCCTCGGCGGCGAGGCGCGCGAGGTATTGTGGCGCGGTCAGGCCGGCGACATCGAAATCGGCGGGCAGGAAGGTCTTCAGCGTCACCGGAGTTGCCACCTTGCCGGCGCGGATCAGCGCTGCGGTGGTCTCGTAGATGGCGACGTGGATCGGCTCGAAGAAATGCCGCGGCTCCAGGAAGTCCGACACCCGGTAGAACGCCTCGTTATTGACGAGGATGGCGCCCAACAGCGCCTGCTCCGCCTCGACGTTGTGCGGGGCGGTACGGTAGCTGGCGTCGGACGCCGCCTGCGGGCGGGCGGGAGAATCGAGCATTTCGGTTCCGGCTGCGGATCGGTTGCCTCAACAGCTACCCCCACCCCGACGCCGAGTCCGGGGTGAGTCGCGCACGGCCCATTTTGTCCTGTGGAGGGCCTGTGGAAAGCCGTTTCTCCCTTGACGGGACCGCGCTACCGGCCGCCGGTATTTAGCTACTCTCCGGCGAGTCTCAGGCCCGGTCGGCTCTCCTTCTCCATCCGCTTCAGCGCCGCCTCGCCCTCGGCGATGTAGTTGCGGGTAAGCGGAACCACGCCCTCGCGCTTGGCCAGCTGTACCTGGAAGATCATCATCCCCTGATGGCGGAAGGCCATCTCGGAGGAGGCGAGGTAAAACTCGAACATCCGCACGAAGCGCGAATCATAGAGCCGCTCGACCTCCTCGCGATGGGCGAGGAAGCGCTCGCGCCACGCCTTCAGCGTCTCGGCATAGTGCAGGCGCAGGATCTCGATGTCGGTGACCAGCAGCCCGGCGCGCTCGATCGCGGGGAGCACCTCCGACAAGGCCGGGATGTAGCCACCGGGGAAGATGTACTTGGCGATCCAGGGATTGGTGATGCCGGGGCCTTCCGAGCGGCCGATGGAGTGGATCACCGCCACGCCGTCGTCCTTCATGAGCTGCGCCACCTTGCCGAAATACTCGTCGTAATGGCCGACGCCGACATGCTCGAACATGCCGACCGAGACGATGCGGTCGAACGGCCCGGGCACGTCGCGATAGTCCTGCAGGCGGAAGTCGGCACGGTCGGAGAGGCCGCGTTCCTCGGCGCGGCACTTGGCGACGCCGAGCTGCTCCTGCGAGAGGGTGACGCCCGTCACCTTCGCCCCGGCATTGCCGGCGAGGTAGAGCCCCATGCCGCCCCAGCCGCAGCCGATGTCGAGCGCGGTGAGATCCGGCTTGTCGAACTTCAGCTTGGCGGCGATGTGGCGCTTCTTGGCGAGCTGGGCGTCGTCCAGCGACTGGCCGGGATGCTCGAAATAGGCGCAGGAATATTGCCGGTCGGCATCGAGGAACAGCGAGTAGAGCCGCCCGTCGAGATCGTAATGGTGGGCGACGTTCTTCTGCGAGCGCTCGCGGTGATTGAACTGCGCGATGCGACGGAAGGCGAAGCGCAGCTTCATCAAGAGCTTGGCGCTGGCGCTCGGGACGGTGCCGAGCCCCACATGGGCCATCAGCAGGGCGAGCAGCCCGGCCATGTCGCCTTCCTCGATGACGAGGCCGCCTTCCATATAGGCCTCGCCGAACTTCAGCTCAGGATCGAGGACGATCTGGCGTTGCCAAGCTTCCGAGGTGAAGCGCACGCTGAGCGGATCGCCCGTGCCGTCGCCATAGACGGACTGCGCGCCCGAAGCGAAGAGGACAGTGAGGGAACCGCGGCGCACGAGGCGCCCGAGGACCTGCGAGAGCAACCGTTCCATCGGCCAACTCCAACGGTACGAGCGACCCCCTGCGCCGGCACCGGCGGCTCGGAAAGCCGCCAAGGCTCTTTCATGCGCTTGGACCGCCTGCCCAGCCCCTGGGCATGTCTTTGATGCTGCATATCATTGCATCACAACATCTATCGCGTCGCAACATTCCCCGTATTGCAAAAGCATGCAAAAAAGCCCGGCCGCGAACGGCCGGGCTACGCAATTCGACGTATTACGCTGGGTAAATGCTTCAGGCCTGCTCGGCTTCAGCCTCGTCGCCGGCCTCGGCGGGGGCCTCTTCCAAGTATTCGGCCTCGTCCTCGTCCTCGTCGTCGCGCACGACGGTGAGGTCTTCACCGCGCGACTGGCGCGCCGCTTCTTCGGGGCTGCGGGCGACGTTGGCGCGGACGGTCACCTCGACCTCCGGGTGCAGCGTCACCGGCACGTCGTGCAGGCCGATGGTCTTGATCGGGTGGTTGAGCACGATCTGGTGGCGGGCGACGGAGAAGCCGGCGGCGGTCAGCGCCTCGGCGATGTCGCGGGTCGACACCGAGCCGTAGAGCTGGCCGGTCTCGCCGGCCTGGCGCACCAGCACCACTTCGGTGCCGTTGAGCTTCTCGCCGACCTTGGCCGCCTCGGTCTTGAGCTCGAGGTTGCGGGTCTCGAGCTGTGCCTTCATCGTCTCGAAGCGGGTCTTGTTCTCCTTGGTGGCGCGCAGCGCCTTGCCCGAGGGCAGGAGGAAGTTGCGGGCGAAACCGTCCTTGACGCGGACGACCTCACCCATCTGGCCGAGCTTGGCCACGCGTTCCAGCAGAATGACTTCCATTTCAGTTCTCCATTCGATTCGTCGGTTTCTTGGGATTCGGCATCAGCCGTCATTGGCCGCGGGCGGCCCCTTGGCTGGCCCCCCGCGCTTGAAGCGGCCGCGAAGGCCGAAGAGGGTCTCGGCGATGCCGAGCAAGGCGAGGGCGGCGAAGGGCCAGCCCAGCGCCAGCGCCGCGATCCACACCGTGGCGATGACCAGCGTGCGCCCCGCCGCGCCGCGGGTGATCCAGTGGATGGTCGCCAGGCCGATGAAGGCGAAGGCCATGACCAGCGTGGCGCCGAGCAGTTCCGCCAGCAGGCCGATGAAGCCGTCGTCGAGGCTGGTGGCGATGAGCGCGCCGATCAGCAGCGCGACGCTCGTGCGCGGGACCGAGATGGCGGCGAGGTCTGGCCAGGGCCGCATCAGCCGGCCGGAAAGGCGCGCGGCATGGGCGGCGAGCCAGAGATTGGCGAGCTGGGTCACCATGGTGACGACGGCGGCGGCCGGCGGCATCACGATGACCAGAAGGTCGACCAGCCGGCTGGTGTCGGCGCCGGGAATCCCTGGGCGCTCCTCGAACATCGCCTGGAACATCTCGCGTAGCGCCGCCTGGTAGCCCTGGACGTTGCCGGCCACCAGCGGGATCAGCGCGGCGACGGCAAGGCAGCCGAGGATGGCGGCGGCCAGCACGACGCGGCCGACGGGGAACCATTCGAACGGGCCGTCCGGCCTCTCCTGGCGGGCCATCAGCGCGAGATAGGCGAGTGCATAGGCCGGCAGGCCGACGCCGGCGACGTAGGCGGTCAGCAGATCGAGGCCGAAGAAGACGCCGATCCCGACCGCGGCGGTCGAGGCGGCGACCAGCGCCGAGAGATGCGACCAGCCGAGGCCGACGATGAGGACGGGGAGGGGGGCGAGGTAGAACAGCGGCAAAGCCAAGGCGCTGCCGGTCGCGACGGTGGCGACCAGGAGGGCGGACGCCGCGCCGGCGCCGAAGGCTATGAGCCAGTTCTGAACCATCGACGAGCTGTCCCGCTCCGAGCGGTTAGAGGCGGATCCATGTCCGCCCCAGCTGAAGGACCGCCGGGACCATCCCGCGGGCCTGTCGCAAAATCTGAAAGTCGGTGTCCCCGGCCGAAGCCGGGGACGAAAACGTCACGCGATCAGCGGATGACGAAGGGCAGCAGGCCCAGGAAGCGGGCGCGCTTGATCGCCTGGGCGAGCTCGCGCTGCTTCTTGGCGGAGACCGCCGTGATGCGCGAGGGGACGATCTTGCCGCGCTCGGAGATGTAGCGCTGCAGCAGCCGCACGTCCTTGTAGTCGATCTTCGGGGCGTTGGCGCCGGAGAACGGGCAGGTCTTGCGACGACGGAAGAAGGGGCGACGGGCGCCCGTGTTGGCGGAAGGACCGCCGGTGCCACCGAAAGCCATCACTCAGTCTCCACGCTGGCCGGAGCCTCATCACGATCACGGCGCGGGCCGCGATCACCACGGTCGCCGCCGAAGCCGCGATCGCCGCCGCCGAAGCTGCGCCCGCCGCCGAAGCCGCGGTCACCGCCGAAGCCACGGTCGCCGAAGCCGCGCTCGCCGCGGTCGTCACGGTCGCGCTTCTGCAGCATGACCGACTGGCCTTCCTCGAGCTCCTCGACGCGGATGGTCAGGAAGCGCAGGACGTCCTCGTCGATGCGCTGCTGACGCTCCAGCTCAGCGATCGCCGCCGCCGGGGCGTCGACGTTGAGCAGGGAGAAGTGGGCCTTGCGGTTCTTGCGGATGCGGTAGGTGAGCGTCTTCACGCCCCAGTACTCGGCCTTGGTGACCGAGCCGCCATTCGCCTCGATGATGCCCTTGAAGCGGGCGGTGAGTTCCTCGACCTGCTGCGCCGTCACATCCTGGCGCGCGAGGAACACGTGCTCGTAGAGAGCCATGTCTCGTGCCTTTCCTTTTGATTCCCGCACGATTGCGGGCCATCGTCCCGGCGCCGAGCCCTTCGAGCCCCGGAAAGGCTCGAACAATCTCGAAGGCGGGGACACGGGACGACGCAGACCCTCGGGTCCGCTGCCGCGCGAGGCAAAAGCCAAAGCACAGCCGTCCGTTCAGCCCCCGGCCGGGACCGACAGTGCGCGCGCTTATACGCGAAAATGTCCGGAAATCAAGCCGCGGCGGCCGGGCGGCGCCAGCAGCGCAGTTCCCGATGCTCGCGCGTGCGGCCCAATAATATAAAGGCGTTGAGAAGCCTGCCGCCGCCGCCGCGTCCCCGTCCCGCAACTTGACAGGAGGCGCTCGGCAGTGTTCCTGCCGCCGCTAATTCTTAACAGGCAGGTTTCGTCACGTCATGAGTAGCGCCTTCGTGTTTCCCGGGCAGGGCAGCCAGGCGGTCGGCATGGGCAAGGCCCTCGCCGATGAGTTCGCCGTCGCCCGCGCCGTGTTCGAGGAAGTCGACGAGGCGCTGGGCGAGAAGCTGTCGGCCGTCATGTGGGACGGGCCGATCGAGACGCTGACGCTCACCGCCAACACCCAGCCGGCGCTCATGGCCGCCTCGCTCGCGGCGCTGCGCGTGCTGGAGGCCGAGGCCGGGCTCGACCTGAAGCGCGACGCCGCCTTCGTCGCCGGCCATTCGCTGGGCGAATATTCGGCGCTGGCCGCCGCCGGCTCCATCTCCATCGCCGACACCGCTCGGCTGCTGCGCCTGCGCGGCACCGCCATGCAGGCGGCGACCCCGGTCGGCACCGGTGCCATGGCGGCGATCCTCGGCCTCGACTTCGACCAGGTCGCCGCCGTCGCCGCCGAAGCCGCTCAGGGCGAGGTTTGCGACATCGCCAACGACAAT
Source organism: Xanthobacteraceae bacterium (assembly GCA_029239875.1). Classification (GTDB taxonomy): domain Bacteria; phylum Pseudomonadota; class Alphaproteobacteria; order Rhizobiales; family Xanthobacteraceae; genus Ancylobacter. The sequence goes on along the minus strand of JARBUD010000003.1, from coordinate 147,376 downwards.
GCGCCCGGCCAGGTCGTCGTCTCCGGCAACGCCGCCGCCGTCGAGCGGGCCTGCGAGATCGCCAAGCGCGAGGGCGCCATGCGTGCTATCCCGCTCACCGTGTCCGCGCCGTTCCATTGCAGCCTGATCGCCTCCGCTGCGGATGCCATGCGCGAGGCCTTGGCGGGCGTCGAGGTGCGCGCGCCGAAGGTGCCGCTCGTCGCCAACGTCACCGCCGCGGCGGTCACCGACCCGGCGGAGATTCGCGCGCTGCTGGTGAAGCAGGTGACCAGCACCGTGCGCTGGCGCGAATCCGTCGCCTTCATGGCCGAGCAGGGTGTGACCCGCCTCGTCGAGGTCGGCACTGGCAAGGTGCTGTCCGGCCTCACCAAGCGTATCGCCCGCCAAATCGCCGTCGCGAATGTCGGCACGCCCGAGGATGTCGCCGCCTTCGCCGCCGCCCCTGCGGACGCGTGAGGATTCGGGCGAAAGATTTCAGGAGATTCCCGTGTTCGATCTGACTGGCAAGACCGCCCTCGTCACCGGCGCCACCGGCGGCATCGGCGGCGCGATCGCCAAGGCGCTGCATGCCCAGGGTGCGACGGTCGCCATCTCCGGCACCCGCCGCGAAGTGTTGGAAACGCTGGCGGGCGAACTCGGCGAGCGCGTCCATGTGCTGCCCTGCGACTTGTCCAACATGGAGCAGGTCGAGGCGCTGGTGCCGCAGGCCGAGGAGACGCTGGGCGAGCTCGACATCCTCGTCAACAATGCTGGCATCACCCGTGACGGCCTGTTCGTCCGCCTGACCGACGAGATGTGGGACCAGGTGATCGCGGTAAACCTCACCGCCGGCTTCCGCCTGACCCGCGCCGCCGCCCGCTCCATGATGCGCCGGCGCACCGGCCGCATCATCGGCATCACCTCGGTGGTGGGCGTCACCGGCAATGCCGGGCAGGGCAACTATGCCGCCGCCAAGGCCGGCATGATCGGCATGTCCAAGGCGCTGGCCAAGGAAGTCGCCGCCCGCGGCGTGACGGTCAATTGCATCGCGCCGGGCTTCATCGCCACGCCGATGACCGACGTGCTGAACGACAAGCAGAAGCAGGCGATCCTCGCCGCCGTGCCGGCCAACAAGCTGGGTACGCCGGAGGATATCGCCACCGCCGCCGTCTACCTCGCCTCCAACGAGGCCGCCTATGTCACGGGCCAGACGCTGCACGTGAATGGCGGGATGGCCATGATCTGATTTAAGGCCACCAAAGCCGCATGGGACCTTGCCTTAGGGCGCTGGTTTTGCCGGTTGAAGTGTGCTAACGACCGCCACGGCTCACAGGGGCGGACGCCGCGTAAGAGACGCGGAAATGTCCGGGCACCTCCTGTAATCGGGGCAGAAAACAGGCCGCCTACACCGCGTTCGCGCGGGGGCCAGATGGAACAACGTAGCAAACCTCCGGATACGGACGAGGGTGAACCGATGAGCGATATTGCCGAGCGCGTGAAGAAGATTGTAGCCGAGCATCTGGGCGTCGAGCCCGAGAAGGTTACCGAGAATGCCAGCTTCATCGACGACCTCGGCGCTGACAGCCTCGACACGGTCGAGCTGGTCATGGCTTTTGAAGAAGCGTTCAACTGCGAGATCCCGGACGACGCCGCCGAAACCATCCTGACGGTCGGCGACGCCATCAAGTTCCTGGAAAAGAACGCGGCCTGACGGCCCCTCGCGCGCTGCGGCGGTTCCCCGCCGCGGCGCCACACGGCAGCATGAAGTTCTCCGGAGACATCGGATGAGGCGCGTCGTCGTTACCGGCCTCGGCATGGTGACGCCGCTCGGTTGCGGCGTCGACACCAGCTGGAGCCGCATTCTCGAAGGCAAGAGCGGCGCACGCCGCATCGAGAACTTCGAGGTCGAGGACCTGCCCGCCAAGATCGCCTGCCAGGTTCCGCGCGGCGACGGCTCGGACGGCACCTTCAATGCCGACGAGTGGATGGAGCCGAAGGAGCAGCGCAAGGTCGACGACTTCATCATCTATGCGATGTCGGCGGCGACCCAGGCGCTGAACGATGCTGGCTGGCATCCTTCGACCTATGAAGAGCAGATCTCGACCGGCGTGCTGATCGGCTCCGGCATCGGCGGCCTTAACGGCATTGCCGAGACCAGCCTGCTGCTCAAGGAGCGCGGGCCGCGCCGCGTCTCGCCCTTCTTCATCCCCGGCCGCCTGATCAATCTCGCCGGCGGCTATGTGTCGATCGAGCACGGGCTCAAGGGTCCGAATCATGCCGTCGTCACCGCCTGCTCGACGGGCGCCCACGCCATCGGCGACGCTGCCCGGCTCGTGATGCTGGGCGATGCCGACGTCATGGTGGCCGGCGGCACCGAATCGTCGATCAGCCGCATCGGCATGGCGGGCTTCGCCGCCTGCCGCGCGCTGTCGACCAGCTTCAACGACACGCCAGAGAAGGCCTCGCGCCCCTATGACAAGGACCGCGACGGCTTCGTCATGGGCGAGGGCGCCGGCGTCGTCGTGGTCGAGGCGCTCGACCACGCGCTGGCGCGCGGCGCCAAGATCTATGGCGAGATTGTCGGCTACGGCATGTCGGGCGACGCCTTCCACATCACCGCCCCGTCCGAGGACGGTGACGGCGCCTTTCGCAGCATGCAGGCGGCGCTGAAGCGGGCGGGCATCTCGCCTTCCGAAATCGACTACATCAACGCCCACGGCACCTCGACCATGGCCGACGAGATCGAGCTTGGCGCGGTGACGCGCCTGCTCGGCAACGCGACGGCGACGGCCTCGATGTCCTCTACCAAGTCGGCCATCGGCCACCTGCTCGGTGCTGCCGGCGCGGTGGAGGCGATCTTCTCGCTGCTGGCGATTCGCGATCAGATCGCGCCGCCGACGATCAATCTCGACAATCCCTCCGTCGAGACACCGCTCGACCTCGTTCCGCACAGGGCGCGCGAGCGCAAGGTGGATTACGCGCTGTCGAACTCCTTCGGCTTCGGCGGCACTAACGCCTCGCTGGTCTTCAAGCGCCACGCCAACTGACGCGACCCCGCGTCACTTGCCGGGGAAAGCGCGCTTTTCCCGGCCGGCGGGCTTCCCGCTTTCGCCATTTTTTCGGGTAGTCTGCCGGGGAGTCTCCCCGGCTCGGGTGGAATCATCCGGGCGGCGGGAAACGGCTCCAGGTTCAACGAGCCAGGGCACGTTCTCATCGCGGAAGCCGTTCAGCTTCCGCCGGACATGCCTCGGCGTTGTGCGCCCGTGAACGTTCGGCGAGGCCCCGATGACCGACGAGATTTCTCCGACGCCGACCGGCGCTCCCGCTTCCGCCCCTCCGGGGCAGACGCCTGACCGTTACCGGGCGTCGCGCCGCGCGCACCACCCGGTGATCGCCGCCGGCAGCGCCATCTTCACCCTGCTCCTGGCCGTCATCGTGCTCGGCGGCGGCGCGCTGTGGATCGGCGATGCCCGCTACCGCGCGCCCGGTCCGCTCGCCCAGGACAAGGCGGTGATCGTGCCGAATGAGTACGGCGTGATGGACATCGCCGATCTCCTGGTGAAGCAGGGCGTGATCGCCGACAAATGGGTCTTCGTCGGCGCGGCGGTCGGCACGCGTGCCTCCGGCAAGCTCAAGGCCGGCGAGTACGCTTTCCCGCAGGGCGCTTCGATCGCGCAGGTGCTCGACACCATCGTGTCGGGCAAGGTGCTGGAATACACTGTCACCATCCCCGAGGGGCTGACCAGCGACCAGATCGTGCAGCGGCTGATGGAGGTGCCGGAGCTCTCCGGTTCGATCCGCCAGGTGCCGCGCGAGGGCAGTCTGATGCCGGACACCTACAAGATCACGCGCGGCACCTCGCGCGAAGACGTGCTGCGCCGCATGGCGCGCACGCAGGACGCCGAGCTGAAGCAGATCTGGGAGAAGCGCGATCCTTCCATTCCGCTGAAGTCGCCGGAGGAACTCGTCATCCTCGCCTCCATCGTCGAGAAGGAGACCGGCGTCGCCGAGGAGCGCCCGATGGTGGCGGCGGTGTTCGTCAACCGGCTCAACAAGAAGATGAAGCTGCAGTCGGACCCGACCATCATCTATGGCCTCGTGCGCGGGAAGGGCCGGCTCGACCGGCCGATCACCCGCACCGACATCACCAGCCCCACGCCTTTCAACACCTACGCCATCGTCGGCCTGCCGCCGGGGCCGATCGGCAATCCCGGTCGCGCCTCGCTGGAGGCGACCGCCAACCCCGCCAAGACCAAGCACCTCTATTTCGTCGCCGACGGCACGGGTGGGCACGCCTTCGCCGAGACGCTGGACCAGCATAACAAGAACGTCACCCGCTGGCGGCAGATCGAGCGCGACCAGAATGCGGCGGGTACTCCGGCTGGCACCTCGGGCAATACCGGTGTGCCGCACGAGGTCGACTGACGCCACCTCCCGCACCGCCCACGGCAATATCGCACGCCTCGCTTGAGGCGTGGGGCAGGCGCCGTTATGTTCCGCCCGCCGCCGGGGATCGCAGTGGATCGGGGGCGGGCAAGGGGTAAGAGAATGGCGCTTGCCAGCATGACGGGCTTCGCACGCACGCAGGGCACCAGTGGCGCGTGGGGATGGGCCTGGGAGCTGAAGTCGGTCAATGGCAAGGGCCTCGACGTCCGGCTGCGCCTGCCCGCCGGCTGGGAAGGGCTTGAGCCCGGGCTGAAGCAGATCGCCTCGCGCGTGCTCGCCCGCGGCAACGTCAACGCCAGCCTCTCCATGACCCGCTCCGACCCCGAGGTCAGCGTGCGCATCAACGAGGATGTGCTGCGCGCCGTTGCCCGTTCGGTGCGCAAGGTTGCCGCCGAACTCGACGCCCCGCCGGTGCGGCTGGAGAGCCTGCTCGGCCTGAAGGGCGTGATGGAGATCAGCGAGGCCGAGGAGAGCGAACAGGAGCGCCGCGCCGCCGAGGCGGCGGTGGTCGCCGGCTTCGAGAAGGCGCTGGCCGACCTCGCCGCCATGCGGGCGCAGGAAGGCGCCGCGCTCGGCATAGTGCTGGGCGAGCGGCTCGACGGCATCGCCGCGTTCACCGCCGCCGCCGAAGCCAATCCGGCTCGCCAGCCCGAGGCGATCCGCGCCAAGCTCAACGAGCAGCTGCGCGTGCTGATGGATTCGGGTGCGAATTTCGACCCGGACCGGTTGCATCAGGAGGCGCTGCTGATGGCCTCCAAGGTCGACGTGCGCGAGGAGCTCGACCGGCTGGTCGCCCATGTCGCCGCCGCGCGCGCCATGCTGGGCGAGGGCGGGGCGGTCGGGCGCCGTCTCGACTTCCTGGCGCAGGAGTTCAACCGCGAGACCAACACGCTCTGCTCCAAGGCCAACGACGTGTCGCTGACAGCGATCGGGCTGGAGCTGAAGGGGCTCGTCGAGCAGTTCCGCGAGCAGGTCCAGAACATCGAGTGAGGCGACGCGCATGATCAACCCACCCGCCATTTCGGTCGCGCGCCGCGGGCTGATGCTGGTGCTGTCCTCGCCTTCGGGCGCGGGCAAGTCGACGCTGGCCCAGCTGCTCCTGAAGGAGCATCCCGAGATGCGTCTTTCAGTGTCCGTCACCACGCGCGACCGGCGTCCGAGCGAGGTCGAGGGTATTCACTACCACTTCATCAAGCGCGAGCGCTTCGAGAAGCTGCGCGACACCGGCGACCTGCTGGAATCGGCCGAGGTGCACGGCAATTTCTACGGCACGCCGCGCGAGCCGGTGGAGACGGCGCTAGCGGCCGGCAAGGACGTGCTGTTCGACATCGACTACCAGGGGACGCTGCAGCTCTACGAGAAGATGCGGGCCGATATCGTCGGCGTGTTCATCCTGCCGCCCTCGGCCACGGAGCTGAAGACGCGGCTGGAGCGGCGGGCGGAGGACGCCTCGGGCGTGATCGAGAAGCGGCTGAAGAACGCCCGCACCGAGATCGCGCACTGGGAGGAGTACGACTACGTGCTGGTCAACGAGGACCTGAACACGACCTTCATCAACCTGCAGGCCATCCTCGCCGCCGAGCGCCTGCGCCGTCAGCGCCAACTTGACCTCGCGCCGATCATCGAGCGGCTGGACCAGGAACTGGTGACGCTGACTCCCTGAACGGCCGACCCGCAGTTCTCTCGTGTCCTGAACAACCTCATCCTGAGGTGCCCGGCTAAGCCGGGCCTCGAAGGATGCTTATCCCGGCGCGCCTAAGCGACCATCCTTCGAGGCTCGCTGCGCTTGCACCTCAGGATGAGGGTGCATGGGTAGAAGTCGGAACCGCCCCCCGCATCGCCATCCACGCATTGGCGAGCGCCACGAAGCCCTCGACCGGGATGCGCTCGGCGCGCTCGGTCGGCTCGATGCCGGCGGCGGCCAGCAGTTCCCCCGTGTCGACGCCGAGGCTCTTCAGGCTCTGGCGCAGCATCTTGCGGCGCTGGCCGAAGGCGGCTTCCGTCACCCGCTCCAAAGCCTTCAATTCGCAGGGCAGGGGTTTTTCACGCGGAATGATGTGAACAACGGAGGAGGTGACCTTCGGCGGCGGTACGAAGGCGGAGGCGGGCACGTCGAAGGCGATGCGGGCCTGAGCCCGCCAGCCGGTGAGCACGGCGAGCCGGCCGTAGTGATCGGTGCCCGGCGCGGCGACGATACGCTCGGCCACCTCGCGCTGGAACATTAGCGTCAGGCTCTCATACCAGGGCGGCCAGGGATCGCTCGACAGCCAGCCGACCAGTAGCGGCGTCGCGATGTTGTAGGGCAGGTTGGCGACGATGGCCGCGCGGGTGCCGGGCGGCACCAGCGCCGCATAGTCGGCGGAGAGCGCGTCGCCCTCCACCACCTCCAGCCGTCCGGGATAATGCGCGGCGACCTCGGTGAGCGCGGCGATGCAGCGGTGGTCCCGCTCGATGGCGATCACCTTGTCGGCACCGAGTGCCAGCAGCGCGCGGGTGAGGCCGCCAGGACCGGGGCCGACCTCGATGACGGTCAGCCCCTCCAGCCGGCCGGCGGTGCGGGCGATCTTGGCGGTGAGGTTGAGGTCGAGCAGGAAGTTCTGCCCCAGCGATTTCAGCGCCGACAGGCCGTGCTCGCGGATCACCTCGCGCAGCGGCGGGAGATCGTCGACGCTCATCTCGGGCTCACGCTGGCGCGCCGAGAGCCGGGGGCGCGCTTGCCGCCGCGCGGTCGCGCTCGGCGAGGCGGCGGGCGAGCCGGAGCGCCTCGATCAGGCTCGACTGATCAGCGCGGCCAGTGCCGGCGATGTCGAAGGCGGTGCCGTGGTCCGGCGAGGTCCGCACGAAGGGGAGCCCGAGCGTGACGTTGACCGCGCGGTCGAAGGCGAGCGTCTTCACCGGCGCCAGCACCTGGTCGTGATAGGCGCCGATGGCGACGTCGTAGGTCCGCCGCGCGGCGGGATAGAACAGCGTGTCGGCCGGCAGCGGACCGCGCGCGTCGATACCCTCGTGGCGCAGCGCCTCGACGGCGGGGCGGGTGACCTTCTCGTCCTCCTGCCCGATCGTGCCGTCTTCACTGGCATGCGGATTGAGGCCGCAGAAGACGAGGCGCGGGCTCGCGATACCGAAGCGGCGCATGAGGTCGCGGGCGACGATGCGCCCGGTCTCGACCAGCAGCTCCTGCGTGAACAGGCGCGGCACCTCGGCGATCGGCACATGGATGGTGGCCGGCACGACGGCGAGATCCGTCGACCAGATCATCATCACCGCGCGCGGCGCCGGATTGCCGGCGAGGTGGGCGAGATATTCGGTGTGGCCGGGGAAGGTGAAGCCAGCGGCGTAGAACACAGCCTTTGAGATCGGGTTAGTGACGATGGCGCTGGCGCGGCCCGCCTGAACCAGCGCGACCGCCGCGTCGATGGCGGCGCGTGCGGACGGCGCGCTGCTGTCATCCGGCCGTCCGGGAGTGGCGGTGACGCGCGGCCCGGCCCGCAGGACTGGCAGGGCGGTGAGAAACAGGCGGGAGGCTTCCTCCGGCGTGCTCTCCTCCACCGGCACGGCGAGGCCGAGAAGCTCCGCGCGTGCACGTAGAAGTTCAGGGTCGCCGGTGACGAGGAAGGGCGGCAGACCGCGCTCGGCGCGTAGCATCCACGCTTCCAGCGCGATGTCGGGTCCGATGCCAGCGGGATCGCCCGAGGACAGCGCCAGCACGGGAGACGGGGAGGGCGCCATCGTCGTGTCAGCGATACTGGATCATGGCACCCTTGCGGGCTTCCGCCAGAAGCCGCTTGGAGACGGTTTCGAACTGCTTGTTCTCGAGCTCGGCCCGGACCTCGCGCTTCTGCGCGCTCTCGCCGACGACCTCGCGCCGCGCGCAGATGGCGACCATCTCGATGCCGGCGCGGGTGACTTCGGGCGGCGTCAGCTGGCCTATCGGCGTTTCGTTCATCAGCTTGCGCACGCCTTCGCTCATGTCGGCGGAAGTGCGGATGACCGGGTCGCGCACCACGGTCTCGCGCATGCCGCGGACGGTGGCGACGCCGGCGTCGCAGTCGGTGAAGCTCTTGCGCAGGCCGTTGGCCTCGGCCATGCGCTGCGAGCGCTGCGCCGGGTTGGCCGTGCGGCCGACGACGAGAACGATCTGGCGGATGGTGTATTCGGTGGTGCGCTGGGCCTTGGTGAGGTCCTCGCCCTTGGTCTGCAGTGCGGCGAACACGTCGGAATCGCGCACCGTGGCGGCCGAGGAGTAGCGGCCGCGCACATAGCTGTTCCAGACGTAGTCGGCGCGCATCTTGGTCTTCAACATGCGCGCGTCGAGGCCGGACTGGGTGAGCGCCTGGGTGAGCTGATCGGGCGTGCGGCCGGAGCGGTTCGCCATACGCGCGAACATCTTCTCGATCTCGTCCTTGTCGGCGGTGACCCCACCGCGCTCGGCGGTGATGATCTTGAGCCGCTCGTCGATCAGGTCCTCAAGCGCCTGCTTCTGGCTCAGCGACACGCGTTCGGTCAGCTGGGCGAGCTTGATGCGCTGCGCCACGTCGAAGCTGGTGATCGGCTGACCTTGCACCATGACGAGGATCCCCTGGGCACTGGCGGCGCCGGGGAGGGCGATAAGGGCACAAGCGGCGACCATGCCGGCGACCAGGGTCCGGGCCGCCCGCTCGGCGATCAGACGACGGCCGGCACGCCAACCATCCCGTATCCAGGCCCCTGCGAGCATTTTTTGCGTCCCGTTCTTCCTTCCCGCCGTGCGGCGGCATCCTTGGCGTTCCGCCGATCGGCGCTTTCTGATCGGCGGATGTGGCGTCAATGCGACGCCGGGGGCTAGTTGTCCGAACCGAGGACGGAGCCTACGTCGGAGGAGAAGCCCGCTTCGCCGAGCGTCTTCAGGGTGATGGTCACCAGCACCGTGTCGACCCGCTCGCGGTTGCCGCTCTCGGTATAGTCCGAGCGATAACTCAGCGCGAGGCCGAAGCACTCGTCGACATAAGAGATGCCGAACAGCGTGTAGTCGATCTCGTCGAGGTTGAGGTTGTAGCGGGCGGCGGCCCGCAGGCTCCAGTTCTCGTTCAGCTTGAGCGTGCCGGTGCCGAGGATGCCTTCGCGCTCCTCGTAATAGCCGAGCAGCGGCTGCGCCGTGTAGAGGCCGTACAGGGCCGAGACCGACAGCTTGTCGATCACCGCGCGGCCCTCGACCTCGTAGCGCTGCACCGACCAGTCGTCGTGGTCGAAACGGAAGCGGTTGATCACCGAGAAGTTCTTGGTCGGCTGGTAGTAGAGGCGCGCGACGTAGTCGGAGGTGTCGTCCTCGAGGCCCGATTCCGCGCCGGTGTTGGCCATGTCGAACTCCGAATAGGAGTTCAGGCCGAACAGCTGGTAGGACTGGCCGAAGAGGGCGTTGACCTGGCCGCCATTGTTGAAGTTGGCGGTGTACTGAATGCCGACATTGGCGCGCCCGCCGCCCTCGACGCGGTCATAGCCGGAATATTTGCTGATCTCGAACAGGTTGGTGTCGTCGAAGATCAGGCTCTGCGCGTCTTCGTTCGGGAACCGGCCGATGTCGGTCTCGTCCGGACGGATGATGACCTGGGCGATCGGCTCGATGGTCTGGGTACCCCAGCTCTGCGTCGAGATGAAGGGGTAGCGGTACTCCAGGCCGACGGCCGGCATGGCGCGCACGAGCGAGTCGTCACCGCTGGGCAGCCACGGATAGTCCTCCGCCTCGGTCTGCACCGAGGCGAGGTCGAGCTGCATGTTGAAGAACGGCGTCCAGGTCTGGCCCGCCGCGTCGATGAAGGTGCGGCGCCAGTCGACCACGCCGGAGGCGCGGGTGTAGCTGCCGGCCATGCCGCGCATCAGGCAGGCTTCGCGCACGCTCACGCCGGGCGGGATGCGGCCGAGGTCGCACTGGTTGGTGGGACCGTCGAAGAGCGTCGGGAAGAGCGGGGCGTACAGCGCCGAGGTGGCGCGCAGGTCGATCTCCTGGCGGCTCAGGCTGGTCAGGTTGAAGTCGTAGCTAAACTGGCCGCCGAACACCGACTCGCCCAGCGTCTTGCTGTAGTCGATGACCGGATGGACGACCGGCTGCTGGTCCTGAACGTCATAGGAGGTCAGGCCGGTGAAATACATCGCCCGGGCGTCGAAATAGCTGCGGTCGCCCTGGCCGACGAGGTAGAGCTGCGAGGTCACCTCGCGGACGCTTTCGCTGATGAGGTTGTAGTCCCCTAGGAAAGTCTCGTCCGAGACCAGCCAGCCGTCCCAGCCCCAGTACCAGTTCTGGTTGATGTTGAAGCGGCCGTGGGTCTCGACCATGCCGCGCTGGTCGCGATAGCCGGGCTGGCCGAGAAACTCGTCCTTGTCCTGCTGCTCGATGCCGGCGGCGCGGATGCTGTAGCTGCCGGTCTCCAGCCTGTGGCGGAACTCGGCGTCGAGCATCACGCCCTGCTTGGAGACGAAGAGCGGCGAGAACGTCACGTCCATGTTGGGCGCGATGTTCCAGAAATACGGGATGGTCATCCCGTAGCCGATCTCCGAGCTGTTGATGAACTGCGGGATCAGGAAGCCGGACTTGCGCTTCACCGTCGGGTCGGGCGCCTCGAGATAGGGCGTCCAGGCGATCGGCACGCCCAGGAACTCCAGCCGGGCGTCCTGGAAGTAGATCATCTGTTCTTTTTCTTTGTGGATGATCTTAGCGGCCCGCACCTGCCACAGGGGCGGCTTCTGCGGGTTCTCCTTACAGGGTTCGCACGGCGTGTAGGCGCCGCTGGTCAGCACCGTGGTGTCGCCGCCGGAGCGGTCGGCGCGCGCGGCGACGAAATGCATGTTGTCGGGCGTGTCGATGCGCAGCGAATTGACGAAGCCGTCGGTGAATTGCTGCGTCAGGTCGAGATTGTCCGCCGTGATGACCGTGCCGTCCTTGTCCTTGAGACGGACGCCGCCCTCGGCACGCAGACGATTGTTCGCCCGGTCATAGACGACCCGGCGCGCCTCGAGCACGGCACCGTCGTAATAGATCTGGACGTTGCCCTCGGCGATCACCTCGTTGCGCGTGTTGTCGTAGACCAGCTCATCGGCGGTCACGAGCATCTTGGCATTGGGATCGGTCTGGCGGTTCCCCAGCAACTCGTTCGCCATGGCGGGCGTGCCGCCGGCGTTCTGAGCATGCGCCGGCTGCGCCGGAGCGAACGCAACCAGCGTAGAGGAACTCACCGCGAAGAACAGCCAACAAGCGGACGCAGAGAGCCAGCGGGAACGACGCTTGCTCACCATGTCAGCCTGGCCGGCGTACAGGTTGCCGACCTTCATCCGTCCTCCCGATGAAGCAGGATGAGAATGCCCATCAATGCCCCAACGACCGCTGGAAACCACGCTGCAATAACGGGATGCACAATCCCGGCCTCACCGAGGTCTTCGGCGAGCTTGGTAGACACATAAAGCAGAAAGCCGGCGGCGACGCCACCGAGAATCGTCTGCCCGATGCCGCCGAAGCGGAACACGCGCAGGCTCACCGAGGCCGCGATCAGCACCATCGCCAGCAGCAGCATGGGGCGCGCCAGCAGGCTCTGATACTGCAGCCGGTAGCGCTCCGCGCCGAAGCCCACGCGGGTCGCGGCATCGATCGCCGCCGGCAGCTGCCAGAACGGCACGGTGTCGCTCTGAAGCGTTTCCTGGACTTGATTCGGGGTGAGGTTGGTCGCGAGCATGTACTTATCGTACTCCTGCAACCCTATGCCAGGAGTTAAGACGCGCGCATGTTCGAGCCGCCATGCGCCGGATTCGAGGATGGCTCGCACCGCCTCGATGCGCTCGGTGAGCTTGTCGTCCTCGCCGAACAGGAAGACGTTGACGCCGGTGAGCTGCCGCCCGCCGTCGCTGGTCGCCGCCGCCTGGATGATGGCTTGGCCGTCCACGCTTTGCTGACGCATCCAGAAGCCGCCGGTGGTCATGGCGAACAGGCCGGTCTGGCGGTTGAAGATCTCCGCCTCCAGCCGGCTGGCACGGTCCTTGAAGTCGGCCGAGACCGGATTGTAGACGGTCGTCGAGAATACCCCGAGCAGCAGCGCGAGCAGGCATGCGGGTGCGATGAACTGCCACGCCGAGATGCCGGAGGCGCGGGCGACGACCAGCTCCAGCCGCCGCGACAGCGTCAGGAACGTGCCGATGGCACCGAACAGCACCGCGAAGGGCAGGAGCTGCTCGGTGAAGAACGGCATGCGGTAGACGACGAGCAGCATCAGCGTGCCGATGTCGACGTCGCGCTCGCCGACGCGCCGCGACAATTCGAGCAGGTCGATGAGCATGATGAGGCCGGCGCACCCGACGAAGATGCCGAGCACGGCGCCAAGGAAGCGCCGGCCGAAATAGACCCCGAGCGTGCGCCCGATCACTTCAGGGCTCCGCAGGTTGTCGGTTGTCGCTGTCTCGTACGCATGGGATGGCTCAGTTCACCGTTGCGCGCACGACACGCTGCGCGAACTGGTCGATCTGGCGACGCATCGCCTCGGGCATGCGCGGCTTGAACCGGCCGCTCAGCGACAGGGCGGAGCCGATGATGAAGACCGCCGGCACGAGGTAGACGAAGGGGATCACGCCCGGGTTGCCGCGAATCTGGTTGATGAGGCCGAAGCTGGTGACCTGCAGCACGATGACAAAAGGTGTGGTCGCCGCCAAGGCGAGGCCGCGGCCTTCGCGGGTCGTGCGCGGCTCGGCGAGGGCGGCGCAGGCGATGCCGAAGAAGGCGAGCACGTAGAGCGGCAGCGAGAGCCGACGGTGCAGCTCCTCCGTGAAGCGGCCGGACTCAAGGATATAGACGTAATCCTTCGGATCCGGGTTGAGAAGCTCGCGGAAAGAGCGCTCCGGCGCGCGGTAGACTGTGGTCTCGCCGTTCGAGGTGAAAGGCGACAGGTCGAAGGCGTAGCGCTGGAACTCGACCACGTTGCTGTCCGGCTTGCCCGGCGTGCGCCGGTGGATGGCGCCCTCCTCGAGGATGAGGAAGGTGCCGTCCTTGCTGTCGACCACCTGGCCGCGCTCGGCGAGATAGGTGTTCGTCTGCTTCGGGTCGCGGGCATCGTTGATGAAGATGCCGCCGAGCACGCCGTTGGCGTTGCGCTCGCGCACATGGAACACCATGCCGTCGGCGAGCGTGGTGAAGCGTCCCGGCTGGGCTATGAAGGCCACGACGTCGGCGCGCACGCGCGAGATCTCGAAGCGGAACTGCCGCATCGCCGCCGGCACCAGCTCCAGCGACAGCACCGCGCAGCACGCCGCCACGATGAGCGCCAGGATCACCAGCGGGCGCAGGAACCGCCAGGTCGAGATGCCGGCCGCGCTCGACACCACGATCTCCGAATCGCTGTTCATGCGGAAGAGCGTGTAGGCGACCGCCATGAACAGCGCCGCCGGCGCCAGGCCGAGGATGAGCGCGGGAAGGGCGAGGCTGGTGATGAAGACGAAGGCGAGGATGGTCTGGCCCTGCGTGGTCATGATGTCGAGCTCACGCAGCGCCTGCGTGATCCAGATCATCAGGGTGAGCACGAGCAGCGTTCCGAGGAAGGCCGAGGCGGCCGAACGGAACACATAGCGGTCCAGGCGATTCATCGAGCGGCGTTCCCCAATCCTTCTGCCAAACGTCCGCCGCCCTGGCGAGGCCGTCCTCACCCCGATGAATAAATGCCCGCGCGATCGGGCGCAAATCGGGCAGGTCGGCTTTATCGTCGCGCCGGTTTCGGTCTCGTCGCCCGGCCTGCATTCGGCTAAAGAAGGGCGAACGACTGCGAAGCCCCAAGCAAGGTGCGCTAATGCCCGATCACGTGAAGATCAGTTTCGCCAAGCTCCCGAGCGCCTTGGACGGGCTCGTCGTGCTGCTCGCGGCCGAGCCCGCCGAGGGCGAGGAACCCGCGCTCGCGCCCGCCGTCGAGGCGCTCCTGGCGCCGGCCGGCGATCTCGTTCAGCGCGCCGCGCTGGCGGATCGCTTCACCGGCAAGGCCGGCAAGGCGCTCGACATCGTCGCGCCGGCCGGTCTCGCCGCGCCGCGGATCCTCGTCGTCGGCGTGGGCAAGGCGGCGGAGCTGAAGCCGTTCGACTGGCTGAAGCTTGGCGGTTCGATCATGGGCCGGCTGCCGGCCTCGGTGAAGGAAGTCGGCATCGTGCTGGCGCTGCCCGGCGGCGAGGTGCCGCCCGAGGCGGCAGCCGAGCTCGCGCTCGGTCTTCGGCTGCGCGCCTATTCCTTCGACCGCTACAAGACCCGGAAGAAGCCCGAGGAGGCGGCGCCGAAGCCGAAGGTGACTCTTTATATAGAGAGCGACACCGCGGCGAAGCGTGCCTTCAAGAAGCGCGAGGGCATCGGCGAGGGCGTGGTGATCGCCCGCGATCTCGTCAACGAGCCCGCCAACGTGCTCACCCCCAGCGAGTTCGCCAAGCGCGCGGGCGACCTTTCCAAGCTCGGGGTCGACGTCGAGGTGCTCGGCGAGAAGGACCTGCGGAAGCTCGGCATGGGCGCGCTGCTCGGCGTCGGCCAGGGCTCGGAACAGGAAAGCCGCGTCGTGGTCATGCGCTGGAACGGCGGCAAGTCCGGCGAGGCGCCGGTTGCCTTCGTCGGCAAGGGCGTGGTGTTCGACACCGGCGGCATCTCCATCAAGCAGGCCGCTGGCATGGAGGACATGAAGGGCGACATGGCGGGCGCGGCCTGCGTCGTCGGCCTGATGCACGCGCTCGCCAGCCGCAAGGCCAAGGTGAACGTTGTCGGTCTGATCGGCCTCGTCGAGAACATGCCGGACGGCAACGCGCAGCGCCCGGGCGACATCGTCACCTCCATGTCGGGGCAGACGATCGAGATCATCAACACCGACGCGGAAGGCCGGCTCGTGCTCGGCGATGTGCTCTGGTACGCCAAGGAGCGCTTCAAGCCGCAGTTCATGGTCGACCTCGCCACCCTCACTGGCGCGATCATCGTCGCGCTCGGCACCGAGAATGCCGGCCTGTTCTCCAACAACGACACGCTGGCCGAGCGGCTGGCCGATTCGGGGCTGGCGACCGGCGAGAAGGTGTGGCGCCTGCCGCTCTCGCCGGAATACGACAAGCTGATCGATTCGAAGTTCGCCGACATGAAGAACACCGGCGGGCGCTTCGGCGGCTCGATCACCGCGGCCCAGTTCATCCAGCGCTTCGTCGGCGACGTGCCGTGGGCGCATCTCGACATCGCCGGCACCGGCATGTCCTCGCCGCCGAGCGAGATCAACAAGAGCTGGGGTTCGGGCTGGGGCGTGCGCCTGCTCGACCATCTCGTGGCCAAGCACTACGAATCATGACCCGCGCCGGGCCGGCACGCCGGCCCGGACGTGTCCAAGGGGCGCCATGACCGAGGTGTTCTTCTATCACCTGCAGAGCCGGCCGCTGGAGGCGGCTCTGCCGCAACTCCTGGAGAAGTGCGTCGAGCGCGGCTGGCGCTGCACGGTGCAGGCGACGTCGCCCGAGCGAATCGAGGCCCTCGACCAGCTCCTGTGGACCTATGACGAGGCGTCGTTCTTGCCGCACGGCACTGACCGCCAGCCCGACTCGGGGCGCCAGCCGATCCTGCTCACCGCCTCCGAATCGAATCCGAACGGGGCGACGGTGCGATTCTTCATCGACAGCGCCTCGGCGCCGGACCTGTCTCCCTACGCGCGCGTGATTCACTTGTTCGACGGCAACGATTCCGAAGCGCTCGAACATGCCCGGACGGCCTGGCGGGAGGCACGCGCCGCGGGCCACGAGGTGGCGTACTGGCAGCAGGGGCCGGACGGGCGCTGGCAGCGGCGCTGAATCGGGCGGGATGGCGGCAGCCGCCGCCACAATCTGCCATGGGCCGAAAACGGGCCCTTGCGTTAAGCCTTGATTCACCACGATTTTCCGCCACGCTCCTGTCGAGCGGGCGTTCGGCCCGGCCGGGGTGTGAAAATTGTGTCTCAGTGGCAACACTTCGTTGCCGAATGGGCAAAGCGGGCACTTTCCGGCCACTTTCGCTTTGCACCGCCAGGGTGTTTCGAACAGTATCACCGTGGATGCCGCGCTTTGCGGCGGGTCCTGACAAGCGAAAACCCAACATTGGTCCAATTTGGGGGAGAATGAAGTGAAGACGGTCATTAAGAATGTGCTGCTCGGCTCGGTTGCCGGGCTTGCCATGGTCGGGACTGCTGCGGCGGCCGATCTGCCTGTGAAGGCAAAGGCTGCGGAATATGTGAAGATCTGCTCCACCTACGGCGCTGGCTTCTATTACATTCCGGGCACCGACACCTGCCTCAAGGTCGGCGGCTACGTTACCGCTGACACCTACTGGACGGACGTGGACGTCAAGGATCGCTTCAACGGCGCTCCGGTCTTCGGCGGCCGTATCGATCCGGAAGGTCAGTTCGACTTCACCACCCGCGCCGCGATCCAGCTCGACGCCCGCACGCAGACCGAATACGGCACCCTGCGTTCGTACATCGAAGCCCGCTTCGAGGCCGGTGAGTCGTTCGGCTTCGGCCAGAACGAAGACGGCACCGCTGGTGGCTTCGACGACGTCGGCGGCAGCGATGCCTACCTGAAGTACGGCTACATCCAGTTCGCCGGCTTCACCTTCGGTCGCGCCACTTCGGCCTTCGACTTCTGGGCCGGCGACTTCTGGTACGGCATCCGTCCGGGTAACTTCTACTCGGATACGACCACTCAGGTCATCCAGTACACCGCCGACTTCGGCAACGGCTTCTCGGCGACCATCGCCCTCGAAGACGCCTATGCCCGCGACGGTGACTTCGGTGGCTCCTACTTCCTGCCCGACTTCAACCTGATTGACGGTCAGCAGGTTCCGGACGTGGTCGCCAACATCGCTTACGAAGGCACCTGGGGCGCCTTCAAGGTGTCGGGCGCCTACCACGACATCGGCGACGTGCTCTTCACCGGTCTTCCGATCTCCAACTCGGACGACTCGGGCTGGGCGGCTCTGGCCGGCGTGCGCTTCGACTTCGCTGAGACCACCACCCTGTACATCGAAGGCGCTTACGCCGACGGCGCTCCGGGTTACCTCGGCCTGAAGGGCTTCATCCCGACCGTCGACGCCATGGGCAACACGGTTTCCGGCTGGTACGTCGGTGGCGCGCTGCAGCACTACTGGACCCCGTCGGTGTTCACCAGCGTGGTCGGCAGCTGGACCGAGACCGACGACTTCTCGATCCTGGACTCCTTCTCCAAGGCGAAGTTCGAGGGTTACAACGTCGGCGCGAACATCGGCTGGATCCCGGTCAAGGGCCTGACCCTCGTCCTCCAGTACGACTACCTGTCGGCTGAGTACAAGGGTACGGATACCTTCTTCCTCCCGCCGGACTCTTTCAGCGAAGAGACCACTCAGAACCGCATCACTTTCTCGGCTCGTCGTTCTTTCTGATCTCAGCCGAGATCGGTTCTACGGAAAGCCCCGGCCTTGTGCCGGGGCTTTTTGCTTTTTGGGACTCTTACCGTTCTACGGACCGCGTAAGCCGGATCCCACGCGACGCCAGTTCAGGCGGCGCCGCGCTTGCGGGCCACGGACGATACCCCGGCTCCATTGATCGGCTCGATACGACGCATGCGTGGTCGACCCGCCGCGCGCTGCGCGACGAGCCATCGGTCGGTTCTCGAGATTTCCGTAAAGTCGGACGTGGGCAGGGAGCGGCGGGCGCCGCCTGTCATGGAGCCATCGGCCGGCGAAGGTCTTAGGGCGCCATCGCCTCGTCGAGCGCGGCGGAGTGCTCGAGCCATTGCTCCTCCGCCCTTGCCAGCGCCTCCGCGGCTTCCCCACGTTCGCGGGCGAGGCGCTGTGCTTCGGCGGGCTTGCGCACATAGAGCGTCTCGTCGGCGAGGCTGGCGTCGAGCGTAGCGAGCGTGCGCTCCAGCTTCGCCATCGCGCCCTCGACCTCCTTGATCTTCTTGCGCAGTGGCGCAGTCTCCGCCCGCCGGTCGGCGGCCTGGCGGCGCTCGTCGACGCGCGATGCGCCCGCCTCCTTGCGCTGCGACGAAGCGGTGCGGCCGACCACCAGCTTCTGGTACTCGTCGAGATCGCCTTCATAGGGACGCACCGTGCCGTCCGCCACCAGCCAGAGACGCTCGGCGCTGGCATCGAGCAGCGTGCGGTCATGGCTGATGAGGATCACCGCGCCGGGGAAGTCGTTGATCGCCTCCATCAGCGCCTGGCGCGCGGCGATGTCGAGATGGTTGGTCGGCTCATCGAGGATGAGCAGGTGCGGACCATGGAAGGCGGCGAGGCCGAGCAGCAGCCGCGCCTTCTCACCGCCTGACAGCGCCGCGATCGTCGTGTTCGCCGCGGCTCCGGAAAACCCCATCTCGGCCGCGCGGGACCTTACCTTCGCCTCAGGCGCGTCCGGCATCAGCCGGCGGACGTGATCATAGACCGTCTCCGCGGCGACGAGTTCGTCGAGCTGGTGCTGGGCGAGATAGGCGATCTCCAGCCCGGCCGCCCGCACCATGCTTCCGCCCAGGGGCGCCAGCCGTCCGGCGATCAGCTTGGCGAAGGTCGACTTGCCGTTGCCGTTCGGGCCGAGCAGGGCGATGCGGTCGTCATGGTCGATGCGCAGCGTGAGGCCGCGCAGCACCGGCTTGCCCGGCTCGTAGCCCGCCGATGCGCCGTCGAGGGTAAGGATCGGCGGGGAGGGGATGCGGGTGGGGTGCCGGATCGAGATGGCGGCCGCCTGCTCGCCCACCGCCTCGGCGATCGGTGCCATCCGCGCCAGCGCCTTCAGCCGCGACTGCGCTTGCTTGGCCTTCGAGGCCTTGGCGCGGAAGCGTTCGACGAAGGATTCCATATGCTTGCGCCGGGCGTCCTGCTTCGCCCGCGCCTTCTGGTCGAGCGCCTGCTTCTCCGCTCGCTGGCGCTCGAAGGAATCATAGCCGCCGCGCCAGAGCGTCAGCTTGCCCTGGTCGAGATGCAGGATGAACTGCACGGACTGGTTCAGCAGCTCGCGGTCATGGCTGACGATCAGCACGGTGCGCGGATAGCGGACGAGATAATCCTGCAGCCACAGCGTGCCCTCTAGGTCGAGATAGTTGGTCGGTTCGTCGAGCAGCAGCAGGTCCGGCTCGGCGAAGAGCACGGCGGCGAGCGCGACGCGCATGCGCCAGCCGCCGGAGAATTCCGAGCAGGGCCGCTGCTGCGCCATCTCGTCGAAGCCGAGGCCGGCGAGGATGCGCGCGGCGCGGGCGGGTGCGGCGTGGGCGTCGATGTCGACGAGCCGAAGCTCGATCTCGGCGGTGCGCGCCGGGTCGGTCGCTCCCTCGCGCTCCTTCAGCAGATGCGCGCGCTCGGTGTCGGCGGCGAGCACCACGTCGATCAGCCGCTCGGGACCGGCAGGCGCCTCCTGCGCCACCTGGCCGATGCGCGCGCCGGCGGGAATGCGGATGTCGCCGGTCTCCAGCGCGATGTCGCCGATGATGGCGCGGAACAGCGTGGTCTTGCCGGTGCCGTTGCGCCCGACCAGGCCGACGCGCGCGCCGTCCGGCAGGGCAGCGGAGGCATGGTCGATCAAAAGGCGCCCGGCGATGCGCAGCGAGATGTCTTCGAACACGATCATGGGCGTCTTGTGCCGCGTGGCCGGGCGGCCCGCAAGGGCTTGCGGACAAGCGCGGCAGGCACGGTCTATGCTTGCCGCCTGCCGTAGCGGAAATCCGCTTATCAGGGAGGGGGCGACCGATGTGCGTTCCCGGATGCCAGGAAGTCGTGGCGCGGCGGCTGTCGCGCCGGGGCCTGTTCAGGGGCGTGGCCGGCATGAGCGCGGCAGGTGTGGCGTCGCTCGCCGGCTTCTCCGCTCTCCCTGCGGGCGGCGCCTTCGCCGCGCCGGTGAGCTTCTCCAAGGTGGTCGACCTCACCCATGTGCTCGACCCGTCCTTCCCGACCTATTTCGGCAAGCCGCAGCTGGAGATCCGCCAACTGTTCAGCTTCGACAAGGACGGCTTCAATCTCAACGAATGGGTGGTAAACGAGCACACCGGCACCCATCTCGACACGCCGTTCCACTTCTCCAAGGACGGGCCGAGCGCCGATGCGCTGCCCATCGAGACGCTGGTGGTGCCGCTGGCCGTGATCTACGTACGGGAGAAGGCTGCCGCCGACCCGGACTACCGGATCACGGCGGCCGACATCGCGACCTGGGAGGCGGCCAACGGATCGCTGCCGCCTGGGGCGGCGGTGGCGCTCAATTCCGGCTGGGAGGCTCATCTCGGCACCGACAAGTTCCGCAATGCCGACGCCTCCGGCACCATGCATTTCCCCGGCTTCCACGTCGACGTCGCACCGGTGCTGGCAGGTAAGGGTGTCGCCGGCGTGGTGGTTGACACGCTCTCGCTCGATTACGGCGCCTCAAAGGATTTTTCCTTCCATTACAAATGGTTGGGTTCCGGCCGCTGGGGCGTCGAGGCGGCGGCCAATCTCTCCGTACTGCCGGCAAAAGGCGCGACGCTGGTGGTCGGCGGGCCGAAGATCAAGGGTGCCAGCGGCGGCCCGAGCCGGGTGCTGGCGCTGGTGTGAGCGCCGGCCTCATGCCGCTTTCATCGGGCCGCCGACATGGAGCGGCACCATCCTGCACCGCCGTCGTCGCCTATCGCTTCCGCCTGGCGACGGACGTCATCAGCTCCGTTCGAGACGGCAGCGCCGATCACAAAGTCTTGACCCGAATCGTTCCGGGGAATCTGTTCGCTATGGGGGTACCGCAGCGCCGGTCTTCGGTTCGGCGTCTTGAGCGAGGAACGGGTACATGAAGAAATATGTCGCTGAGTTCATCGGCACGGCTGTGCTGGTGCTTTTCGGGTGTGGATCGGTCGTGGTGACCGGCTTCGCCGAAGCTTCGCCGGTCTGGTTCCTGGCGGTTGCCTTCGCCTTCGGCCTTTCGGTCACGGCCATGGCCTATGGCATCGGGCCGATTTCCGGTTGCCACATCAATCCGGCGGTGAGCGTCGGCGTTTGGGCCGCGGGCCGGCTCTCCGTCGGCGACCTCGTCGGCTACATCGTGGCGCAGGTGCTTGGCGGCATCGGCGGCGCGGCGCTGCTCTACCTCATCATGTCCGGCAAGATCGGGGGCTTCGACATCGCGACGGCCGGCCTTGGCCAGAATGGCTGGGGCGAGGGCTACGGCCGCAATTTCGGCCTCTCCACCGCGATCATCGCCGAGCTGGTCGGCACCTTCGTGTTCCTCGTGGTCATCCTCGGCGCGACCAGCAAGGCCGGCACCACGCCGGTGGCGGGCCTCGCCATCGGCCTGACGCTGGTGCTGATCCATATCGTGTTCATCCCGGCGACCGGCGTGTCGGTCAATCCGGCGCGCAGCATCGGTCCGGCCCTGTTCGTGGGCGGCCGGGCGCTGGAGCAGCTCTGGCTGTTCGTGGTGATCCCGCCGCTCGGCGCGCTGATCGCCGGCCTCCTGTTCAAGGCCAAGGTGCTCGAGGACTGACGGCGGCAAAAGGCGACCGTGACGCAATAAACCCCGGTCCTGCGAGGAGCAGGGCCGGGGTTTTTCGAGTGCCGTCCGGGTCGGCGGGAACGGCCGGCGCTCGGCCATCCGTTGCCGGATGCGCCCATCATGCCCGCGCCGGCGCAACGGCGGCTGAACGCGCCGTTGGCTGATGTTCATCTGCGAAGGGGGTCAAAAAGGTGCCCCGGCTCCCTGGGGGAGGAGCCGGGGCTTTATTGGCTCGCGTGGGGCTTGGGGGAGTGGGGATGCCGCGAGCCGAGCCGTGAAACCTTGAAACTCAGTAGCAGACCGCGCGCTCTACCTGGACCATCCGGCCCGCGTCGCTCATCCAGCGGCTCTGCATTACACAGTCACCAGCAACGGGCTCGGCCGGAATCTCGACCGTGGCGACCGGCGCCTGACGCTTGAAATATCCCGTGGCGGATGCCGCGCCCATGAACAGGACTGCAAAGCCCATGGCGGCAGCAACTGCGCTGATGACAACGGTCTTGAACATGCGCGACCTCACCCACCACCCGGTGGACGGGCCACCGGCGTTCTAAACCTTCATCAATTCACTCTCGACTGCAGAACGGGACACAGGGGCCACATGCTCGCCTGTGCTGCCGCTATTCGTGGCCTGCACAGCGGAACGAAACAATACGCGTTCGTTCATACGTGTTTGCCTCAATCCGATCCGTTAACGTGTCCTTAACGTGCGCATCGCCGGTAAAGTTCCAAGACCCGTTCATGAAGTCGTGATCAGGTTTATTCGGCGAATACGCAGCGGCGCTCGCGCACCATGCGCGGGGCGCCGTCGGTGAAGACCGCGCGGCGCTCCATGAAGCAGGTCTGGTAGCCTTGCGGACGCGCCGGCCCGTAAAGGGTGCCGGTGGTCGCGTCGGCCACGGTGAGGAACGGCAGGGCGGCAAAGCCGACCAGAACCGCTGCAACGCCGAATACGGCGATGACGACCTTCTTCATCTTTGCCTTCCGCTACTGCGACCCGACCGACCATTTGGTCCGACAAGCAAATGGCCCCGAAGCGGTTCCTCCGCAATGGAGGTCCTTACCTACCCGCACGGCGTTGTGATCGGCTGCATCGGCAGGGATGGGAAAGCGCCGCGCCGATGCTCATCTTGTCGGGATCGGGAGGCGCCGCTATAAGCCCGGGCGAACCCACGCTCCCTACTGCTTTCAGGAAAAGAACCATGGCGCTCGAGCGCACCTTTTCGATCCTCAAGCCCGACGCGACCCAGCGCAATCTCACGGGCGCCATCAACGCCTATATCGAGAAGGCGGGCCTGCGCATCGTCGCGCAGAAGCGCATCCTGCTGACCCGCGGCCAGGCCGAGACCTTCTACGCGGTGCACAAGGAGCGCCCGTTCTTCGGCGAGCTCGTCGACTTCATGATCTCCGGCCCGATCGTGGTGCAGGTGCTCGAAGGTGAGAACGCTGTCGCGAAGTATCGCGAAGTGATGGGCGCGACCAACCCGGCCAACGCGGCCGAGGGCACCATCCGCAAGGATTTCGCCCTTTCGGTCGGCGAGAATTCGGCGCATGGCTCGGACAGCGCCGAGAACGCCCAGATCGAGATCGCCCAGTTCTTCTCGGGCAACGAGATCGTCGGCTGACGCGGCGCAGTCTTCGCTGCGTCTTCCGCTGAGTTTGCGCCCCGTCGGGTCTCCCGGCGGGGCGTTTCTTTTGCGGAGCAGCACAGATTGCGTGCGCTCGCAGCACAGCAATTTCAGGAAAAATGCGGCCTATTGCCCCGCGACCCCTTGGCCACCTCATAGATTATTATGTATGTTGCGCGGATGCGCTGCGGGGGTCCGGCCACGGAGAAGTGGCCCGCAGCGGGGATTGCCTTAATGGCGCGCCAAGAGCGCCCGGGAGTGGGCCCGCCGGAGCCACCTCCTCTTGCCTCACCGTAGCACGGCGCGCCAACGCCGAACGACACCATATCTTTGTCTCGTCCGCACAGGGGCGGGAGGTGAGGGAACGAGAACATGAGCTACCTTGAGCCGCTTTTCTGGCTGGCACTCCTGAAGATCATCTGGATCAACGTGCTGTTGTCGGGCGACAACGCCGTGGTCATCGCCATGGCCTGCCGGTCGCTCCCCGACCGCATGCGCCGCACCGGCATGATCCTAGGCGCCGGCGTCGCCGTCGCCATGCGCGTGGTGTTCACCGCCATCATCGCCGTGCTGCTCGGCCTGCCCTGGCTGCGCATCGTCGGCTCGCTGGCGCTGCTCTACATCGCGGTCGACCTGGTGCTGCCGGAAGAGGGCGAGGAAGGCGGCGTCGCCGCGCATGACAGCTTGTGGCGGGCCGTAGGCACGATCGCCGTCGCCGACCTCGTCATGAGCCTCGACAACGTCGTTGCCATCGCCGCGGTGGCGGACGGCAACTGGACGCTCATCGTCATCGGCCTCGTCATCTCGATCCCGATGATCATCGCCGGCGCGGCGCTGATCATGAGCCTGCTCTCGCGCTTCCCGGTCCTGGTCTGGGCCGGCGCGGCGCTGCTCGGCTGGGTCGCCGGCGAGATGTTCGTCTCCGACATCAAGGTGCTGGAATATTTCGGCGAGACCGTCGTGCATCACTTCGAGTACGTCGCCGCAGCGCTTGGCGCGGTGCTGGTCGTGGGCATCGGCTGGACGCTGGGCCGCATGCGTCGCACCGCGCACTCCGCGGAAACGCACTGACCGCCTGGCTGGATGTTCCCTCCCGCCGGTGCGCCCGCGACCTCGCACGTCGCGGGCGCTTTCGGTTCAGGAGCCTGAAGTTGGCCTACTTAATAAGGTATGCCAGAGAAAGCGCGCCAAGGGACTGGAACTTCCCTCGCCACGGACTAACCTTTTCGATGAGCTGAGAGGAAACGATGGATTTCACTAGCCCTGTCTTCTGGGTCGCGCTGCTCCAGATCATCTGGATCGACCTGCTGCTCTCCGGCGATAACGCAGTCGTCATCGCGCTTGCCTGCCGCTCGCTGCCCGAGAAGCAGCGCAAATGGGGCATCCTGCTGGGCGCCGGCGCGGCGGTCGGCCTGCGCATCCTGTTCGCCCTGGCGGTCTCCTTCCTGCTCGGCGTGCCGTTTCTCAAGGTCGTCGGCGCGCTGCTGCTGTTCTGGATCGCCATCAAGCTGGTGCTCGAAGAGGGCGGTGAGGGCGGCCATCACGTGGAAAGCGCCGACAGCCTGTGGAAGGCCGTGCGCACCATCGCCATCGCCGACGCGGTGATGAGCCTCGACAACGTGGTCGCCATCGCCGCCGCGGCGCGCGGCCATGCCGAGCTGTTCATCTTCGGCCTGCTCCTCACCATCCCGCTGATCATCTTCGGGTCGCAGCTGATCCTGAAGCTGATCTCGCGCTTCCCGATCCTGGTCTGGTTCGGCGCCGCGCTGCTCGGCTGGATCGCTGGCGAGATGCTGGTGAGCGACAAGGTGGTCCTCGAGACGATGCAGGGCATGGCGCCCAACCTCGTCGAGACCATCGCCGATCCCGAGGATCCGGTGGGGCTGAAGCCGTCCGCGCTGCCGCACTACCTCGCGGCCGTCGTCGGCGCCGCCTTCGTGATCGCCTTCGGCTGGGTGGTGAAGAGCCGCCGCACGGAAGCTCCGGCCCACTGAGGCCGACCTTCCCGCTGCGGGTGTAAAACGACTGAGCGCTCCGCTACGATGGTGGCGGAGCGCTTTTTCATGAATCAGCATACACCTGTCCGCACTGGCTATTCTGCCTGCCCGCATGACTGCCCCTCGACCTGCGCGCTGGAGATCGACATCTCGGGCGGGCGCATCGGGCGGGTGCGCGGCTCGCGTGACAACAGCTTCACCGCCGGAATCATCTGCGCCAAGGTCGCCCGCTATGCCGAGCGTGCCAACCATCCTGACCGGCTGACGCAGCCGCTGCGCCGCACAGGCGTGAAGGGCGAGGGCACCTTCGCACCGATCTCCTGGGACGAGGCGCTGGACGAGATCGCCCACCGGTTCGGAGAAGCCGAGCGGGAGCACGGGCCGGAGGCGGTGTGGCCCTATTACTATGCCGGCACCATGGGGCTGGTGATGCGCGACGGCATCAACCGGCTGACCCACGCCAAGAACTATTCGCGCTTCTTCTCCTCGATCTGCGTCAACCCGGCCTGGAGCGGCTTCCTTGCCGGCACCGGCCGGCTCGCCGGGCCGGACCCGCGCGAGATGGCCAAGTCCGACCTCGTGGTGATCTGGGGCACCAACCCGGTCTCAACCCAGATCAACGTGATGGCCCACGCCACCCGCGCCCGGAAGGAGCGCGGGGCGAAGATCGCCGTCGTCGACGTCTACCGCTCGCCGACCATGGAACAGGCGGACATCCCGGTACTGATCCGTCCCGGCACGGACGGTGCGCTCGCCTGCGCGGTCATGCACGTCCTGTTCAGGGACGGCTTCGCCGACCGCGCCTATCTAGCTGAATTTGCTGACGATTCAGCCGGTCTTGAATCACATCTTCAAGACCGCACGCCGGAATGGGCGGCCGCGATCACCGGCATGCCGGCAAACGAGATCGAAGCCTTCGCGCAAGCCATTGGCCGGACTCCGAAAACCTTCATCCGCGCCGGCTACGGCTTCACCCGCTCGCGCAATGGCGCGGTGGCGATGCATGCGGTGAGCTGCATCCCGACCGTCACCGGCGCCTGGCGGCACGAGGGCGGCGGCGCCTTCCACTCCAACAGCGCCATCTATCGCTGGAACAAGCGCATGGTGGAGGGGCGCGACATAAAGGGCGTCACCTCGCGCGAGCTCGACCAGTCGCGCATTGGCGACATCCTCACCGGCGATGCCGAGGCGCTGCTGGGCGGTCCGCCGGTGACCGCCATGCTGATCCAGAACACCAATCCGGTCTCGATCGCGCCCGACCAGGAGAAGGTGCGGCGCGGCTTCGCCCGCGAGGACCTGTTCGTCGCCGTGCACGAGCAGTTCATGACCGAGACCGCGCGCATGGCGGACATCGTGCTGCCGGCGACCATGTTCACCGAGCATGACGACCTCTATCAGGGCGGCGGCAACCAATATGTCATCCTCGGCCCCAAGCTGGTCGATCCGCCGGGTGAGTGCCGCACCAATCACGAGGTGATCTGCGCGCTGGCCGAGCGCCTCGGCGCCGAGCATCAGGGCTTCCATATGAGCCCGCGTGAGCACATCGACTGGATGCTGCGGGCGACCGGCCGCGGCACGGTGGAAGATCTGGAGGAGAAGCGCTTCCTCGACATCCAGCCGGATTTCGAGACCGCGCATTACCTCAAGGGCTTCGCCTGGCCGGACGGCAAGTTCCGGCTCAAGCCCGACTGGGCCAAGGTGCCGTTCTCCGCGCCCGGCCGCTTCGGGCCGCACGCGACGATGCCGGAATGGCCGGACCACTGGGCGGTGATCGAGGAGGCGACGGAAGAGTATCCGTTCCGCCTCGTGACCTCGCCGGCGCGCTCCTTCCTCAATTCCAGCTTCACCGAGACGCCGGGCTCGATCACCCGCGAGAAGCGCCCGGAGCTGATGATCCATCCCGACGACGCGGCGGCGCTCGACGTGGAGGAAGGCGAACTGGTGCGCGTCGCCAGCCCGCGCGGCGAGGTTTTGCTGCACGCGAGAATGTTCGACGGCCTGCGGCGCGGCGTGGTGGTGGCCGAGTCGATCTGGCCGAACAAGGCGCATCGGGGCGGGCGCGGCATCAACAGCCTCACCGGCGCCGACCCCGTCGCCCCCTTCGGCGGCGCCGCGTTGCACGACAACCGGGTGCGGATCGGGAAGGCTTGAGGGAGGGGCGCCGTCGCCTGTGCACCGTCATGCCCGGCCTTGTGCCGGGCATCCACGACTTCTCGTCCGGTAAAAGGCGTGGATGGCCGGGCCAAGCCCGGCCATGACGGCCCTCGGGATGCCGAGCTTCCGACTAAAGTCGCGCCGCCCGCGTGCGAATTGAAAACGTCCTGAAACACATCTCCCTTATCCGCCACGGCCGGGGCCAGAGCGTTCGAGGTGTCTTATGGGTAGAGCCCGGCCGTCGCGTATCGTCGATCTCTCGAAGGAAATCTCCGAGAATCCCGACGACCCAATCTTCATGCGGGTGAAGATGAAGCACCACGCACATGGCCGCGCGCGCTGGCTGGTGCGCCTGCTCGGCCTGCCGTTCCGGCTGTTCCCGAAGGATTTCGCCGGCTGGGCGGACGACACCATCACCCGCATGGGCGTGCACGCCACCACCCATATCGATGCGCCCTGGCACTACGGCCCGACGGACGCGCAGGGCCGCACGCTGCCGACCATCGAGGAGATGCCAATGGAGCTGATGTTCGGCCCCGGCATCGTCTTCGACATGACCCACAAGGCGGATGGCGAGGAGATCGGCGTGGCCGACCTCGAATCCGCGCTGGCCGCGAGCTGCGCCACGCTTGGCGAGGGCACCATCGCGCTCATCCGCACGGGTCGTGACGTACTGCAGGGCACGCGCGACTACTGGAAGCGCGGCACCGGCATGAGCCCGGCCGCCACCGAATGGCTGATCGACCGCGGCGCCAAGGTGATGGGCATCGACCAGTGGGGCTGGGACCTGCCCTTCCACCACCAGATCCGTCGCAGCAAGGAGGAGGGGCGGGGCGACCTGTTCTGGGCTGGCCACCTCGTCGGCCGCCGCAAGCCCTATTGGCATATCGAGCAACTGCGCGGGCTGGACGCGCTGCCGGCGCACGGCTTCGACGTCGCCGTCTTCCCGCTGCGGCTGAAGGGCGCCTCCGCCGCGCCGGCGCGGGTGGTGGCGTTTCTCTACGACTAGCGAGCAGCCGGCGGCACGATCAGCGCGGGCGGGGCGATCTCGAACTCGTCGATGACGACGCGCCCGCCCGCCAGCTTCGCCCGGCCCTCGCAGACGAGGCGCAACGCTGCCGGATAGATCACGTGCTCCTGCGCCAGCACGCGGGCGCCGAGGCTGTCCGGCGTGTCGCCCTCCAGCACCGGCACGGCAGCCTGCATGATGATCGGGCCGACATCCATCTCAGGCGTGACGAAATGCACCGTGCAGCCGTGGATCTTCACGCCTTCCTCCAGCGCCCGCTCATGCGTGTGCAGGCCCTTGAAGCTCGGCAGCAGCGCGGGGTGTATGTTGATCATCCTGCCCGCCCAGGTCTCGACGAAGGGGGCGGTGAGCAGCCGCATGAAGCCGGCGAGGCAGACGAGGTCGATCTGCTCCTCCACCAGCAGCGCGTCGAGCGCGGCGTCGAAGCTCGCGCGGTCGGCAAAGCCCTTGTGGTCGAGGCTGCGGGTGGCGATGCCCGCGGCCTGCGCCCGGGCGAGGCCGTGCGCGTCGGGCCGGTTGGAGAGGACGAGGGCGATCTCGGCAGGGAAGCCCGGACGGCTCGCCGCCTCGATCAGCGACATCATGTTGGAGCCGCGGCCGGAGATGAGGATGGCCACGCGGGGTTTGGTCACGGCCTGCCCCTCGTCACAGCTTCTCGTGAAGGGCGAGCGTGCCGTCATAGACGGTGTGCGCCTTGCCTTCGCCCGGCTCGACGGCGCCGAGATGGATCACCTCCTCGCCGCCATCGGCGAAGGCATCGGCGACCGTCTCGGCGTCCTCGGGGGCGCAGACCACCACCATGCCGATGCCGCAGTTGAAGGCGCGCAGCATCTCCTCCGCCTCGACGCCGCCGGCCTGCGCCAGCCAGCGGAACACCGGCGGCACGCAGAGGCCCGAAAGGTCGATGCGGCCGATCGCGTGCTTGGGCAGCACGCGCGGCAGGTTCTCGGTCAGGCCGCCGCCGGTGATGTGGGCGAGCGCCTTCACCTTGCCGGTGCCGCGGATCGCCGCGAGCGAGGACTTCACATACAGCCGGGTCGGGGTGAGCAGCGCCTCGCCGAGCGTCTTCTCGGGCGCGAAGGGCGCGGGCGCGTCCCAGGGCAGGCCCGAGCGCTCGACGATGCGGCGTACCAGCGAATAGCCGTTGGAATGCACGCCGGAGGAGGCGAGGCCGAGCAGCACGTCGCCCGGACGCACATTCGGCGAGGGCAGGAGATGCCCGCGCTCCACGGCGCCGACGGAGAAGCCGGCGAGGTCGTAGTCGCCATCCGCATACATGCCGGGCATCTCGGCGGTCTCGCCGCCGATCAACGCGCAGCCGGCCTCGGCGCAGCCGCGGGCGATGCCGGCGACGATGGTGGCGCCGACGTCGGGCGCGAGCTTGCCGGTGGCGAAATAATCGAGGAAGAACAGCGGCTCGGCGCCCTGCACCACGAGGTCGTTGACGCACATGGCGACGAGGTCGATGCCGATGGTCTCATGCCGGCCAGTCTCGATGGCGATCTTCAGCTTGGTGCCGACGCCGTCCGTGGTGGCGACAATCAGCGGGTCCCTGAAGCCGGCGGCCTTGGGATCGAACACGCCGCCGAAGCCGCCGATCTCGGCGTCGGCGCCGGGCCGGCGGGTGGCCTTGACCAGCGGCTTGATGAGATCGACCAGCCGGTTGCCGGCGTCGATGTCGACGCCCGCATCGCGATAGCTGAGGCCCTTTTCCGTACCGCTCATCTCAAACCGTCTGTCATGCAAGAAGTGCTGCGGCTTAGCCGCTTATGGACGCCCCCGCAAGCGGGCGGGCTTAACGCGCCTGCCGGCGCGCGCCGGCATGCTCGATGCCGAGCGCGATCAGTCCGGCGAGAAGACCCCAGAAGGCCGAGCCGATATCGAAAAGCGTCATGCCGGAGGCCGTCACCGCCAGCGTCAGCACCGCCGGGAAGCGCTTGGCGGTGTCGCCCATTGAGGTCGCGAGCGCGTTGACCAGCGGTCCCAGCAGCGCGAGCCCGGCAAAGGCGGCCACCAGCCCGGCCGGCAGGGCCGCGATCAGCGCGACCATGAAGGCGCCGCCCGCCGCCAGCACGATGTAGCTCAGCGCGTAGAAGGGCGTGGTGAGCCAGCGCTTGGCCGGATCGGGATGCGCGTCGGGACCGGCGCAGATGGAGGCGGTGATGGCGGCGAGGTTCGAGGTCAACGAGCCGAACGGCGCGGTGACGAGCGAGGCGATCGCCGTCGAGGCGAGGATCGACTGCGTCGGCGGCCTGTAGCCGGCGGCCTGTAGCACGGCGAAGCCCGGCAGGTTCTGCGAGGCCATGGTGACGATGTAAAGCGGTACGCCGACGCCGATCAGCGACTGCAGATCGAGGCGTGGCACGATGAATTCGAGCGTCGGCAGCGGGACGCTCGGGGGCAGGGGACCGACCCGGCCGAGGAAGAAGGCCAGCGCGATGCCGATGACCAGCACCGCCAGCACCCCGCCGAACGGGCTGATGCGTCGCGCGACCAGGAAGATCAGCACCAGCGGCAGCACCAGTAGTGGGTCGGCCTGCCCGGCGGTGAACACGGCGATGCAGAAGCGAAACAGCACGCCCGCCAGCATGGCGGCGGCGATGGCGACCGGCAGGCGCTGTACCAGCGCGCCGAGCGGCTTCACCGCCGCGGTGACCAGCAGCAGCACGCCCGCCAGCAGATAGGCGGCGACGACCGTCTCGATGGTGAGTCCGTGCGCGCCCGCGATCAGCGCGCCGCCCGGGGTCGACCATGCGGCGATGATGGGCATGCGGTGGCGCCAGCCGAGCCAGGCCGTCGAAAACGCCATGGAGAGGCACAGGCCGATCACGCCCGAGGCGATCTGGCCCGGCGTCGCGCCCACCGCCTGCGCGGCGGCCACGATAAGCGGCAGGGTGCCGCCGAAGCCGACCAGAGCGGCGACGACGCCGGAGGTGACGAGGGAGACGGTGATCGTCGGCGAGGAGGTTCGGGGAGAGTGCATGCGCAGGCTGCCTTCCGGCGCGGGCGGGCGCGCCGCCCGCCTTGTGCCACGGCACGGCGCCGATGGCCATGGCTCCTTCGGCGGGCGCGCAGCTGCTGTGAATGGCGGGGGCGGCGTCGCTTACGCATCGCAAACACCGGATTTTCCTGTATCTATTTCTCCGCGACGAGCGGTTCGCGGGATGGAGATCGGATGGCCTGGCATAAGCAGGTGACCTTCTGGCTGACGGTGCTCGCCATCGTCATCGCTGCCGCCTGGCTGCTGAGCAGCGTGCTGCTGCCCTTCGTCGCCGGCCTTGCCCTGGCCTATTTCCTCAATCCCGTGACCACGCGGCTGGAGAAATGGGGCGTCAACCGGCTGGCCGCCTCGCTGGTCGCCATCGCGCTGACGCTGCTGGTCGCCATCCTCCTGATGTTGCTGGTGGTTCCGATCTTCGGCTCGCAGCTCGCCGCCTTCATCCAGCGCCTGCCGGACTACATCGTCCGGCTGCAGAACATGATCACCAGCGAGGAGAAGACCGCGACCTGGCTGCGCGATCTCGTCGGCGACAACATGCCGAGCATCCAGCAGGGGCTGAACGAGCTGGTGTCGCAGGGCGCCACCTACATGCTCACCCTGATCCAGTCGCTGTGGACCGGCGGCCAGGCGCTGATCTCGCTGTTCTCGCTGCTGGTGATCACGCCTGTGGTGGCCTTCTACATCCTCAACGACTGGAACCACATGGTGGAGAAGGTCGATTCCTGGGTACCGGTGAAGAACCGCCCGATCATCCGCGGCCTCGCCCGCCAGATGGACCGCGCCATCGCCGGCTTCGTGCGCGGCCAGTCGCTGGTGTGCCTGATCCTCGGCAGCTTCTACGCCATCAGCCTGTCCATGACCGGGCTGAACTTCGGCTTCGTCATCGGCTTCATCTCGGGGATCATCACCTTCATCCCCTATGTCGGCTCGCTGACCGGGCTGGTGCTGGCGGCCGGCGTCGCCATCGTGCAGTTCTTTCCGGACTATTCGATGATCGGGCTGGTGATCGGCATCTTCGTCTTCGGCCAGTTCATCGAGGGCTACATCCTCTCGCCCAAGCTGGTCGGCGACAGCGTCGGGCTGCACCCGGTCTGGCTGATGTTCGCCCTTTTGGCCTTCGGCTATCTGCTCGGCTTCCTCGGCCTGCTGCTGGCGGTGCCGCTGGCGGCGGCGGTTGGCGTGCTGATGCGCTTCGCCATCGACCAGTACCTCGACAGCCCGCTTTATACCGGCGAGGAGGAGCCCTCGGGCGCGCCGCCCGCGCCCGTCGAGCCGGCGCCGCAGGCGCGGGCGCGCTGACATGGCCGCCCGCCAGCTGCCGCTGGACCTGCCGCATGCCGACAGCCGGACCCGTGACGATTTCCTGCCCGGAAGGGCCAACGAGGCGGCGCTGGCGCTGATCGACGCCTGGCCGGACTGGCCGGCACGCGTCGTCGCCCTGGTCGGGCCGGAGGGCTCGGGCAAGTCGCATCTCGCCGCCATCTTCGCCGCGGAGACCGGGGCGCAGGTCGTGCCCGCCGCGGCGCTCGACGCCGCCACGGTGCCGGCACTGCTCGCCTCGGGGGCCCTCGTCGTCGAGGATCTCGGCGAGGGCGCGGTGCCGGAAGCGGCGCTGTTCCACCTGATGAACCTCGCCGGCGAGCAGCGCGCCCATGTGCTGGTTACGGCCCGGCGCGCGCCGGCTGCGCTGGCCGAGACGGTCGCGACGCGCGACCTCGCCTCGCGGCTGCGGGCGATGCCAATCGTTTCGCTGGGGGCTCCGGACGAGGAATTGCTGGCGGCAGTGGCGGTGAAGCTGTTCGCCGACCGCCAGATCGTGCCCGACGAGGCGCTGCTGAGCTATCTTCTGCCGCGCGTCGAGCGCTCCATCGCCGGACTGCGCGACATCGTCGCCGAGCTCGACCGCGAGGCGCTGGCGCGCAAGCGGCCCTTGACGCGGGCGCTCGCCTCGGAGCTTCTGCGCAGCCGCGCGGCAGGGCCGGAGTCGACGCCTGACGTCGTCACGCCCCGCCCGTTCACGACTTGACCATAGGTTCGGCCTATCATGTCATCCATCCGTCACGAAGCCCGGCGACCTTCCCGCCGGTCGAAGCGCGTGAGCCGCAAGAAGGACGCAGTGGCGATGGTGACCGAAAGCGAGACACAGGTGGTGGCAGAAGCCGAGCTCGGCCAGCCACCGGTGCACGAGCCGGTAACGACGAAGCCGCTCGAGGACGAGCTGATGGACGCGCCGGAGCGCTTCATCAATCGCGAGCTGTCCTGGCTGGAGTTCAACCGCCGTGTGCTGGAGGAGGCCTCCAACCGCGAGCATCCGCTGCTGGAGCAGCTGCGCTTCCTTTCCATCTCCGCCAACAATCTCGACGAGTTCTTCATGGTCCGCGTCGCCGGCCTGAAGGAGCAGGTGCGCGAGGGATTCGGCGGCCGCAGCCCCGACGGGCTCACCCCTGCCGAGCAGCTGCCGCTCATCTCCGCCGCCGTCGCCGAGCTGGCCGAGGACCAGCAGGCGCGCTGGCGCGAGCTGCGCACGGAGCTGGTTGCGGGCGGCATCGTGCTGGTGGACGGCGCCGACGTCGACAAGGCCGACCGCTCGGTGCTGGACGACTTCTTCCTCAGCCACGTCTTCCCCGTGCTTACACCGCTCGCCATCGACCCGGCGCACCCGTTCCCCTTCATTCCCAATCTCGGCTTTTCGCTGGCGCTGCAGCTCGCGCGCATCCATGACGGGCGGGCGATGAACGCGCTCATCCGCGTGCCGGCGAAGATCGACCGCTTCATCCGCCTGCCGGACGGCGAGAGCGGCGTGCAGCGCTTCATCACGCTGGAGCAGATGATCGGCCTGTTCATCGGCCGACTGTTCCCGGGCTACCAGGTGAAGGGGCAGGGCGGTTTCCGCGTCATCCGCGACAGCGACCTCGAAGTCGAGGAAGAGGCCGAGGACCTGATGCGCCAGTTCGAGACCGCGCTGAAGCGCCGGCGCCTCGGCCAGGTCATCCGTCTCGAGATCGACGCCTCCATGCCGGAGGAACTGCGCAACTTCGTCGCCCGCGAGCTCGGTGTGAGCGACGACGAGATCTTCCTGGTCCACGGCGTGCTGGCGCTCAACGAGTTCAGCCAGCTCGTCGGAATCGACCGGCCGGACCTCAAGTTCAAGCCTTACAATCCGCGCTTCCCCGAGCGCTTCCGCGACCATGCCGGCGATTCCTTCGCCGCCATCCGCGCCAAGGACCTTGTCATCCACCACCCGTACGAATCCTTCGACGCGGTGGTGCAGTTCCTGCGGCAGGCGGCGCGCGACCCGAACGTCGTCGCCATCAAGCAGACGCTCTACCGCACCTCCTCCGACAGCCCGATCGTCAAGGCACTGGCGGAAGCGGCCGAGGCCGGCAAGTCGGTCACGGCGCTGGTGGAGCTGAAGGCGCGCTTCGACGAGGAGGCCAATATCCGCTGGGCGCGCGACCTCGAACGCGCCGGCGTGCAGGTGGTGTTCGGCTTCCTGGAGCTGAAGACCCACGCCAAGCTCTCGCTCGTCGTGCGCCGCGAGGGCGGGCAGCTCGCCAGCTACTGCCATGTCGGCACCGGCAACTACCACCCGATCACGGCGCGCATCTACACCGACCTGTCCTTCTTCACCGCCGATCCGGTGATCTCTCGCGACGTGGCGCACATCTTCAATTTCATCACCGGCTATGCCGAGCCGGCGGAGCTGGAGGCGATGTCCATCGCCCCGCTGACGCTGAAGAAGCGCATCCTCGAGCACATCGATGCCGAGATCGCCTTCGCCAGGGCCGGCAAGCCGGCGGCGATCTGGCTGAAGATGAACTCGCTGGTCGACCCGATGATCATCGACGCGCTCTACCGCGCCAGCCAGAACGGCGTGCCGATCGATATCGTAGTGCGCGGCATATGCTGCCTGCGGCCGGGCGTGCCTGGCCTGTCGGAGAACATCCGCGTCAAGTCGATCGTCGGCCGCTTCCTCGAGCACGGGCGCATCTATGCCTTCGGCAACGGCCACGGCCTGCCGCATCCGAGCGCGGCGCTCTACATCTCCTCGGCCGACCTGATGCCGCGCAATCTCGACCGCCGCGTCGAGGCGCTGTGCCCGATCACCAACGCCACGGTGCACATGCAAATTCTCGATCAGATCATGGTCGCCAACCTGCAGGACAACCAGCAGAGTTGGCGCGTGTTGCCCGACGGTTCCTCGCAACGCATAGTGCCGGGCGAGGGCGAAGAGAAATTCAACGCCCAACTCTATTTCATGACCAATCCGAGCCTGTCGGGACGTGGCAAGTCGCTCAAGGAATCTTCGCCACGCAACCTCATCCGCCGCCGCGAGCGTGCGTGAACGCATGAGTCCGAACATGTGGGAGGCAGGCCACGGCCTGGTCGCGGGCGCGCCCATTGCCGTGATCGACATCGGCTCGAACTCGGTGCGTCTCGTCGTCTATGAGCGGCTGTCGCGCAGCCCGACGCCGATCTTCAACGAGAAGGCATCCTGCGGCCTCGGCCGCGAGGTGGCGACCACCGGCCGGCTCAATCCGGACGCGGTGGAGAAGGCGCTCGGCACGCTACGCCGCTTCCGCGTGCTGTGCGACCGCATGGGCGTCGGCCAGCTCATCGTGCTCGCCACCGCCGCCGCGCGCGACGCCTCCAACGGGGCGGAGTTCGTCGCCGCCTGCTCGGAGATCTGCCGCACCGATGTCGAGCTGCTCTCCGGCAAGCGCGAGGCGCAGCTTTCCGGCCTCGGCATCATCTCCGGCGTGCATCACGCCAACGGCGTGGTCGGTGACCTGGGCGGCGGCTCGCTGGAACTCGCCGACCTGCATGGCCACCGCATCGGTTCCGGCGCGACCTTCCCGCTCGGCGGCCTCGCCTTGCAGGACACGTCCGGCCGCTCGCTGAAGAAGGCCGAGAAGATCGTCAAGGAGCTGCTCTCCAAGGAGACGCACCTGGAGCATCTGAAGGGCCGCACCTTCTATGCCGTCGGCGGCACCTGGCGCGCGCTGTCGCGGCTGCACATGTTCCAGCGCGGCTACCCGCTTCACGTGATGCACGGCTACGTCATCCCCGCCAAGGAGGCGCTGGAGTTCTGCCGGCTCGTGCGCCGCGTGCCGGTCGACACGCTCTCGCGCATCGACACCGTCTCCGACGTGCGCCGGCCGCTGCTCGCCTATGGCGCGCTGGTGCTGGAGCACATCATCCGCATCGGCAAGCCGGCAAACATCTATCTCTCGGCGCAGGGCGTGCGTGAAGGGCGGCTGTTCGAGCTGCTGACCGACGAGGACAAGAAGACCGACCCGCTGATCACCGCCAGCGCCGAGCTCAACGAGGTGCGTTCGCGCTCGCCGGCCCATGGCTGGGAACTGGTCGAGTGGACCGACCGCTTCATGCATTCGAGCGGCATCGATGAGAGCGCCGAGGAGAAGCGGCTGCGCCACGCCGCCTGCCTGCTGTCGGACATAAGCTGGCGGGCGCATCCCGATTATCGCGGCGAGCAGAGCCTCAACCTGATCGCCCATGCCGCCTTCATCGGCGTCGACCATCCCGGCCGCGCCTTCCTGGCGCTGGCGATCTACTACCGCCATGTCGGGCTGATCGACGAGGACCTCTCCCCGCGCATCCGCGAGCTGGTCTCCGCCCGCTTCCTCGACCGCGCCCGTATCGTCGGCGCCGCGATGCGGGTCGGCTACATCCTCTCCGCCGCCATGCCCGGCACGCTGCCGCTGACGCCGCTGCTGGTCGAGCGCGGCAAGCTGGCCCTGCGCCTGAAGGGCGATCTCGCCCCGCTCGGCGGCGACCGCGTCGGCAACCGGCTGCGCACGCTGGGCCGGCTGATCGGGCGGGAGTCGGGGATCGTGACGAGCTGAGGAAGGCTAGCCCGCCGGGCGGTCGAGCGCGATCACCCGCCCGCGCTGCATGGCGAGCGCGAGATGGCCGGACTTCAGCGCCAGCGCCCGCTCGCCGAACAGTTCGCGCCGCCAGCCATGCAGCGCCGGCACGTCCGGCTCCTCTTCCGAGGCGATGCGCTCGAGATCGTCCACCGTCGCGATGATCTTGGCGGC
The DNA here is from genome assembly GCA_029239875.1 of Xanthobacteraceae bacterium. Classification (GTDB taxonomy): domain Bacteria; phylum Pseudomonadota; class Alphaproteobacteria; order Rhizobiales; family Xanthobacteraceae; genus Ancylobacter. The sequence goes on along the minus strand of JARBUD010000003.1, from coordinate 109,623 downwards.
GACGCCGTGCTGCTCGGAGGTCATGCGCAGCAGTACCTTCAGCAGCTCGACCGTCGCCGAGGCGCCGTTGGAGAGCGGCTTGTCGCGCTCAATGCGCGGCAGGGTCTTGGGATCGCGGGCAAGGCCGGCCTTCACGGCCTCGATGATCTGCTCGCCGGCGCGGGAACGCTCGAACCCCTTGGGGATCGAGCGCAACTGACCGAGCCGCTCGGCCGTGGTCGGGTGCTGGGAGGCGATCTCGCCGATCACGTCGTCCTTCAGGATGCGCGAGCGCGGCGTATCGCGCGATTGCGCCTCGCGTTCGCGCCAGGCGGCGACCTCCATCAGCACGGCGAGGTCCTTCGGCTTGCGGGCGCGCGAGCGCAGCCGCTCCCAGGCGCGCTCCGGCTCCTGCCGATAGGTGTCGGGCGAGATGAGCACCGCCATCTCCTCGCCGACCCAGTCGGCGCGGCCGCGCTTCTTGAGATCCGCGTCGAGCTTGAGGAAGACGTCGCGCAGATGGGTGACGTCGGCTTCGGCATAGGCGATCTGGGCTGCCGAGAGCGGGCGGCGCGACCAGTCGGTGAAGCGCAGCGACTTGTCGAGCACCTCCCCGGTGATGCGCTGCACGAGTTGGTCGTAGGAGATGGAATCGCCATGGCCGAGCACCATGGCGGCGACCTGCGTGTCGAACACCGGGTGCGGGATGATGCCGGCGAGGTGCCAGACGATCTCGATGTCCTGCCGGCCGGCATGGAAGACCTTCAGCACCTTCTCGTCGGCCATCAGCGCGAAGAAGGGGGCGAGATCAATGCCGTCGGCCACGGCGTCGACCACGACGGCCTCCTCGACGCTGGCGAGCTGCACCACGCACAGCTTCGGCCAGAAGGTCGTCTCGCGCAGGAATTCGGTGTCGACGGTGATGAAGGAGTGGCGGGCCAGCCGTTCGCAGGCCGCACTCAGGGCTTCGGTGGTCGTGATCATGTTCATGCTGACTTGTTACATATCGGAGTCGAGCCGCCGATACGACCCAGAATCGTGCCGCAATCGTCGGCAAGTGTTACCTATCGCCGGGCTAGGACCGAGCGATTCGAAGGCCGACCCACCGACCTCCCAAGGGAACCCATTCATGAACAAGACGATCCTTGCTCTCACCGCCCTCGCTCTCGCCGGTGCGGCGGCGCCGGCCCATGCCGCCGACCGGGTGACGGTGGGCGTGCTGGTGTGCAGCGTCGGCTCCAGCATCGGCATGGTGGTGGAGTCCAAGCAGCCGTTGAGCTGCACCTTCAAGCCGACCGACGGGCCGGTCTCGACCTATACCGGCGTGATCCAGCGCGTCGGCCTCGACCTCGGCGCCACCGGCGCGGGCATGATGACCTGGGGCGTCGCCTCCGTGTCGAAGGCGGTCGCGCCGGGCGCGCTGGCCGGCAAGTATGCCGGCGTGTCGGGCGACGTGGCGCTGGGCGTCGGGGTCGGCGCCAACGCGCTAGTCGGCACCGACCAGTCTTTCGCGCTCAACCCGCTTTCGGTCGAGGGCAGCGTCGGCGCCTCGCTGGCGCTGGGCGTCGCCGAGCTGACGCTGAACTACGCGCCCTGAGCGGCCCGGCGGCGGGCCCCGAAGCCCGCCGTCCTTGACAAAGCCGAGCCCGACATGCACCCCTCCGCGCGCCCCGCGCGAGGGGTGTTTTCGTGTCTCCGCCACCGATGGCGGCCAATTTTTCGGGATCAAGTCATGCACCGCTATCGCTCGCATACCTGTGGGGCCCTTCGCGCGAGCGATGTCGGCACCACCGCGCGGCTCTCCGGCTGGTGCCACCGCATCCGCGATCATGGCGGCGTGCTGTTCATCGACCTGCGCGACCATTACGGGCTGACGCAGGTGGTGGTCGATCCCGACAGCCCGGCCTTCAAGCTGGCCGAGACCGTGCGCGCGGAATGGGTGATCCGCATCGACGGCCGCGTGCGCCTGCGCCCGGCCGGCACCGAGAACCCCGAGCTGCCCACTGGCCAGGTCGAGGTCTACGCCACCGAGATCGAGGTGCTGGGCGCGAGCGCCGAGCTGCCGCTGCCGGTCTTCGGCGATGTCGAGTACCCGGAGGAGACGCGGCTGCGCTACCGCTTCCTCGACCTGCGCCGCGAGAAGCTGCACAAGAACATCATGACTCGCGGCGCCATCATCGACGCCATGCGCCGGCGCATGAAGGGGCAGGGCTTCTTCGAGTTCCAGACACCGATCCTCACCGCCTCCTCGCCGGAGGGCGCGCGCGACTTCCTGGTGCCGAGCCGCCTGCATCCCGGCAAGTTCTACGCCCTGCCGCAGGCGCCGCAGCAGTACAAGCAGCTGATCATGATGAGCGGCTTCGACCGCTACTTCCAGATCGCGCCCTGCTTCCGCGACGAGGACCCGCGTGCCGACCGCCTGCCGGGCGAGTTCTACCAGCTCGACCTGGAGATGAGCTTCGTCGAGCAGGAGGACGTGTTCGCCGCGGTCGAGCCGGTGATCACCGGCGTGTTCGAGGAGTTCGCCGACGGCAAGCCGGTGACCAAGAACTGGCCGCGCATTCCCTACGCGGTCTCGATGCAGAAGTACGGCACCGACAAGCCGGACCTGCGCAACCCGATCGAGATGCAGGACGTTTCCGAGCATTTCCGCGGCTCGGGCTTCAAGGTGTTCGCGCGCCTGCTGGAAGCCGAGCAGAACCGCGTCTGGGCCATTCCCGGCCCGACCGGCGGTTCGCGTGCCTTCTGCGACCGCATGAACAGTTGGGCGCAGGGCGAAGGCCAGCCGGGCCTCGGCTACATCATGTGGCGTGAAGGCGGCGAGGGCGCCGGCCCGATCGCCAATAACATCGGCCCGGAGCGCACCGCGGCGATCCGTGACCAGCTCGGCCTGAAGGAGGGCGACGCCGCCTTCTTCGTCGCCGGTGATCCGGCGAAGTTCGTGAAGTTCGCCGGCGCCGCCCGCACCAAGGTGGGCGAGGAACTGAACCTCGTCGACCACGACCGCTTCGAGCTGGCCTGGATCGTCGACTTCCCCTTCTACGAGTGGAGCGAGGACGAGAAGAAGATCGACTTCTCGCACAACCCCTTCTCCATGCCGCAGGGCGGGCTCGACGCGCTGAACGGGCAGGACCCGCTCACCATCAAGGCGTTCCAGTACGACATCGCCTGCAACGGCTACGAGATCGCCTCCGGCGGCATCCGCAACCACCGCCCCGAGGCGATGGTGAAGGCGTTCGAGCTCGCCGGCTATGACGAGCAGGAAGTGGTCGAGCGCTTCGGCGGCCTCTACCGTGCCTTCCAGTACGGCGCGCCGCCGCATGGCGGCATGGCGGCGGGCGTCGACCGCATCGTGATGCTGCTCTGCGGCACCACGAACCTGCGCGAGATCTCGATCTTCCCGATGAACCAGCAGGCGCTCGACCTGCTCATGGGCGCGCCGAACGAAGCCAGCCCCAAGCAGCTCCGCGAACTGCACATCCGGACGAACATCCAGGAGAAATGAGGGCCGCGGCTTCGGCCGCGCCCCCAAGTGCCCTCATCCCGAGGTGCCGCCGCAGGCGGCCTCGAAGGATGGTCGTTACAGCGCGCCCGGGCGCGCATCCTTCGAGGCCCGGCCGCCGGCCGGGCACCTCAGGATGAGGTTGTTCTGGCGGTAGGGCGCTCGCCGCCCTCACTGCTTCTCCAGCACCTTCACGTCGACCTCGTCGACGATGCCGAGCGGATCGTCGCCCTGCAGCGCCTCGACGATCATCATCAGCGGCAGCGGCTCGCCGCGCGGGGTGATGCGCAGGGCGAGCGTGCTCATCGGCTGCTGGATGAAGCCGACGAAGGCCTGCACGGCCGGGCCGAGTTCGGGCCGATCCGCCACGGTCTGCGACAGCAGAAGCTCGGCGAAGCCGGCGAAGAGCTGGCGAATCTCCTCCGGCTTGATGCCCTGTTCGCGCGCGGCTTCCTCGAGCTTCTGCTCGTAGAGGCCGGAATCGGTGACCGTGATGTCCAGCGAGCCGAGATTGACCGAGCCGGCGCCGGCCAGCGCTTCCTCGGGCTGCGGCGAGAAGACGGAGTCGTCGACGTCGTTCAGCGCCAGCCTGGCCGAGACGGCGAAGGCGTCGGACACTTCGAGGTAGAACGGATCGAGCGTGGCGGTGCGCTCCGCCTCGTTCCAGCGGGCGTTGATGTCCATGGCGACGTTGACCCGCTGCATCTGCCCCGGCACCAGCGCGAAGGCGGTGTTGGCCGGGTCGACGGCGGCGGTCGGGCCGGTCATGCGCAGAGTCGCGGTGAGGCTCGTCGGCAGTGCGTCGGTCTCGCCGGTCCAGGAGACGGCGAGCTTGTCGACCGTCACCGGCCCGCCGCTGCCGGTCGGCGCCTCGGCGTCGTCGAGCTCGACCGTGCCCACCATGTTGAACAGCGGCGCCGGCCAGGCGACGAGCGAATTCGGGTCGACCGTCAGTCCTGCCGCCACTTCCATCATGGTGCCGGGCCGCAGTCCGCCGATCAGCAGCCGTTCGACGCGGAACGCCTTGCCGTCGGCCTCCGTGCCCTTCAGCCGTTCCAGCGACAGCTTCTCGAGGCGGCCGGAATCGAGCGGGCCCGCCTGCAGCGAGGCGAGGGTGGCCTTGCTGCCGTCCGGCTCGGTGCCTTCCATGCCGTCGAAACTGATGGAGGCGATGTTGAGCCCGTCATAGAGGCCGGCCATGGCGCGCATCATGTCGGCGGCCTCCTCCGGCGAGGGATTCTCGCCGCGCGACGCCAGCTCCTGCATGTGCCGGCCCATCTCCAGCAGTTCCTCGGCCGGGATGACCGAGGGGCGGATGGCGACGTCGCGCACCGCCAGCGTGCGCCAACTCTGGCGCAGGCCGGCATCGGTCGCGACGTCGTAGCCGTCGACCGAGATCGCGCCGTAGACCGTGCGGAACTCGTCCGCCGCCTGCCGGCGCTCGGGATCGAGCATCAGCAGCATGGCGCCGACATCTATGCCCTCGGCGCTGATGCGGCCGAGCGAACCCTTGCCCGCATTCTTCGGCGCACCGCCGAGGGTGAAGCGCGAGGGCTCCATGCCGGCGGTGGCGAAGCGACCTTCCGCCAGCCGTTCCAGGCCGATGGCGCCGTGGATCACATCCGTCTCGATGCGCGAATCGCCGGCCCCGGCACGGGTGGAGACGGTGGATTCGGGAATGATGACCCGGTCGGCGGTGACCTTCTCGAAGAAGCCGAGGGCCACTTGCCAGGCGGTGCCCCCGCCCGGCGCCTCTGCCGGCATCTCCAGCGCGGCGATATCGAGGCGCGGCGCGCGGTAGCTGGCCTCGATCGCCGGGGCGAGAGGCAGCGGGCCGTCGAAGGCGATGCCCTGGATCGCCACGTGCTTGGCGAAGACGCGGTGGGGCGAGGGGCGCTCCACCCCGGTGGCGAGGAAGGAGGCGATCTTCAGCGATCCCTGGCCCGGCGCGGCGATGGCGAGGTCGTGCATCTCGAAGCGCCCCTCGAACACGTCGTAATCCACCTCGCCGGCCTGGGCTTCCATGCCGTTCGCCCTGAGGTTGGCGAGCGCCGCCTCGACATGGCTGCGTGCGAAATGGCCGACGATGAGGTTGAAGGCGAAATAGCCGCCGACACCGGCGACAAGGAGAGCGACGAAAGCAACGACGAATGTCTTGCGCATACGGGTCCGACCTGAGAAGGACGAGGGCGGCCGACAGAGCCGCACCGCCTGGGAGGGCACAATAAACCACCGCCGGAAGGCGGGCATTACAAAATGGGAAAGGCGTTGTGCCGCGGGCGGGAATCCCTATGCTCCGCCGGCACTCCGGGAAGGGAATGTCATGGCCTCGTATATCTCCGACGATCTGCGCTCGGGCGCGCTGGTCTACCACCGTCTGCCGCGTCCGGGGAAGCTGGAGATCCAGCCGACCAAACCGCTCGCCAACCAGCGCGATCTGGCCCTTGCCTATACTCCCGGCGTTGCCGCCGTCTGCGAGGCGATCGCCGCCGACAAGCCGCTCGTCGGCGAACTGACCGCCCGCCAGAACCTCGTGGCCGTGGTGTCGAACGGCACCGCCGTGCTCGGCCTCGGCAATATCGGCCCGGAAGCCTCCAAGCCGGTGATGGAAGGCAAGGCGGTCCTGTTCAAGAAGTTCGCCGGCATCGACGTCTTCGACATCGAGATCAACGCGCTCGAGCCCGACCATGTGGTGAACGTGGTGGCCGCTCTGGAGCCGACCTTCGGCGGCATCAACCTGGAAGACATCAAGTCGCCCGAGTGTTTCGAGATCGAGACCCGGCTGCGCGAGATGATGAACATCCCGGTGTTCCATGACGACCAGCACGGCACGGCGATCATCGTCGCCGCCGCGATCGTCAACGCGCTGTTCCTCGGCGACAAGAAGCTGGAGGAGGTGAAGATCGTCACCTCCGGCGCCGGCGCGGCAGCAATCGCCACGCTGAACCTGCTGGTCTCGATGGGCGCCAAGCGCGAGAACATCTGGGTCACCGACATCGAGGGCGTAGTCTACACCGACCGCAACGTGTTGATGGACCCCTACAAGGCGGCGTTCGCGCAGCCGACCGACAAGCGCACGCTCGCCGAGGCGATCGTCGGCGCCGACATCTTCATCGGCCTCTCCGCCGGCGGCGTGCTCAAGCCCGAGATGCTCAAGACCATGGGCGAGCGCCCGCTGATCATGGCGCTGGCCAACCCGACGCCGGAGATCATGCCCGACCTCGCCCGCGAGGCGCGGCCCGACGCGATGATCTGCACCGGCCGTTCGGACTTCCCGAACCAGGTCAACAACGTCCTGTGCTTCCCCTTCATCTTCCGCGGTGCGCTCGATGCGGGCGCGACCACCATCAACGAGGAGATGAAGATCGCCGCGGTGCACGCCATCGCCGGCCTGTCGCGCGAGACGCCCTCCGACGTCGTCGCCCGCGCCTATGGCGGCGAGACGCCGGTGTTCGGGCCGACCTCGCTCATTCCCTCGCCCTTCGATCCGCGCCTGATCCTGCGCATCGCGCCGGCGGTGGCGAAAGCGGCGATGGAATCGGGCGTCGCCAACCGGCCGATCGCCGATTTCGACGCCTATCAGGAGCAGCTCGACCGGTTCGTGTTCCGCTCCGGCCTGGTGATGAAGCCGATCTTCGCACTCGCCAAGCAGGCGCCGAAGCGCGTCATCTATGCCGAAGGCGAGGATGAGCGCATCCTGCGCGCCGCCCAGGTGGTGGTGGAGGAGGGGCTCGCCCGCCCGATCCTCATCGGCCGTCCGTCGGTGATCGAGACGCGGCTGGAGCGCTTCGGCCTGTCCATCCGTCCCGGCCGCGAGTTCGACCTCATCAATCCCGAGGACGATCCGCGCTACCGCGACTATGTGCAGACCTATGTCGATATTTCCGGCCGCCGCGGCATCACGCCCGAGCTCGCCCGCACGCTGGTGCGCACCACCCCCACGGTGATCGCGGCGCTCGCCGTGGTGCGGGGCGACGCCGACACCATGCTGTGCGGCGTCGAGGGACGCTTCATCCGGCATCTGCGCCACATCCGCACCATCATCGGCATCTGCCCCGGCGTGCGTGACGTGGCTGCGCTGTCCATGCTGCTGACGCAGAAGGGCGCCTTCTTCCTCTGCGATACTCAGGTGACCCCCGACCCCACCGCCGAGGATCTCGCCGAGATGGCGCAGCTCGCGAGCGCGCATGTGCGCCGCTTCGGCATCGAACCGAAGGTTGCGCTGCTCTCGCATTCCGATTTCGGCAGCCGCGACGACGACAGCGCCAAGAAGATGCGCCACACGCTCGACCTGCTGCTGGAGCGCGCGCCCGACCTGATGGTCGACGGCGAGATGGAAGGGGACAGCGCGCTGGTGCCGGAGATGCGTGAGCGCGTGCTGCCCGGCTCGCGGCTGCAGGGCGTCGCCAACATATTGGTGATGCCCAATCTCGACGCCGCCAACATCGCCTACCAGATGGTGAAGGTGTTCGGCGATGCGCTCCCCGTCGGGCCCATCCTGCTCGGGACGAAGCGGCCGGCGCACGTCCTCACCCCGTCGGTGACGGCGCGCGGCGTCGTGAACATGACCGCGATCGCCGTGGTCGAGGCGCAGGGCGCCTGACGCCCCGCGCCGCGGCTTCGCCACAGTACCGCCGCCCGCCTTAATTTTTCCGGCGGGCGGAGGCGGCGGCGCAAAGGCACGTGCCGCAACGGAACAAGGAATGGCCCCGGAGGATCGTGGCCGAACTGTGTCGGTTTCTGCCGTGGAATTGACATATTCTTGACCAAGCTGTGGGCAGCACGAGTTTGGCCGAATGACTGGGCCGCCTAACGGGCGAGCAGCTTCTTCCCAAAAGTCGGCTGGAATCGGCGGGTCCCTGGGCTCGCCGGGGTGTCACATCCTGGGTCTCGAAGGTTCTTATCTAATGGCGGATACCGGCACGGTTAAGTGGTTCAACGAGCAGAAGGGCTACGGCTTCATCCAGCCCGACAGCGGCGGCAAGGACGTGTTCGTCCACATCAGCGCGGTGCAGCGCTCGGGCCTGCAGGGCCTGCGCGATGGCGAGAAGATCTCCTTCGAGCTGCAGACCGACCAGCGTTCGGGCAAGACCTCGGCGGTCAACCTGCGCCCGCTCTAAGGGCCCGGCTCGACTGCGGGCACGGACTGTTCTGTCCGTTTTGATTGAATACAATGTCGCCGTTCCTTGACGAAACGGCGACATTTCTGCTTTGGGCCCTCGACTTATACCATCGGCGCCCCTTGCAAAGACGGCGGTTCGCGCTAGTCTCCTGCCCCAGACTTTGGCTGGACTCTGGGCCGTTTCACCTGTTCCACGCAGGTGCACGTTCAGCACTTCTTCCAAATTCGACCCAGCGGCGGGGGCCTCGTCCCTGCTGAGTGTGCAACATCGATGCGAGAGACTACCGACTATGTCTACCCAGACCGGCACCGTTAAGTGGTTCAACGACCAGAAGGGCTACGGCTTCATTCAGCCCGATGGCTCGGGCAAGGACGTGTTCGTCCATATCAGCGCGGTCCAGCGTTCGGGCCTGCAGGGCCTGCGCGATGGCGAGAAGGTGTCCTTCGAGCTGCAGACCGACCAGCGTTCGGGCAAGACCTCCGCGGTCAACCTGCGCGTCGGCTGATAGCCGCCTAAGATATCGGGGGCCGCGGCCTCCGGCAGAGAAATGGAAAGCCGCTGACCCCGCCGGGTCAGCGGCTTTTTCATATGGCGCGCGGTGGCCGGTTCGTCTACGCGGATCGTCCGTCGAAGGGCGAGGGCGTGAGCGTCGCGGGATCGACCCCTTCGAGGGCGCGCACATTCACGGCCACCATCGCCTTGCCCTCCGGCGTCGTGGCGCGGGAGAAGGCCTGCACCCCGCAGGTCTCGCAGAACAGATGGCTGATGACGTGGCGGTTGAAGCGGTACTCGCGCAGCTGCGCGTCGCCGGAGGCGAGCGTGAAGCCCTCCACCGGCGTGAAGGCGAGGATCAGCCCCTTGGTCGAGCAGATCGAGCAGTTGCAGGTCACGGTGTGCGACAGGTCGAGGCTTGCCTCGAAGCGCACCGCGCCGCAATGGCAGCCGCCGGTGAATTTCTGTGCCGTCACCGCTTCCGATTGTCCGTTGCCGCCGGAGCCATTGCCGGCGCCCTGATCGTTCTCCATGGGTTCCTCCCCTGTGGTCGGAGCACGCTTCCGGACCGACCCCATGGTTCCGGAAACGAAAACGGCCGGGCAAACCCGACCGTTATTGTCCATCTTAGTCCGCCGAGGGCTTGGCTGAACACCCCCGCGATGATCTCCGACCGCCCACGACGGCGGCGGTGACCTGACAGCTCGCCCCGCCGGTCGGCTGAGCACGCTATCGCGCGCTGTATCCGCCATCGGCCATCAGGATCTGACCGGTGACAAAGGACGCTCCCGGACCCGACAGATAGAGGATCGCATCGGCGATCTCCTTCGGTTCGGCCCAGCGGCCCAGCGGATGGGCGCTCTTGATCGCCGCCTCGCCGGCCGCGGGGTCTTCGAGGCCTTCGAGATAGCGCGTGAGGAACGGCGTATTGATCGAGCCCGCACCCACGGCGTTCACCCGAATTCCGCGCGACGCGTAGTCGACCGCCATCTGCCGGACGAGCTGCAGCAACGCACCCTTCGCCGCGCAGTAGGCGGCCTGTTCCGGCAGGCCGACGACGCTTGAAATGGACCCGGTGGCGACGATCGAGCCCGCGCCCCGCCGCAGCATCGCCGGCAAGGCGCGCTTCGACATCAGGAAGAAGGACTTCGCGTTCGCGTTCATGACGCTGTCCCATTCGTCTTCCGTGGTGTCATGCGCGGATTTGGAAATGATGAACCCGGCATTGCTGACCAGGACATCCACCGGTCCCAGACGCTGCTCCGTGGCGGCGAAGATCTTCTCCACATCCGCGGATTTCGTGACATCGGCGGTTACGGCGACGATCTGACGGGACGAGCCGCGTTCGAGATCGGTGACGGAAGCGGCAATGTCGGTCGCGCAGACGCGGGCGCCGTTCTCGACGAACTGCGCGACGGCCGCACGCCCGACGCCGCCGGCCGCACCCGAGATTACGACGGTCTTCCCTTCAAAGCTGTTGCCCATGGTGTCCTCCAGGTCGTTTTTCGATCTCGTCAGGGTTCGATGGTGATCGGGTGAGTCGGCTGCTTGGCGCGGCTCGCTTGAGTCCTCTGGAGAGCCGCAAGGGCGCCTCCGATGCGCCTGTGTAGTCGTCCGCGATGGTTGTGAGCAGCGGTCATGGGAGGCCTCTCCTGCGCGGCGCAAGCCGGCTCGGTGTTTTCGAGCTCGGCAGCGGATCGGTCACGAGGTGGATTTGACGGCGGGCAATGCGGCGCCGGAAAGTGCCGCGTATGTCCGCGCGACCGACGCGTCGTCGGCCGCCCCCATTCCCGCGCCGGATGTCGCCAGGTACATCTGAAGTGCCGCGGCGGCGAGCGGCGCCGGGTAGCGCTCCGCCCGCGCCATGTCCTGCAGGATCCCCAGATCCTTGACGAATATCTCCACCGAGCTGAGCGGCGTGTAGTCGCCCTCGAGGATGTGCGGCACCCGGTTCTCGAACATCCATGAATTGCCGGCCGAGGCGGTGATGACCTCGTACACGGTGGGCAGATCCAGTCCGAGCTTCGACGCCAGGACCATCGCCTCGCACGCGGCGGCGATGTGAATGCCAGCCAGATGCTGGTTGATCATCTTCACCGAGGCGCCGATGCCGGGCTCGCCGCCGAGCCGGTAGACCTTGGTGGAAATCGCATCCAGGACACCCGCCGCCCGATCGAAGGCCGCGGTGCTGCCGGACGCCATCACGGTGAGGGCGCCGTCCGCCGCCTTGGCGGCGCCGCCGGAAATCGGCGCGTCCAGATAGAGAATATCCCGCTCGGCGAGACGCGCGGCGAAGCGCCTGGCGTCGGACGGCGCCATGGTGGCCGACGAGACGAAGACCGATCCGGGCGCCATCACGGGAAAGACGCCGTCCGCTGCGAAGAGCACGGCCTCCGTCTGCGCGCTGTTGACGACGACGCACAGCACGACGGACGCGCCCTGCGCCGCTTCTGCCGGCGAACGCGCGGTGGTGCCGCCGGCTGACACGACTTTCGCCAATGCTGCCGGGGATGGATCGTAGCCGGCGACGGCGTGTCCATGGCGGAGCAATGAGCTCGCCATGCCAAAGCCCATCGATCCCAGACCGATGACTGCGACGCCGGACTTCGCCTCGGAACCGTTGGAAGACACGTCGAAACTCCCCTTGCTTCGCATTCGCTTATATGCAGATTATCTACAATCCGCAATGGAGCTGCGAGTGGTGACGAGTTCCAGCGACAAGCTGACGAAAGGGGCGCCGGAAGAGGCCGTCGAGCTCTACTTGCTTCCTCGCAACCTGAACCCGCGGCGCCTGTCCCCCTCGCAAGTGGCCGACCTCGCCCGGCACTTCCATCTGCCCGGCCATCCGCGCCTGCACGACGACGAGTAGCGCCGCCGGCGCCCGGTGCAGAATGCACAAAATCGCGTTGACAGATTGTAGATAATCGTCAATCTAGCGGCAACCAGAGGAAACCTGAAATGCTTGGCCAGGATCAGCGGACGGAGCACTTCCGGCAGTCTATGCGTCGGCTGGCGTCGACGGTCTGCGTAATTTCCTGCAAACGGGGCGGTGAGCGGTACGGAATTACTGTGACTTCCGTCACGCCGCTGAGCTTTTCACCCATCTCGATTCTGGCCTGTGTGAACAAAACCACGTCGATCAGCGCTCCTTTGAAAGATGTGGGTCGCTATTGCATCAACGTCCTGCGTGCCTCCCAGGCCGATGTTTCGAATTCATTCAGTGGCGGCCTGCCGCCGAAGGAGCGTTTCGACGTCGGGAAGTGGGCGGAAATGGACGGCATTCCCTACCTTCCGGACGCTCAGGCCTCGCTCTTCTGCGAAATCGATCAGGCCATCTCATACGCGACGCACGACATCATCATCGGCGGCGTCACAGCGGCCCACTTCGCTCCCGATATCGCCCCGCTCATCTATCAGAACGGCTCATATGCGGTCGCTGCGCCGCTGGCCCTTCAGAAGGCTGGTTAAGCAAGTCGCGGCATTCCCCAGCCACCGCGCATGACTTAGGAGAACTTGATGCAACTCGGTCTGTTCAACCTCATGACCCTCCGTGATCACCCGGACGGGTCCCGCGGGGTGATGCGCGATACGCGCAAGATGGTCGAGACCGCCGAAGAATTGGGATTCGATATCGCGTGGTTTGCCGAGCATCATTTCGCGAACTACTCCAGCTCGCCGTCGCCTCTGATGATGTGCTCCTATGCGGCCGGCTGGACGAAGAGGATCAAGCTCGGGCCGGGCGTTATCGTGCTGCCGCTCTACAATCCGCTTCGCGTGGCGCAGGAAATCGCCGTCGCCGATACGCAGACGGACGGCCGCCTCGTCATCGGCATGGGCACCGGGTATCAGCAGTACGAGTTCGACCGCTACAAGGTCGTGCTGGATGACCGCGTGGACGTTTTCCTCGAATACTGGGATGTGATCGAGCGCGCGCTTGTCGATGGCGAGGTCGAGTACAACGGGAAGTACGTCTCCCTCCCGAAGACGCACTTCGCCATACGCACGCAGCAGAAGCCTTTGCCGCCGATCTTCGTGACCTCGTCGCATCCCAGGCTGCTCGATCGGTTCAAGAAGTGGAAGGCGACGCCGTTCCTTGCCGCGAGCACGCTTGGCTCGCCCGTCCTCTACAAGATGGTCGATGGCCTGAACGATGCCTGGACGTCGATTGGCGAGCAGCCGTCGACCAAGCCGCTGGCCATCATGCAGTATGTCTGCATCACCGACAGCCGGGCCGAGGCCTTGGAGGCGGCCGAGCGCGCACGCTATGTCGGGCGCATGGCGCACCATCTGCGTCACGCCGAGCTTCCGCTCGATGAAAGCGGCTTCATCAAGAACGAGGCCTATGACGGCGAGTATACGCTGGACGAATACGCCGACAAGACCGTCGTTGGCGACCCCTACACCGTCGCCGAGAAGATGATCGCCGACATCAGGCGGCTGAATCCCAGCAACTACACCTGCAATTTCTCGTTCGGCTGCATGTCCCTCGAGCGGGCGCACAAGTCCATCGTGCGCTTCAAGAAGGACGTCGTGCCGCTGATCGAAAAGGAGCTGGGCCCGCTTTCCGACATCGGTATCGGAAGCGAGACAGTGAAGAAGGCAGGCTGAGCACACGGCGCAGCGTGCACTCTGCAATACTCAAACAAATCCCAAAAGAGGGGAATTCTGTATGAAGACACTTGCTTATGCACTGACCGCAACGACCGTGCTCGCATTCGCACTTGCGGGCCCGGCGAGCGCGCAGTCCGCGTTGGACAAGATCGTGCAGTCCAAGAAGCTGCGCTGCGGCGTCATGTTGGATGCGCCACCTGCCGGGTATCGCGACTCCAAGAATGAGCCCGACGGCTACGACGTCACCTACTGCAAGGACATGGCGAAGGCGCTCGGCGCCGAGCCTGTGATCGTGGAGACGCCATCGCCGGATCGCATCCCGGCGCTGGTTTCGAACCGCATCGACGTGCTGATCTCGTCGACCACTCCTACCCCGGCGCGGGCGCTGACGGTGGCCTTCACCCAGCCATATACCAACAACATCATGACCGTGGTGACCCGGAAGGACACCGGGATCACCCAGTACTCGGACCTGAAGTCCAAGAAGCTCGGCGGCGTCGTGGGCACCACACCCGAGCAACTGTTCAAGGAGGAGTTCGCCAAGGGCTGGCAGAGTTCCGGCGCGACCTACACCGGATATGCCAGCGATGCGGAATCCTACCTTGCTCTGCAGCAAGGCAAGGTGGACGCGCTGGTGATGAGCACCGGCGTGTTCCACGCCCTCTCGCAGAGCGGCCAGTTTCCGGAGTTCGTCGCGGCGGGCGTGGCGCCGCTTGCCGATTTCGGCTCGATCGCGGTGCGCCGCGACGACCAGCAGTTTCTGAACTGGGCGAGGCTGTTCATCTTCAACCAGATTGCGAACGGCCGCTGGGCCGAGGTGTACCACAAGTACTACGGCGATGGCCCGCTGCCGCCGCTGACGGCCGAAGGCATCAACTTCTAGCCACAGGGCCCATGCCGGCGGGAAAAACCCGCCGGCATCTCCATGGGATGATTGCATGAACGGCTATCAGTTCTACTGGTCCATCGTCTGGGATTCGCTTCCCCTTCTGCTGGCCGGAGCCTGGGTGACGGTCCAGATCACCCTTCTCGCCTTCATCATCGGCACGCTGATCGCGATGCCCATGGCCGTCGCGCGTCAGCACGGGGAGGGATGGGCCTATCGCTTTTCGACATGCTGGGTCGAGCTGTCGCGCAACACGCCTGCCGTGTTTCAGCTCTACGTCTTCTACTTCGGGCTGGGTGCCTTCCACATCAACATCTCCAGCTACGCGGCCGTCCTCATCTCCGTCTCCTTCAACAACGCGGGATACATGACGGAGATTTTCAGGGGCGGCCTGTCGGCCATTCCGCGACAGCAACTGCCGGCCGCGCGCTCACTTGGCATGACGGGAGCGCAGAGCTTCATCCACGTGATCTTTCCGCAGATGTTCAAGGTGATCTTCCTTGCCTATGTCACGCAGGGCATCTGGGGAATGCTGAATACCTCGCTCGGCATGCTGGTCGGATTGCCGGAACTCTCGGGGGCGACGCAGTACGCGCAATCGACGTCTTTCCGGACGTTCGAGTTCTTCCTCGTTACCGCGCTGATTTATTACCTCATCGCGAAAGCGCTGCAGCTCTCGGCTCAGCTGGCGTTCCGGCTCGTCTACAGGAGCTAAGCGTGCAATTTCAGTTCGCAAATCAAGGTCTCGCCTGGTCCGACGCCTATTTCCTGGCTCAGGGGCTGGTCAACACCGTCCGGCTGGCCGTCACCGCCACCATTATCGGCACGCTTGCCGGGATCGTTCTTGGCTGGGTGCGGACCGTGTCCGTGACCATGAGGATCGCCACCTCGCCGTTCATCGACATCCTGCGCAGCGTGCCGATGATCATCCAGCTGATCCTTGCCAACAGCTTCCTGTCGATCCTGGGCTTGGGGGCTTCGCCCTTCTGGTTCGGCACCGTCGCGCTGAGTGCCTGGATGGCGGCGGTGACCGCCGAGGTGGTCCGGGCAGGCCTTCTCTCTGTCCCGGTTCAATACCGCAAGAGTGCCCGCTCGCTCGGCATGAACGGCTTCCAGGAACTGGTGCACATATCGATGCCGCTGGCCTTCAGGACGGCGCTGACACCGTGGATCGGCCTCGTGCTCAGCCTGATCAAGGACAGCGCCCTGGCCGGCGTGGTGGGCTACGTCGAATATATGCGTGCCACCCAGATCCTCATCACGAGGACGCACGAGACCTGGCTGCTGCTGATAGGGGCAGGGCTCTTCTATTTCATCATCTGCTATCCGGTTTCCCGGTACAGCCGCCGCCTGGAGAGGAAGATCGTCGTATGATTGAAATCAGGGACGTACGAAAGACCTTCGGGATACTGGCGGTACTGAAAGGCATCAATCTCGACGTTAACAAAGGAGAGCTCCTTTGTCTGATCGGCGCGAGCGGTTCGGGCAAGTCGACTCTTCTTCAATGCATCAACGGGCTCGAGCCGATACAGGGCGGCGAGATCGTCGTCGATGGGATCAGCGTTCATGATCCGAAGACCAACATCAACATGCTCCGCCGCAAGCTGGGCATCGTTTTCCAGCAGTACAACGCGTTTCCGCACCTGACTGCGCTGGAGAACGTCGCCCTTGCGCCTCGCGTCGTCGCCAAGCGAAGCCGCAAGGAGGCGCGTGCCCTGGCGCAGAAGCACCTCGACCATGTCGGCCTCGGGAACAAGGCGGACAGCCTTCCCTCGCAGATGTCGGGCGGTCAGCAGCAGCGCCTCGCCATCGCGCGCGCGCTCGCCATGGAGCCGAGCTACATGCTGTTCGACGAGGTCACGTCCGCCCTCGATCCCGAACTGGTCGGCGAAGTGCTCGAGACCATGCGTCTGCTCAAGAGCGAGGGCATGACGATGGTCGTCGTCACGCACGACATCAACTTTGCCCGCGAGTCCGCTGACCGCGTGGCGTTCCTGCACCAGGGCGAGGTTTGCGAGATCGGGACGGCGGAGGAAGTCATCGACAATCCGCAGAAGGAGCAGACGCAGAAGTTCCTCCGCCGCGAGAAGCGCAGGCCATTGGAAGTCGCCTGAGTTCGGTCGCCTGATCGATATCCTTTCGACACTGCACATCAAAGGTAAGAAGATGATCTCGTATAATCTCACGGGAAAGACGGCGCTCGTCACCGGAGGTGGTTCCGGCATCGGCCTCGAAGCTGCGCGCATCATGGCCGAGGGCGGCGCGAAGGTGGCCATCAACTATCTGCCGTCGGACACCCGCGGCGAGGCCGCCCTCGCCGAGTTCAGGAAGGAGGGGCTCGACGTCATCGGTGCTCCCGGCGACGTCGGCAATGCCGACGATGCCGCGCGGATGGTCCTGAAGGCGATCGACGACCTCGGTCATCTCGATCTTCTGATCAACAATGCCGGCACGCCCGGCCGCAGCACACCGGTGCCGATTTCCGATCTCGACCAGATCACCGAAGAGCTGTGGGCGAACCTGCTGAACGTGAACCTCATGGGCGTGTTCAGGTGCGCCAAGGCAGCGGCGCCGGCGCTGAAGGCCTCGAAGGGGGCGATCGTGAACACGGCGTCGATCGCCGGTTTTGGCGCGATCGCCAGCACTCCGGCCTACAGCGCCTCGAAGGCTGGCGTCATCAACCTGACCAAGAACCTCGCCCACGCCCTGGCGCCGGAGGTGCGGGTCAATGCGGTTGCTCCCGGCGTCGTCGACAGTTCCTGGATCATGGAATGGTCCGAGGAGCGCCATAACGCGGTTCTCGCCAATACGCCGCTGAAGCGTGTCTGCACCACGAAGGATGTGGCCGAACTCATGATCTTCCTCGGTTTCGCCGGAAGCATGATCACCGGCCAGACCGTCTCGATCGACGGCGGCGTCTACATCTGAATCCAGAACCGCATCGGAAGAAAAATGGAAATCGTAAAGCTCAAGTCGGGCAGCATCCTCGAGCACAAGGAAAGCTACTCGCGGATCGTCGCGCTGGACAATTGGGTATTCGTGTCCCTTACGTCCGGTCGGGACTTCACGACGCGAGTCATGCCAGGCACCACGCTGGAGCAGGCGAGGAACGCGATAAAGAACGTCGAGGGCGCACTGGCTGCCGTCGGCTGCAGCCTCGCCGATGTCGTCCGCCGTCGGCTTTTCATTACCCGCCAGGAGGACGTCCCGGACGTCATGGCCTATATGGGCGAAGTGTTCCGCGGCGTCGATCCCGCGAGTTGCGTCAGTTGCGGCCCGCTTGGCGGGCCTGAATATCTCTTCGAAATCGAAGTCACCGCCTATCGCGGCGCGGGAACCCTCGCCGTGAAGAACCTGTCGATCTCGCTCTGATCGGAAAGGACGACGGACGCATCGGCGCGTGAAGCGCCGGTGCGCATTGCCCGAGCTCTCCCCATCGCTCCGCCCTGGAGGCCAGACGGCTTGAAAGTCAAAAGACGCGCCGGCGGAGGAGAGGCCGACCGGCCGCATGGGAGGATTCCACCGTGAGCACTTCTTATTTCGAAGCGCTGGACCCGCGCTTCAGCACATTCATCATTCCGGTATGTCAGCTTGAGCACCTGTACAGCGGCACGCGCTGGGCCGAAGGGCCGGTCTATTTCGCCGACGGACGCTTTCTGGTCTTCAGCGACATACCAAACAACCGGATGCTGAAGTGGGACGAGCAGAGCGGCCACGTCGACATCTTCCGGTATCCATCCAATTTCTCGAATGGAAACACCCGCGACCGTGAAGGTCGCCTCATCACGTGCGAGCACGGAACCCGGCGCGTCACCCGGACCGAATATGACGGCAGCATAACGGTTCTGGCGGACAATTATCGGGGCAAACGTCTGAACTCCCCCAACGACGTCGTGGTGAGTTCCGACGGAGCCGTGTGGTTCACGGATCCGCTATACGGCATCCTCACGGACTATGAAGGGCACAAGGCCGAAAGCGAGATCGGCGCGCGGAACGTCTACCGCCTTGATCCGCTGAACGGCGAACTCTCCGTGGTCGCGGACGACTTCGACATGCCGAACGGGCTCGCCTTCTCGGCCGACGAGACGACGCTCTATGTCGCCGACAGCGGGCGCTCCCATGGCCGGGACAAGCCGCATCATATCCGGAAATTCTCGGTCGGTGCGGGAGGAAGGCTGACGTCCCAGGGGGTACTGGCGGATATCGATCCGGGCATCCCCGACGGCATCCGGCTCGACATCGACGGGAACATCTGGGTGTCCGCGGGCGATGGCGTCCATTGCTATGCCAGTACAGGCGATCTACTCGGGAAGATCCTGATCCCGGAGCCGGTTGCGAACATCACCTTCGGCGGCCCGAAGTTCAATCGCCTTTTCATTACGGCCAGCAGCAGCCTTTACGCCGTCTACCTGAACACGCGCGCCGCCGGCGCGAAGTAAGGTTCCCGCTCGCCACGCGAGAAGAGAGTTTGGATCATGAAGTATCGCACTCTGGGCAGAACCGGCCTCAAGGTATCCGTGTTGAGCATGGGCACCTTCACATTCGGCGGGGAGGGCATGTTCTCCGCCGCGGGCAGCCACGGCGTGGACGAGGCGCGCAGGCTCGTCGGACTTTGCCTTGATGCCGGCGTCAACGTGTTCGACACGTCGAACATGTATTCCACCGGACGCTCCGAGGAAATCCTTGCCGAAGCGCTCGGCAGCCGTCGTCAGGATGTGCTGATCTCCTCGAAGGCGCGGATGCGTATCGGAAGCGGCCCCAATGATGAAGGCGTCTCGCGCTACCACCTGATCCGGGAGTGCGAGAAGAGCCTGAAACGTCTCAAGACGGACGTCATCGACATATACTACATGCATGAATGGGATGGGCTGACACCGCTGCAGGAAATGCTGCACGCGCTGGACACTCTCGTGACCGCCGGCAAGATCCGCTATATCGGTTGCTCGAACTATGCCGGCTGGCAGCTCATGAAGGCGCTCGGCACGAGCGACAGCCATGGGTATCAGCGCTTCGTCACGCAGCAGATACATTACACGCTGGAAGCGCGCGAAGCCGAATATGAACTGCTGCCGATTTCGGTGGACCAGGGCCTTGGGGTGCTCGTCTGGAGCCCGCTCGCCGGCGGTCTCCTGACGGGTGCGCATCGCCGCGGCCAGCCGACGCCGCCCGGATCGAGGCAGGCGAAGGGCTGGACCGAGCCTCCCATACGCGATGTGGAGCGGCTCTGGCGCATCGTCGACGAACTCGTGGCGATCGCCGATGCCCACGGCCTCACCGCCGCGCAGGTCGCCCTCGCATGGCTGCTGGATCGCCCGGCGATCACGTCGCTGGTCGTCGGCGGCCTCACGGAAGCGCATTTCCAGGACAATATCGCCGCGGCCGAACTGGAATTGACGCCGGAGGAAACGAAGCGGCTCGACGATGTGAGCGCCATTCCTTCGATCTATCCGTATTGGCATCAATTCAACTTTGCACGGGATCGGTTCGGTGATGCGGACTGGGCCCTGCAACGCAACTACGTGACGCAGGATGCAGCGCGGCCAGCCAGGTGACGCCGAGCGTGACGGACGGATTTCGTTTTTGAGCTTATTCCGCGTGGATCTCCTCGTGGCGGGCTTCTCATCGAGTGATCGGATTCGTATATAATCTACATCTTCGATGGCCGCGCAGCCGATCTCCAGCGGTCGCCTATGGGGTTCTCGATGCGACATGCAAGCGCGACCAGCGCCATTCTGACTCCAATGACACAGCTGGAAAGCACGCAGTTCGCTGCGGAGCAGATCCGCAACGCCATCGTCGCCGGGCACTTCAAGCCGGGTGACCGGCTGGTGGAGCAGCAACTGACCGACATGCTGAATGTCTCGCGGCATCCCGTGCGCGAGGCATTGCGGCTTCTGGCCCGCGAAGGACTCGTCGAGATCCAGCGCAACAAGGGTGCATCGGTCAGCGCGGTGGACCCGCACAGCGTCATCGACGTCTACAACATCCGGATGGCGCTCGGCAGAATTGCTCTCGACCATCTGCTGTCGGAGCCCGGCAGGGTGTCGCCGAGCGTGCTGAAGCGGCTTGAGAAGCTCGCTCAGAACTCGACGAAGTACGCGGCGCTGGAGGATCAGTCGCATACGCTGATGAACGACTTCGAGTTCCAGCAGGCGATCATCGACGCCACCGGGCTTCAGCGCACGATGCGATACTTCTCCGAGCTCACGGGGGACGTCAGGCGTTTCAATAATCTGCTTTCCGTCGTCTACACCGATCGCAAAGGCGACTCGGAAAAATACGTCGTCAAGCTTTATGAGGCGATCCGCGACGGTAATCGTGAGGAAGCGCAGAGTATCTGGCAAGCCAAGTTCCACAAGGCCGTCGAGCGTTACCTGTCGCTGATCAAGGACATGGAGTCGGACGGAGCCTGGAGGCCTCGATAGGTAATATGGTAGGGGTGCGCAAAAGCTCGCCTGCACGCAGATCTTCTCTCGATCGCAATCCGCGCGAGATCAACCCCACCGCATTCAAGGCCGATTCGCAGTCAACCCTTCGGAAAATCCGAATGCCGCTTATCATTTTTCGGCATTGTGGAAGGCCGGGCGACCGTAGGAGCATCCTCGCAAACGCAAAAAAGGAGTGCGGAGGATGCCGATGGGGCGCGACGAGATTTTCATCGATGGCCGCTGGGTGAAGCCGGCCTCGGGCGCCACGATTGAGGTGGTCAACCCCAGCACCGGCCAGATCATCGGGCGCATCGCGCGAGGTGGCGCCGCGGACATCGATCGCGCCGTGGCCGCTGCCCGCCTCGCATTCGAGACGGCCTGGGGCTCCATGGCGGCCCTGGAGCGTGGACGGCTGCTCAGCCGGCTCGGCCTGCTGATCCTCGACCGGCTGGAGGAGCTCGCGGAGATCGAGGCCGCGGATACCGGCAAGCCGATGAAGCTCGCCCGCAACGACATCCGCGTCACCGCCCGCTACTTCGAGTATTACGGCGGCGCCGCCGACAAGATCCATGGCGACACCATTCCCTTCCTGCCGGGCTACCAGGTCATGGTGCTGCGCGAACCGCGCGGCGTCACCGGACACATCATCCCGTGGAACTATCCGGCCTCGATGTTCGGGCGCACGCTCGGCGCCTCGCTCGCCGCCGGCAACGCGGCCATCCTCAAGCCCGCCGAGGAAGCCTCGCTCTCCTGCCTGCGCTTCACGGAGCTCGCCGAGGAGATCGGGTTCCCGACCGGCGTCATCAACGTCGTCACCGGCCTCGGCGAGGAGGCGGGCGCGGCTCTCTCCAGCCATGCCGGGATCGATTTCCTCTCCTTCACCGGCTCGCCGGAAGTCGGCACGCTGGTGCAGACGGCCGCGGCGAGAAACCATGTTCCCTGCGTCCTGGAACTTGGAGGCAAGTCGCCGCAGATCGTGTTCGCCGATGCCGACCAGGACAGGGCGTGCGAGGTCATCATCGGCGCCATCGTGCAGAATGCCGGGCAGACCTGCTCGGCCGGCTCGCGCGTGCTCATAGAGCGGTCGATCTACGAGCCCTTCATGGGCAAGCTCGCCGACCGTATGGCGTCGATGAAGGTCGGCTTCCCCGATCAGGACCTCGACTGCGGACCGGTCATCAATGCGGTCCAGCGTGACCGCGTGATGAGCTTTCTCGACCGTGCCGCGCGCGACGGGATCGAGGTGGCCGCGCAGGGGCAGATCCACGCCGAGGCCAGCAAGGCCGGCTATTTCGTGCCGCCGACCCTGTTCGGCCTTGTGCCGCGCGAGCATGAGCTGGCGCGCGAGGAGGTGTTCGGCCCGGTGTTGGCGGCCCTGCCGTTCGACGACGAGGATGACGTGCTGCGCCTCGCCAACGGAACCGACTACGGTCTCATCGCGGGCGTGTGGACCCGTGACGGCGGCCGTCAGATGCGGATGGCCAAGGGCATCCGCGCCGGCCAGATTTATATCAACGGCTATGGGGCCGGCGGCGGCATCGAATTGCCGTTCGGCGGTTTCCGCAAGAGCGGCCACGGTCGCGAGAAGGGTTTCGAAGCCCTGAAGGAATACACCGTCGCCAAAACGGTGGTGATCGACCACAACACCTGAAAAATCCGACGTCTTCCTATCAAAAACAAAACGAAGACGTCCGTTTCCCGGGAGGAAACCATGAAGAAGCTTGTTCTCGCTGCCCTCGCGGCCGCATCCATCGTCGCTGTCTCGCCGCCGGCATTGGCTCAGAAGGCCCGTCTCGGCCACGTCTTCGCGCAGGGCAATGCCGCCGACGAGGCGAGCCAGATCTTCGCGCGGCTCGTCAAGGAACGTACCAATGGCGAGATCGACATCACGGTGTTTCCGAACAGCCAGATCGGCGGTGACGAGGCGCTGGGGCGCGATCTCAGCCGGGGTTCGGTGGAATTCGCCTTCCTGAACATCGGCTCGCTGACGGGCCTCGATCCCCTGCTCGACATCCACTACCTCCCCTACATCGCGACGAATACCCAGGAGGTCGACAAGATCTTCTACAACCCGAAGGGGATTCTCCAGCGTACGCTGGGAGAGACGCTCGCCAAGCACAACATGGTGGCGCTTGCCTATTTCGAGCTCGATTTCCGCGCCGTCACGAATTCCAAGCATCCGGTGGCGAATGCCAACGACCTGAAGGATCTGAAGGTCCGCGTGCCGGGCTCCGCCTCCATCCGCAGCTTCTTCGAGGCAGCGGGCTCGCAGGCCGTCACCATGCCGATGCCGAACCTGTTCGTCGCCCTCCAACAGGGAACGGTGGACGGCCAGGACAACGGCGCCAGTATTACCTACAACTCGCGCCTTTTCGAAGCGCAGAAATACATGACGCTGACCAACCACGTCTACGCGATGGGCGCCATCACCGTCAGCAAGCGCTTCTGGGACCGGCTGAGCGAGGATCAGCGCAAGATCGTCAAGCAGGCCGCCGAGGAAGCGGCGAGCCAGGGCGTCGCTCTCAACCGCGCTGCCAATGCCGCCTTCCTTGAGAAGATCAAGGCCGGTGGCGTGCAGGTGCTGGTGCCCACGCCCGAAGCCATGGCCGAATTCGCCCGTATCGGCCAGGTCGGCTGGCAGAAGCTGGAGGCGGTCTACGGCGCGGAGCGCATCGCCGAGCTCAAGAAGGAAATCGCCGCAGCGCGCGGCGAGTGAGGCGGCGATGGCCTATGACGAAACGACGTCGATGAGCGGCGGGAAGGCCGGCGCGGCGACCTCGCGTGGCGGCAGCTCTGTGCTCGGCGCGCTCATGCGAGGCGAGCTCGTGCTCGCCCGCATGGAAAACATGGTGGTGATCACGGCCATGGTCGTGGCCATCGCCGCGGTCGCGATGTCGGTCGCGATCCGCACGTTCAACCTGCCGATCGCCGATACCGGAGAATGGGCGATGGTCGCCATGTCGCCGCTGACCTTCATCGGCGGCGCGCTGTGCAGCCATCTTCACCGTCACCTGACGGCGGATATCGTCGAGATGCTGCCGCCCGGTCTCCTGCGGCGCAGCCTCGATGCGATCGCGGCCATACTGTGCCTCGTCTTCGGCCTGTTCTTCATCGTCCTCGCCTGGGACCTGTTCGACTACGCCTGGTCCTCGGGCGAGCGCCTCATCGACCGCGACACGCCGGTCGCCGTTCCGGCCGGCTTCGTGCTGACCGGGGCGGTCCTCATGACCTTCCATTCGATGCTCGACATCTGGCGCGCGCTCGAGGGGCGCGAACCCGGAGGATGCGATCCATGGCGCTGACCTTCGGCCTCATGGCCCTTTTCCTGGTCCTCGGCGCGCCGCTCGCCGTCACCTTCGGTCTGGTCATCTTCCTGCAGATGGGCGCCTTCGGGCTGTCCATCTCCGGATTGAGCAACATCCCCTATGAGGAGATTTCCAGCTATCCACTGGTGGCCATTCCTCTCTTCATGCTGACCGGCGAGCTGATGAACCGCAGCGGCATGGCGGGAGAGCTGATCGCGCTGGCCGACCTGCTGCTGCGCCGTATCCGGGCCGCCTTCGGCTACATCACCGTGGCCGCCTCGGCGATGATGGGGGCCATCACCGGCTCCTCGGTCGCCACAGTGGCCGCCATCGGAGGCATCGTCAGTCCGGCCATGGCCAAGCGCGGCTATCCCAAGGGATACATCGCCTCGCTCACTTCTTCGGCCGGTCTGCTCGGGGTGCTGGTGCCGCCCTCGATCCCGTTGATCCTCTACGGCGCGACGGTCGGCGTGTCGATTTCGCAGCTGTTCCTCGCCACGCTGGCGCCGGCCCTGCTCATGAGCGTGCTGTTCCTCATCGTGCATAACGCGCTGTCGCGCCGCCTGCTCAAGGGGGGCGTCGAGAGCCGGCCGGAAGGCGGCGACACGCTCACCGCCGGAAAATCGAAGCGGACCATCTGGCTGGAAGCCGCCTCGGCGCTGCTGCTGCCGGTCGTCATTCTCGGCGGCATCTACGGGGGGCTGATGACGCCCACCGAGGCGGCGGCGATCGGTTGCCTGTATGCGGTCGGGGTATCGCTGCTGCGCCGGCTGCTCGGCAGCGGGGACTTCGCGCGCTCCTTCCGTTCGGCGGCCATCACCGGCTCGGGCATCCTGATCGTCATCGCCATGACCGGCGTGTTCAACCGCGCCATGGTGCTGAACCAGGTGCCGCAGGACATAGCCATGTGGGTGGCGACCTACATCGAGAGCCCGGTAGCCTTCCTGCTGATGGTCAACGTCGTCCTCCTGCTGGTCGGCACCTTCATGGAGACCAATGCCTCGATCCTGCTGATGGGGCCGCTGCTGGCCCCGGCGGCGGAGAAGTTCGGCATCGATCCCGTGCATTTCGGCATCATCACCGCGACCAATCTGGAAATCGGTCTGCTGACGCCGCCCATGGCGGCCAATCTCTACGTGGCGGCGCGGGCAGCCAATGCCCGGCTCGCCGACATGCTCCCCTATCTCGGATGGTTCTTCGGCGCGGCGCTGCTCGGTCAGGCGATCATCACCTTCGTGCCGTTCGTGACCCTCTGGTTCCGTTACCTCTAGACGTGTGTGACCCAATGCTCATGAAGGGTGAAACCAAGCTTCCCGACTTCTCGCGTGCGGCGGTGGTCCGCCAGTTCGGGCAGCCGGTGAAGATCGAATGCGTGCCGGTTCCCTCGGCCCCCGAAGCCGGCGCCCTAATCGTAAAGACCACGGCCTGCTCGATCTGCGGTACCGACGTGCATCTCTCGCGCGGCAACCTGTCTCTGGCCGTCGACCTGCCGGTGATCCTCGGCCACGAGATGGTGGGACGCGTGGTCGCCATCGGCGAGGGGGCCGAGCGCGACAGCGTCGGGCAGGAACTCGCCATCGGCGACCGCATCCTGTGGACGCATACGGCCTGCGGGCATTGCTTCTACTGCACCATCGCCCGCCAGCCGACGCTGTGCGAGAACCGCCGCGCCTATATGTACGAGAACATCGAAAAGCCGCCCTATCTGCTCGGCGGGTTCTCCGAATATGGCTATGTGCTGCCGGAATCCGGCCGCGTGCGCGTGCCGGACAACCTCGACGACGGCGTCGCCAGCCTGTGCAGCTGCGCCTTCCGGTCGGTGATGAACGCCTTCGACAATCTCGGCGGCATCGAGCCGTCCGAGCATGTGGCGATCCAGGGCGCCGGACCGCTCGGCGTGCTGGCGGCGGCCGTCGCCCGCGTCAACGGCGCGCGCACGGTCAGCGTCATCGGCGCGCCGGAGGCCCGGCTTGCGCTCGCCCGCGACTTCGGGGCTACGCACACTTTCAGCATCGAGGGCACGACCCATGAAGAGCGTCTCGCGGCAGTGCGCGAGATCACGGACGGGCGCGGCCCGGATATCGTGATGGAGTTCACCGGTCATCCCGGCGCCTTCGCCGAAGGCCTCGACCTGGTACGCAAGGGCGGGCGCTACCTCACCGTGGGCCAACTCGGCAGCGGCACCACCACCTTCAGCCCTTCCACGATCGTGAAGAAGAACATCCGCGTCATCGGCTCGTTCTCCGGCGACGTGAAATCCTATTGGAAGGCGCTGCAGTTCGCCTCCGCCCATATCGATCGCATCCCCTTCGGCAAGATGATCACCGGCCGCTACAGCCTCGACGAGGTCAACACGGCGCTGGAGCGCATGCATGCGCTGCAGGAGATCAAGCCGCTCATCGTGATGGATTGAGGAGGAGGTTGGCCATGCCCCGGACCATTCCTTTCACACCGGATGGGCGCGGCCCGCTCGACGGCGTGCGCGTGGTCGACCTGTCCCGCCTCGTCGCCGGCAACATGACGACGCATGTGCTGGCCGATTACGGCGCCGATGTCATCAAGATCGAGCGCCCCGGCAAGGGCGACGACCTCAGGAGCTGGCGTGTCGAGGGCGTCGAGGTGTTCTGGAAGGTCTACGCCCGCAACAAGCGGAGCGTCGCGCTCGACATCCACGATCCCGATGGGCGCGAGATGCTGCTGCGCCTCGTCGATACGGCGCAGGTGCTCGTCGAGAACTTCGTGCCGGGCACGCTGGAGCGCTGGGGGCTCGGCCCGGAGGAACTGCTCGCCCATAACCCCAAGCTGGTGATCCTCCGCGTCTCGGGCTGGGGGCAGACGGGGCCCTGGCGGCTGCGTCCGGGCTTCGGCACGCTGGTCGAGGCGATGTCGGGCTGGGCCTTCAT
Organism: Xanthobacteraceae bacterium; assembly: GCA_029239875.1. Lineage (GTDB taxonomy): Bacteria > Pseudomonadota > Alphaproteobacteria > Rhizobiales > Xanthobacteraceae > Ancylobacter. Next base: position 82,394 of record JARBUD010000003.1, on the reverse strand, counting down.
GAACGGGCATGCCGACAAGCCGCCGACGCTGCCTCCGCTCGCCATGGCAGACATGGTGGCCGGCCTCTACGGCACGGCGGCGATCCTCGCAGCGCTGCGGGCGGTCGAGTTGGGCGATGCGCCGGGGCAGGTGCTCGACCTGTCGCTGTTCGAGCCCATCCATTCGCTGATCGGCGCCGAAGCGGCGCAAATCCGCCTCACCGGGGAGCCGACGCCCCGCGCCGGAAACCAGTCGTCGCATACTGCGCCGCGCAACGTGTACGAATGCGCGGACGGCGCCTATGTGGCGCTGTCGGGCTCGATGCAGTCCATGGCCGAGCGGATCTTCGACACGATCGGTCGACCCGAGCTCAAGACCGACCCGCGCTTCGTCGACAATGCGGCGCGTGTCGCCCATCGCGACGAGCTCGATGCGATCATCGCCGCTTTCATCGCCGGCCGCAGTCAGGCCGAGAATCTCGCCCTGTTCGAAGCCGCCGGTGTGACCGTCGGACCGGTGTGCTCGGTAATGGACCTCCTGGACCATCCCTTCGTCGAGGGCCGGGAGGCGATCGTCGAGATCCCGGACCGCGAGCTCGGCTCGGTGCCGATGCACAACATCATTCCCCGCTTTTCCGCCACGCCAGCCCCGTTCCGCCGTCCCGCTCCCGAAATCGGCGAGCACACCGAGGAGCTCCGCCGGGAGCTCGGCATGGCGACACCCAAGCAGCCGGCAGAGGTTTCCTGATGACCCGTTCTCCATCGGCATGGCGCTCCATGCTGTTCGTGCCCGTGCTCAACGAGCGCTTCCTCGCCCGTGCCGCCGAGCGGGATGCGGACTGCATCCAGCTCGATCTTGAGGATGCCATCCCCCCCGGCCAGAAGGAGGAGGCCCGCCGCGCCGTCGTGCCGGCGGCGGCACGTCTCGCCGAACAGGGGCTCGACGTCGTGGTCCGGATAAACCGGCCCTGGCGGCAGGCGACGGCCGATATCGAAGCCTCGGTCTGCCCCCATGTCTGCTGTCTCACCCTTCCGAAGGTTCCCGACGCTTCGCATGTGCGGGCCATCGCCGAGATCATCGACGAGCTGGAGCGCGAGCGGGGGATGGCCCCGGGCCATACCCGGCTGGTGGTCATGATCGAGACCGCCGAGGGCCTGCTCAACATGGCGGCCATCGCCGCCGCCCATCCGCGCGTGGCCGGCATGATCGTCGGCGCCGAGGACCTCGCCGTGTCGCTCGGGGCCTCGCCGACCTACGACACGCTGTACATTCACAACGCCCAGGCGGTCGTCGCCGCCCGCAACGCCGGCATCCAGCCGATCGGCTTCGTCGGCACGGTCGCCGACTATGCCGACGAGGCGAAGTTCCGCCGTACCATCGAGCAGGCGCGGGAGATGGGCTTCACGGGCGGGTTCTGCATCCATCCCCGGCAGGTGCCGATCCTCAACGAGGTATTCGCGCCCTCCAAGGGCGAGATCGAATGGGCGCAGGGTGCGCTGGAGGCTTTCGAGCAGGCCCTGGCCGACGGCCGCGGCGCCGTTACCTTTCGCGGCGCGATGGTCGACCTGCCGGTGGCCGATCGCGCGCGGTCGATCCTTGCCCGCGCCGCCGGCCTGGCCGATATGAGGGCACAAAGAGCGCGAGTGGCGTAACGGGCGTGGAGCGGAATGGACCTTCGTGATCTGCGAGCCTTCGTAGCGATCGCCGAGACCGGTTCGCTCGCCGCCGCCGCGAAGGTGCTGCACAGCAGCCCGCCCTCGCTGAGCGTTCGGCTGAAGGATCTTGAGGACGAGCTCGGCACGGCGCTGTTCGAACGCTGGGCGCGGGGGCTCACGCTCACCGAGCAGGGACGGGAGTTCCTCTCCCATGCTTATGCCATCCTCAAGCGGGCGGAAGACGCCAAGGCGAGCATGCTCAGCCGCGAAAAGCCCCCTGTCGGTGCCGTGCGCTTCGGCGTGCCCGGTTCCCTGGTCGGGCTGCTGACGGCGCAGCTTATCGAGACCTGTCTTGAGCGCTTCCCACAGGTTCGTCTGCGCGTGGTCGAGAGCATGTCGGGCTACATCGCGAGCTGGCTGCGTGAGGGCACGCTCGACGCCGCCGTGGTGTTCGGCGGAGGCGCCGCGACCGACCGCAGCGCCTCGCTGCGTCCCATCGCCGAGGAGGAGCTCTACATCGCGACGTATGATCGGGCGGTTGTCACCCCCTTCCTGAACGAGAGGGAAGAGATCCGCATGCGCGACGTCCAGCACCTGAAGCTGGTGATGCCGGGGCCCGAACATGGCCTCAGGGTGCTTGTGGAAGCGACGGCGCGGCGTCACGCCATTCCGCTGAACATCGGCATGGAGGTCGACGCCTCGCCGCAGATATTCGAACTGGTTCGGCGCGGGCATGGGGCGACGATCTGCTCCCTGGCCGCCCGCCATCCCGGATCGATCTCAAGCCTGGCGGGCAAGGCGCCCATCCATACGTTCCGCATAGTCGATCCGGGCTTCCGCCGCACGGTCCACCTTGCGACGCCGCTCAACAGGCCATCCTCGCGGGCCACGATGGCAGTCGCCGAGGTGGCGGTGGAGACACTCCTTTCGCTCGCCGCCACGGACGAGTGGAAGGCCCGCCGCCTGAAATAGTCCTTGAGCGCGCGTCTGGGATAGGCGCCCCAGCCTATGCGGTCTCCGGCGATCATATGGGCGAAGCGGATCGTGTCGTAGGGGGCTTGCGGTAGAAGCGCGGCGTCTTCGCGTCCCACTCAGTATGGAGGTTTCCATTTGGGTGGCCAGATGTGCGAGCAGGACTGCTCGACGCCCGCCGCGACGCGCAGCGCGATATCCTCGCGTTGCGGCCGGGCGGTGACGTGAAGGCCGATGGGCAGGCCGTCGGTCGAGAGGCCGGCCGGCACGCTGACCGCCGGGCACCAAGGCACCCAGTTGAACACCGAGGTCATGTCCAGCCCATGCTTTCGCCCGTCGGGCGTGTGGGCGTGATAGCGGGCGTCATCCTCGTCCGCACCGACGGCCGGGCGGGTCATGGTCGGGCTGAGCAGCACGTCATAATCACTGAACAGCTCGGATAGAGCGTCCCATTGCTGCTTGCGCACGAGGTCGAGCTGCTTGATCGATACCGCGTCATGGCTGCGGCCCTTGGCGATGACGGCGGCCAGTCGCGGGTCGGCGAGCGAGCCGACGGAATCGAGCGCGTCGCCGAAGAAGGCCGCGAGATAGACGTGCCAGTGGCGCACCCATCCATCGGCCACCGCGCGTGACCATTTCGGGACCGGACGGCCGACAATGGCGCCGGCGCGTTCAAGGCTCGACGCGACTTCGGCAAGGCGGGTGCGCACCTCCGGTTCGACGGCGAAGAAGCCGATGTCGTCGCTCACCGCAATCCGCAGGCCAGCCACATTCGCATCGTTGCCGAGTGACGGAAGGCTAGGAATGAAGGTCCGGGGATCCGACATAGCGGGCCCGCAGACGCAGGGGAGGCTCGCGGCCATGTCGGCCACGGTGCGCGTCAGCAGTCCGTGGTGCTGGATGTCGTCGACGAAGGAGGGCTGGTCGTCCAGCGGAATACGACCGGCGGCTGGCTTGATGCCGACGAGACCTGTGCAGGACGCTGGAATACGTACCGATCCGCCCATGTCCGTGCCCTGTGCGATGGCCACGCAGCCGGTGGCCACGGCAACGGCCGAACCGCCGGAGGAACCGCCGGGCGTGCGGTCCGGGTTCCATGGATTGCGCGTGACGCCGTGCAGGGAACTGACGCAGAAGCTGCTCGATGCGCATTCCGACAGCGTCGTCTTGCCAAGGATGAGCGCATCCGCCTCGCGGAAGCGCTGCACGACGAGAGCGTCGGATTGTGCGATCTCATTGGCAAAGGCGTACGAGCCGAAACGGTTTCCGAGCCCCGCCACCGGCGTGCAATCCTTGATCGCCACCGGTACGCCGGCAAGCGGCCCGAGCGTCTCGCCGGCTTCACGCCGGCGGTCGAGGTCGCGAGCGGCGTTGCGGATACCGGCAGCGTCGATCTCGGCGAAACAGTTGAGTTCGGCCTGCACCAGTGCCGCGCGATCAAGTGCCGCCTCGGCCATATCCAGTGCCGTGACGGTGCCGTTGTGGAGGGCGTGGGCGATGTCGGAAACGGGTGACCACGGGCCGATCCGGCTCATGGCGTCACCGCCTTGCGGAACGTGTCCTTGCGGGTGATGAGCCCATCGCGGAAATGCAGCAGATCAACGCCGCGAACCTCGACGGCAGTGCCGTCGGTCCGCGTGCCGCGAAAGGTCCATTCGCTGCAACCCTGATGGCCGCTGGCGATGTGCCGAGCCTCGTCCCAACGTGCATCGGGAAAGGCGGCCCAGATGGCGGCAAAGGCATCGCGCACGGCGGCATGGCCGGAGTGGCGCGTGCCATAGGGATGCGGGCCGGCGGCGGTCTCGAAGACGCAATCCGGAGCGAACAGCGCCATCAGCACGTCGACGTCGTGCCCGTTCCAGGCATCGCCGTGCTTTTCCATCAGGCGAAGTGCGGTGTCATGGTCCATGTCGGATGTCTCCTTTGGCCCGCGGCGTCAGCGGCGGCGAAGCTCGGCGAGGCTCTCGCGGATGCTGTCGAGATAGGCGTCGACGACCGGGGCCTGGTGAAGGGTGATCATGCCGACATGGATGGCCGGCGGCCCCGTCATCGTCCGCACGAACCAGCCTCGTGCCGACATTGCAGCGACGACATCGCCGAGGGCGACGTCGCGAGGGCGCCACGCGAGCACCGGCGTGTCCGGCTCGCCCACTATCTCGACGCCGTCGATGCTCTGCAGACCGGAGCGCAGTTGCTCGAAGGCATCGAGGATCTGCCGCGCGATGCGCACATAGCCATCATGGCCGAGATAGCGCATCACGGCCCAGGCCGCCGCTATCGGCGCCGCCGAACGCGTGCCGGCGAGACCGACCGAGCCGTAAGACCCGATCGGCCAGTCGTCAAAGGCGAAGGCATAGGAAGGACGCCAGCAGGAGTGGCGGAACAGGGCGGCGGAAGCGCCCTTGGCGCCGAAGCCGTATTTGTGGATGTCGGCCGAGATCGAACGGACGCCGTCGACACTGAAATCGAAGGCAGGGATCGTCGCGCCTGCGGCCCTTGCGAAGGGCGCGAACAACGCGCCTATGCAGGCATCGACATGCATCCAGAGATTGTTCTCGACGGCGAGGGCGGCGATCTCCGCGATGGGATCCACCACTCCATGCCCGAATTGCGGGGCCGACCCCGCGACCGCGATGGTGCGCGGACAGATCTGCGCGCGCATCGCCGCGACATCGGCGCGGTAGTCCGGCCGCAGGGATGTGCGCACCACCTCGAGGCCGAGTAGGCCGGCGGCCTTCTCGAAGGCGGGATGCGCGCTGCGCGGCACGATGATCTTCGGCGTCACGAGGTCGGGGCGGCGGGCCTTGGCCCAGTCCCGTGCTGCCTTGAGGCTGAACAGGATGCTCTCGCTGCCGCTGGCGGTCAGGCAGCCATCGGCGAGCGGGCCAGCCTGCACGAGATCGAGCAGCCAGCCGAGCACATCCGCCTGCAGCCGCTGGACGCTCGGGAAGGCGGCAAGGCCGTGCGCGTTCTCGGAGAAGAAGAGCGCGGCGGCTTCCTTCGCCACCCGCAAGACATCGTCGCCACCGAACTGGACGTAGAAGTTCGTTCGCCCGCTACGCCAGTCAACATCGGTGGATTTGAACTGGGCCAGCTCCTCGAAAACCGCCTCGTGCAAGCGCCCGGTCGCCGGGAATTGGGAGAGCATTTGCGGGTCCTCTTTCACGCCGACTGCTTACGTTTCTGCGCAGATTTCTCTTGAAGTAACGTTTCTGCATGTGAGATTATCTCCTCTCTGGTGTCAAGAAGCGCTTTCGCGGACCGCCCAAATGGGCGGCGAAGTGGCGCTTCACGGTGCGAGAAATCGGTAGTTCTGGAAAATGGGACGGCAGGAGCGCCTATGACTGCACCCTCGAGCAGCGCGGCCGAAGTCCGGTTCGTCTCCGTCGCCAAGCGCTATGGCGCGGGACCCACTGCGATCGAGAGCCTGGATCTGACGATCCGCCGTGGCGAGTTCATCACGCTCCTCGGTCCAAGCGGCTCGGGCAAGACGACGGCGCTCAATTTGCTGGCGGGCTTTCAGGAGCCGACGAGCGGGCAGATCCTGATCGACGGCGAGGATGTCAGCCGGCTTCCGCCGCACAAGCGGAACATCGGGCTGGTGTTTCAGCACTACGCACTGTTCCCGCACATGACGGTGCGTGAAAACATCGCCTATCCGTTGAAGCAGCGGCGCGTGGCGAAGGCCGAGATGGCGCGGCGGGTCGACGACGTGTTGCGCATGGTGTCGCTCGAAATCTTTGCCGACCGGTTGCCACGGCAGCTCTCCGGCGGCCAGCAACAGCGCGTGGCCGTCGCGCGCGCCATCGTGTTCGAGCCGCGCCTCTTGCTGATGGACGAGCCGCTTGGGGCTCTTGACCGCAAGCTGCGCGAATCCGTGCAGCTTGAGCTCAAGCGCATCCATCGTGAGCTGGGCGCCACGGTCGTGTTCGTTACCCACGACCAGGAAGAGGCGCTGGTCATGTCGGATCGGATTGCTGTCTTCAATGCCGGACGCATCCAGCAGGTCGGCACGGCGGAAGAGCTCTACGACGCCCCGGAGACCCAGTTCGTCGCTCAGTTTCTTGGCGAGTCCAATTGCTGGGTGGGTGAGGTGTCGCCGAACAATGACGCGCTATGCACCGTAGCTGGCGCGTGCCGAGAGATTGCCGGCCAGCGCACTCCGCGCACGCCCACCTCGGGTTTGGCGGCCGCCATCGTCCGGCCGGAACGCTGCCACGTCGTGGCAAGGACGGCCGCGATCGAGGGGTGGAACAGCGTGCCGGGCCGCCTGCGCGAGGTTGTCTATCTCGGCTCGCAGCGAAAGATGATTGTGGATCTTGAGATCGGCGGCAGCGCGGTCGTGACCTGCACGCCCGACGTGGTGCTCCCGAGCGAGGCGGCGGTCTGCGTGAGGTTCCCCATCTCCGCGACCCGCATCGTTCCCGCAAGTTGAGATCAATTCGATTGACAATGCAGAAACGTTAATTCATTTTCTGAAGAAACGTTTCTTCAAAAATTCTCCGCGCTTGGCACTTCCAGAGGAGAGAGTGATGATGACGACCCGGTTTCTCCAGTCGGCCAGCCTTTCGCTTGCGCTGGCCCTTGCGACACCCGCGGCGGCGGATGCGCTTCCCGACCTGAAAGGAAAGAGCCTCGTATTCGCCGGCTTTGGCGGCGATCTTCAGAAGAATCAGGACCTCGCATGGATTCAGCCCTTCGCAGCGGCGACAGGCGCGAAGATCGACCAGACTGACGCGCCGGATCTCGCCAAGATACAGACGCAGCAGGAAGCCAAGAATGTCGGCGTCGACGTGGTGGAGATCGAATCCAGCACCGTGGATGCGAATTGCGGTACGGTATTCCAGCAGGTGGCGTTAGACCGTTCGCAGCTCGATGCGACCTACGACACCAACAAGTGCGGCGTGCCGGTCGTCAAGTTCTCCTTTGTCCTCGCCTACAATGCCAAGAAGTACCCGACCCCGCCGACCAGCGTGGCTGACTTCTTCGACATAGAGAAGTTTCCAGGCACGCGCGCAGCACGCAGCGGCGCCAATGTGGGAATGGTCGAAGCGGCGCTTCTGGCCGATGGCGTGAAGCCGTCCGCGATCTATCCGGTCGATCTCGACCGGGCGGTGAAGAAGATCGAGGCGGCGAAGGGCTCTATCATCCTGAAGGACACCTTTGCCCCGATCCAGGATGGTCTGGCCAATGGCGAGTTCGACATGGCGCTGCTGCCCAATGGACGCGCCTTCAATGCCTCCAAGGCCAATCCCGACATCAAGGCGGTCTTCGTCGGCGCGGTGACGCTCTACGACAATCTCGCCATCCCGACCGGCGCGAAGAATGCCGAGGCGGCCAAGGCTTTCCTCCAGTTCGCCGCGACGCATGCCGCACAGGCCGATCTTGCCAAGCGCTTCCCCTATGGCGTCGGCACCAAGGGCGCGGCGCCGGCACTCGACGGGAAGTCGAAGGGCTTCTACCCGGACAGCTTCACCGACCAGCTCGTCGTGCAGGATACCAAGTGGTGGGGTTCCAATGAGGCGGCGGTGGCAGACCGCCTCAACTCGGTCTTCGCGCAGTAATCGGGAGGAGCGGCGTGGGCGGGCAGCTTCTCTCGGGCGGCGTTATGGGGACGGCGGGCAAAGCGCGCCTGCCGTTCCTCGCCGGCATCGACCGATGGTGGCTCGTCGCCTTGCCGGTCCTTGCCTTCCTCGCTTTGTTCTTCGTCTATCCCTCCGCCACCATCCTGCTGCGCACCTTCACGCGGTTCGACGCGCCGCAGGTGGGCGGGCTGGACAATCTGGTCTGGTTCTTCAGTCGGGACGCCAACCGCGCGATCCTTTTGCGCACCTTCGTCGTCGCGGGGCTGAGCACCGTCCTGACCAGCCTGGTGGCCTTCCCCTATGCCTATCTGATGACGCAGGTGCGCCCTGCCGTGCGCACCCTCATGTTCGGTGTGCTGCTGGTCTCGATGTTCTTCGGCATCCTCCTGCGCAACTTTGCGTGGGTGGTGATGCTGCAGATGCAGGGGCCGCTCAACGACGTCATCGCGGCGCTCGGCTTCGAGCGCCAGCGCTTCCTCGGCACCATGCCCGCCGTGCTGATGGGCATGACGCACGTACTCTTCCCCTTCATGGTGCTGCCGCTCTACGCGGTGCTGCGAGGCATCGACACGCGGCTCGTGCTCGCGGCCGAAAGCCTCGGGGCCAGGCCGGCGCGGGCCTTCTGGGATATTTATCTCCCCTTGTCTCTGCCGGGCTTTATCGCGGGGGCGCTGCTGGTCTTCGTGCTGGCGCTCGGCTTCTTCATCACGCCAGCGGTGCTGGGTTCGACGCAGCAGTCGCTGCTGTCGCAGCTTATGTACGCGCAGTTTTACCGGCAGGCAGCGTTCGGGCGGGCGGGGGCGATGGCCCTCGTGCTGCTGGTCGCAACCGTCGCCGCCCTCGTGCTCGCCAGCGCCCTGTCAAAACGTAGCCGGGCCTATGAGGCGACACCATGAGCGCGGACACCGGACGCAAAGCTACGCGGTGGGCACTCGCCGGGCTGTGCACGCTCATCGGCCTGTGGCTCATCCTGCCGCTCGCGGTGATCGTCCCGATCAGCTTCAGCGGGGAGGACAGCTTCGCCTTCCCGCCGCAGAGCTGGACACTCGCCCGCTATGCGAACCTGGTGACGCCGCAATGGACGCAGGCGCTGCTGAACAGCCTCGTCGTCGCTCTCCTCGTCGCCGGACTGTGCGCGGTGCTGGGAACGCTGGCGGCGTTCGCCATCGTGCGCAGCCATTCGCGTGCCATGGTGGTGCTCCGGCTGCTGATCCTCGCGCCGCAGGTCGTACCCATCATTATCGTGGGTCTCGGCGTCTATCTCGTCTTCCTCGGCTGGCAACTCACGGGAACGGTGTCGGGCTTCGTCATCGCCCATGCGGCACTGAGCCTGCCCTTCGTGGTGATCCCGGTCGCGGCGTCGCTGCAAACCTTCGATCGGAGCCTCGAGCGGGCCTCGGCAAGCCTTGGCGCGGCGCCGGTGGCGACATTCTTCCAGGTGACGTTTCCGATCATCCGCCCGGCGATACTGAGTGGAACGCTGCTCGCCTTTCTCGGCTCGTTCGACGAGCTGGTGCTCGCGCTGTTCCTGCAGTCGCCGACCTTCGTCACGCTTCCGGTCCAGCTCTACCGGCGGATGACCGACACCATCGATCCCACCATCGCCGCGGTGGCGACCATCCAACTCGGCTTCGTCATCGCCTGCGTCATCGTCGCCCTGGTGCTGGAACGCCGTCGCGCCGCCGGCACGAAGGCCGGATAGCCGAGACGTCACCGCGTCTCGGGCATCAAGACGTTCAAAGGAGCCGCAAGACATGCCGATCACCCCGCGCCCGACATCGCTGCCGCGTCCGGACAATGCCGAGTTCGCCATGCGCCGGGCTCGGGTGCTGGAGGCGATCGAGCGCGAGGGGCTTGCCGGCCTGATCGTCTGGGGGAGGGGCTCTACGAACTCCGACGGTTGCCAGGATCTGCTCTACCTGACCAACCATATGTCGGCCGTCAGCCATATCCCGGATAGCCATGCGCATCGGGCGCGTGGCCATGCTGCCCTCGTACTGGCGCCGGGGAGGGAACCGGTGCTCGTCACTGATTCCTATGACATCGATCGGGCCGAGGTCGCGGTCGACGATATCCGCCTTTCCACCTTCGTCGACCGCGATACGGCGAAGGTAGCGACCGAGCTTGGACTCAGCGGGCACCGGATCGGGCTGGCCGGCCAGTCAGGCCTCTTGCACAGCGCGGCCATCTGCATCACCGATGGTCTTGGGCCGTCGACAGTCCTCGCGCCCGCCGATCACATCCTCGGAAAGATCCGCCTCATCAAGAGCGCGCATGAAGTCGAACTCCTGCGCGATGCCTCTCGCATCGGCTGCGAATGGATGGAGGTCATGCTGCAGGCTTCCCAGCCGGGTCGGACAGAAGGCGAAATCGTGGGCGAGGGGCTACACTTTCTCGCCGCTTCCGGCGGCTGGGCCTATGACGTCGCGGTCGCCAGCGGGCCGGTCGCCCATCGCTATCGCCACCGGCAGGCGCTTCCGACCTGGGACAGCACGCGCCGGCTGCAGGCGGGCGACATGCTGCATTTCGACCTCTGGGGACCGGTCGTCCATGGCTATTATTGTGACCTGACCCGCTCCACCATCGTCGGCGCCAGCCCGACGGCGTCTCAGGAGAGGGTGCTCGAAGACTCGATTTCCGTGGTCGAGAGCGTCATCGCCGAGATCGAGCCGGGGCGCCGGCTCTGCGACCTGCATGCGGCGGGCACGCGCGCGATTGCGCGGCGGGGAGGCGGGGGCTCGGGCTTCTCGGCAATGATCCCATTCTTCGGCCATTCGCTGGGGCTGGATTGCGAGAGCCCTTTCATCACCGCGTCGGCGGAGGAGATCATTGCGCCCGGCATGGTGCTGGCGGTCGAATCCTTCCTCGGCGGGGAGATGGGCGAGGGGGCCGGCTTCGAGCACATCGTTCATGTGGGCGAACACAAGATCGACGTCATCACGCTGGAAGCGTGCGCCCGTCCCTGGAGCTGAGGCCTCGCCGCTCGGCAGCTAGGCGGTGATCGCGGGTGCTGACGGTCGAATGGCCGTCTCCATGGGGATCGTGGCGCTCTTCAGATCGGCCTTGCCCCGTATCAGATCCAGCAATGCATTCGCCGCCATGTCGGCAAGGGCGTCGGGATGCTGGCGAACGGCGGAGATCGGCGGCGAGGCGCGCTCAAGCTCCGGTCCATCCGAGGCCGACAACAGCCTCACATCGTCGGGTACGCGTAAGCCCTTTGCCTCGAGCGAAGCGAGGACACGCAGCGCCAGCCGGTCGACTTGCGCAATCAGCATGGTAACACCGCCGCGCAGGGCGCGCTCCACCATCCTGTCGACCTGCTCTTGTTCGAGCCCCTCGCAGTGCAGAACTTTGAGGCTCGATCCATGGGTGCTCGCCCAGTGCCGGGCCCCCTCGAGCGCGTCGACGACGTAGCTCTTCTTCGGGCCCACGGTGAGGAAGGCAAGCGCGGCGCCGGGCTGGGCGGTGCGTTCCAACAGGCGCGATATGCCGGTCCTGTTGTCGTCATCGACCCACAGCGCCGCTTCGCGCCCCGGATCTCGGCCGATCGTTACATAGCGGACCTTCTTCTCATCGAAGAAAGCCAGGACCGGGTCGTATTCGAGCGGGTCGACGACGAGGGCGCCGTCGAGCGGGATGGTCAGCCGGCCGATCAGATCGACGCTGTGTGGCAGCAGCACCGGCGCCAGGCCCTGCGCCAATATCGTCTGGCTCGCATGGGTAACGATGGCCGCCCAGTAGCCGACATCGGTGAGGATGGCATTGCCCGCGGCCGGAGCGATGCAGATGCCGACCATGCCCAGCCCGCCTTCACGCAACCCCAGTGCGATGGCGCTGGGGCGGTAGTTCAGCGTCTCGGCGACAGCCTTGACCTTCAGGCGTGTCGGCTCCGGCAGGCGGCCCTTACCCGAGAGGGCATCCGACACGGTCGTAACCGACACGCCAGCGGCGGCCGCTACGTCCTTGATCGTCGTTTTCCGCTTGCCGGTCATGAATGGGAAGTAGCAGGCGCCCGGCGCCTTGTCGAGGCGATGCAGCGCAATGAAAGAAACGTTTCTTCTTATGTGTTGTGCCAGCACCGTGACAAGATGCCGGACACGAACGGGGCGCTTGGAGCAATATGAGAGAGCTGTCGCTTCGCGCGAGCCCGATGATCGCGATTACAGCCAATTTCTAAGATTTGCGTCATAGACCCGTGAAGGGCTCGCGGCTTCTTCCTTGAGCAGGAGATGCTTGGCGATCTTGCCGGATGGCGTCTTCGCGAAAGGCCCGCGGAAGGCGATGTAACGCGGCACCTTGAAACGCGCGAGATGCTGCCGGCAGAAATCCAGCACCATTTCCGGCGACACTGCAGCGGGGTCGACGCTCTCCCGAAGGACGATGAAAGCCTTCACTTCCTCGTCGCGGATCGGGTCCTTTTCAGGCACCGCCGCAGCTTCGAGAACCTCGGGCATGGAGCGCAGGACCGCCTCGACCTCGTTGGCCGCGATGTTCTCGCCGGCCCGACGGATCATGTCCTTGATGCGACCGACCAGGCGGTAATAGCCCTGCGGGTTGCGCCGCGCGAGATCTCCGGTGCGGAACCAGCCATCCACGAACGAGGCGTTCGTCGCCTCCGGATTGTTGAAGTAGCCGAGCATGATGCCGGGGCCGCGGATCTGCAGTTCGCCTTCCTGATCGTCGCCGAGAACCTCGCCGGAAGGGCCGACGATCCGCGCCTCGCGGAACGGGCTGGGCCGCCCGCAATAGCCGGAGCCGACCATGTCGGTGGCCTCGATCGGCATGAACATGCCCGAGCCGATCTCGGTCATCCCATAGGCTTCGCGCACGATGAAATCGTAGCGCTCCTCCATGTCGGCATGAACTTCCGGGCTGAGCCCGTAGACGTTCACCCGGATGACATCATTGTCGCGATCGGCGGGCTCGGGCGGCAGCTTGTAGACGATCTCGGGAAAGAGCGCGAAGTTGATGCGGTAGTCGCGCAGCCACTTCATGAAACGGCTGGAGCTCTGCCGCCGCGCCACGAACAGCGTGCCGCGATGGAAGAACGTCATCAGCGTCAGCCATTGCGGGTCCATGTAGAAATAGGGGACCGAGGCCAGGATGTTGCTATAGCGACGGCCGTCACGGAACGCGTTCACCTTGCCGCTGGTGACCCAGTAGCGATGCGTGAGCATGCATCCCTTCGGCATGCCCGTCGTGCCCGACGTGTACTGAATGTTGAGCAGATCGTCGCAGCCGATATCCGCCAGCGCGGGAAGCGGGATAGCGGCGTCGCGCCCGCTTTCCTGGACCGCCGCGAGATCGAGAGTGCCGTCCCTCGGCTCACCCGCCACGATGATGTGGCCGCCGAGCTTGGCTTTCAATTCGTCCGAAAGCTGTTCGACCGTCGGAAAACGGTCGCTGGCGACACAGAGCCATGACGCATCGGAATTGGCCAGAACGAATTCGAGCTCGCGGCTGGTATAGGCGACGTTGATCGGAACCATCACCGCGCCGAGACGCGCGATGGCGAGCCAGGCGACCGGAAAGCTCGGCGCGTTGTTCAGCATCACGCCAACCGTGTCGCCGCGCCGGACACCCAGCCTCGCGAAGCCGCGTGCCGTAGCAAGGACGGCATCGAGCAGTTCCGCATAGGAGAACGTGATGCCCTCCTCGAAGAAGTTCAGCGCGCAGGAATCCGGTGCGTCGAGCGCCGCGGCCTCGAGAATGGCCGGCACATTCGCCGGAAGCTCTTCCGTTTCGATTGCACGGATGCGGTCGTCCACCGACATCACAACCTCGGAGAGCGTGACGTGCCGTGTCATGAATTTCTCCTCCGGGGATGCGGCCGAGCCCCCCGAAAAATGCCAACGAACCAATGGAATGGACCGGATAGCAAAGACTTGCGGGCATTCCGGGCCATGAACCGACGGTCGGCATGACACTGGAATGGTTCATTTGTGTCAAGAGTTTAATTTTTGTTGTTTTTGTACCAAAATGGCCGCAAGGCTTGCCGCGAGACCCGCGGTTCCCCCGCTCCAATGCCGGAGTCCAGCCCATGCCAGTTCATGTCCGGATGAATGGACCCACAGCCGTTCTCGTCGTCGACAACGCGCCGCTGAACCTGCTCTCGGCCGCGCTGCGCCACGCTCTCTCGCAGGCGCTCGCAGAGGTGGCGCGCAGCGGCGCCGACCGCGTCATTCTCATCGGCGCGGGAAAGGCCTTCGTAGCGGGGGCGGACGCGAGGGAATTCGACGCGCCGCCGCAGCCCCCGCACCTGCCGGATCTGCTCGACGCGATCGAGAGCCTGCCCATGCCCACCTTCGCGGCGATCAACGGTGCCGCCCTCGGCGGGGGTCTGGAGATCGCCCTCGCGTGCCGTTATCGGATCGCGGCTCCCAAAGCCACTCTGGGCCTGCCGGAAACGGTGCTGGGTGTCGTGCCTGGATCCGGGGGCACGCAAAGGCTGCCGCGCCTGATCGGCGTGGCAGCGGCTCTGGACATGATCCCCCAGGGGCGGGTGGTCGGCACGGCCGAGGCCGAAAAACTCGGCTTGATCGATGAGATCGCCGACGATCCGGTTGCCGCCGCGATGTCGGTCCCGCTCGATACCGTCATGGACCGGATGCTGCTTTCGCAGCGCCCCGGCCCCGCGCCGGACGACGCCTCTCTTGCCGCGGCACGCCGGCAGATGGCGCGGCGTATGGCGGGGCAGACGGCTCCCCAGCGGGCGATCGATCTGATCGAAGCCAGCACGAAGCAGGACTTCGCCACGGCGGTGGCGCGGGAGCGCGAGACGTTTCTGGCGCTGCGCGGCTCCGACGAAGCCAAGGCTCTACGGCATATCTTCTTCGCGGAACGGGGCGCGACGGCGCGCATGCACGACTTCAAGGACGCAGCGATCGACATTCGCTCCGCCGTGGTCGTGGGTGGCGGAAACATGGGTTCGGCGATCGCCTTCGCGCTGGGGCGGGCGAGTATCCGGGTCAGCGTGGTCGAAACGGATGAGGCAGGTCGGGCACGCGCCAGAGGGAACATTCAGCGGCTGATCGAGCAGTCGGTTCAACGCGGCTTGTCCCCGACGGATGCGGCCGAACTGGCGCAACGCTTTGATTTCACCACCGGCTACGACGAACTTCCTCCCGCCGAACTCGCGATCGAGGCGGTCGTGGAGGATATGGACGTCAAGGACCGCGTCTTCGCCTCGCTCGAGGCGGCGCTGCCTCCCGAGGCGATCCTCGCTACCAACACCTCCTATCTCGACATCAATCGGATGGCCGCACGCCTGCGCCAGCCGGGCCGGATGGTCGGCCTGCATTTTTTCAGTCCCGCCCATATCATGAAGCTGCTGGAGATCGTGCGGGCGGACGCGACGGGGCCGGCGGTGCTCGCGACGGCGTTCGGGCTGGCGCGGCGGCTCGGCAAGATCCCGGTCGCCGCCGGCGTCTGCGACGGGTTCATCGGCAACCGCATTCTCAGTCGCTATCGGCGCGCTACCAACATGCTGCTCCTCGAAGGAGCGACGCCGAGGCAGATCGACCTCGCCATGCGGGCCTTCGGCTACCCGATGGGGCCTTACGAGGCGCAGGACCTATCCGGCCTCGATATCGCCTATGCCAATCGGCAGAGGCTACGCCGCGAGGGGCAGTGGCCGTCCCACACCATCGACGTCGGCGATGTTCTGGTCGAGGACATGAAGAGGCTGGGCCGCAAGAGTTCCGCGGGCTGGTACGACTATGCGGAAGGCAGCGAGCCGGCGGTCTCAAGCGAGGTCGAAGCCGCCGTCGCGGCGGCGGCGGAACGAGCAGGTTTCGCGCGCCGGTCCATGACGGACGAGGTCATCCAGAGCGAGGCGATCGCCGCGATGGTGGCGGAAGCCTGTGACATTCTCGATGAAGGCATCGCCGCCCGGCCGAGCGACATCGATCTCGTGCTGGTCCACGGCTATGGCTTCCCGCGCTGGCGCGGCGGCCTGATGCACTCCGCCGATCGCCTCTCCGGCGCCGAGTGGAAGCAGCGCTTCGCCGAACTGGCGCGTCGCAATCCGCGGGAATGGCACATCCCGCCGCTTATCGAGCGGCTCGCAAGCCAGGGGCGCAGTTTCGCCGATCTGAACGGCTGAAGAGCATCGCGGGGCCGGAACCCGCTTTCCCGGCCCCGCGATGCTGCTGGCGATCAGACGCCGATCTTCTGTCCGCCCATGCCGAACCTCTTGGCCAGGAGAAGGCACACGCAGACCAGTAGGATCTGCAGGACAGATACCGCCGCGATCGTTGGGTCGATTTCGTTGACGATGTTGTCGAACATCTTCTTGGGAAGCGTCATGTTGACGCCGCCGAGGAACATCGCCACCACCAGTTCGTCGAAGGACGAAATGAAGGCGAGGAACATCGCAGAGATGATCGCCGGCCGGATGATGGGCAGGGTCACACGGCGAATGGCCGTGAGGCGGCTCGCACCAAGGCCAATGGCTGCTTGCTCCAACCGGGGATCCACCGTCTTGAGCGCGGCGCTGACCATGATGGTCACGTAGGGGATCGCCAGCACCGTGTGGGCGAGCACGATGCCCCACCATTGCCCGATCAGGCGCATCTGCGCGAACAGGCCGTAGACGGCCACCGAATAGATGATGGTAGGCACCAGCAGCGGCGTATTGGCGACCTGGCCGAGAGCGGCGCGTCCAGGGTAGCGTCCGCGCACTAGGCTGAACGCCAGCATGGTGCCCAGCACCGTGGAAAGTACCGTTGTGGCAAGCGCGACCTTTACGCTACGCCAGGTCGCATCCATCCAGGCATAGTCGCTGAGATAGGCCTGATACCAGCGCAGCGACCAGCCGGGCGGGGGAAACTGGAGGTAGCTCGCGCTGCTGAACGAGATCGGAAACACGATCAGCAGCGGCGCCATCAGGAACCCGAAAACGAGTGCGCACCAGATGACCAGGAAGAGATTCAGCGCGGGGGATCGGCCCGTCGTCCGGGATGGCGTCATCCGTGGATTTCCTTTCCGCGCAGGAGCCGGCCCAGGCCGATCGAGACCAATAGCGTGCAGATGAGCAGGACCAGCGACAGAGCGGCGGCAAAGTCCCAATCGAGGAATTCGCGGACCTGACGCTCGATCATCAGCGCCATGGTGGCGACGCGTCCCCCGCCGAGCAGCGCGGGCGTGATGTAGAAGCCGATCGACAGCACGAAGACGAGAACGGAACCGGCGAGAATCCCCGGCAGGGTGAGCGGGAGATAGACGCGCAGGAATATCTTCCAGCCCGGCGCGCCAAGCCCTTCCGCCGCGGAGAGCAGCGAGCCATCCACACGCTTCATGACGTCGAAGAGAGGAAACACCATGTAGGGTAGCAGCACATGGACCATGCCGATGAGCACGCCCGACATGTTGTTCAGGAAAGAGACCGGCGTATCGATCAGCCCGAGCCCCATCAGCAGGTTGTTGATGACGCCGTTCCGCCCCAGAAGAACCATCCAGGCATAGGTCCGCACCAGCAGGCTGGTCCAGAACGGCAGCAGCAGGAACGCGAAGCCGACAAGGGCCCAGCGCGGTGGCATGACCGACAGGGCATAGGCCAGTGGATAGCCGAGGATGAAGCAGATCCCCGTCACGTAGAGGCCAAGCATCAGAGTGTCGATCAGGACACGCTGGTAGAGCGGATCGCTCACAGAACGCACCAGATGGCGCGGCGTGTCGTCGAACGCGCCGCCAAGGAAGATCAGCACCGGCAGAAGGAAGAGCAGCGTGATGTAGAGGATGGGGGGAACCGCGCCCCCGATCCCGCTCCACGTCTTGCGGGAAAGGTTGAGCGAGAAAAGGCCCCGCCTCATGAACCTTCTCCGAGAAGCTGTACGTCCTCGCTGCGGAAGCCGATCCGCATGGTCTCGCCCGGCGCGGGAACGCCCGGCAGTTCGTGGGTCTGCCAGCGCGCCAGGAAGGAGATGTCCTTGCTGACGTCGACACGCAGCCGGATCGATTCCCCGAGATAGACGACCTCGCCGACCCGGCCTTCGAAGACATTGGCTAGGCCGTCCGCATCCGCGGCCGGGCGCACGCGTTCAGGCCGGACCATGAGGGCATTCCATGCCTGCGCTCCTCCCCCATGCACGACGGTGAGGCCTTCGCCGATGCGGGCCGTGTTGCCCGCGAGAGGCGTGGCATCGAAAAGACTGGATTCGCCGATGAACTCGGCGACGAAGCGATTGGCCGGGCGCGCATAGATGTCCACCGGCGAGCCGAGCTGCTGGATCTTGCCGTGATTCATCACCGCGATCTGGTCGGAGAGAATGAGCGCTTCCTCCTGATCGTGGGTGACGAACACGGTGGTCAGTCCGAGGCGCTGCTGAAGCCTGCGAATTTCGAGCTGGATCTGCTCGCGCAGCTTGCGGTCGAGCGCACCCAGCGGCTCATCCAGCAGCATGAGCTTGGGCTGGAACACGAAAGCGCGCGCCAGCGCGACACGCTGCTGCTGGCCGCCGGAGAGCTGCCTCGGCAGGCGGTCCGCATGATTTTCCAGCGCGACCAGCGTCAGTGCTTCGTGCACCCTGGTCTTGATCTCGGCGCGCGCGATGGTGCGCATCTCGAGCGGAAAGGCGACATTCTCGGCGACGCTCATATGGGGAAAGAGCGCGTAGTTCTGGAAGACCATGCCGATGTCGCGCTTGGCCGGCGCGACATGGCTGATGTCCGCTCCCGCGAGCGAAACGATACCGGCGTCCGCGTACTGGAAGCCCGCAATGATGTTGAGCAACGTAGTCTTGCCGGATCCGCTCGGCCCCAGCAGCGTGACCAGCTGCCCCTCGCCGACATCCAGATTGACGTCGGCGAGAGCACGATAGGCGCCGAAGGATTTCTGAATGGACGTAAGCGTCAGCCCTTCGGCGCGTTGGACATGATTCATTTTCAGTTTTCCAGAATCCAGCGAGCCCAACGCTCCTTGATCGCATTGCCGTTCTCGCTCCACCACACGAGATCGGTCCAAAACTGCTTCTTCAGATTGTCGGGATAGGTCGGCATGAAGGGGGCGACATCGGCCGCGGTGAACTTGATCGATTCGAGGTTCAGGCCGGGATAGCCGATCGTGTTGGCGTATTCGCCCTGCGGCTTGGGTTCTGCGGCGAGGGCGAGGAATTTCTGGCCCCAGTAGGAATTGGCTGCACCCTTGGGAATGGCATAGGCGGCTTCCTTGATCGCCCCGCCGTTCCACTCGATCGCCAGCGGCGCACCCTGCTTCATGAGAGCCCAGACGCGGCCGTTCCAGGCCGTGCCCATAACGGCCTCGCCATCGACCAGAGCCTGGACGGACTGCGCGCCGGTCGTCCACCAGACGGCAACGTGCTTCTTGATGGTGTCGAGCTTCTTGAACGCGCGATCGACGTCGAGGGGATAGAGCTTGTCCGGCGCCACGCCGTCGGCCAGCAGCGCGAATTCCAGGTTCTCGAGCGGCGTGTTCTGCAGTGACCGCATGCCGGGGAATTTCTTCACATCGAAGAAATCGGCCCAGGATTTCGGATGGTTCTCGCCCGGGAACTTGTCGGTGCGATAGGCCATCACCGTCGAATAGACCGACTTGGGAAAAATGAACTGACGCTGGCGCAGATGCTCGGGATAGGGGGAAAGATCGATGATGTTGAGATCGAGCTTTTCCAGCAGCCCCGCCTTCTCGGCGTCGATTGCTTCCTGTCCCGTGAGTTCGGTAACCGTCCAGTCGACATTGCCGGACGCGACCATGGCTCGCAGCTTGCCCAGATCGGGCGGGCTGGTGGTGACGACGCGGATGCCGTAGCGGTCCTCGAACGCCTTGTAGAAGATCTTCCGCATGGTGGCCTGCATGTCGCCACCGGAATCGTTGATGACGATCTGCGCCGGCTTGGCGGGTTCCTGTGCCCGTGCCGGCGACAGCGCCGCAGGGAACGAGGCGAGCAACGTTGCTGCGGTGGCCAGCAGAAGACGGGCGGCGGCCGGGCCTGTGATCCGATCGAACATTATCATATCTGTTCCCCGTGGCTGCCTTCTGGACGTTCTTGTTTGGCGGAATGCCGGCTCGGAGACCCCGTGAGTTCTCTCATCCGGCGTCACTCTCGGCCGGGAAACGTTAGACAAAAAAACAAATTCGTCAATCTTCAGATTAATGTATCATTTGTTTCTTTCGGGGGTATGCGCGACGGCCCCCGATGGGCTCGACGTCGTGTAATGTCCGGAGTGAGTGAGACGCCCCTGTGAGAAGAACCATGACGTCCGACGAAGTCGCGCCTCTCGACGCTATCAAGGCCATATACGAGACGCTGAGCCCCCGCCTGAAGAAGGCCGCCCGCTACATCCAGCGCAACCCGAGCGACATCGCGCTCTATCCGTTGAGACATGTTGCCAACAAGGCGGAGGTCAGTCCGACCACGTTGGTGCGCCTGGCCGCGGACCTCGGCTACCCGAGCTACAATGGCTTCAAGGAAGCCTTCCGGCTGCGCGTCAAGGTTGGCGCTGAACGCTATGCCGCGGGGGCCAGCCAGCTCATCGCCGACGAGGTCAGCGGCGGACGCGCGTCCTATTACCAGGCGACATATCAGTCGATGTCGGAGGCCTTGGGCCAGCTGTTCGCCAGCATCCGATGTGAGGATGTCGAGTTGGCGGCCAAAGGGCTCAACGCGGCACGAACCATCTACATTCTCGGGATGCGCACGATGTTCGCTCCCGCCCACACGCTTGCCTACCTTCTGCGAACCTTCAAGAACAATGTCGTCCTGCTCGATGGCGCGCATGACATGCTCGTCGACGAGCTGAGCACGATCGGCGCCGGAGATATTCTGGTCGCCATCAGCTACGAACCCTATGTGCGGAGCACCGTGGCGGCTACGGCCTATGCGCTGGAGCGCGGCGCGGATGTGGTTGCCATCACCGACACGCCTCTGGCGCCCATTGCCCGGGACGCAACCCATGTGTTCCCGCTTCCGGCACCGAGCCCGTCCTTCTATCTGTCGCTGCTTCCGATCCACGCCTTTGTCGAGACGCTGGCGTCATTCGTGGTGATCGACGCCGGCAGCGACGTGATCGAGCGGATTTCGACCGAGTTCGACCGCCGGGCGCGTTTCGGCGTGTACTGGCAGGAGGATAAATAGCACGTTTGTTTTTTTTGATGTTGAAATTTGTATTTTGTTCCGTAGGCTCACCGAGGAGATGTCCACGCTGATGGGATATGTGCGTGAGCGGATTGCAGGTGATCGATTTTCGCATCCAGCCGCCCTGGTCGTGGACGAGCCATGACGAGGAACCGGCGACCAGTACCGGAAGCGAGGGCTACCGGGCGGTTTACGGCGCGGACTACAAGCGGGGCGCCAGCCTTGCGGCTCTGACGAGCGAGATGCAGCGTCATGGCGTGCAGGGCATCGTCCATTCCGAGCCGACGAGCGGGCGCGCGGCAGACTGGAATGAGCGCACCGCCGAGGTTATCCGTCGCGGCGAAGGTCGCTTCCTCGGCGGGTTCTGCAATGCGGACCCGCGCGACATCATGGTCGGTGTCCGGGAGATCGATAGGGCCTATCGCGACCTCGGACTCCGCGGCCTCACCCTGCTGCCCGACTTCTACAACATCGACCTGGCCGACAAGCGCTGTTATCCGCTGATCGCCAAGGCGGCCGAGCTGAAGATGCCGGTGGCCTTGCATGTCGGGGTGAACTTCACCCGGCACAGCCCGATCCGCCATGGGCACCCTGCCTTTGTCGATGAGATCGCCTGCCATTTCCCCGATCTGGTGATCATCTGCTGCCATGGCGGCTGGCCATGGGCGACGGAAATGATCGCCATCGCGTGGAAGCACGCGAACGTCTATCTCGAATTCGGCGCGGTGGCGCCGCGCTATCTGGCGTCGCCCGACAGCGGCTGGCAGCCGATGCGCCATTTCATGAACACCCAGCTTCAGGATCGCATCCTGTTCGGCTCCGACTGGCCGATGATCCGCTACGACCGCCTGTTCGAGGAACTGCCCCGACTGCAGCTCAAAGACAGCGTGCTGGAAAAATACCTGCGCACCAACGCGCTCTCATTGCTCGACCGGATGATGGCCTAGTCCGCACACCGCCGGGGATCGCTCGACATCGGAGGAAAGCGCAATGGACGCGCACGACGATACGTTTCTCGAACGCACCACGCTGCGGGTCCGGCTGGGCGCGCAGGACACGCATTACCGCGAATATCTGATCCCGGCGGCCACGATCCTGCGCCTCTTCGCCGACTGCTCCACCGAGCTCGGATTGCGCGAGAACAATGGCCACTACAACCTTCTGGCCTCCTATGAGCGAGCCGATTTCTTGTTGCCGTGCCGGGTGGGGGACTATCTGGAAATCGAGGCCGAGGTGATCTCGCGGGGCACTCGCTCTAAGCGCGTGGGGCTCGCGGCCTATCGCCATGTCGCGGCGCCGGAGCACGACGGCGAGCCCTCCCGGATCTGCCGCCCCCCCGAACTGGTGGCCAAGGCCGTGCTGGTCTCGGTCAAACCCAAGCCGAATGCGTGACGACACGATCGCCCCGCGCGCAGGCAGGCGCGCCGAGCCACCTGGTTCAGATCATCCCACAGGCCTTCGATGACCGACGCTTTTGTCTGCGACTACATCCGCACGCCGATCGGCCGGTTTGGCGGCGCCCTTGCCAGCGTGAGGGCGGATGACCTCGGCGCGGTGCCGCTCAGGAGCCTGATGGCGCGCAACCCGCTGGTCGACTGGGAAGATGTCGACGACGTCATCTTCGGCTGCGCCAATCAGGCCGGCGAGGACAACCGCAATGTCGCGCGCATGTCGCTTCTTCTGGCGGACCTGCCCGTGTCGGTGCCCGGCACCACGATCAATCGGCTGTGCGGCTCGGGCATGGACGCGGTCGCCACCGCCGCGCGGGCGATCAAGGCGGGCGAAGCCGACCTGATCATCGCGGGTGGCGTCGAGAGCATGAGCCGCGCGCCGTTCGTCCTGCCCAAGGCCGAGAGCGCCTTTTCGCGCGCCGCGGAGATTCATGACACGACCATCGGCTGGCGCTTCGTCAATCCGGCGATGCGCGCGCTGTACGGCGTGGATTCCATGCCGGAGACCGGCGACAACGTCGCTGACGATTTCGGCGTCTCCCGCGAGGATCAGGACGCGTTCGCGCTCGCCAGCCAGGAAAAGGCGGCGAAGGCGCAGGCAAACGGGCGTCTGGATCGCGAAATAGCGCCCGTAAGCATTCCGCAGCGCAAGGGGCCGCCGGCGGAGGTCTCGCGCGACGAGCATCCGCGCGTCACCAGTCTCGAAGCGCTCGCCCGGCTGAAGCCGGTCAACCAGCGCATGGGGGCGAGCGTCACTGCCGGCAATGCATCGGGCGTCAATGACGGCGCAGCTGCGCTGATCATCGCCTCCGAGGAGGGCGCGCGCGCGCATGGGCTGCAGCCGATCGCCCGCATCCTGGGAAGCGCCACGGCGGGCGTGCCGCCCCGTATCATGGGCATCGGGCCCGCGCCGGCCTCTGGCCGCCTCCTGACCCGCCTGGGACTGAGACGCGAGCAGCTGGACGTCATAGAGCTGAACGAAGCCTTCGCTGCGCAGGGTCTCGCCAGCTTGAGGCAGCTCGGCGTGGCCGATGACGATCCGCGCGTCAATCCCAATGGCGGCGCTATCGCGCTGGGCCACCCTCTCGGCATGTCGGGAGCGCGGCTGGTCGGGACGGCGGCTCTGGAGCTCAACCTCACCGGCGGTCGATACGCTCTCGCCACCATGTGCATAGGCGTAGGGCAGGGGATCGCGCTCGCGCTGGAGCGGGTGTGAGGCTATAGCCGAACGCGTAAAGGGATCGCCCCGCGGCGGGGAGGGCTCAGGCCGGGGCGATCCTGCACCTCGCCGGCATGAAGCGCCGATCTTCCAGGCGGCGGATTACCTTATTGGGACCTGATCGAGATACTGCCGGAATTCCAGCAGACGCTTGTCCCGGAACACGGCATCATCAACGGCCGATTTTCGGGGACACGATCAAGCGATGCAACTCTTCCGAATTATGATCCGGCCGCCGCTCCCTTGCTGACCGCGGCCCCATCGCGTCGGCGTAATCGGGAACGATTCGCGGCCGCGTCTCGAAGATGTCGTGCCGCTGCAGGATCATTCGGGTGATCGTATTCGCGGTTTGCACATGATAGGCGAGGTCTTCTTCCTTTCCGGACCACCCGCACCATGATGTCACGCTATCAAGGATCGAGATAACCAGATGGACGGACTGTTCATTATGGACAAATCCCATGTCGATGATGATGGAGCCGATCAGATCGTGCAACATCTTCAGCCAGGATCGAAGTTCGTCCCGACAAGCTGCGGGCAGAAATTCTGAAATCTGGTCCATCGACCACAGCATGTCCCATATATCGTGATACGGGATCGTCAGCTGTCGTCTGACATATACATCGACCAGCCTATCCCATACCTCACTGGCGTTGTCCGACTTGTCGATATTATCAAGAAGTTCGGTGCCCCAGCCGTGATAATTCCAGCGCAGGGCCTCGACAATGATCTCGTCGCGGCCATTTGGAAAATGGGAGTAGATTGAAGACGGCTTCAGGTCGACGGACTTGGCGACATTGCGCATCGAGATCGACGCGTATCCGCCAGAAGCAAGAAGTCGAAAGGTCGCCTCAAGGATGGACGAGCGGCCCGGTGTAATATGTTTCTTCTCAATTGAAGAAAGATGCCGACGGATTTCCGACTTCGCTTCAATCGTCCGGCGGTTTAGTGGCATTTTTCGTGACCGACTATAATCAAGAGGAGTTTCGCTCGGGGATCGATGTGAGACGAACCGAGCGGTTTCAGTAGTTTGGTGTCGTTAATTGCGAGGCTTAATTTATCCCACGACGGCCGACTTCCAAACTGCCCGGCGTGATGATGCACGCGAGGTGGCGCTCTTCAAGTGACCTGCCGGACCGGAAACGGGCGCCGAACCCCTGACGTGATCGCAGGTCGAAGGCTCGCCGCCGGCCTTGGCGCCCGGTGCCGCCTATCCGGCTATTGAGCGCCGACGTCGTCCGTATCCTCGACGAAGACGACGTCCTCCGCGCGCCAGGACAGCGAGACCGGCTTTCCGGGCGCCAGATCGCCGAGAACCTTCGTTCCGGTGGAGACGTGAAGCGTGTCGGCCGGGGTCTTGACGATCAGGTCGTACTGCGTGCCGGTGAACACGCAGCGCTCCACCACGCCGCTGATCGCATTGACCTCGGCGACGGGCCCGGACGACACCTTCATCGCCGAGCGCGGGACGACGGCGGCAATGGGCACGCCCCGGCTCAGCCAGTCCGGCGCCGCGCCGCGCAGGGTCAACCCCGCCCCGAACAGGTCGATCATCCCTTGCGAACGCTTGAAGGTCCCCTTGACGATCGTGCCGAGATTGATGAAGCGCGCCACATGAGTGGTGCGGGGCGCCGTGTAGAGTTCTTGCGGGGACGAAATCTGCGAGATGCGCCCCCGATCCATGACCGCTATCCGGTCGGCAATGGCGCAGGCCTCTTCCTGGTCATGCGTGACGTGGATGAAGGTGGTCGAGGTCTCCTTCTTTAGATTGGCCAGTTCATCCTGCATCTTGCGGCGCAGCTTGAGATCGAGCGCGCCCAGCGGCTCGTCGAGCAGCAGCACGGCCGGCTTCACCGCCAGAGCACGTGCGAGAGCGGCGCGCTGCTGCTGGCCGCCGGAAAGCTCGGAAATCTTGCGATGCCCCATCCCGCCGAGGCCGACCAGTTCGAGCGCCTCGTCCGCTCGCTTCAGCCGTTCCGCCTGCCCGACGCCCTGCATCTTCAGGCCGAACGCCACATTCGCGTCCAGCCTCAGATTGGGGAACAGAGCGTAGTTCTGGAACACCGTGCTCGTCGGACGATGATAGGGCTGTAGCGCCGTCACATCCCTGCCTTCGATACGGATCGAGCCGCGGTCCGGCATGATGAACCCGCCGATCAGGCGGAGCATGGTGGTCTTGCCGCAGCCGCTGGGGCCGATCAGCGCGAACAGCTCCCCCTTTTCGACCTCGATGGACACGCCATCGCCCGTCTCGCCGAAGGCGATTTCCTGGCCTGGGTACCGCTTCTGAAGATTGATACATTGCAGGGATGCAGTCACAGCCGTCTCCGATAGTGCCTGTTTGGTGGTCATGGGGCGCCGTGGATCAGGGCGCCGTGGGCACGGTTCCCGCCGACCCGTTCCCGCGCTTGCGCCCCGCATTGAAGCTGAAGGCCCCGATCAGGATCATCAGGAAGGATGCCGCCAGCAGAACGGCCGATATGGCGGCGATGGCGGGCGATACGCGGAAGCGGAGTTGTCCGAACACGTAGAGTGGCAGCGTGCTGTCGCTACCGGTGACCAGCGCCGTCAGGATGAATTCGTCCATCGACATCGCAAAGGTGATCAGCGCCGCCGCCACGATCCCGGGAAGGGCTTGCGGCGCCGTCACCAGGATCAGCGCCCACATCGGCGACGCGCCCAGATCCATCGCCGCGAGTTCCAGATTGGGGTCGATGCCCTCAAGCCGCATGAGGACGAGCAGCGTGACGATGGGCAGGGACAGGATCGTGTGGCCGAAGATGATCGTCCACATGCCCCGGTCGATGCCCAACAGGTTCAGGCCAATGATCAGTCCGAGGCCCAGCAGCATGGGAGGCAGGAAAAGCGGCAGCGAAAGGATGGCCAGGTTGGCCTGCCGCAGCTTGCCGGCGCTGCGCGAGAGCTGCACCGCCGCGACCGTTCCCAGAACGATGCTGATCGCCACCGAGACGGTTGCCACCATCAGACTGTTGAACAGGCTGCGCATCATCATCCCGTCGCCGAACGCAGCGCTGAACCATTTGAGGGTGAAGCCGACGAACGGAAAGCCGATCGAGTCCCGCGCGTTGACCGCGACGATGAACAGCAGCGCCACGGGGGCATAGAGAAACGCTAGGAACAGCACCGAATAGGCGCGCAGCAGCGGAGCGGGCGTCGGATTGAAGGCCCGCGTGAACGTGCCGACGCTGGCGGAGCCGCCGGTGCTCCATCTCAGGATCAGCAGGAGCGCGAAGACGAGCACGATTAGGATCAGCGCGAGGGTGGAACCGAAGCCCCACTGGACCGAGGCGCCGAACTGCATCTGGATCATGGTGGAATACATGTAGCCCTGGGTTCCGCCGATCAGCCGCGGCGTCACGTAGTCTCCAAGGATGGTGATCATGCTGAAGATGAACCCGCCCAGAAGCCCGGTGCGCGCGATGGGTAGGATGACCTGCGTCATCGATTGCCATGGCCGCGCGCCGAGGTCTGCCGAGGCCTCCACCAGCGTGGGATTGGAGCGCTCCAGCGTGATGAAGCTGGTCAGGAAGGTGAGGGGAAACAGGAGGTAGGCAAAGGTGATGACGATGCCGCTCGTGTTCCGCCCGAAAAGGGCCAGCGGTTCGGCGATCAGTCCCGCATTCATGAGGGCGTGGTTGATGATGCCGACATCGCCCAGCAGCATCATCCAGGCCAGCACACGGATCAGGTAGCTGCTGAAGAACGGCAGCACCGCGATCAGAACCCAGATCATGCGCCGATCGGGCGGAACCTTCGTCGCCACGAAATAGGCGAACGGGAAGGACGCGATAACCGCGATCGCCGAGGCCAGACCCGCAAAGAGCAGGCTGCGGGCCAGAACGATCACATAGGGGCCGCCGAGCAGGAAACGCTGGTAATTCTCCAGCGTCCATTGCCGCACGATCTCCTGGTCGACCGTTGGCCAGAGCGAATAGATGGCAAGGACGCCGAGCGGGAGAAAGACGCCGACAAGAATGAGGACGACGGCCGGGGCGGTCAGCAGAGGGCTTTCCAGGGTGATGGCGACATTCGGCAAAAGGCGCCGCGGTGGCTCAGCCTTGTCGGCTGGCCCCGCGTCGGTAAGTTCCCGTGGCACCATGCTATCAGGCCCCAATAATGCGGTCGTAGGCCGCGGCCCAGGCGCTGGGATTCTCCGGCGGGCCTTGGAACAGCATGTCGCGTGAGCCGTCCGGCGTGTCCGATCCACGCGCCAGCAGGTCGGCGGCCAGGTCGCCACCGGCCGCCAGCGCCTTCTCGTTGACGACGCGGTTGCAGGGCGGGAAGCCGTAAGTGGTGAGGAGGTAGCTCTGAAGGTCGGGGCCGTTCCATACCTCGATGAACTTCAGCGCGAGGTCGCGCTTCTTGGTCCCCTTGACGATCTGCGCGCCGTCGATCCAGCCCAGCGTGCCTTCGACCGGGACGGTATTGCCGACGAGCGTGCGTCCGGCGACGCGGTTCGCGCGCATCGCATTGGACGAGGTTCCCGCCAGCCCGATCCAGGACTCGCCGGTTCGCAGGCTGTCTTCGAGCAGCGTGTCGCTGTTTATGATCTGAAACGGCTTCAGCTGGGCGAGATGCTCCGCCGCCTTGTTCAGCGTATCGCCGACCATCGAGAGAACCTGGTCGCGCGGAACGCCGAGGCTCAGGCCGCTGATGGCAAGGAAGTCTTCGGGGCCACCGCGGAACATCACCTTGCCCTTGGCGATCTTCGGGTCCCACAGGGCCATCCAGGAATAGGGTTCGGTGAGCGGCACATGTTCCATGTTCCAGACCATGCCGCAGCGATCCCAGGTATTGGGGAACGCCAGGAGCTTCCGGGGGGAGACGATATAGGGGAAAGTCGCGTCCTCGAGGAAAACCGGATAGATCTGATCTGAGCCCTTCACCTCACCGGCATCGAACGCCTCGATCAGCCCGGCCTTGTAATAGGTCGGCGACCAGCCGCTATTGGCGAAGACGATGTCATAGGCCGAGGCGCCGCCGGCCTTGAGCTTGGTGAACATCTCCTGATCGGTTTCGGCAGGGATCGCGCGCACCTTGACGCCGGCCTTGGCCATGATGTCGATGATCTCGGGCGTGAGATAGGTCGCCCATGCCATCACATTCAGCTCTTCCTGTTCCGAGCTGCAGGCAGAAAGCAGGGGTGGTGCCGCGAGAGTGACCGCCGCCGTTCCGAGAAATCTGCGTCGGGTCATACTGAATTTCGAAGATTTGGTGACGCCATTCATTTTACTGATCCCCTAATTATACGATTTAATGGGCTGCTTGATCAGAAGAATTGAATTGTCTTTCCGCGAACGATCGCATCGTTCGTTCATGTTCTTGTTGGCGTTTTGGTGTGATGCCGAAGAGAGAGCGATCTCTTCGCGCTTCGATTTCAGAATTGATCGTGGCCTGCGGTCAGCCAGCCGCCGTCCATGACGTAATCGCTTCCATGGACATAGTCGCAGGCATCGCTGCCAAGGAAGGCGGCCAGCCTGGCGATCTCCTCCGGCTGGCAGAAGCGGCCTGCCGGCAGTTCACGCACGACGGCCTCGATATCCGGGAAGTCTTCCGAAGGATTTTCGGGAAAGTTCATGGGGGTCGCAGTGGCTCCCGGAGACAGCGAATTCACGCGGATCCCCTTGGTGCCGTACTCGAACGTCAGCGCGCGGGTGAGGCCGATCAGGCCATGCTTCGACGTCGTATAGGCCGAGCCTCCTCCGCCCGCCTTCGAACCGGTGACCGACGCGATGTTGATGATCACGCCCTTGCCCTGTTCCAGCATTCGCGGAATCACGGCGCGGCTCATGAGGTAGGGGCCGACGATGTTGATGTCGATCACCTTGCGCCAGCCATCGACGTCCGTCTTGTGCACGGGCGTGTAGTCGTCGATGACGCCGGCATTGTTGACCAGAAGGTCGATGCGGCCGCGCTGCGTCGCGACCTGACGCACCGCTTCCCCGACAGCATCCGCGTCGCTGACATCGACGCTCAGAGCCAGCGCCGCACGCGGTTCGGGAAGGAGCGCGAGCGTCTCCTCGAGCTTGTCGAGGCGCCGTCCCAGCGCCGCGACGAACGCGCCTTGCCGGGCGAATTCCAGAACCGTGGCGCGGCCGATGCCGGTTCCCGCGCCGGTGACGATGACGACCTTGTCTTGATACTCCATGCCCTGCCTCTCTCGTTTGGGTCGGCTACGTCCGGGGCCGTGGCCCCGGACGCTCTGTGCGCGTGGCTGGATCAGGCGAGTGAGGGCTGGATTTCCGCCAGTGTCTCGTCGAGCGCCTTGCCGACGGCGTCGACGATCATGTCGACTTCCTCGGCATTGATGATCATCGGCGGGCAGAAGATCAGGGCGTCATAGACCGGGCGGCTGATGACGCCATGGCCGTAGAGTTTGTCGGCGGCGAGTTCGGCCAAGGCGCCGACCTTGCCGAAGCCGGCCTTCGTCGTCTTGTCGGTCACCAGTTCGACGGCGGCGAGGAGGCCGACGCCGCGAACCTCGCCGACCAGCGGGTGGGAAAGATAGCGGGAGAGCCCGTTGATCAGTCGTTCGCCCATCTCGGCGGAGCGCGTCGGCAGGTCGCGCTCTTCCACGATGCGGATGGTTTCCAGCGCGACGGCCGAAGCGACCGGATGTCCGCAATTGGTGAACCCGTGACCCAGCGTTCCCAGTTCGTGGGTGGCCTTGATGATCGGGTCGACGAACTTGTCGTTCATCAGGATCGCCGCGAACGGCATGTAGGACGAGGTCAGCTGCTTCGACACGACCATGACGTCGGGCTCCATGCCGTAGAGCTCGCTGCCGAACATCTTGCCGGTCCGGCCGAAGCCGTTGATCACCTCGTCTGCGATCAGCAGGACGTCGTACTTCTTCAGAACCGCCTGCATCTTCTCCCAGTAGCCCGCGGGCGGAACGATCACGCCACCGCCGCCCATAACCGGTTCAGCAATGAACGCCGCGACGGTTTCCGGGCCTTCCGCGAGGATCTTCTGTTCCAGCTCGTTCGCCAGGCGGGTCGAGAATTCCTCCTCCGTCTCGCCCGGCAGCCCTTCGCGATAGAGATGCGGGCAGGTCAGGCGGACGACGTCAGACACCAGCAGATCGAAGTTGCGGTGATTGACCTCCAAGCCGGTCAGGCACACCGTCCCGATGGTCGCGCCGTGATAGGCGCGATACCGGGTGAGGATCTTGCGCTTTTCCGGCTGGCCCATGGCGCGCGCGCGGTACCACAGGAACTTCATCACCGTGTCGTTGGCTTCGGAGCCGGAATTGGTGAAGAACACCTTGCTCATCGGCACCGGCGCCATCTCGATCAGCTTTTCGGAGAGATCGATGACAACCGGCGTCGAGCGGTGCGCGAAGATATGGTAGAATGGTAATGTATCCATCTGGCGCTTGGCGGCTTCGCCGAGACGCTTCTCAGAGAAGCCAAGGCCAGCCGACCACATGCCGGACATGCCTTCGAGATAGCGTTTTCCTTCGCTGTCGTAGATGAAGACTCCGTCCCCGCGCTCAATGACGGTCGGGCCGATCTCGGCATGCTTGACGGCATCCGTCGCGCAATGGAGGACGTGCGCGATGTCACGGGCCTCCATGGAATTAAACTGCCTCACTTCTGCTCTCCACTATACGGCACCCATTGCGCGGACTCGCTCGGGTTACGAACGAACAGTCGTTCGCCTTAATTGAAAGCAAGGGCTGTGCCAGCCGCGGGGCATTGAGCTTACGAAAGCGAGCGAAGCGCTCCAGTCACTACGCTCAGAGATGTGCTAGCGCCTTGATCCGGAATATCATTCCGATGTGACCGTCCTCGCTGGTCGATGAAGCACGCTTCGACGACGGGGCGGAATGGCAATCGCGATCTGTGGGGCGAGGCAATCGGTGCTGCCGAAGGCTTGCATGTCTGAAGTGACATGATCTGCTTAATAAGAGCGCATTGTTCTTCCGGCTGTTGTTGATTCACGCAGCGTGTCAGCTCGACGACAAGGCACGGGCGGGAGGCTGGTCCCGTCGAGCAGGCGAGTACCATGGATATGGCGATACCTCCCGTGCCCAACACGACGGCAGAGGTCGGCCCTGCGCCGCTTCGCTACGCTCGGACTTCCGCGTGCCGGGAGGCTGATTGGCCTGGCATCTACGCCGACCGGACAGGGAGGGGGGCGGCGCCAGGCTACGTGTTGGGCGCCATCCTGAGGACCTGTGTCCTGGGCCGCAGATCGGGGCGCCATTGATGCAGTGCCTGATCGAGGCGGGTGGCCATGTCCGGCAGCAGTGGCGTTGCCTTGCGCAACCGCGTGTCGACGTGAAGCATCATGTGCTCGCCAGTGGCCAGGACGACATCACGCGTCGTATCGACGACATATTGGTAGATGTGCAGGCGCAGGTCGTCGTAGCCGAGCATCTCGCTCAGGACACGCAAGGGCGTGCCGACACGGCACTCCCTGAGATTTCTCATATGTCCCTCGACCGAGAAGAAGCTGTAACCCTGCAGCCGGTACTCTTCGGTGAAACCGGCGGCACGCAGGAAGTTTTCGCCCGCGTCGGACAGCACCTTGTAATACTGCCACTCGGTCATGTGGCCGTTGTAGTCGATCCAGCTGTCGTCGACGTGCCCTTCCAGGGTCACGAGAGCCCGGCTTTGTGGCCGATCGTCGGCCGCAACGCCGGGGAAGGCGATGTGGGGCATGTCAGTCGAGCCCCATGATGTCGGCGTCCATCTCGATGAAATCGCCCTCGCCGATGTTCATACAGGCGATGATGCCGGCATCCTCTGCGAGCACCGGCTGTTCCATCTTCATCGCTTCCATGATGGCGACGACATCGCCGCGCGCGACGCGGTCGCCCTGCCGGACGCAGAATTGCTGGACGATGCCCGCCAGCGGCGCCTTGATGCCGACCCGGTAGCTCGGCGCCGGTTCCCGATCTTCCTCGGCCGCCTCGTGCGACGGGCCGATCTCGGCGGATGCGGCCGCCGCGCCGGGCGGGCGGGTGTGCTCGGGGGCTGCCTCGGCGATACGCGGCAACTCCGCGTCGATCCAGCGCGTATAGACGGTGAAGCCGGCCGGCTCGTCGGCCGAGAATTCTTCGCACTCCAGAACCGCGCGGTGGAAGGGCGCGATGGTGGTCACCCCCGCCACATCGAGCTCGGCCAGCGCCCTGCGCGCCCGTTCCAGGGCCTCCTGTCGGCTGGCGCCCGTGACGATCACCTTGCCGATCAATGAATCATAGTGGGGAGGGACGGTATCGCCCTCGACATAGCCGAAATCGACCCGCACGCCGGGACCGGTAGGCAGGCGGAGCCTGTCGATGCGGCCCGGCGTCGGCCGGAAGTCGGCCCATGGATCCTCGGCGTTGATACGGAACTCGATGGCGTGGCCGCGAGTGGGAGGAACCTCGCCGAGCCGGCCGCCTTCGGCAATTCTGAACATCTCGCGGATGAGGTCGACGCCGGTCACCTCCTCGGTGACGGGATGCTCCACCTGGATGCGCGTGTTCACTTCGAGGAAGAAGATGTCGCCCTCGGGGGTGAGCAGGAATTCGCAGGTCGCGGCGCCGCGATAGCCGACCGCGGCGAGGATGCCCACCGAGGCCTCCGTGAGGCGTGCCCGCTGCGCGGCATCGAGAAACGGGGCGGGCGCTTCCTCCACCAGCTTCTGCTGACGACGCTGCAATGTGCAGTCGCGAGTGGAGACGACGACGACGTTGCCGTGATGGTCCGCAAGGCACTGGGTCTCGATATGGCGCGCGCGTTCCACATAGCGCTCGATGAAGCATTCGGAGCGCCCGAAGGCCATGCCCGCTTCGCGCTGGGCGGCGGCGATCTGGCCTTCCACTTCCGACATCTCGCGAATGATGCGCATGCCGCGGCCGCCGCCGCCATTCTGCGCCTTCACGATGACGGGAAGGCCGCTTTCGAGGCAGAAGGCGCGGGCACCCTCGATGCTCAGTTCGCCCTCCTCGAGCGAGGGAAGCAGGGGAGCGCCGACGCTGCGGGCGATCGCGCGCGCGGCGACCTTGTCGCCCAGCCGGGCGATGGCGTCGGCGGGCGGGCCGATCCATGTCAGCCCCGCCGCCTCCACCGCGGCCGCGAACTGCTCGTTCTCCGCCAGGAAGCCGTAGCCGGGATGGACGGCATCGGCTTTCGAACGCGCGGCGATGTCGAGGATCGCCTCCTGGTTCAGATAGGTGTCGCGCGGCGCGTTGCCCTTGAGCGGATACACCTCGTCGGCATGGCGCGCATGGACGGCGTGACGATCGGCGTCGGAGGCGATCGCGATCGAGACATAGCCAGCGTCGCGGCAGGCCCGAACGATGCGCAGCGCGATCTCGCCGCGATTGGCAATCAGGATTCGCTTCATCTTCTTTCCGGACATCAGTTCATTCATCGACGAGGACAGCAGCCGAATGCGCCCAGCTGATCCAGAAGCCGGCATCGCCATGCGTCGGCCGCGACTTGGCGCATTCGACCCGGAATTCCTGGCCCGTCGGGGCCCGGGCGGTCACGAGGCAGCGGCTGCCGAGGAAGAGTTCGCGCACGATCTCGACCGGGATGGGCCGGACATGGCCGTCCCGCTCCGCGCCGTCCCTCGTCAGTACGATGTCCTCCGGCCGCACCACCAGGGTGGGCTTGGACGCTCCCTCCGGGCGGTCGGCCGCCTCGACGCGGATCGGCCCGTAGGCTGTGGTCGCCTCGAAGCCGGAAGCCGTCGCCACAAGCGGAGCGGTCACCTCCACGAGGTTCGCCTCGCCGAGGAAATCCGCGACGAACCGGGTGCGCGGCCGGAAATAGAGCTCGCTGGGCGCGGCATATTGCTGGATCACGCCACCCGCCATGATCGCGATGCGATCCGAGAGGATGAAGGCCTCCTCCTGATCGTGGGTCACATACACTGCTGTGATGCCGGCGCGCTGCTGGATCTCGCGCAGATCCGCGCCGAGCTGCTGGCGAAGCCGGCGGTCGAGGGCGCCCATGGGCTCGTCCAGCAGAAGCAGCGCTGGACGATAGGCGAGGGCGCGCCCGATGGCGACGCGCTGCTGCTGCCCGCCGCTGAGTTCGCCGACCATTCGCCGGCCGGCATGGGGCAGCTCGATCAGGTCCAGTATCTCCTTCACCCGCACCGCGCGGTCGGCTTCGCTCCATTTGTGCAGCTTGAGCGGGTACTCGATGTTCTCCGCGACGTTCATGTGGGGGAACAGCGCGTAGTTCTGGAACACGAAGCCGATGTTGCGCGCCTGCACGTCGAGCCCGGTGACGTCGGTGCTCCCGATCAGGATGCGCCCGGCCGTCGGCTTGGCGAGCCCGGCGATGGCACGCAGCAGCGTCGTCTTGCCGGAGCCAGACGGGCCGAGGAGCGTGCAGAACTGGCCGCCGGGAACGTGCAGGTGGGTCGACTGCAGGCCGATATGGCCGTTCGCGAATGTCAGCGCGAGCCCGTCGATGGTGATGCTGTTGGCCGACGCGGCATGGGCCTGGCCGTGGGTGGACCGGCTCTCCGCAACCTCGTGAACTGCCATGCACTCCCCTTTATTTAGCAC
Source organism: Xanthobacteraceae bacterium (assembly GCA_029239875.1). Classification (GTDB taxonomy): domain Bacteria; phylum Pseudomonadota; class Alphaproteobacteria; order Rhizobiales; family Xanthobacteraceae; genus Ancylobacter. The sequence goes on along the minus strand of JARBUD010000003.1, from coordinate 46,899 downwards.
AACCGTGATGGAAAGAGGCGAGGGCCGTCGCACCGAACCTCGCCGATTAAAGTCAATATCCTTTGCGACATCAAGCAAATTATGCCTCTCCGCGCCGACATGAGTTGCCGGCGCGAGTTTCCTGTTGTGCGGTCCGCGGTTTTTGACATAATGGGCGTAATAAAAAGAATGCAGTGCCGTCAGGAACAGGGGAACAGGAAATGATGATTGGCTTCAGGACTCTCTCGACTCTGGCGGTGGCGGCATGCGCCGGCGCCTATGCCGTGGCCCCGGCCCATGCCGACGTGCTGCCCCAGGGCGTGCGCGCCAAGGCGACGGGGCAGGTCGTCATGTATGACAGCTCGGGCGGCGCGACGACGCGCGCCAGGACCGCGACGGTCGACAAGAACTTCACCGCCGAGACCGGCGTCAGCGTCCGCATGGACTTCAATTCCGACGTGACGAAGTTCTTCGCCGCGATGGAGAACGGCGGGTCGATCCCGTGGAGCATGGTGGAGTTCCCGACCAAGGGCGACTTCCTCCGCGCCAGGGACGCCGGATATCTGGTCAAGCTCGATCCCTCGATCGTGGACCTCGCCAAGGTCGAGCCGGGCGCCCACGACGAATACGGCATCGATGTCATGCGCTATGGCATAGTGCTGACCTACAACACCGAGAAATTCTCAGGCGACGCCGCGCCCAAGCGCATGAGCGACCTGTTCGACGTGAAGCGCTTCCCGGGCAAGCGGTGCCTGTTCAAGTACCCGCAGTTCGGCGGCGTCCTCGAATCCGCGCTGCTGGCGAGCGGCGTGCCCCGCGACAAGCTCTATCCGCTCGATCTCGACAAGGCGTTCGCCGAACTCGACAAGATCAAGTCCGACATATTGTGGTGGAGCAATGGCGATGAGGCGATCCGCCTGCTGTCCAGCGGCGATTGCTCTATCGGGATCGCCTGGAGCGGGCGCGTCTTTAGCGCCGCCAAGAACGACAAGGCGCCGCTGGCGCTGGTCTGGCAGGATTCGCTGTACTCGCAGGCGGTCTATGCCATTCCCAAGGGCGCCCCGAACGCCGTCGGCGGCCAGGTGATGCTCGCACATTTCATCGCCGATCTGCCCGGCCAGAAGGAACTGGTGGCGCAGATCACCTATGCGACGCCGCTGATCGCCCTCACCGTGGCGGATTACGGGCCCGAATTGGGACCGTGGATCGTGGCGGGCGATAATGCGAAGAAGGCGATCGAGGAGAATGCTTCGTACTACTCGAAGAATCTTCCGCAGATCGTTGATCGCTTCAACCGCTGGGTCGCGCAGAACTGAAGAACGGACGGAGCGAGCGGGCATGCCGCGCATTGTGGACCATCAGGAACGGCGTCAGCAGATCTGTGACGCTCTCCTCGACATCGTGGCGGAGGCGGGTCTCGCCGCCGCCACGATCCGGGAGGTCGCCGATCGGGGAGGCTGGTCCACCGGAGTGATCGGGCATTACTTCCGAGGTCGTCAGGATCTGCTTCTCGGCGGCTTACGACGCGCGGCCGAGATCCTCGCGGAGCATAACAAGCGGGTGCTCGATACCCTCGACGGCATCCAGGCGCTCGAGCAGCTCCTCGAAGGCAGTATTCCGATCGACGGGCGGCGCCTGGCGCTCAGCCGCATCTTCTTCTTCTTCTACGTCGAGGCGATGCGTGAGGAAGAGCTGCGCCAGGAAGTCGAAACCTATCTCATCGGATGGCGGAAGTCGGTTTCGGCCGCCATCCGCCGTGCCCAGGAGAGCGGGGACCTGCCCCCCGATCTCGATCCCAGGTCGGCCGCGCACGATCTGCTCGGCCTTGCCGACGGGCTGAGCATGCATGCACTGGTCAATCCACAGGTCATGATACGCCTGCGCGAGCAGTCGCCGGTGCGGTACTGGATCCGCTGCCTCGGCGCGCAGTCGCAGGCGAGAAGTGAGACTCCCGCTCGCAAGACGGTTGCCGGCCGGCTCGCCGGCTAGGCGATCGCACATTTCCTGGAAGTCTTCCGATGTCAGATAGCAAGGCGCCCGCTTTCGGGTGCGTCTCCTCTATTCTCGGCGAATACAGCGCGCAGGCGCTCCACCAGCCCGGCAAGACGGCGCTGGTGTGGGAGCACGGATCGCGGACCTATGGCGAACTGCGCGAGCGGGCGCGCCGCCTGGCCGGCGCGATCCGCGCCGCAGGGCTGCAGACCGGGGATCGCGTCGCGGCCCTGCTGTACAATCGCGGAGAGATGTTCGAGCTCTACTTCGCCGCGGCCTTCGCCGGGGTGACGCTCGTGCCGGTCAGCTTCCGTCTGACGAGCGTGGAGATCGCCTCCATACTGAACGACTGCCAGGCGAAAATGGTCTTCACCGAGACCGAGCTTGCCGGCAGCCTCGAGGCCGCTCTGCCCGCGCTCGACCTGAAGCCGCTCGTCATCATGCTCGAGGCGGCGGCGAGCGGAGAGGCGTACGAGGCCCTCGCGGCCCGCACGGAGCCGGTCGCGACGCCTTTCCATACCGATGTCCACCTCATCCTCTACACCTCGGGCACGACCGGAAAGCCCAAGGGCGTAGCCATGCGCTCGCTTGCGATCACCTGGGCCGCGATGCAGCAGGTCACGCAGTTTCGCGAGCTCGATGACAGGGCGGTCATGCTGCTCAACGCGCCGCTGTTCAACACCGCCGCGATCAATGAGAGCTCGATCCCCACCTTCCTCGTCGGCGGGACGGTGGCGATCCTGCCGAGCCGGGGCTGGAGCGCTCAGCGCCTCGGTGCCGTTATCAGCCGGTGGGGTATCACCCACGCCCTCGTCTTCCCCTCGATGTTCCGTCCCATGATCGAGGCGGACGAGCAGGAGCCGCTGCCGCTGGCGACCATGAAATGGTGGTACACGGGCGGCGAGAACTGCCCGCCGGCACTGATGGCGGAGGTTCGCCGCCGCTGGCCGCACATCCATCTCGCCATCTCCTACGGCTCGACGGAGACCGGCTTTCCTACCCTGATAGAGGGCGATGACATCGCGCTCCACCCGGGCTCGGTCGGCCGCGTCACTCCCGGCCAGTCGATCCGCCTGCTCGACCAGGACGGCAATGACGTGCCCGTCGGCGAGATCGGCGAGGTGTGGACCGCGGGCCCGAGCGTGATGCGCAACTACTGGAACGCCCCGCAGCTCGATGCCGAGACGGTGCGCGACGGCTGGCTGCGGATCGGCGATCTCGCCCGCATGGACGAGGAAGGCTGGATCTACATCGTCGGCCGCTCGAAGGACCTCATCATCTCCAAGGGCCAGAACATCTACCCGGCGGAGATCGAGAACGCATTGCGCCAGCATCCGGCGGTCCTCGATGTCGCCGTGGTCGGCGTGCCGGACGAAGAGTTCGGCGAGGCGGTGTGCGCCTGCATCGTCCCGCGCCGGAGCGACGAGGTCCGCAGGGACGAGATCATGGGCTTCCTGGTGGACAAGCTCGCTTCCTACAAGAAGCCCCGGCACATGTTCTTCATGGAAGCTTTTCCGATCCGCAACGCCACCAAGGTCGACAAGAAGGAACTTGCCAGAACCTGTTCCGACCTGATCGCCGCCCACAGCCGGGGGATCTGACCCATGACAAGGACACCTCCTCCCGAATGGGCGCCGCTCCTCGAAGAGCTGGAGCGCCGCCGCGAGGTCGCTCTCGCGTCCGGCGGCCCGGACCGGGTGGCCCGTGAGCATCGCTACGGCCGGTCGACGGCGCGCGAGCGGATCCAGAAGCTGGTCGACGAGGGCACCTTCCTTGAGATCGGCACATTCGTCACGACGCCCACGGCCGACGGCTCGCCGCTCGCCGCGACCTTCGTGTGCGGCCTGTGCGAGATCGACGGTCGGCCGGTCGCGATCGGCGCCGAGGATTTCAGCGTCGAAGGCGGGGGCACCGGCGTCCATCTTGCACGCTACAAGGGCGGCTGGGGTGGTTTCATCGAGGAGTTCGCCCTCGGCTATCGCATTCCGCTGGTGGTGCTGATCAACGGCGTCGGCGGTTCCGTCATCCTGCAGGATGCCATCGGCTATCCGGAGCTGCAGGCGGCCAATCCCACCTTCCCGATGTTCGACCTGATGGAGAAGGTGCCGGTGCTCGCCGCGGTGCTCGGCCCGACCGCGGGCAGCTCTGCCGCGCGGGCGAACATCTCGCATTTCTCGGTGATGACGCGGGACAATGGCTGCCTCTTCGCGGGCGGCCCGCCGGTCGTGAAGCAGGCGCTGGGTCTGGAAATCGACAAGTTCGCGCTCGGCGGAGCCGACGTGCATGCGCGCGCCTCCGGGCTCATCGACAACCAGGTGGCGGACGAGGACGAGGCGCTCGCCGCGCTGAAGCGGGCGCTTTCCTTCCTGCCGGACAATGTCGGCTCCCGCCCCGCCGTCCTCGACCACTGGGAAGCCAACGACCAGGACGAGCTTCTGGCGATCGTCCCGCCGAACCTGCGGCGCATCTACGACGTGCACGCCATGATCGACTGCATCGTCGACCGCGAAAGCTTCTTCGAGATAGCGCCGGACTACGGCCGCTCGCTGCGTACCGGCTTCGCCCGCATCGAGGGACATGTCCTGGGCGTGCTGGCGTCCGACAACCGTTTCATCGCCGGTTCGCTCGACGTTCCCTCGTCGCTGAAGCAGGTGAAGTTCGTCGAGATGTGCGACCGCTTCCACATCCCGCTCGCCTATCTCGCCGACGTGCCGGGCTTTCTCGTCGGGCCGAAGGCGGAGGAGGCCGGCGTGCTGAAGTTCGGCTCGCTGGCGCTGCGTGCCATCCAGCAGGCCAAGGTGCCGGTCTACACCGTACAGGTCCGCCGCTCCTACGGCCTGGGCGGGGTCGCGACCGGCAATGCCAATCTGCTGAGCCTGCGGCTGTGCTGGCCCAGCGCCGCCTGGGGCGACATGCCGCTCGAAGGCGGGGTGGAGGCGGCGTTCCGCGCCGAGCTCGCCGCGGTCGCCCCGGAGGACCGGGCCGCACTCAAGAAGGAGTTGACGAAACGCTTCGAGGCGCAGACCTCGGTCTGGCGGGCCATCGAGAATTTCGCGGCGGAGGAGATGATCGATCCTCGCGACACGCGCCGCTATCTCGCGCGTCTGGTCCGACTGGCCTATCGCCAGCCGCTCTCGGGGCCGGCCTCGTGACGGCAGGCGCGCAGCGGACGGGGCACCGTAGCGCACAGGCACGCGATGCCTGCATGCGGTTCGTCCTGCTCGCTCCCGTGTTGGCCATCTTCGGGTTCTCGCTGCTCTGGCCGCTGGCGAGCATCGTGCTGCGCAGCCTCAACGAGAAGGGGCGCGCCGCGCTGGGCGATCAGCTCTATTGGGGCCACTACCTCGCCATCGTCCGCGACGACCTGCTCTGGCAGGTGGTTCAGCACAGCCTGATGCTGGCTGCGGTGTCGACGACCATCACCGTGCTGCTCGCCTTTCCCGCCGCCTATATCGTGTCGCGCCTGTCGCGCCAGCTCTCCTCGCTGCTGCTGGTGGCGATCCTGATGCCTTTCTGGGTGTCGATCATCGTGCGGCTCTTCGCCTTCACGACGATCCTCGGCCGACAGGGCCTGATCAATTCCGCCCTGTCATTGGTGGATCTCGGGCCGTTCGTGCTGCTCTACAACACCTTCGCCACCGTCACCGGCATGGTGGCGTACCTGCTGCCCTACCTCGTCCTGATCCTGCTGTCGGCGATGCGGTCGATCGATACGTCGCTGCTGACGGCGGCACGGACCATGGGCGCATCGGAGCGCCGGGTGTTTCTCGACATCTACTTCCCGCAGATTCGTCCCGCCCTCGCCAGCGGCATGGTCCTTGTCTTCGTGCTGTCGCTGGGCTTCTTCCTCACCCCGGCCATCCTCGGCGGCCCGCACAATCTGACGATCCCGATCTTCATCCAGCAGCAGGTCCAGACCTTCCAGTGGGGCAAGGCCGCGGCCATGGGAGTGGTGCTGCTCGCGGTCTCCACCCTCGGCTATATTGCCGCCCTGAAGATCGGCGGCCGGGGCATTCTCACGCCGGCCCAGCACGGCACGCGCGGCGCTTCGAGCGAGGAACCGCTGCGCCTGACGCTGGTGATGGCGCTGTGCTGGCTGGTGCTCGGCGTCGTGCTGATCCTGCTCATATTGCCGCTGCTCGTGGTGATCCCGACCGCCTTTACCGAGACCACGCAGATCCGCTTTCCGCCGGTGGGCTTCAGCTGGAAGTGGTTCGCCGAGGTGGTGACCTCGCCGCTCTGGATCGAGTCGCTTCTCAAGAGCATCCGCGTCGGTCTGGCGACGGCGGTGGTGTCGACCGCGTGCGGGCTGGCGCTCGCCCGCGTCGGCATGCGGCTGGCCTCGCCCTTCTGGCGCACGGTGATCCAGGTGGGCGCCATCACGCCGCTGATCGTACCGGTCATCCTGCTCGGCATCGGCGTGTTCGACATACAGGGCCGCATCGGACTGCTCGGCACGGACATCGGTCTCGTCCTCGCCCATGCGGTGCTGTGCCTGCCCCTGACCTTCCTCGTGCTGGCCAACGCGCTGTCCTTCGTCGACGGCTCGATGGAGCAGGCGGCCTGGACCATGGGGGCCGGCCGCTCGCGCGCCTTCTGGTCGGTGATCGTGCCCTCCCTTGTCCCGGCGCTGGTCGGCTCGTTCGTCATCTCCTTTGTCACCTCGTGGGACGAAGCGGTGATCGCGATGTTCCAGACCGAGCTCGATAAGACGCTGCCGGTGACGATCTATTCCTTCCTCAAGAGCGGCATCACGCCGGCAGTCTCAGCCGTCGCCGCTCTCGTCACGCTGCCTGTCCTCCTGGGAACCGTCGTGCTCGGCATCAAGGCGATGCGGGCACCGCGGCGTTCATAACCGTCGAGCGATCCATGACCTCACGCGCAAACTTCCCGAGCGGCACCTGCCAGATCGTCGGCGCTTTCGAATCGCCGCGTCGCAGGGCGCCGAACATCCATCCCTTCCAGATCCATTCCGAGGTGATCGCGGCGGCGCTGGCGGATGCCGGCATCGCGCCGGACGAGGTCGACGGCTTCGCCACGGCGGCCTCCTTTCCCGCCGAGGCGGGCTGGCAGCTCAATGCCGTCGAGGTTGCCGAATATGTCGGGCTGCGCCCGCGCTGGATATGCGGGACCGATATCGGAGGGGCTTCGGCGCTGAGCCATGTCGGCCACGCCGTGGCGGCGATCGCGGCCGGCCTGTGCGAGGTCGTCGTGATCAGCTATGCGGCGAGCGGCCGTTCCTGGCCGCTGCCGGCGCCGGACTTCAATTCCGGTCCGACCGGGCCCGGGCAGTATGAAGTGCCCTACGGCATATCGACCATCTCGGCCTACGCGCTGGCGGCCACGCGCTACATGCATCGCTACGGCCTGCGCTCCGAGCAACTGGCGCAGATCGCCGTGCAGATGCGCGACTACGCCCATCTCAATCCCGAGGCGATGTTCCGCGATCCGATCACGGTGGACGACGTGCTCGCCTCCACCATGATCTCGACGCCGCTGCGCAAGCTGGATTGCTGCGTCGTGAGCGATTCCGGCGGCGCGGTCGTCGTCACGTCGCGGGAGAGGGCGCGCGATACCCGCCGCGGCGGGCCGGCCGTGCTCGGCTTCGGCGAGGCCATCAGCCAGATCCAGATGAACCAGATGGCGGACCTGACCACCACCAGCGCCGAATATTCGGGCCAGCGGGCTTTCGCCTCGGCCGGTGTCGGCCCGGACGATATCCGCGTCGCGCAGATCTACGATTCCTTCACGATCACGGTGGCGCTGACGCTCGAGACGCTCGGCTTCGTGCCGCGCGGAGAGGTCGGCGACTTCATCTCGGGCGGCGGGCTCGGTCCGACCGGCCGGCTGCCGATCAACACCGATGGCGGCGGCCTGTCCTCCAACCATTCGGGCCGGCGCGGCATGTACGCCGTCATCGAGGCGGTGCGCCAGCTGCGCGGCGAGAGTCCGGGCTTCCAGCTCGACGCGCCGGAGCTGTGCCTCGTCAACGGCACGGGCGGCTGGCTGTCGGCCACCGCGACCCTCATTCTCGGAGCAGGACGATGATGGAAATGGAAGCGGTCCTTCCCGTCAGGGATGCACTCTCCTCGATCTGGTTCGACGCGGTGGCCGAAGGCCGGCTCCTGGTGCAGCGCGATCCCCTCACCGGCAAGGCGCAGATGTATCCGCGCGCACGGGTCGTAGGTGCGCCCGATCGGGAGCCCGAATGGGTCGAGGCGTCCGGGCGGGCGAAGCTCTACTCCTTCACCGTGGTGAAGCGCTCCCTCCACCCGCAATTCGCCGCCCTCACGCCCTTCACGCTCGCCATCGTGGAGCTCGAGGAGGGGCCTCGCCTGACGAGCTGGATCGTCGACGTGCCCGAGGATGAGCTGCGCTGCGACATGGACCTCGTGGCCGTCTTTCGACAGATCCATCCGGGGCTCGTCATGCCCTGCTTCACGAAGCCCTGACCATGGAAATCACTTTCGACATGATCCGCGTCGGCGCCGAATATCGCTCGGCCGGCCGCACCGTTACCGAAGCCGACATCGTCAATTTCGCCGGCATCAGCGGCGATTTCAACCCGCTGCACACCGACGAGGAATGGGTGCGGGCCAACACGCCGTTCCCCACCCGCATCGCGCATGGCCTGCTGGTCCACGCCCTCGGCGAGGGGTTGCGGTGCCCCGAACTCGACGGCTGGAAGATCATCGCCTTCCTCGAGACGCAGCGGAACATGCTGCTCCCGGTGCTGCCCGGCGACCGCATCTGCCAGAATTACCGCGTCACCGCCACGACGCCCAGCTCCAAGAACCCGTCGCGGGGTGTCGTCGAGGTCGAGGTGGCGATTACCAACCAGAAAGGGGAAACGGTGCAGTCCGGCTACAACAAATATCTGATCGGCGGGGCTGAGTGATGCGGGGCCTGAAGGACAAGGTCGTGATGGTCACCGGCGCGGCCCAGGGCATCGGCGCGGCCATCGCCCGGCGCCTCCACGAAGAGGGCGCGGCGGTCGTCGTCGCCGACCGCAACGTGCCCGGCGCCGAACGCGTCGCAGCGCAGATCGGTGAAGCCGGCGGGCGGGCGCTGGCGGTCGCGCTCGACGTGGCGAGCCGCGAGCAGTGGACGGCGGCCACGGCACGGGTGCTGGAGGCATTCGGCCGGATCGACGGCCTCGCCAACAATGCCGGACTGACCCGCGACCGCTCGCTGCTGAAGATGAGCGACGAAGACTGGCAGGTCGTGCTCGACGTCAATCTGCGCGGCGTATGGCTGGGGTGCCAGGCGGTCATTCCCCACATGATCGGGCACGGCGGCGCCATCGTGAACCTGTCCTCGGAATCGCGCTGGGGAGCGTTCGGCCAGTCCAACTATGCCGCGGCCAAGGCCGGGCTGGTGGGGCTGACGCGCACGGTGGCGTTCGAGCACGCCCGGCACGGCATCCGCGCCAATGCGGTGGCGCCGGGCGCGACGGCGACGCCGATGATCGAAGCGGTGCCCGAGGAGGTCCGGCAGGGATGGCTCAGCAACATTCCGCTGCGCCGCGAGGCGGACCCGGCGGAGATCGCCGCACCCGTCGCCTTCCTGCTGTCCGACGAGGCGAGCTACATCACCGGGCAGGTCCTCGGCATCAATGGCGGCTCGATCATCTGACTTTGCTTTGGAGCGATGCAAGCTGCTGGCGGATGACCGCTAGGCCGACCTCATCGTCACCCGCCCCCTCGCAATTAAAGGCCGCCGCCATGGACGTGAAGACCAACGGCAATATCTCGTTTTGGTACGCTGATATTGGCGGCATACCGGCGCCCCGCCGCTCGCTGCCGGGCGATATCGAGGCGGATGTATGTATCGTCGGGGCCGGGTATACCGGGCTGTGGACGGCCTATTATCTTCGGAAGGCCGATCCCTCGATCCGCATCGTGATCGTCGAGCGCGAGTTTGCCGGCTTCGGCGCTTCCGGACGCAACGGCGGCTGGCTCTCGGGCGGTTTCTGGTGGTCGCGCGAGAAATATCTCAAGACCTCGACGCGAGGCGGTGTCGTGGATATGCAGCGCGCCATGGCCGGCACGGTTGACGAGGTCATTGCCGTTGCCGAAGCGGAAGGCATCGACGCCGACATCGTCCGCGCGGACAATCTGAACGTTGCCGTCAACAAGCCGCAGCTCGACCGCGCGCTCGCGGAGTATGGGACGATGCTGCAATGGGAGATGCCGCAAGAGCGGATCGCGATGCTGGACGCGCGGGAGACCCGGGCGCGCATCAACATCCGCAATGTGCAGGGCGCCTTGGTGATCCGCGACATGGCCCGCGTGCAGCCGGCCAAGCTGGTACGCGGCCTCGCCGCGATCGTCGAACGCCTCGGCGTGCCGATCTACGAGCAGACGAACGTCACCCGCATCGAAAAAGGCCGGGTGACGACCGATCGCGGCACGGTGCGCGCACCGCTGGTCATCCGCGCCACCGAAGGCTTTACTCCCGGCCTACCCGGTTATGAGCGGGCCGTCCTGCCGCTGAACAGCGCGCAGATCATCACCGAGCCGCTGCCGCAGTCGCTGTGGGACGAGATCGGCTGGAAGGGGTACGAACTGCTCGGCGACTACGCGCACGCTTACTGCTATGCCCAGCGCACCCGCGAAGGGCGCATCGCCATGGGCGGGCGCGGCGTTCCCTACCGCTTCGCCTCGAAGACCGATGTGCGCGGGCAGACGCAGCAGGCCACGATCGACAAACTGCGGGCCATCCTCGACCGGCTGCTGCCGCAAGCGTCGGGCGCCAAGATCGATCATGCTTGGTGCGGCGTGCTCGGCGTGCCGCGCGACTGGTGCACCAGCGTCGGTCTCGATCGCGAAACCGGCATCGGCTGGGCGGGCGGCTATGTGGGGCTTGGCGTGTCGAGCTCCAATCTCGCCGGCCGCACGCTTTGCGACCTCGTCCTGCGTCGGGACACCGAGCTCGTGCGGCTGCCGTGGGTCAACCGCACGGTCGCACCGTGGGAGCCGGAACCGCTGCGCTGGCTTGGCGTCCACAGCATGTACCAGCTGTACCGGATAGCCGATGAGCGCGAGGAGGCAGGGCTCGGCCACACCTCGCGTCTCGCCCATCTCGCCGATCGCATCACCGGTCATTGAACCCTCGTGCACGAAGGGCGCCGCGCGGGAAGCATTGACGCGCTTGCAGACAGATTACGGATTGAAGGCAACGGGAAAATTGTACCAGAGGCGTTGAACGCGCTGAGTATTATTGATCAATCGTATGCGTGGCGAACGGCGAAACGCGACGGCAATGCCGATCATGTTAGGAGGCGTGAAATCAGGTTGCGCCCGGACGCTCGGATGAAATCATCTTCTTGCGATGCAGATGGGAACTTCATCAATCGGATCATGAATGATGGTCGCGTCGATTGAGAACACCGTTCTGAGATGCCTCGCCTGAATGATCTCCCCCGGCGGGCCACTCGCGACGATTTCACCTTCCTTCAGTAAACACAGATGATCCGCGAAGCGGGCCGCGTGATTGATGTCGTGAAGAACGGCAACGACAGTCTTGCCCTCGTCGCGGACCAGGCGCCGGAGCAAATCCAGAACATCCAGTTGATGGGCGATGTCGAGGTAGGTCGTCGGTTCGTCAAGCAGAAGCATGTCGGTGGACTGCGCCAGGGTCATCGCAATCCACGCCCGTTGCCGCTGGCCGCCTGAGAGATGGCCGAGGGACTTCGCTTCCAGATCGGCGACGGCGGTCATCTCCATCGCACGGGTGCAGATTTCCCGATCCATGGAAGACCATGGTTTGAACAGGCCTCGATGCGGATAACGACCCTGCGCCACGAGATCGCGCACGGATATGTCGTCCGGTGCGCGGGGCGTCTGCGGCAGCAGGCTGAGATGGCGGGCGATCTGCCTGCGCGACATGGTCCTCATCGCGGCCGCATTGAGCATCACCTCGCCGGCGGAGGGGCGGGCGAGCCCCGCGAGAGCACGAAGCAAGGTGGATTTTCCGCTGCCATTGGGGCCAAGCAGCGCCGTAAAGCGGCCGGGCGGCACCGAGAGCGTGAGGTCGCGAAGGACGTCACGGTTGGAATATCCGACCGTGATCGAGCGGGCTTCGAGGCGCGCCGTGGCGGTCATTTCACTCATCGCGCTGTTTCCGCAGAAGAAATCCGATGAATGGCACACCGATCATCGGGGTGAGGATGCCGGCCGGGAGCATCAGGCTGCGCGCCACGAGGTCGGCGGCAAGAAGCAGGAGGGCGCCGTAGAGAGCGGCAGTGGGGAGGCGTATGACATGGCCGCCCTTGATCGAGAGGCGTGCCAGATGCGGGGCGAGCAGGCCTATGAACGCGATCGGTCCGGCCGTTGCGACGGCAGCCCCCGCGATCAGCGTGCATAGCAGGATCAGCACGCCGCGCATCAGGTGGAGCCGCAGCCCGAGGCCTTGCACGCAGTCGTCATCGAAGCCGAGCAGGTCAAGCTCGCGGGCGAGGAGCCACGTCGCGGCCAGCGCCGGCGCGGACCACGTCACGAGCCAGGAAATGCGGGCCCAGTCGGAGCCATAGAGGCTTCCGGCCATCCAGCCCATGGCGCGCTGGACCTCCCGCACATCCCCAAAGGCAGTGAGGAAAGCGATGCCGGCTCCGGTCAGCGCGGACACGCCGATACCCATGAGGATCAGCCGGATCGACGACATCCCCCCGCGCCATGACAGCGCGTAGATCGTCCCGGCGGCGAGGGCGGCGCCTGCGAAGCCGGCGACCGGCAGCCATCGGCCGATGGGGCCGGTGAGGTGGACGATGAGGAGGGTGACGCCAAGCCCGGCGCCCCCGTTGATGCCCAGCAACCCGGGTTCGGCGAGCGGATTGCGCATCACCGCCTGGGTGATCGCGCCCGCGACCGCGAGGCACGCGCCGACGAGCAGCGCCGTGGCCACCCGAGGGGCCCGGAGCGAACCGACGACGATGCCGGCCACCGGGTCGCCCGACAGCGCCGCCGCGATGTCCGCCGGTGCGAGGCCCGCATCGCCCCAGGCGAGAGCAAGTACGGCAAGCACGAGGGTGAGCACGGCCGGGAGGGCCAGGGCCGCGATCATCGCAGGTTCCACCCCCGTCGGCGGACCAGTGCGATGAAGACCGGCGCACCGATCATCGCCATGGTGATCCCGACCGGCAGGTCGATCCCGGCGACCCAGCGCAGGCCCGTATCGGCGATGATGACCAGACCCGCGCCGAGGGGCGCGCTGTAGGCGATGATCCAGCGGTAATCCGGGCCGACGAGCAATCGCGCGACATGCGGCACCACCAGTCCGACGAAACCGACAGGGCCGGCGAGCGCGACCGCTGAGCCGGCAAGCAACACGACGAGCACCGCGCTGACGGCACGCCACAGAGCGAGGTTCTGGCCGAGCGCGCTCGCGACCTCACTGCCGAGGCTGAGCGTCATGACCGGACGGCTGGCCAGCACGGCGCCCATCAGGCCCGCCACTCCCCACGGCGCGATAGCGGCGACGGCATCGACCGGCCGTCCGCTCAGGCTGCCGACCGACCAGAGCCTTACGCTGTCGAGCGTGTTCTCGTCGCGCAGGAGAATCGTGGTGGTCAGCGAGGCGAGAAACGCCGTGAGCACGGCACCGGCCAACGCCAGCTTCAAGGGCGTCGCCCCGCCTCGGCCCGCCGAGCCGAGCATATAGACGGCGACGGCCGCCGTTCCCGCGCCGAGGAAGGCGAACCACATCAGCGTGCCCGTCCCGTCGAACCCTGCCAGCGCGATGGCCAGCACCACCGCGAACGCCGCTCCCGCATTGATACCCAGAAGACCGGGCGAGGCGAGCGGGTTGGCGGTGACGGCCTGCATGATTGCTCCCGCGACGGCCAGTTGCGCACCGACGAGCAGCCCGGCCAGCACGCGCGGCAGGCGGACCTCGCGCAGGATCACATGCTCGCGCGAACCATCGAAATCGAGCACCCCGGCCAGCAGCCCATCCAGCGGGATCGGCACGCTGCCGACATTGACCGCCCAGAAGGCGAGCAGCGGCAGGAGGGCGAGTGCAACGGCAAGGCCGATGCCACGAGCAAAATCCGCCCCGCGTCCCGGCGGGGCGGATGCGATCTCGGCAGGTGGACTCATGGGGCGGCGACCACGAAGCGCTCGACGTCGTCGAGTACGCGGTGGGCCGATCCGACGCCGCTGAACTCCATCCAGATCGCCGGATCGAGGCGATGGACGCGCCCGGCTTTCACGGCGGGCAGCATCTGCCAGAGCGGATTGGCGAGCACCTCCTCGTGACGGCCGTTGGTCGCGGAGTTGTTCACGCCACCGACGATGTAGAGCAGGATATCGCCATCGAGCCCGGCAAGGGCCTCCCAGTCCGGGCGCTTGAGGGCCTGTCTGCTCTCGGTGGTTTCGTAGGCTGAGCGCCGAATGCCCACATCGCGCAGGACGGCGAAGGGGCCGTAGGCGTTGGGACTGTCGAGATAGACCTGGAAGTCCCATGGCGTGATGCGCACGACCGAGACGGTACGCTCCGGCAGGCGGGATTTCAGCGCAGCGACGCGGCTGTCGTAATCAGCCAGAAGGCGCTCGGCCCGCTCGCTCCGTCCTGTGACCCCTGCAATGAGCCGGAAGTAGGATTTCCAATCCTCGGCACCGATCAGCACCGTCGGCGCGAGTTGCGAGAGCAGCGGATAGGCCCTGTCGGCCTGCGATCCTCCGATAATGAGATCGGGCCTCAGCGCGACGATGCGCTCGACGCTGGGCTCCATGAAACTGCCGAGGTCGATCACCCCGCGCGCCAGCGCCTTCTCGCGCAGGGCACCGTCGCTCATTACCGCAAGAGGAGCGCCGATCAGCGGAAGTTCCAGTTCGAGCCCCATGCCGAGGCTGAAGGTCGGGTCGAGCACGACGATGCGCTTCGGGTCGTTCGGTACGCAGATCGGCGCGTGCAGAACTTCCGGAGATTCGACCAGACGCCAACCGCAGGTGGCCTGGGCCGGTGCGCCGAGCGCACCGAGCAGCATCAGGCCGAACGCAAGGGCGAAGAGCGCGCGTGTCATGTGTCGTCTCCTTCGGCCCGCGCCACCGCGCCGTGCTGGTCGGCGCACGGGAGCGGTGGAAGGTCGAGATCGGTACGCATCCGCGTCTCGATCCGCCGGCGCCGCTCGGCCGGCTTGACCAGCACGCAACTGGTGCAGAGCGAGCCTCCCGGCGCCGTGTAGAAGCGGCAGCAGCCGCCGCGCGCACGGAAGGTGCGGCGGGCGAGCAATCGGCGCGGTGGCGTGTCGTCGAAGATCTCGATGTCGAAGAAATGCAGCTGCCGATTGGCAAGCGGAGAGTCGGGCCGCGTGAGCGCTGCCATGACGTCCTCCTTCGCCGTCTCCTCGCAGCCGAACTGCCGGCCGGCCTCTAGAAACCTCACGGCAACGGCGTCGCCGACCAGCCGCCACATGGCTCGCGGCGGAAGGCCGGTGCGCAGGTGCAGGCTGTGGATCAGCGGCGCCATATGGGCTTCGAGAGCCCGGCCGAGGGCATCGCACAGCCCGGCATGATCGACGGACTGGAGAAGGGCCGACGATACCGTCGATGGGCGATCCGTTACGCCGGCAGGGCGCAGAAGCCGCAGCCGCACGTGCGGCGGCTCGCCCGCCGGGAGGTGTGCCGAGAGCGCGCAGTTCCGCGCCGACAGGTCCGGAACGAGGCCTTGCGACAGAAACGCCACCGCCGCGATGATGCCGAGCAGGTTGGAATATTCGGTAACGAAGAAGGCTGCCGCGCCCTTGGCGTCGAGGCCCGGCGTCGCCTGTTGCTGGCGTGCCAGCATGGCGTCGAGGAAGCCGTCGGTTGCGAACAGCTGGGCGACCGACGTGAAGCCCGGCTCCACTGGGCCGCAATCGGCTTCCGGCAGTTTCCAGTGGCGCGCGAGAACGCCAAAGGCGGCGCCGATGATCCGCGCCGCCTCCATCGTCTCGCACGCGCTGGCCGGCGGCGCGCTCATGCCGTCGATCCCGTCGGCATTAGAAGGTGGCGCGCGCGCGCACGCCGATCATGCGACCGTCGCCAAGCGTCGCCTCAGACTTGACGTTGTCGGCATAGATGCCGGTGAGGTACTGCTCGTCGAAGATGTTCTTGGCGTAGAGCGTGAGGGACCACGTCTCGGCCTCGTAGCCGAGCGCGGCGTTCACGATGGTAAAAGCCGGAACCTTCTCATCCGGCGAATTGGCGACATCGCCGACCGAGTAGTAGCTGTCTGTGTAGACGAGGTCGGCAGAGGCGAAGAAGCCGGAAGCGTGCCGGTAGACGCCGCCAATATTGACCGTTACCGCCGGCGCCTCGGGGAACTCGTTGCCGCTGTAATCGCCGGTGTTCATCACCGCAGTATCGAGTTCGGTCTTCAACAAGCCTACGGAGGCGAAGGCGGTGAATTCCTGGGTTACACGGGCGCGTAACTCGAGTTCGCCGCCATAAGCATGCGCTTTGCCCGCATTGCGTGTGATGGACTGCCGGTTCAGAGGGTTGGGATCCTCCACGGCGATCTGCAGATCGTCGTATTCGTAGTAGAAGGCATTGGCGTTGAACTCGAGCCGATCGTCGAACCACTTCGACCGATACGATGCCTCATAGGCCCACAGGGTTTCCGGCTCGACTTCATAAGGGTTCCCGAAAGTATCGATGGCCGCGAAGCCGGCGCGGAAACCTTCGCTCATCGTGAAGGCGATGGTCTGCTTGTCATCGATCTCATAAGCGATGCCGAGCTTCGGCAGGGCGAGGAGATAGTCTGTCGAGGCGTTCTGGTCGATCTGGTCATAGCCGAAGGTTGCCAGATTCAGCACCTCACCCTGATTGGTGACCTCGACCTCCTCGTAACCGAGCCGGCCGCCAAACAGCAGCGACCAACGGTCGGCGAAGGCGTAGCGCAGATCGGCATAGAGCGCGTAGGAGGTCAGGACATTGGTGCCGACGAGATCCTGATAGAGTGTATCGATCAGTCCGAGGTTGGGGTAGTTCACCGTGATGCTCGAATCGCGGTCGAGGCTGAAGCGACCGAAATTGAACCCGAGCACGCCGCTGATCGCGCGCACGCCGTCTTCCAGCTCAAGGCGCAGATCCTCGGTTATGTCACCGCCCGAACGCAATTCGTCGCGAACGAAGGTCGAGGCGCCGGCCGGGCTGTCGATGGCCGCGTTGGTGTCGATATAGGCGGTGACCGAACGGAAGGTGACGCCTTCCCCAAGCCGCTGCGAGATGTTCGCAACGACATTGGTGACATCCGTTTCACGGATTTCCACGGCCGAGTTGTCGCCGTCGAAGCGTCGCGCGAAGAAGTTGGGGCCGGTAGCCGTCGCCGTGCCGGGCTTGTCTTCGGTATGGCTGATGGTGAGAAGCGCCTCGAAACCGTCGAGCGACGAGGGCTTGAAGAGAAACTTGGCGCGTGTTTGGCCGAAATGGCCATCATCAAGCGTGTTGTTCAGGGGATCACTATAGATGATGTCGGCATCGTCCTGAAAATATTGTCCGGTCACACGGAATGCGAGCTGGTCCTCGATCATCGGCCCCGACAGCATGAAGGCGCCGTTGGCGAAGCTGCCGGAGTCCGAAGAGGTCGCGAGGTCGCCTTCCAGCGCCGCCTCGTAGGTCCAGGTCGGGTCGTTGGTGTTGACGATGACCGCGCCGCCCATGGCGTTGCGGCCCTGCAGGGTCGATTGCGGGCCGCGAAAAACCTCGACCTCGGCGACGTCCCAGGTGCCGCGATTGCCGCGACGCAAGCCCTCGCCGTTCTGCGAGGCGCCGTCAACGATGAGCGCGATGGTGGGCGAGGAACTGGTGGGCTGGCTGACGCCGTCCGACGACAGGCCGCGAATGACGATGCCGCTATTGCCTCGATTGGCCGAATTGAGGCGCGTATTGGCGAGCTTGTTTAGCGCGCCGCCCAAATCCTCGATCGCGTAGTCGAAGAATTGCTGGCCGGTGACGACCCCGACGCTGGAATAGACGTTCGCGAGATCGCGGGTCAGCTTCTCGCCGGAGACGGTGATGGCGTCGAGCTCGATCATGTCCTCGCTCACCACCACTGCAGCG
The DNA here is from genome assembly GCA_029239875.1 of Xanthobacteraceae bacterium. Taxonomy (GTDB): domain Bacteria; phylum Pseudomonadota; class Alphaproteobacteria; order Rhizobiales; family Xanthobacteraceae; genus Ancylobacter. The sequence continues at coordinate 28,885 of JARBUD010000003.1, read as the reverse complement.
GTGGAGGCGGGCGCGGGCGCCTCGATCGTCACCGAGCGCGGCGAGGTGAAGCGCCAGTTGAGGTTGGTGCCGGAGAGCAGTTCGCCGAGCGCCTGCTCGGGCGTGCGCCTGCCGGAGACGCCAGGCGAGGTGAGGCCGCGTGCGATCACGCTGTCGTAGACGATCTGCACGCCGCTGGTGGCGCCGAACGCGGCGAGCGCGCCGGAGACCGTGCCGGGAGGAATCGCGTAGACGACCGCCTGCGTGGTCGTCGCAGGCGTGGCGCCCTGTGCCAAAGCCCTGTCCGCCGTACCCAGCGCGAGCGCTATCAGCGCGCTCCCGGCAAGCAGTGCAGCGCGCCGCGTGCGGGCCTTCGTCGTCCCCGTCATTCGTGCAATCCCCGTCTTGAGTCCCCGGATGCGTCGAGGCACCCTCTCGGAGATCAAGACGACGCACAGCGCCGGACCCGAATCCGGTTTGTGAAAAAATCAGGTGAGCAGCACGACGCCGCCCGGCAGCCACGTCTCGCGCAGCTTCAGAGACTGCGCGAGATTGGTCACGATCTCATCCGGTCGGCTTAGATGGAACACGCCGTCGACACGGCGCTCGCCGAGCCCCGGGCGGGCGAGCACGATCCGCCCGCGCCGATGACGGTTGATGTCGGCGACGACGTCCGCGAGCGGCTGGTCGGCGAAGAGCAGCAAGCCACGTCGCCACGGCGCGGCGACGGCCGGATCGATCGGCTCCGGGGTGGACAATGTGCCGCCCGAGATCCGCACGCGCTCGCCCGCGCGCAGCGTCAGCGTGCCGTTGCAGGTCACGTCGAGATGGCCGCGTGTGCAATCGATCAAGGTCTGGTTGGCACCCACACTGATGGCGAAGCTGCCGTCGCGGGTCGACACTTCGCCGGCTCCGGCCGTGACGCGGAACGGACGATTGTCGGCCGCAACCTCGAAATCGGCAGCGCCGGCAACCAGCGTGACGTTGCGGCTGTCGTCGGTGAAGCGGGCGTCGAACGCGCTGGCGCCGTCGAGATCGACGCGCGATCCGTCCGGCAGATCGATTTGCGCCTGTTCGCCGACGGCGGTGGCGTGATCGGAGAGAAGCTGGTCGAGGCCGGGCAGCAGGCCGAGAGTGGCACCCGCCCATGTGGCGGCGAGCGCGGTTCCCGCTCCCGCGCCTGCGAGGAAAAAAACGCGGCGCGACAGGCGCAGAGGCGCGACGGCAACGTGCCCCGCTCCGCGCCAGGCCGCGCTGGCGACACGGAAGGCATTCTCATGGGCCGGGCTGCGCGCGCGCCAGGCCTTCAGCCGAGCGGCATCGTCCAGCGTGGCCTCTCCTGAGGTCAGGAGGACCACCCATGCGATCGCCTCGTCCTGAAGTGCGTCGGGCCCGACCCCGACACCCTCACTGCCCCTCATGCACGCATCCTGGTTCATGCCGGACGGCGGCCTGCCCGACGGGCATGGCCAGGAGCCTATATGCGTCATCGGGAGGGGGCGAACAACATCGCCGCGTCAGTCGACAAGCGCGCGGGCGCAGTGGGCCAGCGCCTTATGAATTTCGATCTCGATGGTGCGCACGCTCACGCCGTGATCCTGCGCGAGTACGCGGTGCGGCACTCTCTCGAGGCGCGCCGCGAGCAGAATCGCGCGCCGCCGCTCCGGCAGATCCGAGAGAGCTCTGAGCAGCCGCTCGGCGCGGTCCTTGGCGATGAGCCGCGCCTCGGGATCAGCTGCCGGATCGGGTGCGTCGAGCAGGTTGTCGATTTCAGCCTGGCTGAGCCGTCGCCGATTTTCGCGACGGATGAGGTCGGTCGCGACATTGGCCGAGACGCTCCGCATATAGGCTTGCGGATTAGAAATGGCCGCGAGATTGGCCGCAGCCAGACGAGCAAAGACGTCCTGCGAGAGGTCTTCGGCAAGAACGGACGAACCCGTGACGCGCCTGAAAAAGCGCAGGACCGACAAACGTTCGGCGTCGAAAAGCTCACGCAATGCGTCATTCGGGGACATCCGCGCGATCTGCCTCTACGCTTTGCAGCCTCCTTGGCTGTGCGAAGGGAGTAGCGCGAAACTGACGAATGCATCAATGCCGGGAGCGAATATTAGAAATATTCTCGAAATGTGTCGCTCGGAGCAGCCGATTTTTTCAGCGGCATTAGATTTAATGGCGATGGCGATCTCCGTTTCCGACGGCGACAAGTGTCCGCCGCGGCCGTTGAGGTCGTTGCCGAAAGCGGACGCATGCTTGGGATGGCGCTTGGTGGCGCGCCCTCTTGAACGCGGTGCTGTGCATCGCAGCCCAGGCAGCTAGCTGGGCGGGTGGCGGATCGAGGCAAACGTACTTTAGCCGAGTCGTGATTGCTCGCGAAACTGGCGCGGCGTGACGCCCGTTATCCGGCGGAAGGCGCGGCTGAAATGCGCCGGATCCGTGTAGCCGGACGAGAAGGCGACGTCGATGATCCGGCAATCGGTGTCGCGAAGCAGGCGGCTCGCATTCTCGTATCTGACCGTGTCGAGTATGTCCGAATAGGACAGGCCGACATGGGCGAGCTTGCGTTGAAGCGTTCGCGTGCTGACGCCGACGATCTCGGCAACGTCGGCAAGGGCCGTGGTTCCCTCGTCGAGATAGGCCGGCAGCATCAGCTTGAGCAACTCGGCGATGCCATAGGCGGAAGGGGCATCCTCGTTGTCGTGCGGCGGCGCAAACGAGGTGGTTGAACGATTGGGCAGGGCGAGCAGCGTCACCGGCAAGCTGATCCAGGCGGCATGTCGGTTCGACAGGAACCGCACATTCGGCCAGCAGGACCGCGTCGCAGGACTCGGCGCATAAGACGATTCAAAGGCGATCGCCGTAGGCATCCAGTCGGCCCCCGCGAATTGCCGGACGATGTGGATCGGGAAAATATTCTGGATCCATTGTGCGTATTTCAGATGCAGCAGCCCGCCCGTACCGTTAAGCCGGCTACAGACCCGCACATGATCGGCGTCATGTTCGATCCACATGCTCAGAATTGTGTCTTCGCGCGACGCCCAATGGCAGGCGTGCCGAAGCGCGACGAGGAGCGTCGGGGAATGCGCGATCAGGGCCCGCGTCTTTTCCCGCATGTGGGAAAAGTTCAGGCGTTGCGCGGCGAGAAAGCCGAAATCCGCGACGCCCTGGGTTCTCTGGGCCGTCTCGACAAAGCGGAGTGCCGGCAATAGCGGCAGGTAGAGATCGCTCTTTTCGATCAGGGACGATGGCAGCCGGGACCGCTCCAGGAGCGTCTCCGTCGGAGCGCCGATATCGTTGAGGATGCTGACGAAGGGCAGCAGGAACTGGCCGCGCGTCAAAGGGATATCAGTCATCGCACCTCGCCGAGATCCCCGCGTTGACGCATTTCACAAGGCCGAATCTCGCGGACGAGCGACCGACTGAAGAGCACTGAGTGGCGATTGGCGCAAAATGGCAAGACCGGCAGGCCGGCCTTGTAGGAAATGGTCACAACGACATTCGCTGGTCGGTCGAACCGCGATCGCGTGCGGCAGCGGGCCGAAGCGCTCGTGCAGGTGTTGGTACGGCGGGCGGAATAATGGCGCCGGGAGCGCCGCTGTTCCGGACGAGGACTTGCCGTTCGGAACCGGGTATTTCCCGGCTATGCGGATCACGGGCATCCACCGCCCCTCACTGGTGATCAGTGAAAGCATGGGAGTCGGCCAACTTGGTCGCGCTCTGGTGGAAAATGAACCAAACGCCAAAAAGGTGCCGTTCAATGCGAATGACGTTGGTTTCCAGGCTGAGTTTCCTCGTGCTCGCGTCATGCGCGTCGCTCTCACAACCGACGCCGGCGGCCTAGGCACGTTCGTCCATAGCAGGACGCCGACGCCGATCGACAGGCAGCCTGAGCTTCGGATGAGTGCTTCATCTCTGTGCGGATCATCAACGAAGACCATTACACCCCGATGATGGTCTGTGAGCCGGCGCACGACACTCATCAAGGATGAGGTTGGCACCCGCCATGTGTTCGTTGCGGTCCGCATCCTTGCCAATCCCGACGACACCAGGGACCCCGCGCGGGTTCACGCTCGAAGCCTCGAATTGGGATTGGCTCACGGACGAAGATCCGTGAGGCGCCCGAAGCGCTGGCCGCGGCATCCGGCAGCTTCACCAACGCTCGATAATGGAGAACCGTACGCATGAAGAAACAGGCAATTGGGCTGGCGGCACTGCTGCTCCTCGGCACGGCAGCGACGACGTCCGCGCAAACCGTCAGCTTCGCAGAGGCGGGTGCCGTCATCGCCAGGAGTTGCGGGCCGTCGATTGAACGCTTCTGCTCGAAGGTCAACATCGGCAACGGTCAGGTACGGCAATGCCTTCAGCAGCATCAGGACCAGGTGCCGAGCGCGTGCATCATGGACTATGACCGCGTGACCGCCTCGATTGCCAAGCGTCTTCAGGCGCAGCAGGGCGCATTCAAGGTGTGCAATGCCAGTATTCGTGAATATTGCCCCGGCGTGAAGTTCGGCGACGCCAATGTCCTCGACTGCCTGCTTACTGCCCGGAAGGTCGTCGGAGCCTCCTGCAAGCAGGCTCTCCTCGATGCCGGCTGGCAGTGACGCGTCGTACAGCGATCTCAGGCTAAGGAAGAACATCATGCGCCAAACCACCCGCCTCGCCGCGCGCCTGGCCCGGGGAGCTGCCGTTGCGGCTGTGCTTGCCTGTCCGCTCACTCTCGAAGCCCGCGCCCAGACGAATCTGAACAACGCTCAGATCCTGCAGGGGCTGACGCAGGCAACGGATGATGAGCCGGCCATTACCGCCAGGATTCTCAGGCAGATGGCGCAGCAGGCGGTCGCCAACAACGTTCCGCTGACCACCGACAAGTCGACCATCGCCCAGAAGCTCGACAATCTCGCGCAGATCACGGTGCAGATTCAGTTCGCGCTGAATTCGGCGATCATCCGTCCCGAATCCTACGCCACCATCGGCTCCATTGCCGATGCCCTCCATCATCCGATCCTTGTCGGCTATCGTTTCCTGGTCGTCGGCAACACCGACGCCACCGGCAGCCGCAAGCACAATCTGGAGCTCAGCCAGCAGCGGGCCGACGCCATCGTCGAGGCGCTGGCGACGGTCTACGGCGTCGCTCCGGCTCGGCTCGAGGCGGCGGGCCTTGGCCAGGAGGCGCTGCAAACCCCCAACGATCCGACCAACCCGGTCAATCGCCGCGTGCAGATCTTCAACATCGGCAGGCAGTGAACATCCCGACTACCGGGAAGAGGATCCGACCTCTGGCGGCAATGACGATGCTTGTCATTGCCGCCAGAGCGGCCGCGGCTTCGAGGTCGACATGGCGGGCGTCATGATCGATACCAACGCACACATCCCATCCGAGGCAACACTCACTCCCTGATGAATCTCTTTCTTGAAGCGCTGAAGCACGTCCCGCTCGTCGCGATCGGTCTGCTTCCGATCATGAACCCCCTCAGCACCGTACCTCTGTTTCTGGCGCTCACCAGGAGGATGTCGCAGCAACATAAGCGGCAGCAGGCCCTGCGCGCCTCGCTCTATGCGTTCGCGGTGCTTGCCGCGTTTCTTTTCCTCGGCAACGGAATCATTGCGCTGTTCGGCATCTCGCTGCCGGGCATCCGAGTTGCCGGCGGCTTGATCATCCTGGTGCTTGCCTTCCGCATGCTGTTCTCGGGAACGGGAGAAGCCGATTCCGTCGAGGCGGGGCCGAGCGAGATCAAGCAGGCGGATCTCGACTTCTCCTTCTCGCCCCTCGCCATGCCGAGCCTTGCGGGGCCAGGGTCCATCGCGGTCGTCATGGGCTATGGATCGCAGATACCCGAGCAACATGTCGCCCTCGGCTATGCGGTGGTCCTCACCGGCATCCTCATCACCGCACTGATCGCCTATGCCGCCCTGGTCGGAGCGAACTGGGTGAGCAAGTTCCTGGGCGAGCACGGCATTCAGGCTGTCACCAAGATCATGGGCTTCCTGCTGACCTGCGTGGCGGTCCAGTTCATCGCGTCGGGCGTACGGCAGTTCGTCACGTCCTTCTCTTGAGGATTCCTCACGGGCGAGGCGAAACCGCCCGCCTTTCGATGATTGAGGCAGAAAGCATGACCGTTTCACAAGCATCCGCCCCGAGGCGCCCTTCGTTGAAGTGGCTTCGATATGTCGCGAAGAGCTTCATCACGCTCACGCTGGCAACAGGATGGCTGGTCACTGCGCCGATCCCGCCGATCCAGGGGCAGGAAGCTCCTGCCGCACGCGTCGGCACGCTGACGATCGCCTTGCAGCGGATCAACCCCGGCAAGGAATTCATCGGCCGCGTCGAGGCGCGTGAACGGGTCGATCTTCGTGCCCGCGTGACCGGCTTCCTGGAGGAAGTCCTGTTCACGGACGGCCAGGCGGTCAAGGAAGGCGATCCTCTCTACAAGATCGAGCAGGCGCCGTTCCAGGCGGCGCTGTCGCGTGCGCAGGGCGCGCTGGAGCAGGCGCGTGGGCAGGCGGCATTCGCCGATGAGCAGCTCGCCCGCGCCGAGGACCTGCTTAAGACGCAGGCCGGCAGCGCTGCGACGCGGGACCAGAGGCTTGCCGAGCAGCTCACCGCCAAGGGCAATGTCCAGATCGCCGGGGCGAATGTGCAGACCGCCCAGATCGATCTCGATTATACCGAGATCAAGGCGCCGATTTCCGGCCTGATCGGCCGCACGATCGTCACCAGGGGCAATGTGGTCGGGCCGGATCGCGGCGCGCTGACGACGATCGTCAGCCAGGACCCGATGCATGTGACGATCCCGGTCAGCCAGCGCGAGTTCCTGACGCTCCAAAGCGCAGATCGCGTGGCGGCCAAGGATGAACTGGCGGCGCTCATCCACTTCTCCGACGGTTCGCCCTACGAGCATCCGGGCAAGATCGACTTCGTCGACGTGTCGGTGAACAAGGCCACCGACAGCGTCGCGATGCGCGCGGTCGTGCCCAATCCAAAGGGCAGCCTGATCGACGGCCAGCTGGTCAGGGTGACGCTGCAGCTCGAAATGCCCGTCGAGAAGATCCTCGTGCCGCAATCGGCGCTGATCGCCGACCAGCAGGGCATCTATGTTTTCGCGGTGGAAGACGGCAAGGCCGCCGTCCGGCGCCTGACGCTTGGCGGCCAGCGTGGCACGAGCGTCATTGTCGATGGCGGCCTTGCTCCCGGCGATCAGGTGATCGTCGAGGGCATCTCGGCCCTGCGCCCCGGCGCGCCGGTGTCGCCCTATCCCGCCACGACGCTGCCGAAGGCGGGCTGAGGCGATGATCTCCGCGCTGTTCGTCGACCGCCCCCGCTTCGCCATCGTCATCGCCCTGGTGACGGTGATCGCCGGCCTGCTGTCCCTGTTCGCCATCCCGATCGCGCAATATCCCGACATCGTGCCTCCGCAGGTGTCGGTGACGGCTGTCTATCCCGGCGCTTCGGCCGCCGTGGTGGAGGCGACGGTCGCCCAGCCGCTGGAAAGCCAGATCGTTGGCGTCGACAAGTCCATCTATATGAAGAGCGTCTCGGGCAATGACGGCAGCTACACGCTCACCGTTTCCTTCGAGCTCGGCTCCGATCCCGACATCAACGCGGTCAACGTCAACAACCGCGTCCAGGTCGCGCTCTCCAAGCTGCCGCAGGACGTGCAGCGGCAGGGCGTGACGGTCAAGAAACAGTCCTCGGCGCTGCTCGGCGTCATCGCCCTGACGTCGCCCAAGGGCAGCCATGACGAGCTGTTCATCTCCAACTACGCCACCATCAATCTCGTCGACGACATCCGCTCCACGCCGGGGGTGGGTGAGGCCACGCTGTTCGGACCGCAGGACTACGCCGTGCGGGCCTGGGTCGAGACTGACCGCCTGACCGGGCTCGGGCTGACGACGGCGGACATCGTCGACGCAATACGTGGCCAGAACGTCCAGGCCGCCGTCGGGCGCATCGGCGCGCGGCCGATTTCCGACGACCAGCAGCTCCAGCTCAACATCCAGACCAAGGGGCGCCTGTCCTCCATCGACGAATTCAAGGACATCATCATCCGCACCAATGCCGACGGCTCGGTGCTGCGCCTGTCCGACGTGGCGCGCGTCGAGCTCGGCGCCGCCAATCTCGACCGTTCGACCCGCCTGAACGGCCGGCCGGCAACGATGATCGGCATCTACCAGTCGCCGGGCGCCAATGCGCTGACGACGCTCGCTTCCGTGAAGGCGAAGCTCGCCGAGGCGCAGAGCCGGTTCCCTGACGACCTCGCCTGGAGCGTCACCTACGACCCCACCACCTTCGTCACCGCGACCATCGATGTGGTCCAGCACACGCTCTTCGAGGCCTTCGTGCTGGTGGTGCTGGTGGTGTTCCTGTTTCTCGGCAATCTGCGCGCCACGCTGATCCCCACCATAGCGGTTCCCGTGAGCCTGATCGGCACCTTCGTCGTGCTGAACGCCATCGGTTATTCGGCGAATACCGTGTCTCTGCTCGCGCTGGTCCTCGCCATAGGCATCGTGGTGGACGACGCCATCGTCGTCGTCGAAGCGGTCGAGGCGAAGATGGAGGAGAGGCCGGACCTCTCCCCGGCCGCGGCCACCAAGGAAGCCATGCGCGAGATCACCGCGCCGATCATCGGCATCACGCTGGTGCTGCTCTCGGTGTTCGTGCCGGTGGCCTTCATCCCCGGCATCACCGGCGAGCTGTTCCGCCAGTTCGCCGTCACCGTCGCGGTGTCGATGCTGCTCTCCGCGATCAACGCTCTGACGCTGTCGCCGGCGCTCTGCGCCATCCTGCTCAAGCCGCATCACGGCCCCCGGCGCGGGCCGCTCGGCGCGCTGATGCGCGGCATCGACCGGGTGCGCGACGCCTATGGCACGGTGGTCGCGCGCCTCGTCCGCATGGCCTTCATTGGCCTCGTCATGGTCGTCGCGTCCGGCGCCGGCATCTACGCGCTGAACGGGATGACACCGACCGGCTTCCTTCCCGAGGAAGACCAGGGCGCGTTCTTCGTGGTCGTGCAGGCGCCGGACGGGGCGTCCGTCGGTCGCACCGCCGGGGCCGTCGCCGAGGTCGAGGCGATCCTGAAGCAGGAGCCGACCGTCGCCGACACCTCCTCGATCATCGGCTTCAACTTCGTCGACGGCTACTCGCAGCCCAATGCGGCCTTCGTGATCGTGACGCTGAAGCCGTTCGAGGAACGGCAGGGCGCAGGGCAGTCCGCGCCGGCGGTCATCGAGCGGCTGGCGCCCAGATTGAAGAGCATCACGGGTGGGGTCGCCGTGCCATTGGCGCCGCCGCCGATCATCGGGCTCGGCACCGGTGGCGGCTTCACCTACATGCTGCGCGCCATGTCCAACAGCGATCCGAACGCGCTGGCGCAGGCGCTGCGCGGGCTGCTCGTCGCGGCCAATCAGGACCCGCACCTCTCGGACGTGTTCTCTTCCTTCTCGGCCTCCAACCCGTCGATCTTCCTCGACATCGATCGCGACAAGGCGGAAATCCTCGGCGTCGACATCTCGGCGATCTTCGACGCGCTGCAGACCTCGCTCGGAGGGGCCTATGTCAACGACATGAACCTGTTCGGCCGGACCTGGCAGGTGCAGGTGCAGGCGGAAGCTTCCGATCGTCGTGCGATCGTCGACATCGACCGCATCAATGTGCGTAGCCGGATCGGCGAGATGGTCGCGCTTCGAAGCCTGGTCGAGCCCCGGCTCGTGCTCGGGCCGCAGGCCCTGATCCGCTACGACAACAAGCTCGCCGTCACGGTTCAGGGCGGCCCGGCAACGGGTGTCTCGTCCGGTCAGGCGCTGGCCGCGATGGAACAGGTCGCCGCCCGCGTCCTGCCCGCCGGCTATGCGGGCGCCTGGACGGATATCTCGTTCCAGGAAAAGCGGGCCGGCGGCCAAACCGGCATCATCCTCGGCTTCGCGCTGCTGTTCGCCTTCCTGTTCCTGGTAGCGCTTTACGAGAGCTGGACGATTCCCGTTCCCGTGCTGCTCTCGGTTTCGGTGGCGGTTCTCGGCGCCTTTCTTGCCGTCGTGGTCGGCCAAATGGCCCTCGATCTCTACGCGCAGATCGGCCTCATCGTCCTGATCGGCCTCGCGGCCAAGAACGGCATCCTCATCGTCGAATTCGCCAAGGCGCGCCGGGAGAGCGGCATGCCTCTACTGGAGGCCGCCGTTGAGGGCGCGCGCCTGCGCTTCCGCCCGGTGATGATGACCTCCTTCGCCTTCATCCTCGGGCTGGTGCCCCTCGTCTTCGGCACCGGCGCGGCGATGCTGGCGCGGCGCCATGTCTCGACCCCGGTGTTCGGCGGCATGCTCGCCGCCTCGCTCATCGGGATCTTCGCCATCCCCGCGCTCTACGTCATGTTCCAGGGACTGCGCGAAAGGGTGAAGGGCAGTGCCGGCAAGAGCGGCAGGTAGAGGTCGCTCTTTCGACCAGGGACGATAGCAGCCGTGACTGCTCCAGGTGTGTCCCAAGATCCCGTTGACGCTTACACAGAGCCGAATCTCGGAGGGGGCGAGACCGGGTGGGGGAACAGCCCGTTGTGATTGGCGCGAAATGGCAAGACCGGCAGGCTGGCCATGTACGAAAATTCTCACAACGACATTTACCGGCCAACGAGGCTCCGATCGTGTGCCGCAGCGAACCTTGGTGCTCGCGCAGGTGCTGGTACGACGGGCAGGACAGGGGACAGGCAGCAATGTCAGGCGCAACGGCGCGCGATCTCGCCATCGCCTGACGCTGAAAGCCGGCTACCGGGCGCTCCATGTCGATTATCGCAATGGCGGCCTCTCGTACGACGTGAGGCAGCACGTGCCCGCCGCCGCGGCAATGTACCGGTTCTGACCAGGGACTTTCGTGAGTTCGACTACATCGAAAGGAATGTGAATGTCGATGACCAGGACCGTCGTGCGGGCCGCACATGTTTCACTCCTTGCGCTGCTCGCACTGTGCGGACAGGTCCAGAGCGGCGAAGCGCAGCCTGCGGTCACCGACCCTCATTTCAAGATCGCGCCGGGCTATCTCAAGCGATCCGACCTGCCGAACAGCCTGGTGCTGCTCGGCCCGCCGCCCGAGGCGAACTCGGCCGCGATGGCCCGGGACGAAGAAGCGCGCAGGGCCACGATTCCCTCGCCCGGGCGCTGGAAGCTTGCCCATGACGATGCCGATCTCGCCTTTCCGCAGGCCGCCGACAATTTCTCCTGCGCCATGGGTATCCGCATCGACGACAAGCAGACCCCGCGTCTCTATGCGATGATGCAGAAGATGTTGTCGGATTTCGGCCTCTCCACCTATGGCGTGAAGAACAAGTACAACCGGGTCCGCCCTTTCGTGGCTCACAGCGAAGCGACCTGTCGGGCCGATCAGGAGGCGATCCTGCACGAGGACGGCTCCTATCCGTCGGGGCACACGGCCGCCGGCTGGGGCTGGGCTCTCGTCTTCGCGCAGATCAATCCCGAGCGCGCCGATGCCCTGCTGAAGCGCGGCCTCGAATTCGGGCAGAGCCGCGTGATCTGTGATGCGCATTGGCAGAGCGACGTGGATGCCGGGCGGATCATGGGCGCGGCGACGGCCGCGCGGCTGCAAACCGACCCGGCCTTCCTCGCCGACCTCCAGGCCGCGAAAGCGGAAGTGGAGGCGGCGAAGGCAAAGTCGGCACTCTCGGTCTCAGAATGCGCCGCGGAGGCCGCTGCCTTGGCTGCGCAATAGATCCTGGCAGAAAACCATAAGGACGACCAACAATACTAGGCGCCGATCTTTACCGATCGGCCGCCTCTGGCGCAGGTGCCGGAAGGTGTCGCCGAAATCTGTGACATCGTTCGGTGGGTTCTAAAGAAGATCGGCAGATATATTTCATAAATTTCGATATTCCTGCGCGAATCCCTCGGTGCAGCTTCTCCTTCGAATGCTGATGATCTTTTCGATCTTTTGCAAGTCCGTAGACCTGACGCCATACCAAGATCTCGATCGGGACAATATCAATTACATTCTAAATTTAGTTGCGGGGCGTTGCGGAAATGAAGTCACGCCTTCTCACTGAAATCGAAAGTGGTCTGCGGCAAGACGCCTTTGAGTTGCACTACCAACCCATTGTGCCACTTGCGGCCGAACGGAACATTGCGCTTGAGGCGCTCATGCGCTGGCGTCACCCGGAATTGGGCCTGCTCACACCTGTCGCCTTCCAGGAGGGCTTTGCCGACCAACAGGTCTGCGCGGATTTCGGTCTGTACATGCTGGACAGGGTCTTCCATGACCTCGCATTGTTTCGCAGGCAGGGGCTCGCTCTCGGTCGCGTCGCCATCAACGTCACCAATTCTGACTTTCGATCGGAGACCTTCCTGAAGCGCTTCTTCAAACTCAGCGCAGAAACAGGGATTCCGCTCACAGCTTTCTGCGTCGAGGTCACGGAAAGCATGTTGCTCGACCTCAACCAAGAATGCGTCAAAGAGGGGCTTTCCAAGCTTCACGATTCCGGCGTCGAGATCGCGTTCGACGATTTCGGGGTAGGTTTCGCTTCGCTGACACATCTGCGACAACTACCGATTGATCTTCTGAAGATTGATCGTAGCTTCGTTGTCAACATCGTCTCTTCCAAAAGGGATCAAGCCATTGTTCGCGGCGTCATCGACATTGCGCACAATCTGGGTGCGAGCGTAACCGCCGAAGGCGTTGAGACCGTCGAACAGATCAGGCTGCTCACGGCGCTCGGCTGCGACATGTTGCAGGGCTGGTACTTCGGCAAGGCCTGTGAAGCCGGCCGTCTGGTCGACCTGCTGAGCACCATGCCCGCATGCCGAACGCGGCAAGCAGGAAGCAAGCTCGCCACCCATATCGAGGCCTCTGAACCAATCTGCTCCGAAGCCTAGCCAGCCGCCGACAGTCAAACCGCCAGCGCTCCACCGCGGGTTCAGAGCGATCAGTTAGACGGACCTGCAGTCTGCTACATCCTGGAGCGAAACTCCCGCGGCCCACGGGCCGCACGCGAAGCCGAGCAGCCGTCGGGATAGGGGACAGCGCCTTCAATCTGGTCGAGGGCGCCGTCAATCATCACCTGCTCGGCCTGCATCAGGTCAACGAGACGTGCCGCGCGACCAGTGGATCTACTGGGCTGCAGCGGTACTCGTGAGCTGAACGCCGAGGCACAGCATGAGGAGGGCGAAAAGTTTACTCGCAATGCCTGCGCAAGATGTCCGGTGCTCGCATCGACCTGATGCAGAGCTCAAAGTCGGCGGGAATCGTCAGTCTTGGCTCGCGACCTGAGTCTTTACCCAAGCTTTGCTGAGAGGCTCGGGTACCGGCTTGGTAAGCAGTCGGTCCCGTCCCGACATGGCGTCTCCTTGGACCTGCTCGGACAGACGCCCGGTGTCGCGCTGGCGGATATCGGCAGCGGTCTCTTCGATGTCGACTTCGGCGAACCCCAATGCACGCAGACCTTCCGCTCCCATCCGATAGGCGGATTCGACCGTCTCGCGGATCTGATAGTCCACGCCCGCGCGGATGAGCTCGACAGCGTGTATGCGATCGAAGCTTCGCACCAGAAGCTTGGCCTGTGGGAATTCATGCTGTGCGAGTTCCACAATCTGCAGCGCGGCCTTCGGATCGTCGATGCAGACCATGATCGCGTCCGCTTCTCCCGCGCCCGAGTGGCGCAGAACGTCCAGCCGGGCGCCGTCGCCGAAGAAGACCTTGAATCCATAGCGGGCTGCGTCGCGGATCCGATCCGGGTCCCGATCAATGACGGCCAGGTCGACGCCCCTCGACAGCAGAAGCTGCGAGGCGATCTGGCCGAAGCGGCCGAAGCCGATGAGGAGTATCCGGCCCTTCAGATCGCGTGCCACGTCGACCCCTTCCATTGACGCGCCGGTCCGCAGAAGCCGGTCGGCCGCTATCATGAACAGCGGTGTAATCGCCATGGACAGAATGACGACCGTGACGAACATCGCATTCTCCAGCGCGTCGATCACGCCGCCGGAGGTCGCCGCCGCATAGAGGACGAAGGCAAATTCACCGCCCTGCAGGAACATGGACGTCCGATGCAGGGCTTGACGGTTGGAACTGCCGAACACGCGCGCGACCGCATAGACCATGGCGCCCTTCGCCGCCGTGAACGCAGCCAGCAAGGCCAGCAGAAGTCGCCATTCGGCCGCTACCACGGCAAGATCGAGCGACATGCCGACGGCGAGGAAGAACAGTCCCATGAGCAAGCCACGAAACGGTTCGATATCGCTCTCGATTTGGTGGCGGTAGCTCGAACTCGACAGCATCACGCCGGCAAGGAAGGCGCCCATGGCCATCGATAGGCCCGCTGCCTCCATCAGTAGCGCCGCACTAAGGACCACCAGCAACGCACCGGCCGTCAGCACCTCGCGCGTACGTGCACGCGCCAGCAGGGCGAAGAAGGGGTTCAGCCCCCAGTGCGACACCCCCAGCAGCGCCACCAGAGCGGCCGCCGCCACTGCAAGGTCGGTCCATCCGGCTTGTCCGTGCGACAGCGGCGACAGGAAGGCGACCACAGCCAGCAGCGGCACGATCATCAGGTCTTCGAACAGCAGGATGGCGACCGATTTCTGGCCTTCCGCGGTCGAAAGCTCCCCCCGGTCCTGCAGCACCGACATGATGACGGCGGTCGAGGAAAGAACGAAACCTGCGCCCGCGACGAAGGCAACCTGAGAGGAAAAGCCGAAGGTTGTCACGCCCGCCAGCGTCAGGGCGGTGGTCGCTGCGGCGACCTGGACAAGGCCGAGCCCAAAGATTTGGCCGCTCATCGACCAGAGTTTCTGGGGGCGCAGTTCCAATCCGATCACGAACAGGAACATCACCACCCCGAGCTCCGAGAAATGAAGAATGGACTCGGGATCGGTGATCAAGCCAAGCACCGAGGGGCCGACCAGCAGGCCGGCGGCGAAGTAGCCGAGGACCGATCCAAGGCCGATCCGCCGGAACAGCGGCACAGCGACAACAGCCGCTCCCATCAGGACAACGGCAGGCCCGATTGTTTGCCCAAGGCTCGCTTCAGCCATTAACTCGCCTTTCCTGGATCCTGCTCAGAGGGACGGTGGCTCACTGGGTGAGGTTTGCGGCATTGCATAGCCTACGCCGGCTGGCTTCGCGACTGGCCGGCTTTCTCCATGACCCTCCTGATGCCGCCCTTTGAGTTTCGATCCGGTCCCGCCACGCTGTTCCTTGGAAAGAAGCGTCAGGCTCGCTCTGACGTCCAGATACCTGTAGAAGCTCACACTGGATGATTGCCCGACAGCTGACCTTCGCACTGGGCAACTTAGCAACATCGCTGCCTCTGCGAGCTTGCGGGCCTGGGTTTCGGCGTTATGCACGGCCTGGCGCCGCTCGCTGTAACGGCTCGTGAACTACTCCGTCCGGTCGCGCGTCAGCAGAGTGAATTTCATCAGCTCTTCCATCTCATCGACCAAGCGCTTCAGCCGCCGTGCCGCCCTTCCAAGCCAGCGGATTTCTACGTGCTGGCCGCGGACGAGACCGGCCTTCCCGGCATTGCGCGCATTCTCGAGCATCTCGCCGGCGATGCGCGAGGCATGGCCTTTATCGAGGTCGGTAACGCGTCGGAGCAGTTGCCGCTGACCTACCCTCCAGCCATGCAGGTTCGCTGGCTGCATCGCGATGGCGCACCCGCCGGCACCACGTCCCTGCTGCCGGACGCGGTCCGGTCGGTCGTCTGGCCATTCCGGCGCGTTCTCCAGTGGCGCC
The DNA here is from genome assembly GCA_029239875.1 of Xanthobacteraceae bacterium. GTDB lineage: Bacteria > Pseudomonadota > Alphaproteobacteria > Rhizobiales > Xanthobacteraceae > Ancylobacter. The sequence continues at coordinate 13,191 of JARBUD010000003.1, read as the reverse complement.
GCCACCGTTTTCACCATGCTTCCATCGGCAGGCGTGGGCATCATCGTACTCACCAATGCGTGGCCCCTCGGGGCACCGGAGGCGCGGGCCGCGGAGTTCACCGATCTCGTGCAGTTCGGCAAGATCGAGCGGGACTGGCTGGCGGCCTACGGCCCCAGACTGGTGGCGGTGAACCGGCCACTGGGGCAGCCTCGTCGGCAAGGAACGGCCGCGCAACCCAGCGCCGGCCGCCGAGCTTTCGGATTATGTCGGCACCTACAGCAGCGACTATTACGGCAACCTCGAAATCGTTCGGAGCGGAGAGGGGCTGGCGGTAAGGCTCGGTCCGGCGGCGAAGCAATATGCGCTGGCACATTGGGACGGCGACGCCTTCACGTTTGAGCCGTCCAGCGAGAATGCGACCGACGGCTCGATCTCGCTCGCCACTTTCAAGAAGCAAGCCACGAGTTTCGGTGCCGTGACCATCGAATATCTCGACGAGAACGGACTGGGCACGTTCGCTCGGAAGTGACCGGCGTGCGATGGGGCAACCTGCAAAGTTTCGATGGACGCCTACGCACTCAGCGCTGCTGGACGCATTCGCAGGCGAGCGGCCTCTACGTCGATACGGTCCTTCAGGACCTGCTTCGCGGAGGCCGGCGCGAGTTCGGTTTTCGGCAAGGAACTGAACAGGAAGGGCTTCGGCCTGATTACGTCGCTGGAGGCGAGCTACCGGTTCGACCTCGCCGGCGGCTGGGCGATCGAGCCGTAGGCGCAACTGGTCTATCAGAGCCTGTCCTTCGATGCCGGCGCGGATAGCTTCGGCTTCATCGACACGACGCGGCCAATGATGTCCTCGGCCGCATCGGCGCACGTGTCAGCCGTTCGTGGCTGCTGGAGAGCGTCACCAAGCTGACCGACTCGGCACGGGCCAGCCTGTGGCACGCCTTCGGCGACGGCACGGAGGTCGCATTTGCCGACCTGTCCGGCACCAACGAGGCGTCCTTCGATTCAGGCTTTGGCAGCACATTGGTCCAGTTCGGCCTCGACGCCTCGATGGCGATTTCCGAATCCGTCAGCCTGTTTGCATCCGGTTACTGTGAGGAGCGGGTGGACAGCGAGTACGGGCATGCGGTCGGAGGACGCATCGACGTCAGCGTAGCTGGTGAGAGGCACCTGGGTGGTCAGCTTCAGCGTCCAGCGGAACCAGGCACGTTGGTCGCGGCGACAAGCTAGGGTGACGTAATGCTCCAGAAAGTGGGCCCTTCAAATTTCCACTTTGGATCAATATATCGGACAGGGCATTAAACCTGCCTAGCTTAAGCTTGGGGACAGGCAGCAATGGCCGGTAAGGGGGAGATTGCGCCGAAGGGATGGATGATGCCTGCCAGCCTGATCGGCTTCGGCCCGATCAAAATCCCATCGCACAGCCGTCGCTGCGAGGATCGCCGGCGCCCTCCAGACGCCCGTCGCCATGCCGGGCAATGGCTCCCGCGTGTCCCATCATCGCATCGAACGCCGGCACGACCTCCACATCGTGGCCCGCCGCCTTGAGCGCACCGACCAGCGCCGGCGGGAAGCGGTCTTCCAGCTTGAGCGTGACGGTCTCCGCGCCCCAGGTCCGGCCGAGTAGCCAGCGCGGCGCCGTGATCGCTGCCTGCAGCTCCTGCCCGAACAGGCCATAGCGCGAGAACAGCGCCGCCTGCGTCTGCGGCTGTCCCTCGCCGCCCATCGTGCCATAGACCATGTGCCGGCCGTCGGCGAAGCTCGCCATGGCGGGATTGAGCGTGTGGAAGGGCTTGCGGCCGGGCGCCAGCACACGGGGGCCGTCGCCGGCGAGCGCGAAGCTCGATCCGCGATTCTGCCAGACGATGCCGGTCTGCGGCAGCACGACGCCGGAGCCGAACTCGAAATAGATGCTCTGGATGAAGCTCGCCGCGAGCCCGTTGCCGTCGATGGCGCCCAACCACACCGTGTCACCGGCGGAGGGCGGGGCAGGCCAAGGCAGAGCCCGCGCTGGGTCGATGCGGGCCGCGAGCCGATCCAGCACCTCGTCGGCGAGGAAGTCGCGCGGGTCCTCGGTCATGGCATCGGGATCGCCGACCACGCGGTCCCTCACCAGGAAGGTCTGCTTGGTCGCTTCGACCAGGCCATGGATGTGGGCGAAGCCCTCCGCCTCCGTTACGCCGAGGCGGCTGAACAGGGCGAGGATCATCAGCGAGGCCAGCCCCTGTGTGGGCGGCGGGAAGTTGAAGAGCCGCACGCCGGGAAGGTCGACATGGAGCGGAGCAACGCGCGTGGCATGGCACCCGGCGAGATCGGCCAGCGTCACCGGCGAGCCGGCGGCGGCGAGATCATGGGCGATCTCGCGCGCCAGGGCGCCGCGGTAGAAACTCTCCGTCCCCTCCCGCCCGATCCGCTCCAGCGTGTCGCCCAGCGCGGGCGACGCCATCGTCGATCCGGTCGCCGGCGCCGCGCCATTCACGAGGAAAGCGTCGGCGAAGCCGGAGATGTCAGCGAGCTCGGCCAGCTTCCGATCGGTGAGGTCGTTCTGGCTCGCCGTGACGACAAACCCGTTGCGAGCGTGCCAGACGGCGTCCTCGACGAGGCGCGCGAGCGGCAGCCGCCCGCCGCGCTCGACGCTGAGCGCAAGAGCCTCGCCCCAGCCTGCGACCGTGCCGGCGGTGGTGTTGGCCGCCAGCGGTCCGCGCTGGGGAATCGCCGCCAGCCCTGCGCGGGCGTAGAGCTCCGGGGTGGCCGCGGTCGCGGCGCGACTGCAAGCATCGATGCCCACCGGCACCTCGCCGGGCGCACCGACGAGCCAGAAGCCATCGCCGCCGATCGCCGTCATGTGCGGGTAGACGACCGCGAGCGCGGCAGCCATGGCGACCGTCGCCTCGACGGCATTGCCGCCCTCGCGCAGCACCCGCAGCCCAGCCTCGCTCGCCAGATGGTGCGGCGAGGTCACCATGCCCCGGCGGGCACGAACCGTGTTCAGCATGTCGCGCGCTCCTACCAGCCGATGGCTTCGGGGAGCCAGGTCGCCACCGCGGGGAAGGCGAAGACGAAAGCGACGGCGATAAGCTGCAACGCGATGAAGGGAACGACGCCCCGATAGATCTCGGCGGTGCTCACTTCCGGCGGCGCGACGCCGCGCAGATAGAACAGCGCCCAGCCGAACGGTGGCGTGAGGAAGGAGGTCTGCAGCACCGTGGCGATCAGCGCCGCCGCCCACACCAGGTCGACCCCGGCGTTCTGCATCAGCGGCAGGAACATCGGGACCACGATGTAGCTGATCTCGATCCACTCGATGAAGAAACCGAGTACGAAGATGATCAGCAGCATGAAGATCAGGATGCCGTCCGTCCCCCCGGGCACGAGCGCGAAGGCGTCGTGCACCAGCCGCTCGCCGCCGAGCCCGCGGAAGGCCAGCGCGAAGACCTGCGAGCAGATCAGCACGAAGAACATCATCGCCGTAATGCGGGCCGTGGACTGCACCGTGTCGACCAGCGTCTTCAGGGTGAAGCGCCCGGCGATGGCTGCGACGAGGATGGAGCCGAGCGCGCCCATGCTGGCCGCCTCGGTGGGCGCGGCGATGCCGCCGATGATGGAGCCAAGCACGGCGAGCACCAGCCCGATGGGCGGCAGGCCGACCTTCAGCGCCTTGAGCCACAATCCCTTGCGCGGCATGGCGCGCCGCTCCTCAAGCGGGATGGCCGGCACCTTTTCCGGCCAGATGATGCCGACGGCGATCATGTAGATGCAGAAGATGCCGGTCAGCAGCAGTCCGGGCATCAGCGCGGCGGCGAACAGCGTGCCGACGGACTCGCCGAGGATATCGGCGAGGAGGATGAGGATGGTGCTCGGCGGAATGAGCTGGCCGAGCGTGCCGGAGGCGCAGATCGCGCCACAGGACAGGCTCTTGTCATAGCCGCGCCGCAGCAGGGTCGGCAGGGTCAGGAGGCCGAGCGTGACGATGGTGGCGCCGACGATGCCGGTAGTCGCGCCCATCATCATCCCAACCAGGATGATACCGAGCCCCATGCCGCCGCGCAGGCCGCCGGACAAATGGCCGATCACCTCCATCAGGTCGTCCGCGAGGCGCGACTTCTCCAGCATCACGCCCATGAAGACGAAGAGCGGGATGGCGATCAGCGTGTAGTTGGCGGTGACGCCGTAAATGCGCGCTGGCAGCAAGCCGAACAGCGTGGTCCCGAAGCCGAGCCAGCCGAAGAAGAAGCCGCTGATCGCCAAAGTGAGCGCAACCGGCACGCCGACGAAGAGCATGACGAAGAAGGAGGCGATACAGGCGATCGCCAGGATTTCATTGAGGGGCATCGACAGGCACCGTCGCGGGCGGCTCGGCCGGCCCACCAAGGAAGGGCTCAAGCGCCCGGAAAGTGGCGGCAAGGCTCTGGAGCAGCAGCAGCGCAAAGCCGGCCGGGATCATCGCCTTGAGGATGAAGCGATAGGGCAGGCCGCCGGGGTCGGGCGAGGCTTCGCCAATCCGGTAGGACTGCATCACGTAGCGCCAGGACAGCGCGATCACGATCACCGACAGAGCGACCACGCTCAGCGCCGAGAACAGGTCGATGGCCTGCTTCACCCGCGCCGGCAGGCGGGCGTAGAGGATGTCCACCCGCACATGGCCTTCATGCTTGATGGTGTAGGCGATGCACAGCAGCGTCAGCGGTGACATCAGGTGCCATTCGAGCTCCTGCATAGCCACCGAGCCGGTATGGAAGGCGTAGCGCATCAGCACGTTGCCGGCCATGACGAGGACGAGCGCGAGGCCCGTCCACGCCGCGACCCAACCGCAGGCCTCGACGATCGTGTCGAGGCCGCGGGCGGTCTTCTCAAGCAGGGCGACCATGATCAGGTGCGGATCTGCGTCTGGTAGATCGCTTCCGACAGGCCAGCCCACTGGCTGTGCTTGGCCGCGAAGTCCTTGAAGCTGTCGTAGACCTTCTTCACCTTTGGATCGGCGGCGGCCATGTCCTCGAGCGTCTTCGCGGTGACCTCGCGGAGCTTCTCCACCACCGACGCCGGGTACGGGGCGGCGGCGACGCCCTGGTTCTTGACGAGATCGGCCATCGCCTCGCCATTTGTCGCCTCGCACCAAGTGTGGCTGAGCACATTGCAGGCCATGGCGGCGGCGCGGACGATCTCCTTGAGATCATCCGGCAGGCTCTCCCAGGCGGTCTTGTTGATGACCAGCTCGGTGACGTTGTTCGGCTCGTGCCAGCCGGTCGTGTAGTAGTACTTCGCCGCCTTCTGCAGGCCCAGGCGACGGTCCTGATAGGGACCGACGAACTCGGCGGCGTCGATCACGCCGCGCTCCAGCGCCGGGAAAATCTCGCCGCCGGGGAGCAGCTTCACGTCGACGCCGAGCTGCGCATAGACCTTACCGGCGAGGCCGGGGATGCGCATCTTCAGGCCCTTGAAATCCTCGACCTTCTCGATCGGCTTGCGGAACCAGCCGGACATCTGGACGCCGGTATTGCCGAGTGGCATCGGCACGAGGTTGAAGGGCTCGTAGAGCTCTTCCCACAGCTTCACGCCGCCACCGTGATAGATCCAGGCATTCTGGCCCTGGAAGTTCAGGCCAAAGGGCACACAGGTGAAGAACTGCGCCGCCGGCACCTTGCCGGCCCAGAAGTAGGAGTTGGCGGCATTCATTTCGACCGTGCCCGAGGACACCGCGTCGAAACCTTCCAGCGCCGGGATCAGCTCGCCGGCGGCGAAGTGCTGGATCTTGAGGCGACCGCCGGACATCTTGTCGACCAGCTCGCAGAAATAGGTCGGGCTGCCCGGACCGGCGACGTAGAACGGCGCGCCCGGCCCATAGGCATTGGTCATCTTCCAGCTGAAGCTCTGCTGGGCACGCGCGACATGCGGCGCGGCGATGGTGGCGACGGCGGCGGTTCCCGCCAGACCGGCGCCCAGGAATCCACGACGATCCATTGTTGTTCCCCTTTGTCCGGATGGCGCCACATGCGGCGCCTTGATTGGGTGCCACTAAGCCGCTGCAGTGCGGCATCGGCAATGCCCCTAAAGAGGCAAAGGCGCAGAAGGAGCTAAGAGGTCGGGGCCTAGCAATCAAGGAATATTTATATAAATCAATTATTTATATAGATGTGACGATGATTTGTGCACTGCAGGACGCCCTTGTCGCGACAAGTTTTTGTGCGCCATTCGTCAAAGTGCTTCACTGGTGATCCGGCACCCCCTGCGCCATTCGTTCGCCCGTGAGTTCGCTGCCATGAATCGAGCCGTTCCCATCTCCATAAACGCCTTTCCCGCCTCCAAGCAGGAAGCGGCGTGGCGGGAAACGCTGGCTTCCCTCGGCCTTGCCGCGCAGCTATCCGACGCCGATGCCTTTCATTTCGGCGAGGTCTCCATCAAGCGCTCACCGACTCAGGCGACCTTTGCCCTGCTGCGCTCGGCGGCGCAGAAGCTCACCGCTTTGGGCCAGACCTCCCCGAAGGCCCGGGAACCGCTGAGGAGCGATGCGCCGATTCTCATCGGCTTCGTCACCTATGGACGTGGGCATCTCACCGATTCCGGCCGCCGAGCCGCCGAATTCGCAGATGGGGACCTCTGGGTATGCGATCCGGCGACCCCCTTCTCGGTCCAGTTCCGCAATGATTTCGAGCTCCTGCTGCTGTGTCTACCGCGTGAGCGGCTGGTAGGCCGGTTCGGCCGCGCCGCTACCATCCCGACGCTGGTGCTGGGTGAAACCGTCTCGGCAGCGGCGGCGCGCCCCCTTATGCGGGCGCTGGCCTCGCATTTCGCGGTGATGGAGGATGGCGACGTGATGGCCGCGGAGCCGGCGGTGACGGAACTCGTGCTTTCCGCCCTGCTCGCCGAGGCCCGGCCGGAAGAGGACAACGCGACCCAGGTGCAGGCGGCGCATTTCGCCCGTATCTGCACTCAGATCGAAGCGCGACTGCGTGAACCGGACCTATCGGTGAACGACATCGCCAGTGCAGAAGGGCTGTCGGCCCGCTATATCCAGCGGCTGTTCGAGGGACAGGACCGCTCCTTCTCCGACTATGTGCGCCATCGCCGGCTGGAACAGTGCCGGCTCGATCTCGTGAACCCGCAACACGCCGACCGCTCCATCGCCGAGATCGGCTTTCGCTGGGGCTTCGCAGATCAGGCGCATTTCAGCCGCGTGTTCAGCGCCGCTTATGGCATCTCACCTCGCGACTACCGCAAATCCTCCGGTGCGACGATCGAGACGCGGTGGACCCGTGGCCGCCCCATGCATTCCGGCTCGCGACCCGTCCGTCCGGCTCCGGCGGCGGCAGTCGGCGCCGAGGTTCCCGACCTGCCGGCGCCGGTGCGCCCGCGCGAAGTCGTCGAGCCCGGTCATCATCACCTGCCTGCTTCCCGCGACACGGTGCATTGGGGCTATCTCTCGCGCACCATTCCGCCCGCCCTGCGCGTGCGCTCCGGCGCGCAGGTGACCATCGAGACCCTGACACAGCACGCCTATGACGATCATGAGCGGATGATCGCAGGCGACCCCGGAGCGGAGAGCGTGTTTCGCTGGACCACCGATTACAAGGCCGTAGACCGCCGCGGCGCCGGGCCGGTCAACGCTTCCATTTTCGGGCGCGGCGCGGGCGAGGGCTTCGGCGTGCATATCTGCACCGGCCCCATCTTCATCCACGGCGCCGAGCCAGGCGACGTGCTGGAAGTCGAGATTCTCGACCTGAAGCCTCGTCCCAGCGCCAATCCGGCCCATGCCGGCTATGCGTTCGGCTCGAACGTCGCGGCGGCGTGGGGCTTCCACCACGATGACATTCTGGACGAGCCGCGCAAGCGCGAGGTCATCACCATCTACCGCACCGATGCCGCCGGGGAGAGCGGGTTCGCGGAGGCGGTCTACTCCTTCCGCTGGGTGCCGCAGACCGACCCCTTCGGTGTCGTTCACGAAACCATCGACTATCCCGGGGTCCCTGTCGACCACCGCCAGATCGAGAAGCGTGCGGGCGTGCTTGCCGGTGCCCGCATCCCCGTCCGCCCGCATTTCGGCTTCATCGCCGTGGCGCCGCGCGAGAGCGACATGGTGGACTCGGTGCCGCCCGGCTATTTCGGTGGCAACATCGATAATTGGCGCGCCGGCAAGGGTTCTTCCGTCTATCTGCCCGTGGCCGTGCCCGGCGCGCTGCTTTCCATCGGAGACCCCCATCTTGCACAGGGCGATGGCGAGATCGGCGGCACGGCGCTGGAATGCTCGCTGACCGGCGAGATACGTCTCGTGCTGCACAAGCGCGGGGAGACCTACAAATCCTTCCTCAACGGGCTCGGCGCGCCGCTGATCGAGACGACGGACGCCTGGCTGCTGCATGGCTTCAGCTATACGAACTACCTGCGCGAACTCGGTCGGAACGCCCAGTCCGAGGTATTCAAGCGCTCCTCGTTGAGCCGTGCGTTGCGCAGCGCCTTCCGTGCCGCCCGCAAGTTCCTGATGGAGCGCTATGGGCTCGACGAAGACGAGGCGATCTCCTTGATGTCGGTCGCGGTCGATTTCGGCGTGACGCAAGTTGCCGATGGAAATTGGGGCGTGCACGCAAAGATCAGTAAGCGGATCTTTTCATAGAGTCCGGCGGCCCTTCTCGCGGTTCCAGCGGAAGCGGACGTTCAAGAGTTCGGTTATGGGTCAGGAGCGGCCTCGACCGAGTTCGCGGGAAGGCCTTAGCGCCGCGCAGGGCATGAGCGTCGCCCACTGCTTCCGCGTGGCGCCGGGTCACGATGTGGCGTCGACATGCGCCGATATGATCTGGCTCCTTGAGCCTCTGCGGCGTCGGCGGGCTTGGCGCCGCCTTCGGTCACTTCGAATGGAAACGCGTTCATGACGCTCTCCTGACCTTCGCTCCGGGACGATACATTTCATGAGAACAAAAAAAGAACGGGGCGCTTTGAGAAATCGCGACGTCCGGGTAGGTTTCGCGCATGTGCAATCTCTACAGCCTCACCAGCAACGTCGAGGCAATCCGCGATCTCGTCGGCGCCCTGCGCAACCTCTCGGGCAATCTGGCGCCGCAGACCGGGATCTACCCCGACTACCCGGCACCGATCGTCCGCACGGGCGCGGACGGCGAGCGTGAACTCGTCATGGCGCGCTGGGGCATGCCGTCGTCTTCCGAGGCACTGTTCGCAGCCGCCAGGAACCGCGCGGCGAAGCTGCAGGCGAAGGGGCGAACGGTGGATTTCAAGGAGCTGCTTCGGCTCGAGCCGGACAGCGGCACCACGAACATCCGCAACGTGAAGAGCCGCCACTGGCAGCGCTGGCTCGAACCGGAACATCGATGCCTGGTTCCGCTGACGAGCTTCAGCGAGTTCAACAAGGACGCTGGCGGCAACATCTGGTTCGCGCTGGATGACAGCCGACCGCTCGCCTTCTTCGCCGGACTATGGACGAACTGGACCAGCGTACGAAAGGCGAGGGAAGGGGAGGTCACCTGTGACGTCTACGGCTTCCTCACCACCGAGCCGAACACGGTGGTGGGGCGGATCCACCCGAAGGCCATGCCAGTCATCCTCACCACCGCCGAGGAACGGCAGGTGTGGCTGCGCGCGCCGTGGAGCGAGGCCTGCGCGCTGCAGCGGCCGTTGTCCGACGACGCGCTGATGATCGTCGCTCGCGGCGCGAAGGAAGACCCCGCGGCGGAGCCAGAGACGTTGCTGCTGTGACTCCAGTCATGAATCAGAACGGCCGACCCAGAGGCAATCTGGGTCGGCCGGTATCCTTGGCTGTACTCGGAGCCGCCGTGATCAGTGACTGGATCGGGAGTTGCCCTCGATCTGCAGGCGAATGGCGGCGCCCTCATTGCTGACCGTGTTGCGGTCGACGATCACCGCAGCGTTACGGCCTTCCTGGAGAATGTTCTGCTGCATCTGATGGCCGTAGAGGGAAGGATCCCGCCCATCGGCTGCCTTGGCGGACAGGACGCCGACAGCAAGGAAACCGGACAGGGCAACAACCGTCATCATCTTCGCGTTCATCTTTATTGTCCTCTGGATTGCTTCTGGGGTTACGTAGCGACTTCGATGAGTGGACAATACAGATCTGCGCATTGGCTAATAATCATCCATGCCGTCAGTCGGTCTAATCATAAACTTATGTTTCTAACACCTTGGTTTTAGGTCGGATCTGGATAAAGCCCGGCAGTCGCCAGCCAAGCGTGTCAGTGCGCCGTGAGGCGCTCCAGCGCCTCGACTTGATCGACGCCGCCGCCGCAAGGATGGGACATCCCCCGGGCGTCGAGGGGCGTGCTGATCGAGCTCAACGACCAGTACCATCGGCTGGTGTCGACGCCGTAGGTTCGGCCGATCACGCCCAGCGGGACGCCGTTGCTCTCGACGCGATAGCCTTCGGAAGGCCCATCCTGGAGGAGGCGGAGCGTGAGGGTAGTCGCCTGGGTCGCCCGGGCAGCCCCGCGCTGCGAGAGCTTCGAATCCGTACGCTGCCACGTTCTCCGCCGCCGCCTCGTTGTGGCCGTCTGGATTGGATGCAACGACCACGGATAGCTCCGCCGGGCACGTCGGGCGGACCGACCGCCGCCGGTTGCGCGCGACATCTTCGACAAGTCCCCCGGACTCAAATTAGTGGAGCTTCCGCTGCCGGACGGGGAGGTGGGTGGTCACCGTGAGCCGCGAGGCGGGCGGCGGCCCCGGATGGCGACCTCGTCGAGATCACGGGAGAGCAAAGCGCCACCCACATACTGCGCGGTGACTGAATTCTCTCTGAGGCGCGGCTGCAGCGGCGGCCCGTGTGCGGTCACCATGGAGGCGGTAGGTGGGCGCTGCGCCCGCCTGCACATCTCACAGCATGATCGCCAGCACCCGAAGAGCGCAACGAAAATTTGGCCATGGCAGGCACGGCAAGCCTCACCCGGCGACGGCTCCCAGGCTGCGCCAGACGCGCTTGGCGTTTAGGATGATGTGCGCTGCTGAGGCACCGACTTCGGTCTGATCCTGCTTTGCCCGCTGTCTTATCGACTCGGCTTGCAGCAGGATGGCCGTCAACGCATTTGCGATCTCGACGTTGCGGTCCATGGAAGACGATCTCCATATTTTGGGGGGAATCCACATGCCAGCTGCATGTCACGGGGTGCGTCGGCGGCCCGAAGCCCGCCCGGAGCAACTGTCCGGCCCCGTTCATCGACCGCCACGGGCGGTCGATGAACGGGAGTTCGTGCCGTGGTGCCCCACGCTGGTCTCAGTGACCGGCGCTTTGGCCGCCATCGACATGAAGAATCTCGCCCGTCACGAAGGGGGCCGATTCGAGATAAAGCACGGCTTGCACGACGTCGGAGATGTCCCCCATGTGGCCGACCGGATGAAGTCGGTCGAGAGCGGCGTGGGTGTCCGGTGGATGCATCGGCGTTCGGATGATGCCGGGCGACACCGCGTTCACCCGGATGTTCCGCGTGGCGTACTCAACAGCCAGCGCCCGGGTGGCCGCATTCAACCCTCCTTTGGTCAGCGAGGCCAGCACGGAGGGAACCCGCGCGTCCGCCCTTTCCGCCAAGGTCGTGGTGATCTGGATCACATGACCGGCTCCCTGCTTTTCCATTTCAGCAATGGCTAGCTGCGTGATGTGGAAGAAGCCTGCAGTATTCACCGCTAGCATGGCTGCAAAATCGGCCTCGCTATAGGCAGTGAAGGGCTTGGCGATGAAGATGCCCGCATTGTTGACCAGCGTGTCAACGCGGCCGAAGCGCGCCATGCCTTCCGAGATGGCACGCTCCGCGGTCCGCCGTTCCGCGATGTCGCCTGCCACTGCGACTACCTCTGGATCATCCGAAGGGTTTATCGAGCGTGACGTCGCTACGACGCGATAGCCACGCTCGCGATAAGCGGCGACGAAGGCGGCGCCCAGTCCCTGAGAGGCACCTGTGATGACGGCGACCTTTCTATCCATGACTGCCTCCTCACATCCCGATCCGGCCGACGTAGTGGCCCAGACGTGTTTCCACGTCGCCTGGCTTGTGGAAGCCGAGCGTCATCAACTTATGGATCCGATCCTGGGCGGCCCGACGATTCAGCGAGTTAAGAAACGCGTCCCACTCCGGCGCGATGTCGGAATCGAGCGGCAGGCTGGCGACATTTACCAGATGCTTGGTTTCGGCAATGGCCTGCCGGTCGAAGGTTGCGATCCTATGAGCGAGAGAGTCGACGAAATCATCGAGGTCGCCGTCGGGAAAGGACCGGTTCACATAGCCGTAACGCTCTGCGAGTTCGCCGTCGACATCGTCGGCTCCCAGCAGGACTTCAAGTGCACGCCCGCGGCCGATGAGGCGTGGCAGCCGCGCCATCGGGCCGCCACCCGGAACGAGCCCGGCGCCCACCTCCCATTGCGACAATATCGCCTTTTCGCGACTGGCGAACCGCATGTCACACGCCAGAGCGAGCTCGCTGCCCACCCCGGTCGCCCGTCCTCTTATCTTGGCGATTGAGACCACGGGCGCACGGCTGATCCGCACAAGCAGGTCCGGTAGTTGCTGCAGGCCGGTCGGGCCGGGTGGAAGTCCGAGGGTGTCTTCGGGGCTGGCCAGGAAGTCGTAGTGAGTGGCGAAATACCCCTCCACGGCACTGTCAAAAACAACGACCTTGACGTCGTTTGCCACCTCCATGGCGGTCACGATTGCGTTCAGTTGCGGCAGGTGTTCCGGGCCGAAGATGTTCAGGGGTGGAGCATCGAACGAAACGCGCCAGAACGCCGGCGAAGGCTTTTCAAGGTGGAACTGGCCGCCAAGCATTGTCCTCTCCTCTGCAATGGACATGATATCGAGCCCAAGCAAAATGAGGGATGGCGACGTGCAATCCTATGATTACAAGGTATAAATTACACCTTAGTATCAATGTAACTTTCTGTTCAGGGCGCGTCTGCGTCGATTTATAGAAAATCAGGGGTGCGATAGTGGTTTTTTGATCGAAGATTGCCAGTTGATACCAAAGTATCGTCGATACCAACGTGCAATCGCCACCGCCGAATTATCAGCCAAAGTAAGGGACGAAATCTGCTCAGCCAGCGCCCCGATGGCTGCCGAGGAGAACGTCATGCCGGAAGCCCAATCAGCCCTCACGCGGCGCGACGTGCTCGCCGCCGCCGCAGCAGCCGGAGTCGCCACCATGATGCCAACGCCGCTCTCAGCCCAGTCCGACGCCATCCAGCCGTTCAAGGTGCATTTCCCC
>JARBUD010000002.1 GCA_029239875.1 Xanthobacteraceae bacterium | reverse complement strand
CACGCGTACCGGCACCCGCGGCGCCAGCACCGAGACGGCGACGCGCCCGGCCACCTGCGCCGGGCCGATCAGCGCGATGGCGCTGACCACGCTCGCCGTATCGAAGCCGCGCTCCACCAGCAGCGGGTAGAGGTGGAAGGTGAAGCCGGAGAACATCGCCGCATAGGCGGTGAAGGCCGCCGCCAGCGCCCAGAACACCGGCTGGCGCAGCGCCTCGGCGACCGCCCCACGGCCCGGCGCGGGAGCGCCCGCCACGCGCGGCGGGGCGGCGTCGAGCGACGGGTCGATGGAAAGGAAGTTCACCGTCCCGCAGATCAGGATGTTGACCGCGCCGAGCACGAGCAGCGTGTCGCGCCAGCCGACATTGTCGAGCAGGAGCTGGATCAGCGGGATGAACACGGTGGAGGCGAAGCCGCCCCACAGGGTCAGCGCGGTGATGCCGGGCCGGGCGTTGAGCGGGCCGGCGCGCCGCGCGATCACCGCGAAGGCGGGATCGTACAGCGTCGCCGCCTGCATGGCGCCGATGCCGGCCACCGCGACATAGAACAGCGCCATGCTGTCCACATGCGCCCAGAGGATGAAGAGCAGCCCCGCCAGCAGCGAGCCGCCGGCCATGATCGGCCGGCCATAGCCGCGGTCGATGCCGGCGCCGACCGGATAGGCGGCGAGGCCGCCGAGCGCGAGGCCAAGCGTCGCCGCGCCGTAGAGCTCGGCCTTGGACCAGCCGAGCTCCAGGCTCATCGCCTGGGCGATCTGCGGGAAGCTGTAATAGAGCGTGCCCCAGGAGCAGACTTGGCCGACGCCGAGCCCGACGATGAACAGGCTGCGCCCGTTGGGCGGTGGAACATGCGCGGCGGGGGCGGCGGCGGTCACGTCACGCGGACTCTCATGCGGCGGGGGCGGCGCCGGGCTTCAGCAGCGAATGGACGAGGTTGACCCAGTAGCTGGCGCCGACGGGGATGAGCTCGTCGTTGAAGTCGTACTGGGCGTTGTGCAGGTTCGCGCCGGGACCGCTGGCGAGGCAGAGATAGGCCCCCGGCACCGTCTCCAGCATGTAGGCGAAGTCCTCGGCCGCCATGATCGGCTCGAAGTCCGGGACGACGTTCTCCGCGCCGACCGTCGCGCCGGCGGCGGCCAGCGCCTGGCCGAACTCGGCGCGGTGGTTGACCAGCGAGGGGTAGCGGCGCTCGTAGCGAATCTCGGCGCTCGCTCCCTGCGCGGCGCAGACGCCCTCGACCACGGCGCGGAAGCGCTGCTCGACGAGGTCGCGCACCTCCGGCGTGAAGCTGCGCACCGTGCCGCGCAGCACCACCTCGTCGGGAATGATGTTCCAGGTCTCGCCGCCATGGATCTGGGTGACGGTGACCACCGCCGCCTCCTGCGGGCTCACCGAGCGCGACACGATGGACTGGAGCTGCGCCACGACCAGCGAGGCCGCCAGCACCGGGTCGATGCCGCGCTGAGGCATCGCGGCGTGGGCGCCACGGCCGATCACCTTCACCTCGAAGATGTCGAAGGAGGCGAACATCGGCCCGGGCCGACCGAGGAAGGTGCCGAAGGGCGCGTTCGGCCAGTTGTGCAGGCCGTAGACCGCCTGCATCGGGAACAGGTCGAACAGCCCCTCCTCGACCATCACGCGCCCGCCGCCCTCGTTCTCCTCGGCCGGCTGGAAGATGAAATGCACCGTCCCAGTGAAGTCCGGATGCGCGCTCAGCTGCCGGGCGGCGGCGAGCAGCATGGCCATGTGCCCGTCATGGCCGCAGGCGTGCATCTTGCCCGGCGTATCCGAACGATAAGGGAGGTTGGTCGCCTCGTGGATGTCGAGCGCGTCGATGTCGGCACGCAGGCCGATGGCGGGGCCATCGCCCAGCCGACCCTTGAGCGTCGCCACAAGTCCGGTGCCGGCGAGGCCGCGGTGCACGGGAAGGCCGAAGCTCTCCAGCTTCCCGGCGACGAAGGCCGAGGTGCGCTTTTCCTCGAAGGCGGTCTCGGGCATGGCGTGCAGGGTGCGGCGCCATTGGGTGAACTCGGTCGCCTGCGCCGCGATCTCAGGGACGATGCCGATCGAACCGTTCTGCGCCACGCCGAACCACCCTGCCCGTTCCACCTTCAGGTCCGATTATCCCGCTCCGGACAGGCCGGCAAGGGCGCGCGGCGCAGGGCTGCCGCGCGGCCTCGGCAGACGGCGCGAACCTCCGCGCCGGAACCACACATAGGCGAGCACGGTTGACGCAGCATCACTGCGCCGCACGGAGACCTCGCCCGCGATGCCCGAGCCCGTCCATGATTTCGTCGAAAGCGCTCTCGCCGAGCGCCCGGCGCCGCGCTCGCCCGGCCCGCCGGCGCCGCTCGATTCGGCGCCGCTGCTGCGCCCCGGCCGCAATGTCTGGCGCGTCGAGAAGGCCGAGCGCGCGGCCGTGCTGGTCGACGGCGCCGCCTATTTCGGCGCGCTGCGCGAGGCGATGCTGAACGCACGCGAGACCATCCACATCGCCGGCTGGGACCTCGACAGCCGCATGAAGCTGGTCGGCGAAAGCGGCACGGCGGACGACGGCCTGCCGGAAACGCTGGCGGCCTTCCTCTCGGCGCTGGTGGCGCGCAACCCGCATCTGCGCATCCGCCTGCTGCTGTGGGACTATTCGGTACTGTTCGCCTTCGAGCGCGAGCTCACCCCGATCTATTCCTTCCTCTGGTCGACGCCGCCGCAGATCGAGCTCTGCCTCGACGACGCGCTGCCGCTCGGCGCCTCGCACCACCAGAAGATCGCGGTCATCGACGACCGCGTCGCCTTCTCCGGCGGACTCGACCTCACCGGCCGGCGCTGGGACACCCCGGCCCACCAGCCGGGCGATCCGCTGCGCGTCGATCCGGCCGGCAGCACCTATGCGCCCTTCCACGACGTGCAGATGGCGGTAGATGGCGCGGCGGCGGAGGCGCTCGGCCGGTTGTTCCGCGACCGCTGGAAACGGGCGGCCTGCGAGCGCCTGCCGAGCCGCCGGCGGCGCGGCGGGGCCGATCGCTGGCCGGAGCACCTCGCGCCGGAGTTCCGCGACGTCGAGATCGGCATCGCCCGTACCCTGCCGCCCTATTCCGACGCGGTCGAGGTGCGCGAGGTCGAGGCGCTGTTCTTCGACATGGTCGATGCCGCCGAACGCTTCCTCTATGTCGAGAACCAGTTCGTCACCTGCGAGCGCTTCACCCGCCGCCTGATCGAGCGCATGCGAGCCCGCCCGGAATTGGAGGCGTTGCTGGTGGTGCCGCAGGCCTATCGCAGCTGGTTCGAGCACCAGTCCATGGGGCTCGGCCGCCAGCGGGTGATCCAGGCGCTGCACGATGCGGGCATGGCGGAACGCGTGCGCGTGGTGTTCCCGGAGGTCGCCGGCGAAAGCGAAACGGCGCCGGTGATGGTCCATGCCAAGGTGATGATCGTCGACGACCACCTGCTGCGCGTCGGCTCGGCCAATCTGTGCAACCGTTCCATGGGCTTCGACAGCGAGTGCGACCTCGTGATCGATGCCGCGACCGACGGGGAGCGCACCGCCGTCGCCGCCGTGCGCAACCGGCTGGTCGGCGAGCATGTCGGGCTGAGCGCCGAGGAGGTGGCCGCGGTGATCGCGCGTACCGGCTCGCTGCTGGCGGTGCTGGACGAGGCGACGGGCGGCCGCCGGCTGGCCGAGGTGGCGCAGGTCGACACCACCGAGCTGCCCCTGCCGCTGCCGCTTCCCTCCATCGACGCGCTCGCCGACCCGATCGAGCCGCTCTACGAGGAGAACGGCGCGGCGCGGAACGGCACGGGAAAACCACGCCGCCTGCTGCCGATCGCCATCGCCGTCGCGGTGTTCGCCGCTTTGGTGCTGGCCTGGGCCAACTCGCCCTTCGCCGAGCCGGAGCGGCTCGTCGGCGCGCTCGACACCATCGCCGACCGGCCCTGGGCCCCGGCGCTGATGGTCGTGCTGTTCGTGCTGGGCGGGCTGGTCGCCTTCCCGGTCTCGGTGCTGATCGTGGCGACGGTGGCGATGTTCGACAGCTGGGGCGGGGCGGTGATCGCCGGGCTCGGCGCGCTGGCGAGCGCGGTCGTCACCTACATGATCGGCCGGCAGATCGGCACCGGCACGGTGCGCCGCTTCATCGGCCCGCGCATCAACCGCATCCGGCGAAGCCTCGCCGACCAGGGCGTGGTCACCGTCGCCACGGTGCGGCTGGTGCCGGTGGCGCCGTTCACCTTCGTCAACCTCGTGGCCGGCGCGGCGGGGCTGCGCTTCGTCGACTATGTGGTCGGCACCGCCATCGGCCTGCTGCCGGGGCTCATCGTGCTCACCGCGCTCGGCCGGCAGATCGTCGAGCTGTTCTCCCGGCCGTCGCTGTTCGGCGCCGCCGTGTTCGTCGGCTTCCTGCTGCTGTGGATCCTGTGCTCGATCGGCCTGCAACTCCTCGTGTCGCATTTCCGGAGGGCGGCTTGAACGGCCTCCCGCCGCCCGGCCGGCTGCGGCTGATGACCTGGAACATCCATGGCGGCATCGGGCCGGACCGCCGCTTCGACCTCGACCGCATCGCTGACCTGGTGGCGAAGCACGCGCCGGACGTTCTGGCGCTGCAGGAGATCGACACGCGCGGGCGCGCCGTCGACTGCCTGGCGCCGCTGCGCGGCCTCGACATCCATCATTTCACCGAGGCTCGCACCATTGCCGTGCCGGACGGGCATTACGGCCACGCACTGTTCTCGCGCTGGCCGACCTCGGATGTCGTGCTGCACGACCTGTCGGTGTGGCGCTACGAGCCGCGCATCGCCATCGAGGCGCAGATAGCCACCCCCTTCGGCCCGCTGCACCTCGTCGCCGTGCATCTCGGCCTGTTCATCCTCGAGCGGCGGCGTCAGGCCGGCATGCTCGCCGCCATGGCGCGGCGCGTGCGCGGCATGCCCACGGTGATGATGGGCGACTTCAACGACTGGTTCTCCTTCGGCCAGGTCACGCGGACCATGAGCCATGTGCTGCCCGAGCGCACGCGGCTGCGGACCTTCCCGGCGCAGAAGCCGGCGCTGCGGCTCGACCGGGTCTATTGCAGCGTTCCGGGCATGCTGGCGGACGCCTTCACCGATCCCGCGGCGCGGGCGATCTCCGACCATCTGCCGATCATCGTCGATCTTGCCCTTCCTGCGCAGGGGACTTCCGTCCCTGCGGAACCGGCCGAAGCGGGGCACGTTGATTCCGACACGGCACGAACGGGAGGAGTGATCGATGATCCCGAACCAGCCGACCCCCGATAGGCCCGAGACCCCCGACAGGCCGGACACTCCCGTACCCGGCGTGCCGCCCATGCCCGACACCAATCCCATTCCCGACCCGGCGCCGATCCGCGATCCGGTGCAGCCGCCGGTGCACGACCCGGACGTGCCGGGCATACGCGACCCGGTGCCGCCCGACGTCAGCGACCCGCCACCGGCGCCGCCGCCGCCGATCCGGCCGGGCGGGGCTCTCCTGCGCGATGAGGACCCCCGCGACCCGCCGCGCGATCCCCCGCCGGACCGGCCGCCGCCCGGCATCGACGACCCGACGGAGCCGCCCGATCCGGATCCTGACATCGTGCCCGATGTCGACGAGCCGATGGACGAGCCGCGCGCGCCGCCCATGGACCTGCCACCGCGCGAACCCGGCCAGCCGCCGATGCAGCCGGCCAATGCCGCGACTTTGCAGATAAATCCGGGAACGTTCGGCTAGGAAGCTGGTTTTTCCTGCATTGCGCTGCGCCGGCCATGTGCCCCGCGCGCCAGGATACCACACGCCCTAAAGCAATACCGGCTCCTGAAGGAGGAAATTACCATGGGTCTGTTCTCGAAAGACATCAAGACCATGAACGATCTCTTCGTCCACACGCTGCAGGACATCTATTATGCGGAGAAGAAGATCGCGAAGTCACTGCCGACCATGATCGACAAGGCGACCGACGCGCAGCTGAAGGCCGACTTCAAGCACCATCTGGGCGAGACCGAAAACCACATCCTGCGGGTGGAGGAGGTCTTCAAGATGCACGGCGTGGAGCCGAAAGCGGTCAACTGCCCGGCCATCGACGGCATCATCGACGAGGCCGAGGAAGTCGCCGGCGACGTCGCCGACAAGCAGGTGCTGGACGCCGCGCTGATCGCCGCCGCGCAGGCGGTCGAGCATTACGAGATGACCCGCTACGGCACGCTCATCTCCTGGGCCAAGCTGCTCGGCCGGCCGGATTGCGCCAGCGTGCTTCAGAAGAACCTCGCCGAGGAGAAGAACGCCGACACCAAGCTGACCAAGCTCGCCGAGTCGAAGGTCAACCTCTACGCCGCCGAGTAAGGCGCGCGTGGCCGGCGCCGGCTCGGGTCTCCCCTTCCCGGCCGGCGCCGGCTCCCCCAGCCGATGGAGATTCCCATGCCTGCGAAATCCAAAGCCCAGCAGAAGGCCGCTGGTGCGGCGCTTTCCGCCAAGCGCGGCGAAACCAAGAAGAGCGAGCTGCGCGGCGCCTCCAAGTCGATGGAGAAGTCGATGAGCGAAAAGCAGCTCGAAGAGTTCGCCTCGACCAAGCGCAAGGGCAAGCCCGAGCACGTCGCCGGCCGCCACTAGCGCCTGTTCCGCGGAAGCCGGACGGCTTCTGCGGCCTGAATGAGCTCAAGCCCCTCGGATCGGCGCGCTTTCCCTGATCGGACGGCGCGCGAAGGTCGTTGTCGTTCCCAGGAGAACCCCGATGGACGCCGCCAACCCCAATGCCCACCCGACCCCGCCCTTCCCGCGCCAGCCGCAGCCCATGCCGGGCATGACGGCCTCGATGCAGCCGCGCCCGGACCATGGCGAGGAGAGCTACAAGGGCTCGGGGCGACTGCAGGGCAAGCGCGCCATCATCACCGGCGGTGACAGCGGCATCGGCCGCGCGGTGGCCATCGCCTTCGCCCGCGAGGGGGCGGACCTCCTCATCTCCTATCTCAACGAGGGCGACGACGCCGCCGAGACCCAGCGCCTGGTCGAGGAGGCCGGCCGCAAGGCCGTGCTGGTGCCCGGCGACATCCAGCACGCGCAGAACTGCCGCGCGCTGGTGGAAGCGGCGGTCGACGAGCTGGGCGGGATCGACATCCTCGTCAACAACGCCGCCCACCAGGCGACGTTCAAGGAGATCGGCGACATCTCCGACGAGGAGTGGGAGCTGACCTTCCGCGTCAACATCCACGCCATGTTCTACCTGACCAAGGCGGCCGTCCCGCACATGAAGCCGGGCAGCTCGATCATCAACACCGCCTCGATCAACTCCGACAAGCCGAACCCCTCGCTGCTCGCCTATGCGACGACCAAGGGGGCGATCCAGAACTTCACCGCCGGGCTCGCGCAGCTGCTGGCGCCCAAGGGGATCCGCGCCAACGCGGTGGCGCCCGGGCCGATCTGGACGCCGCTCATCCCTTCGACCCTGCCGCCGGAATCGGTGGAGCATTTCGGCGAGCAGGTGCCGATGAAGCGGCCCGGCCAGCCGGCCGAACTCGCCACCGCCTATGTGATGCTGGCCGACCCGCTCTCCAGCTATGTCTCGGGCGCCACCATCGCGGTGACCGGCGGCCAGCCGATCTTGTGAGAAATGAGCGAAACCTGCTTCTCCACCCTGGCAACCTCATCCTGAGGTGCCCGGCGTTTCGCCGGGCCTCGAAGGATGCTCGTCCGGGTGCACCTGAGCGACCATCCTTCGAGGCTCGCGGCGCTCGCACCTCAGGATGAGGGTGCATAGGAGGAGCGCATCGCGCCGTTGGGAACGAAGACGCCCACTGCCGCGTTCAAGCCCCGCAACGCGCAAGGGGTACTCGTAAATGGCGTCGCGCCGCACGCAGTCGGGCCGACCGACTCGGTCCTTCTTCACCCGCTTCGCGCAATGGGTCGCGGTTCAGGCGGGCAAGCCGACCACCTTCGCCGGTGCCGCCGCCATCATCGTTCTATGGGCGATCAGCGGCCCCTTCTTCGGCTTCGGCGACACCTGGCAGCTGGTGATCAACACCTCGACCACCATCATCACCTTCCTGATGGTGTTCGTGATCCAGAACAGCCAGAACCGCGACACGGCAGCGCTGCACATCAAGCTCGACGAGCTGATCGCCAAGAACGACCTTACGCGCAATGTCCTGCTCGACCTCGAGGAGCTCGACGACGGCGCGCTGGAGGAAATCCGCGGCGAGTACGAGGCGATGGCGCAGGCCGAGCGCGAGGGCAAGGCGCCGGTGGCCGCCAGCCGGAAAGGCAAGGCCGAGCCCGGCGCCTAGGTCCCGGCGGGCGGGTCAGCCTTTCCCCGCCTTGTCCTTCTTGCCGTTCTCCTTGTCCTTCTCGTCCTTCTTCACACGCCTGCCCGCGGCCTTCTGCTCGGCATTGGGGCGTTCGCGGTTGGTGAAGCGGGCATTGCCGAGCCCGGTGCCGATGGTGACCGCGCCCCACCGCGCGACGTCCTGCATGAACGGCACCTCGCTGAGCCCCTGCACCACCGCGTCGTTGTGCATGACCACGACGGTCTCGCGCCCATCGATCTCGGGGATCGCGTCCCACAGCGCCGCCGGCAGGTTGAAGCGGGCGCTCTCCCAATTGCCGGGAAGGTTCTGCCCGCCGGTCTCGATCGAGCCGTCCTCGGCGATCGCGCCCGGACAGCCGACGCCGATGAAGGGGGCGAGCTTCACGCCCTCCTTCTCCGCCTTGCCGATCAGGTCCTTGAGCATGTCGACCATGCGGTCGATCGCCTTGTCGCGCGCGGGGTCCTCGTCGCCGTGGCGCCACAGTTCGATCTCGCGCACCTTGGCCTTGGAAAGGTCGTCGGCCTTGTCGAGGTTGAGGCGGACGATGCCGGCGCGAATATTGGTGCCGCCGATGTCGACGGCGAGGATGTCGTCGAAGCTCTCGAACATCCAGCTCGGCGCCAGATGCACGGCACCGATGAGCCCGGCCTCGTCGGGATCGTTGCGGATCGGATGCAGCTCGATCTCGATGTCGTCGGCGCGCAGCTTGAGCTCCGCGCGGGCGACGGCGATGGCGGCGAAGCGGCTGGCGGCAAGCCCGCCGCCGACCGCGATGCGCTGCGTGCCGCGCCAATCCTTGGAGCGCAGCAGCCGGCGCAGCACCGCGGCGAGCTCGCCGGCATAATCCTCGATGGCGCTCATGATCAGCGCCTGCTCATGCGGCTTGCCCTCTGCCAGCGCCTGGTCGATCAGCGACTTGGACAGGTCCTTCGTCGGGCCGTCGCCGAGCACGGGATGCTTGATCGTCGCGACCTTGCGCCAGCGCTCCAGGCTCTCGAAGAACGCCGCCCGCCGGGCGCGGTCGCCGACGAAACCGTCCTCCTCGCGCAGCTGGCTGTTGCACGCGTCCACCGTGACGGCGGTGAGCGTCGCCGCGCCATGCACGCCGAGCCCAGGCGGGCTTTCCTTCGGCTTCTCGGTCTTCTGCGTCTTGTCCTTCGCCTTCTCGGCCGTGGCCATGCGGAACTCCGTCATCACGCGGAAACGTCATGACGGCAAGTTGCGCACCGTCACGATAGGTAAGCTGTTAGTCTCCCGGGAGAACGGCCGAGGCGGCCGGTGCGTTCCCGCCCGTCGCGGCGCAGGGCGACGCGAAATTTTCATCCCGCCACGGAATAGGAGCGGCAGAGGCTCCGTATACGGGTCATGAGGCGCGATCAGGCGAACAGCCGGACCGGCAAATTCGATGTCCTCGGGCAGCTCGCCGTGATGCGGCGCTATGCCCGCTCGCTGACGCGCGACGACGCGGAGGCGGAGGACCTCGTCCACGACGCGCTGCTGCGCGCCTATGAGCGGCGCGGCAGCTTCGACGCCGGACGCAGCGAAACCGGCAAAGGCGACAGCAGCAAAGGTTTGCGCGGCTGGCTGCTCTCGGTGCTGCACAACGTGTTCATCGACCGCCGCCGCTCCCGCAAGGCGGAGGCGCGGCGCGAGGCCGAGGCGCTGGAACTGGCGGAGACCGTCGCGGCGCCCGCGCAGGAACATCAGCTGCGCCTCGCCCAGGTGCGCGACGCCTTCATGGAACTGCCCGAGGAGCAGCGCGCGGCGCTGCATCTCGTGGCCATCGAAGGGCTCGGCTACGCCGAAGCCGCCGCCACGCTCGGCATCCCGCAGGGCACGCTGATGTCGCGCCTGTCGCGCGCCCGCGCCGCGCTGCGCGCCATCGAGGACGGCACGGCGCGACCCGCCCGCCTGCGCATTGTTGGAGGATCGGATGACCCCGCATATTGATCCCGTCTCCGACGAGGACCTGCAGGCCTATGTCGACGACCAGCTGACCGTCGCCCGGCGCATCGACGTCGAGGCCTATCTCAGCGCCAACCCGTCCGCCGCCTCGCGGGTGATGGCGGATCTGCGCATCCGCGACGAGCTGCGCCTGTCGCTCGCCGAGACCCCGCGCGGCGCCTCGACCGCCACCGCCCGCATCGCCACCGCCGAGGCGGCGCGGCGGCTGGAGCGCGCCCTGTCGCGCGAGCGCTGGCTGCGCGGCCTGCGCATCGCCGCGACGGTGACGCTGCTCATCGGCGCCGGCTGGTTCGCCAATGCGCAGTTCGGCCATCTCGGGGTGAGCCGCGTCGTCGCCTCGGACCTGCCGCCGGCCTATGTCGACGACGCCGTGCGCGCCCACCGCACCGCGCTGGTGCGGGCCGGCATGCCCTCGCAGCGCACCAGGCAGGACTACGATCCGGCGGAGATCCGCGCCGCCACCGCCATCGTCATGCCGGCGCTGCCGGAGGACTGGCAGGTGGAGGACGTGCAGGTCTTCCCCTCCGCCTTCGGCCCCAGCGTCGAGATGGCGGTGAAGACCAAGGATCTGGGCACCGTCTCGCTCTTCGCCGTCCGTCCGGGCGGCTTCGACGTGGTGCCGGCGACCACCGTGCCGAAGGACGAGCTCAACGCCGCCTACTGGCAGATGGGCGAGGTCGCCTACGCCCTCGTCGCCCAGCCCGGACCGGAAGCGAGCCCCCGCGAGATCGACCGCGCCGCCGCCCGGCTGGCGAGATCGCTTTACTGACCGCCCTCTACTGAACCGTGCCCGGCGGTAAGCCGGGCCTGTTGAAACCGCTACACCCGACCCACATAGGTCAATAGGAGACTGACATGAGCATGCCGAACCCCGGCTTCCAGTGGTCCCGTACCGCGACCGTCGACCAGGCCGTCTTCGACGAGGGCCTGCGCCGCCATATGCTGCGGGTCTACAACTACATGGCGCTCGGCCTCGTGCTGACGGGCGTCGTCGCCTTCGTCGTCGGCACCACGCCGGCGCTCTACGTGCCGATCTTCTCCACCCCGCTGAAATGGGTGGTGATGCTGGCCCCGCTCGCCTTCGTGCTGTTCTTCTCGTTCCGCATGCAGTCGATGTCGGCGTCGGGCGCGCAGACCATGTTCTGGGCGTTCTGCGCGGTAATGGGCCTTTCCATGGCCTCGATCTTCCTCGTCTTCACGGGGACGAGCATCGCCCGCACCTTCTTCATCGCCGCGACCATGTTCGGCGCAACGAGCCTCTACGGCTACACGACCAAGCGCGACCTCTCACAGTTCGGCTCGTTCCTGATCATGGGCCTGATCGGCGTGGTGATCGCCAGCCTCGTCAACATCTTCCTCGGCTCGACGATGCTGCAGTTCATCGTGTCGGTCGTGGGCATCCTCGTCTTCGTCGGCCTGACTGCCTGGGACACCCAGTCGATCAAGGAGCAGTACGCCGATTATTTCGACGCGGAATCGCAGCAGAAGCTCGCCGTCTTCGGCGCCTTCTCGCTCTACCTGAACTTCGTCAACATCTTCCAGCTGCTGCTGAACTTCACCGGCGAGCGCGAGTGAGCCGGCAGCGGCAGCGCCCGAAGGAGACTCATCCGATGAACGAGCAAGACCGCCAGGCCATAGACGGCCTCTTCGCCAAGCTCGGCGAAGCGGAACGCCAGTCCGGCCCGCGCGACGCGGAGGCGGAAGGCTTCATCGCCCAGCGTATCGCCCAGCAGCCGGCGGCGCCCTATCTGATGGCCCAGACCATCGTGATGCAGGGCTACGCGCTGGAGCAGGCGCAGGCCCGCATCAGCGAGCTGGAGCAGCAGGCCCAGCAGGCGCAGGAAGAGGAGCGCCCCGCCTCCGGCGGCGGGCTGTTCGGCAGCCTGTTCGGCGGCAGTCAGCCGCCGCGCCGCAGCCCGGTGCCCTCCATGCCGCGACCGGGCTCGCCCTTCGGGGCGGGGGCCGCGCAGGGTGCGGCGCAGGGCTATGGCCAGCAGCAGGGTGCGCCCGGCGGCTATGCGCCTCCCGGCCAGCAGCAGGGCGGATTCCAACAGGGCGGACTCCAGCAGGGAATGCCCGGCCGGCCCGGCTTCGGCGGTGGCGGCTTCCTCGCCGGCGCAGCGCAGACGGCGATGGGCGTGGCGGGCGGCGTGCTGCTCGGCAGCGCCATCTCCGGCATGCTCAGTGGCGGCAGCGAGGCCAAGGCGGCGGAAGCTCCCGCCGAGCCGGCAGCCGACACCGATACGTCGGCGACCGACGCCTCCGCCAATGATCCGGGGGCGGAAGACATCTCCGGCGCCGACAATGGCGGCTGGTTCGACGGCGGCGGCTGGTTCGGCGGCGACGAGGAGATCTGATCCTCGCCGAATTTCCGAGACGTTTCCTCTCAAGGCCGGCCTTCGGGCCGGCCTCTTTTTTGGCCGTCAGACCCTGAGGCCGTTCTCCAAAGCGAAATCCTTCAGCTTGCGCTCGGGGCGGGCGCCGATATGGCTGATGATCTCGGAGGCGCAGAGCGCGCCGAGCTTCAGGCACTCCTCCGCCGCGAAGCCGCGCGAGAAACCGTGCAGGTAGCCGGCGGCGAAGAGGTCGCCCGCGCCGGTGGTGTCTACCACCTTGGCCACCGGGAAGGCGGGGACGCTGACGAGTTCGTCCGCCGTCATCGACAGCGCACCCTTCTCGGAACGGGTGACCACCGCACGCTTCGTATCGGCGCGCAGCTGCGCCAGCGCGGTATCGAATTCGGTCTCGTAGAGCGACATCAGCTCCGCCTCGTTGGCGAAGACGAGGTCGACCACGCCCTTGCGCATGAGATCGAGGAATTCGGCGCGATAGCGCCCGACGCAGAAGGCGTCGGACAAAGTGAGCGACACGGTCCGCCCGGCCTTGTGGGCGATGCCGGAGGCCTTGAGGAAGGCTTCCTTCGCCGCCGGCGGATCCCACAGATAGCCTTCCAGATAGGTGACGGCGGCGGCCGCGACCGCAGCTTCGTCGACATCGGCCGGGCCGAGGTCCTGCGCCGCGCCGAGATAGGTATTCATGGTGCGCTCGCCGTCAGGCGTGACCAAGATCAGGCAGCGCGCCGTCGCCGGGCCGGAAGCGGCCGGGGGCGTGGCATAGGCGACGCCGGCGGCGCGGATGTCATGGGCGAAGATGCCGCCGAGCTCGTCGTCGCGGACCTTGCCGACGAAGCCGGCCTGCCCGCCCAGCGAGGCGATGCCGGCCATGGTGTTGGCGGCCGACCCACCGGAAATCTCAACGCCCGGCCCCATGGAGCCGTAGACCGCCTCGGCCCGCGCCTCGTCGATCAGCGTCATGCCGCCCTTGCGCATGCCTTGCCGGTCGAGGAAGGCATCCTCGGTGCGGGCGAGCACATCGACGATGGCGTTGCCGAAGCCGATCACATCGAGCTGCTGGACGGTCATGGGCGCTTTCTCTGGAGGGGCGTCGCGGGAAGGTGCCATGGCGGTAGCAGACGAGGGCCGAGCCCGCAACGCTGGCGGTGGTGCCGGCACAACCCGGCTTGCAATCCCCGCCCGCCTCTGATGATCCTCATCCTGAGGTGCCCGGCCATCGGCCAGGCCTCGAAGGATGCTCGTCCGGGTGCGCCGTAGCGAACATCCTTCGAGGCTCGCTGACGCTCGCGCCTCAGGATGAGGGCCATTGCCGGCTGTACAGATGACGAGGTCACGAAAAGCCGGATAAAACGCCGCTGAAGGTCGGTTGCAAAGCCACAACCGGCTCCCTGCCAGCGACCTTTCATAACCGCCTCGAGATCATGGCCCTGCTCCGCCGCGCCTCCACCGTCGCGCTCCTCACCCTCGCCTCGCGCGTGCTCGGCTTCGCCCGCGATGCCGGGGTGGCGGCGCTGTTC
Source organism: Xanthobacteraceae bacterium (assembly GCA_029239875.1). Lineage (GTDB taxonomy): Bacteria > Pseudomonadota > Alphaproteobacteria > Rhizobiales > Xanthobacteraceae > Ancylobacter. The sequence goes on along the minus strand of JARBUD010000002.1, from coordinate 347,428 downwards.
GGCACGGGAGTGGTGGCGGATGCTTCCGTGGCCGGCCTCGCTCTGCCGCAGCTCGCCCGACGGCTGCTCGGCGAGGGCGCGCTGAACGCCGCCATCCTGCCGCGGCTGGCAGGCGAGACCGAGCGACGCGCAAGGCTCGCCGGGGCGGCGCTGATCCTGTTCGGCCTCGCAGCGCTGGTGCTGGCGATCCTCATCTTCCTGCTCATGCCGCAGGTGGTGGCGCTGCTGGCACCGGGCTTCCCGGATTCCGGCCCGCGCGAGGACGGCGCGGTGCTGGCCGGACGGCTCGCTATCGCCTGCCTGCCGCTCGCCCTACTGGCCGGCGTTTTCGCCGCCTTCGCCAATGTCGCCGGCCGCTTCGCCCGCCCGGCCATGGCACCTGCCGCCGCCAATGTGATGGTGATCGCGTTGCTCGTCCTGCTCTGGCTCGCCGACGGCAAGCAGATGAGCGTGCCCGCCGCGCTCGCCTGGCTGGCGGCGGGAGCGGTGGCCGGGGCGCTGACCCAGTTCGTGCTGAACCTGATCGCCGTGCCGCGCGATTTCTTCGACCTGCGGGTCTCGAAGGCCGACCTCAAGGCCGCGCTGCCCATGCTCGCGGGCGCGGCGCCGACGCTGCTGGCCGCCGCCCTGCCTCAGCTCCGCTTCCTCATCGCCGCCTCGGCCGCGTCCGGGATCGCCGGCGGCGTGGCGGCGCTGTTCTACGCCACCCGCCTCGTCGAATTGCCGCTCGGCCTCGTCGGCGCCAGCGCGGGGGCGGTGCTGCTGCCGGCGCTCGCCGCCAAAGACGAGGCCAAGGCCGGAACGGGCGGGCTGGAGGCGGCGCTGGCGCTCTCTTTGCCGGCGGCGGCGGGACTGGCCGTGCTCGCCCATCCCATCGTCGCCGTGCTGTTCCAGCGCGGCGCCTTCGACGCCGAGGCGAGCACGCTCACCGCCACCGCGCTCGCCTTGCTCGCACTGACCTTGCCGTTGCAGGCGGTGGAGAAGGTGCTCGTCGCCATCGCCTTCGCGAGCGGCCTGTCGCGGCACGTCACCGTCGCCAGCCTCGCCGCGCTGCCCATCGGCGCCGTCATCGGCTTCCTCGCCGTCGGTCCGCTCGGCATGGCCGGACCGGCGCTCGGGGTGCTGGTCTCCAGCCTCGTCGGACTTGCCGGCCTCGGCATCGGCCTCGCCCGCCGCCGGCTGCTGGTCGTCCCGCACGAGGCGCGCCGGCGACTCCTGGGATTAGGCCTCGCCGCGCTCGCCATGGCACTCGCCATCGTGCTGGCGGCGCGCCTCACTGAAGCCCTGCTGAGCGCCGGCGGGATCATGGCCGCCGCCGCGCTTGCCGGCCTCGTCCTGCTCGGCGTCGCGGTCTATGCCGGTGGCGCCCGGCTGTTCGGCGGCATGGAGATCGCGGCGCTGCGCGCGGGCCTGCGCCGATAGACAGCTTGCCCCTATCCGGCATGCGTGCCATTAGCGCCGTCGCGAAAACAGGGCGCAGACCACAGGACGTCCCCATGGCCTTTCAGCAGCGCGTGTTCTCCGGCGTCCAGCCGACCGGAAACCTGCATCTCGGCAATTATCTCGGCGCCATCCAGCGCTTCGTGGCGCTGCAGGACAGCTATGACTGCCTCTATTGCGTCGTCGACATGCACGCCATCACGGTCTGGCAGGACCCGGCCGAGCTGAAGAAGCAGATCCGCGAGGTCACCGCCGCCTTCATCGCCGCCGGCATCGACCCGGCCAAGCACATCGTGTTCAACCAGAGCCAGGTCTCCGGCCATGCCGAGCTCGCCTGGGTGTTCAACTGCGTTGCCCGCCTCGGCTGGCTCAACCGCATGACCCAGTTCAAGGAGAAGGCGGGCAAGGACCGCGAGAATGCCTCGGTCGGCCTCTACGCCTATCCGAACCTGATGGCCGCCGACATCCTGCTCTACCGCGCCACCCATGTGCCGGTTGGCGAAGACCAGAAGCAGCATCTGGAGTTGGCCCGCGACATCGCGCAGAAGTTCAACAACGATTTCGGCCCGTCCATGACGGCGCTGGGGCTCGAGGGGACGTTCTTCCCGCAGCCGGAGCCGCTGATCGGCGGGCCGGCGGCGCGCGTCATGAGCCTGCGCGACGGTTCGAAGAAGATGTCGAAGTCCGATCCGTCCGACCTCTCGCGCATCAACCTCACCGACGACGCCGACACCGTCGCCTCGAAGATCCGCAAGGCCAAGACCGATCCCGAGCCGCTGCCGAGCGAAGCCGAAGGGCTGAAGGGCCGGCCGGAGGCGGAGAACCTCGTCGGCATCTATGCGGCGCTGGCGGACATCTCGAAGGAGAAGGTGCTGGCCGAGTTCGGCGGCGGCCAGTTCTCCACCTTCAAGGCGGCGCTGGTCGACCTGTCGGTGGCCAAGCTCGGCCCGGTCGGTAGCGAGATGAAGCGCCTCGTCTCCGAGCCCTCGCACATCGACGCCATCCTGCGCGACGGCGCGGCGCGGGCGCGGGTGATCGCCGACGAGACAATGCGGCAGGTGAAGGACATCGTCGGCTTCGTGCGCTAACCTCCGCGGCCTGGAGGAAACGACATGACGCGCCGGCGCCAGAGCCACGAACCCGGCCACCGCCGCAAGTTCCTCGTCGTCGCCGACGACACGCCGGAATGCGACCGCGCGCTCTACTACGCCGTGCGCCGCGCCACCCGCCTGCAGGGCGGCGTCGTGCTGCTCAGCGTGCTGGAGCTCGCCGACGTGCAGAGTCAGTGGCTCGGCGTCGCCGGGCTTATGCGGGCGGAGGCGACCGACAAGGCCGAGGCGCGGCTGGAGCATCTTTCCGCGCGGGCCCGTACGGTGGCGGGCGTCGAGCCGGAGCGGATCGTGCGCGAGGGCCGGATCGTCGACGAGATCCACAAGCTGATCGATGCCGACGAAGACATCGCCATCCTCGTGCTCGCCGCCGGCACCGGCAACGAAGGTCCCGGACCGCTGATCGCCTCGCTGGCGACCGGGACCTGGGCGGGCCTTCCCATCCCCGTCACCATCGTCCCGGGCACGCTCTCCGACGCCGAGATCGACGCGCTGGCGTGAGAAGCCGATTCATTTCGAACCCTCCCGTTCAGAGGCTCGTCATGGCCGGGCTTGGCCCGGCCATCCACGACTTGGGAACCGTCCTGGCGGATAGGAAAAGACGTGGATCCCCGGGCCAAGCCCGGGGATGACGGCGTGACAAGGGGCTGGCGGCCTCATGAACCGCCCTTCCCCTCCGGCGCGCGAGAGACTATCTAAATTCCATGTTCCCCCGTCGCCGCGGCCTTGAACCCCGGTTGGCAAGGAGAGATCCCATGTTCATCCAGACCGAAGCCACCCCGAACCCCGCCACGCTGAAGTTCCTGCCCGGCCGCACCGTGCTCGGCCACGGCACCTTCGAGGCCCGCGACACGGACGAGGCCGCGCGCTCGCCGCTCGCCACGCGCCTGTTCGAGGTGCCGGGCGTCGCCGGCGTGTTCTTCGGCTCGGACTTCGTCACCGTGACCAAGGAGAAGGGCGAATGGGCCCATCTCAAGCCGGCCATCCTCGGCGCCATCATGGAGCACTTCGTTTCCGGCCAGCCGGTGCTGCCGGAAGACCATGAGCACACCGCGGACGACGCCTTCTACGAGGAGAAGGACGCCGGCGTGGTCGACACCATCCGCGAGCTGATCGACACCCGCGTGCGGCCGGCCGTCGCAAATGACGGCGGCGACATCACCTTCCGCGGCTACAAGGACGGCGTGGTCTATCTCGGCATGAAGGGCTCCTGCTCGGGCTGCCCGTCCTCCACCGCCACGCTGAAGAACGGCATCGAGAACCTGCTGCGCCATTTCGTGCCGGACGTGGTGGAAGTCCGCCCGGTCTGAGGGAGCAAACGGCAACGTTGTGCGTCCTTCGAGGCTCGCTGGCGCTCGCACCTCAGGATGAGGAAGGTCGTCGAACCACGTTCCTCATGCTGAGGTGCCGCCCGAAGGGCGGCCTCGAAGCACGCAGTCAACGCGCGCCCTTCCCTTCGGCGGCGCCGGTGCGCATGGTGGGCGCGACAGGTATGTGACCATGCTGATTCTCGCCCTCGACACCGCGCTTGAAGCCTGCTCCGTCGCGCTGCACGAGCTCGACGGCGACCGTACGCTGGTGCGCCTGCAGGAGCGCATGGCGCGCGGCCATGCCGAGGCGCTGATCCCCATGGTCGAGCGCGCGCTGGACGAGGCGGAGGTCGCGATCTCCGACGTCGATGCCTTCGCCGTCACCGTCGGCCCGGGCAGCTTCACCGGGCTGCGCGTCGGCATCTCCGCCGCGCGCGGCTTCGGCCTCGCCACCGGCAAGCCGGTGATCGGCATTCCCACGCTCACCGTGCTCGCCGCGCCGCTGCTGGCGCAGGACGACCGCGTACCGGTCGCCGCCGCCATCGATGCCCGCCACGGCAATGTCTATCTTCAGATGATCGGCGCCGCGGGACGGGTACTGGTCACCCCGCGCGCCACGTCGGTGCGGGACGCGGCCCGCTCGATCGCCAACGGTCCGGTACGGCTCGTCGGCTCCGGGGCGCGGCTCCTCACCGAGGCCTGGCCGTCCGGCGAACGATTGCCGGTGGAAATCCAGATCGAGACCATGCCCGACCCGGTCTGGCTCGCCCGCCTTGCCGGTGTCGCCGATCCCGCCCGCTCCGAGCCGCGCCCGCTCTATCTGCGCGACGCCGACGCCAAGCCGCAGACCGCCCAGCGGATCGCCCGCCGATGATCGGGCTGCTGACCCGGCTCGGGCTGCGCCGCCGCGAGGTGGCGCTGCGTCGGGCCCGCGCGGGCGATGCCGAGGTGCTGGCGCGGCTGCATGCCCAATCCTTCCACGTCGGCTGGGATGCCGCCGAGTTCGAGCGCCTGCTGGCCAACCGGCTCAGCCGCTGCCTGGTGGCGACGGACGGGCCTTCCGGCGCGCCGATCGGCTTCATCCTGCTCAGCGGCGTCGCCCCGGAGACCGAGATCCTCTCGGTGGCGGTGACGTCCGCGCGGCGGGGCGAGGGAATCGCCCGGCGCCTCGTCGAGGCGGCCTTTGGCGCCCTGGCGGCGGAAGGCTTCACCACGGTGTTCCTGGAGGTGGAGGAGGGCAACGTCTCGGCGCTGCACCTCTATGCCCGCACCGGTTTCCGTGAAATCGGCCGCCGCAAGGGGTATTATCACAAGGCCGGGGGCGAAGCGGTCGCCGCGCTGACCATGCGGCGGGATATCGCCTAGGTAGAGATTGCCCTCGGCCGGCGCGCTGCGCCATAAGGCGTCGGGGACCCAAGACGGACTGACGGATGAACGACAAGCCGACCGCGATCGAGGAAGCCTGCGTCACGCTCGGCCTGCGCATGACCGACCAGCGTCGCGTCATCGCGCGCATCATCGCCGACGCGCAGGACCATCCCGACGTGGAGGAACTGCACCGGCGCGCCGCGGCGGTCGACGACCGCATCTCCATCTCCACCGTCTACCGGACGGTGAAGCTGTTCGAGGACGCCGGCATCATCGCCCGCCACGATTTCCGCGACGGCCGCTCGCGCTACGAGCCGGTGCCGGACGAGCACCACGACCACCTCATCGACCTGCGCTCCGGCCATGTGGTGGAGTTCCGCTCGGAGGAGATCGAGCACCTGCAGGAGGAGATCGCGCGCAAGCTCGGCTACCGGCTGGTCGGCCACCGGCTCGAGCTCTACGGGATCCCCCTCGACAAGCCCAAGCCCGCCGACGAACCGAAGGGCTGAGCCGTGCGCGCCTGGCTGGTGCTCGTGCCGGTGGTGCTGATCACCCTCGTCGGCATTCCGCTCCAGTGGGCCTCGGTGAAGCTGAAGCTGCCGACCCGCCGCACCATCCCGGTGCTCTATCACCGCTTGGTGCTGGCCCTCGTCGGCGTGCGGGTGACGGTGGTCGGCGCACCCTCGCCGGCGCGCCCGCTGCTCATCGTCTCCAACCACGTCTCCTGGCTCGACATACCCGTGCTCGGCTCGCGCCTGCCGCTGTGCTTCGTCGCCAAGAGCGAGGTCGCCGGCTGGCCGGGCGTCGGGCTGCTGGCCAAGCTCCAGCGTACCATCTTCGTCGACCGCGCCTCGCGTAGCGCGACCGGCAAGGTCGCCGGCGAGATGGCCGAGCGGATGAACGGCGGCGATCCCGTCGTGCTGTTCGCCGAGGGCACGTCGAGCGACGGCAACCGCGTGCTGCCCTTCCGCTCGGCGCTGGTCGGCGCCGCCCGCCAGAGTATGGGAGAGGACGCCACCATCCAGCCGCTCGCCATCGCCTATGTCGGCCAAGGAGGCATCCCGCTCGGCCGCCCGCGCCGGCCGCGGCTCGCCTGGTATGGCGACATGGACCTCGCCCCGCACCTCTTCGACGTGCTGAAGCGCGGGGCGGTGGATGTGGAGCTGCATTTCGGCGCGCCGCTGCCGGCGGACGACCGCAAGGCGGCGACGCTCCATGCCGAGACCGCCGCGCGGATCATGCTGGCGGGTGCGCTGACCGGGCGTTCGGTTTGAGCGGAATCTTGCCGCAAGTAACGCCTGCTTGTGGGTTCTCGCCCCTCGGCCGCATTCCCTTTTTCCGGGAATCCCGTTACACAGGGACCATAGGTGTCATCCGTGGAGACGTAGACGATCTCGACCTGTGAGCGAGCAGCGATGTGCGGGGGCGCCTGCGAGTGGGGCGCGACGCTCGTGCGCTCGGATTTCAAGGAAAGTTGCCGCGGATTCCGTGAAGGAAGCGTCGCGGCCGGGTCGATCGAGACGCAATGACTGAACCGCGCAAGCTTTACGTCCGTTCCTTCGGCTGCCAGATGAACGTCTATGACGCCCAGCGCATGACGGACACGCTGGCGAAGGAGGGCTTTGTCGAGACCGACAGCCCGGACGACGCCGACCTCGTCATCCTCAACACCTGCCATATCCGCGAGAAGGCGGCCGAGAAGGTCTATTCCGAGCTCGGGCGCCTGCGGAAGGCGCAGGAGGAAGCCGGCCGCAGCCAGATGGTGGCGGTCGCCGGCTGCGTGGCACAGGCCGAGGGCGCCGAGATCATCAAGCGCGCCCGCACGGTCGACCTCGTGGTCGGCCCGCAGAGCTACCACAAGCTGCCCGAGCTGGTCGCGCAGGCGCAGGCCCGCCGCGACGGCAGCGGCAAGCGCGCCAAGCTGGTCGAGACCGAGTTCCCGGTCGAGGACAAGTTCGACTTCCTGCCCCCGCCGACATCGGCCGCCATCGCCAAGCGGGGGCCAGCCGCCTTCGTCACCGTGCAGGAAGGCTGCGACAAGTTCTGCACCTTCTGCGTCGTGCCCTATACGCGCGGCGCCGAGGTCTCGCGCCCGCTCTCGAAGATCCTCGACGAGGTGGTCCGCCTCGCCGATGCCGGGGTGCGCGAGGTCACGCTGATCGGCCAGAACGTCAACGCCTATCACGGCCTCGATGCCGGCGGGCGCAGCGCCAACCTCGCCGAGCTGGTGCGCCGGGTCGCCGATGTGCCCGGCATCGCCCGCGTGCGCTACACCACCAGCCATCCCCGCGACATGGACGAGGAACTGATCGCCGCCCATCGCGACATGCCCGCGCTCATGCCCTACCTGCATCTGCCGGTGCAGTCCGGTTCCAACCGCATCCTCGCGGCGATGAACCGCAAGCACGACCGCGAGCTGTTCTTCGACATCGTCGAAAAGGTGCGCGCGGCACGACCCGACATCGCCTTCTCCTCCGACTTCATCGTCGGCTTCCCCGGCGAGACCGACGAGGATTTCGCCGACACCATGGACCTCGTCGAAAAGGTCGGCTTCGCCTCCGCCTTCTCGTTCAAGTACTCCCCGCGCCCGGGCACACCGGCGGCGGGGATGGAGGCGCAGCTTCCCGAAGAGGTGAAGTCGGCGCGCATCCACGCGCTCCAGGCCCTGCTCGACAGGCAGAAGGCGGCCTTCGACGCCGCCTGCCGCGGCCAGCGCTTCGAGATCCTGCTGGAGAAGCCGGGCCGCTTCCCCGGCCAGCTCATCGGCCGCTCGCCTTATCTGCAATCCGTCGTCGTCGAGGCGCCCATCGAGGCGATCGGCACACTGGCCACGGTGGAAGTGCGCGAGGTCAGCACCAAGAGTCTTTCGGGCGACATACTCGGCGGGGAATTCTTCGCCGAACGTTCGGAGAGTGAATCGCGTTTCATAAGGCAGAGCGAGAAGCTGGAGGCGTGAGCGTGCGTCGAGGTGGATCTGATACGGAACGTGCCTTGGTAGCCGCCCGCGCGGGCACTCCCGCGGGATCTCCGACGCAGACGGCACCGCGCCCCAGCGCGCAGTGGATCGAGACGACCGAGGAAACGCCGAGCCAGATCGTGCTCGCCTTCGACGACAACCGCCTGGCCAGCCAGCTCTTCGGCCATTACGGCCAGAACCTCGCGCTGATCGAGCGGCGGCTGGAGATCGTCGCCGAGCAGCGCGGCAACCACGTCACGCTGGAAGGTCCGCGTGAGGCCTGCGAGCAGGCCCGCCACGTACTGGAGACGCTCTACGCCCGCCTGAAGAAGGGCGTCGAACTGCTGCCCGGCGACGTCGAGGGCGTGCTGCGCGAAGCCGCGGCGCAGGGCTTCCTGTTCGAGTTCGACCCGGCGACCAAGAAGCAGAGCTTCGACGAGATCCAGCTCCGCCGGCGCCCGGTGCGCGCCCGCACCGCCGCGCAGGACGCCTATATACGCGCGCTCAAGCGCCATACGCTGGTCTTCGGCGTCGGCCCGGCCGGTACCGGCAAGACCTGGCTGGCGGTCGCCTATGCCGTCCATCTGCTGGAGCGGCGCGTGGTCGACCGGCTCATCCTCTCCCGCCCGGCGGTGGAAGCCGGCGAGCGGCTCGGCTTTCTGCCAGGCGACATGAAGGAGAAGGTCGATCCCTATCTGCGCCCGATCTACGACGCGCTGCACGATCTGATGGACCGCGCCTTCGTCGAGCGCGCGCTCACCTCGGGCGAGATCGAGATCGCCCCGCTCGCCTTCATGCGCGGGCGCACGCTGGCCAATGCCTGCGTCATCCTCGACGAGGCGCAGAACACCACCTCGATGCAGATGAAGATGTTTCTCACCCGCCTGGGCGAGAACTCGCATATGATCATCACCGGCGACCCGAGCCAGGTCGACCTGCCGCCCGGCCAGACCTCCGGCCTCGCCGAGGCCGTCGCGCTGCTCAAGGACGTCGAGGGCGTCGAGGTCTGCAAGTTCAATTCCGCCGACGTGGTGCGCCACGAGCTCGTCGGGCGCATCGTGGCCGCCTATGACCGGAAGGCCGCCGGTGCAACCGAGGCCCCGCCGCGATGAGCGACGACAGTAGGATCGAGGTCGACGTACTCGTGGAGGCCGACGCCTGGTCGGGCTTCCCCGGTGCTGCCGGCCTCGTCACCCGCGCCGTCGACGCCGCCTGCGTGGGCGCGTCGAGCGAATACGAGCTCGACATCGACGGCGCCGAGATCGCCGTGAAGCTCACCGACGACGCCTCCATCCGCGCGCTGAACCGCGACTGGCGCGGTAAGGACACCGCCACCAACGTGCTGTCCTTCCCCACGCCCGAGATGGCGCGTGCCGGCGGCGATCCCCATCTCGGCGACATCGCCATCGCCTACGAGACCCTGGCGCGCGAGGCGGAGGCGGAGGGCAAGCCCTTCGCTGACCATCTCGCGCATCTGGCGGTGCATGGTACGCTGCATCTGCTCGGCTACGACCACGAGGTCGCTGAGGACGCTGAGGAGATGGAGGCGATGGAGCGCAGCGTCCTCGCCGGGCTCGGCGTGCCCGACCCCTATTCCGAAACCGAACCCGTTCATCAACACGACTGAGGCCAATGTCCGACCCCGTCTCCAATCCGTCCTCCGGCCAAGGCAGCGAAGGGCCGAGTAGCGGCTCAACTACCGGGCCAAGTACCGGCTCGGCGACCGGCTCCTCCGGCACCACGGGGCAGCGAAGCCCGGCCGACGCGCGCTCGGGTGACCCGCGCGGCGGCATCTTCGACCGCCTGCGCGCGCTGATCGGCGGCTGGCGCTCCTCCGGCTCGCTACGCACCGATCTCGCCGAGGTGCTGTCCGCCGCGACCGCCGAGAGCGGAAGCGACCTGTCGGCGACCGAGCGGACGATGCTTAAGAGCATCCTCGACCTGCGCGAGCTCAGGATCGGCGACCTCATGGTCCCCCGCGCCGACATCATCGCGGTGCAGAAGGACATCTCGCTCGGCGAGCTGCTCACCGTCTTCGCCGATGCCGGCCATTCGCGGCTCGTCGTCTATGACGATACGCTCGACGACCCGGTCGGCATGGTCCACATCCGCGACCTCGTCACCTACCTGACCCAGCGCGCCATGACGCCGCGCCACCCGGCGCCACGCGGCACCGCTGCGAATACGCCGTCCGAGGAGAAGCCGGCCGAACAGCCGGCGGGCAAGCACGTGCCCAGCTTCAACCTCAAGGCCATCGACCTCGGCACGCCGCTCAGCGCCGCCAAGCTGATCCGCCGGCTGCTGTTCGTGCCGCCCTCCATGCCCTCGATCGAGCTGCTCGCCAGCATGCAGGCGAGCCGCATCCACCTCGCCCTCGTCATCGACGAATATGGCGGCACCGACGGCATCGTCTCGATGGAGGACCTGGTCGAGGAGATCGTCGGCGACATCGAGGACGAGCACGACGAGGACGAGACCCCCGACATCGCCCGCCAGCCGGACGGCAGCTTCATCGCCGACGCCCGCGCCAGCCTGGAGGACGTCGCCGAGATGGTCGACCCGGCCTTCGCGCTCGGCGAGGAGGCCGAGGAGGTCGACACGCTGGGCGGACTGCTGGTCACGCTGGCCGGCCGCGTGCCGGTGCGCGGCGAGATCGTGCTCGGCCCCGGCAATTTCGAGATCGAGGTGCTGGACGCCGATCCGCGCCGGGTGAAGCGCCTGCGCCTCTCGCCCGGTGGCGGCGAGAATGGCGGCAATGGCGGCTCCCTCACGGGCGAGGGCCGCCGGCCCGAACGTGCGGAAGAGCGCCCCGCCAGCAGCAGCCTGCCGCCGCCGGCCGAGCAGAACAAGGGCGCCTTCGGCGCCGGGCGCACCCGCGGCACCGATGCCGCCTGAGCCGTGGCCTATCGCGTATCGGCCGCACGCCGCATGCTGACGCCGGAGCTGCTTCGGATGGCGCCGCTGCGCTGGCGCGCGCTCGCCGCGGTTGCGGCGGGGGGGCTCTCCGCGCTCGCCATGCCGCCCTTCGGCCTGTGGCCGGTGCTGGTGCTCACCTTGCCGGTGCTGGTGTTCCTGATCGACGCCTCGATACGGCTCCCGCTCGCGCGGGCGTTGCGCGCAGCCTTCGCCGCCGGCTGGCTGTTCGGCTTCGGCTATTTCGTCGCCGGCCTGTGGTGGATCGGCCAGGCATTCCTCGTCCAGGCCGACATGTTCGCCTGGCTGATGCCCTTCGCCGTCCTCGGCCTGCCCGCCTATCTCGCGCTGTTCACCGGCCTCGGCTGCGCCATGGCACGGCTCGCCTGGACGCCGGGACCGGGGCGGCTGCTGATCTTCGCGGTGGCGCTCACCATGAGCGAATGGCTGCGCGGCATCGCGCTGACCGGCTTCCCCTGGAACGATTTCGGCTATGCGCTGGCGGGCGACCTGCGCTTCGCCCAGGCCGCTTCGGTGATCGGGCTGCTGGGGCTGTGCTTCCTCACTTTGGCGACGCTGGCGGCGCCTGCCGCGCTGTTCGACGGACAATTCTCCGCCCGCGCCCGGCGGGTGCCGCTGGCGCTCGCCGTACTCGTGCTGGCAGCGCTGTGGGGCGCCGGCCAGTGGCGGCTCGCCACAACGCAAGTCGGCGACGTGCCCGGGGCGCGGCTGCGGCTAATGCAGCCTGACCTGCCGCAGGGCGCGAAGTTCCGCTACGACGCCCGCCGCACGGTGATGGACCTCTATGTCGCGACGAGCCAGAGCCAGGGCGGGCTCGACGGCGTCACCCATCTGTTCTGGCCGGAATCGGCCTTTCCGTTCTTCCTCGAGCACGAGCCGGAGGCGATCGCGCGCATCTCGGACCTGCTGCCGGACGGCACGACGCTGATCACCGGCGCCGCGCGCATCAAGCCGGACCCGACCCGCGCGCGCCCCGACGTGTTCAACAGCCTCAGGGTGATCGGCTCCGACGGGGCGGTACTCGGCAATGCCGACAAGGTACACCTCGTTCCTTTCGGCGAATACCTGCCGTTTCAGGAAACGATGGAATGGCTGGGCTTCCAGCAGCTCACCCGGCAGCGCGGCGGCTTCGCGGCGGCGCAGGAGCGTTCCCTGCTCGCCATTCCCGGCCTGCCGGCGACGGTACCGCTGATCTGCTACGAGGCGATCTTCCCCGACGAGGTGATGCCGGAAGGCCTTGCCGACGGGCAGCGGCCCGGCTTCCTGCTCAACATGTCCAACGATGCCTGGTTCGGCCTGACGCCCGGCCCCTACCAGCATTTCGAGCAGGCGCGACTCAGGGCGATCGAGCAGGGGCTGCCGCTGGTGCGGGTCACCAATAACGGCATTTCCGCCATCGTCGACCCGCTCGGCCGGACCCGCGGCTTGCTACCTCTGGGTGCACGCGGAATCCTCGACGGAACGCTGCCTCTCACGCTCAAGTCGACAATATATGCTACATACGGCAATTTAATACCGCTTATCCTCGTCGTGTTGGGCCTATTGCTAGCAATTGCGCTCCGGCGGCGCGATATGCACGTCTAGATTGATCGACGGTAGGATCAGCTTTGCCTAGACTGCAACCGGGCCTGGGCACTGCTTCTCTCCACCAGATCGGCGGAGGGAGGTATTTTTTTGTTTCCAGTCGGGGAAGCCGATGACCAAGAAGTCTCCTAATCCAATCGACAAGCACGTCGGCAGCCGGGTGCGCATGCGCCGCATGATGATTGGCATGAGTCAGGAGAAGCTCGGCGAGAATCTCGGCATCACCTTCCAGCAGATCCAGAAATACGAGAAGGGCACCAACCGGATCGGCGCCAGCCGGCTGCAGAACATCTCCAACGTGCTGGGCGTGCCGGTCGCCTTCTTCTTCGAGGGTGCGCCGAACGTGGGCGTCGCCAATGCCGGCTTCGCCGAAGACGCCTCGCCCGCCTATGTCTCGGATTTCCTCGCCACGACCGAGGGCCTGGCGCTCACCCGCGCCTTCCTGAAGATCGCCGATTCCAAGGTCCGCCGCCGCATCGTCGATCTCGTCGAGGCGCTCGCCACCGAGAATGCAGGCTAGGTTCACCGCGCCCCTGCGTTCTTTTTTCCGAACGAATCCGACTTTACATCCTTGACCCGCCGGAGCCCGCTTGCGAAAGATGCGGGGCCGGATGCCTCCCTCGCGCCGGCTCAGATATCGAGGAGCCGACGCGTGTCTCGCCAAGCCTATCTGTTCACCAGCGAATCCGTTTCCGAAGGCCACCCGGACAAGGTGTGCGACCGCATCTCCGACGAGGTGGTTGACGCCTTCTTCAAGCACGGCCCGGAACATGGCTGGGATCCGAGCCAGCTGCGCGTCGCCGCCGAGACGCTGGCCACCACCAACCGCGTGGTGATCGCCGGCGAGACCCGCGGCCCGGCGCAGATCACCCGCGACTACCTCATTCACCGCGCGCGGCTCGCCATCAAGGACATCGGCTACGAGCAGGACGGCTTCCACTGGGAGAATGCCGAGATCGACGTGCTGCTGCACGCCCAGTCGGCCGACATCGCCCAGGGCGTCGATTCCGCCAACAACAAGGATGAGGGCGCCGGCGACCAGGGCATCATGTTCGGCTATGCCTGCCGCGAGACCCCGGAACTGATGCCCGCGCCGATCTTCTACGCGCACAAGATCCTCAAGCGCCTCGCCGAGGCCCGCCATTCCGGCGAGAGCACCGTGCTCGGCCCGGACGCCAAGAGCCAGGTGACCGTGCGCTACGAAGGCGGCAAGCCGGTCGAGGTCACCCAGATCGTCCTGTCGACCCAGCATCTCGACGCCGACCTGTCGTCGCACGACGTGCAGTCGATCGTGGAGCCCTATATCCGCGAGACGCTGCCGGAAGGCTGGATCACCCCGGCGACCGTGTGGCACGTCAACCCGACCGGCAAGTTCGTCATCGGCGGTCCGGACGGGGATTGCGGCCTCACCGGGCGCAAGATCATCGTCGACACCTATGGCGGCGCGGCGCCGCATGGCGGCGGCGCCTTCTCCGGCAAGGATCCGACCAAGGTCGACCGCTCCGCCGCCTATGCCGCCCGCTACCTCGCCAAGAACGTGGTCGCCGCCGGCCTCGCCGATCGCTGCACCATCCAGCTGGCCTATGCCATCGGCGTGTCCGACCCGCTGGCTGTCTATGTCGACCTCTACGGCACCGGCCAGGTCGAGGAAGCCAAGCTCGAGAAGATCCTGCGCGAGGTCATGAACCTGCGCCCGCGCGGCATCCGCGAGCATCTCGGCCTCAACAAGCCGATCTATGCGCGCACCTCGGCCTACGGCCATTTCGGCCGCGCCCCGGAAGCCGATGGCGGCTTCTCCTGGGAGCGCACCGACCTCGCCGACGCCATCAAGGCCGCCGTCGCCTGACCGGCGCCGTTGCGCCGACAGAGCCAGTCGGAGATAAGCGGGGGCGGACGGCGACGTCCGCCCTTCTCTTTTGGTGCCATGACCGATCCCGCCGACGATAACGCCCGCAGCGCCGCCTTCTATGGAAGGCGCAAGGGCAAGAAGCTGCGCATCGCGCAGGCCGATCATCTCGAGCGCGACCTGCCGCGCCTCGCCATAGACCTCGACGCGCTGGCCGGCCGGCCGCTCGCCGCGCTCTTCCCGCACCCGGTGCGGGCGGTCCGGCTGGAGATCGGCTTCGGCGGCGGCGAGCACCTGATCTCCGAGGCGCAGCGCCATCCGGACATCGGCTTCATCGGCGCCGAGGCCTTCCTCAACGGCATCGCCAAGGCGACCACCCTGGTCGCCGAGCTCGGCCTTTCCAATGTCCGCCTTCATGGCGACGACGTGGTGCCGCTGCTCGACCGGCTTCCCGAGAGCGGGCTCGACCAGGTGGACCTGCTCTATCCCGACCCCTGGCCGAAGCGCCGGCACTGGAAGCGGCGCTTCGTGCGCGCCGACAACATCGCCCGCATCGCCCGCCTCCTGGCTCCCGGCGGGCGCTTCCGCTTCGCCACCGACATCGAATCCTACGCCGCCTGGACGCTGCGCCGGCTCACGAGCGATTCGCGCTTCGAATGGACCGCCGAGCGCGCCGACGACTGGCGGCTGCCCTGGGAGGGCTGGCCGGGCACCCGCTACGAGGCCAAGGCCAAGCGCGAGCGCCGCATGCCGGGATATTACGAGTTCCGGCGCCTCTGATTACCGCCTATGCTCGGGGAACTTCGGTAACGGCGTCCGCGTTGAGGGATGTCCACCGTCAGGCCGGTTTCAGGAGATCCCCATGGCTCAGCCGAACGCTCAGGAAGACTTCGCCAAGCTGTCCTCTGACCTCGCCGCGCTGCGGGCCGACGTCTCGAAGCTTGCCGAGACGCTCACCGCCATCGCCAGGGCGGAAGGCGAAGCCGCCGCCGATGCGGTCTCGAGCCGGGTGCGTGCCGGCAAGGCCCGCGCCGAAGCGACCGCGGCCGGCCTGATGGATGAGGGCATGGCCGCCTATGAGGACGCCAAGGGCAAGGCGCAGGCGCTCGGCGGCGACGTCGGGGCGGCCATAGAGCGCAATCCCTATGGCGCCGTGCTGGCGGCGCTCGGCGTCGGCTTCATCTTCGGCCTGCTGTCGCGGAGCCGTTGATGCTCCGCCTCCTGCTCGGACTTGTCGGCGCCGAGCTGCGCTTCGCGGTTCGGCGCGCCACCACGACGGCGATCCTGCTCGCCATCGGCGTGCTGCTCGTCACCGTCTCGCTGTTCGCCCTTCTGGTGGCGGTCTTCATCCTGCTGGCCGAGCGCTACGATCCGGCCACCAGCGCGCTGATCATCTTCGGCTTCAACCTCGTCGTCGGGCTGATCTTCGTTCTCGTCGCGCTGCTGCGCACGCGCCGGCGCCGCGCGCCGCTCGGCTACAGCGCCTATCCCGGCCTGGGCGCGGTCCCTCCGGTGACGCCGCCGCCAAGTCCCGCCCCGCCGCCCAAGGCGTCGACGGTGCTCACAATTGCAGCAGGAGCGGCGCTGATCGGCCTTATTCTCGGCCGACGTGTTTGACAATCTCGTGTCCGGGCCCTGCGGGGCCCGGTCCGCATTAGCCTCTCGTTATTGCAGGGGCGGCTAAAAAGGACCAATCTGCCAAAAAGGGGCCGAGGCCGTGCGCCGCCAGGATGCGGTGCCGCGTGGTCTGCCGCAGGAGGTTCTAGCTTTGACGTTCCGACGCTTGTCGCTGCGGCCGGGAGCGGCCATTCTCGCAATGCTCACGGCGTTGGGCGCGGCGCCGGCGCTTGCCGATGCCCCCCCGTCCGATTTCATCGCCCGTTCCGCGCCGGCCGGCAACTATCTCGCCGCCCGCCTCGCCATCGCCGAGCGCGACACCGGTGCCGCCGCCGCCTATTACCGCGAGCTGGTGCGGATGTTCCCGCGCAATGGCGAGCTGATGGAGCGCGCCTTCCTGACCCTGCTCGCCGAAGGCTCGGTCGACGAGGCGGTGGATCTCGCCCAGCGCATCGTCCGCATCGATCCCGAGCACACGCTGGCGCGCCTCGTGCTGGGCGTGCGTGCCATCAAGACCAAGCAATACGTCACCGCCCGCAGCAATCTGCGCCGCGCCGGCCAGGGCGCCATCGCCGAACTCAATGCCACGCTGCTGAGCGCCTGGAGCCAGTTCGGCTCCGGCAACCCCAAGACCGCCGTCACCATGATCGACGAGCTGCAGGGGCCGGAATGGTATGCGAGCTTCAAGGACTTCCAGGCCGGGCTGATCCTCGACGCCGCCGGGCAGAAGAAGGAAGCCGGCCCGCGGCTGGAGGCCGCGCTGAAGATCGACCCCCGCACCTTGCGGGTAGTGGACGCCTATGCCCGCTGGGCCTCGCGCAGCGGCAACAAGAAGCTGGCCATCGAGACCTACCAAGCCTTCGACAAGCTGGTGCCGAACGACCCGCTCGTCGCCCGCTCGCTGGAGCAGCTTGAGGCAGGCCGCACCCTGCCGGCGCTGGTGTCGACGCCCGCCGCCGGCGCGGCGGAAGTGCTCTACGGCCTTGGCGCCGCGCTCGGCCGCCAGGGCGGCGAGGACCTCGCCCTCGTCTATCTGCAGCTCGGCCGCTGGCTCGATCCCTCGCACCCGCTGATCGACATCACGCTGGCCGACCTGTTCGAATCGATGAAGCGGCACGAAGACGCCATCGCGCTCTATGAGCGCGTGCCGGCCTCCTCGCCCTTCAAGGTGAATGCCGAGGTTCAGCGCGCGCTGAACCTCGACGCGGTCGACAAGTTCGACGAGGCGCGCGCCGCGCTGGAGAAGGTCGTCGCGGCCAATCCGAAGGACATGCGCGCGCTGATGGCGCTCGGCGACGTGCTGCGCTCCAACGAGAAGTACGCCGACGCCGCCGCCGTCTACGACAAGGCGATCGGCCAGCTCCAGTCGCCCTCCGCCAATGACTGGATGCTCTTCTACTTCCGCGGCACCTGCTACGAGCGCTCAAAGGAATGGGCGAAGTCGGAAGCGGACCTGAAGAAGGCGCTGGAGCTCAAGCCCGACCAGCCGCACGTGCTGAACTATCTCGGCTACAGCTGGATCGACCAGGGCGTGAACCTCGACCAGGGCACGGAGATGATCCGCAAGGCGGTGACGCTGCGCCCGGACGACGGCTTCTTCATCGACAGCCTCGGCTGGGCCTATTACCGCACCGGCCATTACGATGACGCGGTGCGCGAACTGGAACGCGCGGTCGAGCTGAAGCCGAACGAGACGGTGATCAACGACCATCTCGGCGACGCCTATTGGAAGGTCGGCCGCAAGCTGGAGGCGCGGTTCAAGTGGAACCACGCCCGCGACCTCAAGCCCGATGCGGACGAGCTTGCCGACATCGAGCGCAAGATCGCCGTCGGCCTCGACGAGGCCGAGCGCATCAAGGCGAAGGGCGGCGAGGTGCAGAAGACCGAGGTCGTTGCCCCGTCCGAGCCGCAGAAGGCGGCCCAGAAAGGCAATGGCGGCTGACGCTGACGGCTGACGTCGACCGACAGACAAGAAAAAGGGGCGAGCCGCGAGGCCCGCCCCTTTTTCTTGTCGCGAGGTCGTCAGGCCACCGCCGGGCGGCCGACGAAGAACAGCGGGCGCGAGCGCAGGGCGAAGGCGCCGTCACCGATCAGCCAGAGCGCGAAGGACGTCACGATCAGGAAGGCGGGATATTCCCAGCCGCCACCGGCCGTCGAGAACAGCCAGCCATTGGGGATGTGCACGCTCATGGCGCCGGCCATTACCGGGATGAGCAGCAGCGCGACGTGGCGGGCATAGAAGCCCACGAGGATCAGCAGGCCGCCGATCAGCTCGGCGAGCACCACCGGCCAGGCGAGCGCCTCCGGCAGGCCGAGGCTGCCGAGGAAGCCGGCGAAGCCGGGAATGGTGAAGACGACGTATTTCAGCAGCGCGTGCGACACCCACATGGCGCCGAGCGCTACGCGGAGCAGGAACACGCCATAGGGCGCGGTACGGGAATCGATCATGGCTGGTCTCGCGGAAGGTTGGAGTGTCGAAGTCCTCAGGTGGCTTCGAGGTACCCCACGGCTTCGCGCAATACGATAGCCAGGAATGACGTAGCGGTATTGCGTCAGCGCAAGCCCGGCGGATTGACAGGAGGGACGGAACCGGCCTTCCGGCTCAGTTCGGCGCCTCGGCCTCGACGGTCTTGGTATTGGCCGGCGGCTCGAGCGCCTTGGATTCCACCGGCACGGTCTCGACGCGCGACACCGTCCGCTTGGCTGGCGCCCGGTTCGCCGAGCGATCGGCGAGGCGCGTGCGCCCGCTGCCGCCGCGCTTGAACTCGCACCAGAGCCTACCGGCGCCGGCGAGGTTGCCGCGGAAGGTGGCCTCGCTGGTCTTCTCCAGGTCGAAGCAGGGCTGGAAGGCCATGCCCTTGAGCTTGGCGCAGACGTTCTCGCCGCGCACCAGAATGGTGCCGGCCGGCAAGGTGACGTAACGCGCGGCGCCCTTGCCGCGCATCTGGATGGTGCCGGCGACCGAGCCGTCCGGCATGATGCGGCCGGAACCGACCGTGCCCTCATAGCAGGTGTAGGAGAAGGTCCGGCCCATCACGAAGCGCTGCGCCTGCTGCGCGTTCAGCGTCTCGGCCGACGCCGGCACCGCCAGAAAAGCGGCGGCGAACGCAGCGGCCGGAAGGGCGAAGATCGAGCGCATTGCAGGGTCCATCGCTGGGAACGGGTTTACGATGCGCTGCGAAAGCCCTGTCTTGTCAAGGCAACGCGGCATGCCGGTCCCTCAGCGCAAGGCACGCGACGTGCGCACTGTGGCGCCAGCGCAACGCTTCCGGCACCACAGCACCATGGTGAAGGACGATGGTTAATGTCCCGCAAACGCCGGAGCGAAATCAGGCCCGCGCCGGCTCGCCTCGCTCCACCGGCCGCTCCACGATCGGCAGGTTGATGATGGCGGAGGCGAAGCTCAGCGCCACCGATAGCCACCACACGAAGTCGTAGGAGCCGAGGCGCTCATAGAGCAGGCCGCCGAGCCACACGCCGAGGAAGCCGCCGACCTGGTGGCTGAAGAAGGCGAAGCCGTAGAGCATGGCGAGGTAGCGCGTGCCGAACATCAGCATCACCAGCCCGGAGGTTGGCGGCACGGTGGAGAGCCACAGCAGGCCGAGCACGATACCGAAGCCGATGGAGGTGACGGGCGAGGCCGGCAGCAGCACGAAGGCGGCGATGGCGATGCCGCGGCCGAAATAGATGGCGGAGAGCAGATAGCGCCGTGACATACGGCTCGACAGCCAGCCCGAGCCGAGCGAGCCGACCATGTTGGCGAGGCCGATCACCGCCAGCGTCCAGCCGCCGATGGTCAGCGAAAGGCCGCGGTCGGTGAGATAGGCCGGCAGATGGGTGGTCACGAAAGCGAGCTGGAAGCCGCAGGTGAAGAAGCCGAGTACCAGATAGACGTAGCTGGGATGGCGGAAGGCCTCGCCCAGGGCGGCGCCGATCGACTGCTGGTGCTCATGCGCCTTCGCCGGCTTCGGCGTCGCCAGCGCGAGCGCGAAGGGCATGACCAGCAGCATGGCGAGGCCGAACACGACCAGCGTCTCGTGCCAGCCGATCGAGGCGTTCAGCCCGGCGGCGAGCGGCGGGAACAGGAACTGGCCGAAGGAGCCCGCCGCCGTGCCGGCGCCGAAGGAGATCGGCCGCCACTTCTCGGGCAGCATCTTGCCGAAGGCGGCGAGCACGATGTTGAAGGAGCAGCCGGACAGGCCGAAGCCGATCATGACGCCCGCGGAGAGGTGGAGCATGCCGGGCGTGGCCGAGAAGGCCATCAGCACCAGGCCGAGCGCATAGAGCGCGGCGCCGACCCACATCACCCGCACAACGCCGAAGCGGTCGGCAACGGCACCGGCGAACGGCGTGCCCACGCCCCAGAGCAGGTTCTGGATGGCGATGGCGAGGCCGAACGTGTCGCGGCCCCAGCCATATTCGCCGGTCATCGGCAGCAGGAAGATGCCGGAGGAGGCGCGCGGCCCGAAGGTCAGCATGGCAATCATGCAGCCGCAGAGCACCACGAGCAGCGGAGCGCGGGCGGCGAGGCTTGGACGCGGAGCGGGGCTGGCGGCGGCGGACATGGACGGACCTCGGCAATTGGAGCGGCGGGCGCTCGCGATCTCGACTGGAGCACACGCCAGGCACGGCGCCACCCGATAAGGTCCTGCGACGGCGGCGATGACGCCGCGGCGGCAATACCGCATCGGAACGTGAAATTAGCCTCCGCTGCCCTGCCGGGAGAAACAAATTATTTTCCGGACGACCATCAGGAATAATGATGGAAAGTGCCGCACCGGAAGGTACGACGCCACCCGGCAACCCATTGGCCGGTGAGGCCTTTGCGCCACAGCGGGCGGTGAATGCACCCCATAACGCCACCGTGAACCCCGAAGTAAGGAGCAAATCGGCGCACAGCGCTTATAGGGGAGGCCTGCTGTCCCTTCACCGTTTGCGCGCGAACCATGCTCATCGATCGTCGTCTGTTCCTCCTCGCCGCCCCCGCTGTCCTCGCCGGCTGCGCCAGCAACCCGAATGCGGGAGGCATGCGCGTGCTGCCGGCGTCCATGGATCCGCAATATCTCAGCATGTACGGGGCGATCACCGACGAACCCTTCCCGGTGCCGGCTGCGGATCTCTCGAAGGTGGACCCGCGTTTCCTGCGCCAGGAAGTGGCCTATCAGACGCGCTATCCGGCCGGCACCATCGTGGTCGATCCGAGCGAGCGCCACGCCTATCTGGTGCTCGGCAACGGGCGCGCGCTGCGCTACGGCGTCGGCGTCGGCAAGGAGGAAGGCTTCAACTTCCGCGGCGAAGCCATCATCGCCCGCAAGGCGAGCTGGCCGCGCTGGACGCCGACCCCGAACATGATCGCGCGCGAGCCCGAGCGCTACGGCCCCTATGCCGGCGGCATGCCGGGCGGGCCGGACAACCCGCTGGGGCCGCGTGCGCTCTACATCTACAAGGACGGCCAGGACACGCTGTACCGCCTGCACGGCACCAACGAGCCCTGGACCATCGGCACCATGGTGTCCTCGGGCTGCGTGCGCTTCATGAACCAGGACATCATCGACCTGTACCGCCGCGCGCCGACCGGCACCCGCGTCGTCGTCCTGCCGGCCCGCGGCGGCGCGGTGAGCTGAGGGCGGCGCGCTCCTCGATCCCCCGACGACGTCATCCTGAGGTGCCCGGCCAAAAGGCCGGGCCTCGAAGGATGCTCGTCCGGGGGACCGAAAGACCCGTCCTTCGAGGCCGCCTGCGGCGGCACCTCAGGATGACGTCGTACCGGGGCTCCGAGCAGTTCCTACGGCATCGCCACCGTCAGATACGGCCCGGACGGCTTCTTGGAAGCGCCGGTCATCGGCGGCACCTGGTTCACGACCGGCGGCAGGCTCTTCAGATAGGCGGCGAGCGCGAAGGCGTCGGCATCGGTCAGCGCGCCGTAATGCTTGTAGGGCATGGCCGGCGCCAGCACCCGCCCGTCCGGGCGCACACCGGTGCGGATGGCGGCGACGATCTCCTTCTCGCTCCAGTTGCCGAGCCCCGTCGCCTTGTCCGGCGTCAGGTTCGGCGGGAAGAAGACGCCGAGGCCGGGGATCTGGAAGCCGACCTCCGAACCCGCGAAAGCGCGGCTGGCGTCCGGCTTGCCGAGGAACACGCCCGGCGTATGGCAGCCGCGGCAATCCATGATGGTGGCGAGATATTCGCCGCGCTTCACGCGGCTGTCCCTCGCCTTGGTGCTCTGCGCCTGCGCGCCCGCCGTCAGGCCGAGCACAAGCGCGGCCGCCAAGGCAGCCTTGATCGTCGGATTCATGATAACCGCTCCCCATTCCACGCGGCCCGTCCCGCGCCTTTCTTGGATCGACTCCCCGGTTCGGCCGGCTCCCGCAGCCGGCCTGCCCGTGACTCCGCCAGAGCGCGACGCCCGGCGCGCCGCATGCAACAAGCGCTTGCATGATGCACGCAGGCCGGGCGCCTCGCCAGAGGCGGGGATGTCTTCAGTCGATGGGAATCGGGGCTACGCCAGGCTGAGCTCGAAGGGCTCGTTCTCGAAGGCGTCGGTGCCCCGGCCGATGGCTGCGATGGCGGCGACCATGCGGCCCTGCCGGCCAAGCGCCGCGTCGGCGAGCGAGACGATCAGCGCGTTGGGCGTCGCCACCGGCGAGGCCGCGCGCAAGGCCAGGGCGATCTCCGCCTCGTCGCGCTCGGGCGCCAGCGCGCAGGCGACGATATAGGCCGAGGCGGTGGAGCGGCTGATGCCGGCATAGCAGTGCACCACCAGCGGCGCCGAGCGCGGCCAGCGGCGGGCGAAGCCGAGGATGGCGTCGACATGCTCGGCAGCTGGATGGATCAGCCCCTCCTGCGGGGCGGTGATGTCGTTCATGCCGACGAAGAGGTGGTTCTCCTCGATCACCCCAACCGGCCGCGCCACCGGCGTGCCGAGATTGATCACGCTGAGGATATGGGCCGCCCTGGTGCGGACGACGGTCTCTTCGAGGCGGGAGAGCGGGCAGACATGGATCATGGTGACGTTCCGGCAGTATCGGCCGCCGTCTTCGCCGCGGCATCGGCCGGCGCGGCGGCCAGTTCGTGGAAGCGGGCGAGGAAGCGCACCTTCGCCTCCTCGGCGCTCCAGGGGGTCAGGTACTCCCGCTCCGCCGCCATGTCGAGCGGGAAGGGCGTGCCGAAGAAGCGCCTGGCCTCGGCGAGCTCGAAGCCGGCGAGGCGCGTCGCCTCGAGGAAGGCGCTGGCGCGGTCGGCGGATTTCACCAGCTTCACCAGCGACGCCGGCCAGTGCGCCGGCAGGCCGAAGCGCAGGCTCACCGCCATGAGCAGGCGCGCCTCCACGACCTTGTAGTCGCCGCCCAGCACCGCCTTGAACGGGCTGATCATGTCGCCGACCACATATTCCGGCGCGTCGTGCAGCAGCGTGGCGAGGCGCCAGCGGCGATCGAGATCGGCGCCGCGCGTCGTCGCCTGCCGACGGGCGATCAGCTCCACCAGCACCGAATGCTGGGCGACCGAGAAGATGTGCCCGCCGCTGGTCTGGCCGTTCCAGCGCGCGACGCGCGCGAGGCCGTGGGCGATGTCCTCGATCTCGATGTCGAGCGGCGAAGGGTTGATGAGGTCGAGCCGGCGCCCGGACAGCATGCGCTGCCACGCACGGGCGTCCTTCGCACGGAAGGTCACGCGACAATCCTCATTGGCTCGCACCGTGCCGATGGCAGGTGACCGCATGGTCGTTCACCATGCCGACGGCCTGCATGAAGGCGTAGACGATGGTCGGGCCGACGAAGTTGAAGCCGCGCGACTTCAGCTCCTTCGACATGGCCTGCGCCACCGGCGAGGTGACGATGGGCGGATCGCCCTCGCGGCGCCTGTTGTCGAGCACCGGGCCGTTGATGTCCCAGAGCAGCTTCGAGAAGCCCGGCCCGCGCTCCATGATGTCCAGATAGGACTGCGCCGAGCGGATGGTCGAGACGATCTTGGAGCGGTTGCGGATGATGCCGGCATCCTGCATCAGCGCCTCGACCTTTTCGGATCCGTAACGAGCAATCAGCTCTGGCTCGAACCCGTCGAACGCCGCGCGAAAACCGTCGCGCTTGCGCAGGATGGTGATCCAGGCGAGGCCGGCCTGGAAGCCGTCGAGGATCAGCTTCTCGAACAGCGCCCGGTCGTCATATTCGGGCACGCCCCATTCCGTGTCGTGATAGGCGACATAGAGCGGGTCGGTGCCGCACCAGGCGCAGCGTGTGACGCCGTCGGGATGGAGATGCACGTTCACGCCACGCTCTCCGTGCCGGGGACGGGGAAGTTCACCCAGTCGGGCCGCTCGGGCACCAGCGCCGAACCGTCGGCCTCGATCACGTGGCGCGCCGCGCGCGCCTCCTCCAGCCGGTCGAGGCGGACGAGGCCGAGCGCCCGGCCCTCGACGCCCGAGCCGAGCCGGCCGATCGACTTGCCGCCGGCAATGATCGGCGTGCCCTCGGCCGGCGAGGGACCGCACAGCGCGAAGGGGATGATGCGGGTGCGCGCCGTGCCGCGGTGCTGCATGCGGCTGACGATCTCCTGGCCGACATAGCAGCCCTTGTCGAAGTCGATGCCGCCGAGCTGGTCCATGTCCGCCTCGTGCGGGAAGGCGTCGCCATAGAGGAAGTCCATGCCGCCTTCCGGCACGCCGAGCGCGATGCGGTGGGCATGCCACTGCGCCTCCGGCACCATGGCGATCTGCGAGGCTTCGCCCGCCGGCAGCAGGAAGCGCCGGCCGAGCTCGGGCAGGCGCGGGTCGTCATAGGCGAAGGTGTCGACCAGCGGGCTCGCCCCGCCCCAGGCCACGGCGACCACGAGGTCGTCGAGCACGCCGATCTCCACCTTGGCCCGCAGCCGGTAGAGCTGCAGGCGCTTGACGAGATCGGGCACCACGAGGCGCGGCACGTCGAGCCGGAAGCCGCCCTCGGTGGCAACGACGATCATGTCGGCGACGATCTTGCCCTGCGGTGTGAGCAAGGCCGAATAGCGGGCCTCGCCGGGCTCGGGCGTGCGGGCGGTGAGCAGATTGTCGAGGAAATGCGCGGCGTCGGCTCCGGCGATGCGGACGACGGCGCGCTCCTTGAGGATCGCGATGGGCATGGATCCGTTCCGGATATGTGAGCCCGCAACGCGGGCGAGTTGCCCGAGAGGTAAGCCCTGCGCCGGCTTCGGGCAAGGGAAAACGAAACGAAGCAAGAACATTGCCCGCCGGCGGAAACCCGCCCGTGCGACGGAGCAAAGGCTGGCCGTGCCGCCGGTTGCCCGCTGCCGCCGTCGCACCATCTTAGCAGGCGGCCCCCATCTTACGCCCGTCCCAGGGCACAACCCTCAAGGAGAGCTCCATGTCCGGCACCGTCCTCTTCACCGGCACCGCCACCGCCATCGGCGGACGCAACGGCCATTCGCAGACCAGCGACGGCTCGGTCTCCGTCGACCTCGCCATGCCGAAGAACGGCGTGCTGGAGCCCGGCAAGACCACGCCCGAGCATTTGTTCGCCACAGGCTACGCCGCCTGCTTCGGCTCGGCGGTGGAGGCTGTCGGCCACCAGAAGAAGCTCGATGTCACCGGTGCCGCTGTCACCGTGGCAGTGTCACTGGTGAAGGGCGACGACGGCTTCAGCCTCGCCGCCAAGCTCTCGCTCAAGGCGCCGGCGCTCACCGCGCAGGAGACCAAAGAGGTGCTGGAGGCGGCGCACCAGATGTGCCCCTACTCCAAGGCGACGCGCGGGAATATCCCGGTGGAATTGAGCGTAGGCTGAGATCGGCCACTTCAAGAAGGACGTCATGCCCGGCCTTGGGCCGGGCCTCCACGACTTCCTTATGGCCTAAAGACGTGGATGGCCGGGACAAGCCCGGCCATGACGTCGTGTTTATGGGGGAGTGGCTCTCCGGCTTCGGCCGGGATGATGATGAAACCTAGGGGCGGCCTGTGCCGCCCCTTTTGGATTCACGCCGAGCGCTTCATCTCCGGCGCGGCGCGGGTGACGAGCTCGTCGAGGCTCGGCAGCGCTTCCATCTCGCCGGTCGGGCTGACGAGGCCCCGCGCGCCTTCGAGCGCGCCGGAAACCAGCTCCAGCCCGAGGAAGCGGCTGCGGTCGAACGAGCCCGGCAGCCACAGGCCTTCGGCCAGCGCGACGTCGAAGCCGAAGCGCGCATAGTAGGGCGCGTCGCCGACCAGCATGATCGCGCCATGGCCGCGCAGCGCCGCCTCGTTGATGGCGGTCGACATCATCGCCCCGCCCAGCCCGCGGTCGCGGAACCAGGGATGCACGGCCAGCGGGCCGAGCAGCAGCGCCGGCCGGCCGGGGCCGGCCGCGACATGCCACAAGCGCAGCGTGGCGATCACACGCCCGTCCGGGCCGTGGGCGGCGAAGGCGAGGCCCTCGGCCGGCTTGCGGCCTTCGCGCAGGCGCTCGCTCGTCTTGGCGAGGCGGGCGGCGCGGCCGAAGGAAAGGTCCAGCAGCGCTTCGCGCTGGGCGATGTCGGCGGCGGTCTCGAGGGAGATGACCGGGGCGGTAGTGGCGAGCATGACGGCCTCCAAAACCCGGCATGACCGGGAAAAAGAGGTGAAGGGGAATTGTGAAGGTCGGGGGGTCGCCCCGCTCAGATCACGTAGGATCGGAGCGGGTCGAAGCCGTTGAACGCCACCGCCGAATAGGTGGTGGTGTAGGCACCGGTAGCCTCGATCAGCACCTTGTCGCCGATGGCGAGCGACACCGGCAGCATCACCGGGGTCTTCTCGTACAGGACGTCGGCCGAATCGCAGGTCGGGCCGGCGAGCACGCAGGGCTCCATCGCGTCGCCGTCGCGCGGCGTCACAAGCGGATAGCGGATCGCCTCCTCCATCGTCTCGGCGAGGCCGCCGAACTTGCCGATGTCGAGATAGACCCAGCGCATGTCGTCATCCGCCGCCTTCTTCGAGATCAGCACCACCTCGGCCTCGATCAGGCCGGCCGCGCCGACCATGCCGCGGCCCGGCTCGATGATGGTCTGCGGGATGGCGTTGCCGAAGTGCCGCGACAGGGCGCGGAAGATCGCCTCGCCATAGGCCTCGGCGGCCGGGACGTCCTGCAGGTACTTGGCCGGGAAGCCGCCGCCGAGATTGACCAGCGACAGCGAGAAGCCGCGCTCCATGCACTCGCGGAAGATCTGCGAGGCGGAAGCCAGCGCCGAATCCCAGGCCTCGACGTTCTTCTGCTGCGAGCCGACGTGGAAGGAGACGCCATAGGCCTCCAGCCCCAGCCGGTGCGCGTGCTCGAGCACGTCGACCGCCATCTCCGGTACGCAGCCGAACTTGCGCGACAGCGGCCATTCGGCGCCGGCGCCGTCGCACAGGATGCGGCAGAACACCTTGGCGCCGGCAGCGACGCGGGCGATCTTCTCGACCTCGGCCTCGCAGTCGACGGCGAACAGGCGCACGCCGAGCTCGAAGGCGCGCGCCACATCGCGCTCCTTCTTGATGGTGTTGCCGAAGGAGATGCGGTCGGGCGTGGCGCCGGCCGCGAGCGCCATCATGATCTCGGCGACCGAGGCGCAATCGAAGCAGGAGCCGAGCTCGGCGAGCGCGGAAAGGATCGCCGGATCGGGGTTCGCCTTCACCGCGTAGAACACGCGGGTGTCCGGCAGCGCCCGGGCGAAGGCGGCATAGTTGGCGCGCACCACGTCGAGGTCGACGACGACGCAGGGACCATCCTCGCGTCGGTTGCGCAGGAATTCGCGAATACGGTCGGTCATGGCAATTCCCCAAGGACCCGAAGCTTCGACCCGTGGATGTGAACACCCGCCCGCGGCGCGACTGTGCCGCGTCCATGGCGAGAATGCGCATCCGCTCGCCGGCCGCACGGCAATTGCCGAAAGGCCGGATGATTGGAGCCGTGGCAGCGATGCGATCGCTCAGCGCATGTGGAGAGCGCCGGCGTCCGATCGATGCCTTCGCTTGGTTTGGGAGAACCCGAACCGCACGCCCGGCAAGAAGTAGTGCCTCTTCAGTTTCCCGACCTTTGGAGGGCCGACAGAGACCAAAAAAGCCCGCTACGTCGTTGCTTCAAGTCACGTTCCCCGCTGAGAGCGAGGTGCGCCGGTTTCGCCTCCGGCTACCGATCTTCCCGGCGGTACTCCGGCCTCTTGTCCGGAACTCCGCCGATCGGCACGCGACCACAGGCACGTGCGAAATTGGGCGAGACGCGATGTATGGATTTATGCCGTCACATGCAAGCGGGTTTTGCGAGAATTATCGCATACGCCCGAAATATCCGCGTGCTCAGCGATGAGGCGGTATTCAAGGGGTGGGAAAGGGGTTCGGCCGCAGCCGATTTCTCACCATCGTCATCCCGGACGGCCAAAGGCCGATCCGGGATCGTGCCCAGAATGGAGAGCGATCCCGGCTCTCCGCTTCGCTTCGGCCGGGATGACGACCGTGGAAATGATTCGACCGAAGCGAAGAGACGGTCTTCTCACCCCTCCACGAAGGGCTCGACCGACTTCGCCTTCATCACGAAGCGATAGATGCCGTAGAGCGCCAGCAGGCCGAAGGCGCCCTCGAAGGCCAGCTCCCACATCCAGTTGGCGTCGAACAGCGCCGCGATCGCCCAGCCGGCCGCCAGGCCCGCGCCGATCAGCTCGGCGCCGAGCAGGATGGCGGCGCTCAGCACCGTGCTGACATGGTCCCAGCGAATGCGTCGGCCCGTGGTCATACGTCTCTTCCGTCTTATTAGGCGGCGCGCAAACTGCTATGCCCGGCCGCGCGGGTCAAGTTGCCCGCCCGATGGCGGAGATGAAGTTGGTCTACGACAGGGTTCACGAGAGCGCGCGCGCCGGCTCCGGCATGGTCGCGACCCCCCATTGGCAGGCGACGGAGGCCGGCCGCGCCGTGCTGGAGGAAGGCGGCAATGCGGTGGAGGCGGCGCTGGCCGCCGCGGCCGCCATCGCCGTGGTCTATCCGCACATGACGCAGATGGGCGGCGACGGCTTCTGGCTGATCCGCGACCCCGCCGGCAAGGTCAGCTACATCGAGGCGGCCGGCTATGCCGGGGCCAAGGCGACCATCCCCTTCTATCGCGACCGCGGCCATGACGTGATCCCGCCGCGCGGCCCGCTCGCCGCGCTCACCGTGCCCGGCCAGATCGGCGGCTGGATGCTGGCGCTGGAGGCGGCGAAATCCTTCGGCGGGCGCCTGCCGCTGCGCCGGCTGCTGGAGGCCGCCATCGGCCATGCCCGCGCCGGCGTCACCGTCACCCGCTCGCAGCACGGCCTCACCACCGAGAAGCTTGCCGAGCTGAAGGACGTGCCGGGCTTCGCCGCCACCTTCCTGGAGGCGGCCGGCAAGGTTCCCGCCGCCGGCGCGGTCCTGCGCTATGAGCGCCTCGCCGACACGCTGGAACAGCTCGCCGGCGCCGGGCTCGACGATTATTACCGCGGCGATGTCGGCCGCGAGATCGCCGCCGATCTCGAGCGGGCCGGCAGCCCGATCACCCGCGCCGATCTCGAAGCCTATCGCGCCACCACCCGCGCGCCGCTGCGCGTGAAGCTCGCCAATATGGAACTGTGGTCCTCGCCGCCGCCCACGCAGGGGCTGGCGACGCTGCTGATCCTGTCGATCTTCGATAAGCTCGGCGTCGCTCAGCCGGAAGGCTTCGCCCATATCCACGGACTGATCGAGGCGACCAAGCGCGCCTTCCTAGTGCGCGACAGGATCGTCACCGACTTCGACCACCTCGCCCACGATCCCGCCGCCTTCCTCACCCCGGCCGCGCTCGCCCGCGAGGCCGCCGCCATCGACCCGCGCCGGGCGCTACCCTGGCCGCACAAGGCCGGGCGCGGCGACACGATCTGGCTCGGCGCGGCGGACAGGAACGGCGTCAGCGTTTCCTACATCCAGTCGATCTATTGGGAATTCGGCACAGGGCTGGTGCTGCCGTCGACGGGCATTCTCATGCAGAATCGCGGCACCTCCTTCTCGCTCGATCCGCGGGCGAAGAACCCGCTGCAGCCGGGCCGGCGGCCGTTCCACACGCTCAACCCGGGCATGGCGGAGCTGCCGGACGGGCGCTTCATCGCCTTCGGCTGCATGGGCGGCGAGGGCCAGCCGCAGACCAATGCGGCGGTGATCAGCCGCTACGCCATGTTCGGCGTGCCGCTGGGCGAGGCCATCGCCCGGCCGCGCTGGGTGCTGGGCCGCACTTGGGGCTCGGACAAGGTCAATCTGCGCGTCGAGGGCGCGCTCGACGGCGCGGTGGCCGAGCAGCTCGCCGATGCCGGTCACGATGTCGAGATCATCCCCGAGGCCTACTCCGACATGATGGGCCATGCCGGCGCGGTGATCCTGCATCCCGGCAAGGCCGGGCTGGAAGGCGCGCATGATCCGCGGGCCGACGGCGGTGCGGCGGGGGTGTGACCTGCCCCTGGGGAGGTTCATGGAACGGTCACACCAACATGCGAGACGCGCGGCCATGGAAGCGATTCTCACAAATGTCCGCCTCGTCCTCGAAGACCGCGTCGTCGACGGCACGCTGGTCCATGAAGGCGGGCGCATCCGCGCGCTCGACGAGGACCGCTCGCATGTCGCCAGCGCCATCGACGGCGAGGGCGCCTATCTCGCACCCGGCCTGATCGACCTGCACACCGACGCGCTGGAAGGCCATTTCGTGCCCCGGCCGAAAGTGATCTGGCCGGACGCCCGTGCTGCCGCGCTCGCCCATGACGGGCAGATGGCCGCCTCCGGCGTCACCACGGTCTATGACGCCATCTGCGCTGGCGGCTTCGACCAGGCCAAGGCGGACCGACGCGCGCTCTACGAGGTCATGCTGGACGCGGTGGAGCAGGGCTCCGCGCACGGCCTGTTCCGCGTCGACCACCGCATCCACCTGCGCTGCGAGCTCACCGACCGCACCCTGCCGGAGCTGGTGGACGCTGCGATGGGCCGGCCGAACCTCTCGCTGGCGTCGCTGATGGACCACACGCCCGGCACGCGGCAATGGCGCAATGTCGAGCACCTGAAGGTTTACCTCTCCGGCATCGGCAAGGGCGGCGCCGACATCGACGCCGAGGTCGCCGATCGGATCGAGCGCGCCAAGGGCGCCGTCTCCGGCAATTACGACAAGATGGTCGCGCTGTTTTCCTCCTCCGGCATCGTGCTGGCGAGCCATGACGACACCACGCCCGCCCATGTCGACGAGGCGGTGGCGGCCGGCTGCACCATCTCCGAATTCCCGACCACCATCGAGGCCGCTCGCGCAGCCAGGCAGGCGGGGCTCGCGACCATCGGCGGCGCGCCGAACGTGGTGCGCGGCGGCTCGCATTCGGGCGGCGTCTCCATGCGCGACCTGGCCAGCGAGGGCCTGCTCGACGCCCTCGCCTCCGACTATGTGCCGGCGAGCCTCTTGCAGGCCGCCCTCGCGCTGACCCGCACCGCCGGGCTCTCGATCCCGCAGGCGCTGGCGCTGGTCACCGCCGCGCCGGCCCGCCTCGCCCGGCTCGACGACCGCGGCCGGCTGGCGGAAGGACTGCGCGCCGACCTCGTCCTGTTCGCCCTCGCCGAGGACACGCCGGTGGTCCGCGAGGTCTTCCTCGCCGGCCGGCGGGTGTTCTGATGAGCGTCGCCGAGGCGGTGGTCGCCAGGCCGGCCGAGCCGCGCTACGCGATCTATTTCGCCCCGCCGGCGCAAAGCCCGCTCTGGCGCTTCGGCTCCTCGGTGATCGGCCATGACGCGGAGAGCGGCGAGGATCTTCCGCCCCCGCCGCTCAGGCGTTTCGACGCCGCGCGGTGGCGGGAGATCACGGCCGAGCCCCGCCGCTACGGCTTCCACGGCACACTGAAGGCGCCGTTCCGGCTGGCGCCCGGGCGCGGCGAGGCGGAGCTGCGGGCGGTGTGCGCGCGCTTCGCCAATGACCGGGCGCGCTTCGCCTGCGCCGGCATGAAGCTTGCCGTCATCGGCCGCTTCCTCGCCCTGCGGCCCGCGGCGCCCTGCGCCGCGCTCGACCGGCTGGCCGCCGGCGCGGTCGCCGCCTTCGACGATTTCCGCGCGCCGATGAGCGAGGCCGAGCGCGAAAAGCGGCTGCGCGCGCCGCTCACCCCGCGCCAGCAGGAGTACCTCGCGCGCTGGGGTTACCCCTACGTGCTCGACGATTTCCGCTTCCACATGACGCTCACCGGCCCGCTGGACGACGAGGAGCGCGTCCAGGCCGAGGCCGAGCTCGGCGAGCTCTTCACTGCCAGCTCCGCCGACGGGCCGCTCATCGTCTCGGAGATCGCGCTCTACCGGCAGGACAGCGGTCCGTTCCGGCTGATCGCCCGCTTTCCGTTCGGGAGCTGAGCATGGCGAAGAAGCTGGGGCTCGCGCCGACCGTCCACGAGACCGCCGAGGTCACCCGCTCGACGTTCGGGCGCTACACCGAGGTCGGCGCCCGTACCAAGCTGCTCGAGGTCGAGCTCGGCGACTATTCCTACGTGGTCAACGATTCCGACATCGCCTATGCGCGGATCGGCAAGTTCACCTCGATCGCCGCCATGACCCGGATCAATCCGGGCAACCATCCGATGGGACGGGCGAGCCAGGCGCATTTCACCTACCGCGCCAGCGCCTATTTCGACGACGCCGAGGACGAGCCGGAATTCTTCGACTGGCGCCGCTCGCATGATGTCACTATCGGCAATGACGTCTGGATCGGCCATGGCGCCGTCATCCTACCGGGCCGCACCATCGGCGACGGCGCGGTGGTGGCGGCGGGCGCGGTGGTGACCAAGGACGTGCCGGCCTACGCCATCGTCGCCGGCGTGCCGGCGCGGGTGGTCAAGGAACGCTTCCCCGCCGAGATCGGCGCGCGCCTCAAGGCGCTCGGCTGGTGGGACTGGGAGCATTCCCGCCTGCGCGCCGCGCTGGAGGATTTTCGCGCGCTGTCGGTGGAAGAGTTCCTCGACAAGCACGGCGGGTAGTTCCTCGAAGCGCACCGTCATGCCCGGCCTTGTGCCGGGCATCCACGACTTCTTCTCGTGCCAGGCAAGGCGTGGATGGCCGGGCCAAGCCCGGCCATGACGTGGCTCGGCTTCTTGTGCCGTCTCCCATCACTTCACGCGATCCCGGATCGGCCTTCGGCCGTCCGGGATGACGGCTGGGCGAAGGGTCGCAAGGGTGCGCCGCGACGTCGCCTTTCGTCCCCTTGCGCCCGCCACACTCGGCCTTTACCCCTGAGACGACCGACGAGGGAGATGATGCCGCCATGGCCAGCAACGCGATGGATGTCGACGAGATGCTCGCGCGCCGCCGGCTGCGGCGCAAGCTCGCCTTCTGGCGCGCCTTCACCCTGCTCGTCATCCTGCTCGGCGGCCTTGGCGCCTTCGCCTGGTGGAACGATGGCGGGCTGCTGCCGCGCTCCTCGCCGCATGTCGCGCGCGTCGCCATCGGCGGGCTCATCCGCAATGAGCGCGAGCGGCTGGAGATGCTGGAGGACATCGGCAAGTCCGGCGCCGAAGCCGTGATCCTCTCCATCGACAGCCCCGGCGGCACGGTGGTCGGCTCGGCGGCGCTCTATGACGGGCTGCGCCGGCTGGCGGAGAAGAAGCCGATCGTGGCAGTGGTGGACGGCATCGCCGCCTCCGGCGCCTACATCGCCGCCCTGGGCGCGGACCACATCGTCGCCCCGCGCAGCGCGCTGGTCGGCTCCATCGGCGTCATCTTCCAGTTCCCCAATTTCGCCGAGCTGATGAAGTCGGTCGGCGTCGCCTATGAGGAGATCAAGTCGACCCCGCTGAAGGCGGCGCCGAACATGTTCGACCCGCCGAGCGAAGAGGCCCGCGCCGCCGTGCGCTCCCTGGTCGAGGACAGCTACGACTGGTTCAAGGGCCTGGTCTCCGAGCGGCGGCTGCTCAACGGCGACAAGCTCGCCAGCGCCTCCGACGGGCGGGTCTTCACCGGCCACCAGGCGCTGCCGCTGCGCCTCATCGACGAGATCGGCGACGAGCGCACCGCCCGGGACTGGCTGGCCCGCGAGCGCGGCGTCTCGAAGGACCTCCCCATCCGCGACTGGCACACCAAGCGCGTCGGCGACGAATTCGGCTGGCTGCGCGGCACCTCGATACGGCTCATGTCACTGGTCGGGCTCGGAGATCTGGCCAATCTGACCATCGGCGCCGCAAGCGACCTCGCCATGCAGGCGCGCCTTGACGGTCTTCTGGCCCTCTGGCAGGCTCGGTGACGGGCTAGACGGGGCCAAGATTTTCCAAAATATGATGTTTTTGGATTTCCGACGAGCCGAACATAACAAGGGGCCGGGGCGTCGATGATCAAGTCCGAGCTTGTACAGCGGATTGCCGAAGCCAATCCGCATCTTTATCAGCGAGACGTCGAGAACATCGTGAACGCGATACTCGACGAGATCGTCACCGCGCTGGCGCGTGGCGACCGGGTGGAACTGCGCGGTTTCGGTGCCTTCTCCGTGAAGTCGCGCCCGGCCCGCACCGGCCGCAACCCCCGCACCGGTGCGCATGTCGCCGTCGACGGCAAGGCCGTGCCCTATTTCAAGACGGGCAAGGAAATGCGCGAACGCCTGAACAACGGCGTCGATCTGGAATGAGCCCGCCGAGAGGTTATTCGTGCTGCTGCGCCGCCTGCTGCTGATCCTCATCGTCCTGCCGGTCTCGGTGGGACTGGTCATGCTCGCCGTGGCCAACCGCCACAGCGTGCAGCTCGTCGCCGATCCGTTCGGCGCCGATCCCGCCTTCACGCTCGACGCGCCGCTGTTCCTGGTGGTGTTCGGCGCGCTGATCGCCGGGGTGGTGCTGGGCGGCGTCGCCGTCTGGCTGAGCCAGGCCCGCTGGCGCCGCGCCGCCCGCCGCTCGGCCCGCGAGGCGCGCAACGCCACTGCGCAGGTCGAGGCGCTGCGCGCCGCCGCGGCTCCGCCGGCGCCGGCGCGTCCCGGCCTGCCCTTCGGCCCGGAGCCGCGGGCTCTTTCCGACCGCCGCGACGCCGCCTGAGGATTTCGCCGACATGGGTGAACTGCGCTTCGTCTCGGCCGGCGAGATCGCCGGGCTTTTGACCTTCCCCGCCCTGATCGATGCGATCGAGGCCGCTTTCCGCCGCCGCATCACCGTGCCGGTGCGCCACCATCACGCCATGCCGCGCCCGGACAGCGAGGCGACGCTGCTGCTCATGCCGGCCTGGACCGCCGAGGGCACCGACGACGACATGCTCGGCACCAAGCTGGTGTCGGTGTTTCCCGGCAACGGCGCGCGCGGCATCGACAGCATCACCGGCCTCTACATCCTGAATTCCGGCGCCACCGGCGAGCCGCTCGCCGTCATGGATGCGCGCTCGCTCACCGTCTGGCGTACCGCCGCCGCCTCGGCGCTCGCCGCCCGCTACCTGGCACGCAAGGACGCGAGCCGGCTGGCGGTGATCGGCGCGGGGGCGCTGGCGCCCTATCTCGCCCGCGCCCATGCCAGCGTGCGGCCGATCCGCTCCATCGCCATCTGGAACCGGACGCTGGCCAAGGCCGAGGCCATGGCGGAAAGCCTGCGCGCCGAAGGCTTCGACGCCCGCGCCGAGGCCGACCGCGGCGCGGCCATCGCCGGCGCTGACATCGTCTCCTCCGCCACGCTCTCGCCGCAGCCGCTGGTGGAAGGGCTCTATCTGAACCCCAGCCAGCATGTGGATCTCGTCGGCGGCTTCACGCCGACCATGCGCGAGGCCGACGACGAGGCGATCCGCCGGTCGCGGGTCTATGTCGACACACGCGCCGGGGCGGGCAAGGAGGCGGGCGACATCGTCATCCCGCTGTCGACCGGCGTGCTGGCGCCGGATGCGATCCATGGCGACCTGTTCGAGCTCACCGCTGGCACCGCCAAGGGGCGCGGCAGCGAGCAGGAGATCACGCTGTTCAAGTCGGTCGGCACCGCTATCGAGGACCTCGCCGCCGCCGAGCTGGTGTGGAAGGCGCTGAAGGGCTGACCGGTCCATTCGGCCCACTCAAACCGGATATGTCCTCATCCTGAGGTGCTCGCGCAGCGAGCCTCGAAGGATGATCGTTACAGCGCACCCGGACGAGATCCTTCGAGGCCCGGCCTGCGGCCGGGCACCTCAGGATGAGGGTGACCTCGACGAGTTCCGTTCTTAGTGCCCGGCGCGGCCGGCGGTCTTCTCCCGCGCCGCGTCCAGCCGCTCGATGATCGTCTTGGCGATCAGCGTCACCAGCGCCACCGCGGTCAACAGCGTCGCCACCGCAAACGCCGCGACGGCGTTGTTGTCCTGATAGAGCAGCTCGATCTGCAGGGGCAGCGTGTTGGTCTGGCCGCGTATGTTGCCTGAGACCACCGACACCGCGCCGAACTCGCCCATGACGCGCGCATTGCACAGCGCCGCGCCGTAGAGCAGGGCGAAGCGCACATTGGGCAGGGTGACGAGGCGCAATATGCGCCAGCCGCCGGCGCCGAGCGTCACCGCCGCCTCTTCCTCTTCCGAGCCTTGCGCGATCATCAGCGGGATCAGTTCGCGCGCGACGAAGGGGGCGGTGACGAACAGGCTCGCCAGGATGATCGCCGGCACGGCGAACATGATCTTGATGTCGTGCGCCTCGAGCCAGGGGCCGAACAGGCCCTGCGCGCCATAGACGAAGAGATAGGCGACGCCGGCGATGATCGGCGAGATCGAGAAAGGCAGCTCCACCAGCGCCACCAAGAGGTTGCGGCCGGGGAAGGAGAACTTGGCGATGCACCAGGCGGCGGCGATGCCGAAGCCGACATTGATCGGCACGACGATCAGCGCGGTGAACAGGGTCAGGCCGATGGCGTATTGCGTGTCCGGCATGGCGAAGGAGGCGGC
This sequence comes from Xanthobacteraceae bacterium, assembly GCA_029239875.1. Classification (GTDB taxonomy): domain Bacteria; phylum Pseudomonadota; class Alphaproteobacteria; order Rhizobiales; family Xanthobacteraceae; genus Ancylobacter. Next base: position 310,443 of record JARBUD010000002.1, on the reverse strand, counting down.
ATAGGCCGCCGCGCCCTGGCGGAAGGCTTCGGCGAAGATCGCCACCAGCGGCGCCACCAGCACGAGCAGGGTCACCACCAGCACCGAGCCAAGCAGCACGGTGCGCGCCACCGGGCCGTCGCCGACGCGGATGCGCCGCAGCGGGTGCTTCTTCTCCGGGGGAAGCGGCTCGCGCGCCATGGCTCAGTCCCCCGTCCCGATCCGGCGCTGCTGCCAGAGCTGGATCATGTTGACCGCGAACAGCATGACGAAGGCGAGGCCCAGCAGCGTCGCGGCAATGGCGGCGGCCGCGGGGTAGTCGTACTCCTCGATGCGGATGAAGGTCAGCAGCGACACCACCTCGGTCTTCAAGGGCAGGTTGCCGGCGATGAAGATGATGGCGCCGAACTCGCCGAGCGAGCGGGCGAAGCCGAGCGAAGCGCCGGTGAGGAAGGCGGGGAAGATCGCCGGGAAGATCACACGCAGGAAGATGCGCGTGTCCGAGGCGCCGAGCGTGGCGGCGGCTTCCTCGACGTCGGAGGCGAGGTCCTCCAGCACCGGCTGCACCGTGCGCACCACGAAGGGGATGGAGGTGAAGGCCATGGCGACGGCGATGCCGAGCGGTGCATAGGCGACCTGGATGCCGAGGACGTCCAGCGGCCCGCCGAACCAGCCATTCCTTACGAACAGCGCCGAGAGCGCGAGGCCGGCCACGGCCGTCGGCAGGGCGAAGGGCACGTCGACGAGCGCGTCGAGCAGCCTTTTGCCGGGGAATTCGTAGCGCACCAGCACCCAGGCCAGCGCCAGCCCATAGATCGCGTTGAAGACGGTGGCGAGCGCGGCGGTGGTGAGCGTGACGCGGAAGGCCGAGAGCGTGCGCGCACCGCTCATGATGGCGAGATAGCGCTCCCAGCCGACGTCGACCGCCTGCCAGACGAGAGCGCCGAGCGGCAGCAGCACGATCAGGCTGAGATAGAACAGGGTGATGCCGAGCGAGAGAGAGAAGCCCGGTATGACGCGGTTCAACGGACGGGCTCCTGCAAAGGCAAATGGCCGGGGCTCCGCCCGGCCATGGCGCAATATGCTCGATATGTCCAGCCGCGAAGCCTCTTTAGCGTCATCCCGGAATGGCCGCAGGCCATATCCGGGATCGCATGACGCTCCAGGCGCGGACAGCGATCCCGGCTCTGCGCTACGCTTCGGCCGGGATGACGAGCCTGCTCACGGCGCGACGAAGAGCTGCTCCAGCTTGCCGCCGGAGGCGAAGTGCGTCTTCTGCGCCTTGTCCCAGCCGCCGAACACGTCCTCGACCTTGACCAGCTTCACCGGGGCGAAGCGGTCCTTGTACTTCTCCGCCACCTTCGGATCGACCACGCGGTTGTTGAACTGCGCGGCGATGGTCTGGCCTTCCGGCGAGTAGAGCCAGGTCAGGTAGTCGGTCGCCACCTGCCGCGAGCCGCGCTTGTCGACGACCTTGTCGACCACCGCCACGGGGAACTCCGCCAGCAGGCTGGTCGGCGGCACCACGACCTCGAAGCCCTTGTCCTTGTAGGCGTCCTTCACGCCGAGCACCTCGGATTCGAAGGTGATCAGCACGTCGCCCTGCTCGCGCTCGACGAAGGTGGTGGTGGAGCCGCGCCCGCCGGTGTCGAACACCACGACGTTGGAGAGCAGCTTCTTGGCGAAGGCGTCGGCCTTGGCCTCGTCGCCGCCGAACTTGTTCAGCGCATAGGCATAGGCGGCGAGATAGGTGTAGCGGGCGTTGCCCGAGGTCTTCGGATTGGGGAAGACCAGCTTCACGTCGTCACGGACCAGGTCGTCCCAGTCCTTCACGCCCTTCGGATTGCCCTTGCGCACCAGGAAGGCGGGGAAGGAATACCAGGGCGAGGCCGCGTTGGGCAGGCGGGTCTGCCAGTCCTTGGCGACGAAGCCCTTGTCGACCAGGAAGGTGATGTCGGTGATCTGGTTGAAGGTCACCACGTCGGCGTCGAGACCCTCGACGATGGAGCGCGCCTGCTTGGAGGTGCCGGCATGGCTCTGGTTGACCTTGATGTCCTTGCCGGTCTTGGCCTTCTCGGCCGGCTCGAACTGCTTGTTCACCGCCTCGAACAGCTCGCGCGCCACGTCGTAGGAGGCGTTGAGGATGGAGCCCGGCGCGTCCTGCGCGCGCGCCGGCGAGGAGGAGAGGACGAACGGCGCCAAAGCGGCGGCCAGGGTCGTCGTGAGGATGAGGCGGCGCGAGAGGCGCATGGGGCAGTCTCCACGATGCGGCGGGATGCGAATGCCGCCTATATGCATGAATATAGCGTGAAATAGAAGATTTCACAGTGAAATGTGAGTAGCATGCGGATTGTCGTCGCGGAAGGGGTAAAATGGTGGGCGCGACGGCGGTTCTGTTCTACGGATCGTTGGCCCTGTTGTTGCCGTCATCCCGGACGGCCGCAGGCCGATCCGGGATCGTCATCAGAATGGGCAGCGATCCCGGCTCTCCGCTTCGCTACGGCCGGGATGACTGCCTTTCGCATGCCGCGGCCCACTACCAAAACCTCGCCTCCGCCGCCTGTTCCGTGCTAGGTGGCTCTCTTCGAGGAGACGGCCTTGTCGCTTGAGATCAAAATCTGCGGGCTCAGTACCCCCGAGACGCTGGATGCGGCGCTCGGCGCGGGTGCCGACATGGTGGGAATGGTGTTCTTCCCGCCGAGCCCGCGCCATGTCGATCTAGCGACCGCGAGCGCCCTCGCGGCACGCGCGCGCGGCCGGGCGGACAAAGGGGTCGGCCAAAAGGTCGGCATCGTCGCGCTCACCGTCGACGCCGACGACGCGGCGCTCGCGGACATCATCGCCGCCGTCCGCCCCGACATGCTGCAGCTGCACGGCAAGGAAAGCCCGGAACGCGTCGAAGCCATCCGCACGCGCTTCGAGCTGCCGGTGATGAAGGCCGTCGGCATCGCCTCCGCCGCCGACCTCGCCCGGCTCGCCGCCTATGAGGGCGTCGCCGACCGGTTGCTGCTCGACGCCAAGCCGCCGAAGGACGCCCTGCTGCCCGGCGGCAATGGCGTGCCCTTCGACTGGGACCTGCTCGCCGACCTCGACCTGTCGATCCCCTATCTGCTGTCGGGCGGCCTCGGGCCGGAGAATGTCGGCGACGCCATACGGCGCGTGCGCCCCTTCGGCGTCGACGTCTCCTCCGGCGTCGAGCGCGTGGCCGGCGTCAAGGACCCCGCCCGCATCCTCGCCTTCATCCGCGAGGCGCGGGCGGCCGAGGCCTCCTTCAATCCTCCGACCGGCGGCAAGCCGGCGAAGCCTTCATCTTCCAGAGAGACGAGCCTGTCGTGAACGTTCCCAATTCCTTCCGTACCGGGCCTGATGAGAGCGGGCATTTTGGCATATTCGGCGGTCGTTTCGTTGCCGAAACGCTCATGCCGCTGATCCTCGACCTGGAGAAGGCCTACAACGAGGCCAAGGCCGATCCCGCCTACAAGGCGGAGATGGATGCCGGGCTGAAGCACTATGTCGGCCGGCCGAGCCCGCTCTACTACGCCGAGCGGCTGACCGAGCACCTGCGCGCGAACTCCGAGCCGGGCAAGGGCGCGAAGATCTACTTCAAGCGCGAGGAGCTGAACCACACCGGCTCGCACAAGGTGAACAACGTGCTCGGCCAGATCCTGCTCGCCCGCCGCATGGGCAAGAAGCGGATCATCGCCGAGACCGGCGCCGGCCAGCACGGCGTCGCCACCGCCACGCTCTGCGCGCGCTACGGGCTCGAATGCGTGGTCTATATGGGCGCGGTCGACGTCTCGCGTCAGGCGCCCAACGTCTTCCGCATGAAGATGCTCGGCGCCACCGTGGTGCCCGTGCAGTCCGGCTCGAAGACGCTGAAGGACGCGATGAACGAGGCGCTGCGCGACTGGGTGACCAATGTCGACAGCACCTTCTACTGCATCGGCACCGTCGCCGGCCCGCATCCCTATCCGGGCATGGTGCGCGACTTCCAGAGCGTCATCGGTAACGAGACCCGCGAGCAGATGCTGGAAGCCGAGGGCCGGCTGCCGGACAGCCTCGTCGCCTGCATCGGCGGCGGCTCCAACGCCATGGGCCTGTTCCACCCGTTCCTCGACGATCCCAGCGTGAAGATCTTCGGCGTCGAGGCGGCCGGCCACGGCATCCCGACCGGCGAGCACGCCGCCTCGCTCACCGGCGGGCGTCCGGGCGTGCTACACGGCAACCGCACCTACCTCTTGATGGACGATGACGGCCAGATCGCCGAGGCGCACTCCATCTCCGCCGGCCTCGACTATCCCGGCATCGGCCCGGAGCATTCCTGGCTGCACGACATCGGCCGCGCCACCTACATCTCCGCCACCGACGAAGAGGCGCTGAGCGCCTTCCAGCTGGTGGCCAAGCTCGAGGGCATCATCCCGGCGCTGGAGCCGGCGCATGCCCTCGCCAAGGTGGCCGAGCTCGCCCCGACCTTCCCGCAGGACCATCTGATGGTCGTCAATCTCTCCGGCCGCGGCGACAAGGATATCCCGCAGGTGGCGGACATTCTGGGGACCCGCCTATGACCACCCGCCTCGATGTGCGCTTCGCTTCCTGCGCGAGCGAAGGCCGCGCCGCGCTCGTGACCTTCGTCACCGCCGGCGATCCCGACTACGACACCTCGCTGGCGCTCTTGAAGGCGCTCCCGGGGGCCGGCGCCGACGTCATCGAGCTCGGCGTGCCCTTCACCGATCCGATGGCCGACGGCCCGGCGATCCAGGCCGCGGGCCTGCGCGCGCTCAAAGCCGGCCAGACGCTGAGGAAGACGCTCGCCATGGTCCGCGCCTTCCGCGAGACCAACGACAGCACGCCGATCGTGCTGATGGGCTATTACAACCCGATCTACATCTATGGCGTCGACCGCTTCCTCGCCGACGCCAAGGAAGCGGGCGTCGACGGGCTGGTCGTCGTCGACCTGCCGCCGGAAGAGGACAACGAGCTCTGCCTGCCGGCGCTGCTCGCCGGCCTCGCCTTCATCCGGCTTGCCACGCCGACGACGGATGACAAGCGCCTGCCGGCGGTACTCGCGAACACGGCTGGCTTCGTCTACTACGTCTCCATCACCGGCATCACCGGCGCGGCGACGCCGAAGCCCGACGTCGTCGCCCAGGCGGTCGCCCGCATCAAGCGCCACACCGCCCTGCCGGTCGCGGTCGGCTTCGGCGTGAAGACGCCCGAGCACGCCGCCGCCATCGCCGCCGGCGCGGACGGCGTGGTGGTCGGCTCGGCGCTGATCGACGCGCTGCGCGGCACGCTCGACGCCGAGGACAAGGCGACGCCCGCCACCATCCCCGCCGTCACCCGCCTCGTCGGTGACCTCGCCGCGGCCGTGCATGGCGCCCGGCGGCAGGCGGCCGAGTAGAGAGCGGGACGCTCGGCACGGCGCGTTATCGCCGCGCTTGCCTTTTCATCGCCGCCCTCGGCGATTAGATGAAGGCCGGCCGCGACGAGCGGCCGTCCGACACCACCGTCCGGAGCCGTACCGTTGAACTGGATCTCGAACGTCGTCCGCCCGAAGCTCAACTCCTTCCTGAACCGCAGGGAGGTGCCGGAGAATCTCTGGGTGAAGTGTCCCGAGACCGGCCAGCTGGTGTTCCACAAGGACCTGGAGGCGAACCTCTTCGTCGTCCCCGGCTCCGGCTACCACATGCGCATGGAGCCGACCGCACGGCTGCGCTCCATGTTCGACGGCGGCAAATGGTACGACGTCGCGCTGCCCCAGGTCCCCGTCGACCCGCTGAAGTTCCGTGACGAGAAGCGCTATGCCGACCGCCTGAAGGACGCCCGCGCCAAGACCGGCGCGCAGGACGCGGTGAAGGTCGGCTACGGCAAGCTGGAAGGCCTGCCAGTCACCATCGCGGTGCAGGATTTCGGCTTCATGGGTGGTTCGCTCGGCATGGCGGCTGGCGAGGCCATCGTCACCGGGCTGGAGACCGCCGCCTCGCGCGGCACGCCCTTCATCATGTTCGCCTCCTCCGGCGGCGCGCGCATGCAGGAGGGCATCCTCTCGCTGATGCAGATGCCGCGCACCACCTGCGCCATCCAGGAGCTGCGCGAGGCGCGCCTGCCCTACATCGTCGTGCTGGTGAACCCGACCACCGGCGGCGTCACCGCCTCCTACGCCATGCTGGGCGACATCCAGATCGCCGAGCCGGGCGCGCTGATCGGCTTTGCCGGCCCACGCGTCATCGAGCAGACCATCCGCGAGAAGCTGCCCGAGGGCTTCCAGCGCGCGGAATATCTGCGCGACCACGGCATGATCGATCTCGTCGTACACCGCCACGAGATGCGCCCGACCCTCGCCCGGCTGTGCCGGCTGCTGATGCGCGCGCCCGCCGCCAGTGGCGCTGCCAAGGCCTCGCTGAACGGTTCCGGCGCCGAGACCCCGGTCGTGCCGGCGGACGCCCCGACGCTGCCGCCGTCCGCGCCGGCGGGCGTCTGAGGCCCATCATGGCCGCGCTTCCCGCCGCCGGCCCCGATCCCGCCGGGGAGCGCCGGCCGGTCGAGGACATATTCGACCGCCTGCTGGCGCTGCACCCGAAGCTGATCGACCTGTCGCTCGACCGCATGTGGCGGGTGCTGGAGCGGCTGGACCATCCCGAGCGCCGCCTGCCGCCGGTGATCCATGTCGCCGGCACCAACGGCAAGGGCTCGACCGTCGCCTTCATGCGCGCGGTGCTGGAAGCCGCCGGCAAGCGCGTGCATGTCTACACCTCGCCGCATCTGGTGCGCTTCAACGAGCGCATCCGCCTCGCCGGCACGCTGGTGGACGACGCGACGCTGACCGACGCGCTGGCGCGCGCGGAGGCGGCGAATGACGGCGAGCCGATCACCTTCTTCGAGATCACCACCGCCGCCGCGCTGCTGCTCTTTTCCGAGGTGCCGGCGGACATATTGCTGCTGGAGGTCGGCTTAGGGGGCCGGCTCGACGCCACCAATGTCGTCGACAAGCCGCTCATCAGCGTCATCACGCCCGTCTCCATCGACCATGTCGATTTCCTCGGCGAAACGGTCGACGCCATCGCGCGGGAGAAGGCCGGCATCTTGAAGCGCGGCGTGCCCGCCGTGCTCGGGCGCCAGCCGCGCGAGGCGCTCGCGGCCATCGAGCGGCAGGCAGCAAGGCTCGGCGTACCCCTGCACATCATGGGCGAACAGTACCAGGCGCATGAGGAAGGCGGCCGTCTTGTCGTCGCCGACGAGGCGGGCCTCCTTGACCTGCCGCGCCCGCGTCTCGTCGGGCCGCACCAGATCGGCAATGCCGGCCTCGCGGTGGAGGCGCTGCGCGTCGCCGATCTCGGCCTTCCCTCGCACGCTTTCGAGGAGGGCATGCGCGCGGCGCAATGGCCGGCGCGGCTGCAGCGGCTCGGTCCGGGACCGCTGACCCAGCGCGCGCCGGAAGGCGTCGACATCTGGCTCGACGGCGGCCACAACGCTGCCGGCGGGCAGGCGCTGGCCGCCGCGCTCGCCGATCTCGAGGACCGGGTGCCACGTCCGCTGGTGCTGATCGTCGGCATGCTCGGCACGAAGGATTCCGGCGCCTTCCTGGCGCCCTTCGCCGGGCTGGCGCGCGAACTGATCGCGGTGCCGGTGCCGGGCGAGCACAAGGCGCAGCCGCCGGAGGCGCTCGCCGCGGCCGCCCGCGTTCACGGCATGGACGCCTCGACCGCACTGAGCGTCGGGGCCGCGCTGGACGGGCTGCGTAACTTCCCCGTCGGGGCCGCGCCGCGGGTGCTGATCGCCGGCTCGCTCTACCTCGCCGGCGCCGTGCTCGCGGAGAATGGCAGCCTGCCGGAATAGGCACGATCAGGCGTCATCCCGGCCGCAGCGAAGCGGAGAGCCGGGATCGCGTGACGTCCAGCGATACGGGAAGCGATCCCGGATACGGCCTGACGGCCGTTCCGGGATGACGCTAAAATGAGGTGACGCCGAGCCGCTCAGCGCGGGGCGAGCACCATGGTCATCTGCCGACCTTCCAGCGAAGGCTCGGACTCGACCTTGGCGATGGTCGCCAGCTCTTCCTTGACCTTGTTCAGCAGCTTGTAGCCAAGCTCCTGGTGCGCCATCTCGCGACCGCGGAAGCGCAGGGTGACCTTCACCTTGTCACCCTCGCCGAAGAAGCGGTGGATCGCCTTCATCTTCACGTCGTAGTCGTGCGTGTCGATGCCGGGGCGCAGCTTGATCTCCTTGATCTCGACGACGTGCTGCTTCTTGCGCGCCTCGTTGGCCTTCTTCTGGTTCTGGTACTTGAAGCGGCCGTAATCGAGGATCTTGCAGACCGGCGGGACCGAATTGGGAGCGATCTCGACGAGGTCGAGACCAGCGTCCTGCGCACGCAGAATGGCGTCCCGCGTCGGAAAGACGCCGAGATTCTGCCCATCCTGATCGATCAGCTGGACTTCGCGGGTGCGGATGTCTTCGTTGACGCGCGGGCCTTCCTTCTCCGGCGCGACGGGTCTCATGGGGCGACGAATGGCGGTTCTCTCCTCTGCCATTTCAGAAGTTTCGTTTCACCGCGCCTCGGAAGGGTGCCGGCCGGCTCGTCTTGCGCGCGCGTGAAACGGTCGCAGAAGATCGTGACAAACCCGTCAGAAGTCAACGGCGTGACAGCGCAGAACGCGTGCATTTCCCGAATGGGGTTGCACATCTGCGCCAGCGTGGGCCTTCGCGCTGTTCGCGCGGGGCGCCCGCCTGTAAGCCAAGATGGCGCGGCGGACGCGAATCGCAACCCGCCCGCCGTCGAGGAAGAGGTAAGCCGAGCATGACCGATGCCGCCGAAACCCCGCCCCGCTTCATCACCGTGGGCGCGGATTCGCGCCGGATCGCGGTGCGGACGACGCCTGCAGCCACTCGCCGTTCGACGCCGGAGCATCCCGGCGTGATGTGGTGCGGCGGCTTCCAGTCCGACATGCGCGGCACCAAGGCCGAGGAGCTCGCCGCCTGGGGCACACGCACCGGCCGGCAGGTCGTGCGCTTCGACTATTCCGGCCATGGCGAATCGGACGGCGATTTCATCGACGGCACGATCTCCCGCTGGGCCGAGGAGGCGCTCGCGGTCTTCGACAGCGAGACCAGCGGCCCGCAGATCGTGGTCGGCTCCTCCATGGGCGGCTGGATCGCTCTGCTGCTGGCGCGGGCGCTCGCCGCACGTGGCGACAAGGGCCGTCTCGCGGCGCTGGTGCTGATCGCCCCGGCCCCGGATTTCACCGAGGAGCTGGTCTGGAACAAGATGACCAAGAAGGTGCGCGCCGAGGTGATGGAGAAGGGCGTGTGGTACCGGGAATCGGAATATGGCCCGCCCCAGCCCTTCACCCGCGCTCTGATCGAGGACGGAAGGACCAACCTCGTGCTCGGCGCACCCTTCGCGGTGGGCTGCCGGGTGCGCATCCTGCAGGGCGTCGCCGACGACACCGTGCCGTGGCAGCACGCCGTGCGCCTCACGACCTGCCTCGCCGAGGACGACGTGGTGCTGACCCTGGTGAAGGACGGCGACCACCGCCTGTCGCGCCCGGAGGACATCGAGCGGATCATCGCGGCGGTGGAGGAGGTGGGGTGAGGGGTTTTTCGCCCCTGCCTGGATTTATTCGTCCCAAAACGACGTCATCCTGAGGTGCCCGGCGTTTCGCCGGGGCCTCGAAGGATGCTCATCTGGGTGCACGGCGCCGACCATCCTTCGAGGCTCGCTGCGCGAGCACCTCAGGATGAAGATGCTTTTTGGAGAAGCGTCGGTCAGCCCGCCGCCCGCAGGATGACGATCTCGCTCGCATCGTAACGCCGGCGCTCCAGCTCCTCGAAGCCGTCCGGCGCGGCGAAGGCGGCCTCGACCGCCTCCTCGACGACGACGAGCGCGCCAGACGCCAGCCATTTGCCGTCGCGCGCGCCGATGAGCGCCTTCTCCGCTAGGCCCCGGCCATAGGGCGGGTCGCAGAAGACGAGGTCGAAGGCATCGCTCGCCAGCGCCTCGCCCAGCTTCGTCGCGTCGCGGCGGAAGATGCGGGTGATGCCGCCGACCCCCAGCGCCTCGACATTGGCGCGGATTATACCGCGCGGCTCCGGCGCCTCCTCGACGAAGACGGCGAATTTCGTCCCGCGCGAGAGCGCCTCCAGCCCCAGCGCGCCGGTGCCAGCGAAGAGGTCGAGCACGCGCGCGCCCTCCGCCGCGTCGTCATAGGCATGGGCGAGCACGTTGAACAGCGCCTCGCGCAGCCGGTCGGAGGTCGGCCGCGTGGCGTTGGAGGAGGGGCCTTGCAGCGTCCGCCCCTTGAAGCGTCCGCCTACGATGCGCATGGAGACCGTCAGCTACGCGGCGTGCGCGGCGGACGTCCGCCGGGCTTTCCACCCGGCTTGCCACCGAACGGCTTGCCGCCACCCGCCCGGCCGCCAGGTTTTCCACCGAAGGGACGGCCGCCCGGAGGCTTGCCACCCGAAGGCTTGCCGCCGGGACGTTTGTCGAAGGACTTTCCGGCCGGGCGCTCGCCGCGCGGCGCGCGATCCTCACGCTGCCCGAAGGAACGCTCGCCTTCCGGCCGGGCCGTGCGCCCGCGGAACGGACGCGCCGGGCGATCGCCCTCGCTGCGGGCCGGACGGTCCTCGCGGGAGCGGAAGGGACGCTCGCCCTCCGGTCGCTCGCGACGCGGCGGACGCTCGCTGCGGTCTCCTTCGGGACGCGGGTCGCGCGGACGGAACGAACGCTCGCCTTCGGGGCGCTCGCGACGCGGGGGACGCTCATCGCCTTCCAGGCGCGACGCACGCGGGCGGAAGGAACGCTCGCCCTCCGGTCGGGGTCCCCGCTCGCGGAACGGACGATCCCCGCGCGGGGCACGGTCGCCCTCGGGACGCGGCGCGCGTTCGCGGAACGGCTGCGCGGGACGCTCACCCTCGCCGCGCTCCTCGAAGCGGTCCGGTCGGCCGCGATGCTGCTCGGATTTCACCCGCCCACTATACGGCCGGTCGCTGCCCTCGCCTCGGAACGGGCGGCCGCCCTCGGGCCGCTCGCGGCGCGGGGGACGCTCGTCGCCCGCGCCCTCGGGCCTAGGGCCGCGCGGGCGGAAGGGGCGATCACCGTCGGGCCGGGGACCGCGTTCGCGGAACGGACGATCTCCCTCGGGACGCGGTGTGCGCTCGCGGAAGGGACGGTCGCCGCGCGGCGCACGCTCGGCCCGCTCCGGGCGATCATTACGGCTGCGGAACGGCCTTTCCGTTCCCTCGCCTTCGGCACGCGGGGCGCGATCCTCGCGCGGACGCGACGGGCGCGGGCCGCCGAGCTGCCGGTCGCGGCTCGGCGTACGGGCGGGGCGGGCACGCACGGGCCGCTCCTCCTCGCCGCCGGGCGCCTCCTCGAAGGACCGGGACGGACGCTTGCGGAAGGTGCGCTCGCCGCCTTCGGACCGACCGCGGGGCGCACGGGGAGCCCGGGCGGCTTCCCGCTCGGCCTCGCGCCGTTCGCTCTCGCGCACGGGACGCCGGGCGGGACGCTCCTCGGACGGCTTCTCCGCCTCGGTGGAGCGCACACGCTGCACCAGCACCTGGCGGCCCTTGCGGTCGGCCACGACGCCGGCGGTCACGCTGCGCCCCTCGCCCGGCTCGACGTCGATCGGCCGGCGGCGATGCCGGTCCTCGGCGCCTTCGGCCGCGGCGTAGCGGGCCTTGGGGCCACGCGGCTTGGCTTTGGGCGCCTCCTCGTCCTCGTCATGGTTGAACAACGGGCCTTCGAAGTCGGCCCCGGCCGCGGCGGCGAGCGTCTCGCCAAGCTGGTCGGCCAGCACGCGGGTGCGCACCTCCTCGACCTCGCCCTGCGGGATCTCGCCGAGCTGGAATGGGCCATAGGAGACGCGGATCAGCCGGTTCACCTCCAGCCCGAGGCTGCCCAGCACGTTGCGCACCTCGCGGTTCTTGCCCTCGCGCAGCGCCAAAGTGAGCCAGCTATTGGCACCCTGCGCGCGGTCGAGCTTCGCCTCGATCGGGCCGTAATGCACGCCGTCAACGCTGACGCCCTCCATCAGCGCGTCGAGCTTGTCCTGGGTAATGTCGCCCTTGGCGCGCACGCGGTAGCGGCGCAGCCAGCCGGTCTCCGGCAGCTCCAGCACCCGCGACAGCCCGCCGTCATTGGTGAGCAGGATCAGCCCCTCGGTATTGAGATCGAGCCGGCCGACCGAGACCAGGCGCGGCAGGCCGGCGGGCAGGATCTCGAACAGGGTCGGGCGACCTTCCGGATCGTAATTGGTGGTCACCACGCCCTTGGGCTTGTGGTACATGAACAGCCGCGTGCGCTCCTTGGCCGGCAGCGGGTTGCCGTCCACGGTGATGGCGTCCTCCGCCGTCACCGTGCGCGCCGGGCTCTCCAGCACCTCGCCGTTCACCGCCACGCGCCCGGCGAGGATCCACTCCTCGATCTCGCGGCGCGAGCCGAGCCCGGCGCGGGCGATCACCTTGGCGACGCGCTCGGCCTCGCGCGGCGCGGCCGGCTCCAATGCACGCGGGGCGCGCGGCACGCGGTTGTGATCCTTGCGGGACGGCGGGTTTTTCGGCATGGGATTCAATCCAGTCTCAAGGCCGCGGGTGCTAGCACGTCCGGCGAGACGGTGCGAGCTTTTGCGAGCTTCGGGCGCGCTTTTGGGCAGGTGGGGACGTTGACGACGGACAATTCAGGCAACGGCGGTTCTACGGCAGCGAATTCGGGTGCCGCACGGGCGCGGACCGACTTCATGTTGCTGGCGCTGGCCGAGGCGGCCAAGGCCGGCGCGCGCGGCGAGGTGCCGGTCGGCGCGGTGTTGGTGCGCAACGGCACCGCGCTCGCCGCCGAGGGCAACCGCATGCGCGAGCTCGCCGATCCCACCGCCCATGCCGAGATGATGGTGATCCGCGCCGCCGCCTCGGTGCTCGGCAACGACCGGCTCGCCGAATGCGACCTCTACGTCACGCTGGAGCCCTGCACCATGTGCGCCGGCGCCATCTCCTTCGCCCGGCTGCGGCGGATCTATTACGGCGCGCCGGACCCGAAGGGCGGAGCGGTGGAGAACGGCGTGCGCTTCTTCTCCCAGCCGACCTGCCACCACCGGCCGGAAGCCTATGGCGGCCTCGGCGAGCGGGAATCGGCCGAACTGCTGCGCGAGTTCTTCGCCGAGCGGCGCTGGCCGGGAAAACTCTGACGAGCTAGCCCAGCACCGCTTCCAGCCGGCGCTTCACCTCGTCCTTGATCGGCTCGGCAGCTTTGAGGATCGCGGTGGCGCGGAAGAAGTCGAGCACGCGGAAATCATGCACGTTCGGCCGGATGAGGATGTCCGGCGCGCCGGCCTTGAGCTTCTCGCCGACGATGGCGCTCGCCATGATCTGCAAGGTCGCGAACATCGCCTCGAAGGGCGCGGGCACGCCGCGCGTCTCGGCGCCATGGCCGCCGGTGATGTCGACGGCGATCACGATCTCGGCCTTGGAGCGCAGGAGGTCGAAGGGCAGCGGGTTCACCGCGCCGCCGTCGAACAGCGTATGGCCGTCATGCTGCACGGCACGGAACAGGCCGGGAATGGCGAGCGAGGCCGCCACCGCCGGGCGAATTGGCCCGTCAGCGAAAGTGCGCTCGCAGCGCTCCCAATAGTCGGTCGCCACCACCTGCAGCGGGATCTGCAGATCCTCGAAATTCTGCGGCACGACACCGGGGATGAAGCCGTCGATCACCCGCTCGGCGTCGACCAGCACGGGGTTGCCGAGCCCGCCGAAGAGGTCGGTGATGCGTCCGACCCGCGCGGCCAGCAGGCGCTTCATCACCTCGCCGCGGTTGCGCAGCGTGTGGGTGACGAGATGGCGGATGTCGCGTGCCGGCATGCCGGCAGCATAGGCGCTGGCGAACAGCGCGCCGATCGAGGCGCCGGCCATGGCGGTGGGACGCAGGCCGAGCTCGTCCAGCGCTTCCAGCACGAGGATATGCGACAGGCCGCGCGCGCCGCCCGAGCCGAGCGCGACCGCGAGCGTCGGGCGGTTTTCCGGCGCCGTCTCCGGGCCCGGGGAGACGATGACCGGCTCAGGCCGATGCGGCGCGCGGACGCGATGGCCCGCCTCGTGCTCATGCGGCGCGTGGGGTTCCGTCGGCGGATGGCGATGCCGGGAAATGGTGGAAGAATCGTCCATGGCCACGCCCCATGCCACAGGAGCGCGGCATTTGTTTGAACATGGGGATCGGCCGGCCGCGCCGCCAGAGCGAACGCGCTATTCGCCCAGCGCCCGCCAGGCGATATCGGTGCGGTGGAAGCCTTCCGGCCAGTCGATGCGGCCGATGGCGTCATAGGCCCGCTCGCGCGCCTCGGCGACATTGGCACCGATGGCGGTGACGGCGAGCACTCGCCCGCCATTGGCGACGATGTCGTCACCCGCGCGGCGCGTCCCGGCGTGGAACACCTTCACGCCGGGCACCGTCTCCGCCGCCTCGATCCCGCCGATGCGCGAGCCCTTCTCGTAGGGACCGGGATAGCCGTTCGCCGCCATCACCACGGTGATGGCGGCCTCCGGCTTCATGCCGATGTCGTGGTCCTCCAGCCGGCCGGTGGCGACCGCATGCAGCAGCGGCAGCAGGTCGCCCTCCAGCCGCATCGTCAGCACCTGGCATTCGGGGTCGCCGAAGCGGACATTGTATTCGATCAGCTTCGGTCCCTGCGCGGTGATCATCAGCCCGGCGAACAGCACGCCGCGATAGGGGCTGGCGGCGTCGGCGAGCGCCCGGGCGGTCGGCCGGACGATCTCGTGCAGCGTGCGCCGCTCCATCTCGGCGGTGAAGATGGGCGCGGGCGAATAGGCACCCATGCCGCCGGTGTTCGGACCCTCGTCGCCGTCATAGGCGCGCTTGTGGTCCTGCGCCGAGCCGAAGGGCAGCACGGTCTCGCCGTCGACCAGGCAGAAGAACGACACCTCCTCGCCCTCGAGGAACTCCTCGATCAGGATCTCGGTGCGAAAGCCGCCGTCTTCGCCGCCCATGGCGAAGACCTCGTCGACGCCGGCCAGCGCCTCGTCCAGCGTCATGGCGACGATGACGCCCTTGCCGGCCATCAGCCCGTCGGCCTTGAGCACGATCGGCGCGCCGTGCCTGCGCACGAAGGCGCGGGCGTCCTCGGCCTCAGTGAAGCGGCCGAAGGCGGCGGTGGGGATGTCGTGCGCCTTGCACAGCTCCTTGGTGAACAGCTTCGAGCCTTCGAGCTGCGCCGCCACCCGGCGCGGGCCGAAGACCGGGATGCCCTCGTTGATCAGCCGGTCGGCGATGCCGTCCACCAGCGGCGCCTCGGGGCCGACGACCACGAGGTCGATCTTCTCCGCCGCGCAGACGGCGACGATGGCGTCGTGGTCGGTGATCGGGATGCTTTCGAAGCAAATGGCGTGCTCGGCGATGCCCGGATTGCCCGGCAGCGCGAAGAAGCGGCCCATGAGCGGGCTCTGCGCCAGCTTCCAGGCGAGCGCATGCTCGCGGCCACCCGAGCCGAGCAGAAGAACGTTCATGCGCCAAGCCCCTTGATGCGCCAGCCCCTGCGCTCCGCCTAAACGTTCGGGCGGCGGGGGGCAAGGGGCATGGCCGCCTGCGTGCTTCGAGGCCGCCCTGCGGGCGGCACCTCAGCATGAGGAGACCTCTTCTGTGAAAAAGAGCAACCTCATCCTGAGGTGCGAGCCGAAGGCGAGCCTCGAAGGATGCTCGTTGCGAGCCGTCCGGAACGCGGCGAACGGAGGGGCCTACTCGTAAGCCAGCGCCACCACCGGATCGAGCCCGGCCGCCTTGCGCGCCGGCAGGTAGCCGAAGACGAGGCCGGTGAGGAAGGCGCAGGCGAAGGCGATCAGCGGGGGGTGCAGCGACAGCACAATGGAGGCGCCGAGCCATTCCAGTCCCAGCGCCGCCGCGAGCCCGAGCCCGACGCCGACCGCGCCGCCGACCGAGCAGACCACCAGCGCCTCGGTGTTGAACTGCAGCATGATGTTGCTCATGCGCGCGCCGGTGGCCATGCGGATGCCGATCTCGCGCGTGCGCTCGGTGACGCTCACCAGCATGATGTTCATCACGCCGATGCCGGCGACCAGCAGCGAGATGGCGGCCACGCAGCCCAGAACCAGAGTGAGCGTGTTCTGCGTCTCTACCGCCGTCTCGAGGAACTGGGCGGTGTTGCGCACCTGGAAGTCCTCGGCCTGGTGGCGCTCGGCGATGATGCCGGTGATCGCCGCCTCCGCCCGCGGGATGTCGGCGGCGTCCTGCACCTTCACCGTCACCGAATTGAGGAACTGCCGACCGAACACCCGCACGAAGCCGGTGGAGAGCGGCACCAGAGCTACGTCGTCCTGGTCCTGGCCGAAGGCGTTGGCGCCGCGGGCGCTGAGCACGCCGATCACCTGATAGGGCACGTTCTTCACCAGCACGTGGCGGCCGATGGAATCGTCGCCGCCGAACAGGTTGCGCACCACGGTCTGGCCGAGCACCACGACCGGCGCGTAGGCGCGCACATCGGCGGCGGAGAACATCACGCCCTCGGCGATGGCCCAGTCGCGGGCGGTCAGGTAGTCCGCGCTTGTGCCCGTGACGGTGGTGAAATAGTCCTCCGAGCCGAAGCGCATCGTGTAGCGGGCGGACCGCTCCGGCGCGACCGCGCTGACCCCGGGGATGGACCGCAGCGCGTCGGCATCCTCGGGCAGCAGCGTGGCGTTGTCGCCGGAGGTGCGGATACCGGCGGCGCCGGGACGGACGATCAGGAGGTTGGTGCCGATCTGCGAGATGCGCTCCAGCACGCTCGCCTTGCCGCCATCGCCCACCGCCAGCATGGTGATGACCGAGCCGACGCCGATGACGATGCCGAGCAGGGTCAGCGCGGTGCGGAAGATGTTGGCGACCATCGAGGCGAAGGCCATGCGCACGGCTTCCGCCAGATCGGGCAGGAAGCGCGCCAGCCCGCTGCGCCGGGCGGGGCCGGTGGCGGGCAGCGGCGGGCGGGCGGGCTCTTCCTCGTGCCGCTCGTCGGAGACGATGTGGCCGTCCTGGAAGCGCACGATGCGCCGCGCATGCGCGGCCACGTCCGGGTCGTGGGTGATGAGGATGACGGTGTGGCCGTCGGCGTTCAGCTCCTTGAGCAGCGCCAGCACGTCCTCGCCCGAGCGCGTGTCGAGCGCGCCGGTCGGCTCGTCGGCGAGGATGACGGGTGCCGCGTTCATCAGCGCGCGGGCGATGGAGACGCGCTGCTGCTGGCCGCCGGAAAGCTGGCTCGGGCGATGCTCGCTGCGCTCGCCGAGGCCGAGCCGGTCGAGCAGCAGATGCGCCCGCTCGATCCGCTCTTCCTGCGGCGCGCCGGCATAGATGGCCGGGATCTCGACATTCTCCGCGGCGGTGAGGCTGGGGAGCAGATTGTAGCGCTGGAACACGAAGCCGAAGGTCGAGCAGCGCAGTTCGGCCAGCGAATCGGCATCGAGATCCTCGACGTCCACGCCGTCGACGAGGTAGCGGCCCGAGGAAGGGCGGTCGAGGCAGCCGACAATGTTCATCAGCGTCGACTTGCCCGAGCCGGACTGGCCCATGATGGCGATGAACTCGCCGGGATGGATGGCGAGCGAGACGCGATCCAGCGCGCGCACCACCGTCTCGCCGTTCGGGTAGATGCGGCTGATGTCGATCAGCTCGACGATGGGACGCGTTCCCGCCGTCGCATTTCCAGCAGGTACACCCTCATCCTGAGGTGCCCCGCCAGCGGCGGGGCCTCGAAGGATGGTCGTCCGGGCGTTCTCGCTATCCATCCTTCGAGGCTCGCTGCGCTCGCACCTCAGGATGAGGGCGTGTCATGGGTGATAGATGCAAAGGAAGTCATTTGTTGCCCCCTCAGCCGAGGCGCGGCGGCATGGGCGGACGCTGCGGCCCGGCCGGGCGCGGGGCGGCCGGGGCGCCCGAGCCGACGATGACGGTCTCGCCGGGCTCAAGCCCTTCGGTGACCTGCGTCATGCTGCGGTTGGACAGGCCGGTCTTGATCGTCCGTTCCTGGGGACCCTGCGCGGTGAGGACGCGCACGCTCTGGGCGCCGCCGCGCGCCGTGCGTACGGCCGCGGTCGGCACCAGCGGCACGCCCTTGGCGTCGCCGAGGCGGAAGAACACCTGTGCCGTCATGTCGGTCATAAGCATCAGGTCGGCGTTCGGCACGTCGATTAGCACGTTGTAGAGCACCACGTCGTTGACGATGGTCGGCGTCGGCTCGATCTGCCGCACCGTGCCCTGCCAGCGCCGGTCGGGCAGGCCGAGGGTGGAGAAATAGGCCGGCGTGCCGACGGTGATCTTCGGGATGTCGCCCTCCGCCACCTGCGCGGTGACCGTCATGGTCTGAAGGTCGGCGATCCGCAGCACGATGGGCGCCGACTGGTTGGCATTGAGCGTCGAGCCCTCGCGGGCCGTGATCGACACCACCGTGCCGTCCATCGGCGCGTAGATCTTGGTGTAGCCGAGATTGGCGAGGTCGCCCTCGAGCGTCGCCTGGGTCTGGGCGATCTGCGCCTTCAGCGCGTCGATCTTGGCTTCGCTGATGCGCTCGGTCGCCTCGGCGGCGTCGGCCGCGTCCTTGCTGCCGGACTGGTTCTTCAGGAGCTGCTGGGCGCGCTCGTTGCGCAGCTTGTCGAGGGTGAGCTGGGCTTCCGCCTGGGCCAGCTGCGCGCGCAGATTGTCGAGGCTGGCGCGGTCGCCGGCGACGCGGGTCTGGTAGACGGTGGGATCGATCTCGGCCAGCAGGTCGCCCTTCTTCACCAGCGCGCCGACATCGGGAAGGATGGTGCGCAGCTGGCCTGAGACCTGCGTGCCGACGTCCACGTAATTTTTCGGCTGCATCTTGGCGATGGCGGTGACCGTGGTCTCGATATCGCCGAGCTCGACCTTGGCGGTCTGCATCACCGGCGCCGCGGGCTCGGTGGTGCCGCCGTAATAGTAGTAGCCGCCGGCGGCGACCAGCGCGGCGAAGGCGAGCATCCAGGGCCAGCGGCGGGACCGCCGGCGGCGTGCCGTCTTCTCGCTCGTCCAGCCGCTTTCCGACTTCTGCAACATCGCGCCGTCACCCTCGTTCATCAAAAGGGGTAAGGCGTAAGTCCCGGCGGACAAAGTGAATTCGCGGTAATGATAGGGTTTGCCGACGAGATTGGAGGGGTTCCAGGCCGTTCATCCGCCAAGGCCTGAGAAGAACCTCATCCTGAGGTGCCCGGCCACGGGCCGGGCCTCGAAGGATGCTCATCCAGGCGCGCTTAAGCGAACATCCTTCGAGGCTCGCTCCGCTCGCACCTCAGGATGAGGTCGCGCATGGCCGGAAAGTGTTTCCGGATCGCGCCTTGGGCGCGTCCGGGATGACAACTTCAAGGAGGCCGCCTTACGAATCGCTCGGCCGGTATTCGCCGGTCGCCGGATCGCGGCGCAGGGTGTGGCCGGGCAGCGGCGCCTGGGCTTCCTCGCTGCGGCGCACGGCGTCGAGCTCGGCGTTCACGCGGCGGGATTCCCTGGCCAGCAGCTTGACCAGGGCGGCGGCGCCGAAGGCGCCGATGGCGAGCACGATGACGGGCGGCATGGCGATTTGTCCGGATGTCGCGAGCGGCAGGCTAGAGCCCGAAGCGCGCCCATGATGCGCGCTCCTCTGCGGCGGAAATGAGTGCTTCGGCGGCCCCCGCGCCGACCTCTCCACCGAATCCGCCGCCGAGCTTCATCACGCCCGGCGAGCGGCGGCCGAACAGGCCGGCCTTCGATTCGATCAGCGGGGTGCGGACCTTGTCGCCGTAGCGGGCACGCAGGAAAGAGCGCATGTCGCCGATGGAATCGACGAGGCCGAGGCCCTGCGCCTGCGGCGCCGCCCAGAACTCGCCGGAGAACAGGGTGGATTCGTCCGCGCTCAGCACGTCCCCGCGCCGCTGCTTCACCAGGTCGACGAAGGCGGCATGGATCTCCTGCTGAAGCGCCTTCAGCCGCTCGATGTCCTCTTCCTTCTCCGGCTGGAACGGGTCGAGCATCACCTTGCGCTCGCCGGCGGTGTAGACGCGCCGGTCGATGCCGAGCTTGTCCAGCGCCCGCGGGAAGCCGAACCCGGCGCTGACCACGCCGATCGAGCCGACGATGGAGAACACATCGGCGACGATCTCGTCGGCCGCGCAGGCGAGCATGTAGCCGCCCGAGGCCGCCACGTCCTCGACGAAGGCGATGACCGGCAGCCGCTTCTCTTCCGCCAGCGCGCGGATGCGCTTGTAGACGAGGTGCGACTGCGCCGGCGCGCCGCCGGGCGAATTGATGACCAGCGCCACCGCCTTGGCGCCCTTCACAGCGAAGGCGCGCTCCAGCGCCCTGGCGGTGTTGGCGAAGGTGATGCCGGGGCGGAACGGGCTCGCCATGCCGATGGCGCCGCTGAGCCGGACCACCGGCACCACGGGCGTGTCGCCGCGGAACTTCGCGGGGAGGAGAGGATCGAGGCGGCGGCGGAGATCGGCGAGGAGGGATGAGTTGGCCATGGGGAAAGAGATAGGATGCGGATCGTTGTCGCTCAAGCGGTGAACCGACCGTCCATATGCCGTTCGGAATTCGCCGCCTCCCTCCCATGATCGTCATCCTCAGGTGCCCGGCGTTTCGCCGGGCCTCGAAGGATGTTCGTCCGGGTACGCTCAAGCGACCATCCTTCGAGGCTCGCTACGCTCGCACCTCAGGATGACGTCGCGCGGGCCCAGCTGTTGGGACGATAACGAAGAAGCTCAAATCCCCTCGCCGCTGCGCAAGATGCGCTCGGCCTCCGCGCTAGGGCGGCCGTCGCGATCCGCCAGAACGAGGCCGGGCAGCAGCGCCGGGGCGGTGCGCCTTCCTTTCACCGCACCGACCAGCACGCGGATGGCTGGCGCGGCCGGCGTCGGGTGCACCGGGCGGATCGTCACGGCACCGAAACGGCCCTTCATTCCCGCCAATATCGCCTCGATCGCCTCCGGCCGATGGATCAAGGCGAGCCGCCCGCCGGGCTCCAGCAGCCGCTCGGCGGCGCGCAGCCAGATGTCGAGGTCGGCATCCGCCACGCTGTGCGCCAGCGCCCGGCCCGCATGCGGCGAGGTGCGGTGGCGGGCGGGATCGTTGAAGGGCGGGTTCATCAGCACGAGGTCGGCCGTGCGCGCCGCCGGCAGCGCCGGTCCGGAGGGGCGGCCGAGAGTGGCGACGTCCGCCGTCACCACGGTGATTCGCGCGGAGAGATCCGGCTGCTGGCGCGCCGCGTTGCGCGCGGCAAGGGCAGCCGCCGCCGGATCGATCTCGACCAGGACCACTTCGGCATTCTCGATTCGCGCGGCCAGGGCGAGCCCGGCGGCGCCGACGCCGGCCCCGAGATCGACCGCTCGGCGCGCATCCGACGGTGCGCTCGCCGCCAGCAGCATGGCGTCGTGGCCGGCGCGGTGGCCGCGCGCGGGCTGGAGCAGGCGCAACTTGCCGCCGAGGAAGATGTCGTCCGTAACCACTTCCTGCAGTGGCGCCTCGAGGCTTACCTCCATCACTCAATCCGTGACGAGCTGGGCGGCGAGGCCCGCCTCGCCGAGCAGGCGGCGGGCGCGCGGGAGCTCGTCGTCCTCCACCAGCAGCCGGCGCGGCAGCAGGCCGATGGAGCCCTCCAGCACGCTCATATGCTGGTCGAGCACGATATGGCCGATGCCCGCGCCGTCGAGCAGCGCCTCGACCGCGGAAATCAGCACGACGTCATTGGTGCGGAGCAGCTCGCGCATGGCGCCATCATGGCATTATTCGACGCAAAAGCGGAGGTCGCTGCGATCTGCCGCTTTTCCCCCGTCACCGGATTGCGCTATTGCGAGGGGGCGGGGGCGTGCGGGCGCTCCGGGGGTTGGCGGTGGTGCTTCCGGTGGAGGACGGTACTTGCCGTCGCCGCCGGGCGTTCAATATGGTCTCGCGCCTCGTCAAACCGGAAACAGCCCGTGGCCGTCGCTTTGCCTTTCGATCCTGCCGCCGAGGTCGCGGCCGAGCCCTCCATCGAGGGCATCGTCACCCTCGTGCGTGCCGACATGGACCGCGTGAACGCGCTCATCCTGTCGCGCACCGGCTCCGACGTGACCATGATTCCCGAGGTCGCGCAGCATCTCATCTCGTCCGGCGGCAAGCGGCTGCGGCCCATGCTCACCCTCGCCACCGCCGCGCTGTCCGGCTACGAGGGCGACGGCGCGGTGAAGCTCGCGGCGTCCGTCGAGTTCATGCACACGGCGACGCTGCTGCATGACGACGTGGTCGACGACAGTGAGATGCGCCGCGGCAAGCTCGCCGCCCGCATGCTGTGGGGCAACGAGGCGAGCGTGCTGGTCGGCGACTTCCTGCTCGGCCAGGCCTTCCGCATGATGATCGAGGTCGGCTCGATGCGGGCGCTCGACATCCTGTCGACCGCCGCCGTGGTGATCGCCGAGGGCGAGGTCGCCCAGCTCGCCGCCGCCAAGAACATCGCCACCGACGAGGAGGCCTATCTCGCCGTCATTCGCGGCAAGACCGCCGAGCTGTTCGCCGCCGCCTGCGAGGTCGGGCCGGTGCTGGCCGGGCGGCCGGAGGCGGAGCAGGCCGCGGCGCGCGCCTATGGCATGAATCTTGGCATCGCCTTCCAATTGGTCGACGACGCGCTGGACTATGGCGGCTCGGGCGCCGATCTCGGCAAGAATGTCGGCGACGATTTCCGTGAGGGGAAGATCACCCTGCCCATCGTGCTGGCGGTGCGCCGGGCGAACGAGGATGAACGGGGATTCTGGCGCCGCTGCCTCGAGGAAGGCGAGATCGGCGAGGGGGACCTCGAGCGAGCGCTATCGCTGCTCACCCGCCACGGCGCGCTCGCCGAGACGGTGGAGCGTGCCCGCTTCTATGGCGACGAGGCCAAGGCGGCGCTCGCGGCGCTACCCGCCGGCCCGGCCAAGTCGGCACTGATCGACGTGGTGGATTTCTGCATCGCCCGAGTGAGGTAACGCGTCAGCCGCGCGGCCCGAACACCACGATGGCGGCGCCGACGACGCAGACCGCGCCGCCCATCATGTCCCAGCGGTCCGGACGGAAACCCTCGACCGCCCACAGCCAGATCAGCGAAGCGGCGACATAGACCCCGCCATAGGCGGCGAAGGCGCGCCCGGCCACGGTCGCGTCCACCTGCGTGAGGATCGCGCCGAAGGCGACGAGACTCACCGCGCCCGGCGCCAGCCACAGCGCGCTCGCGCCATTGCGCACCACCGCCCAGAAGGCGAAGCAGCCGGCGATCTCGAAGAAGGCCGCGGCGGCGAAGAACAGGGCGGTGTGCATTCCTTCTCCTCAGCCGAGAACGGTGGACTTCACCCACCAGTGCGGATGGACGGCCGAGACCATCTTCGCCGCGTGGGCGGCGGCGCGGCAATCGGCGTAGAGGGCGAACATCGTCGCACCCGAGCCGGACATGCGCACCAGCAGCGCGCCCGTCGTCGCCTCCAGCGCCGATTCGACCTCATTGAGCACCGGGGCGAGCGCGCGGGCGGGTGGCTCGAGATCGTTCGGCTCGGCGCGGAGCCAGTCGAGGACGTCGTCGCGCCCCGACGGCGGAGAGGCCACCTCCCCGCGCCGCATGCCGGGCGGGATGGCGAGCAGGCGGAACACCTCAGCGGTCGAGACCGGCACGCGGGGGTTGACCAGCACGGCGCCGAAGCGCGGCAGCACGAGCGGCGTGATGTCCTCACCACGGCCTTGCATCAGGCAGGCACGGCCGTAAAAGCAGGCCGGCACATCCGAGCCGGTGGCGATGGCCGCCTCATGCAGACGTGGATCGTCGAAGGCGAGGCCGTTCGCCCGCGCCAGCAGGCGTAGCGCCGCTGCCGCGTCGGAGGAGCCTCCGCCCAGTCCCGCCGCCACCGGCAGACGCTTGATCAGATGGAACCGCCCGAGCGCCAGCCCCGGCACGCGATCCGCCAAGGCGCGGGCGGCGCGCAGCACGAGATTATCGTCGTCGCCTTCGAGACTGTCCGCGCCGGGCCCGTCCAGCGTGAGCGACAGCGCTTCGCCGGGGATCAGGCTCAGCCGATCGCCCGTGCCGGCGAAGGCGACGACGCTGGAGAGCTCGTGATAGCCGTCCTCGCGCCGCCCCAGTACCCGCAAGGTGAGGTTCACCTTGGCCGGCGCGCGCTCGGTCAGCGCGGCAGAATCAGTGTGGGGGAACAGGCTCATGGCGGGCATGGGCCGCTTATGCGCCGCCCGCGCCCGGCCGACAATGGCCCTCGGCTTGCGCCGATGCCAGCTTTGGCTATATAAGCGTCACATCCAAATATCTCACAAACGACCTGGTGGTCGATTGAGAGTGGGTTCCGCCGCCGGGACCCGCTCTTTTTGCATTGCGGCTCGCACCTGCGATCCGGCGAGGACGATGAGCGAACAGGACACACGCGACAGCCAGACCAATGGCGCTCCGGAAGGCAGCGCGGCTTCAGGCCGCCTCGACGAGCCGCGTCTCGTGACCGAGAGCGGGCCGGCGGCGCGCGTCGCCGCCATCGTCGGCCCGGTGCTGGAGGGCCTCGGCTTCCGCCTGGTGCGGGTGAAGATCGCCGGCGGCAGCCCGCCGACCCTGCAGATCATGGCCGAGCGCCCGGACGGAACCTTCGGCATCGACGAATGCGAGGCGGCGAGCCGCGCCATCTCGCCGGTGCTCGACGTCGAGGACCCGATCTCCGGCGCCTACAATCTCGAAATGTCCTCGCCCGGCATCGACCGGCCGCTGGCGCGCCTCACCGATTTCGAGCGCTGGGCCGGCCATGACGTGAAGGTCGAGATGGCCGTGCCGGTGGACGGGCGCAAGCGCTTCCGCGGCATCCTCGTCGGTGCCAAGGGAGAGGAGGCGCTGGTGTGCCTGCCCGACGCGCCGGCCGACAAGCCCGACACCGTGGCGCTGCCCATATCCGACATCGGCGAAGCCCGCCTCGTCCTGACCGACGCGCTGATCCGCGAGGCCCTGCGCCGCGACAAGGCGCTGCGCGAAGGCGCGGGCATCGACGAGGACGACATCGACAGTGCCGATCTCGGCGACGTTCCCCTCGATGACGAGGACGCGGCCGAGGAAGAGAACGAGGGCGCCGTCGCCGTACGCGTCGTGCCGCCGAAGAAGATGCCGGTCCGCGGCAAGCCCAAGGGCGCCGCCAAGCCCGGCAAGAAGTCCAACGCCAAACGTAGATCCACCTTCTAAGGAGACGCAGTGATGGCTGTCGTCAGCGCAAACCGGCTCGAACTCCTGCAGATCGCCGATGCGGTCGCGCGCGAGAAATCGATCGACCGGAGCATCGTCATCGCCGCCATGGAGGATGCGATCGCCAAGGCGGCGCGCTCGCGCTACGGCGCCGAGACCGACATCCATGCGGAGATCAGCCCGCGCACCGGCGAGCTGCGCCTCGCCCGCCATCTGCTGGTGGTCGACCAGGTGGAGAACCCGGCGGTCGAGATCGACCTCGACGGCGCCCGCCGGCTGAACCCGGCCGCGCAGGTCGGCGATTCCATCGCCGACACGCTGCCGCCCTTCGATTTCGGCCGCATCGCCGCCCAGTCCGCCAAGCAAGTCATCGTGCAGAAGGTGCGCGAGGCCGAGCGCGACCGGCAGTACGAGGAATACAAGGACCGCATCGGCGAGATCACCAACGGCGCGGTCAAGCGCGTGGAATATGGCAACGTGGTCGTCGACCTCGGCCGCGGCGAAGCCTCGCTGCGCCGTGACGAGCTGCTGCCGCGCGAAATCTTCAAGACCGGCGACCGCATCCGCGCCTACGTCTACGACGTGCGCCGCGAGCAGCGCGGCCCGCAGATCTTCCTGTCGCGCACGCATCCCCAGTTCATGGCGAAGCTGTTCGCGCAGGAAGTGCCGGAGATCTATGACGGCATCGTCGAGATCAAGGCGGTCGCCCGCGACCCCGGCTCGCGCGCCAAGATCGCGGTGACCTCGCGCGATTCCTCGGTCGATCCGGTCGGCGCCTGCGTCGGCATGCGCGGCTCGCGCGTGCAGGCCGTGGTGAACGAGCTGCAGGGCGAGAAGATCGACATCATCCCGTGGTCGCCGGACGTGGCGACCTTCATCGTCAACGCGCTGGCCCCGGCGGAAGTCGTCAAGGTCGTGCTCGACGAAGACCGCGAGCGTATTGAAGTCGTGGTGCCGGATGCCCAACTAAGCCTGGCGATCGGCCGCCGCGGCCAGAATGTCCGCCTCGCCTCCCAGCTCACCGGCTGGGATATCGACATCATGACCGAGGCGGAGGAGAGCGAGCGGCGCCAGAAGGAATTCGCTGAGCGCACCAAGATGTTCGCCGAGGCGCTCGACCTCGACGAGATGATGGGCCAGCTCCTCGCCTCCGAAGGCTTCGCCTCGGTCGAGGAGATTGCCTACGTGCCCGTCAATGAGCTCGCGTCCATCGAGGGCTTCGACGAGGACACGGCGCAGGAACTGCAGAACCGCGCGCTGAACCATCTGGCGCAGATCGAGGCCGATCTCGATGCCCGCCGCACCGAGCTCGGCGTCGAGGACGCGTTGCGCGAGGTGCCGGGCGTCACGTCCGCCATGCTGGTGGCGTTCGGCGAGAACGACATCAAGACGGTGGAAGACCTCGCCGGCTGCGCCACGGACGACCTCACCGGCTGGACCGAGCGCAAGGACGGCGAGACGGTACGCATCGCCGGCGCGCTGGAAGGCTTCCAGCTCTCCCGCGAGGACGCCGAGGCGCTGATCATGCAGGCCCGCGTCAAGGCCGGCTGGATCGATGAGGCCGACCTCGCCGCTCCGGCGGAGGAAGCGGAAGAAACCGAGACCGACGAGAGCCAGGGCTGACCGGCGCTTCGGCGGTTGGAAGAAGAAGGCGGGGGCGGTGCAGGACGAGGCGGCACTCACTGACGCCGAGGAGACCGACGCCGGGCCGAACGAGGCCCGCGACGTGCTCACCCGGCAGTGCATCGCCAGCCGCACGGTAAAGCCGGTCGGCGAGATGCTGCGCTTCGTCGTGGCGCCGGACGGCCAGGTGGTGCCGGATATCCATGCCCGGCTCCCCGGCCGCGGCGCCTGGGTCACCGCCCGGCGCTCGGCGCTGGCGGAGGCGATGAAGAGAAAGGCCTTCGGGCGCGCGTTCAAGGGTAAGGGCCGTGCCGATCCGGCGCTGCCCGAGCTGGTGGAGCGGCTGCTCGAGAAGGACGCGCTGGGCGCCCTCGCCCTCGCCAACAAGGCGGGGCAGGTGGTGGCCGGCAACGCCAAGGTGATCGAGGCGCTGCAGTCCGGCAGGGTCGCGGTGCTGGTGCATGCGAGCGATGCCGCCCCCGACGGGGCGGGAAAGCTCGACGCGCTGGCCCGGCGCATCGCCGAGGCGAGGGGCGGCGAGATCGCCCGCGTCGACGGCATGACAGGCGTGCAATTGGACTTGGCGCTTGGGCGGGCAAATGTGGTACATGCAGCCCTGCTCGCGCATCCGACGAGCGCGGGGTTCCTCGCGCGCATGAGAAGGCTCGACGGCTGGCGTGCCGATTAAGCACGCGAGTGCACGAAAAGTGACGCATCCCCGCATGCGGCGGGGAGGCACAGGAACGGATACCGAATGACCGATACGAAGAACCCGGGCGAGAAGACGATGGGCGTCGGACAGGGCGGCAAGACCACCCTGACGCTCAAGCGACCTGTCGAGCAGGGCGTCGTCCGCCAGAGCTTCAGCCATGGACGGTCGAAGTCCGTGGTGGTGGAGAAGGTGAAGCGCCGCGTGCTCGGCCCGGGCGACAAGCCCGAGGCCCCGTCGGCCGCGCCCTCCGCACCGCCGGCATCCGCTCCGCAGGCAAGCGCCCAGGCGCCGCGCCCGGCTGCCCAGCCGCCGCGTCCCCAGCAGGCTCCGAGCGCCAGCGCGCAGCCCGGCCGTCCGCCGCTGCGCACCCAGCCGGCGCCCGGCGCCAATCTTTCCAGCCCCCGTCCGGCTCCGCAGGGCTCGCGCCCCGGCGGCGTGGTGCTGCGCACCCTCACCGAGGAGGAGGCACGCGCCCGCGCCACCGCCCTTCAGGACGCCCGCGTCCGCGAAGCTGAGGAGCGCAAGCGCGCCGAGGAGGAGGGCCGCCGCCGCGCCGAGCGCGAGGCGCGCGAGAAGGTCGAGCGCGAGGCCGCCGAGGCGCGCAAGCGCGAGGAGGAGGCCCGCCGCGCCTTCGACGAGGAGGCCAAGCGCAAGTCCGAGCAGGAGGCGCGCAAGCGCTTCGGCGAGGATACGCCCGCTCCGGCCGGCGCTGCCGCTCCCGCGCCCCGCGCCGCCCAGCCCGCTAACCCGGCCGCCGCGCCGCGTCCGGAAGTCGGCGCGCCGCGCGTCGCCAC
The DNA here is from genome assembly GCA_029239875.1 of Xanthobacteraceae bacterium. Lineage (GTDB taxonomy): Bacteria > Pseudomonadota > Alphaproteobacteria > Rhizobiales > Xanthobacteraceae > Ancylobacter. Next base: position 282,133 of record JARBUD010000002.1, on the reverse strand, counting down.
CCCGCGCACCCAGACCATGGATGCCGAGGACGAGGAGCGCCGTCCCGTCCGCCGCGGTCCCGGCGGCGCGCCCGCGCGCCCCGTGACGCCCCCCAAGCCGACCCGTACGCCGGCCGGCGCCGAGAAGAGCCGCGGCCGCCTGACCGTCGTCACCGCCCAGTCCAGCGAAGACGAGCGCCAGCGTTCGGTCGCCTCGTTCCGCCGCCGTACCCAGCGCATGAGCGGTCACCGCCATGTCGAGGCGAAGGAAAAGATCGCCCGCGAGGTGACGGTCCCGGAGACGATCTCCATCCAGGAGCTCGCCAACCGCATGGCCGAGCGCGCGGTCGACGTCATCCGCCTGCTGATGAAGCAGGGCCAGATGGTGAAGATCACCGACGTGATCGACGCCGACACCGCCCAGCTCATCGCCGAGGAACTCGGCCACTCCGTGCGCCGCGTCGCCGAATCCGACGTCGAGGAAGGCCTGTTCGACACGGCCGACACCGCCGAGGAGCTGGTCTCGCGTCCGCCGGTCGTGACCATCATGGGCCATGTCGACCACGGCAAGACCTCGCTGCTCGACGCCATCCGCAAGGCCAACGTCGTCTCCGGCGAGGCCGGCGGCATCACCCAGCACATCGGCGCCTATCAGGTGACCTCGCCGCTCGGCGGCAAGATCACCTTCATCGACACGCCCGGCCACGCCGCCTTCACGGCGATGCGCGCCCGCGGCGCCAAGGTGACGGACATCGTGGTGCTGGTGGTCGCGGCCGATGACGGCGTGATGCCGCAGACGGTCGAGGCCATCAACCACGCGCGCGCCGCCAAGGTGCCGCTGATCGTGGCGATCAACAAGATCGACAAGCCCGACGCCAAGCCGGAGCGCGTACGCACCGAACTGCTGCAGTACGAGGTGCAGGTCGAGAGCCTGGGCGGCGACACGCTCGAGGTCGAGGTGTCGGCCAAGGCGCAGATCAATCTCGACAAGCTGCTGGAAGCCATCACGCTGCAGGCGGAAGTGCTCGACCTCAAGGCGAACCCCGACCGCGACGCGGAAGGCACCGTCATCGAGGCCAAGCTCGACCGTGGGCGTGGTCCCGTGGCATCCGTTCTGGTCCAGCGCGGCACGCTGCATGTCGGCGACATCGTCGTCGCCGGCGCCGAATTCGGCCGCGTGCGCGCGCTGATCGACGACAAGGGCGCCAATGTCGCCGGGGCGGGTCCGTCCTTCCCGGTCGAGGTGCTCGGCTTCAACGGCACGCCGGAGGCGGGCGACCGCCTCGCGGTGGTCGAGAGCGAAGCCCGCGCCCGCGAGATCACCGACTACCGCCAGCGCCAGAAGCGCGAGAAGGCGGCGGCCCGTTCCGCCACCGTCCGCGGCTCGCTGGAGCAGATGATGAGCCAGGCCAAGACGGCCGGCCGGAAGGAATTCCCGCTCATCATCAAGGGCGACGTGTCGGGTTCGGTCGAGGCGATCATCGCCTCGCTGGAGAAGCTCGGCACCGACGAGGTGCAGGCTCGCATCATCCACTCCGGCGCGGGCGGCGTGAACGAGAGCGACGTGACGCTGGCCGAGACGGCGGGCGCGGTGATCATCGCGTTCAACGTGCGCGCCAACAAGGAAGCCCGCGACGCGGCCGACCGCGCCGGCATCGAGATCCGCCAGTACAACATCATCTACGACCTGGTGGATGACGTTAAGGCGGCGATGGGCGGCCTGCTCGCCCCGGTCAACCGCGAAACCATGCTCGGCAACGCGCTCATCAAGGAGATCTTCGCGGTCTCCAAGGTCGGCAAGGTCGCCGGCTGCCTGGTCACCGACGGTATCGTCGAGCGCGGCCAGCATGTCCGCCTGATCCGCGACAACGTCGTGATCCACGAAGGCAAGCTCGCCACGCTCAACCGCTTCAAGGATGCGGTCAACGTGGTGCAGTCCGGCCAGGAATGCGGCATGTCCTTCGAGAACTACCAGGACATGCGCGCCGGCGACGTCATCGAGTGCTACCGCGTCGAGGTCGTGCAGCGCACGCTCTGACGTCTTTAACCGCTCCCGCACGCGGGAGCGGATTTCCGCGGGGGTGAGCGGTCCAAGCCCGTTCGCCCCGGTCGAGGCTGGCCGTCGGTTCCGGCGACCCGGATGATGGCCGTGAAGGTTTGTGCATCATGAAGAACAGAGCGAGCTCGGGTTCCGGCCCGAGCCAGCGCCAGTTGCGCGTGGGCGAGCTGGTGCGTCATGCCCTCGCCGAGATACTCGCGCGCGGCGACCTGCCCGATCCCGCGCTGTCCAAGGTGATGATCACCGTGCCCGAGGTGCGGATGAGCCCGGACCTGAAGATCGCCACCTGCTACGTCATGCCGCTCGGCGGCAAGGACCCGAAGGCGGCGATCGACGCGCTGGCGACCAACGCCAAGCCGCTGCGCGGCGAGATCGCCCGCCGGGTGGAGCTGAAATTCGTGCCCGAGCTGCGTTTCCGCATCGACACCTCCTTCGAGGAGGGCGACCGCATCGACGCGCTCCTGCGCTCGCCGCAGGTCCAGCGCGATCTGGATAGGCAGGACGCCGACAACGACAAAGAGGACGAGGAATGAACGCCCCGCTCGACACGGATACGCTGCGCGACGCCGCGTCCACCGAGGCCCCCGCCCGCAAGCGCCGCCCCAAGCGCGACGTCGACGGCTGGGTGCTGCTCGACAAGCCGGTCGGCATGACCTCGACCCAGGCGGTCGGCGCGGTGAAGTGGCTGTTCCAGGCCAAGAAGGCGGGACATGCCGGCACGCTCGACCCGCTCGCCTCCGGCTGCCTGCCGGTCGCGCTGGGCGAGGCCACCAAGACCGTTCCCTTCGTCATGGACGGGCGCAAGGTCTACCGCTTCACCGTGCGCTGGGGCATCCAGACCGACACCGACGACAGCGAGGGCAAGGCCGTCGAGACCTCCGAGGGGCGCCCCTCGCGTGAAGAGATTCTCGCCGCGCTGCCGGCGTTCCGCGGCGAGATCGAGCAGGTCCCGCCCGCCTATTCGGCGCTGAAGATCAATGGCGAACGCGCCTATGACCTTGCCCGCGACGGCGTGCAGGTCGAGCTCGCCGCCCGCATCGTTGTCGTGCACTCGCTCGAACTGGTCGAGATGCCGGACGCCGACCACGCGGTGTTCGAGACCGAATGCGGCAAGGGCACCTATGTGCGCTCCATCGCCCGCGACCTCGGCCGTGCGCTCGGCACGCGCGGGCATATCTCGGCCCTGCGCCGCACCCGCGTCGGCACCTTCGCCGAGGAGGAACTGGTGCCGCTCGCCGATCTGCGCGCCACCTCGGAAGCGATGGACGACGCGCCGCCGATGCAGGCGCTACGCCCGGTGGAAATCGGCCTCGACAGCCTGCCTTCGCTGCGCGTCTCGCCGGCGGATGCGGCGCGCCTCGTCCATGGCCAGCCGATCATCCTGCGCGGGCGCGACGCGCCGATCCTCGAAGGCCCGGTCGCCATCACCGCCGGGGGGCGCCTCGTCGCGCTCGGCGAGGCCGAAGCCGGCGAGATCCACCCGAAGCGGATCTTCCATTCGGGGAAGTAACGCACAGTTCGTGTTCAACACTCTTATATTTCGTTGAACAAGAATGTATGTTCAACGAAATATCGGGACGTTGAACACGCCATGCGCCGCCGCGTATCCTCTATTGCCCATGCCGCCTACCACGATCTCTTGCAGTCGCTGAGGGACGAGGCGGTCTCGGAGATTCGAGGCACGCCCACGCGGGTCGAGCGCAACGGAAAAGCTTACTGGTATGACACCTATCGCATCGGTTCGGATGTCCGAAAGGCCTATGTCGGCGAAGACACCTCGGAGCGGAGCGCAAGGATTGCGCGCCTGACTGAGATCGCCGCCGCCGGGGCGGAGCGCAGGTCCAACCGGACGCGGCTCATCCGTATCCTGCGGGCCGAAGGCTTCCTGGGCGTGGATGCAGCGACGGGCTCCCTTCTCAATGCGCTGCAGAAGGCCGGCGTGTTCCGCCTCGGCGGGACGATCGTCGGCGCCCAGGCTTTCCGCCTTTATGAGGGCGAGCTCGGCATCCGCTACAGCGTCGAGCAGGCAGCTCAGACCAACGATATCGACATTGCGAGTTTCGAGCGCCTGTCCCTTGCGGTCGAGGACGTCGTTTCCGAGCCGCTCCAGCGCGTGCTCGACGGCTTCGCCTTCGATGCCGTGCCGTCGCTGGAAAAGGAAAAGGTCTGGCGCTGGAAACAGAGCCGCAGCGAACTCTTGGTGGAATTCCTCACGCCGTCCTTCGAGGACGCCGAAGAGCTGAAGCCATTGGCCGCACTCGGCGTGCATGCCCAAGCGCTTCACTACCTCAATTATCTGATCGCCGATCCGATCGACGTCGCGGTCACCTATCGCGATGGCGTCCTGGTCCAGATACCTCGGCCGGAGCGTTTCGCCATCCATAAGCTGATCGTCTCCGATCGTCGCAAAGAGGGTCCGAATGGCGTGAAGGCCTACAAGGATCGATTGCAGGCCGCCTTCCTGATCGATGTGCTTGCAGATGATCGCCCCGACGATCTGATGGAGGCCTATGACGATGCCGCGTCGCAGGGCCCTCGCTGGCAGGAGCGCATGGCGGCGGCCCTGAAGCGCATGCCTGAAACCCAGGCTCGTCTCGTCGAGGCAGGAGTGCACCTCCGCATGTAGCCGTCGTCCCGTGTGTCGCCTCCTGCACATACGCCGCTAGCCAGTCTGGCGTTTTCGTGTATGTTGCGCGCGCGTTGCGGACCTTCGTCTGCGCGACCCGCTGCTATTTGACCGCGCTGGACGACATCCCGGCCCGGCCGAACAGCGGATCCGGTGCGGCGCTATCCGGCCAGGCCCATGAAGGCCCGGCCATGGGCGCCCGCCTTCCACCGACGTCATGACCTGAAAGGATATCCGATGTCGATCACTGCCGAGCGCAAGCAGGCGCTCATCAAGGAATATGCGACCAAGTCGGGCGACACCGGCTCGGCCGAGGTGCAGGTGGCGATCCTCACCGAGCGCATCGCCAACCTGACCGGCCACTTCAAGGACCACGCCAAGGACAACCATTCCCGGCGCGGCCTGCTCAAGCTGGTCTCCCAGCGCCGCGGCCTCCTCGACTATCTCAAGAAGACCGAGGAAGCCCGCTACAAGTCCCTGATCGAGCGGCTGGGCATCCGCCGCTGACCCACGCGAGGCTCGTGCCGTAACGGCGCGGGCCTTTCGTTCATTGAAGACGGCGCATGCGGATGGTCCGCCGCGTCGAAGACCGCAAGAGCGGCGGGCATGGGGCTCGCCGCCACCGACGAGAAACGGCGCGCCATGGCAGGATCGCCGGATGCTCGAGGGCCGATGATACCGCGCTGACCGGCGCTTCGCCCGAGCCTCCCGCCGTCTTGCCCATGGCTCGCCTTTCGGAAAGCCAGAGACAGACATGTTCGATATTCACCGCGAGGAACTCGACTGGGGCGGGCGCACGCTCGTCCTCGAGACCGGCCGCATGGCGCGTCAGGCCGACGGCGCCGTGCTCGCGACGTATGGCGACACCACCGTGCTCGCCACCGCCGTCTCCGCCAAGGCGCCCAAGCCCGGCCAGGACTTCTTCCCGCTCACCGTCAACTACCAGGAAAAGGCCTACGCGGCCGGCCGCATTCCCGGCGGCTACTTCAAGCGCGAAGGCCGTCCGAGCGAGAAGGAGACTCTGGTCTCCCGCCTGATCGACCGCCCGATCCGCCCGCTCTTCGCGGAAGGCTACAAGAACGACACCCAGGTCGTGGTGACCGTGCTCTCGCACGATCTCGAGAACGATCCCGACGTCGTGGCGCTGGTCGCCGCCTCGGCCGCACTCACGCTTTCCGGCGTGCCCTTCATGGGCCCGGTCGGCGGCGCCCGCGTCGGCTTCATCGACAATGAATACGTGCTGAACCCGACCAGTGACGAGGTGAAGGAATCGGCGCTCGACCTCGTCGTCGCCGGCACCGCCGACGCCGTGCTGATGGTCGAGTCCGAGGCCAAGGAACTGTCCGAGGAAGTGATGCTCGGCGCGGTCATGTTCGGCCACCGCCACTTCCAGCCGGTGATCGACGCCATCATCCGCCTCGCCGAGAAGGCCGCCAAGGAGCCGCGCGACTTCGCCGCTCCCGACCATTCGGCGCTCGAGACCGAGCTGCGCGGCCTGATCGAGGCCGACCTGCGCGCCGCCTACAAGATCGCCCGCAAGCAGGACCGCTACGCCGCCGTGGACGCCGCCAAGGCCAAGGCCAAGGCGCACTACGCCGCGCTGGCGGCGGAAGGCCAGGCGGTTCCCGAGGCCCAGACCCTGAGCGAGGTGCTCAAGGAGCTCGAGGCGAAGATCGTCCGCTGGACCATCCTCGACGACGGCGTGCGCATTGACGGCCGCGACACCAAGACCGTCCGTCCGATCGTCTCCGAGGTCGGCGTGCTGCCGCGCGCCCACGGCTCGGCGCTGTTCACCCGCGGCGAGACGCAGGCCCTCGTGGTCGCCACCCTCGGCACCGGCGAGGACGAGCAGTTCATCGACAGCCTGGAAGGCACCTACAAGGAGCGCTTCCTGCTGCACTACAACTTCCCCCCCTTCTCGGTCGGCGAGACCGGCCGCATGGGCTCGCCCGGCCGCCGCGAGATCGGCCACGGCAAGCTCGCCTGGCGCGCCATCCGCCCGATCCTGCCTCCGGCGCACGAGTTCCCCTACACGCTGCGCGCCGTCTCGGAGATCCTGGAGTCGAACGGCTCCTCCTCCATGGCGACCGTCTGCGGCACCTCGCTGGCTTTGATGGACGCCGGCGTGCCGATGCGCCGCCCGGTGGCCGGCATCGCCATGGGCCTCATCCTCGAGGGTGAGAAGTTCGCCGTGCTCTCCGACATCCTCGGCGACGAGGACCACCTCGGCGACATGGACTTCAAGGTGGCCGGCACCGACAAGGGCGTCACCGCCCTGCAGATGGACATCAAGATCGCCGGCATCACCGAGGAGATCATGAAGGTCGCCCTCGCCCAGGCGAAGGATGGCCGCGCCCACATTCTCGGCGAGATGGCCAAGGCGCTCACCGGCGCCCGCAGCGAGCTCGGCGAGCACGCCCCGCGCATCGAGGTGATCCAGATCCCGGTCGACAAGATCCGCGAAGTCATCGGCTCCGGCGGCAAGGTGATCCGCGAGATCGTCGAGAAGACCGGCGCCAAGATCAACATCGAGGACGACGGCACGGTGAAGGTCGCCTCCGCCTCGGGCGAGTCGATCAAGGCCGCGCTGAACTGGATCAAGTCCATCGCTTCCGAGCCGGAAGTCGGCCAGATCTACGAGGGCACCGTCGTCAAGGTCGTCGACTTCGGCGCCTTCGTGAACTTCTTCGGCGCCAAGGACGGCCTCGTGCACGTCTCGCAGCTCGCCAAGGAGCGCGTGTCCAAGCCGTCCGACGTGGTCAAGGAAGGCGACAAGGTGAAGGTCAAGCTGCTCGGCTTCGACGAGCGCGGCAAGACCCGCCTGTCGATGAAGGTCGTCGACCAGGAGACCGGCGAGGACCTCGAGGCCAAGAAGGGCGAGGGCGAGGCGCCGGAAGCCGGCGCCGCCGAGTGATCGCCGCTTCTTGTAGTGTTTGAGCGGGGCGCCTTCGGGCGCCCCGTTTCGTATGGCCATGCCCGTTCCGCATGGCGGCCGCGACTGTCAGCGGATCGACAGCTTCATCGGCAAAGATTAGAGTGATTCTAAATTTGGATTGCTCCTCATGAAACGCTTCGACGACCTCACCGAGGCGGAGATCCTCGCCCTCGCCATCTCCAACGAGGAAGAGGATGCGCGCATCTATCTCCAGTTCGCCGGCCGGCTGAAGGCCGACTATCCGGCGACCGCGGCGATGTTCGAGCGCATGGCGCAGGAGGAGCACGGCCACCGCCACGCCCTGAACGAGCTCTACGGCCGGAAGTTCGGCGGCGAACTGCCCTACATCACCCGGCAGGATGTGAAGGGCTTCCTCAAGCGCAATCCCATCTGGCTACTCGACACGCTGCGCATCGACGCGGTGCGCCGGCAGGCGGAAATGATGGAATACGAGGCGCAGCAATTCTACGCGAAGGCCGCCGAGCGCGCCCGCGACGCGGATGTGCGTCGGCTCCTCGCCGATCTTGCCGAGGCGGAAAGCGCACACGAGACGCTGGCGCAGGAGCTCGGCGGGCAGATCGTCGCCAGCGGCGCCAAGGAGTCGGAGGAAGCCACCGCCCACCGCATCTTCGTGCTGCAGATCGTCCAGCCGGGCCTCGCCGGTCTCATCGACGGCTCGATCTCGACGCTGGCGCCGATCTTCGCCGCCGCCTTCGCGACCCAGAACAGCTGGGCCGCCTTCCTGGTCGGCCTCGCCGCCTCGCTCGGGGCCGGCATCTCCATGGGGCTGACCGAGGCCCTCTCCGACGACGGCGCCATCACCGGGCGCGGCAGCCCGTGGCCGCGCGGCATCGCCTGCGGCGTGATGACAACGCTGGGCGGGCTCGGCCACACCCTGCCCTATCTCATTCCGGATTTCTGGACCGCCACCGCGGTCGCCGGCGTGGTCGTGGCCTTCGAGCTCGCGGCCATCGCCTATGTGCGCACGCGCTACATGGAGACGCCGTTCACCTCGGCCATCGTGCAGGTGGTGCTGGGCGGCATCCTCGTGCTGCTGACGGGGATACTCATCGGCAGCTCCTAGCCGTAAGCCGCCAACGCCGCCGCGATCCTCGCGCGATCCCACTTCGCCGCCAGGGCGAAGGCAAGCAGCAGGCGCGCCTTGGGCCCGCCGAGCAGGCCGGCGGGCAGCGCGCCGCGGCCGATCAGGTCGATCTCCGAGCCCGGATAGCCATAGGTGCGCTCGAAGGCCGGGCCGGCAAGGGTACGGCTCGCCAGCACCACGGGGATCGCGGCAGCGACCTCACCGACGATCTCCGCCGCCGACGCCGGCACATGGCCGGCTCCCGCGCCTTCGATGACGAGGCCGGCAAAGCCGAAGTCAGGGACGGCGCGGAGGAGGCGACCATCGTCGCCCATCGTCATCTTGAGGAGCGCGACCGGCGGCAGCTCGCCCTCCGGCAGCGGCAGGGCCGGCAAAGCGAGCCGCGGGACGCGGGTGAAAAGCTGCGCCCGGCCCTCCGCCACCAGCCCGAGCGGGCCGGCATTCTCCGAGACGAAGGCGGAGGTCAGCGCCGTATGCGCCTTGCGTACGAAGCGGGCGGCGTGGATCTCGTCGTTCAGCACGACGAGCGTGCCCAAGCCCCGCACGACTTGGCTGGTGGCGACGATGGAAGCGGCGAGAAGGTTCGCCGGCCCGTCGGCACCGGCCTGCTGCGGCCCGCGCATGGCACCGACGACAACCACGGGGCGCTCGTCGCGCACCAGCAGGTCGAGGATGAAGGCGGTCTCCTCGATGGTGTCGGTGCCTTGGATGACGACGGCGCCGTCGAAGCCTTCCGCGAAGGCCGCCCGTATGTCTCCCGCCACCGCGACGATATTCTCGAGGGTGAGCGAGGAACTCGCCAGGCGGAAGGGCGAGCGCGCCTCGATCTCGGCCACGTTCCCGAGGCCCGGCACCGCCGCCACCAGCTCGGCCGCGCCGAGCGTCGGGGCGATGCCCCCGCCCGCCGCCGGCGTCATGGTGATGGTGCCGCCGAGCGAGAGGACGAGAAGGCGCGGAAGGGTCATCGGAGGAAACCTTGGGAGAAGGAGGCGCGGCGATCATAGCCGCGCCACCGCGCTCCTGTCAGGCGGCGATGCGCACGCCGTCGAGCAGCCCCGGCCGAGGCCCGCCCGTCGCCCAGTCCAGCAGTTCGACGGTATGCAGCACGGGGATCGAGGTGCCACCGCCGATCTGCGTCATGCAGCCGATATTGCCGGTGGCGACGACCTGCGGCTGGGTGCGCTCGATATTGGCGACCTTGCGCGCGCGCAGGCGCCCGGCGATCTCCGGCTGCAATATGTTGTAGGTGCCGGCCGAGCCGCAGCACAGGTGCCCCTCCGCCGGCTCCAGCACGGTGAAGCCCACTTTCGCCAGCAGCGCCTTGGGCGCCACGCGCACTTTCTGGCCGTGCTGGAGCGAGCAGGCGGCGTGATAGGCGACGCGGAGGCCGGGCGCGATCACCGGCGCGGGCAGCTCCCGCTCGGCGAGGAACTCGCTGACGTCCTTGGCCAGCGCCGAGACCTTGGCCGCGCGCTCGGCATAGGCCGGGTCGGTGCGCAGCATGTGGCCGTAATCCTTGATGGTGGTGCCGCAGCCCGACGTGGTGACGATGATGGCGTCCAGCCCCTCGCCCTCCATCTCGCGCCACCAGGCATCGACATTGGCGCGGGCATTTGCGAGCGCCAGGTCTTCCTTGCCCATGTGGTGGGTGAGCGAGCCGCAGCAGCCGCCGCCAACGGGGCGCACGATCTCGACGCCCATGCGGGTGAGCAGGCGGATGGCCGCCTCATCGATCTCCGGCCGCAGCACCGGCTGGGCGCAGCCGTCGAGCAGGGCGACGCGGGCACGGCGTGGTCCCTGGGCCGGAAAGCGGCGTTCGCTCTCGCTGGCCGAGCGCGTCGCCGGGCGGGCAGGCGCGAGGCGCAGCATGGCGGCGACGGGCTTCAGGCCAGGCACGGCGTCGAACAGGCCGGCGAAGGGACGGGCGACCATCGCGCCGCCTATGGCGAGGCGGAACAGCGCACGGCTCGGCAGCACCCGCGCCAGCATCGCCCGCAGCAGCCGGTCCATGAGCGGGCGGTCATAGGTCGCCTCCACATGGTCGCGGGCATGGTCGATCAGGTGCATGTAATGCACGCCCGAGGGGCACGTCGTCATGCAGGACAGGCAGGAGAGGCAGCGGTCGATGTGCTTGGCGACCTCGGCCGTGGCCGGCCGGTCGTTCTCCAGCATGTCCTTGATCAGGTAGATGCGCCCGCGCGGTGAATCCAGCTCGTCGCCCAGCAGCACATAGGTCGGGCAGGTGGCGGTGCAGAAGCCGCAATGGACGCACGCGCGTAGCACCTGCTCGGAGCGGGCGGTCTGCGGATCGGCGAGCTGGGCGAGGGAGAAATTGGTCTGCATCGCCTAAACTCCCGCATACATGCGGCCGGGGCTCAGCACCCGGCTGGGGTCGAAACCCTGCTTCATCCGCTTCACCAGCGCGCCGGTGACGGCGTCGAGCGGCTGGAACACCTCTTCGCTCGCGCGCGCCGCCGCGGAGGCGCGGATCAGCGTGGCGTGCCCACCGCCCACCGCCGCGACCGCCTCGCGCACCAGCGCGGTGCGCGGGGTGGCATCCGGCATCTCGATCCAGACAAGCCCGCCGGCCCAGTCGTAGAGGCAGGTCGCGCCCACGGCCCGCACGGCCGCGCCGATGGCGGCGCCCTTCATCGGCGCGACGGAGACGCGCCAGACGGCCTTCGCGGTATCGATGTCGCCGCCCTCGGGCAGGGCGAAGGGCTCGACGTCCCGCAGCGTCCGCCAGAAGGCGATGGAGTTCTCCGCATCGAGGAAACTCAGCGCGCCCCGTGCACTCAGCATCTCCTCCAGCTTGCGGCGGCGGTGCTGGATCGACGGGCCGACGCCCTCCAGCCGCAGCGCCGTCACCGCCCCGCCCGCACCGGCGACCACCGGGATGCGCACGGCGACATCAGCCGGCACATGGGCGGCGCCGGAGACGTCGTAATAGGAGCCGACCGCCGCGCTCATGGTACTCGCGGCAGACGCGTCGTCGAGGCCGAGGACCAGCAGCGTCTCCACCGTCTCGGGGCGCGGCAATATCTTGATGGTCAGCTCGGTGAAGGCGGCGAGCGTGCCGTAGGAGCCGGCGAGGCCGCGCGGCAGGTCATAGCCGGTGACGTTCTTCACCACCCGCCCGCCGGCCTTGAAGGCCTCGCCGCGGCCGGAAACGGCGCGCACGCCGAGCGCATGGTCGCGCGCGGCGCCGGCGCTGGGGCGGCGCGGACCGGCAAGGTTGCAGGCCATCAGCCCGCCCAGCGTGCCGCCGCCCGCCGGGCGGCCGAGCAGCGGGCCGAAATCCATCGGCTCGAAGGCCATCATCTGGCTGGAGGCAGCCACCAGCGCCTCGATCTCGGCGACGGGCGTGCCCGCCTTCGCGCTCAGCACCAGTTCCTCCGGCTCGTAGAGCGTGACGCCGGTGAGCGCCTTCAATTCCAGCGTCAGGTCGGTCTGGATGTGGCGGCCGAGCGCCGCCTTGGAGCCGGAGCCGGCGACATCCAGCGTGCGCCCTTCCGCCAGCGCCCAGCGCACGGCTTCCACCACTTCGGCCTCGTCGCGCGGGCCGATCCGCTGGCCCACCTCGCGCTCGCTCATCTCAGGCGCCTCCCGAAAGCGCGGCCAGCCGCGCGGCATGCTTGTTGTGCTCGGCGACGACCGCCGGCAGGTCGATGGTGACGATCTCGCCATGGGCGACGACCGGACGGCCATTCACCACCGTGAAGGCGGCGGGGCCCGGCGTGCAGAACAGCGCCGCGGCGACCGGGTCGGCGAGGCCGCCGGCGAAGGCGACGTCGTCGAGACGCAGCGCGAAGAAGTCGGCACATTTGCCCGGCTCCAGCGAGCCGATGTCCGAACGCCCCAGCACCGCCGCGCCGCCGAGCGTGGCGAGTTCCAGCGCCTCGCGCGCGGTCATCCATTCGCCGTCGCGCGAAGGATCAGAGGTGGAAAGCGTCGTGTCCGGCCCTTCCGGCGGGCGCAGCGCGATCTGCAGCCGCGCCAGCAGCATGGCCTGGCGCGCCTCGGCCAGCAGGTTGTTGCCGTCATTCGACGCCGAGCCGTCGACGCCGAGCCCGACCTTCACCCCGTCCCTGCGATAGGCCCTCACCGGCGCGATGCCGGAGGCGAGGCGCATGTTGGAGGAGGGACAATGGCAGACGCCCACCCCGGCATCGGCGAAGCAGCCGATCTCGTGCGCGTTCACATGGACGGCATGGGCGAACCAGATATCGTCGCCGAGCCAGCCGAGCTCCTCCATATAGGCGACCGGCCGCTTGCCGAAGCGCTCCAGCGTGAAGCGCTCCTCGTCGATCGTCTCGGCGAGATGGGTGTGCAGGCGCACCCCCTTGGCCCGCGCCAACGCGGCGCTCTCACGCATCAATTCCGGCGTCACCGAGAAGGGCGAGCAGGGCGCCAGCGCTATCTGCAGCATCGAGCCGGGCGCGGCGTCGTGGTAGCGGCCGATGACGCGCTCGCAATCGGCGAGGATGTCGTCCTCATCCTCCACGCAGTCGTCCGGCGGCAGGCCGCCCTTGCTCTCGCCGAGCGACATCGACCCGCGCGAGACCATGAAGCGCATGCCGATCTCGCGCGCGGCGGCGATCTGGTCGTCGACCTTGCAGCCATTGCGGAAGACATAGGCGTGGTCGAAGCAGGTGGTGCAGCCGGAAAGCGCCAGCTCCGCCAAGCCCACCAGCGTCGCGGTGCGCGAGGCCTCGGGCGTGCGCGCCGCCCAGAGCCGGTAATGCGCCTTCAGCCAGCGGAACAGGTTGATGTTCTGCGCCGCCGGCAGGGCGCGGGTCAGCGTCTGGTCGAGATGATGGTGGGCGTTGACGAGCCCCGGCAGCACGACATGGCCGGAAAGGTCGAGCACCTCGTCGGCGCTCGCCGGCAGGCTCCCGCTCGGCCCGACCATCTCGATGAGCCCATCGCGTGCGAAAAGGCCACCGCCGGCGATCTCCCGGCGCGCGCCGTCCATGGTGACCAAAACGGTGACATTGCGGACGAGGAGGGTGGCCATCGGTGGCGTTCAGAACCTCGGAATGTCCGGGAAGGGCAGCTTGCCGCCCGACACGTGCATGCGCCCCAATTCGGCGCAGCGGTGCAGCACCGGGAACACCTTGCCGGGGTTGAGCAGCGCGTCCGGGTCGAAGGCGCATTTCAGCCGCTGCTGATGCGCGAGGTCGGTCTCGTCGAACATGGACGGCATCAGGTCGCGCTTCTCGACCCCGACGCCGTGCTCGCCGGTCAGCACGCCGCCGACCTCGACGCAGAGCAGCAGGATGTCGGCCCCGAAGGCCTCCGCCTTTTCCAGCTCGCCCGGCTTGTTGGCGTCGTAGCAGATCAGCGGGTGCAGATTGCCGTCGCCGGCATGGAAGACGTTGCCGCAGCGCAGGCCGTATTTCTCCGACATCTGCTCCATGCGGCTGAGCACCTCCGGCAATGCCTTGCGCGGAATGGTGCCGTCCATGCAGAGATAGTCTGGCGAGATGCGCCCGACCGCCGGGAAAGCGGCCTTGCGCCCGGCCCAGAAGGCGACGCGCTCCTCCTCGCTGGTGGAGGCGCGCAGCGTCATGCAGCCGAGCCCGCTGCCGATCTCGCCGACGCGCTCGATGAGGTGGTTCACCTCGGCCTCCGGCCCGTCGAGCTCGACGATCAGCAGCGCTTCGACGTCCAGCGGGTAGCCGACATTCACGAAGGCCTCGGAGGCGTGGATCATCATCCGGTCCATCATCTCCATGCCGCCGGGGATGATGCCGGCGGCGATGATGGCGGCGACGCAGGCGCCCGCCGCTTCCGAGGAGGGGAAGCCCATCAGCACGGCGCGGGCGGTCTCCGGCTTCTTGAGGATGCGCACGGTCACTTCGGTGACCACGCCGAGCAGTCCCTCCGAGCCGACGATGAGGCCGAGCAGGTCGAGCCCGCCGGAATCGAGGTGCTGCCCGCCGATGCGGATGATCTCGCCGGTGATCAGCACCATCTCGACGCCGAGCACGTTGTTGGTGGTCAGGCCGTATTTCAGGCAGTGCACGCCGCCGGAGTTCTCGCCGACATTGCCGCCGATGGTGCAGGCGATCTGCGAGGAGGGATCGGGCGCGTAATAGAAGCCCTCATGCGCCACCGCCGTGGTGATGCCGAGATTGGTCACACCGGGCTGGGCGACCACGGTGCGGTTGGCGAAGTCGATGTCGAGGATGCGGTTGAACTTGCCCATGCCGAGCAGGATGCCGTCGGCGAGCGGCAGCGCCCCACCGGACAGCGAGGTGCCCGCCCCGCGCGGCACCACGGGAATGCCGTTCGCATGCGCATAGGCGAGAACCTTCGACACCTGCTCGGTGGTCGAGGGCAGCACCACGGCGAGGGGCATCTGGCGATAGGCGGTCACCCCGTCGCTCTCGAAGGGGCGCATCTCGGCCTCGGTGTCGATGACCCCCTCGCCCGGCACGATGGCGCGCAAATCGGCGATGATCTGCGCCCGGCGGGCCAGGATGTCGGCCTTCGGTTCCGGCATGACGAGACCGGCCATGGCGCTGCTCCCTAGTGGTTCTTGCTTTCGAGCCATTCTAGGGAAAAGGCTCTAGCGCGGCTATGGTCAAAAAACTAGACCACGGATGAAAATCCGTTGGCAGCGCGGAGCAGATGGTATGAAGCCGTGGCCCGCCACGGCTTCCCTCATGCCCGGGCTTGACCGGGCACCCAGGGGGACTGGGCGCACCGGCCCTTCTGGATCCCCGGGTCAAGCCGGGGATGAGGGGGAAATGTGGTGAAAGGCCTACCCGGCCGCCCCTGAGATCACGCGGGCACGCGATCCCGGCTCTCGCTGGCGCTCGGCCGGGATGACGACTTGGAAGGAGCGCCCTACCCACCCGCCCACAGGCGCTCGCGCATCCTTGCGCCGGATCAAGGAAGCGCACACCTCTCTCCTGTAGCCGTGCGCTCTCGGCCCGGCTCAGAGGACAAGGGAGACGCCCATGAACAACGTCGCCGCCAAGCTCGCCCCGCAGGCGCTCCAGCGCATCCGGCTGCATCTCGCCCGTTCGAAGGATTTTCCCGACGGCAGCGCCCGCCACGGCTACGAGTTCGTCGCGCCGCTGGGCGAGGACGGCCACATCGATCCGGAAGCCTGGAAGGATGTGCGGGGGCAATGCTCCGTCACCCGCTTCTGGGGCAATGAGGAGCGCGAGGAAGGCTTCCTGGTGCATCGCGCCGGCGGCACGGGCGGGTCGAGCTGGGTGTTCGACTATGAGCAGGGCGACAGCGAGGACGACGAGACCGGCTACCGCTTCGGCGACCACCCCTTCGTGCCCGGCGAGTATGTCTCGCTGCGCGACGAGGACGGCGACATGCACACCTTCGTCGTGTTCTCGGTGGTGCCGGCCTGAGGGCAGAGCTCGGGCGTCGTAGCTGATGCACCCTCATCCTGAGGTGCGAGCGCAGCGAGCCTCGAAGGATGCTCGTTTAAGCACACCCGGACGAACATCCTTCGAGGCCCGGCGTAACGCCGGGCACCTCAGGATGAGGTTCATCCATTAAACGGTAGCGGATCGGCCTTCGGGAATAACGCCCCGGCCCTCTGCCTCAGTTCGACGTACCCACACCCGCCGGCGGAACGACCGCGGCGCTTGGCGCGGCGGCGGTCTCGGTGCCGGCGGTGGCCGGCGCGGCGGAGCTGGAGGTCGAGGTGGCCGGCGCGGCCGGAGCCGCCGGCGTGCTGGCAGGCGTCGCCGCCGGCGTCTCGGCGGGAGCGGAGGCCGGGGTCGCGTCCGGCGTGGCGGTGCTTGCCGCCGCAGCGTCGGAGGTGGGCTTCGGCTTCGGCTTGGCCGCCACCGGGCGCGAGCGCACCGGACGCTGGATCATGGCGATCACGCGGTTATGCAGCTCGGCCGCCTTGTCGATGTTGAAATGGCTGAGAGCGCCCGACGAGGTGAGATCGATGTTCTCCACCCGCGGGCCGGACACCGGCTTGCCCGAGCCGCCGGCCTGATAATAGTTCACCACTTTGCCGATCTTGGCCGAGGCGACGGTCATGTTCACGGGGTCGAAGGTCACCACCAGCGGCACCGGCACGCCGGCGCCGGTCAGGCGGTTGCCCATATAGACCGCGGCGTCGGCGCCGAGCGAATGGCCGATGATGATCACGGGGGTCGCGCGCTTGCCCTGCGTCGCCTGCTCGATCGCGTAATTGCTCAGCGCCTGCAGGTCGGCATAGGAGTGGACGCTCGCCTTGATGCCGCGCGCATTGAGCTTGGCGGTCAGGTCGTCCATGCCCAGCGAGAAGATGTTGGCGAGGCCGCGCAGCAGATAGACGCGCGGCTGCTGCGACTGAGTCTGCCTGGACTGGGCGCTGGCCGGAACGGCGAGGGCGGTGACGGCAATGGCGAAAACAGTCAGGAAAACGGCCCAGGCCCGCGCGAATCTCATGTCATAAAATCCTGAAACGACCGCTCATCTTCATGCGCTGGGCCCTTGACCCATGCAAACGGGATTCTGAATCACACCCGCTTTGCCAAAAGGCTGATGCCAAAGCGCAACAGTGCCCGACCCTAGGTAACGGAGGGCCGCGCCGTGCGCCTTCGCACCCGCTTTGTGACGATCGGGTGACGGGCCCTGCGCGCCTTTCGACACTTGCCAGCGTCCCGCCAGCATGCAACCGACTCGGCCGCGGTAAGTTCCCTGCCCCCGGTATCGGGAGCAGGAGCATGCGAGGCAGAAGCATGCGAGCAGGAGCAGGCGCATGAACGTGCCGACGACGAAGACGGAGCCCGCCCCGGCCGGCCGGACCTTCTATGACCACCCGCTGCGGGCACCGGTGCTGGCGGAGCTGCACGCCCGCCCCTTCGTGCCGGTGTCGACGCCGGCGCGCATCCTGCACGTCGCCTTCCTGGTCGACCGCGCCCAGGCGATCGCCGACCGTGCCGCCTTCGCCAGCCTGTGCATGGCGCGCGGCCAGCCCGAGCCCTCGCGCGAGGCCAAGCAGCACCGTGTCTCCTTCGGCGGCGCGACGCTGCGCTGGGAGCGGCACGCCGAGTTCACCACCTATACCTGGGAGCTGCCGGCCGAGGACATCGTCGAGGGCGGCCTGCCGTTCCAGCCCTCCGCCGCCAGCCTCGCCGACGTGCTGGCGCAGCTGCCCCAGCCCGGGCCGCTGCTGGTCGCGGTCGACCTGCACCTCGTCACCGACACCGCCGACGCGCTCCCCCTCGACCGGCTGTTCGACCGCACCAGCCTCGCCCGCTCGGACGTCGAGGACGGCTTCGCCGAGATCGCCACCGACTTCCAGCCCGACCCGTCCGGCTTCGTGCGCATCCTCGTGCGCGACCGCGGCATGACCACCGACGCCGCCGGAGCGCTGGTCCAGCGGGTGCTGGAGATCGAGACCTATCGCACCCTCGCTTTGCTCGGCCTGCCGGAGGCGCAGCGCCTCGCCCCGTCCGTCGCCCATATCGAGCACGAGCTCTCCGCGGTGACCGAGCAGATGCGCCAGAGCGAGGGGCTGGCGGCCAACAACAAGCTGCTGCAGGCGCTCACCTCGCTCGCCGCGGAGCTGGAGGCGGAGGCCGCCGCCTCGCTGTTCCGCTTCGGCGCCACCCGCGCCTATGAGGAGATCGTCACCTCCCGCCTCGCCACCATCGGCGAGCGGCCGATCTCAGGCCACCCGACCTGGCAGCAGTTCCTGTCGCGGCGGATGCAGCCGGCCATGCGCACCTGCCAGGCCATCGAGCAGCGCCAGGGCAACCTGTCGGTCAAGCTGATCAGCGCCGCGAACCTGCTGCGTACCCGCGTCGACGTCGAATTGGAGCAGCAGAACCGCGACCTGCTGAGCTCCATGAACAAGCGCGCGCGCATGCAGCTGAGATTGCAGCAGACGGTCGAGGGGCTCTCCGTCGCCGCCATCTCCTATTACGTGATCAGCCTGCTGCACTACGCGCTGGAAGGGCTGCACGAGCGGGCCGAGGCGGCCGGCGTGCATTACGACGTCGGCATCACCACGGCGGTGGCGGTGCCGATCGTCATGCTGATGGTGTGGACGGTGGTCCGCCGCATCCGCAGGGGCCATTTCGACGAGGCGTGAGCCGCCTCGCCGCGTGCCGTTCCCGCGCTATTGCGAGAAGCCGCCGGTCGAGGGCGCGGGCGCGCCGATCCACTGCGTCTGGCTGTCGTCCGGCTTGGCCGCCGGCGCGCTGGCGGCCGGTGCGGTGATCGGCGCCGACGGCGTCGCGGCAGGAGCCGAAGCGGCGGGCGCCGTCGGAGCGGGAGTGGCCGGCGCGGTGCGGATCGCGGGGGCAGCGGCAGGAGCGGCGGTCTGCGCCGGAGCCGGCGCCGCGGTGGCGGCGGGCGCTGCCGGGCGCGGGCGCTGGGCCTGCGGCTGCGCGGCGGGCTGGCTCTGCGGCCGCGGACGCGCCTGGGTGGCCGGACGCTGCTGGCGCTGCGGCTTCTCCTGCGCCCCCTGCGGATCGAAGCCGACATAGATGACATAGCGCTCGGACACTGCCGGCGTCGGGCGCGGGAAGTTCACGTCATCCGCCACGATGCCGAAATCGACCTGCATCACGCCGGCGCCGATCTCCACCGGCACCGAGTAGAACTTGGTCCAGACCGACTTGGGCTCGGGGCCTTCCTCCACCACGGCCAGGCGGATCGGCACGTTCACCTTGCCCGGGCCGCCCTTGGCGCCGAGCAGCACGCGGCCCTGTATGCCGACGCGGATGTTCATGTCGGGGGCGGTGAAGCGGCATTCGCGCGAGAACTGGCCGAGCGTCGCCTGATAGCGCACGCCGCCGTCCTGCGGGTCGGTGACTTGCCAGGCGGCAGCGCCGCCGCGGACCTGGATCGGCGGGCAGGTGAACTGGGAGGCATCGAAATCGCCGGGCGTGACCGCCGCGGTGCCGGCCGGTGTTCCACCGGCGTTCGAAGCGGCGGCGGTGGGCGAGACAGTGGTGGTCTGCATGGTCGAGCCGAACAGGCCCTGGTTGCCGGCATCGCCCGAGCCCATCGGGCCCTCGTTGCCGTTGCCGCCGCCGAGGCCCCCGCCGCAGCCGGCGAGCAGCAAAGCGAGCGCCGGAAGCAGGACGAGGGCGCCCCCGCGCCCAGGTCCGAAGCCGATCTGCCCGCGCTTGCCCGCGTCCCCGTTACCCATACGCATACTCTCCCCGCCGCTGTTACGGCTGGCCGCGCGCCGCGCATATGCGTGCGCCGGCGGCCTCTTCTCCCCAATGGACCGCTGCCCGGACGCTCTTATAGCAGGCGAGGCGCGGCAGGGAACATGGTTCCCGTGCAATCGCGCGCGCCACCGTGCTACCGGCGCCCGGTGCCGGGCCCGGTCAGCCGCCCTTGGTCGGCGCGAGGCCGGCCGGCTTGCCGACCAGGCTGAACAGCAGCGCCGGGTTCTGGTTGAACCGCGCCGCCACCCGCTTGATGTCGTCCAGCGTGACCGCACCGACGAGCTGGTTGCGCACGTCGATATAGTCGATGCCGAGATTGTCGATCTGGATCTGCAGGAGCTGCGAGGCGACCTTGGCGGAGGAGTCGAAGCGCAGCGCGAAGGAGCCGATGAGATAGCTCTTGGCGTCCTCGAGCTCCTCCTCGCTCGGCCCCTCGGTCAGCAGCCGGTTGTACTCGGCGCGGATGAGCTCGATCGATTCCACCGCGCGGTCGTTCTTGGTCGCCGTGCCGCCGAGGATCAGCGCCGCATGGTCGAGCGGGGCCAGGTGGCTGTAGACCGAATAGGCGAGGCCGCGCTTCTCGCGCACCTCCCGGAACAGGCGCGAGGAGAAAGCCGAACCGCCGAGCATGTGGTTGAGCACGAAGGCCGGGATGAAATCGGGGTCGTCGCGCTTCAGGCCGATGCCGCCGAACACGATCGAGGTCTGCGGCACGGCGAGCTCCTGCACCACCTCGCTGCCGAGGCCTTGCGGGGTCACCTCGGGCACGGCGGTCAGGGTAGCCTTTGCCGGCAGCGCGCCGAACATCTTGTCGAGCGCCGGGCCGAGCTTCTCCGGCGTGATGTCGCCGACGACCGCGATCTTCAGGTTGCTGCGCGCCAGATTGCGGCCGACGAAGTCCTTGAGGTCGCCCCGGCTGATGGTCGGCACGCTCTCCAGCGTGCCGTTGACCGGCCGTCCATAGGGATGGTTGGGGAAGGCGCGCGCCGACCAGTTGAGGCTCGCCAGCGTCGACGGATCGTTCAGCCGCCGGCGCAGCATGGCGAGCTGGCCCTGTCGGATGCGCTCCACCGCCTCGTCGTCGAAGCGGGGGGCGGTGACCGCGAGGCGCGTCAGCTCGAAGGCCTCGTCCACATTCTCCGACAGCGTGCGCAGCGAGCCGCCCAGCATGTCGCGGGAGGCATCGAAGCGCAGCTCGATCGCCTTCTCGGCGAGCCG
Source organism: Xanthobacteraceae bacterium (assembly GCA_029239875.1). GTDB lineage: Bacteria > Pseudomonadota > Alphaproteobacteria > Rhizobiales > Xanthobacteraceae > Ancylobacter. Next base: position 261,052 of record JARBUD010000002.1, on the reverse strand, counting down.
GTCCTGGAAGGCGCGGGAATCGAGCTCGCCGGCGCCCTCGTCCAGCAGCGAGGCGGCGAGGTTGGCGACGCCGGGCTTGTCGGCCGGGTCCTGTGCCGAGCCGCCGAGGAAGGCGACTTCCATCGCCACCAGCGGCAGGGTGGTGTCATGCACCAGCCAGGCCTCGATGCCGCCCGGGCTGACGACGCGCTGGATGCGCGTGGTCTCGGACTGGGCGGGGGCGACGGGCGCGAGGGCGATGGTCATGAGCGTGGCCAGGAGGGCGAGAGGGGTGGCGGCGAAGGAGCGGAAGGGACGCATGAGGCGGCGCGCGCCGCGTGCCGTTCCGCTCACGAGCGGTCCTCCGGGGAACGGCCGTCCGGCGCGCCCGGAGCCGGCGGCAGGGCGGCCGCGGGCGTGGGCTTGGCCTGCAGCAGCTGGCTGGTCACGGCGCGCGCCGGCAGCAGCCAGCGCCGCGCCGCCTCGCGCACTTCCTCGGCGGTGACGCGCTTGACCTGATCGGGCCAGTTCTTCACGTCCTCGGCGGTGGAGCCGGTGGCCAGCGTCGCGCCGTAGATGCGCGCCAGCGTCGCCTGATTGTCCTGGGCGTAGATCGCCTCGGCGACGAGGCGGGTCTTGGCGCGCTCCAGCTCGGCGGCGTCCGGCCCGTCCTTGGCCAGCGCGCCGATCGCCTCGTCGAGCGCCTCCTCCAGCGTCTCCATGGTGACTTCCGGGCGCGGCGTCACCGAGAGGCCGAAGCGGGTCTCGTCGAGCGCCGTCGACTGGTACCAGGCACCGGCGGAAGCGGCGAGGCCCTTCTCGACCACCAATGCGCGGTAGAGCCGGCCGGTGGAGCCGCCTCCGAGGATCTGCGAGAGCACGTCGAGCGCGACGCTCTCCTTCTTGTCGGTGCGGTAGGACGGCACGAGATAGGAACGCGACAGGCTGGGCTGGCCGACGCGGCCATCCGCCAGGACGAGGCGGCGCTCGGCGCGGGGCTCGGGCTCCTGCGGGCGGATGCGCGCCGCGGTCTCGGCGCGCGGCTGCACCTTGCCATAAGTCTCCTCGGCGAGCTTCTTCACCTCGGCCGGATCGACGTCGCCGGCCACCACCAGGATGGCGTTGTTGGGCGTGTAGAAGCGGCGGTAGAAGGCGAGGGCATCCTCGCGGTTGAGCTTCTTGATCTCGTCTTCCCAGCCGATGATCGGATGACCATACGGGTGGTTGACGAACATCGCCGCCTGCGAGGCTTCCGAAAGCTGCGCGCTGGGATCGTTGTCGGTGCGCATGCGCCGCTCCTCCAGCACGACGTCGCGCTCGGGCAGCACGACCTCGTCGGTGAGCACGAGGCCGGTCATGCGATCGGCCTCGAAGCCCATCACCGTGCCGAGATGCTGCTTGGCGACGCGCTGGAAATAGGCGGTGTAGTCCTGCGAGGTGAAGGCGTTCTCCTGGCCGCCGAGCTTGGCAACGACCTGTGAGAACTCGCCGGCCGGATGCTTGTCCGTGCCCTTGAACATCAGGTGCTCGAGGAAATGGGCGATGCCGGACTTGCCGGGCTGCTCGTCGGCCGAGCCGACGCGGTACCACACCATGTGGGTGACCACCGGGGCGCGATGGTCGGGCACCACCACGACCTGCATGCCGTTGCCGAGGGTGAACTCGGACACCTCGGCAGCCTTGGCCGGCGAGGGCGCGACAGTGGCAAGGCCGGCAGCACCGGCGGCGGCGCCGGCGATCAGCATGAGAGCGGGCATGATTCTTCCAGTCACAGCGGCATCCGTTTCGGCGCCCGCCCGGCAGGCGCCGGTTGAAGGGCGCCATGTGGAGCGCCGCCAGGGGCGGCGGCGCGGGGCGGGATCGCGGGCGTCAATGTAGCGACGATGCGCCGCTTCTGCGAAGCACGGCGCGGCCCGATCACCGCGAAGTGAGCAGACCCAAGAGGTTACCCGGCCGACGTTGCGCGGCCGAGGTCACTTATTCTTCTGCGTGCGGTCGAAGATGCTCGGCAGGTTCCATTCCTTCTCCTCCTCGCGATCGGCGACGGTGCCATAGGCAGCGCCGGGCGCGGGAGTCTGGTAGCCGACCGGCGGCTGGGTCAGCAGCTCGCGGTCGGGCTCGCCCTCGAACACCAGCCGATCCTCCTTCTTGTTGCCCCAGCCGAAGAACTCGAGCTGGTTCGTGGAGAGCCGGTTGTCGTCGTTCGCGCGGGTATCCTTGAAGCCGCTGCCATAGGTAGGCTTGTTGCCGGCCTTGGCGCCGCGCTCCATCTGGGCGGGCGTGAGCGTCTTGTGGGCGTTGAAGGTGTCGTCAAACAGGTTGCCGGGCGCGGCCGCCTTCTGGCGCGCCACGACGTCGTGATCCTTCGGCCAATTCGGGTTCTGCGCCATGGCGCCGGCGTCGCGCGGCGGCGGCAGCACGTCGCCGGTGGGCGGCACCACGATGGGCGCGCGCTCGCGGTAATCGATCTCCGGCGGCGTCGGCGGGACCAGCCCGAGCCCGGTGAGCAGCTTCTCGGTCAGGCTGATCTCCGGCGGCGTGTCGTCGGCGAAGGCCGGCGCGCCGCCGAGCGAGGCGGTGCAGAGCGCGGCAGCGGCGAGCAGCACGGCGCGGGTCGAGAGGGTCCGTCTCATCATCCGATCGTCTCCTGCGGATCATGCACCGCGGGGCGGCGTCATCGCCACGCCAGCGGACTCCGCGTCAGTCGCCGCGGAGGCTCATGCCAGTGCAGGGCGGCTATTTTGCGGCGCCGCCGATTAACGAGTCATACAAAAGCAGGCCGACGCCGGCAACAATGGCGACGTCCGACAGGTTGAACACGTACCAGTAGAACCCGAAGGCGTGCAGCGACACGAAGTCGAACACCGCGCCATAGGCGGCGCGGTCGATGGCGTTGCCGAGCGCCCCGCCGATCAGGAGGCCGAGCGCCGCCGCCTCCAGCCTGCGGTCGACACGCGCCAGCCAGAGCCAGAACAGCACCGCGGCGATCACCTTGAGCCCGCCGAGCAGCCACCAGCCGTCCGCCCCCTGCGAGAACAGGCCGTAGCTGATGCCGGTGTTCCAGGCATAGACGATGTCGAGGAAGGGCGTGACGGGGACGATCCCGTTCGGCCCGAAGTCGACGCCGTGTAGCACCGCCAGCTTCGACGCCTGGTCGACGACGAGCGCGGCGAGCGCGAAGGCGCCGCCATAGAGCGTCAGGGGACCGGCCAGACGAAGCTTCATCGGCGCAGCTTCACGGCGTCATTCGGCGGCGCGGCGGGCGGTGGCGAGCTCGCGCAGCGCCATGGCGTCGCGCGGGGTCACGTCGGGATAGTCCGGATCGGTGCCGACCAGCGGGGAAATCTTCCAGGAGCGCGCGCATTTGCGCCCCTCGGCCCGGTTCGGCACCACCGCCACGCCCGGCACGTCGTCGAGGCGGAAGGCGTCCTTCGGCCCCTCGTCCGGCATCAGATGCGCGTCGGAGGTGATGCACACCTCGGCGAGGTCGATGACGCTGACCGCCGCGAACAGGTTCGGGTCGGAGACATGGATCACCGGCGCCGCCTCGAGGCTGGAACCGATGCGCTTGGCCGCGCGCTCGACCTCCAGCGCGCCGAGCACGACGCGGCGGACCTGGCGGATCTTGCGCCACTCGTCGGCCAGCGCCTCGTCGCGCCATTTGGCGGGCGTCGGCGGGAAGGTGAGCAGGTGCACCGAGCCGGTCTCGGAGGGGAAGCGCGCGAGATACGACTCCTCCGCCGTGAACGGCAGGATCGGCGCCAGCCAGACCACGAGGCGGTTGAAGACCTCGTCGAGCACGGTCAGGCAGGCCCGCCGCGTCACCGAGGAGATCGGGTCGCAATAGAGCGCGTCCTTGCGCACGTCGAAATAGAAGGCCGACAGCTCGCTGGTCATGAAGGACGACAGCGCCGCGTGCACGCGCTTGAAGTCGAAGGCCGCGTAGGCCTCGCGCACCAGCTTGTCGAGCTCGACGAGGCGGTGCAGCACCATGCGCTCCAGCGCCGGCATGTCGGCATAGGCGACGCGCTCGCTCTCGCGGTAATGGTGCAGCGAGCCGAGCAGCCAGCGCAGCGTGTTGCGCAGCTTGCGGTAGGTCTCGACCGTGGTCTTGAGGATCTCCGGCCCGATGCGCAGATCGTCCGAATAGTCGGAGGCGCAGACCCACAGGCGGAGAATGTCGGCGCCGGACGCCTTGATCACCTCCTGCGGGGCGACCACGTTGCCGATCGACTTCGACATCTTGCGGCCCTGCTCGTCGAGCACGAAGCCGTGGGTCAGCACCACGTCATAGGGCGGGCGCCCGCGCGTGCCGCAGCTCTCCAGCAGCGACGAGTGGAACCAGCCGCGGTGCTGGTCCGAGCCTTCGAGATACATCACCCGGTCCGGGCCGCCGGTGAAGGCGCGGTCGACCTTCAGGTCCTCGCGCACCTCCAGCGTGAAGGCATGGGTGGAACCAGAGTCGAACCAGACGTCGAGGATGTCGTCGACCTTGTGCCATTCATTGGCGCTGTAGTCGGTCCCCAGGAAGCGCTGGGCGGCGCCTTCCTTGTACCAGGCGTCGGCGCCCTCGGCCTCGAAAGCATCGGCGATGCGCTGGTTCACCTTGTCGTCGCGCAGGATCTCGACCGTGCCGTCGCCCCGGTCGCGGACGAAGACGGCGATCGGCACGCCCCAGGCGCGCTGGCGCGACACCACCCAGTCCGGACGGTTCTCGATCATGCCGGTGATGCGGTTGCGCCCGCTCGCCGGCACCCAGTCGACGCCGGCGATGCCGCCAAGCGCCCGGGCGCGCAGCGTGTCGCCGTCGGTGGTCGAGCCGTCGGTGGCCGCGATGTCCTTGTCCATCGCGATGAACCATTGCGGCGTGTTGCGGAAGATGATCGGCGCCTTGGAGCGCCAGCTGTGCGGGTACTGGTGCTTCAGCCGGCCGCGCGCCATCAGCTTGTCGGCGGCGCCCAGCGCCTTGATCACCACGTCGTTGGCGTCGCCGTCCTTGCCCTTGTCGTCCATCACCCGATGGCCGGCGAAGAGCGGCACGTGCTCGTAGTAGCACCCGTCCGGGCCGACCGTGTGCGGCACCTCGCCGAGGCGAGCGGCGATGTAGAGGTTGAAGTCGTCGGCGCCATGGCCCGGCGCCAGGTGGACGAAGCCGGTGCCGGTCTCGTCGGTGACGAAGTCGCCCGCCGCCACCGGCACGGGGAAGTCGAAATAGTCGCCGGCGCCCTCGATGCCCCTCAGCGGATGGGCGCAGACGAGATGGCTCGGGTCCACTTCCTTGTGGCGCTCCCAGCCGGTGACGCGCGCGGCCTTGAACACTTCCTCGGCCAGCTTGTCGGCCAGGATGAAGTGCTCGCCGACCTTGGCCCAGTTGTCGTGCGGCGCCTCGGTCACCTCGTAGACGGCATAGGTGACGTCCTTGGAGAAGGCGATGGCGCGGTTGCCGGGTATGGTCCAGGGCGTCGTCGTCCAGATGACGATGTTCGCCCCCTCATAGGAGGGGAACAGGTGGATGTCGTCCGCCTTGTCCGGCGGCTGCAATCCGGCCGGGTCGCCGCCATGCGTCGAGTTGCACTCGCGATAGCCGGTGACCGGGAATTTCACATAGATCGTCGTCGAGGTGTGGTCGTGATACTCGACCTCCGCCTCGGCCAGCGCCGTGCGCTCCACCACCGACCACATCACCGGCTTGGAGCCGCGATAGAGCAGGCCGTTGGTGGCGAACTTCATGATCTCGCGGGCGATCTGCGCTTCCGCGTCGAAGCTCATCGTGGCGTAGGGATGGGCCCAGTCGCCCTCGACGCCGAGCCGCTTGAACTCTTCGCGCTGGATGTCGAGCCAGCCGGCGGCGAAGGCCCGGCATTCCTGGCGGAACTCGACGACCGGCACCTCGTCCTTGTTGCGGCCCTTGGCGCGGTACTGCTCCTCGATCTTCCACTCGATCGGCAGGCCGTGGCAGTCCCAGCCGGGGACGTAGTTCGAGTCATGGCCCAGCGCCCCCTGCGAGCGCACCACCACGTCCTTGAGGATCTTGTTCAGCGCGTGGCCGATATGGATGTTGCCATTGGCGTAGGGCGGGCCGTCATGCAGCACGAAGCGCGGGCGGCCCTCGCCTTCCTTGCGCTGCTGGCCGTAGAGGTCGATGCGCGCCCAGCGCTCCAGCAGTTCCGGCTCGCGCTGCGGCAGGCCGGCGCGCATGGGGAAGTCGGTCTGCGGCAGGAACAGGGTCGAGGAATAATCGCGCGGCGCCGTCTCCTCGGCGGCCTCGTTGTCGCTTCGACCATCGCTGTTGCGGCTCGTCATGACGCGCTCCTTACACTGCCGGACGGTTTAAGCGCAGCAGCAAGGCGGTGCAAGGGCGGGAGAGCCCCCGCCGATGCGCAATTCCGGGAGCGCACGTCATGCCCGGGCTCGGCCCGGGCATCCACGCCTTCCTCAGTCCCAAAGACGTGGATGGCCGGAACAAGTCCGGCCATGACGACCTTCCCGGGAAGCAGTCCCTAATCCAGCGCCGCCCGTGCCCGCGCGCTGTCCTCATTCATCTGCGCGATCAGCGCCTCGATGCTGTCGAACTTCAGTTCGGGCCGCAGATAGGCGTGGAAGGCCACCCGCAGCACGCGGCCATAGAGGTCGCCCTCATAGTCGAAGATGAAGGTCTCCAGCCGCGGCGCGCCGTCATCGAAGGTCGGGCGGCGGCCGAAGCTGGCCACGCCCTTGTGCCGCACGCCATCGATCTCCACCGTCACCGCATAGATGCCGTGGGCGAGCGTCACCGCCGGGTCGAGCCGCATATTGGCGGTCGGGTAGCCGAGGTCGCGCCCGCGCTTGTCGCCGTGGATCACCTCGGCCTCGACCTCCCACGGGCTGCCGAGCATATGCGCGGCCTGCTCGACGCGGCCCTGCGCCAGCGCGGCGCGGATGACGCTGGAGGCGACCTGAGCGCCTTCGTCGAGCAGCGGCGCGACGATCTCCACCGCGAAGCCGTGCCGGTGTCCCGCCTCGCGCAGGAAGGCCGGCGAGCCGCCGCGGCCCTTGCCGAAATGGAAGTCGAAGCCGGCCACCACCATGGCGACGCCGAGCCGGCCGACCAGCACGTCGGAAACGAAGGTCTCGGCATCGAGGCCGGCGAGGCCGGCGTCGAAGGTCAGCACCACCGCGCCGTCGAGCCCGGTCTGCGCCAGGCGGTCGAGCTTCATCGCCCCCGGCGTCAGGCGGAACATCGGCTCGGCCGGGCGGAAGAAGGCACGCGGATGCGGCTCGAAGGTCACCGCCAGCGCCGGCCGGCCGAGCGAGCGGGCCTGGTCGACGGCGGTGCCGATCACCGCGCGGTGGCCGCGATGCACGCCGTCGAAATTGCCGATGGCGACGACGGGACCGGCGAGCTCGAGCGGGAGCGTCTCGGGGTCGCGCAGGACGCGGAAGGGATGCGGGGAGGCGGCAGCGTGGGTCATGTCAGCCGATGCAAAGGACGGCGCCGGGTCGGGCTGGCGGATAAGTGGCGCCACCCGCCGCCGCCGTCAATCGGGGCTTTCCCGTCCGCCGGTCCGATCCTCACCAGGCGAGGCGCGTGGTCACCCCCACCGGACGGCCCGGGCCGTCGGCGAGCAGGCGCTCGAGCGCCTTCGGATCGACCTCGGCGCCGTGCTCGAGGCCGAGTTCGCCGGCATGAATGCCGGCGGCGACGAACAGGCAGTCGATGCCCACACCGAGCGCGCCGGCGAGATCGGTGCGCAACGCGTCGCCGATGGCGATCGCGCGGGATTTGTCGACCGCACCGCCGCGCAGCTTGGCCGCGACCTTGAAGGCGGTCTCGTAGATCGGCCGGTGCGGCTTGCCGCAGAAGACCACGTCGCCGCCGAGCTCGGCATAGGCCTCGGCGATCGCCCCGGCGCACCAGATCAGCTCGCCGCCGCGCTCCACCACGATGTCGGGATTGGCGCAGATGAAGGGCAGTTCGCGCGCCTTCGCCGCCTTCAGCGTGTCGGCATAGTCGTCGGGCGTCTCCACGGTGTCGTCGAACAGGCCGGTGCAGACGATGAGCTCGGCCGCGTCGAGATCGGTGAGGGTAAGGTCCAGCCCATCATAGATGCCGAGGTCGCGCTCCGGGCCGAGATGCCACATCTTCGCGCCGGGACGCTCGGCCAGCAGCGCGTTGGTCACCATGCCGGAGGTGACGATCCCGTCATAGGCATCGCGCGGAATGCCGAAGCCGTCGAGGATGCGCGCCACCCCTTCCGCCGGCCGCGGCGCGTTGGAGACCAGCAGCACCGTCGCCCCGCCGGCGCGGGCGCGCTGCAGCGCATCGGCGGCGGGCATGGAGCCCTGCGCGCCATTGTGCAGCACGCCCCAGACGTCGCACAGCACGAGGTCGTAGCGCGGGGCGAGCGTGCCGAAGGACGGCACGAGGGGTGGCAGGGTGGCGATGGCGGAGGAGGTTGCGGTCGTCATGGGCGCGGCTTGCCACGCCGATGTGTCGAGCACAAGACCGGCACGGGCGGGGCGGGCATGCGCGGCATCGTCATCGCCACCCCATCATCGTCATCCCGGCCGCAGCGAAGCGGAGAGCCGGGATCGCTCTCCGATGTCTGCGCGATCCCGGATCGGCCTTCCGGCCGTCCGGGATGACATCCTGGGAGGTGGACACGCCCGCGCGGGGCGGTATTGCTAGGCAGTCCGCCCCGACCCGTCAGGAGCCCCCATGGACTTCGCCTTCGCGGCCAAGGTCTTCGCCGCTTTGTTCGCGATCATGAACCCGATCGCCAACCTGCCGATCTTCCTCTCGCTCACCTCCGACATGGGCGAGGCCGAGCAGCGTCGCACGGCGGTGCTGGTCAGCGCGACGGTGGCCGTCGGCTGCATCGTCTCGGCGCTGGCCGGCAGCGCCATACTCGGCTTCTTCGGGCTGGACGTGAACCATTTCCGCCTCGCCGGCGGGCTGATCGTGCTGCTGATCGCGCTCTCCATGCTGCACGGCACGGACAGCGCCACCCATAGCGGTTCCGGCGAGGAGAAGGCGACCTTCGCCACCGCCAGCAACGTCGCCTTCTATCCCCTCGCCATCCCGATCCTGCTGGGGCCGGGCACCATCTCCGCCCTCATCGTCTATGCCCATGACGCGACGGGCACCGATCGGATCACCGCGCTCGGCGCCGGCATGCTCGCCTTCCTGCTCCTGCTCGCCGCCACGCTGATCGCCGCGCCGACCCTCGCCCGCATCATCTCGCCCACGGTGATGAGCGTGACCAAGCGGCTGATGGGCATGATCCTCGCCGCCATCGCCATGGAGATGCTGGTGGCCAGCCTGCGCGCGCTGTTCCCGGGGCTGGCCTGACTACGGCCGGAACGCCGGCCCGTTGGTGACGACCACGCCGCCGCCGGCGACCTCGTTGCCGTTTGGATAGACGCCGCCCAGCACATCGTCGAAATGCCGGCGCGTCTGCTGGTGGCAGCCGCAGCACATGGCGCGCAGCCGGTCGGCGTCGGTGATGCGCAGGCGGCCGCGCTTCGGCTCGATGGCGCCTGCCATGCGCATGTCGCGGATCACCCGGCTGATATAGGAGCGCCCCACCGCCAGCATGGCGGCGAGCTGCTCCTGGGTGAGGCGCAGGTCCTCGTTGCCGGTGCGGTCGAGCGCCGACAGCAGCCATTTGGCAGTGCGCTGCTCGATGGTGTGCGCGGCGTTGCAGGCAACCGACTGGAACACCTGCGCCAGCAGGCAGTCGGCATAGCGGGCGAACAGGTTGCGCAGGGGCGGCGAGGTCGCCTTGGCGCGGTCGAGCTCGGCGGTGTCGAGCCGCAGCAGCGGGCCGCCGATCTGCACCACGGCGCGGGCGAAGGCCGGCAGCCTTCCCTGGCTGACGATGCCGCCCACCGCGCCCTCGCGGCCGATGGGCGTGATCTCGACCACGCGCCCGTCCTCCAGCAGCACCATGAAGGAGACCAGCGTCTGCCCGCAGGGGAAATAGACGTGGCGCACGTCGTCGCCCGGCTCGTAGAGCACCGCGCCGGCGGTGCGGTCGACGCGCCGCAGATGCGGGCGCAGCAGGCCGAAATCGGCCGGGCGCAGCGCCCCGAGCAGGTTGTTGCCGCCGGAGGAGACGTCGCCGCCTCCGCCCTGGCCGCCTTCGTTCTCCTCGCTGACGCGCATGCCGTCCTCCCATCCCACGGCATGCAACGCGCGGGCGGGCGAAAATGTTCACAAGGCGCTTGGGTCTATCTGGGGGTCTGCTAGAAGCAGCGACGTCTAAACCAAGGGAGCGCCGTCATGACCGAGACCTTCGACCTCCTGCTCAAGGGCGGCACGGTGGCCAACCAGGACGGCGTCGGTGCGCGCGACGTGGGCGTGCGCCACGGCCGCATCGCCGGCATCGGCTCCTTCTCGCCCGATCAGGCCGGCGAGACGATCGACTGCACCGGGCTGCACATCCTGCCCGGCGTCATCGACACGCAGGTGCATTTCCGCGAGCCGGGCCTGGAGCACAAGGAGGACCTCGAATCCGGGTCCCGCGCCGCGGTGATGGGCGGCGTCACCGGCGTGTTCGAGATGCCCAACACCAGCCCGACCACCACCTCGGGCGACGCGCTCGCCGACAAGATCAAGCGCGCCACCGCCCGCATGCATTGTGACTTCGCCTTCTTCGTCGGCGGCACGCATGAGAACGTGAACGACCTGCCGGAGCTGGAGATGCTGCCCGGCGTGCCCGGCGTGAAGGTGTTCATCGGCTCCTCCACCGGCTCGCTGCTGGTGGCCGACGATCCCGGCGTGCGCGCCATCCTCAAGGTGGTCCGCCGCCGTGCCGCCTTCCATTGCGAGCACGAGCCGCGCCTCGACGAGCGCAAGCACCTGCGCGTGCCGGGCGACGCCTCCTCGCACCCGGTCTGGCGCGACGAGATCGCCGCGCTCACCGCCACCATGCGCCTGGTCAACCTCGCCCGCGAGGAAGGCAAGCGCGTGCACGTGCTGCACGTCACCTCGGTGGAGGAGATGGAATTCCTGCGCGACGCCAAGGACGTCGCCACGGTCGAGGTGACGCCGCACCACCTCACCATGGACGACAGCTGGTACCACCGCCTCGGCACGCTGGTGCAGATGAACCCGCCGGTGCGCAGCGCCCATCACCGCGACGGGCTGTGGCGCGGCCTCAATGAGGGCGTCGTCGATGTGCTCGGCTCCGACCACGCGCCGCACACGCTCGAGGAGAAGGCCAAGCCTTACCCCGGCAGCCCCTCCGGCATGACCGGGGTGCAGACGCTGGTGCCGATGATGCTCGACCATGTGAATGCCGGCCGGCTGACGCTGGAGCGCTTCGTCGACCTCTCCAGCGCCGGGCCTGCACGCATCTTCAACATCGCCACCAAGGGGCGGATCGCGGTCGGCTACGACGCCGACTTCACCGTCGTCGACCTGAAGCGCCGCGAGACCATCCGCAATTCGTGGATCGCCTCCAAGCCCGGCTGGACGCCCTATGACGGCGTCGAGGTTACCGGCTGGCCGGTCGGGACGCTCATACGCGGCCGCAAGGTGATGTGGGAAGGCGAGCTCACGACGCCCTCGCAGGGCGCGCCGATCCGTTTCCTCGAAGCGCTGCGCAGCCCCGCCCCGACCCGCGCGCCGACGCTGATCGAACGGCTGGGATAAAGGTTGTCGTCATCCCGGACGGCCGCAGGCCGATCCGGGATCGTGACCCGATTGGAGAGCGATCCCGGCTCTCCGCTGCGCTCCGGCCGGGATGACGGCTTTCTCTTCGCGCCTGCGAGAGGCGAGCCTCAATACGTCACTTCCGCCAGATACAGCCCCGCCGACGGCGCCATCGGGCCGCAGCGGGTGCGGTCCTTGGCCTCCAAAGCGGCGGTGACGTCGTCCGCCGTCCAGGCACCCTCGCCGACCTTCACCAGCGTGCCGACCATGGAGCGCACCTGGTGGTGCAGGAAGGACCGCGCCGCCGCGTGCACGCGAATCTCCATGCCCGGTCCTTCGGTGGCGACCTCTTCCACCTCCAGCCGGTCGAGCGTCTTCACCGGCGAGGCAGCCTGGCAGCCGACCGCGCGGAAGGTGGTGAAGTCGTGCCGGCCGACGAGCCGCACCGCGCCCTGCGCCATCGCTTGAGCGTCGAGCGCGCGCAGCACCCGCCACGCCCGGTTCCGCTCCAGCGCGAGGTCCGGCCGCCGCGCTATGATGCGATAGACATAGCGCCGGCCGGTGGCGGAGAAGCGGGCGTGGAAATCATCCGCCGCAAGCTCGGCGGACAGCACCGCGATCGGGAGCGGGCGCAGATGCGCATTGAGCGCGTCGCGCACCGTGTCCGGCTTCCAGTCGCGGGAGAGTTCGACATGCGCCACCTGCCCGGTGGCATGCACGCCGGCATCCGTGCGGCCGGCGCCGTGCACCGCGACCTGCTCGCCGGTGAGGCGCGTCACGGCTTGCGCCAGCGCGCCCTGCACGCTCGCGCCCTCGGCCTGGATCTGCCAGCCGACAAACGGCGTACCGTCATATTCGATGGTGAGCTTGTAGCGGGGCATGCGGCTCTGTAGCGCCGGGAAGGCGCGGCGTCACCCCAAGCACGCCCTCATGCCCGGGCTTGACCCCGGGCACCCAGTCTTCTGGATCCCCGGATCAAGTCCGGAGATGAGGGATGTTTCTTGGGTACGCGTCATCCCGGACGGCCGGAGGCCGATCCGGGATCGCAAGCCGGTTGGCGATCCCGGCTCTGCGCTACGCTTCGGCCGGGATGACGGCTGAGGCGGATGACATCGAACAAGAGGGCATCGCCCCTTGCCCCGCCGGCCCCGCTTCGGGCATCGTGCGGCCGCCTGAGCGCAGCTCAGGCAATCGAAATTGGGGCGGGCTTGCCCGCTCCCAACGGAGCCCCGAATGCCCGAGCAAGACCCCCGTCAGGATCCTGTCGAAGCCGGCGACCACGTCGTCCTGATCGACGGCTCCGCCTATATCTTCCGCGCCTATCACGCGCTGCCGCCGCTCACCCGTCCGTCGGACAAGCTGCCTGTCGGCGCGGTGGCGGGGTTCTGCAACATGCTGTGGAAGCTGGTGCGGGCTCAGGGCTTCTCGCCGGCCCCGACCCATCTCGCCGTCGTGTTCGACAAGTCCGAGCAGACCTTCCGCAAGGACATATACCCGCTCTACAAGGCGCAGCGCCCGGATCTGCCGGAGGATCTGATCCCGCAGTTCCCGCTCATTCGGGAAGCGACTCGCGCGTTCGACCTCGCCTGCGTCGAGCAGGACAAGTACGAGGCCGACGATTTGATGGCGACCTATGCCGAACTCGCAAAGGCAAAAGGCGCGCTGGTCACCATCATCTCCTCCGACAAGGACCTGATGCAGCTCGTGGAAGGCTCCCGCGTGCGCATGTACGACCCGATGAAGGACCGCGCTATCGGCGTCGAGGAAGTGTTCGAGAAATTCGGCGTCGGGCCGGAGAAGGTGGTCGATGTGCAGTCGCTCGCCGGCGATAGCGTCGACAACGTTCCGGGCGTGCCGGGCATCGGCATCAAGACCGCGGCGCAGCTTCTGTCCGAATATGGCGACCTCGACACGCTGCTGGCCCGCGCCGAGGAGATCAAGCAGACCAAGCGCCGCGAGAACCTCATCGAGTTCGCCGACCAGGCGCGGCTCTCGCGCGAACTGGTGACGCTCAAGCGCGACGTGCCGCTCGATGTGCCGCTCGACGACATCGCCGTGGTCGAGCCGGAGGGCAAGAAGCTCATCGCCTTCCTCAAGGCGATGGAGTTCAACACGCTCACCCGCCGCGTCGCCGAGGCCTATGAGATCGAGGCCGCCGCCATCGAGCCCGATTCCGGGCTGAAGGCCGGTGGGCACGAAAGCGACGAGCTGCGCGCCGGCCTCGACCCGGACACCGACCGGTCGGCCATCCCCGAGGGTATCGAGCCGCCCGCGGCGGGCGAAAGCGGGCTCACCCCGCAGGCGCTGTCTGCCGCGCGCATCAAGGAGGCCACCGCCACCCCGGTCGACCGCTCGAAATACGAGACGGTCACCACGCTGGAGCGACTGAAGGAATGGGTCGCCCGCGCCTTCGACCTCGGCTTTGTCGCGGTCGACACCGAGACCACCGGCCTCGACCCGATGCAGGCCGACATCGTCGGCTTCTCGCTGGCCACCGCGCCGAACGAGGCCTGCTACGTGCCGCTCAGCCACAAGGGCGGCGACGAGGGCCTGTTCAGCGAAGGGCTGCTGCCGAACCAGATCCCGATTCCCGACGCCGTCGCCGCGATCAAGCCGCTGATGGAGCATCCCGGCGTGCTCAAGATCGGCCAGAACCTCAAATATGACTGGCTGATCCTCAAGCGCCTCGGCATCGAGCTCGGGCCGTATGACGACACCATGCTCGTCTCCTATGTGCTCGACGCCGGCGCCTCGCCGCACGGCATGGACCCGCTCTCCATGCGCTGGCTCGGCCACACGCCGATCAAGTTCGAGGAGGTGTGCGGCAAGGGCAAGGGTCAGATCTGCTTCGACCGCGCCGCCATCGACAAGGCGACCGACTACGCGGCGGAGGACGCCGACGTCACGCTGCGGCTGTGGCGCGTGCTGAAACCCCGCCTCGCCGCTGAGGGCAAGACCACGGTCTACGAGACGCTGGAGCGCCCGCTGGTCACCGTGCTCGCGCAGATGGAAGAGCGCGGCATCACCATCGACCGGCAGATGCTCTCGCGCCTCTCCGGCGAGTTCGCTCAAGGGATGGGCCGGCTGGAGGCCGAGATCTCCGAGATGGCGGGGGAGACCTTCAACCCCGGCTCGCCCAAGCAGCTCGGCGACATATTGTTCGGCAAGATGCAGATCCCCGGCGGGCGCAAGACGCCGACCGGGGCGTGGTCCACCGGCGCCGACGTGCTGGAGGAGCTGGCCGAGCAGGGCCACGAACTGCCGCGCCGCATCCTCGACTGGCGCCAGCTGCAGAAGCTGAAATCCACCTATACCGACGCGCTGCCCACTTACGTGAACAAGGAGACCGGACGCGTCCACACCTCCTTCGCGCTCGCCGCCACCACCACGGGCCGGCTCTCCTCGTCCGAGCCGAATTTGCAGAACATCCCGGTGCGCACCGAGGAAGGCCGCAAGATCAGAAAAGCCTTCATCGCCGCTCCCGGCCACAAGCTGGTCTCGGCCGACTATTCGCAGATCGAGCTGCGCCTGCTCGCCGAGATCGCCGACACCCCGTCATTGCGCCAGGCCTTCCAGGACGGGCTCGATATCCATGCGATGACGGCGTCGGAGATGTTCGGCGTGCCGGTGGAAGGCATGCCGGGCGAGGTGCGCCGGCGGGCCAAGGCGATCAATTTCGGCATCATCTACGGCATCTCGGCCTTCGGGCTGGCCAACCAGCTCTCCATTCCCCGCGAGGAGGCCGGCGCCTACATCAAGCGCTATTTCGAGCGCTTCCCCGGCATCCGCGCCTATATGGACGAGACTCGCAACTTCGCCCGCGAGCACGGCTATGTGGAGACGCTGTTCGGCCGGCGCTGCCACTACCCGGACATCAACGCGAAGAACCCGTCCATCCGCGCCTTCAACGAGCGCGCGGCGATCAACGCGCGCTTGCAGGGCTCGGCCGCCGACATCATCCGCCGCGCCATGGCGCGCATGGACGGCGCGCTGGAGAAGGCGGGCCTATCCGCCCGCATGCTCCTGCAGGTGCATGACGAGCTGATCTTCGAAGTGCCCGACGACGAGATCGCCGCCACGCTTCCCGTGGTGCGCGAGACCATGGAGCTGGCGCCGTTCCCGGCCGTGTCCCTGCGGGTGCCGCTGAAGGTCGACGCCCGCGCCGCAGAGAACTGGGAAGAGGCGCATTGAGGAGGCCGCGCTGGCGGCCATGACCCGCAGCCGGCACGCCGCATCGCTTCAAGCGGGCTACGGCATCCCAGAAAGGAACGGATCGGCGGTGAAATCCGTGACGGCTGCCTCGGGAAGACGCACCCGGGAGCTGAGAACCTTCTGTCCCCCGTCCAAGCTACGCATGGTCTTCCAGTCCGCCTTGCCGAAGGTTGGGGCCGACTTGGTGAATCCCAGATCCTCGATTTGATAGGTCTCAAGAACGGACCGCGCTTGCTCCGACAGGACGACGCTGCTCACGACGGGATCGAAGACCAGAACCTGAATGGAATCCGGATCCAGCTTCCGCCGGACGGCGGCGCCCCGCGCGGTCGCGTCCACCGAGAGCACGGCGAAGGCTTCTGCATCCTGTGGCTTTCCGGCTGCTCTCAGCTGGCTTGCGATCTCGCTGCCCAGGATCGCGATCTTGCCATAGTCCGCGTTGGCATAGGCCGCACGAACCTCGTCGGCATACATCGCAGCGTAGCCTTCGGCATTCTCGATACCGCGGAGCGCCCTGATCCAGGCCTCGGTCTCGGTGAAGCGCTCGATCAAAGTTGCCGCCGAGGTCACATAGAAGTCTGCGAAAACGACCTCCGGATACGTACACTTCACCTCTCTTATTGTGATCTGGGCAATAAAAGACCTCGTGGAAATAGCTCTATATGCTATGGTATCGTTACATACTTCTTCGAAAAGCTCATAAACTCCCATTCCCCTTGATGTGGCATTGGCATTTTTCCACTCGCCACCATCTTTCTGGCGTTCGATCGTAACGTTCACTGCCACATTGTCGTTCGTCCTGGTGATGATCCGAACCTTGACCGGCTCGGCGGCGGTTGTGTCGACCGACAACCAGCCGCAGAGAGCCATCACCCAACCGCACGAGATGCCCAAACGGACCCATCGTCCCATTTTTCTCTCCCTCGCCTCGCGTCCCCGCGTTCGTTCCCGACGAGTCGGCTTATGATTTTCCATACGCGAAACGTACAAATGCAACAGAAATCCATAAAGAGAACAATCCACCGAAGAAGATCAAAGAGTAAATAATAATCCTAAGATAGTTTGCCAGCACGAAGCCTTCGATTGTTGGGCCCTTAACGAATATAATTGCCGCCGAATTACCGCCAGAGGCGGCGAGGCTGACACCGGCCAGGTCATAGCCAACGCGAATTTCCGCGTTGTTGCCCACGAGCCCCATGCGATAGGCCACCTGAGCTCGGGGTGGGACGACCGCATTCACGGTCGTGATTGTGGGCGTTACGGGCATCGGGTCGGACCGCAACCAGATGGAGCCACTTCGAACGAACTCGACCGTTTGGCCCGAGCCGGGCAGTTCCCTGAAACATGGGCCTGTCTGACCCGGCTGCAGGAGACATTGAAAGACGAATGCCCCAACGCTTATCGGCTGGCTCATCGATCTGTTCTGCAACCTGACAGTTGCCTCGCGGGTTTTCCCTTCCCCGGAATAGGAGATGGTGTATTCGATGAAGCGCGTGTCCCTCAGTTCCGCAATGGCAGAATTCAGCAGCCAACTAAGGGCCCCGACCAGAATCGCGAGCACATAGGGCGCGTTGCTGTCCTTGAAGATACTCGTCACCGCCGAACTCCCCCCGGGTCGACATGGAACTGCAACTTCGACTGCGCACGTCGGATCGCCAACTTGCGGGCGCCGCATCATCCGTCTAGGGGCGGCCCTTATCCGCTATAGTTTCACTTGAGATTTATTCCCGTCAAGATTGTATTTAGACCTCTCGCCAATCCCCGAACCGCGACGCGCCTACCCCTCAGAACTCCACGTCCAGCTCCTCCATCTCCTCCGGCTCGTCGAGCGCGGCGGCGCTCCATTCCTGCATCGCCGGCAAAGCGAGGATCGTCCGGCAATAGGCGCGCGTCGGGGCGTCGAGCTTCACGTCATAGGTGGTGAAGCGTGAGCAGACCGGCGCGTACATCGCGTCGGCCATGGTCGGCGCGGCGCCGAACAGATACGGCCCCCCATATTTCTTCAGGCACTCGCGCCAGATCGCCAGGATGCGCTCGATGTCGGCCTGCGCGCCCGTCCATACCTTGAAGCCGGGATGGCTCGCCTTGATGTTCATCGGCAGCGCCGAGCGCAGATTGGCGAAGCCGGAATGCATCTCGCCGCAGATCGAGCGGCAATGCGCCCGCGCTGCCCGGTCCTTGGGCAGAAGTCCGGCCGCCGGCTTCAATTCGTGCAGGTATTCGGCGATGGCGAGCGTGTCCCAGATGCGCAGCCCCGCATGGTCGAGCCGCGGCACGAGGAAGGACGAGGATTGCAGCAGCAGCTCGGCGCGGATGCTCGGATCGTCCGCCGACACGCGCGCCTCGGCAATGTCCAGCCCCGCCAGCCGGCACAGCAGGAAGCCGCGCAGCGACCATGAGGAATAGTTCTTGCTACTGATGGTCAGGGTCGCCGCGGGCGCCTTCGGCCGGGCCTTCGCGCTCCCGGGCTCCGTCTTGGCGCCCGCCGGCGCGGACGTGGCGGCCGGCTTCCTCGCCGGCTTGGCCGTCGCCGCGGTTCTGGACTTGGAGGGCGAAGCGGGCATGGCGGACGTCCTGTGCAGGGAAGCGTGATGATCGGTCCGCCTTGGGCAAACACTATTCGTGCCATCCCGGAGCCGGGAGCGCCCGCCGGCCGTCCCTCGGCCACTCCATGCCGCCGCCCCTACGATTTTGCCGTGATCGCCGAGCCGATTTCCCTCTCCGGTGCTTTACGGCGCGGCCGTGGCGTGCTCGCATGCGACATCCGCATGACAGTCTCCCGCCTCCCCGGCGCCCGCCGCGGACCCCGCCCGCCAAGCCGCCGGACCCGCCGCCGATGATCTACGCCGCCTATCAGGCCCAGGCCGACCTGTTCGATCCCGTCCGCATGGCCGCGCGCTTCACCCGCCGCGCGCTCGGCACCACCATGAACGGCTTCGGCGAGAGCCCCTTCATCCGCAACTTCACGGCGGCGCTGGAGATGGTCGAGCGCGCCGGCCTCAGCCACGCCCGGCCCTCCTTCGGCGTCGACCGCGTGCCGGTCGGCAATCGCGAGGTCGAGGTGATCGAGGAGGTGGCGCTGGAGCTGCCCTTCGGCTCGCTGCTGCATTTCCGCAAGGACGTCGACCAGCCGCAGCCGCGCATCCTCGTCGTCGCCCCGCTCTCCGGCCATTTCGCCACGCTGCTGCAGGACACGGTGCGGACGCTGCTGCCGGAGAACGACGTCTACGTCACCGACTGGGCCAATGCCCGCGACGTGCCGCTTTCCGCCGGACGCTTCGGCTTCGACGACTATGTCGAGCACGTCATCCGCTTCCTGGAGGCCATCGGGCCGGGCGGCCACGTGCTCGCCGTCTGCCAGCCTTGCGTGCAGGTGCTGACCGCCGCGGCAGTGATGGCGCAGGACGACAATCCCGCCCAGCCGCTCTCCATGACGCTGATGGCCGGCCCGGTGGACACCCGCGTCAGCCCGACCAAGGTGAACGAGCTCGCCACGTCCAAGCCGCTGGACTGGTTCGAGAAGAACCTCATCGCCACCGTGCCGTCGGGCTTTGCCGGCGCGGGCCGCCGCGTCTATCCCGGCTTCGTGCAGGTCGGCGCCTTCATGGCGATGAACCTCGACCGCCACGTGAAGGCGCATGTCGAGCTGTTCGAGAACCTCGCCATGGGCGAGCACGAGAAGGCACGGACCACCAAGAGCTTCTACGACGAGTATTTCGCCGTGCTCGACCTCGCCGCCGAGTTCTATCTCGAGACCATCGCCAAGGTGTTCCAGGAGCACGAGCTGCCGCGCGGCGTGCTCACCTATCGCGGCGAAAAGATCGACTTCCGCGCCATCCGCCGCACGGCGCTGCTCACCGTCGAGGGCGAGCGCGACGACATCTGCGCGGTCGGCCAGACGGTCGCGGCGCAGGACATCTGCACCTCGCTGCGCCCGCATCTGCGCCGCCACCACATGCAGGCGGGAGTGGGCCATTACGGCGTGTTCTCCGGCCGGCGCTGGAAGGGCCAGGTCTACCCGCTGGTGCGCAGCCACGTGCTGGCGAGCGACGCGTAGGGCCTTTCCCTTTTCCCGAACGCCCTCATCCTGAGGTGCCCGGCCGCCGGCCAGGCCTCGAAGGATGCTCGTCCGGGCTTGCCAAGGCGACCATCCTTCGAGGCTCGCTCCGCTCGCACCTCAGGATGAGGGCATGCGGGGAGAAGCGAGGCCTACCTTCCCCGCCATTACCCCTGCAACCCGCCCGCGCCTCGTCACGCCCCCGTCACCATTGACGCGGCACGCTGCGTCACCCCATGTTGCGCCCTCGCTTTTCTCCCCCTCGGAACCAAAGGAGTCCCCCCGAGAATGTCAGTCTGGCCGGTCTACGGAAAAATCGACGGTCCCATCGTGATGATCGGCTTCGGCTCGATCGGTCGCGGCACCTTGCCCCTCCTGGAGCGGCACTTCGATTTCGACAAGGATCGCCTGACCGTCATCGATCCGCTGGACGACCATCGCCACCTGCTCGACGAGCGCGGCATCGGCTTCCTCCAGCTGGCGATCACCCGGGAAAACTACCGCGAGGTGCTGACCCCGCTGCTGACCAGCGGCGGGCGGGGCTTCGTCGTCAACCTCTCCGTCGACACCGGCTCGGTCGACCTGATGACGTTCGCCCGCGAATGCGGGGCGCTCTACATCGACACGGTGGTGGAGCCCTGGCTCGGCTTCTATTTCGACAAGAACGCCACCCCCGCCAGCCGCTCCAACTATGCGCTGCGCGAATCCATGCTCAAAGCCAAGCGCGCAAATCCGGGCGGGCCGACCGCCGTCTCCTGCTGCGGCGCCAATCCCGGCATGGTGTCGTGGTTCGTCAAGCAGGCGTTGGTCGACGTCGCCCGTGACACCGGCCTCGCCTTCGAGGAGCCGACCACCCGCGAGGGCTGGGCGGCGCTCATGCAGCGGGCCGGCGTCAAGGGCATCCACATCGCCGAGCGCGACACCCAGCGCGCCCGCGACCCGCGGCCCTTCGGCACCTTCGTCAACACCTGGTCGGTCGAGGGCTTCGTCTCCGAGGGGCTGCAGCCGGCCGAGCTCGGCTGGGGCACGCATGAGAAATGGACGCCGGAGACCGCGCGCTCGCACAATCAGGGCTCCGGCGCCGCGATCTACCTGATGCAGGCCGGCGCCGCCACCAAGGTGCGCACCTGGTGCCCGACGCTGGGGCCGCAGCACGGCTTCCTCGTCACCCATAACGAGTCGATCTCGATCGCCGATTATTTCACCGTGCGCAACGGCGCGCAGGTCGCCTTCCGCCCGACCTGCCACTATGCCTACCATCCCTGCAACGACGCGCTGCTGTCGTGGCACGAGATGCTCGGCCATGAGGGCAAGGAGCTCGGCGACTGGACCATCCTCAGCGAGCACGAGATCGTCGACGGGCGCGACGAGTTGGGCGTCCTGCTCTTCGGCCATGCGAAGAACGCCTATTGGTACGGCTCGCAGCTCACCATCGAGGAAGCGCGCGACCTCGCGCCCTACCAGACCGCCACCGGGCTCCAGGTCACCTCCGCGGTGCTGGCCGGCATGGTGTGGGCGCTGGAGAACCCCGAGGCCGGCATCGTCGAGACCGACGAGATGGACTATCGCCGCTGCCTGGAGATCCAGAGGCCCTATCTCGGCACGCTAAAGGGCTACTACACCGACTGGACCCCGCTCGACGGCCGCCCCGGCCTGTTCCCCGAGGACATCGACACGAGCGACCCCTGGCAGTTCCGCAACATCCTGGTGCGGTAAGCGCCCGGCTGGATAGCTCCGAGGCGCGGTGCCGCGCCAGCGCGCCAGAGGGCTGGAACCGAGGCGCGCCAGTGCGCCTCGGGCAGTCGTGATGGCGGAAGCCGCGCGAATTGGCTTATAAGCTCGCCCCAGCGTAGTGGGTTTCCCCTGAGGCGAGGTATGCCGATGAACAAGGCCGTTCCGGTGCCCACGGGCACCGTCCAGTCGGCGGGAGCGATTTCCGCCGCCTTCCCCCCCGTCGCCTCGGGCAGGATCGGTGTGCTGATCGTCAATCTCGGCACGCCGGACGGCACCGACTACTGGTCGATGCGGCGCTACCTGAAGGAGTTCCTCTCCGACCGCCGGGTGATCGAGGTCAACCGCGCGCTGTGGTGGTTCCTGCTGAACGTCGTCATCCTGTCGCGCCGCCCGCAGGCGAAGGGCAAGGACTACGAGACGATCTGGAACAAGGAGCTGAACGAGGGCCCGCTGCGCACCATTACCCGCGCGCAGTCGGACAAGCTCAGCCAGACGCTCGGCCCGCTCGACGACCGCCTCGTCTTCGACTGGGCCATGCGCTACGGCAACCCGTCCGTCGCCTCGCGCATCGAAGCGCTCCAGCAGGCCGGCTGCGACCGCATCCTGCTCGTGCCGCTCTATCCGCAATATGCCGCCGCCACCTCGGCCACCGTGTGCGACGCCGCCTTCGACGCGCTGAAGAAGCTGCGCTTCCAGCCGGTGCTGCGCGTCGCCCCGCCCTGGCCGGAGGAGCCGGCCTATATCGAGGCGATCGCCTCCTCGATCGAGCGCGATCTGGCGACGCTCGACTTCGAGCCGGAGCTGGTGCTCGCCTCCTTCCACGGCATCCCCAGGGAATATGCCGAGAAGGGCGACCCCTATCCCGCCGAGTGCGAGAAGACCGTGGCGGCGCTGAACGCGCGGCTCGGCTGGCCGGAAGGCGGGCTGCGCCTCACCTTCCAGTCGCGCTTCGGCAAGGCCGAGTGGCTGCAGCCCTACACCGACAAGACGGTGGAGGCGCTGGCGCGGTCCGGCGTGAAGCGGCTCGCCGTCATCACCCCCGGCTTCGTCGCCGACTGCCTGGAGACGCTGGAGGAGATCGCCGGCGAGAACGCCGAGATCTTCCACCACAATGGCGGCGAGAAGTTCCACTTCATCCCGTGCCTCAACGACAGCGAGGGCGGCATGAAGGTGCTGGAGGCCGTCATCCGCCGCGAGCTGAAGGGCTGGGTGGAGCTGGGATAGTCCCGGATAGCCCCATCATGCCCGGACGTGTCCGGCTTTCGGGCTCTCCCAGGACCAACCTCATCCTGAGATGCTTGGCCAACGGCCAAGCCTCAAAGGATGCTCGTCCGGGTGCGCTTGACCCGCCATCCTTCGAGGCTCGCTCCTCTCGCAGCTCAGGATGAGGATGCTCCCTGGCCGGGTCCTCGAAGGGCCGAAGGAAGCACCTATCAGGCGTGAAACCCAACGTGTTTTGCACCGCCGTCCGGCTTCGCCGATGCAGGATGCCCCCCACGACACCCCAACGAGGCCGCCCTTGCCCGACACCACCCCCGCACCGCGCAGCGAGATGCAGAAGATGCTCGCCGGCGAGCTCTATCACGCCGGTGACCCTGAGATTCAGGCCGCGCAAGCCGCCGCCTTCGCCTGGATGGCGCGCTACAACGCCTCCCTCGGCCTGCCGCGCGACGAGCGGCGCGCCCTGCTGCGCGAGCGGCTGGGGGCGGTCGGGCCGGGCTCGGGCATCCGCCCGCCCTTCCATTGCGACTACGGCTTCAACATCCGCCTCGGCAAGGGCGTGTTCCTCAACTTCGACTGCGTCGTCCTCGACGTGGTCGAGGTGACGATCGGCGACGGCACGCAGATCGGACCCGGCGTGCACATCTACACCGCCGACCACCCGCGCGACCGCGAGACGCGCGCCACGGGCCTGGAATTCGGCCGCCCCGTCCATATCGGCCGCAATGTCTGGATCGGCGGCAAGGCGATCATCCTGCCGGGGGTGACCATCGGCGACGACGCCGTGATCGGCGCCGGCGCGGTGGTGACAAAGGACGTGCCGGCCGGCGCCACCGCGCTCGGCAATCCGGCGCGGGTGGTGGCGCCGCGGGCGGTCTAATCGTCCTCGCCGGTGCGGGCGAAGCGATCGGTGAAGGCGAGCACCGCATAGGCGGCGAGGAACATCACGCTCGCCGCCATCAGCCAGCGCACCTGCGTCTCGCTCACATCGCTCTCCAGCCGCATCAGCGCCTTGAGCAGGGTGATGGCGGAGATCGCCATGAGCGAGGCAAACAGCTTGAGCTTCAGCCCGGAGAAGCTGATCCGCGTCATCCAGGCCGGCGAATCCGGCGCCTCGCGCCGGTCGATCCGCTCGACGAAGTTCTCGTAGCCGGACTGGATCACGATCACCATCAGCCCGCCGACCAGCACGAGATCGAGCAGCGTCAGCAGCTCCATGATCACCGCGGTCTCGCTGAGCGTGGTCAGCTGCATGGCGAACTGCCACAGCCGCAGCGCGAAGGCGACGACCAGCAGCACCAGCCCGATGGCGAGGCCGATGAACAGCGGCACCATCGCCCAGCGGCTCACCAGCACCAGCCGCACGACGAGACGACCGAACGTGCCCGATCGCGGCATGCTCACCATGTCCCCCAGACGCGACGGCGCCGGCGGTCGAGGGCAGGGATGGGGCGCATGGAAGCCTCCTCGGGCCGCGGCAGAAGGCGTGATGCTACCGGAGCCGCAGGTCGGCTTCAAACGCGGAGGTTAGGCGCCGCCCGCCTACAATTGCGCCTCGATCGCGGCCTTGTCGATGATCGACCAGACCTCGGCGATGCGGCCGTCGCGGAACTCGTAGAACACGTTCTCGGCGAAGCGGACCCTTCGGCCGTCGACCGGCAGGCCGAACAGCAGGCCTGTCGGCGTGCAGTCGAAGAGCAGGCGGCTGGCGATGCGGGGCGGATCGGCGATCAACAGCCCGATCTCGAAATGCAGGTCGGGAATGGCGCGGAAGTCGCCCTCCAGCATGCCGCGATAACCGGAGAGGCCGACCGGCTCGCCATTGTAGCGGACCTCCTCATGGACGAACCGGCCCAGCTCCGCCCAGTCCTGCCGGTTCAGGCAGGCGATGTAGCCGCGATAGAGGTCGGCGAGCTCGGTTCTGGTCATGGCGTACCCGGCATGCATCCCTAATGTCGGTCGCTAGATAGGGCGGCGCACGGGGGGCGGCGACAGGGCAGCCGGCACGGGTGCGCCAGCTCAGCCCGCCGCGCGGGCGGGGGCGACCGGCTCGCAGCGCCAGTCGCGCGGCAGGCCGAAGGTCGCCACGAGCCCCGCTTCGCCGACCCGGCTCACCGCCAGCGCGCGGCTGTCGGGAATCCGCGTCAGCCAACCGAGCTCGACCAGCCGGTCGAGCAGCGCGGCGCCGAGCCGGCCGGCCAGATGCGGGCGCCGCTCGCTCCAGTCGAGGCAGGTGCGGCACAGCGGGCGTCCCGGCGTGCCGGAGGGCTCCAGCGCCAGGCCGAACGCGCGGAGGAAGTCGCGTCCCTGCGGCGTAAGGGTGACGGCGTCGCCGTCGAGCGATGCGCGGACATGGCCCTGTGCCTCCAGCCCCTCGAGCAGCGCCACCGCCAGCCGTCCGGCGAGATGGTCGTAGCAGCTGCGGGCAAGCCGCAGCGCGGCGTCGCGCGGGCCGGGCGGCCGGTAGCGCGGCGGGCCAAGCGCGGCCGCAACCATCAGCGCGTGCAGCACTTCGGCGATCTCTGGCGAGGCCAGCCGGTAATAACGGTGCCGCCCCTGCACGCGCAAAGCCAGCACGCCGGCCGCCGTCAGCTTGGCCAGATGGCCGCTCGCGGTCGGCGCGCTCACATGCGCATGCCATGCCAGCTCGCCGGCGGTGAGGGCCTGTCCGCCCATCAACGCCACCAGCATGTTGGCACGGGCCGGGTCGCCCAGCAGCGCGGCGATCTCGGCGATCCGGTTGCCGGAGGCGAAGGAGCTGGAGAGAGGCTCGGTCATGGGGGAAGGCTAGCGCTTCGCGCCGCCTCCGTCAGCACGCGACGCTTGGGCGCCGGCCGAAACATCGCGATGTCCCGGCCGGCTAGAAGGGGGCCCCGCAACGCTCCGAGCAGCGCACCATGGAAAAGCCCCGCCTCACCGTCGAACTCGCTTTGCTCCTGCTGCTCTCGACGCTGTGGGGCGCGTCCTACAGCTTCATCAAGGTGGGGGTGGAGACGATCCCGCCGATCACCTTCATCGCCGCCCGTACCGCCATCGCCGGCGCGGTGCTGCTGGCGGCGCTGCACTGGCGGGGGCTGCGCCTGCCGGCGGATCGGCAGAGCTGGAAGCGCTTCCTGTTCCAGGCATGCCTCAACAGCGCGATCCCCTTCACGCTCATCGCCTGGGCGGAGACGCGCCTCGATGCGGGGCCGGCCGTCATCCTCAACGCCACCACGCCGATCTTCGCCTTCCTCATGGGCCTGCTCACGGCGTGCCTTGCCGGCAGGCCAGGCCCCGCGACGGGACGGGCGCTCGCGGGCGTGGCGGGCGGCCTCGTCGGGGTCGCCCTGCTCGTGGGCATGGAGGCCTTCGACGGCGCCGGCGGGTCCGTGCTGGCGCCACTCGCCGTGCTCGGCGCCACGCTGTGCTATGCCGGCGCGGCATTCTTCGGCACCCGCTTCCGCGGCCTCGACCCGATGCTGCCCGCCTGCGGCTCGCTGCTGTGCGGCACGGCCCTGCTGGCGCCGCTCGCGCTCATCGTCGACCGCCCGTGGGCGCTGGCGCCGTCCATGGAGTCGGTGCTGGCGCTGCTCGCCCTTTCCGTCGCCTCGACCGCCGCAGCGCTGGTGATCTATTTCCGGCTGGTGCAGACGCTCGGCCCGGTCGGGGTGACGGCGCAGGCCTATCTGCGCGTGCCGATCGGGGTCGGCATCAGCGTGCTCTTCCTCGGCGAGCGGCTCGCGCCCACGGCGCTGATCGGGCTTGCCGCGGTGGTCTTCGGAGTCGCGGCGATGACGCTGCCGCCGCGCCGGCCCTGACGACCGCGCTGGACAGGTCCCCCTTGCCCAAGATACATAACCAGTTATGTATTTGTTCTCGAAGGTTCTGTCATGACCGACATCATAAGCGACAAGCAGCATCTATTTCTCGGCAGCCGCCTGAAGCGCCTGGCCGAACAGATGCAGGCCGACGTGACGCTGGTGGCGCAGCGCGCCGGCATCGCCATCCAGCCCGGCCAGTATCCGCTGCTCGCCGCGCTCGACGAGCACGGGCCGCAGCGGATCGGCGAGCTGGCCCGCAGCATGAGGATGAGCCAGCCCGCCATCACCAAGAGCATCGAACGCCTGGCCAGCGCCGGCATGATCGAGATCAGCCCCGGCAAGACGGACCGCCGCCAGCGGATCGCCTCCCTGTCCGCTGCCGGCAGACAGGTGCTGGACCTGTCGAGGCGCGAGGTCTGGCCCCTCGTCGAGGCCGCGGTGCGGGAGGTGACGGACGACCTGTCGGGGCCCTTGCTGCAGCAGATCGCGCAGATCGAGGCCCGCCTGGCGGAGCGGCCGCTGAACAGCCGCGCGGCCCAAGGAGCGGCGTCCCCGATGACGGCTCCCCGGCTCGAGCCCGCGACCGACGCGGACATCCCGGCGATCGTGGCGCTCATGAACCGGGCGTATCGCGACACGTCCGAGGCGAGCTGGACCACCGAGGCCGACTATATCAGCGGCGCACGCACCAACGAGACGATGCTGCGCGACGACATCGCCGGCGATCCCGATGCGACGATGCTGGTCTGGCGACGTCCGGCCGGGGGCCCGCTGCTCGGCTGCGTCTGGCTCCAGCCCGAAAAGGAAGGCGTCTGGTATCTCGGCTCGCTCAGCGTCGATCCGGGCGAACAGAACCGGGGCCTCGGCCGCAGCCTCCTCGCCGCCGCCGAAGCGTGGGCGCAGGAGCACGGCGCCCGGCGGATCAAGATGACCGTCATCAACGTCCGCGACGCGCTGCTCGCCTGGTATGCGCGCCGCGGCTACGCGCCGACCGGCGAGACCGAGCCGTTCCCCTATGGGGACGAGCGCTTCGGCATTCCCAGGCGCGACGACCTGCACTTCGTCGTGCTCCAGAAGCCGCTGTGAGGCGGCCGCTTCCTCACCCAGCCCCAAAAGCAAAACGGCCGGCGCTCATCACGCCGGCCGTCTTCATGTTGTGAGCCGATCAGATCGCCCGATCAGCCGGCGAGGATCATCCTCACTCGGCCTTCTCGGACGCCTTCTTCAGCGCGGCGCCGAGGATGTCGCCGAGCGAAGCGCCCGAATCCTGCGAGCCGAACTGGGCCACGGCTTCCTTCTCCTCGGCGATCTCCAGCGCCTTGATCGACACCTGGACCTTGCGGGCCTTGCGGTCGAACAGGATGACGCGGGCGTCGAACTTCTCGCCGACGGCGAAACGGTCCGGACGCTGGTCGCCGCGGTCGCGCGCGAGTTCCGAGCGCTTCACGAAGGTGGTCATGTCGGTGCCGACGATCTTCACGTCGACGCCGCCTTCCTTCACGTCGATCACTTCGCAGGTCACGATCGCGCCCTTACGGAGCTCGCCGGAATCCTGGAAGGGGTCGCCGCCGAGCTGCTTCACGCCGAGCGAGATGCGCTCCTTCTCGACGTCGACGTCGAGAACCTGCGCCTTGATCACGTCGCCCTTCTTGAACTCGTCGATGACCTGCTCGCCCGGACGGTTCCAGTCGAGGTCCGAGAGGTGCACCATGCCGTCGACGTCGCCGTCGAGACCCAGGAACAGACCGAACTCGGTCTTGTTCTTGACCTCGCCCTCGACGGTCGAGCCGGCCGGATACTTCTCGGCGAAGGCTTCCCACGGGTTCTGCAGGGTCTGCTTGAGGCCCAGCGAGATGCGGCGCTTGACCGGATCCACCTCGAGGATCGCGACTTCCACTTCCTGGGAGGTGGCGACGATCTTGCCGGGGTGGACGTTCTTCTTGGTCCAGCTCATCTCGGAAACGTGGATCAGGCCCTCGATCCCCGGCTCCAGCTCGACGAACGCGCCGTAGTCGGTGATGTTGGTCACGCGGCCCTTGAAGCGGGCGTTGACCGGGTACTTGGCCTCGATGCCCTCCCACGGATCGCCGAGCAGCTGCTTCATGCCGAGCGAGATGCGGTGGGTCTCGTGGTTGATCTTGATGATCTTCACCTTGACCGTCTGGCCGATGTTCAGCACCTCGGTCGGGTGGTTCACGCGGCGCCAGGCGATGTCGGTGACGTGCAGCAGGCCGTCAATGCCGCCGAGGTCGACGAACGCACCGTAGTCGGTGATGTTCTTGACCACGCCGTCGATGACCTGACCCTCTTCGAGGTTCTGCACCAGCTCGTGGCGCTGCTCGGCGCGGGTCTCTTCGAGGACCGTGCGGCGGGAGACCACGATGTTGCCGCGGCGGCGATCCATCTTGAGGATCTGGAACGGCTGCGGGTTGTGCATCAGCGGGCCGACGTCGCGGATCGGACGGATATCCACCTGCGAACGCGGCAGGAAGGCCACGGCGCCGTCGAGATCGACGGTGAAGCCGCCCTTCACCTGGTTGAAGATCACACCGGTGACCTTCTCCTGGGCGTTGAACGCCTTCTCGAGGCGGACCCAGCTCTCTTCGCGGCGGGCCTTGTCGCGCGAGAGGACGGCTTCGCCGAGCGCATTCTCGACGCGCTCAAGGTAGACCTCGACCTCGTCGCCGACCGTGATGGTCTGGTCGCGGCCGGGGCCGGCGAACTCGCGCAGCGCCACGCGGCCTTCGGTCTTCAGGCCGATGTCGATGATCGCGAGATCCTTCTCGATCGCGACGACGATGCCCTTGACCACCGTGCCCTCGGCGGGCTCGGCATGGCTGAAGCTCTCTTCGAGCATCGCGGCGAAATCGTCGCGCGCGGCGCTCAGGGTTTGGGTTGCGGACATTAATGCTCCTGTCGCCAAAGCGCCGGCACGGGGTTGATCATCGCTCCGACCGCCGCGGGCACCGGGACATGGCACTTCCCGATGCAACCTCTCGCGAAGCCCGGCGCATTGGCCGTGGCGTCCGGAACGTTTCCTTCGGCAGGCGCGGCGCGGGCCGTGCGGCCCGTGAGCGGTCTGCCGTCGGAAGCTGGATAGCTCGCGCCGCCGGCGCCTGCGCGCCATGCGAGCGAATGCAACTGATACAGGGTCGCCGCATGGAAAGGCGTCGCGAAAGCTCGCGAACGGGACCGATGCGGCTCCGGCGCCGAAGCGCGGCAGGGGCGGGCTCGCCTCCAAGCTTGCGGCGATGCGCATCCCGCATCGCCGGCCCACCCCGTCATCCGCTCTCATATAGGGCGCCGGGACGGGCGTTGCCATAGCGCAAGACCCTTGCGAATGCAAGGCACGAGCCGGTTATCGGCGCGATCGGGGGCCTCCGGCGGCATCCACCGGTTGTGATCGGGCAAAGACGCCGCAACTGTGGTACCTTCGCAGGAAAAGCAGAGGAAAAGGAGGCGGCGCGCGCCGCCGGTCGGCCCTGCCCCGTGTCGGGTGGATCGCCGGGCGCCGCATCGAAGGAGAGCCCGTGCGTCGCTGGCGCGTCATCGTCGTCGCCGTACTGCTCGCGATGGTCGGCACCGCCGTGCCGCTCGCGGCGACGCTCTACATGTCCTGGCAGATGGCGCTGGCGACGCAGCGCGAGCAACTCGGACGCGTCGCCGCCTTCGCCCTCGCCCGCACCGAGAGCATCTACGCCGACGCCGCCAACACGCTACGCTCCATCGCCGCCACCGATTTCGAGCACTGCTCGCCCGGGCACATCGCCCATATGCGGCAGCTCGCCATCGCCTCGCTGGCGACCGAGAACATCGGCTATGTGGGCAGCGGCGTCATGGAATGCGACATATGGGGCATCGCCCAGCAGCGCATCCCGCGCGGGGACGACGGCCGCCTGCTGGCCGACGGCATCTCGCTGACGGTGAACGACAAGCCGCGCTACAGCCGGCAGCGCCCCTCCATGGTGCTGCGGCTCGCCGGCTACGAGGTGATCGTCGACCAGCTGCGCTTCTTCCCCTCGCCCAGCCTGCTGCCCGGCTCGATCGAGATCCGCGCGCCGGGCGGCACCCGCCTCGTCACCGAGGACCCCGGACCGGACGCGGTCCCGGTCTCTGTCGCGGCGGAGCCGGACGAGCCGCAGGCCAGCGCCGCGCGCAGCTCCGCCATGGGCTGGACCGTGGTCGCCGGCGAGGCGCGGCTCTCGCTCGCCGAGCACGCGCGCAACGCCGAGCTGCTGCTCCTGCCGCTGGCGCTGTTCCTCGCCGGACTGTTCGCCGGGCTCGCCATATGGCTGTCGCGCCGGCGCCTCTCGCCGCGCGGCGAGCTCGCCCTCGCCGTGCGCAACCGCGAGTTCCGCGCGCATTACCAGCCGATCGTCGAGCTCGCCACCGGCCGCTGCATCGGCGCGGAGGCACTGGTGCGCTGGCAGCGGCCGGACGGAAGCCTGGTGCGGCCGGACCTGTTCATCCCGCTGGCCGAGGAGACCGGCTTCATCGGCCCGATCACCGACCACATGGTCGAGGCGGTGGTGCGCGACCTCGGCGACGTGCTGCGCCGCGACCGGCGGTTGCACATCTCGATCAATATCGGTGCCGCCGACATCGGCTCGGGGCGCATCCTCCCCGTACTGGACGCGGCGCTCACTGATACCGGCATCGAGCCGCAGCAGATCTGGCTGGAGGCGACCGAGCGCGGCTTCGTCGACATTGAGGGCGCGCGCCACACGCTCGCCGCGCTGCGCCGGCGCGGGCACATGACGGCGATCGACGATTTCGGCACCGGCTATTCCGGGCTGAAATATCTCCAGCGCCTGCCGGTCGACGCGCTCAAGATCGACAAGTCCTTCATCGACGCGGTGGGCACGGAGGCGCCGACCAGCCATGTGACCGAGCACATCATCGCCATGGCGCGCGAGCTCAAGCTGCGCATCGTCGCGGAGGGCGTGGAGACCGAGGCGCAGGCCGCCTATCTGCGCCAGCGCGGCGTCGACTTCGCGCAGGGCTGGCTGTTCTCGCGCGCCTTGCCGCCGGCCGAGTTCACCGCCTTCTGCACCCGCAACCGCAAGACCTTCGGCGTGCCCGCCAATGTGGCGACGCAAGCGGCGGAGTAGGACGGCCGCGCGGTACGCACTGCCGCGGCGGCTGCGCCGGGTCCGATCATGTGGAACGGCCGGGACCACCTAGCTCCGCGCCGCCCCCGGATGACGCAGATGATACGTCATTAGCGATTCCGCTTCGCTCTCTAAATAATTCGGAGAATATCATATCGGCGCCCCAGGCCTGGGCTGCTGTGAATGCAAGCCTGCGGTACTGATTATCAGTTAGAGGTTTCTCATCGAATTTGTAGCCGAGATCATGTTCGGCTTCTGACCAAGCATGCTGAAAGAGTGTCTTTATCTGCAACTCAAAAAACGGTGGAATCATCGACTTTGGTATGTTTATATCAATAATATCTATAGGAAGAATAAATATATAATGAAGCCCGAAATAACCAAACTTAGAACTGTGATCTGGTGTGTGCTTTTTTTCTTCAATGAAGTTTATATATTCTTTTACTTTATTTGAAATTCTATCAACATCATTCTGATAGTAAACAATTATACGAGCGCCAATTTGATCTTGTATATCATTTATGGGGTCTATATACTTCTTAATACCTTCCGTTTCCTTGACTGCTTTATCGACAAAACTTTTTACACTTTTAGCGCGTGCACATATACGATCTATGCGCTCCACTCCTTCCAAACACCCCTTTATATACGACTCAAGAGCATGAGCGAGCGGAACGAGGGAACGATCGTACCGCTCCTTATAGGCAATTTCGAGCTCATCTATCACGCGATCTGAATCTTTCATCCACTATCTCGCCCTCAGTCGAAAATCTAAAGCGTCCATCTGAGATTTCTTTTTGGTCAAAAATTTCATCGAAGCTCGATGACGGCCCAGTTAGTATTGCTCCATTATTCAGTTCCGTAGAACGATACTTTATGATCTTGTTATATTCAGAAACGGTGAAAACAAAATTATCTTTGGATACCGACGGATCTTTCATGCTTGCTTTGATAAGAGCAGCGGCTTCCTTTGAAAGGCTGAACTTATCGATAAATCCATCTACGCTGATTTGCTGACCGTCGAGACCAGGAGCGAGCGTAGCGGCTGCAATAATCTCTTGCTTGACGTCAAGCGAGGCGCCGTCGATAGCGGTACGAATCAAATCGGCCAATCTTTTAGTCCCTGCTGCCGGTGTCGTACGATAAGATGAATCCAGAAAATCCCCTATCCAATAGTCCGATGATGCGTAAACTTGTCCGCGATTTTGCTTATCTACAGCTCTGCCAGTCCAAAATCCGTTGGTAGTTAATAAGTCACTGTACCGAACCGCTTTATATGAATATTGGCTTTTCATAAATACTCGTTCCAAGAACGATACACTTAACTTGTCTGCACTTTCATCAGCAAGCACTGCCATATTGGTTGGAAATCTAGATATGACCAACTTGGACCCCTCTGGCTCTTGACCAGACAAAAGAAACAACAATCCAATCCCAGAGCGACCATCCGTATGGTCCCGCAATCTTTCGGCAATTACTAAACCCGTACTTAAATCAGGATTCGACAAATAATCTGTAATTAATTTTCGACATTTATTGTATTGAATTCCTGTGGCAGACTTAAATACTATATCGATATTACATTCTTCATCAGAATCTAAGTATACATCTTTCAGTAGATTGAATAATTTTCTCGATAACGGGACAGCCGTACCTCCCACCAACGGGGGAGCTGCCGACGCTCTTCCGGGATGCACGAGATAGGTATGGATTATTTCGAGAGGCACTTGCCTGTTCCCCACAACCTTTAGGAAACCCTATCCGCCTTGCGGTAATGCTGTAAAGGGGCGAGTGCTAACTGATAATCGCTGCGGGGTCGGGTCGGCTAAGTCTGTCTCACCAACCACGCATCCATGATCCACCCCCGCGCGGCCCTCGCGTCCGCGCGCGTGCGCAATATCTCCGGGCCGACCTGCGCGAGCGCTCCGGACATCAGCAGCTCGCCTTCCATGCCCAGATACGCCCCCCACCAGATGTGAAGCGGCGGAGCGCCGGCGGGGCGGGTCTCGGCCTCGCGGGCGATCAGCGCGGCGAGCCCGGTGCCGTCGTCGAGCATGACGACCAGAGTCCCGCCATCGCGGGAAAAATCCTCCAGCACCCGGCGGCCGGTGGTAAGGGTGACCTTCGCGCCGACCTCGTTCAGCACCAGCCCATGCGCGGCGGTCAGCGCCTGCACGGCGGAGATGCCGGGGATCACCTCGATAGCGAGGGGGAGCGTGGCGCGCACCGCCTCCAGCATGCGCAGGGTGGAATCGTAGAGCGCCGGGTCGCCCCAGACGAGCAGGGCGCCGACCCCGTCCTCGGGCAGCTCGGCCTCGATCAGCGGGGCGAGCAGAGCGGCGCGGGCCGAATGCCAGTCCGCCACGTCGGCGCGGTAGGTCGTCTCCCGCGCAGGCGTGCCGGCGGCGCCGTCATGGATGCGCGGCATATGAATATGCGGATCGGCCCTGCGCTTCGGGCTGGCGAGCCGCGCCACCCGCCAGGGCGCGCGGCGATGGGCGGCCAGAATGGCTTCGCGCGCGGCCACCAGCTCGGCCGCCGCCTCGCTCTTGTCGAGCAGGAAGAACACCTCCGCCCGGTTGATCGCCTGGATCGCCTGTAGCGTGAGATGGCCCGGCGCGCCGGCGCCGATGCCGATGACGAGGAGGCGCCGGGTCATTGGCGTCGGCTCAGGGCTGCGGGGCGGGCGTCAGGCCGCGCTCGGCGAACACCTTGCGGGCGATGAACAGCGCGTCGAGCGCCGCCGGGAAGCCAGCATAGAGCGCCATCTGCATGATGACCTCCACCACCTCCTCCTTGGTCGCCCCGACATTCAGCGCCGAGCCGATATGCACTTCGAGTTCGCGCGCCGCATGGCCCAGCGCGACGAGGCCGGCGACGGTGGAGAGCATGCGGGTGCGCAGGTCCAGCCCCGGGCGGGAATAGATGTCGCCATAGCCGAACTCGAAGATGTAGCGGGCGAAGTCGGGCGCGATCTCAGCCAACGCCGTCATCACCTCGGCGCCGGAGCGGCCGGTGATCTCGGCGAGCTTCGCCCTGCCACGGGCAAGGCGGTCGTCGGGGAGGCCGTCGGTTGTTTCCTCAGTCATGCCGTCTTGCGTCCTCAGTTCCGGCCGAGCCGTTCGGCGACGATGGCGAGCGCGCGGGCGATGCTGGCATCGCGGTCGAGGCCGGTATTGTCGAGGGTGATGGCGTCCGGCGCCTGCACCAGCGGCGCGGTGGCACGCCCGCTGTCGCGCGCGTCGCGCCGGCGGATGTCGTCGAGCACCTGGTCGAAGGTCACCGCCTCGCCGCGCTTGAGCAGTTCGCTGAAGCGGCGCTCGGCGCGCGCCTCGGGCGAGGCGGTGACGAAGATCTTCACCTCCGCCTCGGGGGCGATGACCGTGCCGATGTCGCGCCCGTCGAGCACCGCCCCGCCCGGCTGGCGGGCGAAATCGCGCTGGAGCTTCAGGAGCGCCGCGCGCACCTCCGCCACCGCGGCGACGCGCGAGGCGGCCTCGCCCACCGGGCCGGCCTTGAGCGCCTCCTCGTCCAGCGCGGCGAGGTCGAGGCCGGCGGCGAGGGCGGCAAGCGCCGGGATGTCGTCGAAGCCGGTGCCGCTCGCCAGGGCGGCGGCGCCGACGCCGCGATAGAGCAGCCCGGTGTCGAGATGCGGCAGCCGATGGTGGTCGGCAAGAGCGCGGGCGATGGTGCCCTTTCCCGAGGCCGCCGGGCCGTCGATGGCGATGATCATGCCGCCGCTTCCACCCCTTCGACGATATCGGCGCCGAGCGCGCGCATCTGCGCCAGGAAGGTCGGGAAGCTGGTGGCGATGAAGGAAATGTCGTCCACCTTCAGCGGCTTGTCGGTGGCGAGGCCCATCACCAGGAAGCTCATGGCGATGCGGTGGTCCATATGGGTGGCGACCGTGCCGCCGCCTGCCGCGCGGCCAGCGCCCTCGACGATGAGGTCGTCGCCGTCGATGCGGTGCGTGACGCCGGCGGCTTTGAGCCCGTCGGCGACGGCGGCGAGGCGGTCGGATTCCTTCACCCGCAGCTCGGACAGGCCGTTCATCCGCGTGGTGCCGGTGGCGAAGGCGGCCGCCACCGCCAGCACCGGATATTCGTCGATCATCGACGGCGCGCGCTCGGCCGGCACCTCGACCCCGTGCAGCGCGGAGGCGCGCACGCGGATGTCGGCGACGCTCTCGCCGCCCTCGACGCGCTCGTTCTCGAAGGCGATGTCGGCGCCCATCTCCTTCAGCGTGATGAAGAGGCCGGTGCGCAGCGGATTGGTCATCACCCCCTCGATCACCACCTCCGAGCCGGGCACGATCAGCGCCGCCACCAGCGGGAAGGCGGCGGAGGACGGATCGGCCGGCACGCGGATCGGCGCGGGCTTCAGCTCCGGCCGGCCCTTCAGCGTCACCTTGCGGCCGTGCGCGCCATAGGGCTCGACCGAAACCTCGGCGCCGAAATGGGTGAGCATGCGCTCGGTATGGTCGCGGCTCGCCTCCTTTTCGATCACCGTGGTCGCGCCCGGCGCGCCGAGGCCGGCGAGCAGCACCGCCGACTTGATCTGCGCCGAGGCGACCGGGCTCTCATAGGTGATCGGCACCAGCTCGCGCGGACCCTTCAGCGTCAGCGGCAGGCGCCCGCCCTCGGCGGCATCCACCACCTGCACGCCCATCTGCTCCAGCGGGTCGAGGATGCGGCGCATGGGGCGCTTGCGCAGGCTCGCGTCGCCGTCGAAGGTGGCGGCGATCGGGTTGCCGGCCACCACGCCCATCATCAGCCGCGAGCCGGTGCCGGCATTGCCGAAGTCGAGCACGCCCTCGGGCGCCTGCAGCCCGCCGACGCCGACGCCCTCGACGCGCCATTCGCCTTCGCCCAGCCGCTCCACCGTGGCGCCGAGCGCGGCGCAGGCCTTGGCGGTGTTGAGCACGTCCTCGCCCTCGAGCAGGCCGGAGATGCGGGTCTCGCCGACGGCCAGCGTGCCGAAGATGAGCGAGCGGTGCGACACCGACTTGTCGCCGGGCACGCGCACCGCGCCCTTCAGCGCCGCCGAGCGGCGGGCGAAGGCGGGAACGGGGTTGGCTCCATGGTCGGCCTTGGGACCGGCATTGCTCATGACGAAGTCCTGCTTGCGGAACTGTATTCTCTGCGGCGGGAAGCGCGGCTGCCCGGCCTCGACGGGCGCACGTCCTAGCACGAGCACGTTATTGCCGCCACGGCGCCCAAGATGCGGCTTGACTCCGCCTCACGGCCGGTTCAATGGGAGCACCCTTCAAATCACCTATTCCATTCCATCACCACCCGAGGTCCGAACCGTGGTGAAACCTGAACTTGGCACCAAGCGCATCTGCCCGGTCACCGGGCGGAAGTTCTACGACCTGAACAAGGATCCGGTGATCTCGCCCTATACCGGGCAGATCGTGCCGATCACGACGGTCGTCGCCCGCGGCCGGCCCGAGGCTCCCCGCCCCGCCGCCGAGCCCGACAGCGACGTCGAGGAGAACACCGAGGTCGAGCTGGTCTCGCTGGAGGACGCCGACGAGGAAGCCGCCGGCAGCAGCTCCAAGGCGGCGGCGACCGACGACGACATCGATGTCGACGAGGACGTGGCCGGCGACGACGACGAGGACGCCTTCCTCGAAGAGGACGAGGACGGCGACGACGACGTCTCCGACCTGATCGGCGAAGGCCTCGAGGACGACGAGGAAACCTGAAGCGCTGGGGATCGCGCGCCCGACGTGAAGTCGAGGCTTGCAGTCCGATCCGCCATGTGCTTTACGACCGTTCCGCTCCGGCCCACGCCGGAGCGACCAGCCGGGTGAGACACCCAAGGCGTGGCGCTTTCAAAAAAGGCGCCCCGCGCATCCGGCGCCCCCGGTGGGGCCATAGCTCAGTTGGGAGAGCGCTTGAATGGCATTCAAGAGGTCGGCGGTTCGATTCCGCCTGGCTCCACCAAATCTCTCCTGAACATGCCCAGGCATCCCTATCGACCACGCGAGCGGGCGATGCCGCAAAGGCGCCCCCGCTAGGCGAAAGTTGAACGTCTTTCGCCGTCGTGCGCGTCGCGCGGCGCATCTACCATGTCGGACATCGATTCCCGCTCCGCCGGAGAACCCGACATGGCCCTCACCGTCATCCAGCACGTGCTCTCCCGCCTGCAGGACATCGGCATCGCCGACGTCTTCGGCGTGCCCGGCGATTTCGCCTTCCCGGTCAACGACGCCATCTGTCGCCAGCCCGGCATGCGCTGGATCGGCTGCGCCAACGAACTGAACGCCGCCTATGCCGCCGACGGCTATGCCCGCATCAAGGGCGTGGGCGCACTCTCCACCACCTATGGCGTGGGCGAGCTCAGCGCGCTGGCGGGGGTCGCCGGTGCCTATGCCGAGCGGCTGCCGATCTTCCACCTCGTCGGCATGCCGCGCATGGCGGTGCAGCGGGCGCGCGCCATCGTCCACCACACGCTGGGCAATGGCGAATACGAGCTTTTCCGCCGCATGAGCGAGCCGGTGGTCTGCGCCCATGCGGTGATGACGCCGCAGAACGTCGCCTATGAGACCGAGCGGCTGATCGCCGAGGCGCTCTACCATCTGCGGCCGGTCTACATGGCCTTCCCGGCGGACCTCGCCAACCAGCCGGTGGTGAGCTCGGCCGCGCCGGTGCCGGCGCCGCAGAGCGATCCCGCGCAGCTCGCCGCCGCGACAAAGGCCGTCGCCGCCGCGCTGGAGGACGCCAAGACCGCCTGCGTGCTGCCCGGCCTGCTGGTCGCCCGGCTGGGGATCGGCGACCGGCTGCAGGCGTTCATCGACGCCTCCGGCCTGCCCTTCGCCACCATGTTCCACGACAAGACCGTGCTGGACGAGCAGCAGCCCGCCTATGCCGGCATGTATGACGGCGCGCTGATGAACGAGGAGGTGCAGGCCTTCGTCGAGGGCGCGGAGCGCATCGTCACGGTCGGCACGCTGATGACCGACTTCAACACCGGCGGCTTCACCTCCAACCTCGACACGAAGCGCACGATCTCCATCGACCATCACAGCGTCAGCGTCGACGGCCACACCTATCCCAGCGTCGAGCTCGGCGACGTGCTGGCGGCGCTGGCGGAGGCGCTGGCGGAGCGCGACTGGCCGCGCCTCGTGCCCGGCTCGCTGGGGCCGGTGACCGGCGCCGGCGACGAGCCGATCACGGCTGAGGCGCTCTATCCGCGCTGGGCCGAATTCATCCGCCCCGGCGACATCGTGGTGGCGGAGACCGGCACCGCCTCGATGGGCCTCGGCTTCGCCCGCATGCCCTCCGGCGCCAATTTCTACAACCAGGCCCTCTGGGGCGCGATCGGCTGGGCGACGCCGGCGGCGCTCGGCACCGCCGTGGCCGATCCCTCGCGCCGCACCGTGCTGATCACTGGCGAAGGCTCGCACCAGCTCACCGTGCAGGAGCTCGGCACCTTCGGCATGCTCGGGCTGAAGCCGGTGGTGTTCGTGCTGAACAATGATGGCTACCTGATCGAGCGGCTGCTCTGCAAGGACCCGGAGATCAGCTACAACGACGTCGCGCCCTGGCGTTATTCCGAGCTGCCGCGCGCGTTCGGCTGCGACGGCTGGACGGTCGCCCGCGCCGCCACCTGCGCCGAGTTCGACGCCGCGCTGACCGCCGCCGAGGGGGCCAATTCCGGCGCCTATGTCGAGGTCGTCACCGGCCGCTACGAGGCCTCGCCGCTGTCGCTGAAGCTGAGCGACAAGCTCAAGCAGGCCGCGGCGGAGGGGTGAGGCCTAGCGCCCCACCGCCCATGGGAAGGCCAGCACCCCGCCCGTATAGCTCTCGACCAGCGCGCTGAAGGGGCGGCCGTCGGGCAGGCTCAGAACCGCCCGGTGCTCCAGCACGAAGGGCGGAACGGCGAGCGGCGCGTCGCCCGCCGGCGGCGCGGCCGCACCCATCTCCCAACCGGCCGGCAGCGGCTGCCACAACAGCCTGGCCGAGAGCGTCTGGCGGCGGAAGGAGAGCGGCTGCACCACCCGGCCGAAGGAGGTGTCGGTGGTGTCGAGCTGGCGGTTCATGTCCTCGGTCAGCAGCGCCGGCACATACCAATTGTCGGCTTCGGAGAGCACGCGCTCGCCGCAGCGCAGCCGCACGCGGCGATATTTCACCGGCTCGGAAGGGCCGACCTTCAAGACCTCGCGCATAGCGGCATCCGCCGGCTTGTCCTGGCCGGTCACCCGCTCGGCGAGGATCTTCGCACCCTCCGGCGCGAGCCGGTGCGCCGCGCACCAACGGTCCAGCGTCAGCGTCGCGCTGGCATTGCTGAGCAGCTCGGCATTGAGGCTCTGCACCAGCGCCAGCGCCGCCAGCCGCGCGGTGAAGCTGTCCGGCCAGGCGGGCCGCGCCGCCGGCTCCAGCGCGTGCAGGGGCGAGGCGAGCAGGGCGAGGAGGCCGGCGGCGGCGAGGGCGCGTGGGACGAAGCGGAACGGGGACAGGGCAGGCACGGGCGGCACTCTCTGCGGAGAAGGACGCGCGCAAGATGCCCGCTGCCGGCGGGATGGGGAAGGGATCACTCCGCCGCGCGGACCGGCGGCGTCTCCTCGCCGGCCTCCTGCGCCTTCGGCCGGATGGCGAGCACGGCGGCGATGTCGGGCTCGTTCATCTGGTCGTGGTCGAGATAGCGCTCGGCATAGTCGCGCCAAAGGCCGGAGGTGAGGAACAGGTCGAGCAGGTCCGGGTCGAGGTGGTTGTCGCGCTTCATGAAGCCCATGATGCGGATCGCCTCGCTCAGGGTCTTGGCCTTC
Organism: Xanthobacteraceae bacterium; assembly: GCA_029239875.1. Taxonomy (GTDB): domain Bacteria; phylum Pseudomonadota; class Alphaproteobacteria; order Rhizobiales; family Xanthobacteraceae; genus Ancylobacter. The sequence continues at coordinate 220,527 of JARBUD010000002.1, read as the reverse complement.
TTGTAGGGCCGGTCCGCGGCGGTGAGCGCCTCGAACACGTCGGCGATCGCCATCATGCGGGCGATCGGGCTCATCTGCTCGCGCGTCAGGCTGCGCGGATAGCCGCTGCCGTCCATGTGCTCGTGATGGCCGCCGGCATATTCCGGCACCCGCGTCAGCGCCCCCGCCAACGGCAGCGCCTCCAGCATCAATATGGTGCGGGTGATGTGGCGGTTGACCTCGTAGCGTTCCTCGGCGGTCAGCGTGCCGCGCGCGATGGAGAGATTGTAGACCTCACCCAGATTCAGCCTGTTGGCCGGCCGCGCCAGGGTGAAGCCGTGCGCCACCTCCATCTCGTCGAGCTCGTTGCGGAAATGATGGATGATGTGATGCGCCGCGTCGGCGAGCAGCGGCTCCTCCGCCGGCAGCGGCGCCTCCGCCACGCGCTCGCGGCGGCGCCGCTCGGCGGCGGAGATGCCGGCGCGGTCGTCCAGCGTGCGGGTCCAGGTCTGGGCGGCGATGCGCCTCAGCCGGGCGAGCCGCTCCGGCTCCATCGCCTCGCCACCGAGATTGCATTCGGCGACGAAGGCGAAGTCGTCGTCGATCCGCTGCAGGGCGGCGTCGCGTGCCGCACGCAGCGCCGGCTCGTCGCCGCCCGCGGCGAGGCCCTTCCAATAGTCGGTCTCGGCCTGCGCCTTCAGCAGCTCGAAGCGCATGCGCACCTCGTGGATGCGGTCGGTGATGGTCTCGAGCTTGGTCGCCTTGTCGATCACATATTCCGCCGTGGTCAGCTTGCCGCAATCGTGCAACCAGCTCGCCACGTCGACCGCCTCCCATTCCTCCGGCGTCAGCTCGAACTCGGCGAAGGGGCCCTCGCGGGTGTCGCAGGCGGCGCGGGCGAGGGCTTGAGTGAGCACCGGCACACGCTGGCAATGGCCGTTGGTGTAGGGCGACTTGGCGTCGATCGCCTGCGCGATCATGCGGATGACGGCGTCGAGCAGCGCCTTGCGCGATTTGAGCGCCAGCGTGGTCTCGATCGCCACCGCCGCATTGCCCGACAAGGCACGGGCGAGGTCGAGATGGTCGTCGGAGATCTTCTCGTCCTGATCGACGCGGACGACCAGCACGAGCGCGCCGATGACGGTGTCGCCGCGGTCGAGCAGCGGGATGACGGAATGGCGCAGCACCTGCCCCAGCGCCAGCTTCAGGCCGCCGAGCAGGGCCTGGCCGACAGGGTCCCCGATGAGGTCGACGGCATCGAAATGCGACACCGTCCTGCGTGCGAGCGCATGGATGATGCGCCCGCCCATGCCGCCGGAATCGGCGGCGAGCCGGGTCGGCGCGCGCCCGCTCACCGGCCTGCCGTCGGCCCGGCGCATCACCAGCGCATAGCCCTTGCCGTCGTCCTCGCCGAGCAGGATGAGCCCCGCCTCGGCGCCGGTGATGCTGATCGTCTCCTGCAGCAGCCGGTCGACCAGCCGGTCGGGGTCGCGCTCGGCGGCCAGCGTGCGGCCGATCTCGATGAAGCGCTGGATGGTGAGGCGGGCGTTGCGGATGGCGCGCGACAGCGTGTCGATCTCGGCCACCGAGGAATGCACCTCGTCCGGCGCGTCCTTGAAGCTGAAGGAATGGATCGCCTCCGCCTCGCGGGCGATGGCCATGAGCGGCAGGCTGACCGCGCGGGCGGTGAGGCGGATGGCGACGATCACCAGCACGATCAGCCCCAGGCTGATCCAGCCCAGCGTGGCGACCAGGCTGCGCACGCCGGCCATCACCTCGTCATGCGGCATCGCCACCGCCATGGCGAAGGTCCACGGCCCGGAATCCAGCGGCTCGACATGCATCATCCAGTTGCGGCCGCGCTCGACGACGGTGGCGGTCTCCTCGCGGGCGCCGCTGCGCACCGCCGCCAGAAGCGCCGGCACGATGGCGGGGATGGGGACGCTGTCGGCCCGGCTGCGATTGGCGAGGTTGCGGGCGGTGCCGGGCAGCGCCGCCTGCGGATTGCTCGCCGCGATCACCGTCCCGTCCTCGTCGGCGATCAGGATCTCGGTCGAGGGCGTGCTCTTCATCCGCCGCAGTTCCTGCGACAGGTCGGCGAGGGACAGGTCGATGCCGACCACGCCGCGCCCGCTGGCTAGCCTGTGGGCGATGGTGACGCCGATCTCCGCCGTGGCGAAGAAGCGATAGGGGGCGGTCAGCACCGACCCGTCCCGCGCCATCGCGTCGCCATACCAGCCGCGCTGGCGCGGATCGAAGGTGAAGTCCGGCCGGTCGAGCGAGCCGACGAGGCGCAGCGCGCCGTCGAGGAAGCTCAGCGTCGTCTCGGTGCCCGCCGGGCCATGCTCGACGATCTGCAGGAAATAGGCGGCGTCCTCCCCCGCCATCAGGCTGCGCCGGGCATTCTCGGAAGTGAGATGGCGCAGCAGCAGGAAGTCGCCATTGTCGTAGCCGACATAGATCGCCGAGGTGTAGGGCATCGTGTCCATGACGACGCGGAACCGTTCGATCACTGCGCTTTGGTCGGTGGGCGCGAGCGCGGGCGTGGCGAGCTCCGGCTCGTTGGCGAAGACCCGCGTCAGCATGTCGAGCGTGTTGAAGCTCTTGTCGATATGCGAGCGGCTCTCCCCCGCCATGCGGGCGAACAGGATCCCGGTCGCGTCGTGCAGGATGGAGGCCGCGCGGCTGTTGACGAACAGGACGATGCCGGCGAGCGCCACGGTGACGGTGACACCGAACACCAGCGCCAGGTGGGTATCGAGACGCCTCTTCACCATGCCGGCGGCCCCCCGAGCCGACAGCGCACCGCCATGCGACCGCTGCGAAGGTTCAGATTAGGAAGGGAATTCGAACTGATACAAGTGAATTTACCATCCGCCACGGCGAAGAACCGCGCGACCGGCGCCCTCGATGCCGGCCCCTTTCCAATTGTCGCATGCCCGGCATAGGGTTGGCCTAGATGTGACGCGCGGACCGCGACGGCGGACGCTCGTGCGCTCGGGGACGCTTCAGGAGGAAAATCGATGCAGCTCGGAATTGTCGGCCTCGGCCGCATGGGTGGAAACATTGCGCGCCGGCTCACCCAGGCGGGTCACAGCTGCGTGGTGTGGGATCGCAACGAAGCGGCCGTGCAAGGGCTGGCGGCGGAAGGCAACACGCCCGCCGGCGGCCTCGAGGATCTCGTCGCCAAGCTCGACGCGCCGCGCGCGGTGTGGGTGATGCTGCCCGCGGGCGGGCCGACCGAGGCGACAGTGGCGGAACTGGCCAAGCTGCTCTCGCCCGGCGACGTCGTCATCGACGGCGGCAACACCTTCTACAAGGACGACATCCGCCGCGCCGCCGAGCTGGCGCCCAAGGGCATCCACTATGTCGACGTCGGCACCTCCGGCGGCGTCTGGGGCCTGGAGCGCGGCTACTGCATGATGATCGGCGGCGCAAAGGAAGCCGTCGACCGTCTCGACCCGATCTTCGCCGCGCTCGCGCCCGGCCTCGGCGACATCCCGCGCACCCCCGGCCGCGAGACCCGCGACCCGCGCGTTGAGCAGGGCTACATCCACACGGGTCCCGCAGGGTCGGGACACTTCGTCAAGATGGTCCATAACGGCATCGAATACGGCCTGATGCAGGCCTATGCCGAGGGCTTCGAGATCCTGAAGAAGAAGGACTCGACCGACCTGCCCGAGAATGAGCGCTTCACGCTCGACATGGCGGATATCGCCGAAGTATGGCGGCGCGGCAGCGTGGTCTCCTCCTGGCTGCTCGACCTCACCGCCATCGCCCTGACCAGGGACGACCAGCTCTCCGAATTCCCCGGCGCCGTGGCCGATTCCGGCGAGGGCCGCTGGACGGTGATGGCGGCGATCGAGGAGGCGGTCTCGGCCGAGGTGCTCTCGGCCGCCCTCTACACCCGCTTCCGCTCGCGCCAGGACCACACCTTCGGCGAGAAGCTGCTCTCGGCCATGCGCTTCCAGTTCGGCGGCCATACCGAATTCAAGTCCAAGTAAGCGGCGGGCAAGCGTTCCATGGGAAGCGAGACCGTCGTCCTCGGCCAGAAGGTGCTGGCGCCCGATGCGGCGCCGGCGCCGGCCTCGACCTTCTTCATCTTCGGCGCCTCCGGCGATCTCACCAAGCGCCTGCTGCTACCCTCGCTCTACAACCTCGCCCATGAGGGCGTGCTCGACGACGATTTCACCATCGTCGGCGTCGACCATGTCGAGCAGAGCGAGGAGGACTACCGCGCCTATCTCAGCGACGAGGTGGCGAACCTGCCGGGCAACCTCGACACCGAGGGCGAGACCTGGAAGTGGCTGATGGCCCGCATCGGCTATGTCGCCGGCGATTTCGAGGACCCGGCCACCTATGGCCGCATCCGCGAGAAGCTGGAGCAGCGCGCGAAACAGACCGGCAACGCGGTGTTCTACCTCGCCGTGGCGCCACGCTTCTTCGCCACCATCTCCGAGCAGCTCGGCGCCGCCGGCCTGCTGAAGGAGGAGGCGGAGACCTTCCGCCACGTCGTGGTGGAAAAGCCCTTCGGCACCGACCTGCCCTCGGCCCGCGCCTTGAACCGGCGCCTGCTGGCGGTGGCCGGCGAGCGGCAGATCTACCGGATCGACCATTTCCTCGGCAAGGAAACGGTCCAGAACATGATGGCGCTGCGCTTCGGCAACGGCATCTTCGAGCCGATCTGGAGCAAGGAATATATCGACCACGTGCAGATCACCGCCGCCGAGACGGTGACGGTGGAGCAGCGCGGGCGCTTCTACGACGCCACCGGCGCCATGCGCGACATGGTGCCGAACCACATGTTCCAGCTCCTCGCCATGACGGCGATGGAGCCGCCCAACTCCTTCGACGCCGACGCAGTGCGCACCGAGAAGACCAAGGTGATCGAGGCGATCCGGCACATGCGCCCGAACGACGCCATCGGCGCCGCCGTGCGCGGCCAGTACCGCGCCGGCTTCGTCAATGGCGAGGCGGTGAAGGATTATCGCGCCGAGAAGGACGTCGACCCCAACAGCCGCACCGAGACCTATGTGGCGCTGAAGTGCTTCGTCGATTCCTGGCGCTGGAACGGCGTGCCCTTCTATGTCCGCACCGGCAAGGCGCTGGCCACGCGGCGCACCGAGATCGCCATCCAGTTCAAGCGGGCGCCGGGCGTGCTTTTCCGCCATCTCCCGACCGCCTTGAAGCCTAATTTGATGGTGATCCACGTCCAGCCGGACGAGGGCGTCTCCCTGCGCTTCGCTGCCAAGGTGCCGGGCCGCAAGGTGAAGCTCTCCGAGGTGGAGATGGACTTCAAATACACCGACTACTTCAACGCTGCCCCGTCCACCGGCTACGAGACGCTGATCTATGACTGCCTGTGCGGCGACCCCACGCTGTTCCAGCGCGCCGACACCATCGAGGCGGGCTGGGAGGCGGTGGAGCCGATCCTCGAAGCCGTCGCCGGCGGCGAGGACGAGGTGCAGTTCTATTCCGCCGGCTCCAACGGGCCGGCCATGGCCGACGTGATGCTGGCGCAGGACGGCTTCCAGTGGCTGCCGCTCGAAAGGGAACGCCGATGACCGCAACCGATGCCGCGCCCGCCACGAAGCACACGCCCTCCGGGCGCATCCGCCTGATGGTGTCGGATGTCGACGGCACGCTGGTGAACAAGGAAAAGCAGGTCACGCCCGGCACGATCGAGGCGGTGCGGCGGCTGCGCGAGGCCGGCGTCGCCTTCGCCGCCGTCTCCGCCCGTCCCCCGCGCGGCATGAAGCTGCTGGTCGAGGCGCTCAAGCTCGATCTGTTCGGCGGCTTCAACGGCGGCTCCATCCTGCGCGGCGACTTCTCCCTGGTGGAGCAGCATTTCGTGGCGGCGGAAGCCGCCCGGAAGGGCATCGAGGTGATGAAGCCGCGCGGCGCCTATGTCTGGGTGTTCGCCGACGACGAGTGGTTCCTCACCGACCCCTCGAACCAGTATGTCGCCGGCGAGATCCGCACCGTGGCGTTCCAGCCAACGGTGGTGGAGGATTTCGGCGACCACGTCACCCGCGCCGGCAAGATCGTCTTCTCCTCGACCGATTTCGACATGCTGGCGGCGAGCGAGCCGGAGCTGCAGGCCCTTGTCGGCGACGGCGCCACGGCCCGGCGCAGCCAGGCCAAATATCTCGACCTCACCCCGCCCGGCACCGACAAGGGCTATGCGGTGCGCGCCTTCGCCCGCCATTTCGGCGTGCCGCTGGAAGAGGTCGCGGTGATCGGCGACATGGCCAACGACCTGCCGATGTTCGGCGTCGCCGGCCTGCGCATCGCCATGGGGAACGGTGCCGCCGAGGTGAAGGAGCAGGCCGACTTCGTCTCGACCGCCAACGACCAGGACGGCGTCGCCCACGCCATCGAGCAGTTCGTGCTGCCCCGCGCGGCGGGGTGATCGCCCCGCCGCCCGCCGTTCGGGACCACGTCATGGCCGGGCTTGGCCCGGCCATCCACGCCTAGTCTTCCGAATCTGACGCACTGAAAGTCGTGGATCCCCGGACCGAGCCCGGGGATGACGGCGTGAATACGCGTCTTTTCCCACAATACACCCTCATCCTGAGGTGCTCGCGCAGCGAGCCTCGAAGGATGGTCGCGACAGCGCGCCCGGACGAGCATCCTTCGAGGCCCGGCGAAACGCCGGGCACCTCAGGATGAGGTCGCGACTTGGGGAAAGAGTTCGGAGCCTACCCCGAGAACTCGGTCTCGTGCTTGAGCACGTCCTCGGCTTCCTCGTTGAGCGGGCGGGCGATGCGCTCGGGCGGCATCAGCGGCTCGGGCGTGATCAGCGACGGGCCGCGATCCTCGCCCTCGACGATCTGGCGCTTGAGCCGCTCGAGGTCGCGCTGGCGTATGTCGGCGATGGTCGCCTGCGCGGTCTCGGCGTCGATGCCGTTGGCGCGCAGCGTCGCCTCGCCGAAGGCGAGCGCGGATTCGAAGGTCTCGCGCATCTCGTAGTCGACGCCGCTGTGGCGCAGCGCCACCGCATGGTTGCGGTCATAGGCGCGCACATAGAGCCGGGCATCCGGCATGTTGGCCTTCAATATCTCGACGATGCGGTCGGCAGTGCCGCGCTGGTCGACGCAGACCGCCACCACCCGCGCCCGCTCGGCGCCGGCGGCGCGCAGCACGTCGAGCCGCGTGCCGTCGCCGTAATAGATGCGGAAGCCGAACAGGCCGGCGCTCTGGATCATCTCGACGTCGTTGTCGATGATCGTCACCTCCAGCCCCTGCGCCAGCAGGCACTGCGAGACGATCTGGCCGAAGCGGCCGAAGCCGACCACCAGCACCGCGCCATGCACGTCGCTGAAATCCTCCGTCGGCAGGCTGGCCGTCCGTTCCAGCCGGCGGGCGATGCGCTCGCCGATCAGCGCCACGGGCGGGCCGAGCAGCATGGTCATGGCGGCGCAGGCCGCCAGCATGTCGGTCTGGCGGGAATCGATGAGGCCGAGCCCCAGCGCCAGCGGGAACAGCACGAAGGAGAACTCGCCGGCCGGCGTGAGCACCGAGGCCGAGCGCACCGCGTCGGCGCGGGTGCCGTCGGAGAGGCGGAACACCGCCCACACCGACACCGCCTTCACCAGCGTGACCAGCAGCGTGCCGGCGATCAGCAGCGGCGCGTTGGCCAGCACCACGTCGAGGTTCATCGACATGCCTACGCCCATGAAGAACAGCGCGATGAGCAGGCCGCGGAAGGCGTCGACATTGGCTTCCAGCTCATGGCGGAAGCTCGATTCCGACAGCATGACGCCGGCGAGGAAGGCGCCGAGCGCCATCGACATGCCCGCCGAGGCCATCAGCACGCCGGCACCCAGCACCACGAGGAGCGCGGCGGCGGTCATCACCTCGCGCGCGCCGGAATGGGCGAGGATGCGGAACATCGGGGTCAGCAGGTAGCGCCCGACGATGATCACCAGCGCCAGCGCCCCGAGGATCATGCCGACATGGCCGATCGATTCGGCGAGGCTCCGCTCCTCGTGCGTGCCCTGCGCCAGCAGCGGCATCAGCGCGATCAGCGGCACCACCGCCATGTCCTGGAACAGCAGCACGCCGAACGCCCGCTGGCCGTAGGGCTGGGACATGCCGCCCTTCTCCTCCAGCAATTGCAGCGCGATGGAGGTGGCGGAGAGCGCCAGCGCCAGGCCGGCGACCAGCGAGGCGCGCCAGCCGAACTCGTCGCCGGCATAGTGGGTGAGCACGGCGATGGCAGCGCCGCTGAAAATCAGCTGCGCCGTGCCGATGCCGAAGATCGCCTTCCTCAGCGCCAGCAGGCGCGAGACCTGCAGCTCCAGCCCGATGATGAACAGCAGCAGCACCACGCCGACCTCGGCCACGGTGATGATGCGCTCGGGATCGCTGAAGGCGCCGATGCCGGCCGGGCCGATGGCGACGCCGGCGAGTATGTAGCCGACGATCGGCGAGAGACCGAGCCGGCGGGCGATGGGTACGGCGATGACGGCGGTGGCGAGGAAGATCACCGCCCCGAGCAGCAGTCCGTGTCCGTCGTCATGCATGGATCGCCGTTCCTTCGCCCTGCCCGCTACCATCCGAGGCTAGCGCATCCGATGCCGCCGGCGCATGGCGGAAGCGTGGTCGATTCGGGATGAATCGGCCATAGGACGGGCGAGGAGACAATTTTTCAGGCGAACGGGCCGGACGGACGGCAGGCCTTACTCAGCGTCATCCCGGCCGAAGCGAAGCCAAGAGCCGGGACCGCGTCAAGGAAGGGAACGGCATGCGATCCCGGCCCGCCCTGCGGGCGTCCGGGATGACGACTTGTCAGTGATGCGCGGCGGTCGGTCCGGGCGGGTTCAGCGTCGGATGGGCGGCGGGGATGGTGTCGCGCTTCACCGGCGGCAGGCTCTTCAGCGCCTCGAACACGGCCGGGGTCAGGCCCTGGCCGCCGGCGGCGATATGGTCCTCGATGCGCGCGCGCATGCGCGGGTCCCAGAAGTCCTTGATGTGCTTGGCGACGCCCTTCACGGTCTTCTCATGGCCCTGCGGCTCGAAGAACTTGCCGATCTGGTTCGCCATGTAGACGAGGCGATCCATCGTGTTAGCCGACATGGGCGATACGCTCCTTCTCTGCCCCGCCGATCTCGATGCGATGGGGGTGGGTAAACACTTCGAATCCGTCGTCGCGGGCGATGGCCGCCAGCGTGATGCCGGCCCTCGTTGCCGTGCGCACGGCGAGCGCGGTCGGCGCCGACACCGCCACCAGCACGCTCGCGCCCAGCATGGCGGTCTTCTGCACCATCTCGATCGACACGCGGCTGGTCAGCAGCACGATGCCGCCTGTGGCGTCGCGGTCCTCGCGCACGAGGTGGCCGACCAGCTTGTCCAGCGCGTTGTGGCGGCCGACGTCCTCGCGGACGGCGACCAGTCCCGTGGCCGGCTCCCAGAAGGCGGCGGCGTGCACGGCGCGGGTCTCGTGGTTCAGCACCTGCGCCGGCGGCAGCGAGGCGATGGCGCGGGAAATCTCCGCCGCAGTGAAGGTGCGCCCTTCGGTGACCTGCTTCGCCGGCTTCACCGCCAGTTCCAGGCTCTCGACGCCGCACAGGCCGCAGCCCGTGGGACCGGCGATCTGCCGGCGGCGCGCCACCTGCTGGCCGGCGCGCTCCTCGTTGAGCCACAGGCGGATCTCGACGCCTTCCTCGAATTCCAGCGTCTCGATCGCCTCGACATCGGAAAGCGCGTTGATCACCCCCTCGGTGAGGCTGAAGCCGTAGCCGAAATCCTCGAGGTCGCTAGGGGTCGCCATCATCACGGCATAGGTCGAGCCGTTATGCACGATGGCGACGGGCGTCTCCTCGGGGATCGCCCGCTCGCCCGCCTTCGCTCCCGACGAGGAGACGGCAAGGCGCGAGACGCGGACGACCGGCGGGATCATCGGTTGCTTTCCCTTGCTCCGCTCACTCCGCCGCGACGGCGATGCGCCGGCTCTGGCGGGCGAAGTCGTCATAGTCCTCCTGCCACTCGGACGGGCCGTTCGAGCGGGCGATCTGCACCGCCGTGACCTTGAACTCCGGGCAGTTGGTGGCCCAGTCGGAGAAGTCCGTGGTCACCACGTTGGCCTGCGTGCCCGGGTGGTGGAAGGTGGTGTAGACGACGCCCGGCGCCACGCGGTCGGTGATCTCCGCGCGCAGCGTGGTGGAGCCGGCGCGGCTGTCGATGCGCACCCAATCGCCGTCGCGCACGCCGCGCTGCTCGGCGTCGTGCGGGTGGATCTCCAGCACGTCCTCCGGATGCCAGGCGACGTTCGCCGTGCGGCGGGTCTGCGCGCCGACATTGTAGTGCGAGAGGATGCGGCCGGTGGTGAGCAGCAGCGGGAAGCGGGCACCGGTGCGCTCGTCGGTCGGCACGTATTCGGTGACGACGAACTTGCCCTTGCCGCGCGCGAACCCGTTGATGTGCATGATCGGCATGCCCTCGGGATTGGCGTCGTTGCAGGGCCACTGCACCGAGCCCATCTCGTCGAGCTTCTTGAACGACACGCCGGCGAAGGTCGGGGTCAGCGCCGCGATCTCGTCCATGATCTGCGAGGGGTGGGTGTAGTTCCAGTTCAGGCCGATGGCGTTGGCGAGGAGCTGGGTGACCTCCCAGTCGCCATAGCCGTTCTTCGGCGACATCACCTTGCGCACGAGCTGGATGCGGCGCTCGGCATTGGTGAAGGTGCCGTCCTTCTCGAGGAAGGTGCAGCCCGGCAGGAAGACGTGGGCGTAGTTGGCGGTCTCGTTCAGGAACAGGTCCTGCACGATCACCAGCTCCATGGCCGCGAGGCCCGCGGCGACGTGCTTGGTGTCCGGGTCGGACTGCAGGATGTCCTCGCCCTGAATGTAGATCGCCTTGAAGGTGCCGTCGACGGCCGCGTCCAGCATGTTGGGGATGCGCAGGCCCGGCTCGGGATCGAGCGGGGTGCCCCACATCGCCTCGAAGGTGGCGCGGGTGGCGTCGTCGGAGATGTGGCGGTAGCCCGGCAGCTCGTGCGGGAACGAGCCCATGTCGCACGAGCCCTGCACGTTGTTCTGGCCGCGCAGCGGGTTCACGCCGACGCCGCGGCGGCCGATATTGCCGGTCGCCATGGCGAGGTTGGCGATGGCCATGACGGTGGTGGAGCCTTGGCTGTGCTCGGTGACGCCGAGGCCGTAATAGATCGCCGCATTGCCGCCGGTGGCGTAGAGCCGGGCGGCGCCGCGGATCAGCTCGGCCGGCACGCCGGAGAGCTTCTCGACCTCTTCCGGCGAGTGGCGCGCATCGGCGACGAACTCGGCCCAGTCCTGGAACTCGTCCCAGTCGCAGTACTGGCGGACATATTCCTCGTTCACCAGCCCCTCGGTGACCACGACATGGGCCAGCGCGGTGACGATGGCGACGTTGGTGCCCGGCTGCAGCGGCAGGTGGAACTCGGCCTTGATGTGCGGCGACTTGACGAGGTCGATGCGGCGCGGATCGACGACGATCAGCTTGGCGCCCTCGCGCAGGCGCTTCTTCATGCGCGAGCCGAAGACGGGATGGCCGTCGGTCGGGTTGGCGCCGATCACCATGATGACGTCGCTGTCCTCGACCGAGTCGAAGTCCTGCGTGCCCGCCGAGGTACCGAAGGCCTGGTTCAGGCCGTAGCCGGTCGGCGAATGGCAGACGCGGGCGCAGGTGTCGACGTTGTTGGTGCCGAAGCCGGAGCGGATGATCTTCTGGACGAGATAGGCTTCCTCGTTGGTGCAGCGCGAGGAGGTGATGCCGCCGACCGCCTTGCGGCCGTAGCTGTCCTGGATGCGCTTCAGCTCGGAGGCGGTGTAGCTGATCGCCTCCTCCCACGAGACCTCGCGCCACGGGTCGGTGACCTTGGCGCGGATCATCGGCTTGGTGATGCGGTCCTGATGGGTGGCATAGCCCCAGGCGAAGCGGCCCTTGACGCAGCTATGGCCGCGATTGGCCTTGCCGTCCTTCCACGGCACCATGCGCACCACTTCCTGGCCGCGCATCTCCGCCTTGAAGGTGCAGCCGACGCCGCAATAGGCGCAGGTGGTGACCACCGAATGCTCGGGGGTGCCGATCTCGATCAGCCGCTTCTCGGAGAGGGTGGCGGTCGGGCAGGCCTGCACGCAGGCGCCGCAGGACACGCATTCCGAGGTCAGGAAGGCTTCCGACTGGCCCGGCGAGACGCGCGAGCCGAAGCCGCGGCCGGAGATCGTCAGCGCGAACGTGCCCTGCACCTCTTCGCAGGCGCGGACGCAGCGGTTGCAGACGATGCACTTGGCCGGGTCATAGGTGAAATAGGGGTTGGACTCGTCCTTCGGCATGACGAGCTCGGAGGTGGGGGCGAAGTGGTTCGCGCCCTCCATGCCGTAGCGTACCTCGCGCAGGCCGACCGCGCCGGCCATGTCCTGCAGCTCGCAGTCGCCGTTCGCCGCGCAGGTCAGGCAGTCCAGCGGGTGGTCGGAGATGTAGAGCTCCATCACGCCCTTGCGCAGCTGCGCCAGGCGCGGGGTCTGGGTGTGGACCTTGATGCCCGGCGCCACCGGCGTCGTGCAGGAGGCCGGCGTGCCGTTGCGGCCCTCGATCTCGATCAGGCAGAGGCGGCAGGAGCCGAAGGCCTCCAGGCTGTCGGTGGCGCAGAGCTTGGGGATCTGCGTCCCCATCTCCATCGCCGCGCGCATGATCGAGGTACCCTCAGGTACCGTCACTTCCATCCCGTCGATGGTGAGCGTCACCATCTTGTCCGTCTTGGGAGCAGGCGTTCCGTAGTCGATCTCATGGACGAGGGACATGGTGGCTCCTCACTCGGCGGCTTCGAGGTGGCGCGGCGGGGCGCCGAAATCCTCGGGGAAATGGTTCAGCGCGCTCAGCACCGGATATGGGGTGAAACCCCCGAGGGCGCAAAGCGATCCAAGCTTCATGGTCTGGCAGAGGTCGGTGAGCGTGGCGAGATTGGCCTCGACGCGCTGTCCGGCGATGATGCGGTCCATCAGTTCGACGCCGCGCGTCGAGCCGATGCGGCAGGGCGTGCACTTGCCGCAGCTCTCCACGGAGCAGAACTCCATGGCGAAGCGCGCCATCTTGGCCAGATCCGCGGTCTCGTCGAACACGACGATGCCGCCATGGCCGATCAGCGCGTCCTTGGCCGCGAAGGCCTCGTAGTCAAAGGGCAGGTCGAACTGCCAGGTCGGCACATAGGCGCCGAGCGGGCCACCCACCTGCGCCGCCTTGACCGGCTTGCCCGAAGCCGTGCCGCCGCCGATGTCGTTGATCAGTTCGCCCAGCGTGATGCCGAAGGCGGTCTCGAACAGGCCGCCGAACTTGACGTTGCCGGCGATCTGGATCGGCATGGTGCCGCGCGAGCGGCCCATGCCGAAATTGGCGTAGAACTCGCCGCCATCGGCCAGGATATGCGGCACGGCGGTCAGCGAGAGCACGTTGTTGATGACGGTCGGCTTCTGGAACAGGCCCTTGTGCGCCGGCAGCGGCGGCTTGGCGCGCACCACGCCGCGCTTGCCTTCCAGGCTGTCGAGCAGCGCCGTCTCCTCGCCGCACACATAGGCGCCGGCGCCCATGCGCACTTCCATGTCGAAGCTGTACTGCGAGCCGGCGATGTTGACGCCGAGCATGCCATGGGCGCGGGCGACCTCGATCGCCTTCTCCATCGCCCAGATGGCGTGGGGATATTCCGAGCGGGTGTAGACGAAGCCCTTGGTGGCGCCTACCGCGATGCCAGCGATGGTCATGCCCTCGATCAGCTCGAAGGGGTCGCCTTCCATGATCATGCGGTCGGCGAAGGTGCCCGAGTCGCCCTCGTCGGCGTTGCAGACGATGTACTTCCGGTCCGCCTTGGCGTCGGCCACGGTCTTCCACTTGATGGCGGTCGGGAAGCCGGCGCCGCCGCGCCCGCGCAGGCCGGACTTCTTGACTTCCTCGATGATCTCCGCCGGGCCGAGCTGCAGCGCGCGCTCGAGGCCGCGATAGCCGCCATGGGCGCGGTAGTCGGTGTAGGAGGCGGGATCGATGATGCCGCAGCGCGCGAAGGTGAGGCGCGTCTGCTTGGCGAGGAAGGGATGCTCCTCCGGCTTGCCGATGCGCAGCGCGTGGTCGCCGCCGGTCAGGAAGCCGGCCGCGAACAGGCCCTCGACGTCTTCCTCGGCCACCGGGCCATAGGCGATGCGGCCTTCCGGCGTCACCACCTCGATCATCGGCTCCAGCCACAGCATGCCGCGCGAGCCGTTGCGCACGATCTCGATCGGCTGGCGGCGGGAAAGCGCCGCCGCCTCGATGGCAGCGGCCACCTCGTCGGCGCCGCAGGCGATGGAGCAGGCGTCCTTGGGAACGTAGATACGAACGCTCACGACTGCGCCTCCGCGATCAGCGCGTCGAGGCGACGCTCGTTGAGCCGGGCCACGATCTTGCCGTCCAGCATGGCGGAAGGCGCGGTGGCGCACAGGCCGAGGCAGTAGATCGGCTCCACGGTGACGCGGCCATCGGCCGTGGTCTCGCCGAGCTTGCAGCCGAGCCGATGCTCGGCATGGTCGGCCAGCGCATCGCCGCCCGCCGCCTGGCAGGCCTCGGCGCGGCACAGCTTCAGCACATGGCGGCCGGCCGGCTCATGGCGGAAATCATGATAGAAGGTCACCACGCCATGAACTTCGGCGCGGGAGATGTTCAGCATCTCGGCAAGCATGGGCACGACGGCCTCCGGCACATAGCCGAAGGTTTCCTGCACCGCATGGAGCATCGGCATCAGCGGGCCTTCGAGGTGAGAGAACTCCTCAATCACCGCGCGGGCGCGCTCATCGCTCCAAGGTTCGTAATGCGGCATTTTCTCCCGTGCCTTCTTTTGGATTTTTCCAAACGGAAGGATCGTACGCTGCGAGTTTGAAATCAATTCAGGTGTTCCGTGCCTTGATAGAATTCTTCTATCGAAAAGGAACGCTGCCGCTGCGGCGGGTGCCGCTACGTCATTCGCGACGAATGTTCGCTAAATGTTCTTGACGCTGCGCCGTTAGCCCTTAATCTGGCACCTTCCGCAAGGCATTCGGCGAGGGGCGGCAATGGTCCAGCGCGTGGCGACGGTGGCGTTCGAGGGGGTCGAGGCACGCCCGGTCGACGTTCAGGTGCAGGTCAGTCCCGGTCTTCCGGCCTTCAACCTCGTGGGGCTTGCCGACAAGGCGGTGACCGAGGCCAAGGAGCGCGTGCGCGCCGCGCTCATCGCCTCCGGCCTCGCTCTGCCGGCGCGGCGCATCACCGTCAATCTCGCCCCCGCCGACCTGCCCAAGGAGGGCAGTCATTACGATCTGCCTATCGCGCTCGGGCTGATGGCGGCGATCGGCGCGCTGCCGGCGGACGCGCTCGACGGCTTCACCGTGGTCGGCGAACTGGCGCTCGACGGGCGCATCGCCCCGGTCGCCGGCGTGCTGCCCGCCGCCATCGGCGCCAATGCGCGCGGCCACGGCCTCATCTGCCCCGCCGCCTGCGGCCCGGAGGCGGCCTGGGCGAGCCCGGACATGCCGGTGCTGGCGCCGCTCTCGCTGATCCAGTTGGTCAATCACTTCGCCGGACGGCAGATGCTCGCGCGCCCGGAGCCGCGGCTGGAACCGGGCACGTCCGCCCTGCCCGACCTTGCCGAGGTCAAGGGCCAGGAAGTCGCCAAGCGCGCGCTGGAGATCGCCGCAGCGGGCCGACACAACCTGCTGCTCAGCGGCCCGCCGGGCGCCGGCAAGTCGATGCTGGCCCAGCGCCTGCCCTCGATCCTGCCGCCGCTCACCCCGGGCGAGCTGCTGGAAGTCTCGATGATCGCCTCCGTCGCCGGCGCCCTGCAGGGCGGCGCGCTCACCAGCCGGCGGCCGTTCCGCGCCCCGCACCATTCCGCCAGCATGGCGGCGATGGTGGGCGGCGGCATGCGGGCAAGGCCCGGCGAGGTCTCGCTCGCCCATAACGGCGTGCTGTTCCTCGACGAGCTGCCGGAATTCGCCCCGGCGGTGCTGGATTCGCTGCGCCAGCCGCTGGAAACGGGGGAAGCGGTGATCGCCCGCGCCAATCATCGCATCTCCTACCCCGCCCGCTTCCAGCTGGTGGCGGCGATGAACCCCTGCCGCTGCGGGCGCGCCGGCGAGCCCGGCCACAGCTGCGCGCGCGGCCCGCGCTGCGCCGCCGAGTATCAGGGGCGGCTGTCCGGCCCCTTCCTTGACCGGGTGGACCTGCATCTCGACGTGCCCTCGGTCTCTGCCGTCGACCTCGTGCGCCCCGGCCCGGCCGAGCCGAGCGCCGCGGTCGCCGCCCGCGTCGCCGAGGCGCGCCTTCTCCAGCGCGAGCGCTTCCTCGCGCTCGGCCGGCCGGACCTGTTCACCAATGCCGAGGCCAGCGGACCGATCCTGGAAGAGGTCGCCGCTCCCGACGCCGCCGGCATGGCGCTGCTGACCGAGGCGGCGCGGATCATGCGGCTCTCCGCCCGCGGCTATCACCGCGTCATGCGGGTGGCGCGCACGCTGGCCGATCTTTCCGGTGCCGAAACGGTCAGCCGCGGCCACCTCGCCGAGGCTCTGGCCTATCGCGCCGCCGCCGACCGCACCGCCGCCGCGGCGTAAGGGCCGTGACCCATCCGGAGGAGCCGTCATCCTGAGGTGCCCGGCCTCAGGCCGGGCCTCGAAGGATGTTCGCCTTGGTGCACGCTAACGAGCATCCTTCGAGGCGCGTGGAGCCTGTCCTCGGGCTTGCCAAAGGCAAGACCCGTGGGCTCGCACCTCGGGATGACGGTGTAGAGCGGGACTCTCAGGCTAAGGCAGCTTTCCGAAGAGAGTCCGGCAGGATGGCACCCGAAGCGCCGTCCCGACGCCGCTCCGGCACGCCTCGACATCGCCCGCACCGGCCGCCACCTGCCGCAACGGCACGTTTCCGCACGCCGCGCGGTCACGCTTTGTCACATGCGCGTCCGAGAAATGTGATTCCTGTCACAAACCGCTATAATGCGACCGGGCTGAGGGGCTGTTCATGACGCAAATGCTCGCCGACGGGAATGTCGAGGCGGCGCCTGCCGCAGGCGCTTCGGTGCTGCGGAATTTCCTCAAGCCGGTTTTGCTCAAGCCTTTCACGCCCAAACTCCGCGGCAAGGACGAGCGCGCCAAGGACCAGCCGCTGCGCCTCGTCCCGGCGGCCTTCACTCCCTCGCGCTTCATGCCGGCGCTGCGCTCCTATTCGGGCCTGCGCCACCGCGAGAGCCGCAGCGACCACGGCCCGGTCACGCTCGGCCGCATCGGCCCGCTGGAGGTGCGTCTCGCCGTCACCGCGGCCGACGTCCGCCGCGCCCAGCGCCTGCGCTACGAGGTGTTCTACGAGGAGATGTCGGCCGTCCCCGCCGCCGCCATGCGGCTCGCCCGGCGCGATTTCGACGCCTTCGACGGCTTCTGCGACCACCTGCTGGTGCTGGACCATGATTCCTGCCGCATGGTCCGCGGCAAGCGCGTGCCGCGCGTCGTCGGCACCTACCGCCTGCTGCGCCAGGAGATCGCCGCCCGCCATGGCGGCTTCTATACCGCCGGCGAGTTCGACATCGCGCCGCTGCTGGCGCGCCATCCGCACCGGCGCTTCCTCGAGCTCGGCCGCTCCTGCGTGCTCTCCTCCTACCGCAACAAGCGCACCGTCGAGCTGCTCTGGCACGGCATCTGGGCCTATGTCCGCCACCACCGCATCGACGTGATGTTCGGCTGCGCCAGCCTCGAGGGCGTCGACCCGCGCACCCTCGCCCGCCCGCTCGCCTTCCTGCACCATTTCGCCCCGACCGACGCGGAGTGGTCGGCCGACGCGCTGCCGCGGAATGCCGCGGCGATGGACCTGATGGCGGTGGAGGCGATCGACGCCAAGGCGGCTCTGAACGAGCTGCCGCCACTGATCAAGGGCTATCTGCGCCTCGGCGCGCAGATCGGCCGCGGCGCCGTGGTCGACCGCCAGTTCGGCACCACCGATGTGCTGATCGTGCTGCCGATCGAGCGGATAAACCCCCGTTATCTCGATCATTTCGGCGTGAACGGCGAGCGCCACGCGGCCTGAAGCCGCCGTCTTTCCGATTGCCCCGGCCCTCGGCGGCCGGCCTTGGGTCGCGCGCGGCGTTTTTCCGCGGCGCACGGCGGTGTCTTCTTGCGCACCCCCGCACCCCCGCCCATATGCTCACTCAACGGGATGCCCTTGCGGGGTCCCATCACGCAAAGTCGCTTCTAGACGAGGACTTTGGGAGCATGTCACGCATTCCCTCGCTGTCGAGCCCCTTCCTGCTCGGCTTCGATGAGGTCGAGCGAGCGCTCGATCGCGTCGTCAAAGGCTCCGACGGCTATCCGCCCTACAATGTCGAGCGGGTGGCGCTGCCGGACCTGCCGGACAGGCTCCGCATCACGCTGGCGGTCGCCGGTTTCACCCGCGACCAGCTCGACGTGACGGTGGAGGAGAAGGAGCTCGTCATCCGCGGCCGGCAGGCCGAGGAGCCGGAGCGGATCTATCTTCATCGGGGCATCGCCGCCCGTCAGTTCCAGCGCACCTTCGTGCTGGCCGACGGAATGAGGGTGCTGGGCGCCGAATTGAAGAACGGCCTGCTGTCGGTCGACCTTGTTCGGCCGGAACCGGAACGCGTCGTTCGGCGTATCACCATTGCGACCGACGAGTGAGGGCACCCGAAGCCGGTCTCGACAGTGAGTAACGAGGAGTCGTGGACCATGACGAACGAATTCCAGATCACCGGACCTGCCACGGGTGCCGCTCTCGCTGGTGCCCTGACCCCCGAGGCCTTCGCCAGCCTCGGTGACGGCCACATCGCCTATGTGCGCTCCATCCGCTCGGAGGACGCCGCCGAGATGTTCCCGCAGGCGCGCCTCGCGCCGGGGCTGCAGCTCTTCACCCTGCACGCGGCGGACGGCACGCCGATCATGCTGACCGACAGCCGCGAGGCGGCGATCGCCAGCGCGGCGCAGAACGAGCTGGTTACGCTCAGCGTGCACTGACCGCACGCACCCTACGGATGAACGAAGGCCCGGCCGGCCGACGGTCGGGCCTTTTCTTTTCGTCAGCGCCGCCACTCAGCCGCGCCGCTTGGCCTCGATGACGTCCCAGATCAGCGCCGCGATGTCGGCGCCGCCGAGCCGGCGTATGGCGCGGATGCCGGTCGGCGAGGTCACGTTGATCTCGGTCAGGTTGCCGTCGATCACGTCGATGCCGGTGAAGATGAGCCCCATGCGCTTGAGATGCGGGCCGAGCCGCTCGCAGATCTCCTTCTCGCGCGGCGTCAGGTCCGTCTCCTTGGCCGCACCGCCGCGCACCATGTTGGAGCGCAAATCGCCCTCGCTCGGCACGCGGTTGACGGCGCCGGCGAACGCGCCGTCCACCAGGATGATGCGCTTGTCGCCGTGCTTCACCTCGGGGATGAAGCGCTGCACCACCCAGGGCTCGCGGAAGGTGGTGGCGAACAGGTCGTAGAGCGAGCCGAAATTCAGATCGTCGCGGGTGAGGCGGAACACCGCCGCGCCGCCATTGCCGTAGAGCGGCTTGACCACGATGTCGCCGAACTCGTCGCGGAACGCCTTGATCTCCTCGAGGTCGCGGGTGATCAGCGTCGGCGGCATCAAATCGGGGAACTCGGTGACGAAGATCTTCTCCGGCGCGTTGCGCACATAGGCGGGGTCGTTCACCACCAGCGTCTTCGGGTGGATGCGCTCCAGCAGATGCGTGGCGGTGACGTAGTTCATGTCGAAGGGCGGATCCTGCCGCATCAGGATCACGTCGAAGCTGTCGAGCCGCACGCGGCGTGCCTCGCCGAGCGTGAAATGGTCGCCCTTCACGTCGCGCACTTCGAGGCCCTGCACGGTGCCGAACAATTCGCCGTCGCGCAGAGCGAGGCGGTCGGTGGTGTAGTAGGCGAGCCTGTGCCCGCGGGCCTGCGCTTCCAGCAGCAGGGCGAAGGTGGAATCGCCCGCGATGTTGATGCGGTCGATCGGGTCCATCTGGACGGCGACGTTGAGGCTCATGGGGCGTCTCGGAGCAGGAGGGGCCGCGGGCGGCATTCGCCTTCCTGTCTAGCCGCTCGCGCGGCGGGGCGCCACGCGCGGATCCTTGCACGATCGCAATGACGTCACTCGGCGTCGAAGGCGCCGGGCAGGTGCACGGGCGCCGCGCCGGGCGCCACCAGCACGACGTCAAGCCGCATGTCGAAGCCCTCATAGGCGGGATTGCGGGCGAGGAAGATCTCCGCCGCCCCGGCGATGCGCCGGCGCTGGCGCAACAGGATGGATTCGGCGGCGACGGTCAGGCTGGCGCGCGCCTTCACCTCGACGAAGACCAAAAGCCCCTCGCGGGCAACGATCAAGTCGATCTCGCCGCGCGGGGTACGCACGCGCCTGGCCACCACTTCGAAGCCCTGCGCCTCGAACAGCGCGGCGGCGGCCGCCTCGGCGTCGAGGCCGCGGGTGAAGGCGGCGCGGCGCCGCTCAGTCATCGTCCCCTGCATCGCCCGCCTGCAGCGCCAGCGCGCGGGCATAGATGGTGCGCCTCGGCAGGCCGGTCGCGGTCGCCACGGCGGCGGCGGCATCCTTCACCGAAAGCGTCGCCAGCGCCTGGCGCAGCGCCGCGTCGACATCCTCCGCGCGCGCCTCCTCCTCCAGCGGCGCGCCGACGACCAGCACGATCTCGCCCCTGGGCGCGCCGGCGTCAGTGTAATGGGCGGCCAGCGCATCGAGCGGGCCGCGCCGCACCTCCTCGAAGCTCTTGGTCAGCTCGCGGCACACCGCCGCCGGCCGCGGCCCGAGCACGTCGGCGAGGTCGGCGAGGCTCTCGGGCAGGCGCGGGCCGGTCTCATAGATCACCAGCGTCGCCGGCAGGGTCTTGATCTCGGCGAGGCGGTTGCGCCGGGCGCCGCTCTTCGGCGGCAGGAAGCCCTCGAAGAAGAAGCGGTCGGTGGGCAGCCCCGCCGCGACCAGTGCGGCGAGGCTCGCCGAGGCGCCGGGGACCGGGATGACGCGATGGCCGGCCGCCAACGCCGCCTCCACCAGCTTGTAGCCGGGATCGGAGATCAGCGGCGTGCCGGCATCCGACACCTGCGCCACCGCCGCGCCTTCCTCCAGCCGCGCCAGCAGGCGGGGACGCACCTGCTCGGCATTGTGGTCGTGATAGGCGACGAGCGGCGTTTCGATTCCGTAACGATCCAGCAGCCGCCTGGTGATGCGCGTATCCTCGCAGGCGATCAGGTCGGCGCCGGCCAGCGTCTCCAGCGCGCGCAACGTGACGTCGCCGAGATTGCCGATCGGCGTGGCGACGATGTGCAGCCCGCGCTCGGGCCGGGCGGCGGGAAGGCTGTGGCCGGCGATGCGGAAGGAGCGGCGGCTGGCCGCCTCGGTGGGAGCGTTCATGGCGCCGTCATTCTAGGCCGCACGGCCGGCGGCGTCATGCCCGCCGGGCGCGTGCGGCGTGGATATGTCGGCGCAGCGACCGTCACCGGCCGGTCACGAGGTGACAGGGCGCGCCCCGCCGTCCTACAAAGGGAGAACGTCGGCCAGGGTGGCGGGCGCACCATCCGAGCCGAACCACGAGCCCGAATGAGCGAGAAGGACATGTCCGCGCCGGCCGAGACCCGCAGCCCGGCGCGAGAGGCGACATACGGCGCCGAGCACGGCGCGACCCGTCGCGGCTTCCTGCTCGCCGCCGGCGCGGCGGGAGCCGCGATGGGCCTCGCCGCCTGCGGGTCGACGCTCGATTCCGCGCCGCCGCAGGCCGCGCTCCCCGCCGCGGAGCCGCTGCCCGACCCCAACGCCATGGCCGGCACCGGCACGCCGGTCGCGCTCATCCTGCCGCTCGGCGCCAGTGGTAACGCGGCAGCCGTGGCGCAGGCGCTGCGCAACGCCGCCGAGATGGCGGTGGCCGAGTTCGCCGGCGCCCGCATCCGCCTCATCGTCAAGGACGACGCCGGCACCGGGCCGGGCGCGCAGAGTGCCGCGCAGCAGGCGCTCGACGAGGGCGCGCGTGCCGTCCTCGGCCCACTCTTCGCCCATTCGGTGGCCGCCGCCGGCCAGGTGACGCGCCAACGCGGCGTGCCGCTCGTCGGCTTCTCCACCGACACCAATGTCGCGACGCAGGGCGTCTACCTGCTCAGCTTCCTGCCGCAGACCGACGTCGAGCGCGCCGTGCGCTACGCCGCCTCCACCGGCCGGCGCTCCTATGTCGGGCTGGTGCCGGACAATGCCTATGGCTCGGTGGTCGAGGCCGCCTTCCGCGAGACCGTGCCGACGGTCGGCGGGCGCATCGTCGGGCTGGAGCGCTACGCGCCCGGCCAGTATGCCGAGGCCGCACGGCGCATCGCCGGCTCGGCGGTGCAGGCGGACGCGGTGTTCCTGCCCGACGCCGCCGACACGGTGCCGCAGATATTGCAGGCGGTGACGGCGGCGGGGGTGAACCTCGCCGGCAAGCAGCTCATCGGCACCGGCCTGTGGGACGACCCCAAGCTGTTCGCCGCGCCCTCGGTGAATGGCGGCATCTTCGCCGCGCCCGACCCGGCGGGCTTCCGCGCCTTCGCCGCGCGCTACCGCGCCCGCTACGGCCGCGAGCCGGTGCGCACCGCCGCCCTCGCCCATGACGGCGTGTCGCTGATGGCGGCGCTGGTGAACAGCTATGGCGAGGCCGGCATCACCGACCAGGCGATCCAGAACCCGTCGGGCTTCTCCGGCGTCGACGGCATCTTCCGCTTCCGCGCCGACGGCACGAACGAGCGCGGCCTCGCGGTCATGCAGATCTCCGGTGGCGCGACGCAGATCGTCAGCCCCGCCCCGCGCAGCTTCGCGCAGGGGATTTGAGCCCCTTATTATCGTCATCCCGGACGGTCCGCAGGACCGATCCGGGATCGCTATCCAAGTAGAGAAGATGCGGCGAGCGATCCCGGCTCTCGCTGCGCTCGGCCGGGATGACGACCAAAGGGCCGCGGTCGGGCGCGAACCTCACGCCGCCAGATCGGCGACGATCGCGTCCAGCACCGGCAGGCCGAGCGCGGTGGCGCGCAGGCGCTCGCCGGGAAGTTCCTCGATCATGGCGTCCTCAATGAGCGTCGCCACCCGGCCGGCGTCGAGATCATGCCCGGCGAGGCGGGCGAAGCGGGTGCGGTCGATGCCTTCCGCCAGCCGCAGGCCCATCAGCAGATATTCGTCCGCCTGCTCGGCGCGGGTCAGCCTCTCGTCGAGGATGACGCCATGGCCGGCTTGCTCGACCCGCGCGACCCAGTCCTCCGGGCCGCGCTCGGTGGAGGTGGCGACGCGCCCCTCCGGCGTGTCGAGCCGGCCATGCGCGCCCGGCCCGAGGCCGGCATATTCGCCATAACGCCAGTAGAGCAGATTGTGCCGGCTCTCCGCGCCGGGGCGGGCGTGGTTGGAGACCTCGTAGGACGGCAGGCCGGCCTCCAGCGTCGTCTCCTGCGTCACGTCCCACAGCGCGCGGGCGACGTCGTCCTCCGGCACGATCAGCTTGCCCGCACGGTGCAGCGCGGCGAAAGGCGTGCCGTCCTCGATGGTGAGCTGGTAGAGCGAGAGGTGCTCGCAGCCCTCATCGATGGCCCGCTTTAGTTCGGCGGCCCAGGCCTCCGGCCTCTGGTCGGGACGGGCATAGATCAGGTCGAAGGAGACGCGCTCGAAGGCCGCGCGCGCCACCGCCACCGCGCCCAGCGCCTCCTCCGCCGTGTGCATGCGGCCGAGTGCCTTGAGCGAAGCGTCGTCCAGCGCCTGCACGCCCAGCGAGACGCGGTTGACCCCGGCGGCGCGATAGCCGCGGAAGCGGCCGGCCTCGACGCTGGTCGGGTTGGCCTCCAGCGTCACCTCGGCGCGGGCGTCGAGCGGCCAGGCGTCATGGATGGCGTCGAGGATGGCGCCGACCGTTGCCGGCTCCATCAGCGAGGGCGTGCCGCCGCCGAAGAACACGCTCTGCGTCCGCCGCTGGCCGATGCGTTCGCGCGTATGGGCGATCTCGGCCTTGAAGGCGGCGACGAAGCGCGCCTGGTCGGGCGGGGAATGGCGGACGTGGCTGTTGAAGTCGCAATAGGGGCACTTGGCCTTGCAGAACGGCCAGTGGACATAGACGCCGAAGCCGGGATCGACCGGCGGAGGCGCCGCGAAGGCCCGCCAATCACCAGCCCGATGGTCGGCGTCAGTCAAAATTCGCCCCGAGGGAGGCCGTCGCCAGCGCGATGAAGGCGCGGGCGCGGTGCGACAGGCCGCGGCCGAGCGGCGGCAGGCCATGCTTCTCCGCCCCGGTCATCTCGCCGAAAGTGCGGTCATAGCCGTCCGGCTGGAACATCGGGTCGTAGCCGAAGCCGGCCGGCCCGCGCGGCGGCCAGACCAGCGTGCCCTCGACCACGCCCTCGAAATCCTCGACATGGCCGTCCGGCCAGGCGAGGCAGAGCGCGGAGATGAAATAGGCGCGGCGCAGCTCCGGCAGCTCGGCATTGGCCTTGCGCAGCTCGGTCTCGACCCGCGTCATCGCCGCCATGAAGTCCTTCTCCGGCCCGGCCCAGCGCGCGGTGAGCAGCCCCGGCGCGCCGCCGAGCGCCTCGACGCACAGCCCGGAATCGTCGGCGAAGGCCGGCAGGCCGGAGGCTTCCGCGGCCGAGATCGCCTTGATGCGGGCGTTCTCGGCGAAGGTGAGGCCGGTCTCCTCCGGCTCCGGCAGGCCGAGCTCGCCGGCCGAGACCGCGTC
Organism: Xanthobacteraceae bacterium; assembly: GCA_029239875.1. Classification (GTDB taxonomy): domain Bacteria; phylum Pseudomonadota; class Alphaproteobacteria; order Rhizobiales; family Xanthobacteraceae; genus Ancylobacter. The sequence continues at coordinate 195,843 of JARBUD010000002.1, read as the reverse complement.
GACGCCATAGGGGGCCAGCAGGCCGCGCATCTCCTCCAGCTTGCCGGGATTGTGCGTGGCGATGACGATGCGGCCTTCCAGGCGGCGATGCGGCTCGGTGGCGCTCATGACACCGCCAGCTTCTGCAGGTCGACCAGCTTGGCGACGCCCTTGCGGGCAAGGCCGAGCATGGCGCCGAACTCGTCCTCGGTGAACGGCGTCTTCTCCGCCGTGCCCTGGATCTCGACGAAGCCGCCGGTGCCGGTCATGACGAAGTTGACGTCGGTATGGGCCGAGGAATCCTCCACATAGTCGAGGTCGAGCCGCGGCTCGCCGTCGACGATGCCGCAGGAGACGGCGGCGATATGGTCGCGAAGGGGAATCGTTGCCAACATTCCCCGCGTTTTCATCCAGCTCAGGCAGTCATGCAGCGCGATCCAGGCGCCGGTGATGGAAGCGGTGCGGGTGCCGCCATCGGCCTGGATGACGTCGCAGTCGACGGTGATCTGGCGCTCGCCGAGCTTCTCGAGGTCCACCACCGCGCGCAGCGAGCGGCCGATCAGGCGCTGGATCTCATGGGTGCGGCCCGACGGCTTGCCGGCGGTGACCTCGCGGCGGGTGCGCTCATGGGTGGCGCGCGGCAGCATGCCGTATTCCGCCGTGACCCAGCCGCGCCCCTGCCCCTTCAGCCAGGGCGGCAGGCGCTCCTCCAGCGTGGCGGCGACGAGCACATGCGTCTCGCCGAACTTGACCAGGCACGAGCCCTCGGCATGGCGCAGCACGCCGCGCTCGAAGCTGACGGCCCGCATCTCGTCGGGCTGGCGGCGGGAAGGGCGCATGCGGAACTCTCCTGAAACCTTGATGGCCGGCCCTTGTACGGGCCGCGCCGTCCCCGCGCAATCGGCCGGCCGGGCATGCCTGCCGACGGTTGCTTGAATGCGCCGGCCGAATGCCGAAATATAGCGGTGTCACGAACGGAACGGGCGCGTGAACGCACAGATATGGTAATGCCCTTCGATCCGCTGCTCTCCGCCAGCGCCCCGCAGCTCGCGCGGCTCGACGAGCGCTCGCGCGAGATCTTCCGCCAGATCGTCGAGACCTACCTCGCCACCGGCGAGCCGGCGGGCTCGCGCAACATCTCGCGCCTGATCCCGATGACGCTGTCCCCGGCCTCGGTGCGCAACGTGATGGCGGACCTCGAGGCGGCGGGGCTGATCTTCGCGCCGCACACCAGCGCCGGCCGGCTGCCGACCGAGCGCGGCCTGCGCTTCTTCGTCGACGCGCTGCTGGAGATCGGCGACGTCTCGGAGGACGAGCGCAACTCGATCGAGACGCAGGTGCGCGCCGCCGCCCGCGCCCAGACGGTGGAAGGCGTGCTGGCGGAAGCCTCCAACCTGCTCTCGGGCCTGTCGCGCGGCGCCGGCGTGGTGACCGCCGGCAAGACCGACGTGCGGCTCAAGCACATCGAGTTCGTGCCGCTCGATCCGAGCCGCGCCTTGCTCATCCTCGTCTCCGAGGATGGCGAGGTGGAGAACCGGCTGGTGCCGCTGCCGCCGGGCCTTCCCGCCTCGGCGCTGGTGGAGGCGACCAATTTCCTCAGCGCGCTCACCCGCGGGCGCACCATCGCCGAATTGCGCGCCGAGGTGGAGCGCACGCTCGCCGCCCGCCGCGCCGAGCTGGACGAGGTCACCGCCCGCGTGGTCGAGACCGGCCTCGCCAGCTGGTCCGGCGGCGACAAGGCCGACCGGCGCCTCATCGTGCGCGGCCAGACCCGGCTGCTGCACGACCTGCGCGCCATCGAGGACCTGGAACGGGTGCGGCTGCTGTTCGACGACCTCGAGGCCAAGCAGGAAGTGGTCGACCTGCTCGGCCGCGCCGAGGACGCGCAGGGCCTGCGCATCTTCATCGGCTCGGAGAACAAGCTGTTCTCGCTGTCGGGCTCCTCCACCATCGTCGCGCCCTATCGCGATGGGCAGGGCCGGGTGGTCGGCGTGCTCGGGGTGATCGGGCCGACGCGGCTGAACTATGCCCGCATCGTGCCGATGGTCGACTTCACCGCCCGCGTGGTGAGCCGCGTCCTGGCCGGTCCGGACATCGACGCGGCTTGATTTTTCAACCATCCGACCCGATATGGCGGGCGTCCGCACGGAAAAGTGTGCGGGCAAATCCAATCTCCCGACGAGGTGCATATGAGCGACGAGAACCGCAAGCCGGCGGACCAGCCTGACGTATCGGACGAGGCGCGCGCCGCCGAGAACGACGCGCTCGCGGCGACCGACGACCTCGCCGCCCATTTCGCGGCCGAAAAGGACCGGCTGGAAGGCGAGATCGCCACTCTCAAGGACAAGTTCCTGCGGGCCTTCGCCGAGGCCGACAATGTGCGCCGCCGCGCCGAGCGCGAGGTCGCCGACGCCAAGGTCTACGGCATCACCGGCTTCGCCCGCGACATCCTCACCGTGGCCGATGATTTCGAGCGCGCGCTCGGCGCCGTCGATGCCGAGGCGCGCGAGAAGGCGGAAGGGCCGCTGAAGACGGTGCTGGACGGCATCGACATCACTGCCCGCGCGCTGACCCAGACGCTGTCCAAGCACGGCGTCGCCCGCATCGAGGCGGAGGGCACCAAGTTCGATCCGAACCTGCATCAGGCGATGTTCGAGGTGCCGAACACCGAGCTGCCCTCGGGCACGGTCGTGCAGGTTATCCAGCCCGGCTACAAGATCGGCGAGCGCGTGCTGCGCCCGGCGCTGGTCGGCGTCTCCAAGGGCGGCCCGAAGGCCGCTCCGGCCGAGCCCCCCGCCGCCGAAGGGTGAGGGCAGGTCCTGCCTACACAGGTCCTACCTACCAACTGAACGTCATGGCCGGGCTTGTCCCGGCCATCCACGTCTTTGGCGGCTAAGGAAGTCGTGGATCCCCGGGCCAAGCCCGGGGATCAGGGAAGAAGCGTGGCACCCGCCCGACCCGACGAGCCATCCGGTTCCACCAGCAGACCGGCTCTACCAGCAGCAACCTCATCCTGAGGTGCCCGGCGTTTCGCCGGGCCTCGAAGGATGTTCGTCCGGGTGCGCTTGAGCGACCATCCTTCGAGGCTCCTGCGCGAGCACCTCAGGATGACGGTGCAAACAGGTCGCCTCAGCGCAGCTCGATGCCGTCGCGCAGGCCGCGCATGCCGCCGAAATCGGCGTCGAAGCTCGATGCCGGGGCGACGCCCACCATGCGCAGATTGCTGGTGCGGCCGAAGCGCAGCCACTGCGCCACCTTCACCGGCTTGCCGGACTTCGCGTCCAGCGCGTTGGCGATCAGCTCGTAGCCCGGCTGGCCGCCGATGCGCAGCGGCCCGCCGCGCTCGACGCGCAACTCCTTCACGCCGGGAACGCTGGCAATGGCCCGCTTGGCGACGCTCTCGCGTTCCTCCTCGCGCACCTCGCCCGGCCCGGCGGCGACAATGAAGAAGGGCTGGGTGGCGGGATCGGGCTCGGTGCCGTCGCCCTTGGTCAGCAGCACGGCGCTGGCGCCGAGCACCTTGAACACCTTGTAGCCTTCCATGTCGTCGAAGGTGAAGGGCAGCCGCGCCATCAGCTCCTCATTGCTCGGCGGCGCGCGGAACACCACCGTCTTCAGCGCCGCCTCGACCGCCTTGTCGGGATAGCGGGCGGAGGCCTCCTCGGGGAACTGCACGGTGATCATGCCGGTCTGCTGCTTGCCGCCGGCGATGAGAATCCACTTCTTCAGCGTCGCGCCGGCATTGGGAATCGTCTGGTAGCCCTTGAGCAGCACCGCCTTGACGCCGTCGGCGAGCTCGACGTCGCGGCGCTCCTCCACCGTGACGTTCTGCTTCTGCAGCTCCTGCGGCGCGAAATGGCTGGTGATCTCCTGGAAGGCCGGCTGCGGCATCTCAAGCACGAGGATCGAGGCCTTGGCGTCGCGATCCTGGAAGCCCGGCACGTTGGGGATCTCGCTCATGCCCTGCGGCGGCACCAGGCCGATCGTGCTCTGATTGGGAAACACGGCCTGCGCGGCAGCGGGAAGGCTGAGGGCGAGCAGCGGAAGAACCAGGGCGGCAATGCGGAAAACAAGGCGCATTCGCAATCCTTCACATTCTGGGGCCGAAATCGGTTCGGCAGCGCAACTTCGCCTTTTCTGCGAATTCAACAAGGCGGAATTTCGCCCGTCGGCGCGCGATGCACCCGACGTAACGTCAGATTGATGCGGCCGGGTTGCTTCAGCAGGGTCGAGCTGTCGGGCAGGATACGGTCTATGCCGTGGAAGGCCAGCCGCGCCGCGCCCGAGAGCAGCAGCGCGTCGCCCGAGGCGAGGCGGATGGAACGCGTCGGGTCCCGGCGTGTGGTGCCGCCGACCCGGAACAGTGCGGTGTCGCCGAGAGAAAGCGACAGCACGGGCGCGGAAAACTCCTCCTCGTCTCGGTCCTGATGCAGCCCCATGCGGGTGCCGGGCGCGTACCAGTTGATGAGGCAGGCTTCCGGCCTCAAGGATGAGTTGGCAAGCGCGTCCCATGCCTTCAGCAGCATGTCCGGCATGGGCGGCCAGGGCTCCCCGGTCTCGGGATGGGTCGCCTGGTAGCGGTAGCCGGTCTCGTCGGAGACCCAGCCGAGCGGGCCGCAATTCGACATGCGCACCGAGAAGGGCTTGCCCGTGCGCGGCATGCGCGGGGTGAACAGCGGCGCGGTGGCGAGCACCTGCCGCAGTTCCTCGGCGAGGGCCTCCTGCGCCGGCCGGTCGAACCAGCCGGGCCAGTAGAGGCAGCCGGGGACGATCTCGACGGGCGTAACCATTAATCGTCATCCCGGACGGCCGAAGGCCGATCCGGGATCGCGACCCGATTGGAGAGCGATCCCGGCTCTACGGCTTCGCCTTCGGCCGGGATGACGGATAAAGGGCTTGCCGAAGGCAAGACCCGAGGGGCCGGGATGACGACAAAGGCCATCACAGCTTCCTCAGCGAAACCGCCTCGACCTCGTGATTGCCGCCCTTGCGCAGGATGAGGTCGGCACGCTGGCGCGTCGGCAGGATGTTCTCGCGCAGGTTGACGAGGTTGATCGAGCGCCAGATCGAGCGGGCCGTGGCGTCGGCCTCGGCGTCGGAGAGGCTGGAATAGCGGTGGAAATAGGCCTTCGGGTCGCGGAAGGCGGAATCGCGCAGCCGCATGAAGCGCTCGACATACCAGCGCTCCAGGATGGTCTCGTCGGCGTCGATATAGACCTTGAAGTCGAAGAAGTCGGAGACGAAGGGGATGGCCTTGCCGTCCTTGGGCGGCCGGCTGGTCTGCAGCACGTTCAGCCCCTCGACGATGAGGATGTCCGGCTGGTCCACCTCGACCGAGGCGTTCGGCATCACGTCGTAGTTGAAGTGGCTGTAGACCGGCCCGCGCACCGGCCGCCGGCCGGCCTTGATGTCGTGCAGGAAGAGCAGCAGCGCCGGCAGATCATAGCTCTCGGGAAAGCCCTTGCGGCCCATCAGCCCTTCGCGCTCGAGAATGGCGTTGGGCAGCAGGAAGCCGTCGGTGGTGACCAGCGCCACCTTGGGCGTGTTCGGCCAGCGCCCCAGCAGCGCCTGCAACACGCGCGAGGTGGTGGACTTGCCCACCGCCACCGAGCCGCCGACGCCGATGATGTAGGGCATCTTGCCGTTCTCCTCGGGCCCGAGGAACTTCTGCATGGCCCGGAACAGCTTCTGCGCCGCGCCGACATACATGGAGAGCAGGCGCGAGAGCGGCAGGTAGATGTCCTCGATCTCATGGATCGACAGGCGGTCATTGAGGCCCTGCAGGCGCTGGATCTCGTCCGGCTGCAGCGGCTGGGGCGTGTCGGCGCGCAACGCCGCCCATTCTTCGCGGCTGAAATTGCGGAACGGCGACAGCCGCCCGGCTTCGTCGAGCTTCAGATCCATAGGCGCGTTCCCCGGCTCGCCCGGACATTGACGTCGCCGGGCGTTGGTCGACGGTATACCAGATCGGAGCCGGCTCCGATACCGTGCCGGCCGCTGGCATTGGCCGGGCGTCGCGGGGGCCGCTCACTCCTTGGAGCGGGAAGCCTTCTCGTCGAGGCCGGACTGACGCGTCCGGCGGCCCAGTTCCGCATAGACGTCTTCCAGGGAAACGCCGCGTGCCTGAAGCAGCACGGCCAGATGGTAGAGAAGATCGGCGGTCTCGGAAACGACCGCTTTGGTATCGGTGCCCACCGCCGCGAGCGCGGTCTCGACCGCCTCCTCGCCGAGTTTCTGGGCGCATTTGGCGACGCCCTTGGCGATCAGCGTGCGCGTATAGGAGGCCTCGCCCTCTCCCGCCGCCCGGCGGGCTACGAGCGCGGCGAGGTCGTCGAGTGTCACCCTTGATGTCACCGGTGCGGCCATGAATGTCACCTTATCGGTCACCACCGCCGAGGCGCACCGGAAGCCCGGCTTCGGCGAGGCGCTGCTTGGCAGCACCGATGGTGAAGGTGCCGAAATGGAAGATCGAGGCAGCGAGCACCGCTGAGGCGTGGCCGTCGCGGATGCCGTCGACGAGGTGGTCGAGCGTGCCGACCCCGCCCGAGGCAATGACCGGCACCGGCACGGCGTCGGAGATGGCGCGGGTCAAGGCGAGGTCGAAACCCTCGCCGGTGCCGTCGCGGTCCATGGAGGTCAAAAGGATCTCGCCGGCCCCGAGAGCGACGACTTCCCGAGCATATTCAATGGCATCGATGCCGGTACGGTTGCGCCCGCCATGGGTGAAGATCTCCCAGCGGTCGGGCTCGCTGTCAGCGGAGACCTTCTTGGCGTCGATGGCGACGACGATGCACTGCTCGCCGAACTTCGTAGCCGCCTCGCGCACGAATTCCCGCCGGTTCACCGCGGCGGTGTTGATCGACACCTTGTCGGCACCGGCGTTCAGCAGCGCGCGGATGTCCTCCACCGTGCGCACGCCCCCGCCCACGGTGAGCGGCATGAAGCACTGCTCGGCGGTGCGGCTGACCACGTCGATCAGCGTACTGCGGGCCTCGACACTGGCGGTGATGTCGAGGAAGCAGAGCTCGTCGGCGCCCGCCGCGTCGTAAGCCTTTGCCGCTTCGACCGGATCGCCGGCGTCGCGCAGGTCGACGAACTTCACGCCCTTGACGACGCGGCCGTCCTTCACGTCGAGGCAGGGGATGACGCGGACCTTGAGCATGGAGTCACCATTCATGCCGGCAGCCCCGCCACCAGCGCCAGCGCCGCCTGCGGGTCGAGCCGCCCATCATAGAGCGCGCGGCCGGTGATGGCGCCTTCGAGCTTTCGCGCCCGCGGCTCCAGCAGCGCCTTTACGTCGTCGAGCGAGGCGAGGCCACCGGAGGCGATGACGGGGATGGTGATGGCGTCGGCCAGCGCGATGGTGGCGTCGAGGTTCAGCCCCTTGAGCAGGCCGTCGCGGGCGATGTCGGTGTAGATGATGGCGGCGACGCCGGCATCCTCGAAGCGCCGGGCCAGCTCCAGCGCCGTCAGGTCGCTCGTCTCCGCCCAACCCTCGACCGCCACGCGCCCGTCCTTGGCGTCGAGGCCGACGGCGACGCGGCCGGGGAAGCGGCGGGCGGCCTCCTTCACGAAGGCGGGATCGCGCACCGCGGCGGTGCCGAGGATGACGCGGGTGATGCCCTTCGCCAGCCAGCCTTCCACGCCAGCGAGGTCGCGTATGCCCCCGCCCAGCTGCACCGGCATGGCGACGGATTCGAGAATGCGCTCAACGGCATGGGCGTTGACCGGCTTGCCGGCGAAGGCGCCGTCGAGGTCGACGATGTGCAGATAACGGAAGCCGTCATGCTCGAATTGCGCGGCCTGCTGCGCGGGATCGTGGTTGAACACGGTGGCGCGCGCCATGTCGCCCTGCACGAGGCGCACGCACTTGCCGTCCTTGAGATCGATGGCGGGAAAGAGGATCACGGCGTCCATTTCAGGAAATTGGCGAGGAGGGCGAGGCCGAGGCGCTGGCTCTTCTCGGGATGGAACTGGGTGCCGGCGATGTTGTCGCGGCCGACGACAGCGGTGACCTTGCCGCCGTAGTCGCTAGTTGCCACGACGTCGGCGGGGTTGGCGGCCGCGAGGTGGTAGGAGTGGACGAAATAGGCGTCCAGCCCCGCCGCGCCGGTCGGAATGCCCTCCAGGATCGGGTGCGGGCGCACGACGTCGAGCGAATTCCAGCCCATATGGGGAATCTTCAGCGCGGAGTCACTGGTGACGATTTTGGTGACATCACCCTCGATCCAGCCGAGGCCACCGGTGACACCGTGCTCCAGCCCGCGCGTCGCCATCAGCTGCAGCCCGACGCAGATGCCGAGGAAGGGCCGGCCGCGCTCGCGCACCACCTCGGTCAGCGCCTCGACCATGCCGGGAACGGCGTCGAGCCCGCGCCGGCAGTCGGCATAGGCGCCGACGCCGGGCAGCACGACGCGGTCGGCGAGGCGCACCACTTCCGGGTCGGCGGTGACGAGGACCGTCTTGTTGGTGCCGCTCTCGCGCGCGGCCCGCTCCAGCGCCTTGCCGGCCGAATGCAGATTGCCGGAGCCATAGTCGATCAGGGCGACGGGCGCGGGCGGGATCATCGGCTCGCCTCCGGGAACAGGCCGAGCACGCCGCTCTCCGCTGGGCGGGCCGGGGCGTGAGCGCGGGGGGCCGGGGACACCGGCGCTGCCGGAACGAACGATCCCAGCCGCGCCTCGAAATAGCGCTGCTCGGCGCCTTCCAGCTTCGGCGCGGCGACGGTGCCGACCTCCTCATAGCCGCGCGCGACCAGCTTGGCCCGTCGCAGGCCGGGAAGCTCAACCGCCACCATTATGTTGGCGACGAGAAGCAGCGCGAAGGCGTCGCCGTCGAGGTCGAGCAGGAAGATGGCGGCGACTACCGCCGCCTGCACGAGGGCATAGACGATGAAGGCCAGCCACAGACGGTGGAACAGCAGCACCAGCGGCGCCAGCGGCAGCGCGCTCCACGACAGGCGCTCGGGCACGAAGACGAAGCCGTCCGCCCAGTCGCGGGTCGTGCGTGCCTCGTCCGCCGCCTCGGGCTCGAAGACCGTCCACACCGCCATATTCGTCTCAGCCTTCCGTCTCAGCCAATGAGATCAGCCACCAAGGCTGCCCTTGGTGGAGGGAATCTCCCCCGCCGCCGCCGGGTCGATCGCCACCGCCGCACGCAGTGCACGGGCGAGGCCCTTGAAGCAGCTCTCCGCTATATGGTGTGCGTTGACGCCATACAGAGTCTCGACATGCAGCGTCAGCCCGGCATTGATCGCGAAGCCCTGGAAGAACTCGCGCACCAGCTCGGTGTCGAACTCGCCGATCTTCGCCGCCGGGAACTCGGTGCGGAAGACGAGGAAGGGCCGGCCGGAGATGTCGAGCGCGACGCGGGTCAGCGTCTCGTCCATCGGCAAATGCAGGCTGGCATAGCGGGTGATGCCGCGCATGTCGCCGAGCGCCTGGCGCACCGCCTGGCCGAGCGCGATGCCGACATCCTCCACCGTGTGGTGGAAGTCGATGTGCAGGTCGCCCGTCGCCTCGACCTCCATGTCGATGCGCGAATGGCGGGCGAGCAGGTCCAGCATGTGGTCGAAGAAGCCGACCCCGGTCGCGATCTTCGCCTTCCCCGTGCCGTCGAGGTCGACGGCGAGGCGGATCTGCGTTTCCTTGGTGGCGCGGGTGATGCTGGCCGTGCGCATTAGCTTCAGGCTCCCGGAAGAGCCGGCGTCTTAGCAGCTATGCTGTTGCGATGCCATATGCGCGTCATCTGCGCCCACCGGGCTTGACGGTGCGGTATCGCGCTGGCGCATCCTCTCCCGTGCCGACATCATCCACGTCTCGCCCCCGGAGCTCCAATCGATGGACATGGCCACGCTGCGCGCCCGCGCCCCGCTCTTCCTTGCCGTCTTCATCGACATCTTCTCCTTCGGGCTGATGTACCCGCTGCTGGTCGCCCTGTTCGAGAACGGGTCGATCGTGGCGGGCTATGCGCCGGCGACGCGCGATACGCTGCTGTCGCTCGCCTTCGCGCTGTTTCCCATCGGCATGTTCTTCGGTGCCTCGCTGCTCGGCGACCTCTCCGATGCGCTCGGCCGCAAGAAGACGCTGATGATCTGCATGGCGGGACTGGCGGGAAGCTACGCGCTGATGTGGCTGGCGCTGGAGATCGGCCATCTCTGGCTGTTCTTCCTCGGCCGGCTCTCCTCCGGCCTGATGGCCGGCACCGCGCCCATCGCCCAGGCCTCGGTGGTCGACGCCGCGCCGGAGGACCAGCGCAGCGCCGCCATGGCGCAGGTGGTGCTGGTCAACACCATCGGCATGGTGGCGGGGCCGGCGATCGGCGGCGTGCTCGGCCATTGGGATTTCCGCCTGCCGCTCGGCGTAGCGCTGGTGCTGTGCCTTCTCACCCTCGCGCTGCTGAGCCGCGCGCACTTCGCCCGCGACGAGGCGCGCCGGGCGCTGAGCCTCGACTGGAAGCAGCCCTTCCTGCTGCTCGCCCGGGTCAAGGACCGGCCGGCGATCATCGTCCCGGCGCTGTCCTTCTTCCTGTTCCAGTTCGGTTTCCTGATCTACTACACCTTCATCCTCATCGAGATGCAGCGCTCCTACGGCTTCACCACCGCCGAGCTCGGCCTGTTCTCCATGGTGATGGGCATAGGCTGCGCCTTCTCCTCCGCCATCGGCTTCAAGTTCGTCCGGGCCCGGCTCGGCAGCGACAAGCCGACCGCCCTGCTGGGCCTCGCGCTCTGCGGCATGTTCCTCATCGTCAGCGGGCTGCCGCTGCCGGCCTGGGGGCAGGTCGCGGTCGGGTTCCTTTCGACCGCCAGCAACATACTCGCCTTCATCACGCTGCTCGCCGCCATCTCCTCCTCGGTCGACGCGAGCGAACGCGGCTGGGCGCTCGGCATCGCCAATGCCGGGGTGGCGCTCTCGGTGTTCCTCGCCGGACTGATGACGGGACTGCTGGTGTTCCTGCCGGTGGATATCTTCCTCATCGCCGGCGGCGTCATCGTGCTCGCCGGCATCCTGCCGGGGCTGAAGCTGGCGGAGCCTGCGACGGGCGCAGAACCCGCCGCCGAGTTGCGCTGAAGCGGGGACGGCTTAAGTAAGGCTCTCGACCCCAGCCTGCATCCAGCGTCCTGCATCCCGAGTCCTGAATGAACCACGCCCCCGACACGATCTACGGCACCACCATCGTCTCCGTCCGCTCCGGTTCGCGCGTCGCCATCGGCGGCGACGGGCAGGTGACGCTCGGCAATACGGTGATGAAGGCCAATGCCCGCAAGGTGCGGCGCCTCGGCAAGGGTGACGTCATCGGCGGCTTCGCCGGCGCCACCGCCGACGCCTTCACCCTGTTCGAGCGGCTGGAAGCCAAGCTCGAGCAGTATCCCAGCCAGTTGCAGCGCGCCGCGGTCGAGCTCGCCAAGGACTGGCGCACCGACCGCTATCTGCGCCGGCTGGAGGCGATGATGATCGTGGCGGACAAGAACATCACCCTCGTGCTCACCGGCACCGGCGACGTGCTGGAGCCGGAGAACGGCATCGCCGCCATCGGCTCGGGCGGCGGCTTCGCGCTGGCGGCGGCGCGGGCGCTCGCCGATAGCGGGCAGGACCCGGAGGCGATCGTGCGCAAGAGCCTGGGCATCGCCGCCGACATCTGCATCTACACCAACGGCCAGCTCACCATCGAGACCATCGATGCGGCCTGAGACCGGCGCGGCCTACGGCTTCCGGCCGCTCGCGCAGGCGGATTTCCCGCTGCTGGCGCGCTGGTTCGGGAAGCCGCATGTCGCGCAGTGGTGGAATCCGGCGGACGAGGCGCTCGCCGAAATCGCGCAGGCGATGGCCGAGCCCTGGGTGCAGCCCTATCTCGTGCTGATCGACGGGCGTGAGGCCGGTTACATCCAGAGCTACGATCCGCATGCCGAGGACGGCCACCCCTATCGCGACCAGCCGCCGGGCACGCTCGGCATCGACCAGTTCATTGGCGAGCCGGAACTGCTCGGGCAGGGCCATGGCTCCGCCTTCATCGCCCGTTTCGTCGAACGCTGCGGTGAGGCCGGCGCTTCCCATGTCGTCACTGATCCCGATCCGACCAATTCGCGCGCCATCCGGGCCTATGAGAAGGCCGGATTCGGCGCCATCGACCACCGTTCTACGCCGTTCGGCCGCGTGCTCCTGATGAGGCGTGCCGCAAGGATTTCCGCTCAATGACCAGCTTCTCCCCCCGCGAAATCGTCTCCGAGCTCGACCGCTTCATCGTCGGCCAGCACAAGGCCAAGCGCGCGGTCGCCATCGCCCTGCGCAACCGCTGGCGCCGCCAGCAGCTGGAGGGCCAGCTGCGCGAGGAGGTGCTGCCGAAGAACATCCTGATGATCGGCCCGACGGGCGTCGGCAAGACCGAGATTTCCCGTCGCCTCGCCCGGCTCGCCGGCGCGCCCTTCCTGAAGGTGGAGGCGACCAAGTTCACCGAGGTCGGCTATGTCGGGCGCGACGTCGAGCAGATCGTGCGCGACCTCGTCGAAGTCGGCATCGGGCTGGTGCGCGAGGTGCGGCGCAAGGGCGTCGAGGCCAAGGCGCATCTCGCCGCCGAGGAGCGCGTGCTCGACGCCCTCGTCGGCACTACCGCGTCGGCCGGCACCCGCGAGAGCTTCCGCAAGAAGCTGCGCGACGGGCTGCTCGACGACAAGGAGATCGAGATCGAGGTGACGAGCGGCGGCGGCCAGGGCATGCCGATGTTCGAGATTCCCGGCATGCCGGGCGCGCAGATGGGCGCCATCTCCATCGGCGACATGCTCGGCAAGGCCTTCGGCGGCCGCTCCAAGCCGCGCCGCGTCACGGTGAAGGACGCGCATCCGCTGCTGCTGTCGGAAGAGGCGGACAAGCTGATCGACCAGGACGCCATCGTGCAGGAGGCGATCCGCGCGGTGGAGGAGAACGGCATCGTCTTCCTCGACGAGATCGACAAGATCGCCGGCAGCGACCGCCGTGGCGGCGCCGACGTGTCACGCGAGGGCGTGCAGCGCGACCTGCTGCCGCTGATCGAGGGCACCACGGTCTCGACCAAGCACGGACCGGTGAAGACCGACCACATCCTCTTCATCGCCTCCGGCGCCTTCCATGTCTCGAAGCCCTCGGACCTGCTCCCCGAGCTGCAAGGCCGCCTGCCGATCCGCGTCGAGCTGGAGGCGCTCACCCGCGAGGACTTCAAGCGCATCCTCACCGAGACCGAGGCGAGCCTGGTCAAGCAGTCGGTGGCGCTGATGGGCACGGAGGGCGTGGAGCTCACCGTTACCGAGGACGCGGTGGAGGCCATCGCCGACATCGCCGTGCAGGTGAATGCCAGCGTCGAGAATATCGGCGCACGGCGATTGCAGACGGTCATCGAGCGGGTGCTGGACGATCTGTCGTTCAACGCGCCGGACCGTTCCGGCGAGAAGATCGTCATCGACGGCGCCTATGTGCGCGAGCGCGTGGCGGACCTTGCCGGCAACACCGACCTCAGCCGCTATATCCTCTGACGCATAGCGCCGCCGGTTTCACGTGAAACGGTGATCGTCATCCCGGACGGCCGCAGGCCGATCCGGGATCGCGTGCCGAATTGGTGAGCGATCCCGGCTCTCCGCTACGCTGCGGCCGGGATGACGGAAACTAGCCGGGCCTTCCGAGAATCTTGAGCCGGCCGAGCAGTTCGGCGACGGCTTCCGGCGGCAGGGTGGCGATCTCGCGGGCGAGCAGGTTGGCGAGCTCGGTCGCCTCTGGCGAGAGCCCGGAGGTGTCGACGACGACGCGCGGGTCGGAGATTTCCGCCAGCATGCGCAGCGCCTCGGCCTCGTCCCAGATGACGTTGAAATAGGCGGTGATGCGCTGGAGCATCAGGAAGGTCGGCTGGCCGCGCTTGCCGTGCTCCAGCGCCGAGAGATAGGCGGCGGAGACGCCGATGCCTTCCGCCATCTGGCTCAGCGTCACCCCGCGCTCGGCGCGCATCTCGCGCATGCGGCGGCCGAAGGGGGTCATCGCCGGAACTCCCTGACGCGCCTTATCCGCACATAGAGCGCGCCCTCGCCGCCATGGCCGCGCGCGGCGGTCTGGAAGCCGACGACGAGCGCGCGCATCTCCGGCGCGGCGAGCCATTGCGGCACGAGGCGGCGCAGCACGCCGCGCCCGCCCTCGCCGGCCAATATCGTCGTGCCCTCGCCGCCCTTGCCGGTGATCACCAGCACCAGCGAATGGCCCTCGCCCTGCGCCCCGCGCAGGAAGCCGATCAGCCTTCCATGCGCCGCCGCCTGGGTCATGCCGTGCAGGTCGAGCCGGGCATCGACCTCGGCGCCGCGCGAGAGCTTCCGCCGCAGCTTCGGCTCGAGCGGCGCCAGCGGCGGCGGACCGGGCGGGGCTTTCGGCGCCGCCGGCGCGTCCGCGATGGCCGCGCGCTTCGGGCGGGGCGGCTTCTCCGCCGCTTCCAAAACCTCTACCGGCTCCGGCATCGGTTCGACCTTGGGGGCCGGGCGCATCGGGGCGACGGAGCGGGTGACATGATCCCACAGCGCCTTCTCCTCCGGATGGAGGGGGCGCCGGCGCCGTGGCCGGCCGGTGCCGTCGGCGCTCATGGCGTTTCCGACATGGCGGCGGGAACAGCCGGGCGTGGTTTCGGCAGCGGCACGTGCCGGCGCGAGGGATCGAGCGCGCGCGGCAGCAACACAGCGAAGGCGCCGGGATGCTGGATGCGCCCCGCCACCGTGCCGGCCTCCTTGCCGGCGCCGAAGAAGATGTCGGCCCGTGCCGGCCCGACGATGGCCGAGCCCGTGTCCTGCGCGATCATCAGCCGCCCGAAGGGCTCGATCGCGCCCGCCTCGCCGGTCGGCAGGTCGGCGGCGATGAAGAAGGGCGTGCCATAGGCATGGATCGCCTTGTCCACCGCGATGGAGCGACCGGCGGCGAGCGGCAGCCCCTGCGCGCCCACGGCACCGTCGTCGCCTTTCAGCTCATGGGCGACGCGGAAGAAGATGTAGGATTTGTTCTGCCGCATCAGCTCGCGCCCTTCCTCGGGATGGGCCTCGATATAGGCGCGGATCGCGTCCATCGACATCTTTTCGCGCGGCACCAGGCCGCGGTCGATGAGCAGGCGGCCGACCGGCGTGTAGGGCTGGCCGTTATGGCCGTCATAGTTGAGCCGCAGCACCTGGCCATCCGGCAGCCGCACCCTGAGCGAGCCCTGTATATGGGCGAAGAAGGCGTCGGCCGGGTCCCTGATCCAGGCGACCTCCAGCCCCCTGTCCTTCAGGGCGCCGTCCTCGATGGCGGCGCGGTCGTGATAGGGCACGAGCTTGCCGTCGACCCGGCGATAGGCCGGCCCCTTGTTGACCGGTGGCCCTTCCTTTGGCGGTGGGCCGAGGATGAGGTCGGGCGGGCGACGGTAGAGCGGGATGGAAAATTCCGCCGAAGGGGTGGGCGAGCCGTCCACCTCCGGCTCGTAATAGCCGGTGAGGAAGCCCGCGGGCTGGTCGAGCCCGGCGATGCGGAAGGGGCGGAATTCCTTCTCGAAGAATTTTCGTGCGACGGCGTCGGTGGGCCTTGCCGGCAGATGCGCCACCTGCGCGCAAACGTGCCGCAGCGCGGTGAAGACCGGGCGCGGCGGGTCCACGAGATCGGGCCTGGTGCGGATGCGTTTGCAGCTCTTGCGGAAGGCGGCCAGCGCGCCGGCATGGTCGTCCTGCGCCCAGCCCGGCAGCGCGTCGAAGCCGATCGGCTCCAGCGCCGCCTGTGGAAACAGGACACGAGGCGGCGAAGCGGAGGCGAGGGCCGCCCCGCCGGTCAGGACGCTGGAAAGGGCGAGGATGACGAGATGGACGCGCACCTCGTCATATTCTCACGAAGCCGCTTCGGTGGCGACCAGCTTCCAATTCGGGTCACGGGCGCCGAGCTCGCGGGCGAAGGTCCACACATCGGTGACATCAGCCACCTGCTCGGGATCGCCGTCGATCACACGCCCGGCCTTGTCGCGGGTCACGGAGATGAGCTGCGAGAGGAAGCGCAGGGTGACCTGCGCGCTCCGGCCCTTCACCCCGGCCTCGATGATCTCGGCCTTCTCGATGCTGACGAACTGGGTCTCCATCTTCTCGCCGCGCTGCTCGCGCTCGGCGATGGCGGCGGAGAAGCCCTCGAACACCTCGCGGGCCAGCAGGTCCTTCAGCGAAGCGCGGTCGCCATTGGCGAAGGCGACGACGATCATCTCGTAAGCGGCGCGGGCGCCGGCGATGAAATGCTGCGCGTCGAAGCCGCGTTCCTGCGCGGCGATGGCGTCGAGGCCGTTGGCGACCGCCGAGCCGACCTCGGCCACGCCCGCCCAGCGCGCGGGCGCCGGCTCCTCGCTCTCGGTCTGCTCGACCGGCTCGGGAACGGTCGGCTTCTCGGCCGCGCCGGGGAAGCTCACCACCTTGTCGGCGGGCCCGGCCGGCGCCTTGGCGGGATCGCGGCGCGAATAGGGATCGTAGGGCGGGCGCTCGCGGCCCGTCCGTTGTCCCAGCACGCTGCGCAGCCGTATGAAGATGAACACGGCGAGGGCCAGGAAGATGATCGTATAAATATCGAACACGTCGCAGTTCGCCGTTGCTGTACGCTGCCGAAATCGCCTTCCGGCGCTGGGATGACTCTCATGTGGTGCGCGTTCCGGCACGTTCCAGTCGAAACATGCCGGGGCACCCTCCATGACCTATTTACGACGTCTGGCCGATTTCGCCACCCCGTGAATGCCGCTGGGTCATCACTTCGCACGGAAGAGCCGTTGCCGGGCGATGCGATTTGAACAGTAGAGCAAGCCGGTGCACCGCGCCAAGCGGCTGACGGGCGGCTGCCGGCATGGCGGCGGCGCAAGGCTTTCCACGGCCGCGCGCTTGCTAGCCTGCCGGCAACCATGTTAGCGACACCCGCCTTATCGCCCAAGACCGTCTGCGGCGGATTTACCGACCCAGCGGCACCATGCGCCGGCGCCCTCGCGGCGCGCCCGGCGGACCCCAGGAGATATTCATGGCCGAGACCGAAAACGCCGCGCCGATGCCGACGCTGCAGGTGCTGACGCAGTACACCAAGGACCTGTCGTTCGAGAATCCCGGCGCGCCGGAATCGCTCATCGTCAAGGGCCAGCCGCAGATCGGCATCCAGATCAACGTCAATGCGCGCCCGGTGCGCGAGGGCGGCGAGTACGAGGTCGAGCTGAAGATCGAGGCCAAGGCCGAGCTCTCCGGCAAGACCATGTTCGCGCTGGAGCTGGTCTATGCCGGCATCTTCCGCGCCCAGAACGTGGCGCAGGAGACGATCCACCCGTTCATCCTGATCGAATGCCCGCGCATGCTGTTCCCGTTCGCGCGCCAGATCGTCGCCGACACCGTGCGCAATGGCGGCTTCCCGCCGCTGATGATCGATCCGGTGGACTTCGTCACCCTCTATCGCCAGCGCATGGCGCAGCAGCAGCCGAGCAACGTGCTCGCCTCCTGAGGCCTTCGGGCGCAAGGCGCGGCCGGAAGCCTCAGCTCTCGGCCGCGTAGTCCTTCCAGATGGCGTTCTCGCCCAGCGTGGCGACGAAGGCTTCGTGCGCGGCAGCTTGCGCGGCATCGAGCCGCGGCGCCAGCGGGCGCAGGCGCTGCAACGGCGCTGCCGTCTGCCGCTCGGCCAGCACGACCGTGGTCTCCACGACGGTAAGTCCGAGAGCAGTCTGCCGGCCGCCGCACAGCTCGGCATAGACATCCGCCAGCAATTCCGAATCGAGCAGCGCCCCGTGCTTGGTGCGGCGCGAGCCGTCGATGCCGTAGCGGTTCATCAGGTCGTCGAGACGATTCGACGCACCGGGATGGCGGCGGCGGGCGAGGGACAGCGTGTCCACCACCCGGTCGAAGGTGAGCGCCGGCCGGGCGAGACGCGACAATTCGGCATTGATGAAGCCGATGTCGAAGGCGGCGTTGTGGATCACCAGCGGATCCTCGCCGATGAAGGCGAGGAACTCGTCGACCACCGCGGCGAAGAGCGGCTTGTCGGAGAGGAACTCGGCGGACAGGCCGTGGACGTTGAACGCCTCGATCGGCATGTCGCGTTCGGGATTGAGATAGACGTGGAAGGTCTGCCCGGTCGGGATGCGGTTGAATATCTCGACGCAGCCGATCTCCACCAGCCGGTCGCCGGTGAGCGGGTTGAGGCCCGTGGTCTCGGTGTCGAGCACGATCTCACGCATCGCGATGTTCCTTCCGCAGCTCTACCAGCAGCTTTTCCGCCTCGGTGCGGGCATGGTCGAGGCCATGCCCGGTGTCGATCAGGAAATCGGCGCGGCGGCGCTTTTCCGAATCGGGCATCTGCCGGGCAAGGATCGCCGCGAATTTCTCTTCCGTCATGCCCGGACGGGCGAGAACACGCGCGCGCTGCACAGATTCCGGCGCCGTGACCACCACCGTCGCGTCGACGCGGCCCTCCGCCCCGCTCTCGAACAGCAAGGGGATGTCGAGCACGGCGATGTCGTTGCCGGCCTCGGCTGCGCGTTCGAGGAAGGCGCGTTCGCGGGCACGCACCAGGGGATGGACGATGGCCTCGAGGCGCTTCATCGCCGCGCCGTCGCCGAGCACCTTGGCGCCGAGCAAGGTGCGGTCGATCCGGCCGCCGATGGTGACGCCGGGAAAGGCAGCCTCGACCGGCTCGATTCCTTCTTCGCCATAGATGGCATGGACGGCGGCATCAGCGTCATGCACGGGCACGCCGAGCTCGCGGAAGATCTGCGCGGTCGTCGATTTGCCCATGCCGATCGAGCCGGTGAGGCCGAGGCGGAACGGCTTCGCCGTCACGTGAGCTGCCCTTTGGTGGCGAGGTCGGCAAGGGCGAGGTTCCGCAGCTCGGCCGTCACCTGCGGGCGCACGCCGAACCAGCGCTCGAAGCCCGGCACCGCCTGGTGCAGCAGCATGCCAAGCCCGTCCACCGTGGCGAGGCCGCGCGCCTTGGCGGCCTTCAGGAGCGGAGTTTCCAGCGGGACATAGACGATGTCCGTGACCAGCGCGTCGGGCGACAGCGCCGTGAGTTCGATGTCGAGCGGCGGCTGCCCCTTCATGCCGAGCGAGGTGGTGTTGACCAGCAACCGGCAGCCATTCAGTCGTCCGCCGAGGTCGCGCCAGTCGACGGGAAGCACGCGCGGGCCGAATTTTTCGCGCAGCGCTTCCGCCCGGGACAGCGTGCGGTTCGCCATCACCACGCGGTCGACACCGCGGCTGAGGAGCGCATAGACAATGGCACGCGAGGCGCCGCCAGCGCCCAGCACCACCGCTTCGCCGAGCGCCCGTGTCCACTCCGGCTCGGCGGCGTCGAGATTGGCGAGGAAGCCGTAGACGTCGGTATTGCCGCCGGTGAGGCGCCCGTCTTCCAGCCACAGCGTGTTGGCGGCGCCGAGCGCGCGAGCGACCTCGTCCGCCTCGGCCAGCGCGCGGAAGGCGGCTTCCTTGTGCGGCACGGTGACGTTGCCACCGACAAGGCCGCTGGCGGCGAAGTTCGCGAAGAAGGCGTCCGCCGCCTCCGGCGCGACGTCGCGCAGGCCGTAAGCGCCGTCTATCCCATGCTTCTTCAGCCAATAGCCATGGATCAGCGGCGAGCGCGAATGGGCGACGGGATGGCCGATGACGGCGGCGTGGCGGGTCACAGGAGAACTCCGAGGCGGCGCAGGAAGGCGAGCAGCGGCAGCAGCGGCAGACCCAGTATCACCGAATGGTCGCCCTCGACACGCTCGAACAGATGGATGCCGAGCCCTTCCAGCTGGTAGCCGCCGACGCTGGAGCGCACCGCCTCGCCGGCGGCGGCGAGATAGGCGTCGAGCGCGGCCTCATCTAGCGAGCGCATGGTCAGATGTGCGCTCTCCACCGTCTCGAACAGGATGTTTCCGTCCCGGGCCACCGCGATCGCCGAATGCAGCGCATGGGTGCGGCCGGCAAGGCGGGCGATCTGCACGCGGGCAGCCGCGAGGTCCGCCGGCTTGTGGAAGGCTTCCTCACCGAGCGCCAGAGTCTGGTCGGCGCCGATGACCAGGCGACCGGGATAAAGTGCGCTTCCCGCCCGCGCCTTGGCGCGGGCGAGCACCGCCGCCACCTCGGCCGGACCGGCACCACCGGCGACCGCCGCCGTTTCCAGCGTGCGCTCGTCGACCTCGACGCCCATCGCCTCGAAAGGCAGCCGCGCCGCTTCCAGCAAGGCCCGCCGCGCCGCGCTCCTGGAAGCGAGGACGAGCGGCGCATCGCTCCGCCACAGCGGATTCTGCGACGGACTATCCGACACTTGAGTCCTCGGACAGCTTGCGCCGGTGCTCCTGCAAGAGGCCGATGATGGCGGCCGCCGTCTCCTCGATGGAGCGGCGGGTAACGTCGATCATCGGCCAGCCATGCTTGGCGCAGAGCCGACGGGAGAAGGCGATCTCCTCCGCGACCGATTCGCGGTCGGTATAGGCGTCGACCGCCTGCGCGGCATTGAGGCCGAGCAGCCGGTTGCGGCGGATCTCCACCACCCGCTCGGCGCTGGCGACGAGCCCGACCACCAGCGGCCGCTTCAATTCCGACAGGCCCGGCGGCACAGGGATGCTCGGCACCAGCGGTATATTGGCGGCCTTGATGCCGCGATTGGCGAGATAGATGCTGGTCGGCGTCTTCGACGAGCGGGAAATGCCGAGCAGCACCACATCCGCCGCCTCCAGCCCGTCCACATGCTGGCCGTCGTCATGCATGACGGTGAAGTTCATCGCGTCGATGCGCCGGAAATAATCGCCGTCGAGCTGGTGCTGGCCGCCGACGCGCGGCGCCGGTGCCCCGCCGAGATAGGCCTGGAACAGCCGCACCACCGGTGCCAGGACGGACAAAACCGGTATGCCGTTGGTGAGGCAATAGGTTTTCAGCCGGTTGCGCAGTTCCGGCTCGGTCAGCGTGTACAGCACGATGCCGGGATATTCGTCGATCGCCTGAATGACCTTGTCGAGCTGCTTCTGGGTGCGCACCAGCGGGTAGATGTGCTCGATGGGCTTCACGTCGTACTGCGCCGCCGCCGCGCGCCCGACGCTGATCAGCGTCTCGCCGGTCGAATCCGACACGAGATGCAGGTGGTAATAGCTTTCGGACGGGCGGGAGGCGTCAGTCACGCCGATCATCCACAGGGCTGTGCATGGCGATGGAACAAGCCACGCCGATGCGGCGTTAGCAAGTCCGGTCTGGGGAAAGCATGTCCCGTCCTCCACAGGGCTCGCCCCTGTGATCGGAATCAAAGCCCTCGCCGCGAACTGCGTGGATAATCCGCCGCGGTGGATTTAAGGCCTTGTCTCTGCTTGATTTATCAAATCGCCGCGCACGCCCGGCCCAGCGTCGGGCTGGGGGCGGCTTGTGAGGGGCGAGGAACCCGTCTAATGCCCTCACCTAAACAAAGACTACCTTCCTTCAAAAGAGATTAAAGAAGTATGAAAGAGCCGGGGGACAAGGCGGTTTCATCCATCCTGCTGCAGGCGCTCGACGGCCATGTGCCGAAACGCACGCCGATCTGGATGATGCGCCAGGCGGGGCGCTATCTCCCGGAATACCGGGAGGTGCGCGAGAAGGCCGGCGACTTCCTGACCCTCTGCTACACGCCAGAGCATGCGGTCGAGGTGACGCTCCAGCCGATCCGCCGCTTCGGCTTCGACGCGGCGATCCTGTTCTCCGATATCCTCGTCGTGCCGCATGCGCTCGGCTGTCCCCTTACCTTCGAAGCAGGCGAGGGCCCTCGGCTCCAGCCGGTGACGGATGCCGACGATCTCAAGGCACTCAGCGAGAATCTCGATCCGTCCAAGATTGACCGCGTACTGGAGACGGTCTCCCATGTGCGCGCCGAATTGCCCGGCGAGACGGCGCTGCTCGGCTTCTGCGGCGCCCCCTGGACGGTCGCGACCTACATGGTCGCCGGCCGCGGCACGCCGGACCAGGCCCCGGCGCGGCTGGCGGCGCTGATCAACCCGGATTTCTTCGAGGCGCTGATCGACCGGCTGGTCGAGGCGTCGATCGGCTATCTCGTCGGCCAGCTCAAGGCCGGCGCCGATGCGGTGCAGATCTTCGACACCTGGTCGGGCGTGCTCGATCCGGAAAGTTTCCGGCGCTGGACCATCCGGCCGATCAAGCGGATCGTCGACGGCGTGCGGGCGCAGGTTCCGGGCGCGCGCATCATCGCCTTTCCGAAGGGGGCGACGCTGTCAGGGCTCACCGAGCTGGTGCTGGCGACCGGGGTGAACGGCGTCGGCCTCGACTGGACGGCCGAGCGGCGCGCCACGCGGCTCGCTTTGGGCGGGCGCTGCGCGCTGCAGGGCAATCTCGACCCGTTGGCCCTGATCGCCGGTGGCGAGGCGCTGGATCGTGGCATCGATGCGCTGATGGAGGATTTCCACGGCGCGGCGCACATCTTCAATCTCGGCCACGGCATCCGCCCGGAGACGCCGATCGCGCATGTCGAGCGGATGATCGCGCGGGTGCGGGGATTGTGAGGATAGACGTGGATGGTCGGCGATTAGGCCGGCCGCGACGGGCCGCATTGGGTTAGCGTTCGCCATGCTCTACGAATGGATCAAGGCGCTGCACGTCGTCGCCGTCATCTCCTGGATGGCGGGGATGCTCTATCTGCCGCGGCTGATGGTCTATCACTGCGATGCGCCGGCGGGCTCGCAGCAATCCGAGACCTTCAAGGTCATGGAGCGGCGCCTGCTCAAGGCGATCATCAACCCTGCCATGGGCGTCACCTGGCTCGCCGGGCTGTGGCTTGCCTGGGACGGCGGCTGGTACATATCCGGCTGGTTCCACGCCAAGTTCGCGTTGGTGCTCGTCATGAGCGGCTTCCACGGCGCGCTGTCGCGCTGGGTGAAGGATTTCGCTGCTGACCGGAACATGCGACCAGCGAAATTCTACCGGATCGCCAACGAGGTACCGACGGTGCTGATGATCGGCATCGTCGTCTTGGTCATCGTAAAGCCGTTTTGACGCGGTCAAAGCCTGTTGAGGCAGGCTTGCGCCGAATCGTGGCTTTGCCTATGTTGCCGCTACTTCCACGAAGCTGGCTGACGCACCGCTTTGAACGGCATCTTCCCCGGTGCCGTCCGGTGTGCCGGACAAGGGGCCGAGTATCCTCGGCCGGGTCCGCAGACCAGCGCTTCCCATCTCTTCCGATTCCGGCAAGTTGAACGACTAGGCCGGGTCCATCCAGAATTCGAGGCCTTTTCCCATGGGGGAAATGAAGCTCCAGGACCTCAAGTCCAAGAATCCGGCCGAACTGCTCGTCTTTGCCGAGGAGCTCGAGGTCGAGAACGCCAGCACGCTGCGCAAGCAGGAGCTGATGTTCGCCATCCTCAAGCAGCTCGCCGCGCGCGAGACCGACATCATCGGCGAAGGCGTCGTCGAGATCCTCTCCGACGGCTTCGGCTTCCTGCGCTCGCCGGATGCCAATTATCTGCCCGGTCCCGATGACATCTATGTCTCGCCGAGCCAGATTCGCCGCTTCGGCCTGCGCACGGGTGACACCGTCGAGGGGCAGATCCGCTCGCCCAAGGACGGCGAGCGCTACTTCGCGCTGCTCAAGGTCAACACCATCAATTTCGAAGACCCGGACAAGATCCGGCACAAGATCAACTTCGACAACCTGACCCCGCTCTATCCCGACGAGCGGCTGAAGCTCGAGATCGAAGACCCGACGCGCAAGGATTTCTCCGCCCGCGTCATCGACATCGTGGCGCCGATCGGCAAGGGCCAGCGCGGCCTGATCGTGGCGCCGCCGCGCACCGGCAAGACGGTGCTGCTGCAGAATATCGCCCAGTCCATCACCACCAACCATCCCGAGTGCTACCTCATCGTGCTGCTCATCGACGAGCGGCCGGAGGAAGTCACCGACATGCAGCGCTCGGTGAAGGGCGAGGTGGTCTCCTCTACCTTCGACGAGCCGGCCCAGCGCCACGTGCAGGTCGCCGAGATGGTGATCGAGAAGGCCAAGCGCCTCGTCGAGCACAAGCGCGACGTGGTCATCCTGCTCGATTCGATCACCCGCCTCGGCCGCGCCTACAACACCGTCGTGCCGTCCTCCGGCAAGGTGCTGACCGGCGGTGTCGACGCCAACGCGCTGCAGCGCCCCAAGCGCTTCTTCGGCGCGGCGCGTAACATCGAGGAAGGCGGCTCGCTGACCATCATCGCCACCGCGCTGATCGAGACCGGCTCGCGCATGGACGAGGTGATCTTCGAAGAGTTCAAGGGCACCGGCAATTCCGAGGTCATCCTCGACCGCAAGGTGTCCGACAAGCGCGTCTTCCCGGCGATCGACATCACCCGCTCGGGCACTCGCAAGGAAGAGCTGCTTGTGCCGGCCGACGTTTTGAAGAAAATGTACGTCCTGCGGCGCATCCTGAACCCGATGGGCACGGTCGACGCCATCGAGTTCCTGGTCGACAAGCTGCGCCAGACCAAGACCAATGGCGACTTCTTCGATTCGATGAACACCTGATCGGACGCCGCGAGAGCGGGGAGGAGAGAGCGATGCGCAGGAGCCGGTTCGACCTGGCGGCCGCCGCTCTCGCTTTCGCCGCCTTCGCGTCGATGGCGGCCGTTCCCGCCCATGCCACCGTCATCACCGAGCGCGAGCCGCCCTCCGCGGTGCTGTGGCTGCTCGTCATCGGCGTCGCGGCGCTCAGCTGGGTGATGGCCTGCCGGCGCTGGTGGCTGCCGCTCGCCATCTGGCTGCCTACCGCGCTGTTCATCTCCGGCCTCGTCGCCGACTTCGCCGACCCGGTGATCGGGCCGGCGGTGCGCGAGGAGCTGGGGCTCGCCTACATCTTCCAGGCCGACCTCGTCGGCGCGCTGGTGCTGGTGATGCCGCTGATGTTCGCCAATATCCGCTTCACGCGGAAAGGCTGACGCGGCAACTTTTGCAATCGTTGGCGCTGGATATACAACCAGAACTATAATTTCGCTTGCGAAACGACGACCTCCGCAATTGACTCAGGATGGCGATTTCGCGTGCCGTCTGATCCATTGGTCGTAAACAGGCCTGCGCCCGCCAGCGGTCATTTCTGGCCAATCGGGCGCTTGCGGCAGTTTTGTGCACAACTTGTCCACAGGCTTGTCCCCCGTGACTGCGGCCAACTGATAACTAGCCGGCGACGCTGGCGCACACCGTCTCAGCCAGGCGATTCGTATCCGTAACGGGGAGCGAGCACACCGAGCCGGCGCAGACGAAGGCGGCGGCACCGTCGATCGATTCGGCCTTGGCCCGCGCCGGGTGATTTTCGGGCAGGCTCGCCGGGTCGGCGACGCGCACGATCGTCAGGTCGACCCGGGCCAGCCGGCGGGCGGCGTCGAGCAAAGCGTCCGCCATCTCGCCGGAACCGACGACGACGATCTCCGGTGCCCGCAGCCGCGTATCGAGCGCGTTGAGCAGGCCGGCATGGCTGTAGAGGTGAGGGGCCGCCCGCGGCAGCAGGCCGTCGAACAGCCGGTCCGCCCGCTCCCGATAGCCATCCTTGCCCGTGACCACAGCGAGGCGCACGAGGTTGCGGGCGATCAGCGCATTCGGATTGGTGACGGCGTCGTCCGCCGTAGCATCGGGGCGCAGGATCAGCCCTTCGGCATCGTCGGCGGTGAGGTAATAGCCGCCATCCTCCGCCGCGTGATGTGCCTCCAGCTCGGCCTGCCAGGCGACGGCCTGGTCGAGATAGGCGGCCTCGCCCGTTGCCTGATGCAGGGCCAGCGCGGCGCCGATCATGGCCGCGTAATCCGAGGACAGGCCCGGAAACACCAGCCGCCCCTCGCGCCAGCTATGGCCGAGGCGTCCGTCCTTCACCATCGATTCGGCGATGAAACGGAAGGCGCGCGCGGCCAGCTCCACCCATTCCGGACGTCCGAAGCGCGGGGCGACATTGGCCAGCGCGGCGATCATCAGCCCGTTCCAGTCGGCCAGCACCTTGTCGTCGCGGCCGGGCGGCACGCGCGTCTCGCGCACCTTGAGCAGCTTGTCGCGCAGCATGGCGAGGCGCATCTCGTCGGCGGGAGAGCGCTCCATCTCCTTCAGCCGGTTCGGGATCGACACGCCTTCCCAATTGCCGAAGGGGGCGATGTCGTAGTGCCGGGCGAAGAACTCGGCATCCTCCGCGCCGAGCGCGTCGAGAACCTGCTTCAGCGTCCAGACGTAATAGCGGCCCTCATGGCCTTCCGAATCCGCGTCGAGGCTGGCGGCGAAGGCGCCGCCTTGCGTGAGCATCTCGCGCCGGAGCCAGCCCACCGTCTCCTCGGCACGGGCGCGGAACAGGTCGGCCAGCGTCTCGGAATAGGCGAGGCCGAGCAGCTCGAGAATCTGTGCATTGTCGTAGAGCATCTTCTCGAAATGCGGCACCAGCCAACGGTCGTCGACCGAGTAGCGGGCATAGCCGCCGCCGACATGGTCGTAGATGCCGCCCTCACTCATGCCGTCGAGCGCATGCAGCGCGGCGTCGCGCAGGCGCTGGCGGCCGGTGCGCTCCCACGCCCGCCAGAGCAGCTCGAGGAAGGGCGTGTTGGGAAATTTCGGCGAGCCCTGCAACCCACCATGCTGCGGATCCATGATGCCGAGGATGCGGCCGGCGACGTCGTCGAGCTCGTTCGGCCCGATGGTGACCTTGCCCGCCGGCGCCGCCTTCTGCCGCAGCCGCGCCAGCAGCGCCTCGCGGTTGGAGGTGATGCGCGGGTCGCCCGAGGCATAGGCGTTCGCCATGGTTCTCAGCACGTCGGTGAAGGCCGGCTGGCCGTAGCGTGCCTCCTTGGGGAAATAGGTGCCGCCCCAGAAGGGCGCGCCCTCGGCGTCGAGGAACATGGTCATCGGCCAGCCGCCCTGCACGCCGAGCTGCTGCAGCGCGGACATGTAGATTTGGTCGACTTCGGGTCGTTCCTCGCGATCGACCTTGATGTTCACGAACAGCTCGTTCATCACGGCGGCCGTCGCCTCGTCCTCGAAGCTCTCATGCGCCATGACGTGGCACCAGTGGCAGGCGGCGTAGCCGATGGAGAGCAGGATGGGCCGCCCGCTTCGGCGCGCCTCCTCGAACGCCTCAGGCTGCCATTGCCACCAGTCGACGGGGTTGTCCTTATGCTGAAGCAGATAGGGGCTGGCGGCATGCTGGAGGCGGTTCGGCACGCTGTCTCTCCGGCGGAATTGGTGGAGGCCGAGGCGACGTGATCATCGGCGGCGGAATCAACAGATAGGACGTAGCGAGTGCAGGGGCAGGAGGAAAGCGCAATTGCCGGGGCGAGCGCGGACACCATAGCGGCGGTCTCCTCGGGGAGCGGCGGCGCGGTGGCGGTGATCCGCATCTCCGGCCCGGCGGCAGGGGAGGCGCTCGTCGCGCTCGCCGGCCGCCTGCCCGAGCCGCGCCGGGCGATGCTGGCGAAGCTGCGTCGTTCCGTGAGTGGCGAGATGCTGGATGAAGGTCTGGCGCTGTGGTTTCCCGGCCCACGCAGCGCCACCGGCGAGGACATGGCCGAATTGCAGATCCATGGCGGGCGTGCCGTGGTCGCCGCCGTGCTCGGCGCGCTGTTCGCGCTGCCCGGCCTGCGCCCGGCCGAGCGGGGCGAGTTCACCCGCCGCGCCTTCCTCAATGGCCGCATGGACCTGACCCAGGCCGAGGGCCTCGCCGACCTCATCGCCGCCGAGACGGAGGGCCAGCGCCGGCTCGCCTTCGCCCATGCCTTCGGCCATCTCGGCCAGCGGGTGGAGGAGTGGCGCTGCCGTCTCATCCGCGCCATGGCGCTCATAGAGGCCGGCATCGACTTTTCCGACGAGGACGACGTGCCCGTCGAGGCGCGAGCTATGGCCCGGCCGGAGGTCGAGGCGCTGCTCGGCGAGCTCGACGCCGCGCTGGCCGACCGGCGCGGCGCCATGGTGCGCGAAGGCGCGCTCATCGCCATTGCCGGCCTGCCCAATGCCGGCAAGTCGTCGCTGATCAACGCGCTCGCCGCGCGCGAGATCGCCATCGTTTCCGACGAGCCGGGCACGACCCGCGACGTGCTGGAGGTTGCCCTCGATCTCTCTGGCCACAAGGTGACGCTCGTCGACACCGCCGGCCTGCGCGAGGCGGAGGGCAAGGTGGAGGCGGAGGGCATACGCCGCGCCCATGCCCGCATCGCCGAAGCCGATCTGGTGCTGTGGGTGCATGACGCGGCTGGCGGCCCGCCGCCGGTGGCGCGACCGCAGATCGACGCCGCCGCCGGCGCGGAGCTGTGGCTCATCGCCAACAAGCTGGACGAAGTAGGCGCCGTGCCGCCCGCCGGCGGCTGGGCGGAGCGTGCCTTTGCCATCTCGGCTAAGTACGGCACCGGGCTTGAAGCCCTGACCGACGCGGTCGGCGGCTTCATAGCGGCGCGTGGGCACGGGGCCGAGCATCCGGCGCTCATTCGCGAGCGGCATCGCATGAGCGCGCTTGAGGCGGCGGGGCATCTGCGCGTCGCGCTCGCGCGATGGGACCATCTCGACGATGAGCTGCTGGCGGAAGAGCTGCGGCTCGCCGGCCGCGCGCTCGGCCGCATGACCGGCACCATCGGCGTAGAGGACCTTCTCGATGTCGTGTTCCGCGAGTTCTGCATCGGAAAGTGAGGCTCACGGATTCACGTGAAACAAGGCCCCGCCGGCCTCGATTCGTTAACGGAATGTTTCACGTGAATCAGCCGCCGCCCGGCCGGCCGAACGCTTCGCCTTGACGCCGCCGGCTTTCGCTGGCTTTGAAGAGCGATCATGAGCGCGCACGATCTCTCCTTCGACGTCGTCGTCATTGGCGGCGGCCATGCCGGCACCGAGGCCGCCGCGGCCGCGGCCCGGCTGGGCGCGCGTACGGCGCTGGTCACTCATGCCTTCGCCACCATCGGTGCCATGTCGTGCAATCCAGCGATCGGCGGGCTCGGCAAGGGGCATCTCGTGCGCGAGGTCGACGCGCTGGATGGGGTGATGGGCCGCGTCGCCGACCAGGGCGGCATCCAGTTCCGCGTGCTCAACCGCCGCAAAGGACCGGCGGTTCGTGGCCCGCGCGCGCAGGCGGACCGCAAGCTCTATGCGCAGGCGATGCAGCGGGCGATCGATTCGCAGCCGAACCTTTCTGTCATTGAGGGGGAGGCGGATATGCTGCTGATGCAGGGCGGCCGCGTCACCGGGCTGAAGCTGGCGGATGGCCGGAGCGTCGGCGCGGGCGCGGTGGTCATCACCACCGGCACCTTCCTCAACGGTCTCATCCATATCGGCGACCGGCAGATGCCGGCTGGCCGCATGGGCGAGCAGCCGGCGCGCGGCCTGTCCGGCTCGCTGGCGGCGATCGGGTTGACGCTCGGCCGGCTGAAGACCGGCACCCCGCCGCGGCTCGACGGACGCACCATCGACTGGGCCGGGCTGGAGATGCAGGACGGCGATTCGCCTCCGGAACCATTTTCGACCCTGACCGACGCCATCACCAATCCCCAGGTCCAATGCGGCATCACCCGCACCACGTCGGCGACGCATGAGGTGATCCGCGCCAACATCGCCCGTTCGGCGATGTACTCCGGGAACATCCAGAGCGTCGGTCCGCGCTATTGCCCGTCCATCGAGGACAAGATCGTCCGCTTCGGCGAGCGCGAGGGGCACCAGATCTTCCTCGAGCCGGAGGGGCTGGACGACCCGACCGTCTATCCGAACGGCATTTCCACCTCGCTGCCCGAGGACGCGCAGCTCGCTCTGCTCGCCACCATTCCCGGGTTGGAGCGGGTGGCGATGCTGCGGCCGGGCTATGCCATCGAATATGACCATGTCGATCCGCGCGAGCTGGAGCCGACGCTGGAGACCCGCAAGGCGAGGGGGCTGTTCCTTGCCGGCCAGATCAACGGCACCACCGGCTATGAGGAGGCGGCGGCGCAGGGGGTGGTCGCCGGGCTCAACGCGGCGCGGCGGGCGGCTGGGATGGAGGGCGCGACCTTAGACCGGGCCGAGGCCTATATCGGTGTGATGATCGACGATCTGGTGACGCGCGGTGTGAGCGAGCCCTACCGCATGTTCACCTCGCGCGCCGAATACCGCCTGTCGCTGCGGGCTGACAATGCCGACCAGCGGCTCACCAAGCGCGGCGACGAATTGGGCCTCGTCGGCGTGGAACGGCGCGCGCGCTATGCTGAGAAGAGCACAGCGCTGGAGCGGGTGCGCGAGTGGAGTCGCTCGGTGTCGCTCACCCCGGCCGAGGGCGACCGCCATGGCTTGACGCTGAACAGGGATGGCCAGCGTCGTACCGCCTTCGACCTGCTATCCTACCCGCATGTGAGCTGGGCCGACATTTGCCGTATCTGGCCGGAGGCCTCTGCTGAGGATGCCCGCATCGGCGAGCAGGTGGAGATCGACGCCAAGTACGCCGTCTATCTGCACCGCCAGGAGGCCGATATCGCTTCCTTCCGCCGCGACGAGGCGGCGAGCCTGCCGGAGGTCGACTATCGGTCGCTCGCCGGAATATCAAATGAGATCAAGGCCAAGCTGGAATCGATTCGGCCCCGTACCATTGGTCAGGCCAGCCGCATCGACGGTATGACGCCCGCGGCGCTGGCGCTGCTGGCGGCGCATGCGCGGCGCGCGTAATAGGCCTCGTCGCGCTATGATGGCGCATGAACAGCAGCGATTCGTCCGACCGCGCCCGAGCTTTCCGCCTCACCCCTGTTTCACGTGAAACAGAGGACCGTCTGGTCGCTATCGTCGCGCTGCTGGAGAAGTGGCAGCGCACGATCAACCTCGTAGCGCCGGCGACGCTGCCGGTCGTCTGGACCCGGCATATCGCCGATTCGCTGCAGCTGGTGCCGCTCGCCGGCGAGGCGACGCGGTGGGTCGATCTCGGCTCGGGCGGCGGTTTCCCCGGCCTCGTTATCGCGGCGGTTCTGGCCGAGCGGCCGGGCGCCGACGTGACCTTGGTCGAGAGCGACAGTCGCAAGGCGGCCTTTCTGCGGGAAGCATCGCGCATCGCCGAGCTGCCGGTGACGGTGCTGCCGTCACGTATCGAGCAAGTGGCACCGAAGATCGCTGCCGGCGTCGAGATCGTTTCCGCCCGCGCGCTTGCACCGCTGCCGAAACTCATCGACCTCGCCGCGCCCTTCCTTGCGCAGGGAGCGACGGGGCTGTTCCTGAAGGGACAAGATGTTGATAACGAATTGACCGAGGCATCTAAATCTTGGAAGATTCAAGCCGAGATCAAGGACAGCCTGACCGATCCCGGCGGCCATGTCCTGATCGTCCGGGCGGCTGAGCCGCTGAAGCCGGCACCATAGGGCATCGCGCCCATCAGCAGGGTCGACACCATGACCGATGAGGTTTCGCTCGCACCGAATGCGCCGCGCCCCGTGGCTCCGCGCGTGCTGGCCCTCGCCAACCAGAAGGGCGGCGTCGGCAAGACCACGACGGCGATCAATCTGGGCACCGCGCTGGCGGCGATCGGCGAGAGCGTGCTGGTGATCGACCTCGATCCGCAGGGCAATGCCTCGACCGGTCTCGGCATCGATCGACGCAGCCGCCGCGTCTCCACCTATGACGTGCTGACCGGCGAGGTCAGCCTGCGCGAAGCGGCTCTCGAGACGGCGGTCCCGCGGCTGCACATCGCGCCGTCGACCATGGACCTTTCCGGCCTTGAACTGGAGCTCGCCAGTCAGCGCGATCGCGCCTACCGGCTGCGCGACGCTATCCGGCGGCTCAACCAGCCGGATTCGTTGCAGGTACGGAACGATGTCGAATACAGCTATGTGCTGATCGACTGTCCGCCCTCGCTGAACCTGATCACCGTCAACGCCATGGCGGCGGCGAATGCGATCCTGGTGCCGCTGCAGTGCGAGTTCTTTGCGCTGGAGGGTCTCTCGCAGCTGCTGAAGACGGTCGAGCAGGTGCGTTCGACCCTCAATGCCGGTCTCTCCATCCATGGCATCGTGCTGACCATGTACGACGCCCGCAACAACCTCTCCGCCCAGGTGGTGGAGGATGTGCGCCAGTTCATGGGCGAGAAGGTCTACGAGACCATCATCCCGCGCAATGTGCGGGTGTCCGAGGCGCCGTCCTATGGCAAGCCGGTGCTGCTCTACGATCTGAAGTGCGTGGGATCGCAGGCCTATCTTCGTCTCGCATCCGAAATAATCCAGCGCGAGCGCGCCTTGCGCGCTCCGGCGGCGTAAGGGAGGCGCGTAATGGCCATGGCGGAAGATGGCGGACGTTCACGGCTCGGGCGCGGCTTGGCAGCGCTGATCGGCGACATGAGCGAGGACGCCGGCGCGGCGAACGACCGCGGCGGTCGTCCCGCGGCCGGCGGTGCGCGGAAGGTGCCGCTCGCCTTCCTGGCGCCGAACCCGCGCAACCCGCGGCGCAGCTTCATCGAGGAGGATCTGGAGGATCTCGCTGCCTCCATCCATGAGCGCGGCATCATCCAGCCCATCGTGGTGCGGCAGGTCGCCGGCGAGCGCGACGCCTATGAGATCGTCGCCGGCGAGCGCCGCTGGCGTGCCGCCCAGCGGGCCGGCATCCACGAGGTGCCGATCGTCGTCGTCGAGGTCAATGACCGCGAGGCGCTCGAGATCGCCATCATCGAGAACGTGCAGCGCGCCGACCTCAATCCGCTGGAGGAAGCGGCGGGCTACCAGGCGCTCTCCGACCAGTTCGGTTATTCGCAGAACGACCTCGCCAAGGTGATCGGCAAGAGCCGCTCGCATGTCGCCAACACCATGCGGCTGCTGCGCCTGCCGGAGACGGTGAAGACCTATCTCGCCGATGGCCGGCTCTCCGCCGGCCACGCCCGTGCGCTGCTGACCCAGGACGATCCGGAGACGCTGGCGCGTGCCATCGTCGAGCAGGGCATGAATGTGCGTGCCATCGAGGCGCTGGCGCAGGAACTCAACGTCGCCAAGGCGGAAGCGGCCGGCAAAACGCCGCGCAAGGCGAAGGTTCTGGCGGAGCTCGATGCCGACACGGCGGCGCTGCAGCGCAAGCTCTCCGACGCGCTCGGCCTGCAGGTGACGCTGAAGTACAGTGGCGAAACCGGCGAGATCCGCATCCGCTATTCCTCGCTCGACCAGCTCGACGAGGTCTGCCGCCGCCTCGCGGCCGGCTGAGTTGTCCTGCGCCGTTCAGCCTCGCTTGGCCTGGCCGGCGACCTGCAGCAGCGCCCGTTCGGCGATGGAAGGTCCCAGTGCCGCATTGCGGCGGGCGGACAGCAGGGCGTCATCGAGGGCGAGCAGGACGGTCTCCAGCCGGGCCGCGCTCCAGCTGCGAAGTGCCTTTTCGACCAAGGGCTTGCGCCGGAAATGGATGGCTGGCCGGGCGCTCTCGATCGCCCGTTCGGGACCGCCGCCGGCATCGGCTACCAGACGCAGCAGATGCAGCGCCTGCGCGGCGCGGCACACCGAACCGAGGATGATGTCGGCCCGCATGCCCTCGCCGGTCGCCTTGGCATAGGCGGTGGCCATTTCGGTCGGCTGGCCGGCGAAGGCGGAATCGGCGATCTCGTCGAGGGCGAGGCTGGAGGCGTCGCCGACGATGGCGCGCACATGCTCGGCGGTGATGCGCGGCTCGCCCATTGCATAGACGAGCAGCTTGGCAATTTCACCGCGCGAGGCCAGCCGGTCGCCGCCGAGCAGGCCCATCAGCTCGGCGCGGGCGTCGCGGTCGATGGAAAGGCCGGCCTCCGCGACCATGGTGTCGATCAGCCGGGAGAGGTCGCGGTCGGTATCGGCATAGCAGGCGATCGCCAATGCGCGCGGCGAGGCCTCGCACAGGGCGCGCAATCCTTGCCCGCGCTTGAGGTCGCCGGCCTCGATCACGACCACCGCGTCGCCGGGCGGGGCGGCCAGCAGTGCTTCCACCGCTGGCTGCACGTTGCGCGAGCCGACGCGCAGCGAGATGACGCGCCTTCCGCCGAACAGCGCCACCGTGCCGGCCTCGTCGACCAGGCGTCCGGGATCGCCGGAGATCTCGTCGCCGTCGAGCCGGACCAGGCCGAACGGATCGTCGGAACCCTGCGCGGCGCGGGCGAGATAGGCGCGGGCGCGCTCGCGCACCAGTCCGCTGTCCGGGCCGAACAGCAGCAGCACCGGATGCAGCGGGTCGATGCGGGTGAGCGTCGCCTCGACGTCGGCGGGCCTCACCGCA
Organism: Xanthobacteraceae bacterium; assembly: GCA_029239875.1. Taxonomy (GTDB): domain Bacteria; phylum Pseudomonadota; class Alphaproteobacteria; order Rhizobiales; family Xanthobacteraceae; genus Ancylobacter. The sequence continues at coordinate 161,734 of JARBUD010000002.1, read as the reverse complement.
ACCATGGCGGCTCAGCTCTTGGGGGTGGCGTAATTCGGCAGAGGCGGAGGCGCGGCGACCGGCGCAGCAGCCTTCGGGTTCACGAAATAGGCCGCCAGCTGCGTCCGGATCGATTCGGCAGCGACACGAGACGAGCGGTTCTCGGCGTCGCGTATGGCGCGGTTGCGGGCGAAGCGCTGATAGCCGCTGTCGAGCGAGGCCTTGCCGATGGCGTTGCCGGTGGCGACCGGGACCTTGAGGTTGCCGACGTCGTAGAGCTGCCAGCTGACATCGACGGTGACCAGTTCCACCTCGGGCAGGCCGGTCAGCGGGCTCACCACCGCGGCCGCGGTGGTCGAATTGCGGACGTTGAGCATCAGCCGGTAGGGCGCGCCCGCCGGGTTGCCGGCGCCGCCGGTGAGCTCGAAGATGAGGTCGTTGCGCACCTCGTTGCCGACGCGCCCGTTGGCGAAGGCGATCTCGATCTGCCCGAACTTGTCCGCGAGCCCGGAGCCGTCGCCGGGAGTCGTCTCGGCATACATGGGCCGGAAGCAGCCGGCGGTCGCGAGCGCGAGGAGCCCCGCGCAAACGAGGCCAGCGGCCCGACGTCGGGTGAGGCGGCGGGTCGGCATCGGGTTCATCCGGTCAGGCGACGACATTCACGATCCTCTGCGGCACCACGATGATACGCTTTGGCGCGCGCCCGTCGAGTGCCTGCGCCACAAGATCGAGTTCTAGCACGGCCTTCTCGACGTCGGCCGGAGCAGCATCCTTCGGCACGGTGATCTCGCCGCGCCGCTTGCCGTTGATCTGTATCGGTAGCGTAACGGTATCGTCGACCAGCAAATCGGGCTCGACGAGGGGCCAGGCGGCTTCGGCGACCAGCCCCGTGCCGCCGAGCAGTGTCCCGCATTCCTCGGCGAGGTGCGGCACCATCGGCGCGACCACGGCGACGAGGAACCGCGCCGCCTCGCGCAGGGCGAAGGCAAGGTCCGCCGGTACGTTGCCGGCCTTGCGCGCCGCGATCAGCACGTCACCGAACACGTTGGCGAAGGCGTGCACGCGGGCGACGGCGACGTTGAAGCGCAGCCGCTCCACATCGTCGGCGACCTGCGCCGCGAGCTTGTGGGTAGCGCGCCGCAGCGCGATCGATTCGGGACCGAAACTCTCCGGCCGGGCGATGTCGGCCGGCGTCAGCGCCGCCGTGTCGCCGACCAGGCGCCAGATGCGCTGGACGAAGCGCCAGGCGCCCTCGATGCCGGCGCTGGTCCATTCGCTGTCGCGCTCGGGCGGGGTGTCGGCGAGCATGAACCAGCGCGCGCAGTCGACGCCGAACGTGTCGGCGACGATCTCCGGCGGCACCACGTTCTTCTTCGACTTCGACATCTTTTCCGGCGCGCCGATGGTCACGGGCTCGCTGGTGCCGGCCTTCACCGGCGTGCCGTCCTCGCGCTTCTCGACCTCCTCCGGGAACAGCCAGCGGCCTTCCGGGTCCTTGTAGGTCTCGTGGACGATCATGCCCTGCGTGAACAGGCCGGCGAAGGGCTCCTCCAGCGAGACGCGGCCGAGCTTCTTCAGCGCGCGGATGAAGAAGCGGGAATAGAGCAGGTGCAGGATCGCGTGCTCGATGCCGCCGATGTACTGATCGACCGGCAGCCAGTGGTCGGCGGCGCCCCTCTGCAGCGGCGCCGTGCCCGGCTCCGAGGCGAAGCGGGCGAAGTACCAGGACGAATCCACGAAGGTGTCCATGGTGTCGGTCTCGCGCCGCGCCGGCCCGCCGCATTGCGGGCAGTTCACGTGCTTCCAGGTCGGGTGGCGGTCGAGCGGGTTGCCGGGCGCATCGAAGGAGACGTCGTCCGGCAGGCGCACGGGGAGCTGGTCCTCCGGTACCGGAACCGGGCCGCAGCTCTCGCAATGGATGATCGGGATCGGGCAGCCCCAGTAGCGCTGGCGCGAGATGCCCCAGTCGCGCAGGCGGAAATTCACCGCCCGCTCGCCCACCGCGTCATTGCCGAGGATCTGCTTCTCCAGCTTCGCGGCCACCGCCTCCTTGGCGTCGGGAATGGAGAGCCCGTCGAGGAAGCCGGAATGATAGAGCGTGCCCTCGCCGTCATAGGCGACATCGCCGATCTCGAACTCCGCCGGGTCGGCGCCGGGCGGCAGCACCACGGGCGTGACCGGCAGGCCGTATTTGCGGGCGAAGTCGAGGTCGCGCTGGTCGTGTGCCGGGCAGCCGAAGATGGCGCCGGTGCCGTATTCCATCAGCACGAAATTGGCGACGTAGACCGGCAGATGCGGCCCGCCCAGCGGGTGGGCGACCTTCAGGCCGGTGTCGTAGCCCATCTTCTCCTGGGTCTCGATCTCGGCGGTGGAGGTGCCGCCGCGCCGGCATTCCTCGACGAAGGCGGCGAGCGCCGGGTCGTTGGCGGCGAGCGCCTCGGTCAACGGATGACCGGGCGAGAGGGCGAGGAAGGAGGCGCCGAACAGCGTGTCCGGCCGGGTGGTGTAGACCTTGACCTCGCGCGGCAGCTCCGGAGCCGCGTTCTCCAGCGCGAAACGCACATGCAGGCCCTCGGAACGGCCGATCCAGTTGCGCTGCATGAGGCGGACCTTGTCCGGCCAGCGGTCCAGCGTGTCCAAGCCGTCGAGCAGTTCCTGCGCCAGCGCGGTGATGCGGAAGAACCACTGGGCGAGCTTGCGGCGCTCGACCAGCGCGCCGGAGCGCCAGCCGCGCCCGTCGATCACCTGCTCATTGGCAAGCACGGTGTTGTCGACCGGGTCCCAGTTGACCTCGCTCTCGCGGCGATAGACGAAGCCGCCCTTGAGGAATTCGAGGAAGATGCGCTGCTGCTCGCCGTAATATTCCGGGTCGCAGGTGGCGATCTCGCGCGACCAATCCAGCGACAGGCCGAGCAGCTTGAGCTGCTCGCGCATGGTGGCGATGTTCTCGTAGGTCCACTTGCCCGGATGGGTGTTGCGCTCGATGGCGGCATTCTCGGCCGGCAGGCCGAAGGCATCCCAGCCCATGGGGTGCAGGACGTTGAAGCCCTTCATGCGCTTGAAGCGCGCGACGACGTCGCCCATCACATAGTTGCGGCCATGGCCGATATGGATGCGCCCTGACGGGTAGGGGAACATCTCGAGCACGTAGTATTTCGGGCGCGGGTCGTCGTTGCGGGTGCGGAAAATCCCGCGTTCGTCCCAGATCTTCTGCCAGCGGGGCTCGGCCTCGCGGGCATTGTAACGCTCGGTGCTCATGTCAGGCTTCTTGGCAGGCAAATGTCTTGAGGGATCTCGGCCCGGACGGGCCGATGGCGCGGGACTAGGCACCAAGTCTCGCGCCCGGTCAACCTTCCGGACCGCGGCTGCGCTAAATCGGCGCCAGCCGGGTACTGCCGGGGCTCGGCTCCACGGCGCCCGCGACCCGCACCTCGTTGCGGCCGGCGGCCTTGGCCTCGTAGAGCGCCTTGTCGGCGGCGACCATGAGGTCGCTCGAGGTCAGCCCCGGCTCCGGCTCGCAGGCAGCGCAGCCTATGCTCACCGTCACCACCCCGGCCGGCCCGCCGCGATGGAGGATGGCGACGGTCTCGACCGCACGGCGCAGCCGCTGCGCGGCCTCGCTCGCCGCCCGCAGGCTGGCGCTGGGCATGAGCACGGCGAACTCCTCGCCGCCGAGCCGCGCCAAGAGGTCGGTGCCGCGCAGCGTCGAGGCCATGGTCTGGGCGACGAGGCGGATGCAGCCGTCGCCCTCCTTGTGGCCGTAGAGGTCGTTGAAGGTCTTGAATTTGTCGATGTCGATCATCAGCACCGCCAGCTGGCTCACCGTGTTCCACTGCAGGGCGAGCGCCGCGTCGAAGCTGCGACGGTTGGCGATGCCGGTCAGCGGGTCGAGGCTGGCGAGCGAGTTGAGCCGGTGGTTGGCGTTGCGCAGCGCCGATTCCCGCCGCGTCAGCTCGCCGGCCATGGCCTCGAAGGCGGTGACCAGCGGCTGCAGCTCGGTAATCAGCGTGCGCGCGGTCGGCGCCTCGGCGGTCTCGCCGCGGCCGAAGCGGACCAGCCGGTCGGCCAGCGACTGCACCGGCGCGACGATGAGCCGTTCGCCGGTGACCCAGAAGGTCACCAGGATGATGAAGCCGAGCACCAACAGTGCCAGGCCGGCGCTCAAGGTCGCGCGCTCCACGGGGGCGATGACACGCCTCTCGTCGACGCCGACCAGCAGATGCAGGTTGGTGCCCGGCAGGCGGCTATAGCCATAGACCCGGCGCACGCCGTCCGGTCCGGCGGCCAAGAGCGTGCCGCGCGTGCGGCTCATGGCACGGGCCACCGGCGCCGAGTGCGCAAGATTGCTGCCGAGGGTGGCTGAGCGGTCCGGATGGGTCATGATCACCGTACCGTCGGGGCCGACGACCATGACCTGCGAGGCGGGGCCCAGCTCGGCGAGGAAGCGGCGCGGCAGCAGGTCGTTCAGTCCGATCCGCGCAAGCAGCACGGCGCTGACCTCGCCCTCCTCTCCCAGCACGGGCTGAACCGCGAAGAGGCCAGGCATGCCGGTGGTGTAGCTGCGCGTCACCGATTCGAGTGTCGGAACGCCTCTCAAGGCAATGCGGAAATAATCACGCGCGCTGACATCGAGACCCACGCCGGCAGGATTGGTGCTGCAGCGAACCACGCCGTTCGGCGCGATGATGGAGAGGGTCTCGATGACGGGCGAGCCTTCCGCAACCTTCACCAGCGCCTCGCAGAAGGACGGCGCCGCCGGCGTGGTGCCGGGATCGGGCGTCAGGGGATCGGCATCGCCCGGCAAGATCGAATAGCGGTCCAGCGGCACCGAGCCCGGCATGGCGGCGAGCGTCGACAGCACCGCCCGGCCCTCGGCGGTCACGGTGCCGAACTGGCTGACGCCGCGCTCCATCAGGTCGAGCACATGGTCCTGGGCGGAGGCGAGGTTGTCGCTGTGCAGCCGGATGATGCTGTAGAGCCGCTCGGCGGCGACGAGGGTCATGGCCAGCACGGCAAAGGCGAGCAGCCGCAGCCTCAGGCTGACGGCATGCGGGCGCCCCCGCTTGCTCCCGAGGAACGGGCGGCGCCCGGCGGGCTGCGCGGGAATGTCGGGGGCGAGGTGAGGACCCCGATGGCTGCTCACGTTCGTCTCGGCTGGCGATGCTCTACTGAACGTTAACGGCGGGGCGAGGTTGCCGCAAGGACAGTCGGCGACAAATGCCGGCTCTATTGACACCGCCGGCGCATACCAGCATTGCGTCGGTCCGAGGCGAGGGAATGGCGATGACGACCGAGACGGCAACGGATGTGGCGTCGAGGCTCGGCGAGGTGCGCGAGCGGATCGCGCGGGCGAGCCGCGATGCCGGTCGCCGGCCTGAGGAGGTGCATCTCGTCGCCGTCTCCAAGACCTTCGACGCCGAGCACATTCTCCCCGCCATCGAGGCCGGCCAGCGGATCTTCGGCGAGAACCGCGTGCAGGAGGCGAGGGCCAAGTGGCCGGCGCTACGCGCTGATTATCCCGACATCGAGCTCCACCTGATCGGCCCACTGCAGACCAACAAGGTGCGTGACGCGCTCAGTCTGTTCGACGTGATCCACACACTCGACCGCCCATCACTGGCGAGCGCGCTGGCCAAGGAGTTCGCGAAGCTCGAGGGCCGGCCGGCGCCGCGCCTGCTCATCCAGGTCAACACCGGTGAGGAGCCGCAGAAGGCCGGCGTGGTGCCCCAGGAGGCGGATGCCTTCATCACCGAATGCCGCGACGTCCACGGCCTGACGATCGAGGGCCTGATGTGCATCCCGCCGGCCGACGAGCCGGCCGCGCCGCATTTCGCGCTGCTGGCCAAGATCGCCCGCCGCAACGGGCTTTCCACCCTCTCCATGGGGATGAGCGGCGACTATGAGACCGCCGTCGAACTCGGCGCGACCTATGTGCGCGTCGGCAGCGCCATCTTCGGCACGCGCTGAGATTCAGAGGTTCGTCATGGCCGGGCTTGGCCCGGCCATCCACGACTTCGGTTCGGCTGGGCGCTACAGGCAAGTCGTAGATCCCCGGGCCGAGCCCCGGGGATGACGGTCCGAGGGGGTGGCGTCGTCGCTCCGAAGCGCCGATGCGCAATCCAGCGAGAGCCGCCTACCTCCTCACACGACCTCGATCCGCGTGTGTGAGGTCAGCCGCGCCAGCAGGCGTGCCAGGTCGGCGCGGCGGAAGGCGATGCAGCCGGCCGTCGGCTCGAAGCCTGGACGCGCGAGGTGCAGGAACACGGCCGAGCCGCCCCGCTTCTTGCGGGGGCGTTGGTTATGGTCGAGCACAACGACGAGGTCGTAAAGCCCGTCGCGGCGCCACATCTCCTCATGCGAGGCCTTGAAGGGCAGCCGGACCGGGCGGTTGTAGCGCCCGTCGCGCGTGTCGTCGCACCAGCCGTCCTCCGGCCGGGTGCGCCGCACCGGCAGGCGCGTCGTCGGGCGCAGGCCGTGGTCGGCGCGGTAGCGCACCTCGCGCGGATGCCAGACGCCCCGCGGCGTCGCTCCGTCGCCCTCGTGCTTCCCGGCCCTGATCCCCGCGCTCCCGAGCGCGACGGGGATCGCCCGCCCGTCGAGGACGAGCCAGCCGCGGGTGGGCGAGCCCGGGCGCGCCACGACGCGCAGCCGCGAAGCGCCGGGACGACGCGCGGCGGGGGATTTCCTGCGGGTTTCTTCGGGAAGGGGCTTCTTCTTCACGCGTTTTCCGTTCACGATCACGTCACGAACCCGCGCCTATGCCGTCCCGCGGGGCCGCCGACTCTTGCCGAACGCGTTCCGCCTGCCTACTCCGGACGCACGGCACCTCCATCCGACGCCGCGCGAGAGTGGACGCGCGGTGCCCTACGAACAAGGGCTTCGGGAAGCGGACCTGACGGGACGCGGTATTTTCGGGAAAGCGATATGGCGAACGCTCAGCGAGTTTTGGTGGTCGACGACGACAAGGACCTGCGCGAGGCGCTGGTCGAGCAGCTCTCGCTCTACGACGAGTTCGAGGTGGTCGCCGTCGACAGCGCCCAGGGGGCGATCAGCGAGGTCGAATCGCAGCGCGTCGATCTGGTGCTGATGGATGTCGGCCTGCCCGACAAGGACGGCCGCGAGGCGGTCCGGCTGATGCGCCAGGGCGGCTTCAAGGCGCCGGTGATCATGCTGACCGGCCACGACACCGACGGCGACACCATCATGGGGCTGGAGGCCGGCGCCAATGACTATGTCGCCAAGCCGTTCCGCTTCGCCGTGCTGCTCGCCCGCATCCGTGCGCAGATGCGCTCGCACGAGGCGAGCGAGGACGCGGTCTTCACCATCGGCCCGTACACCTTCCGCCCCGGCGCCAAGATGCTGGTGACGGAGCGCAACTCCAAGATCCGACTGACGGAGAAGGAGACGGCGATCCTTCGCTACCTCTACCGCGCCGGCAAGAAGCCGGTGGCGCGGGAAATCCTGCTGCAGGAAGTGTGGGGGTATAATTCCGGCGTGACCACGCATACGCTGGAAACCCACATCTACCGCCTGCGCCAGAAGATCGAGAAGGACCCTTCGCACCCCAATCTTCTTGCCACCGAGGCGGGGGGATACAAATTGCTGCCCTGAGCGGGGCGACTGATTCGTCCCGAGGAGGAGTTTCTCCCGCCGGATGTCCATCGAGGACGATATCGCCTTCCTGGAACGTGTGCCGACGCTGACGCTGATCGGCCGTGAGGCGTTGCGGGTGATCGCGATCAGCGTCGAGCGCTACGCCGTCCCGCGGGGCCAGGCATTGTTCCGCGAAGGGGATCCGGCGGATTGCGCCTATGTGGTGGTGAACGGCACCTTCTCCGTCACCCGCGGCGACGCGGAGGCCGCGCGCCGGCCGGGCCAGGCGGCGCGGGTGGGGTCGACGGCGCTGCTCGGCGAGATGGCGCTGCTCACCGAGACCAAGCGTCCGGCCACCGCCACGGCGCTCGAAGATGCCGAGGTGCTTCGCATCCCCCGCATGGTGTTCCTGCGCACGCTGGAGAGCTATCCCGAGGCGGCGAACCGGCTGACGCGCGAGCTCACCGCCCAGATCAATGCCACGCTCGCCGAGCTCGACAAGGTGCGCCGGCGGCTGGAGGCGATCGACGGGGAGCCGCGGCCGTGACGGCGGCCTTCCGCGCCCTGCCATGATCCCGGTCACCCCGCGCATCTGGCTCGACGAGAACGAGATCGAGGAGAGCTTCGTGCGCGCCTCCGGTCCCGGCGGGCAGAACGTCAACAAGGTCTCGACCGCCGTGCAGCTGCGCTTCGACGTGCGCGGCTCGAAGACGCTGCCAGAGGTGGTGAAGGCGCGGCTGGAGCGCATCGCCGGGCGCCGCCTCACCAAGGAGGGCGCGATCGTGCTGATCGCCCAGCGCTACCGCACGCAGGAGCGCAACCGCGAGGACGCTCTGGCCCGCCTCGTCGCCATGGTGCAGGAGGCGGCCGACCTGCCGGTGATCCGCCGGCCGACGCGGCCGACGCTCGGCTCCAAGGTCCGCCGCCTGGAAAGCAAGGCCCGCCGCGCCGGGGTGAAGGCGATGCGACGGGACAAGCCGGGTGGTGGCGGGGAGGAGTGAACCGGCCCGCCACCCGGAGCACTTCCTTGTCGATCGGATGATTCCACCGATCGGGAAAGGCTCTAATAGGGATGCCGGTCCTTCTTGTTCATCCACGCCTCATAGGCCTTGAGGCCGGTGGCGTGCTCGAAATTCTCGGTTACGGCGATCCGCCGCTCCGACCACGGCTTGGCGAAGTCCTCGTACTGGAAGGCGTCGTCGAAGCCGATGGCGCTGGTGTCCTTGAGGCTGGCGGCGAAATACACATGGTCGATACGTGACCAGTAGATGGCGCTCATGCACATCGGGCAGGGCGCGCCGTTGATGTAGATCTCGCAGCCTTTCAGCATCCGGGCGCGCTCGGGCACCGGATCGGGCGAACCGGCCTCACGCGGGATCATCTCCAGGATGGTGCCCGCGCCGTAGTCGCTGCCGAGCAGCGCCTTGGGGTTGAGGCGGGCCGAGGCGTCCATGATGGCGGTGATCTCGGCGTGGAACACCGGGATGCCGGTGAGCAGCACGCGGTTCTGCCCGCGGCCGATGATCTCGCCATCTCTGACGATGACGGCGCCGAACGGTCCGCCCCAGCCCTTCTCGACCGATTCGATGGCGAGGCGGGTGGCTTCCTCCATGAACTTCGCCTTGTCCGGGGAAGGCGTGGCTGCCACCGCCGGTGAAAAGCCGAAGCTTGCCGCGCCGGCGGCGCCGGCCGCGGTCGCCATGAACAGGCGTCGGCTCAGTCCGTCGGGTTCGGGGCAGTTCCCGTCATGCACGGCGTCGCAGCAGCAATTCACCGTCGTCGACATCTTCGCCTCCTTGGGCCGGTGCCGCAGGAGCGTCCGCCACGCGGACGCGCCGGAACCGACCCCACAAGAGCATGGGGCACGGAGAAGTTGAACAACCAATTGAAATTGCGGCCGGCCGGATGCCGGGCTCCTGCCCCGGGGCTCAGAAATCCGAGGCGATGCCCTTCACTTCCCAGTCGCCATAGCGCACCGGCTCCGGCCCGTTGCGGCCGTCGATCTCCTTCGGCGCCTCGACCGGGGTACTGGCGGCGCGGCGGGCGGCGGCTTCCTCCAGCGCGCGCTTGGCGGCGGGGGGGAGCGGGCGGCGCTCGGCTGGGGCGGGCGGCGGGACGGGGGCGGTCTTGTCCATGCGCCATTGGAACCACCGCAGCGGCGCGCCCGTCAAGACAGGGAGAGGCGCGGCAGTGCTGCGCGGCCTGCAGCCTGACGCAGCGCCGGCAAGGGCTCGGGCGGGTGGAACAATCTTGAAGGGAGGCCCGATGCTTCCCATTCTATTGCCTGACGGCCGCCTCCCGCGGCCGAACGAGGGACAGATGAACTATTTCCGCACGGCGATCCTGCTCGCGGGCATGACCGCCCTGTTCATGGGCGTCGGCTACATGCTGGGCGGCCAAGGCGGCATGGTGATCGCGCTGGTCTTCGCCGCCGGCATGAACATCTTCAGCTACTGGAATTCCGACCGCATGGTGCTGTCCATGTACGGCGCACGGCAGGTCGACCGCGCCAGCGCGCCGGAATTCTACGGCATGGTGGAGGAGCTCGCCACGCGGGCGCAGCTTCCCATGCCCCGCGTGTTCATCATCGACAGCCCGCAGCCAAACGCCTTCGCCACCGGCCGCAACCCGCAGAATGCCGCGGTGGCGGCGACCACGGGCCTGCTCAACTCACTGTCGCGCGAGGAGGTGGCCGGCGTGATGGCGCACGAGCTGGCGCATGTGAAGAACTACGACACGCTGACCATGACCATCACCGCCACGCTGGCGGGCGCCATCTCCATGCTCGCCAACTTCGCCATGTTCTTCGGCGGCGGGCGCAACAACAACAATCCCTTCGGCATCGTCGGCACCATCGCCATGATGATCCTGGCGCCGCTCGCCGCCATGGTGGTGCAGATGGCGATTTCGCGCTCGCGCGAATATGAGGCCGACAAGCTGGGCGCGCAGATCTGCGGCCAGCCGCTCTGGCTCGCCTCGGCGCTGGCCAAGATCGCCGGCGCCGCCCAGCACATCCCGAACATGCCGGCCGAGCACAATCCGGCGACCGCCCACATGTTCATCATCAACCCGCTGTCGGGCGAGCGGATGGACAATCTGTTCTCCACCCATCCGGCGACCGAGAACCGCATCGCTGCGCTCCAGGTCCTGGCGCAGGAGATGGGCACCGGTTGGGGCGGCGGCGGCGCGGCCTATGCCGCGCCCGCAGCCGCCGGCTCGGGTCCGTGGGGCCGTGCCTCGCGTTCCTCTGGTCGTCCTGCGAGCCGGCCTTCGAACGACGTCTGGGGCCGCGCGGGCCGGGACGATGGTGGGCGCGGCAGCGGACGCGGCCCGTGGGGTTGAGAGCTTCGTGGCGATGCGCGATGCGCCGCGGCGCTTGAAAAGATGAGGCGTCGCGGCTATCAGAACCGCGCGTGCCGCTTTAGCTCAGTCGGTAGAGCATCGCATTCGTAATGCGAGGGTCGCGTGTTCGAGTCACGCAAGCGGCACCATTTCCTTCTCCCCGCGCATATGGCGCGGCCGGCTCATCCGACATTTCCTCGATAGCTCCGATCCGCCGGCGGGAATGCTGCGTGGCGCAATCGTTCGTTTTTAGCGAACGATTTGTGCGATATAATCCGTTGGATCGAATGATCTGGAGCTGCGAAGACCGATCGTCACCGTTGGAGGGACGATCATGGTCGCGCATGTGGATGTTGCCGCTGATGCCCGGAAGGCTCCGAAGCTTCGTCACTACGGTCTCCTGCCGGGGCTTGCGCTCACCGCGGGCATTGCCGGCGCGGCCTTCGGCCTGCGGCAGGTGCCGATGCTCGGGGTGCTGAGCCCGATGATCCTGTCGATCCTCATCGGCATCTCCTTCCACAACCTCCTCGGCACGCCCGCCCGCGCCAGGGAAGGCGTGACCTTCGCCTTGCGGCGGGTACTGCGCTTCGCCATCATCCTTTTAGGCCTGCAGCTCACCGCCGCGCAGGTCGCGGAGGTCGGGGCGAGCGGGCTTGCCGTCATCGCGCTGACCCTGCTCGCCACCTTCCTGTTCACCACCTGGCTCGGCCGGCTGATCGGCGTCGAGCGCGGGTTCGCGGAGCTGATCGCCGCCGGCACCTCGATCTGCGGCGCCTCGGCGGTGATCGCCACCAACACGGTGACCCGCGCGCATGACGAGGACGTCGCTTATGCGGTGGCCTGCGTCACCGTCTTCGGCTCCATCGCCATGTTCCTCTACCCGCTGCTGCCGGGCGTGCTGGGCCTCGCGCCGCATGCCTATGGGCTGTGGGCCGGTGCCTCGATCCACGAGATCGCCCAGGTCGTCGCCGCCGCCTATCAGGACGGTTCGGTGGCCGGCGAGTTCGGCACCATCGCCAAGCTCTCGCGCGTCATGCTGCTGGCGCCGATGGTGATCGCGCTCGGCTTCGCCGCCAGCCGTCGTGCCGCGCATCATGGCCATGGCGCTTCCGCCACGCGCCCGCCCATGCCTTGGTTCGTGCTCGGCTTCCTTGCCATGGTCGGGCTCAACAGCCTGGTGACCATGCCGGCGGAGCTGAAGGCGGCGATCGTGCTCGTCACCACCTTCCTGCTGTCCATGGCGCTGGCGGCGATGGGTCTGGAGACCGACATCGCCAAGCTGCGGGCCAAGGGGCTGAAGCCCTTCGCGCTGGGCTTAGCCGCCTTCGCCTTCATCGCCGGTTTCAGCCTGCTGCTGGTGAAGATCACGACATGAGGAAATCGGGCGGCGGATGACACTGGAGCAGCTGCGTATCTTCGTCGCCGTCGCCGAGCGCGAGCATGTCACCCGCGCCGCCGAGGCGCTCAACCTCACCGCCTCGGCGACCAGCGCGGCCATTGCCGCGCTCGAGGCGCGCCACGCCGCCCGGCTGTTCGACCGGGTCGGCCGCGGCATCGTGTTGACGCAGGTCGGCCGGCTCTTCCTCCCGGAAGCGCGTGCCGTGCTAGCCCGCGCGTCGGCGGCGGAGAAGGTGTTGGCGGACCTCGCCGGTCTCGCCCATGGCTCGCTGGCGCTAGCCGGCAGCCAGACGGCCGGCAATTACTGGCTGCCTGCTCTGATCGCCCGCTTTCGCGCGCACTATCCCGGCATCGCCGTGAGCCTCGTCATCGGCAATACCGATTTCGTCGCCGCCTGCGTGCGCGACGGCGCCGCCGATCTCGGCTTCATCGAAGGCGGGATCGACGATCCCGTACTGTCGGCGACGCCGGTCGCCGAGGACGAGATGGTGCTGGTCGCTCCTGTCACCCATCGCTGGACCTGGCGGCCGCCGACCGTGCCGGAGCATCTGCGGGAGGGGCCGTGGGTGCTGCGCGAGCCCGGCTCGGGAACGCGGGCGATTCTCGAGGCGCATCTGCGCAGCTTGGGCATCGCGCCGGAGGAACTCGACGTCGCGCTGGAATATCCCTCCAACGAGGCGGTGCGCGCGGCGGTGGAGGCGGGCAGCGGCGTCACCGTCATCTCACGCCGTGTGGTCGAAGAGGCGCTGCGCGCCGGCACGATGGCGCTCATCGCCTTCCCCATGCCGCGCCGGCCCTTCCTCGCCCTGCGCCACCGCGAGCGCTATGCCACCAAGGCGGCGCAGGCCTTTCTCGACCTGCTCGGCGGCGACGGGATGCCCACGGCACCCGCCATCGCCTGAGTCAAGAAGGGCGCGGAAACCGCGCCCTCCTGTCGTCTCATCCCGCGATCAGTACCAGACCCAGCGGCAGCGGCGGTAGGGCCGGCCCCAGCGGTTCCAGGCGCGCCGGCATACGCGGCGCTGGCGGCGGCGCCAGCGGCGGTTGCGACGGCGCCAGTAGCCGGGGGGCGGGCCGGGGGGGCCCCACTGCGCCTGCTCGACAGGCGTGCCGTCGGGCGTCGCGAGAGCCTCGTCGGCGAGCGCGTCCTCAGCGAATGCGTCCTCGGAAAGCCCTTCCGGCGGCGCGAAGTCCTTCAGCTGGCTGAGCGTCGTGGCCTGGGCCGGACTGAGCAGAGTGCCGGCGGCGACCATTGTTCCCGCCGCACCGGCGAGACCGAGAAGAAAACCTCGTCTGTCCACTTCAACCTCCACTATCGTCCGCTCCGGCAGGACCGGGGGCTCGATACCGGCAACGCGCCGGAGCGGAGATGGTTCGCCAACCGCCGATAATGCTGGCGCGCGATCGCGGCCGGCTTGCGGTGGAAATGGAGCATTTACGTTACGGCGCGTGCTGCTTCGGTCGGGCGAAAGGCGATGCCTGCCAATGTCTTAGCAACATCGGGTCGAAGCGGCGGCGGCGGGTTCCACCATCCTGCCGCAATTGCAGGCCGGTATTCTCCTGCTTGTCCCCGGAGGCCCGGCACGCGATAGTCGGGCCGGCGATTCGCACGAGGCGGAACATGAGCGTTCTTCGATCGACACTGCGCGGCGGACTGGCCCTCGCCATCGTCCTGCCGATGATGACCGCAAGCCTGCCGGTGCAGGCGAAGAACTCCACCGGCGCGCTGATCGGCGGCCTGGTGGCGGGCGCGCTGATCGGATCGGCCGTGACGGCCGCGACCCAGCCCAAGACCTATTACTACGCGCCGCCCCCGCCGCCCCCGCCGCCGGTGTACTACGCGCCGCGGCCGGCGCCGGCCTATGGCCCGGGCTATTGCGGCGCCCCGCCCTATCCGCCGTGCCGGACGCCGGTCTACTGAAGCCGCCCGCCAGCTTCGCGTTTCCTCGGTCAAGCGCCAGGGTCATCCCATGCTCAAGACGACAGCCACCGCCCTCTGCCTGATGCTGGGCCTCGCCGCCGCGCATGCCCAGGGCGCCGCGCCGGCGGCGCCGGCCGCCCAGGCCAGCCCGCAGGGCAATCCCTCCGACGCCATGCCGCCGGCCGCGCCAGCTGACGACGACGCGCTGCCGCCGCCGACAGCCTGCAGCTTCGACAAGGTCTATGTCTGCGAGGCCAAGGGCTGCGGCCCGTCCACCGAGCTCGGCACCATCGACCTGCCGGCGCGCTTCCTCATCCATTTCGGCGAGCAGATCATCGCCAGCACGGCCGACAACGACCTGCCGCATATCAGCTCGATCCAGAGCGTCATCGGCGACGGCGACAGCCTGATCCTCGACGGCAATGACGACATGACCGCCTGGGCGATCCAGATATCGCGCACCAAGCCGGACGCCACGCTCACCACGCTTGCCGGCGGCAAGGTGCTGACCGCCTTCGGCACCTGCCAGCCGGCGCCCTGAGCGCCGGCCCCCGCCGGTTTCCTGGAGGGTTGCCCGCGCCGCGCGGGCCGCTATAGTCCGCCGCGCTTCGCCGGCGCGGGACCGGCAGCGCGGGTGTGGCGGAACCGGTAGACGCGGCGGACTCAAAATCCGTTTCTGGTGACAGAGTGTCGGTTCGAGTCCGACCACCCGCACCACATCTCCCATGAAGGCCGAGCAGGCTGTGACGTTGGCGGCCGCCAGCGGCCGCAAGGACCTGCCGACATGCGCGATTTCCAGAAGCCGGGCCGCTCCGCCGTCGTCACCCGCGAAGCGATGGCGGCCACCTCGCACCCCTCCTCGACGCTCGCCGCCATCCGCGTGCTGGAAGCCGGCGGCAACGCGCTCGACGCCGCCATCGCCGCCATCGCCGTGCAGTGCGTGGTCGAGCCCGGCTCGACCGGGATAGGCGGCGACTGCTTCGCGCTGCTGGCCGGCGAGGATGGGAAGGTGCATGCCTTTAACGGCTCGGGGCGCGCGCCAGCGGCGCTCACGGCGGCGCATCTGCGCGAACAGGGCCTGACGCAGATCCCGCGCCAGTCGCCGCATGCCGTCACCGTGCCGGGCGCGGTCGATGCCTGGACGAAGCTGCATGCCGCCCATGGCCGCATGCCCTTCGCCGAACTGCTGGCGCCGGCGATCCGCCTCGCCCGCGAAGGCTATGCGGTCTCCGAGCGGGTGCAGTACGACTGGGGGCGCGAGACGGCGCTGCTCGCCGGCGACGCCAATGCGGCGCGGGTTTTCCTGCCCGGCGGCAAGCCGACTGCGGTCGGCGCGGTGCATCGCCAGCCGGAGCTCGCCGACACGCTGGAGATCATCGCCCACGAGGGACGCGACGGCTTCTATCGCGGGCCGGTGGCGCAGGACATGGTGGCCTATCTGAACGGCCTCGGCGGGTTGCACACGCTCGAGGATTTCGCTCAGGCCGCCGGCGACTATGTCGAGCCGATCCGCACGAGCTTCCGCGGGCACGAGATTCATGAGTGCCCCCCGAACGGCCAGGGCATCGTTGCGCTGATGATCCTCAACATCCTCGCGCGCTTTCCCGCCGAGGGCGATCCGCTCTCCGCCGACCGGCTGCATGTGGAGATCGAGGCGACGCGTCTCGCCTATGCCGAGCGCGACCGCCACCTCGCTGACCCGGTGCAATCCGGGGTGCCGGTCGACCACCTCCTCTCCGACGCACTGGCGGACGAGCTTGCCGGCCGCATCCGGCTCGACCGTGCCGGCGCCTCGGCGCCGAGCCTCGCCGGTGCCGAGCATCGCGACACCGTCTATATCTGCGTGGTCGACAAGGACCGGAACTGCGCCAGCTTCATCAACTCGATCTTCAATCCCTATGGGGCGGGCTTGCTGGCGCCCCGCTCGGGCGTGCTGTTCCACAATCGCGGCCAGAGCTTCGTGCTCGAAGAGGGCCATCCGAACGAATTGGCGCCGCGCAAGCGGCCGATGCACACCATCATCCCGGGCATGGTGACAAAGGACGGCCGGCCGTTCATGCCGTTCGGGGTGATGGGCGGGCATTACCAGGCCATGGGCCACGCCCATTTCATCTCCAAGGTGCTGGATTTCGGCCTGGAGCCGCAGGCGGCGATCGACCTGCCGCGCCTGTTCCCGATGCCCGGCACGACGCAGATCGAGGCCGAGGACACCTTCCCCGCGGAGACGCTCGCCGAGCTGCGCCGGCGCGGCTTCGACATTGTGCCGTCTGGCCGGCCGATCGGCGGCGCGCAGGCCATCCGCCTCGATCGGGTGAACGGCATCCTCACCGGCGCCTCCGATCCGCGCAAGGATGGCTGCGCGCTGGGGATTTGACGCTCAGGCGGCGCTCGCCCGGCGGTAGCGGGGGGCCGGGGTCGTGTGGCTGAGATGGCTGGACATGGCTTGCCGCGCATTCTCATAAGCTTCCCATTCGGTACCGTCCTGCAGCGGCGGGATGGTGACGACCTCGCCGGCGTCGAAGCCGACGAGGGCCGCGTCCACCAGGTCTTCGGCGGTCATCACCCACTCCTTCGGCAGGTTGCCGTGGCCGCCGACGCCGGCGACGTCCCAGAACTCCGTGGCGGTCACGCCGGGCAGAACTGCCTGTAGCTGCACGCCTTTTTGCGCGAGCTGGTGCTTCAGTGACTGGGTGAACGCCAGCACATAGGCCTTGCTGGCTCCATAGACGTCGTTGAGCAGTTCGGGCGCGATGGCGACGATGGAGGAGATGTTGATCACCGCGCCCCTGCCGCGCGCCACGAAGCCGGGCACGGCGGCATAGGTGAGCCGCGTCAAGGCCTTGACGTTGAGGTCGATCATCTCCTCCATGCGGCCGACATCGGCGTCGAGCAGCGGCGCCGCCGAGCCGAAGCCGGCATTGTTGACCAGCAGGGTGATCGCCGCGTTCGCCTTCAGCAGCGCCTCGACGCGGCGGAGGCCCTCGGCCGTGCCGAGATCGGCGGTGACAATATCGGTGACATTTCCGCTGCCACCGGTGACACGCTTCGCCACCTCCTGCAGGCGCGCGGTGTTGCGCGCGACGAGGATGAGGTCGTAGCCGCGCCGGGCCAGCCGGTCGGCATAGATGGCGCCGATGCCGCTCGACGCGCCGGTGACGAGGGCGGTGCCCTTCGACGTGCTCATGATCAGGTCTCCTGTGCCCGATGGGGCTTTCCAGGAGGAGACTAGTCTTGCGGGCCTGTGTCTCAAATGTCATATAAACGGCAATTCGAGACATGAAGGACAACGCCATGCGCAGGGTCGGCTTCGTCGTCACCGAGGGCTATGTGCCGATGGGCTTCGCCGTCTCGACGGCGTTCGAGATCGCCAATCTCGGGGCGCCGCAGCCCATCTACGACATCCGCATGATCTCCGAGTGCGGCGGGCCGGTGCGCACCTCGCTCGGCTTCGAGGTGGTCACGCAGGAGCTCGGCGAGGCGCGCTACGACCTCCTCGTCTTCGGCGCCAGCATGGAGGATGCGCCGGCGCCGACCATCGCCTTCGTCCGCCGTGCCGCCGCGCAGGCACGCCGCATCGCCGGCCCCTGCATGGGCGCCTTCCTGCTCGCGGAGGCGGGGCTGCTGGACGGGCGGCGCGCCACCACCCACTGGCTGCGTGCCCGCGAACTGGCCGAGCGCTACCCGAAGATCAAGGTCGAGGAGGACCGCATCTTCATCGCCGATGGCCCGGTCTGGACCTCGGCCGGCATGAGCGCCGGGATCGACCTGTCGCTGGCGCTGATCGAGGAAGACCTCGGCCTCGAGGCGGCGCGCGCGGTGGCGCGCAAGCTGGTGCTCTATCATCGCCGCTCCGGCGGCCAGTCGCAGTTCTCCTCGCTGCTGGAGCTGGAGCCGAAATCCGACCGCATCCAGAAGGTGCTGACTTATGCGCGGACGAACCTGTCGAACCGGCTGAACGTCGAGGAACTGGCGGAGGTGGCGCATCTCTCGCCGCGCCAGTTCAGCCGCGCCTTCCAGAACGAGACCGGCCAGTCGCCGGCCAAGGCGGTGGAGCATATGCGGCTCGAGGCGGCGCGGGCGCTGATGGAGGACACCGCCCATCCCATCGACATGGTGGCCCGGCAGACCGGCTTCACGGATCGCGACCGCATGCGCCGCGCCTTCCTGCGCAGCTTCGGCCAGCCGCCGCAGGTGATCCGGCGGCAGGCGCGGGGACCGGCGCCGGTCGAGGAGGCGGAGCTGGAGGACGCCTAGGGCCTGCGCCCGCTCGGCCTGCGCCAAGGCCATCTCCGCCCTCATGGCCGGGCTTGACCCGGCCACCCAGGCTTCGCGCCGCATGATGGAGGCAAGGTCTCTGGGTCCCCGGGTCAAGCCCGGGGATGAGGGGACTATGGATCGGAGCCCCCCGCATAGTCCTTCAGCGCGTTGGCGAGGCGCTGGGCGAAGCGGGCGGGGGCGACGGGCAGGGAGCGCCCGCGCATCTGGCCGAGGATGAGGTTGCCGGCCGGCAGGTCGCGCTCGGCGATCGGGCGGAACACCAGCGAGCCGTCGCCGGGATCGCGCAGACCGATGGGGATCTGGAAGCCGACCGCCCGCTCGTGCAGCACATAATGGCGGATCAGCTCGAAGCTCTCGGTCTCGACGATGGGCGCGACCCGGCGTGAGCCCTTGCGCGCGGCGAAGTCGAGCAGATGGCGCACGCCGTATTTCACGGCCGGCGCCACATGCGGCGCGTCCAGGCAGTCGCGCAGGCGCAGTTCCTGCTTGCGTGCGAGCGGATGGTCGGCGGCCATCACCGCCACCACCGGCTGCGGCACGATCCGGATCACCTCGAAATCGACGAGGTAGACCGGCTCGAAGACCAAGGCGAGATCGCTGGCAAAGGAGGCGAGCTCCTGCTCGGCCTCGGCGCGGTCGCGCACCTTCACGCCGAAGGTGACGCCGGGATGGTCGGCGCGGTAGCGGGCGATCTGCTCGGGCAGGAAATAGGGCAGCAGCGCCTGCGAGCAGGCGATGGAGACATGGCCGCGCCGCTCGCCCGAGAGGTCGGCCACCTGTCCCTGCACCCGGGCGAGGTCGGAGAGGCTCGCGCGGTAATGGTGCAGCAGCAATTCGCCGGCGGGGTTCAGCCGCACGCCGCCGGGCAGGCGCTCGAACAGCTCGGCGCCGAACTCCTCCTCGAAGCGGCGCACCCGCCGGTTCAGCGCCGAGGCGGTGATGGCCATGTCCTCCGCCGCCCGGCGCATGGAGCCGGCACGGGCCACGGCCTCGATCAGGCGGAACGTGTACAAGTGCCGCATGGAACTGCCGATTTCCCGATGCGGTGCACAAATTGCAACGCCTCGGTGAAAACATAGCAGTTTTCGCGAACGCGGGGAGACCGGCAGGATGAGGCTGGCGCGAGGGGTGGCGCCCTGCGAAGCTGTCCTTCCCCTCCGCGAGGTCTCGCTCATGCCCGTTTCGCGATGTGACGCGACGCCGCTTCAGACGCCGCTTCAGGGCCTGCCTTTCACCCTCGCCGCGCTGCGTGCGGCCTATGCCGGCGGGCTCAGCCCGGAAGCGGTGGTGGAAGAGGCGTTCCGCCGGCTCGATGCGCTCAGTGATCCCGGCATCTTCCTCTACGAGGCGCGCCATGCGGCGCTCGGCGAGGCGCGCGCGCTCGGGGCGCCGGACGGGCGTCCGCTTTGGGGCATACCCTATGCGGTGAAGGACAATATCGACGTCGCCCGCATGCCGACCACGGCGGCGTGCCCGGACTTCACCTATGTCGCCGAGGCCGATGCGGCCGTGGTGGCCAGGCTGCGCGAGATGGGCGCCATCTGCCTCGGCAAGACCAATCTCGACCAGTTCGCGACGGGCCTCGTCGGCGTGCGCACGCCCTATCCCGTGCCGCGCAACGCCGTCGATCCCGAGCTCGTGCCGGGGGGCTCCTCCTCCGGCTCGGCGGTGGCGGTGGCGCGGGGGCTCGCCGCCTTCGCGCTCGGCACCGACACGGCCGGCTCGGGGCGCGTGCCGGCGGCGTTCAACGACATCGTCGGGCTGAAGCCGAGCCTGGGGGCGCTCTCTTCCATCGGCATGGTGCCGGCCTGCCGCTCGCTCGACACCATCTCCGTCTTCGCCGGCAGCGTGGCCGAGGCGTGGGAGCTGTTCGAGCTCACCGCTTTCTATGACGCCGCCGATCCCTGGTCGCGGGAGCTGCCGAAGCAGCGCCTGTCGCCATTGCCGGCAGCGGCCCGCATCGCGGTGCCCGACGATGTCACGCTGCGCACCCATGGCGACGAGGCGCAGGCGGCGCATTTCCGCGCCACCGTCGAAAAGCTGCGGGCGGGCGGCGCCGAGGTGCGGGAGATCGATTTCTCGCCCTTCTATGCCGTGGCGGAGATGCTCTATAGCGGCCCCTGGGTGGCCGAGCGTATCGCCGCGGTGGGCACGCGGCTGGCGCAGGCGCCGGAGACGCTGCACTCGACGACCCGAGCGATCCTCGGCCCGGGACTTGCGCTCACGGCGGTCGACGCGTTCAAGGGGCTCTACCGGTTGCAGGAGCTGAAGCGCCGCTGCGAGGAGGCGCTGGGCGATGCCGCCTTCATCTGCGTGCCGACCATACCGACCTTCGTCACGCTGGAGGAGATCGGCGCCGACCCGATCGGGCCGAATGCGCGGCTCGGCACCTACACCAATTTCGTCAATCTGCTCGACCTGTGCGGCATCGCCGTACCGACCGGCCCGCGTGGCGACGGCCGTCCCGGCAGCCTGACCATCCTGGCGCGCAAGGGCGAGGATGCGCGCTGCGCCGCGCTGGCCCTGCTGGTCGAGCGCGGCCGCCGGCGGGCGCCGGCCGCCGGGCAGGTCGGCCCGGACGAGATCGCGCTCGCCGTCTGCGGCGCGCATATGGAAGGCCTGCCGCTCAATCACGAGCTGACCGGCCGTGGCGCCCGCTTCCTGCGCGCCTGCCGCACCGCGCCGCATTACAAGCTCTATGCCCTGCCGGGCGGGCCGCCGGCGCGGCCGGGGCTGGTGCGCAATGCCGATGGGCAGGGCGCCGCTATCGCGGTCGAGATATGGGCGCTGCCGCGCATGACGCTGGGCGACTTCCTCGCCCGCGTGCCGGCGCCGCTCGCCATCGGCACGGTAGGGCTGGAGGACGGCAGCGAGGTGAAGGGTTTTCTGTGCGAGAGCCATGTGCTGGCCGGCGCGCGCGACATCACGCGGGAGGGCGGCTGGCGGGAGGCGCTGGCGGCTGCGGCGCCGGCGCTCTAGCCGAGTTCCCGCAGCGCTTCCGCGATCTTCGCGCCGACCACTTCGAAGGAATGATTGGCCCGCAGATAGGCATAGCCGGCGCGCGGCTTGGCCGCCGCCTCGGCCGGCCGGTCATAGATGGCGCGCAGGATCTCGGCGGCGTGGGAGACGTCCGGCTCGGCCCAGTAGCTGCCTTCCGATTCCGGATAGTTGTCCGGCGCCAGCCGCACCGGGCGGAAGGCGACGGGATAGCCGGTGGCCGGCGTGATCATGTCCCGCGGTCCGCCGAAATTGGTGGAGACGACAATCTTGCCGCTCGCCAGCGCTTCGGCGCAGCCGAGGCCGAACCCTTCCGAGCGGTGCAGCGACAGGAACACGTGGCAACTCGCCATCAACGTGTCCATGCCCTCGCGGGTGAGGGTCTCGTCGATGATGACGATGCGCGGATCACATTCGATGAGCTCGTAGAGCCGCTCCTGCGCCTCGGTGCGCAGGCTGCCGCGCGCCTTGATGACGAGCTGGACATCGGAATTGGCGGTCGGGAAGGCGGCCATGAACGCCTGCACCGCGCCGAGCGGATTCTTGCGCGTCATCACCGAGTCGTAGTCGAAGAAGCTGAGCACCCGCAGCGGTCCCTCGAAGGTCAGAGCGGGCGGCGGCTGCGGCGAGAGCCGGATCGGCTGCGGGATGAGGCGCACCGGCCGGTCCTGCTCGGCGGTGAGCATGTCGCGGATGAAGGTGGTCGGCGCCCAATAGGCGTCGAAGCGGTCGAAGATCGGCCGTACCGACGAGGGCGCCGTCGGCAGCTCCCAATAGGGATAGGCGATGTTGACCTGGTGCCGGGAGGCGCGGTCGGCGAAGGCGCGCAGGTCGATCAGGCCGAAGATCGACAGTGCGGCGGCATGTTTCTCGGAGGCGGCGAGCCGCTCGGCCAGCCGGTCGTCGGCCTGGCGGCCGGGCAGGGGCACGTTGACCAGCCTTGTGGGGATCTCCGTCGCATCGAGCGCTCCGACCAGCAGGCGCGCCGCCTCGCCCAGCCCGATCTCCGATAGGAGATAGCCGACGACGTCGAGGCCGAAGCGCTGGCGGGTCTTGTAGGCCTCGCCGATGCCGACGTCGGTCAGCAGGTCCTCGACGACATGGCCGAAGCGCCGGCGCGCCTTCGGGCTTCCCCGGCGACCCTGCGGGGCGAAGGGGCGTTGAACCGGGGCATTGGCGTCCGCCGTCATGGTATTATCATGACTGTCAGGCGAGACATTCGAGGTTCCGTCGATTGCCGCCGCATCGTCAGCATTATCCGGCTCGAGGATAAGCTTCGCGTCACCCGGAATCTTCTTGGCCCCGTGCTCGCTCAGCCCTTTGCTCCCTGGCCACGCGCATAGACATCTTCATAGCGAACACCTCGATCAGCACCATCGGCACCTTGCCGGGATTCTCCATGCGGTGGACGGCGCCGAGCGGGATGTAGACGGACTGGTTCTCCGTCAGCAGCCGCGCCTCGTTGTCCACCGTGATCCGCGCCGTGCCGGAGACGACGATCCAGTGCTCGGAGCGGTGGAAATGGCTCTGCAGCGACAGCGACGCGCCCGGATGCACGACGATCCGCTTCACCTGGAAGCGGTCGCCCAGCACCAGCGTCTCGAACCAGCCCCATGGGCGGTGGTCGCGGGGGAAATGCTCGGCCTGGCGGGATCCCTTCGCCTTCAGCGCCGTGACCGCCTGCTTGACGTCCTGCGCCCGCGAGCGGTCGGCCACCAGCACCGCGTCGGGCATGGCGACGACCAGCATGTCCTTCAGGCCGATGCCGACCAGTTCCAGCCCTTCGGCCTCCGAGCGCAACAGCGATTCCTCGCAGTCGATGGCGGTGACCGGGCCATGCGCGGTGACGCCCTGCTCGTCCGGTCCGCCTTCCCGCAGCACGGAGGACCAGTCGCCGAGGTCCGACCAGTCGCCGTCGAAGGGCACGACCTGCAGGTTCGACGAGCGCTCCATGATGGCGTAGTCGACCGAGATCTCCTCGGCCAGCTGCCACGGTGCCGGCGCGAGCCGCAGGAAGCCGAGGTCGGCCTGCGCCTCGCTCACCGCGCGCTTCACCGGCGCCAGCATGTCCGGCAGATGCGCCTCGAAGGCTTTGAGCGCGGTCTTCACCGACATCAGGAAGATGCCGGCGTTCCACAGATAGCGCCCGTCCGCGAGCATGGTCGCGGCGCGGTCGGCGGCGGGCTTCTCGACGAATCGCTTGAGCGGGATCGCCGCCGGCTGTCCGTCCGCCGGCGGATGGGCGAGCTCCAGCCAGCCATAGCCGGTCTCCGGCCGCGTCGGCTTGATGCCGAAGGTGACGATCTCGCCCTCCTCCGCCGCGGCGAGGCCGGCCTGGACCGCGAGCGCGAAGGCGTCGCGGTCGGGCATCACCTGGTCGGACGGCATGACCAGCAGCGCCGCATCCGGATCGCGTGCCGCGAGGTATTGCACTGCAGCAAGAATCGCCGGGGCGGTGTTGCGCGGGCTGGGTTCGATGAGGATCGGACCGGCCTCGATCCCGGCTTCGGCGAGCTGCTCGGTGACGATGAACCGGAAGTCCGAATTCGTAATGATCAGCGGCGGCATGATCTTCGGGCCGGCCATCCGCCGTGCCGCCGCCTGAAAGAGCGTTTCACCGTCGCCCAGCTTGACGAACTGCTTGGGAAAACTTTTGCGGGAGAGCGGCCATAAACGTGTTCCGGAGCCGCCGCATAGAAGAACAGGGTAAAGGTTCGCCATGGGCCACGTGATGATCTGCGATGATGAAATGAGCTATCTTGGCCGGCCGCGGTTTAGAACGCAAGACAACCAAAATGACTTGACCACGATCCACCGACAGAGTTGGCTACCGCACCGCAGCAGAGCGACGCTTTCACCGATCGATGGAGTGCCATGCCTATGCTCACCTGTTTCAAGGCTTATGACATTCGCGGACGTCTGGGAGAAGAACTTAATGAGGATATCGCCCGGCGCATCGGGCGTGCTTTCGTCGAAGCCCTCTCGGCGCGACGCGTGATCATCGGGCGCGACTGCCGCGCCTCGTCCGAGTCGCTGGCCGACGCCTGCATCGAGGGGCTCGTCGCCGGCGGTGCCGAGGTGTTGGACCTCGGCCTGTGCGGCACCGAGGAGATGTATTTCGCGGTGACGCATTTTGCCGCGGATGGCGGTATCGAGGTCACCGCCTCGCACAACCCGATGGACTATAACGGCATGAAGCTGGTGCGGAAGGGTTCCGCCCCGCTCGACACCGCCACCGGCCTCGCCGCGATCAAGGCGCTGGCGGAAGGCCCGGCGCTGCCGTCGCGGCCCGGCGGGCATGTCGTCCCGGCCGAGGGCGCGCGCGAGGCCTATGTGGAGCGCGTGCTCTCCTTCGTCGACATGACGGCGCTGCGCCCGCTGACCATCCTGGTCAATGCCGGCAACGGCGCGGCGGGGCCGACCTTCGACGCCATCGCCGAGGGCCTCGCCGCCCGCGGCGCGCCGCTCACCTTCCTGCGGCTGCACCATGAGCCGGACGGCAGCTTCCCGAACGGTATTCCCAACCCGCTGCTGCCGGAGAACCAGCCGGTCACCGGGCAGGCGGTCGTGGCCGCCGGCGCCGACATGGGCGTCGCCTGGGACGGCGATTTCGACCGCTGCTTCCTGTTCGACCATGCCGGCCGCTTCATTCCCGGCGAGTACATCGTCGGGCTGCTCGCCGAAGTGTTCCTGACCAAGGAACCGGGCGCGACCATCGTGCACGACCCGCGCGTGGTCTGGAACACCCAGCACGTGGTGGCGCGGGCGGGCGGGAATGCGGTGCAGGCGCGCACCGGCCATGCCTTCCTCAAGCAGGCGCTGCGCGACACCGGCGCCATCTATGGCGGCGAGATGTCGGCGCATCACTATTTCCGCGACTTCATGGCCTGCGATTCCGGGATGATCCCCTGGCTGCTGGTCGCCGAGCTGATGGGGCGGACGGGCAAGAGCCTGTCCGAGCTGGTGTCCGACCGCATGGCGGCCTTCCCCTCCTCCGGCGAGATCAACTTCCGCATCGCCGATCCGGAAGCGGCGATCGCCCGCGTCGAGGCGGCGCTGTCGGGTCAGGAGCCGGCGCGCGACGAGACCGACGGCCTGTCGCTGGCCTTCGCCGACTGGCGGCTCAACCTGCGCAAGTCCAACACCGAGCCCCTGCTGCGGCTCAATGTGGAGGCGCGGGCGCAGGACGGCATGATCGAGCGCCGGGTGGCGGAACTGACCGATCTTATCCGGTCGTCGAATACCCCCTGACGAATTGCCGGTTGTCCAGCCGTTCCCACGGCTGGACATCACGGACGAGTGTGGTTACCTGCGGACCACAGATCGTAGTCCCAAGGGGGTTTTTCGGTGAAGAAGGCGTTGATCACGGGGGTGAGCGGGCAGGACGGCTCCTACCTCGCCAAATTGCTGCTGGAGAAGGGTTACAAGGTAACCGGCGCGATACGCCGCAATTCTCAGATCGAGATCGCGCGCCTGCAGAAGCTGGGGATCGCCGACGACATCGAATATGTGGATTTCGACCTCAGTGAGATCAACAACATCACGCGCCTGATCCGCGGCACCGCCTTCGACGAGGTCTACAACCTCGCGGCGCAGAGCTTCGTCGGCTCGTCCTGGGAGCAGCCGATCTACGCCGCCGACGTGAACGGCCTCGGCGTGGTGCGCCTGCTCGATGCGATCCGCACCTTCACCCCCGAGGCGCGCTTCTACCAGGCCTCGACCTCGGAGATGTTCGGCCTGGTGCGGGCCGTGCCGCAGAACGAGGAGACGCCGCTCTACCCGCGCTCGCCCTATGGCGTGGCCAAGGTGTACGGGCACTTCATCACCATCAACTACCGCGAATCCTTCGGGCTGCATGCCTCCTCGGGCATCCTGTTCAACCATGAGAGCCCGCTGCGCGGCTCGGAGTTCGTCACACGCAAGATCACGCTGGGCCTCGCCCGCTTTGCCCATGGCGAGCAGGTGCCGGTCGAGCTCGGCAATCTGAACGCCAAGCGCGACTGGGGCTTCGCCGGCGACTATGTCGACGGCATGTGGCGGATGCTGCAGCAGGACAAGGCCGACGACTACGTGCTCGCCACCGGCACGACGACGCCCATCCGCGACTTCGTCACCTTCGCGGCCGAGGCGCTCGACCTCGATCTCGAATGGTCCGGCGCCGAGGAGACCGAGCAGGCTGTCGACCGCAAGAGCGGCAAGGTGGCGATCAAGGTCAACCCGAAGTTCTACCGCCCGGCGGAAGTCGATCTCCTGCTCGGCGACGCCACCAAGGCGCGGACCAAGCTGGGCTGGGAGCCGAAGGTCGGCATCCGCGAGCTGGCGGGGATGATGGCCAGGTCCGACTACGACGACTGGCGGGTCTGACCCTTGCGCCTTGTCCCGCGCGGATGAATGGAGAACCCCCGCGCGCCGCCCTTGGCGGGAGAGGCCGGCGCGGGCGGGGACATTCGGGTGTTGGCTGCAGGATGATGGGCGGTTGCGGAGCCGGAAGACGGCGGGGCGAACGAACTGCGTGAGGCGCCGTGACGTTCATATCTTATGCGCAGAACTTTGAAGACGTCATGCTCTGGCGTGCCCTCAAGCACGTGGAGCGTGGCTTCTACATCGATGTCGGCGCCTTTTCCCCGGACCTCGACAGCGTCACCCGCGCGTTCAGCGAAAGAGGCTGGCGCGGCATCAACATCGAGCCGAACCCGCATTATCTGGCGCAGCTGAACGCCCGCCGGCCCCATGACGCCAACCTCGGAATCGCCGTGAGCGATTTCGACGGCGAGATCGAGCTGAGCGTGATCGAGGATACCGGCCTGACGACGGTCGATATGTCGATCGCGGAGGGCCATGCGAATGCCGGCTGGGGGCTGAGCCATATCACCGTGCCGACGCAGACGCTTGCGCAGGTCTGGGACGGGCACGTGCCCGAAGGGCAGGCCGTCCATTTTCTGAAGGTCGACGTGGAAGGCCACGAGGCCTCGGTGCTGCGCGGCGCCGACTGGTCGCGCCACCGGCCGTGGATCGTCGTGGTCGAGGCCACGCTGCCGACCACGCAGATCACCTCCTATCTCGACTGGGAGGAAGTGCTCACGCAAGCCGGCTATGCATTCGTCTATTGGGACGGTCTCAACCGCTATTACCTGGCGAAGGAGCACGAGGACCTCGCCGACAGGTTCTCCGCCCCGCCGAATGTCTTCGATCAGTTCGTTGTTCAGGGACATGCGCTGGCCAACGAACGGCTTGCGGAGCTGGATGGCACGGTCTCCACGCTGACGACGTCGCTGAACCAGGCCGTAGAGGAACGCGCCGCGCTCGAAAGGAACCTCGGCGGTCTGCAGGGATCCTTGGGCGACCTGCAGCGCTCCGTCGACTCCCTCGCGAGTCTGAACACTCTTCTCGAGAGGGAAGTGAAGGACAGCTTGCACGCGTTGTCGGCTCTTTCCCGCGAAAGCGACGACCAGCGGCGCGCCCTGGGCGAAGCTATGGACGAGGTACGTAGCTCGCATCTGAAGCTCGACTACATGCTCAGCCGCTCCGTCTGGGAGCGGCTGCTGTTTCGGCGCTCCGGCCGTCCGCGAAAGCCGCTTCGTGTGCTGCTGTTCCACAAAAGTGGCAAGCCACGGGGAGTATTCAGGCGATGGGTGCTGCGCCGCAATGGCCGTGCGCGCAAGTTCTTCCGCATGTGGATGAGCAGCCCCGGCTATCAGGCGCTGCCAAGGGCTGTCCGCATCCCCGTTCCCACCGCCGAGTCGGAGAGCGCGCCGACGGTGCCGGCTGATCTCTCGCCGCGGGCCCGCTATTTCCTGAAGCGCCTCGAGATGCCGCAGACACGCGGCCCGGAGGACTGACGTGCGGATCGTCATCGACCTCCAGGGTGCGCAAGGTGACAACCGCTTTCGCGGCATCGGCCGCTACTCGCTCGAATTCGCGCTCGGCGTCGCCCGCAATCGGGGCGGCCACGAGGTACTGATCGCGCTCAACGGCCATTTCCGCGACACGATCGAAGACATCCGCGCGGCTTTCAACGGCGTACTTCCGCCCGAAGCCATTCGCGTCTGGACCGCCCCCGGTCCGCTGGCCTGGGACGGCACGGCCAATGAACGACGCCGCCAGGACGCGGAACTTCTCCGTGAGGCGTTCCTGGCGTCGCTGGAGCCTGATGCGGTCGTGGTGACCAGCCTGTTCGAGGGGTTGGCCGACGATGTCATCACGAGCGTTGGCCGGCTGGCTTCCGTCCCGACCGCGGTGGTGCTGTACGACCTGATCCCGCTGCTCAACGAGCAAGTCTATCTCGCGAACGACGTGGTGCGGGCGTGGTACCAAGAAAAGCTCGGCCATCTTCGCCGTGCCGACCAGCTTCTCTCGATCTCGCAGTCGGCTGCAGAGGAGGCGGTGACGGCGCTCGGCTGGGACCGGCAGCGCGTCGCGAATATCTCCACCGCTGCCGCCGCGCAGTTCCATCCGGTCGCTTCCACGACGGAGGACCGGAACCTGGTCATGCAGAGGTATTCCCTGTCGCGGGACTACCTGATGTACACGGGTGGCATCGATCCCCGGAAGAACATCGAAGGGCTGATCCGTGCCTTCGCCCGACTGCCCGCGCCGGTGCGGCAAGCGCACCAGCTCGCCATCGTCTGCAAGGCGAGCGAGCATGACAAGGCGCGGCTGGCCGAGCTTGCCGCTTCGGTGGGGTTGCCCGCATCGTCGGTCGTCGTGACCGGCTTCGTGCCGGACGAGGATCTCGTCCGGATCTACAATGGCTGCAAGGCCTTCGTGTTCCCGAGCCTGCACGAAGGCTTCGGCCTGCCGGCGCTGGAAGCGATGCAGTGTGGCCGGGCGGTGATCGCTTCCAACACGTCGAGCCTTCCCGAGGTCGTCGGCTGCGACGAGGCGCTGTTCGATCCGCGCGACGAGGGCGCCATCGCGGCGAAGATCGAGCGGGTTCTGACCGACGACGCCTATCACGCCCGGCTGGAAGCCCACGGACTTTCGCAGGCGCGGAACTTCAGCTGGGATGCGACGGCCATCCGCGCCATCGAGGCGCTGGAGGCTACTTTCGGGATGCGTGAACAGCCCCTGCCGGATGCCTCGCCCGACAAGCCCCGCCTCGCCTTCATATCGCCGCTGCCGCCGGAGCGGTCCGGTATCGCCGATTACAGTGCCGACCTGCTTCCGGCGTTGGCGGAACATTACCAGATCGATATCGTCATCGACCAGGATCGTATTTCCGATCCCTGGATCGTCGAAAACCTGCCCGTCCGGAGCATCGACTGGTTCCGCCGCAATGCCGGGCAGTTCGATCGTGTCCTCTATCATTTCGGCAATTCGCCGTTCCACGAGCATATGTTCGAGCTGCTGGAGACCATTCCCGGCGTCGTCGTTCTCCATGATTTCTTTCTGTCCGGCATCCAGCTCTACCGGGGCATGAACAACTGGATGCGGTCCGTTCTGTGCAGCCACGGGGTCGAGGGCCTGGCCGCTCTTGCGCAGCCCGACGTCGAAGAACACGGCGTCTGGGTCTTCCCGGGCAATCTTTCCATTCTGCAGAACGCGGCGGGCATCATCGTCCATAGCGAATGGTCGAAGCGGCTGGCGGAGCAATGGTATGGCGCCGATGCGGCCCGCGACTGGGCCGTCGTCCCATTGCTTCGCCGATCGGCCGCCAGCGATGAAGCGGCCCGGGTGGAGGCGCGACGCCAGCTCGGATTGTCGGACGATGAACTCGTCATCTGTTCGTTCGGCGACGTCACCCCGAACAAGCTGACCATCAGGCTTGTCGAGGCCTTCGCCTCGGCCGTCACAAAGCTCGGCTCCCGGGCAAAGCTGGTCCTCGTCGGGCGCGCAGGCGAAGACTATAGCCATCGCGTCGAGCAGTTGAGCCGCACGCTCGGCCTTAAGAATCAGGTCGAGGTCACCGGCTGGGTCGACGCCGACACCTATCATCGGTACCAGCAGGCCGCCGATATCGCCGTACAGCTGCGAACCATGTCTCGTGGCGAGACCTCCGCTGCCGCGCTGGACTGCATGAAGCATGGACTGCCGCTCGTCGCCAATGCGAACGGCGCCATGGCGGAACTCGACCCCGATGCGGTGTGGCTCATTCCCGATGAATTCGAGATCTCCGACCTGGCAAGAGCCCTTGTGCGCCTTGCGGAGGAACCCGCTCTGCGCAAGCGCCTCGGCTCGGCGGCACGCGCGCTGATCGCGGACCAGCACGCTCCCGCCCGCGCCGCACAGATGTATCGGGACGCCATCGAGGCGTTCAATACGCCGGTCCGGCGCGCGGTTCTCGGCCTGACCGACCGCCTGGCGCTGTCTTTCCCCGAGCCGGAGCGTGATCGAGCACTGGCGTCCGCGCTTGCGTCGAGCTTCCCGCCGCGACCGCGCAAGCCGTCCCTGTTCATCGATGTCAGCTATATCGCGGAGCTGGACTCGCGGACCGGAATCCAGCGCGTCACGCGCGCTATCATGCAGGCGCTGCTGTCACAGCCTCATTCCTCGTTCTCGATCGTGCCCGTCCGCCGGGTGCCCGACGGGCATTACGTCGTCGCCTTGCGGTTCTGCGAGACGATGGAATGGATTCCGACGACGTCGCTGGCGGAAGAGCCCGTCGACGCCTTCCCGGGCGACATCTTCCTGGGCCTCGATCTCGATGCTTCCCGGAGCGAGGCGGCGCAGGCCGAGATCGATCGCATGCGCGCCATTGGGGTCAAGATCGTGCACGTCGTGTACGATCTTCTGCCGATACGGATGCCGCAGCATTTCAAGGGTGGCACCGTCTGGTTCCGCAAATGGCTGTCGATGGTCGCGTCGTTCGATGGCGCGGTCTGCATCTCCAAGGCCGTCGCCGACGATCTCGCCGACTGGATGGTCGAGGCCGGGCCGGAGCGCAAGATTCCGCTCGAGATTGGCTGGTTCCATCTCGGCGCCGATGTGACGAACTCCGCGCCGACCCGCGGTCTTCCGGCAGATGCCGAAGCTGTGTTCGCCCGGCTCGAGCAGTGCCCGACCTTCCTGATGGTCGGCACGGTCGAGCCACGCAAGGGCTATGGGCAGACGCTCGCCGCTTTCGAGGCGCTGTGGGCTGCGGGCGTCGACGTCAATCTCGTGATCGTCGGCAAGCCGGGCTGGGACATGGACGATCTCATCGGCCGGCTGCGGCAGCATGCCGAGCTTGGACGCCGTCTGTTTTGGCCCAACGACGTCAGCGACGAATATCTCGAACGCCTCTATGCCGCCGCGAGCTGCCTCGTCGCCGCCAGCGAGGGCGAGGGCTTCGGGCTGCCGCTGATCGAGGCCGCGCAGCACAAGCTGCCCATCCTTGCCCGCGGCCTGCCGGTGTTTCGCGAGATCGCCGGCGCCCACGCTGCCTATTTCGACGGCGAGGCGCCGGAGGATCTCGCGCGGGCGATCGAGCTCTGGCTCGCCGCCTTCCGCGACGGGCGGCATGTCCGCTCCGACGCGATGCCGTGGCTCACCTGGCAGGACAGCGCCCGGCAATTGCTGCGCGCGCTCGGGGTGGAAGCTGAATCCTCGCCGCAAGCCGCTGATCATCAGGCAGCCCTCCCCGCCGCCTAACGCCGACGAAAGCTGATGCAGCGGCAGCATTTGAGCCCATGCCCGTTGTCGCGTATGGAAATCCGCAGGCGGGGGGAACTACATGCAAGTCAGTCGGCGGACCGAATGGATTGTCTCGATCTGTTTGATCGGCATCCTCGGCGCGGCTTTCGCGGCGCGTAATGCCCCGCTCATTTCCGGTGACGAGACGGGCTTTCTCGCGATCGGACGCTATCTGGGCGGGAAAGGCATCTACGCGATGCTCGACCAGCCCTACTATCCGTTCGGATATGCCAGCCTGCTTGCCCCGGGCTTTTCGCTCTTCGATGATCCGCAATGGACATATCGATTTGCGATCGCAATCAATGTGCTCCTGACCGGCATCACCGTGCCGCTGTCGCTGCGGCTGCTCGCACATTTTGGATTCGGCAGGAGCATTACTGTCCTAGCGTGCAGCATCATCGCCGCAACGTGGCCATCCTACACCGTGCACATCTCGTTGGCGTGGGCCGAAACGCTCTTCAGGGTGCTGTTTCTACTATACCTGCTGGCACTGATAAACGCTGTAGAGGCCGGGCGGATCATCTGGTTTGTCATGGTCGCCTTGCTGACGGCGGCCCTCTACGCGACCCATGCGCGCGCATTGGCGCTGATCCCCTTAGGGCTTGTTTTCTTTGCTTATTCCGCGGTCTATCGGGGCAAGCGGCCAGAAGCGCTATGCGGCATCCTTGTCCTGATGCCGGCTATCGTCGTGGTCACAGCAGCAAATGGTCATTTCCAGGACACCCTCTGGGAGAGCGTCAGAACGGACGGGGCCCTGGGTGAAATGTTCGCCCGCCTGCTGTCGCGTGACGGCATCATCAAGATCTTTTTCACGACGCTTGGCCATCTTTGGTATCAGCTGGTTGCGTCCTTCGGGTTTTTCCTTGTTGGCGTGTGGTTTCTTTTCAAAAAGGTCATCACGCCCTCGTCGTCGAACGAGCGCGCAATAGCCGTATCCATACTTGGAGCCATTGCGTCGATTGCCGTTGCATCGGTGATGCAGATGTCCGGTCATTCCCGGCTGGATCATTTGATCTATGGTCGTTACCTCGACGCCGCCACCATGCCTTTGCTGCTCATCGGTCTGGTGGCGGTGATCGAGCGCGTAAAGGGGGCGATCTATGTTCAGGCGGCGGCGATCGCCGCTATTCTGATACTTGGAATTATTGTTTATCTATACGCTGATAACATCGAACTGAACTTGCTGTTCGATATAAATATCGCCGGCATAGCCGGTATTCAATCGATATTGAATCCGTTCATTCCGGACGTGGAGGCGTCCATCTTCATAGGTATCTCATTGATATCGGTAATGGCGATTCTTGCCATTGCAGCGTTGTGCCGGATTCGTATGGCGCTCGTTGGCCTGGCCGCCTATTCCGTAATAGCGACTTATTCGATGTTCCTGTTTCTCATGCAAGCGCAGAACGTGTTTGAGGTCATCGTAGATAATGACGCTCAATTGCTTCGCTCGACCGGCGCGTCGCAAGTCTTCTTATTGAAATCGTCGTGGGAGGATTGGTATTTCTTCAGGGAGCGATTCATCCTGCCCGATATCTCCGTGTTTCCAGCGACGGATCGAGGGCAAGTGCCCGCCGGTTCCTTCATGCTGGCCGCCAGATCGGAGAACATCCCGGATGCGAGCTGCATCGGGTTGATCGGGCAGTCTTCCGCTCTGTGGCAGAAGGGCGAAATGGATCTGAAGATCCAATTGCCGATGAATCAGCCCTTGCCCGCAGCAAAGAGCTCTTCCTGGATAGGCTGCACGAAAGGGTGGAGCGTTCTTGAATCCTGGGGCCGGTGGACAGACGGTAATTCCGCTGTTCTCCTGCTGCCTGTGGGAGCTTCGGCAAAGCCGCTCGTTCTTCAGATGGAGGTGAGTGCCTTCACGGGACATGGATTGCCGCAACAGCGCGTCTCGGTAAACGTACAGAACGGGCAGGCGGCTGAATGGGTATTGACGTCGCAACGTGAAGTGAAGGAGATGCCGATTTCAGCTGGACTTAATACGATAGTTTTCAGCATGCCGGATGCGAAATCACCCGAGATGATCGGAACGTCGACCGATAGCCGCGTTCTCGGAATGTCTGTGAGTTATTTCTGTATTACCGAGCAGGGCAGAAAATGCCTATAGCTGTCCGGGCATAGTGGACGCGACACGGTTCGCTGGATCTGTATTCGCCGACACGATCCAGCCTCTTCATGTCTTCGCTCGTCCGAGAAACACACCGAGGGCAAAGAAAAGCGCATCACCGGCCACGTTGACAATGCGTCCGAGCACGATCGCCAGCAGCACGTCCGGCTCGCAGCCGATGCCGGTGAGCAGGAAAAGCAGGACCAGCTCGCGCACGCCGAGGCCGGCAGGCGAGCCGGGCGTCGCCATACCGACCAGCCACGCGATCACGAAGGCGCCCGCGACGGCGGGGAGCAGATCGAACGGCGTCGATGCCTCGGGCATCGAGATCAGCAGGCAGCCGACGAACACGGCTCCCGAGCAGGAGAGGAACAGCGCCTGTTCGCCCATGGCGACGGCGACATGCGGGGAGAACAGGCGGGCGACCAGCGCCATCGATCCTGCCAGCGCCAGCGCGAATGCCAGGAGCGTGGCGACAATGGGGATTTCGCCGACCGCAAGATGGACGGCGAGCAGTGCAAACACGCCCGCGGTCCACGAAATGAGGCCCAGTTCCCACAGCGTCGAGCGTGCCAGCGCCCAGCCGCGGTATCCCGCTGCCATGCCGATCGCCTGCCTGCCAGCGAACTGAAAGATGTTGCCGGGGATGTATTTTGCCAGCTGTGAGCTGCCATAGGCGCCCACCGTCCATCGAATGGACGTCGCTACGCCGCAGAAGGCCAGCAGACGGCGCCAGGCGAGCGCCAGCAGCACGCTCGCCGCGCCGTAGAATACAGCGAGCCCCCCCAGCGCGATCCATTGCACCGGCAGAATCCGCGCAATATCGATCTCGCCAGCATAATCATGCAGCCGCAGGGCGACGAACCCGCCCCCGATCAGGGCGAGGCCGGTCCCGAGCCAATGAAAAAGCCGCTTCATCGCGCTCCGGACGAACCGCGCGGCCGGCAAAGGAGCATCGTCCACGGCAACGGCGCGCGTACCTCGATGATGTCGAAGTACCGAGATATCAGAGCCTTGAAGGCGGATGGCGTCCAATGCTGGATATGCCCATCCGTATTGCCGAACGAACTCAGATATTTGCCGCGGGCCATATTGAGGATGCGCCAGAGCGGCTCGCGCGGGACGCTCAAGATGACGTTGCGCGGCCCCAGACGCTGCAGCACCTCGAGAGCTGTTTCCGGATGCTCAAGGTGCTCCATCACTTCGCAGCAGACGATCAGGTCGGCGCTGTCCTGTGCCGGATCGAGATCGTAGATACTCTTGGCGCTGAACAGCTCGGGAGCGACGCCCACCGCAGCCGCCTCCCGACGCGCGATCTCGATCACCGTCGTGGAGAAATCGCTTCCACGGACGTCGAAGCCCTGCCGGTGCCACTTCATTACCCAGTAGCCTTCGCCGCAACCCACCTCGTGGATGGTCCGCGGGGCGGCCGCCGCGACAAGCTCCGAGAGATCGCGGGTGAACCCCTCCATCATCCAACGGACGATCGGATTTCGTGACCCGTACTTGTCGTAGGTATTCCCGACCGTAATATCCTGCTCTTTCAAGCCGCCAGAGACTTTCACGCCGCCTCACCTCCCCCGCTGATGGCGGCGATCTGGTTCGCGCCGAACAGGAAACGCTTGTACTCCACCAGCTTCAATCCGGCTTGCGTCGAGGCGCGGTCCAGTGCCGCGCGGTCCAGTAGATCTTCGTGCTCGTCATTGGCGGAGCGGCTGAACAGGCCGATGCGCGATCCCAGCCCGTGAATGAAATCGACTGCGGGATGGGGCGTGGTGCAGATGATCCGCGCATCCTTCGAGGCGCTGAGATATTTGGCGAGGCTGCGCAGGAACTCCGCCGGGCTCGGTACATGCTCGATGACGGCCAGCGCGACGACCGTATCGAACCGCTCGCCTTCATCCGGCATTGTCGGGCTGAAGCGATGGCCGGGATGATTGGCCCTTGCCAGAGCGAGCGAAGCTTCGTCCACGTCCGTCCCGAAATAGGCGTGAGGTTCGACATACCGGGCGAGGCCGCCGGCTCCGCAGCCGATATCGAGCACCCGTCCCCGCAGATACGGCTTGGCGGCTTCAAAGCGCTGGTTACGCAGGAAAGGCGATAGAAGCCCTTCCGAACCCTGATCGGCCATGGCTGTCGCTCTTTCTCTAGCGGTTGCCGCGATTCATCTTGTACCGCACCTCCTCCATCAGCCGGCGATTGGCGGCGAGGAGGTCGGCGACGAAGGCGATGAGGATGGTCTGGAAGCCCATGCCGAGCAGGATGCTGCCGAGGATGAGCGACTGCACGTGGCCTTCGCCGCTGCCTTCCAGGAAGAACCACAGGTAGCGCAGGCCGATCAAGGTGCCGAGGGCGAAGAGCACCGCGCCGATGGTGCCGAAGAAGCGGAACGGCCGGTAGATGACGAAGATGCGGATGATCGTCGCGATCGAGCGGCGCAGATAGGACGGGATGCTCTTGACCAGCCGCGAGGGGCGCAGGTCGCCGTTCACGCGGATCGGCACGGACATGATCGGGATGCCGCGCTGGCCGGCCTGGATGATGGTCTCCAGCGTGTAGGTGTAGTTGTTGAAGACGATGAGCTGCTGCGCCGCGTCGCGCGAGATGGCGCGGAAGCCGCTCGGCGCGTCGGGGATGTCGGTCTTGCTCGCCACCCGGACGACCCAGCTGCCGAGCTTCTGCAAGAGCTTCTTGACCGGCGAGAAGTGCTCGATGGTGGCGATGGGCCGTGCGCCGACGACGATTTCCGCCCGCCCTTCCAGCACCGGCGCGACGAGGGCGGGGATGTCGGCGGCGTTGTACTGGTTGTCGGCGTCGGTATTGACGATGACGTCGGCGCCGCGGCGCAGGCAGGCGTCGAGCCCGGTCATGAAGCCGCGGGCGAGGCCGAGATTGACGCTGTGGCGCACGACGTGGTCGACGCCGTTGGCGCGGGCGATGGCGGCGGTGTCGTCGCTGCTGCCGTCGTCGATCACCAGCCATTCGACGACGTCGAAGCCCTCGACCTGCCGCGGCAGCTCGGCCAGGGCGATGGCGAGCGTCTCCGCCTCATTGTAGCAGGGGATCTGGATGATGAGCTTCATGAACGGTGCGCGGCCCCCGGTGGAGTGTCCCTTGAGGAACCATCCATAAACAAACGGCGGCGCCGTAGGAATACCCGGCTTCACGGTTTCGTGCGCAAGGTGGGGCGGGGTGCTCAAGCGGTCGGATACCCGTGCGAGCTCCCGCGGCCCGCGGCCCCGTCGGCTTCCACCACCTGCCGCGGCCAGGGATTGCGGCCGTCGCGCAGCCAGATCAGCGTGTCGATCCAGAAGCCGGCGGCGTGGCTGTCGTGGAACAGCTGGAAATGGCCGATGGCGTCGCGGCCATAGTCGGCCGGGGCGATCCGCACCAGCGTGCGGCCGGCATTGGCGTAGTAGCGCAGCCCCCGGCGCACCGCCGGGATGGTGCCGAACTCGTCGTCGTCGACCGAGACGGCGAGGATCGCCGCCCGCACGCTCGCCATGCGGAACAGCACGTCGCGGCGCTCGGCGCGCGGATGGCTGGTCTCGAAGCGTGGGCCGCGGAAGCTCCATTCATGCGCGACGCCGGCCGGCAGGTCCTCCAGCCAGCCGAGCCGCCTGCCGGGGAAATAGCCGCAGAAGGCGGTCGCGGCGGGCATGGCGACATGCCATTTGAGCAGCAGCGGCAGCCGGCGGCGGGGCGCATAGTCCGGCCACCAGGCATATTGCGCGCCGACGGTGAGCATCCGCGCGACCAGCCGGCCGTTCTCGGCCATTCCCGGCAGGAAGCCGCCGATGCTGTGGCCGACCACCATGAGCGGTCCCGAGCGCGCCTGCCGCGTCATGAAGCCGAGCGCCGCGTCGACGTCCTTCTCGCCCCAGTCGCGCCAGCGATAGCGGCAGCCGCGCAGGCTCGCCGGCCGCGAGGCGCCGATGCCGCGATAGTCGAAGGTGAGCACGTCGAAGCCGTGGCCGGCGAGGAAGCGGGCATAGCGGTGATAGTAGCGCGCCAGCACCCCGGTGGCGGGGTTGACGACGACCGCGCCGGCGTCGCCGTGCCGGCGGCCGGGCCAGAAATGCCCGCCCAGCACCACCCCGTCGCGGCAAGCGATGTCAACGGCTTGCGGCTCGATGTCGAGCATGGCGTCCCCTCCCGTCGGCAGGAAACGCTAGAGAGCGGCCGCGTTGATGTATATTCACTACCCGGTATACATTAGTCGCATGCAGCCGACGTCCCCCGCCGTTCCCGCGCCGACGCGCGAGCGCATCCTCCAGGCGGCCGGGAAGCTGTTCCACGGCGAAGGCATCCGCGCCGTCAGCGTCGACGCGGTGGCGGCCAAGGCCGGCGTCACCAAGCGCACGCTCTATTATCATTTCCGCAGCAAGGACGACCTGATCGCCGCCTATCTGGAGATGCGCGACCAGCCGAACCTCGCCTGGTTCAAGCGCCATTATGCGGCGAGCGAGGGCGACGTCGCCGCGCGCATCGAGGCGCTGTTCGTCGACCTCGCCCGTGCGGCCACCCATTCGCGCTGGAAGGGCTGCGGCTTCCTGCGCACCTCGGTCGAGCTGGTCAACCTGCCCGGGCATCCCGCCATCCTCGCCGGCCGCCTGCACAAGAAGCGGGTGGAGGACTGGCTGAGCGCGCTGTTCGAGGAGGCGGGCGCGGGCGGGGCGCGGGAGCTGGCGCGGCAGATCGTGCTGCTGATCGACGGCTCCTTCGCCGTCGTGCTGCTCAACCGCGACGCCAGCTACATGGAATCGGCGGGCGCCGCGGCGCGGGTGCTGGTGCGCGCAGCCCTCGCAGAGGACGCGCGGACGGCGCGGTGAAGCGCCGCCCGCCTTATTTCGTCAGGCCGGCGTCGGGCGCGAGCGCACGCCGACGAGGATGATCAGCGCCGCGACCAGCAGCACCGCGCTGGCGGCCGCGAACACCGCCTGTGCGCCGCTGGCGTCGAAGATGACGCCGCCGCCGGCCGCGCCGATGGAGATGGCGAGCTGCATCGCCGCCACCAGGAGGCCGCCGGCGGTCTCGGCCTGGTCGGGCACGGTTCGGGTGAGCCAGGTCGACCAGGCGACCGGCACCGCGCCGAAGGCGAGGCCCCAGACCGCCACCATCAGCGAATCCGCCAGCGGCGTGCTCTGCAGCGTCGCCAGGCCGAGGCCGAGAGCGCCCATCAGCAGCGGCATGGAGACGAGGGCGAGGCGCAGGCTGCGCTCCAGCACCGGCCCGGCGAGCAGCGTGCCGGCGAAATTGGCGACGCCGAAGCCGAGCAATATGCCGGACACCGCGCTGATGCCCACCCCCGTCACCGTCTCCAGGAAGGGCCGGATATAGGTGAAGAAGGCGAAGTGCCCGGCGAAGACCAGCAGCGCCGAGAACAGGCCGATGCCGATGCGCGGCCGGCGCAGCACCTCGACGAGGGTGCGCAGCCCCGCCGTGCCGGCCGGCGGCATCTTCGGCAGGGTGGCGAGCTGGAAGGCCAGCGTGGCGACCGCGAGCCCCGCGGCGATCAGGAACACGGCGCGCCAGCCGAGCAGGTCGCCGACATAGGAGCCGACCGGCGCGGCGAAGATGGTGGCGGCGGAGACGCCGCTGAACATGATCGACAGCGCCCGCGGCACCAGCGCTTCCGGCACGAGGCGCATGGCGAGCGCCGCCGACATCGCCCAGAAGCCGCCCAGCGCCGCGCCGAGCAGCACGCGCCCGACGATCAGCGAGGCGAGGTCCGGCGCGAAGGCGACCAGCAGGTTGGAGACGATCAGCAGCAGGGTGAAGGCGAGCAGTACGATGCGCCGGTCCAGGCGGCGGGTCGCGGCTGAGACGAGGAGGCTCGCCACCAGCGCCACCGCGGCGGTGGCGGTGACCGCCTGGCCGGCGGCGCCCTCGGAAATGCCGAGATCGGCCGCCATCGGCGTGAGCAGGCTGGCGGGCAGGAATTCCGCCGTCACCAGGCCGAACACGCCCAGTGTTAGCGAGAACACGGCGGCCCAGGCCGGCGCGATGGTGGTCTCGGCGGGTCCCGCCGCATCGAAGGCGGAGGGTGCCGCCGTCGCGTCGACGGCGGGCGCGGGGCCGGGGAGCGCGGCCGCGTCGGGCGCTCCCTCCTGCCACTGCAAGGTTTCGCTCATGGGGTGCCTTTCGGAGAAGCGTTGTGCGTTGCAGCAGGAGATAGGCTGGATTCGCCGGACGATCCATGAAATCAACTCCGAGATGATTGATCATTCGTCCGGCAATAGCGGAAATGGCAACGGGGTGCGGCCGGCCGCCGAGCTGGTGAGCGAGCTCCTGATGGGCATGCGCCTCGCCGGCATCGACTATCGCCGCATCGAGCTGTCGCCGCCCTTCGGGCTGCGCTTCGGCCTGGCTCAGGGACGCGCGCAGTTCCATTTCGTCGCGCAGGGTCCGGTGTTCCTGCGCCGCGAGGACGGGACGGTGCACGAGATGGCGACCGGGGATGCGGTGCTGCTGCCGCGCGGCGGCCTGCACGACCTGGTCTCGCAGCCGGAACTGCCGTGCCGCGACGTCGCCGCCTATGCCGCCGCGCCGCTCTGCCCGAGCGTCAGCGCCATCAGCGCCTGCGCCGGCGAGAGCTGCCCGACCAGCCGGGTGCTGGTGTTCAGCGGCTGCATGGAATTCGACCTCGGCGGCATGAACCCGCTCATCGCGCTGATGCCGGAGCTGATGTTCGCCGGCACGCTGCTGGGCCGCTATCCCGAGATCCTGCCGATGCTGGAGGCGATGGAGCGCGAGACGCGCGGCGACCGGGCGGGCTTTGCCGGCATTCTCGCGCGGCTCGCCGACGTCGTCTCCGCCTTCATCGTCCGCGCCTGGGTGGAATGCGGCTGCGGCGAGGCCAGCGGCTGGATCTCGGCGCTGCGCGACCCGCGCCTCGGCCGGGTGATCGCCGCGGTGCA
This sequence comes from Xanthobacteraceae bacterium, assembly GCA_029239875.1. Taxonomy (GTDB): domain Bacteria; phylum Pseudomonadota; class Alphaproteobacteria; order Rhizobiales; family Xanthobacteraceae; genus Ancylobacter. The sequence continues at coordinate 120,582 of JARBUD010000002.1, read as the reverse complement.
TCGCGATCCCGGGCGCGACTGGACGGTGGCGGAGCTCGCCGCCGAGATGGGCTCGTCGCGCTCGGTGTTCGCCGAGCGCTTCCTCGAAGTGACCGGCATGACGCCGCTGCGCTACCTCACCGAGCTGCGCATGCGGCTCGCCGTGCAATGGATCGGGCGCGACCACGTGCCGATCGAGGTCGCCGCGCATCGGCTCGGCTACGGCTCGCAGGCCGCCTTCAGCCGCGCCTTCAAGCGCGTCACCGGCCGGGCGCCGGGCGCGCTGCGGGCCGATGCGGGGGCAGCTCCCTGAAAACACAATCGGCCCGATCCTGCGATCGGGCCGATCAATGCCACGCCCGAAGGCGTGGCGATCGTGGCTCGGTTCAGCGGGTCTGGCGAGCGTTGAGCTCGGACTGCTGGTTGATCGCCGCGGCGCCGTTGCGGGCGGCGAAGAAATCGGCGGCGTTGCGGCCTTCGACGATGACCGTCTGCCGGGCGGGGCCGTAGGAATAGGTGGCGGCCTCGGCCGAGGCGGCGCCCAGGGCGACGGTGGTGGACAGGATGGCGAGGGCGAGGAACTTGTTCATCGTGGTTCTCCTTGATCGCTGGACCGTGGGGGGCGTCCAGTCGTGTCGAGAAGAATAGGGACGGGCTCCGGCCGCCAACATCATGCCTGGGCTTAGCTCCGTCATAAGTTCGGCTGGCATCGTCATATCTTGGCATAGGTGCCCCAAGGGGACCTGCCGGGCGGCGCCGACAGAGCTGGCGCACTTTCGAAAGACCCGACCTTGCCTTGCTTCTCAAATCGGGCCGCTGCCGATCCGGCGGCGCCTGTCCCGGCGAGCGCCGGGCGCGAGCCGAGGGCCCGATGATGACGTGTTGGAAGGGTGTGCGGTCGGCCTGCGTCGCCGCGATGGTGCTGTCGCTTTCGCCGGTCCTCGCGCAGGCGAGCAATCCGGGCGATCCCTATGAAGCCGGCGCCCATCGGGCCGCCCCCGGCCAGGACGGCTTCTATTCCGTCGCCCCGGCCGAGCTGCCCGGCCGCGCCGGCACGCTCATCCGCGCCGAGCCGGTGGCGCCGCCGCCCGGCGCCAGCGTCGCCTACCGCATCATCTACCGCTCGCGCAGCGATGCCGGCGGGCCGGTCGCCGTCTCCGGCGTCATCGCCGCCGGACCGGAACAGGGCCGCGCGCCGCGGCCTGTGGTCTCCTGGGGCCACGGCACCACGGGCATCGCGCCCGGCTGCGCGCCCTCGCTGACGCCGCAGCACGATTTCCATTCGATCAGCGGCCTGCAGCAGCTGCTCGCGGATGGCTATGTCGTGGTGGCGACCGATTATCAGGGCCTCGGCGAGGGCAGCGTCCATCCCTATCTCGACGGCCGCAGCGCGGCGCATGCGATGATCGACGCGGTGCGCGCCGCCCGTGCCCTGCCCGGCCTGCACGCCGGCAGCCGCTACGCCACCTGGGGCTTCTCGGAAGGCGGGCAGGCCTCGCTGTTCGCCGGGCAGGTCGCCCGCAGCTACGCGCCGGAGCTGCGGCTGGAGGGCGTCGCCGCGGTGTCGGCGCCGACCCAGCTGCGACGCCTGCTGGCGTCGGACATCGGCACGCCGGCCGGGGATGTCATCGCCTCGTTCGCCGCCTGGTCGTGGAGCCGTTCCTATGGCCTGCCGCTGGGCGAGGTCGTGCGGCCCGCTGCGGTGCCGACGGTGGAGCGCATCGCCACGCTGTGCAGCATCGGCCTGCCCGAGCGGCTGGCGCTCGGCCTCGCCGCGCTGAGCTACGGCCAGACCGGCTTCCTGCAGCCCGGCGCCGAGCACCGCGCCGACTGGAATCGCGTGATCGCCATGAACTCGGCGCAGCCGCGGCGCGGCGTGCCGGTCTTCCTCGCCCAGGGCGACGGCGACGCGCTGGTGGCGCCGGCGGCGACGCGTGACTTCGCCCGCCAGCTCTGTCGCGACGGGGTCAAGCTCGACTATCGGGAGGTTCCCTTCGCCTCGCATGGCGACGCGGCGACCGCCAGTGCCGGTGCGGCGGCGGACTGGCTCGCTGCCAGGCTCTCCGGCGCGCGGCCGACCACCGATTGCGCAACGGTCGCGGCGAGGGAACGTTCGCGCTAGGGCATCCGAACGGAAAGGGCTCTAGAGCCCGCGCAGCTGCGCGCGCAGGCGGCGGATGAGGCGGCGGAGCCGGCGCTTCAAGGCCTCCAGCTGCAGCGCGACGACGATCCGGCCGCGCACCGCGTTCGCGGTGTCGATCACCCAGGCCATCCAGCGGATGGTCATGAGCTGGGGCCGGCCGGCGGTGAAGATGCGCTCGATCAGCACGAAGCTGACGAGATGCGCGAGGAGGAACAGCAGAGTGCCGCGCTTCGGCCAGCCGTCGGCGGCCCAGACGAGGCCGACGAATTTCAGCGGCTCGACGATCGCATAGGGCACCAGCAGCAGGATCAGCACGGCGAGCGCCGGCAGCCTGCCGATCCAGCGCTCGAAGGCCTGCATGAGGCCGAGCGCGGCCAGCCTTGCAATGAGCGGGCGATAGATCGGTCGCACCAGCTCGTCGAGCAGGATGATGACGGCGCAGAGGAGGCGGAAGACCCAGGCGAATGCCGTGCCGAGCGCTCTCAGGAGCGGATATCGCCGGCGAGAGCCGGCACTCGGGCCGACAGTCCGGCCGTTCTCGGGCATGTCGGCGCGACGGTGTGCCTTGTCGGCGGGAAGGTCATCCATCCGCGGGATGGCTCGCTTGATGGCGGCTCAGGCGTCCGCGGTGTCGCGCTCACCGAGCGCCCGGTCGATGCATTCGACCATGGCATGGCCGTCGAACGGCTTGGCGAGGAAGCCGACCGCGCCGGCGGCGTCGACCTGACGGCGGATGCGCTCTTCGGGAAAGGCGGTGATGAAGATCAGCGGCGTGGCATCGCCCTTCGAGCGCAGATGGCTTTGCAGCTCGACGCCGCTCATGCCGGGCATCTGCACGTCGGTGATGACGCAGGCGGTCTCCCCGACCAGAGCCGAATTGAGGAAATCCTCGGCGGACGCGAAGGTGCGGGCCGAGAAACCGAGCGACCGCACCAGGCTTTCGGTGGCGATGCGGACGGATTCGTCGTCGTCGATGATCGTGATCATCGGGGGGGAGGACACGTCAGGACACCTCGATATGGAGTTTCCGGCGCCGTCTCGATGGCCGGGTTACCCATGATATAGCCCTGCTTATCCCCAACTTCGAATTATACACACGTTTGCCGAATTATCTTTTGGCACTGGACAGACCCAACGTTTCGGCCATGCGCACCAGCTCTGCGAGTGAATGGGCGCCCATTTTCCGCATCACGTGGCCGCGGTGGATCTTCACCGTGATCTCGCTCAGCCCCACCTCCGCCGCCACCTGCTTGTTCATCAGCCCGGAGGTCACCAGCTCCATGACCTGCTTCTCGCGCGGGGTGAGCGTCTCGTAGAGGTTCTGCACGCCGGAGACCGCCTTGCGCGCCTCGCGCCGCTCGCGGTCGAGCCGGATCGCCGACGCCACCGCGTCGAGCATGTCCTGGTCGCGGAACGGCTTGGTGAGGAAGTCGACGGCGCCGGCCTTCATCGCCCGCACGGTCATCGGGATATCGCCGTGGCCGGTCATGAAGATGGTGGGCATCTCGATGTCCGAGCGCGCCAGCTGCGCCTGGAAATCGAGCCCGCTCACCCCCGGCAGCCTGATGTCGAGGACGAGGCAGCGCGGCACCTCCGGCAGCTTGGCCGCCAGCAGCTCGGCCGCCGAGGCGAAGAGCTCGACCTGCAGGCCGACCGAGCGGAACAGGCTGGAGAGCGCCTCGCGCAGGGCGGGATCGTCGTCGACCACGATGACGAGGGGATCGCTCGGCGGCGCGGGGGAACGGGGCTGCGGGCGTTGGTTCACGGCAGTCTTTCCTTGGGCACGGGGAGCATGACGGTGAACAGCATGCCGCCCTCGGCATGGAGCGCGGCGGTGATCTTGCCGCCATGCGCCTCGATGATCGAGCGCGAGATGGACAAGCCCATGCCCATGCCGTCCTTCTTGGTGGTGTAGAAGGCGTTGAACAGCTTGGCGAGACTGTCGTCGTCGACGCCCGGCCCGTTGTCGCGGACCTCGATCAGCACGGCGTCGCCCTGCTCGCAGGCGCCCGGCCGCGTGACGATCCACAGCCGGCGGCGCCGCTCGTTCATGCCGGCCATGGCCTGGATGGCGTTGAGCGCCAGGTTGAGCGCCACCTGCTGCAGCTGCACGCGGTCGCCGAGCACGACCGGCAGCTGCTGCGCCAGCGCCAGCTCGAGCGTCACCCCGCGCTCGCTGCGCTCGCGTTCCACCAGCGGCAGCACCTCGTCGATCATCTCGTTGACGTCGACGGGGGCCTGCACCGGCTCGCCACGGCGCGCCAGGGCACGCAGCCGCGCCACCACCTCGCTCGCCCGTCTGCCATTGGCGATCATCCGTTCCACCGAGGCCTTGACCTCGGCGATGTCCGGCTCGGGGCGGCCCAGCCAGCGCAGCCCGGCCTCGCCATTGGTGACGACGGCGGCGAGGGGCTGGTTGATCTCGTGGGCGATCGAGGCGGTCAGCTCGCCCATGGTGGCGACGCGGGTGACATGGGCGAGCTCGGCCTGGGTCTGGTGCAGCGTGACCTCGGCGCGCTTGTGCTCGGTGATGTCGCTGTTGGTCTCCATGGCGGCGAGCGGGCGCCCGCGCTCGTCGCGCTGCAGCGACCAGCGGCTCATCACGACGACCTTGGTACCGTCCTGCTTGGTATGGCCGAGCTCGCCCTCCCAGCGGCCGGTGCGGAACAGCTCGGCCCTTATGTCGGCGAGGGGTGCGGGGAACTCGGTTTTCAGCAGCTCGGCCGCCTTCTGCCCGACCGCCTGCTCGCTGGTCCAGCCATAGAGCTCCTCGGCGCCCTTGCTCCAGTACTGGACGGTGTCGGCGACGTCGCGCACGAAGATGCCGTCATGGGTGAGGTCGAGCAGGTCCGCCTGGGCGCGCAGCGACTGGGTGGCGGCCTGGTTCTCCAGGCACAGCAGCGTGGTGACGGTGACCGCGGCGATGCTGACCAGCGCCCGCATGGTCGAGGACAGGTCGTAATCGTCGCCGTGCATGATGAGGAAGCTGAGCAGGGTCAGCCCCACGCACAGCCCGGCGATGGCGAGCAGCCCCTTGCGGTCGGAATAATTGGCGGAGAGAAGCACCACGACGACGTAGAGCACGGCGATCGCCATATCGAGCGCGGAGAAGGTGTCGATGATGAAGATCGCGGCGGCGAGTGCGGCGGCAATGACCGGCATGAACCAGCGGCTCGACGGGGTATCGTCCAAGGTGACGCCTCTTGAAATGAACATCGTCCTCGCCCGCCTGTGCAATCCGTCCTTCTTATTCCGGACGGCCATACTCTAAGCAAGCGCGTGACGTAGCGCGAAGCTGCCGGCTGGGGAACCCGAGGTCTTTCCAGGGGCCCGGCCGGCTTGCCGATTCGCACGGCGGGCGATCAGACGCGCCGGGTGAAGGCGACCGCCACGGCGGCGACCAGCAGCACCCCGCCGAGCACGGCGAAGGTATCGGAGAATCCCATGATCAGCGACTGCTGCGCCACCAGATTGCCCAGCAGGATCTCGGCCTGGTGATAGGCCGCGCCGGCGTCGGCCATGCCGCGCTGCATGAAATAGTGCTGCTGCTCGGTGAGGAAGTTGCGGACGGTGTCGCCATAGGGTGTTACCGACTGGCCGATGATGTTGGAGTGGAACTGCTCGCGCTTGGTGATGATGGTGGCGAGGATCGCCGTGCCGATGGCGCCGCCTAGGCTGCGCATCATGTTGAACAGGCCGGAGGCCTGGCCGGAGAGCTCCGGCGGCATCCCGGCCATGGTGATGTTGGCGAGCGGCGAGAGGATGACGGCCTGGCCGAGGGCGCGCACGATGTTGGTCACCATCAGCTGGTCGCCGCCGTCGTTGAAGCTCAGATGCGTGTTCATGAAGCAGCTGGTGGCGAAGATGGCGAGGCCGATGATGACGAGGAGCCGCGGCTCGATCCGCTTCATCAGGAACGGCACGAAGGGGATGATGAGGAGCTGCGGCAGCCCGACCCAGGCCAGCACCGTGCCGATCTGCTCGGAATTGTAGCCCTGCACCTCGTCGAGATAGGTCGGCAGCACATAGACCGAGCCGAACAGGGCGAAGCCGACGACGGTGTTGGCGACGATGCCGAGGGCGAAGTTGCGCCGCTTCAGCAGGCGCAGCTGGATGGTGGGCTTCTCCACCCGGAGCTGGATGATCAGGAAGATGGTGAGGCAGACCGCGGCGACGATGGATAGCCGCACGATCAGCGGCGAGCCGAACCAGTCGTCCTTGTTGCCCTCGTCGAGCACGGTTTGCAGGCAGGCGAGCCCGACGATCATGAAGCCGATGCCCCACCAGTCGCCCTCGCGCAGCAATTCGAGCCGCATCGCGCTCTTCTCCAGCGTCGGATAGAGCAGGCTCAGCATGACGGCGCCGGGGATGATGTTCACGAAGAACACGTAGGGCCAGCCATATTGCTCGGTGAGATAGCCGCCGATGGTCGGGCCGATGGCCGGGCCGAAGGTGGCGGTCAGCGCGAAGGCGGCGAGGCCGACCGGCCGCTGATGCGGCGGCAGCCGGGTCAGCACCACGGTGAAGGCGAGCGGGATGAGGCAGCCGCCGAAGAAGCCCTGGAAGCCGCGCGTCACGATCATCTGGTTGAGGCTGGTGGCGAAGGCGCAGCCCATCGAAAAGACCAGGAACAGGACGGTCGAGCCCAAGATGAAGCGGCGCAGGCCGAACATACGGGTGAAGTAGTCGGTGAGCGGGATCATGATGATCTCGCCGATGAGGTAGGCGGTGGAGATCCAGGTGCCGTTGTCGGCGCCGGTGCCGATGCCGCCCTCGATCTGCGGCAGCGAGGAATTGGTGATCTGGATGTCCAGCACCGCGATCAGCGCGCCGAGCAGGCAGCCGAACACCGCGACCCAGGTGCGCAGGCTGGCGCCCTGCGGCCGGGCCGGCGCGGCGGCGGAGAAGGTGGCGGTGGCGTCCATGGCGGTGCTCCCTTGGAGCGGGTTTTCGTCGACTGTTCCCAGCGCCCTCATCCTGAGGTGCCCGGCGTTTCGCCGGGCCTCGAAGGATGTTCATCCCGGTGCGCTGCAACGAGCATCCTTCGAGGCTCGCTCCGCTCGCACCTCAGGATGAGGGCATTCCCTACGGGGCGGTGCGGATCGGCCCTTGTCCCCGCTCACTTCCCCGCCGCGGCCGGCGGCTCGGCGGCCTGGAGCGCGGGCAGGATGCGGGCGGGCACGTCCTGCGCCGGGACCTGCTCGTCGGTGCGGATCGTCGTCTCCACCGACATGCCCGGCCGGATCAGCCCGGCGAGCGGATCGGTCGGGTCGAGGTCCACGCGCACCGGGATGCGCTGCACGATCTTGGTGAAGTTGCCGGTGGCGTTGTCGGGCGGCAGCAGGGCGAATTCCTGCCCGCTCGCGGGGGCGAGGCTGCGCACGAAGCCGCGTATGGCGACGCCCGGGAAGGTGTCGACCGAGATCGAGACCGGCTGGCCGGCCCTCACATCGGTGAGCTGCGTCTCCTTGTAGTTGGCGATGATGTAGGTCGCCTGCAGCGGCACCACGGCGAGGAGCTGGTTGCCCGGCTCGACGAACTGGCCGACCCGCAGCGTGCGGGCGCCGACGACGCCGTCGACCGGGGCCTTCAGCACGGTGTAGCCGAGGTTGAGCCTGGCGGTGTCGAGGGCCGCCTCGTTGTGGCCGAGCGTCGCCTTGGCCTGCGCCAGCTGCGCGTTCAGGATGGCGACCTGCTTCGTTGCGGCGTCGAGCGCGGCGGTGTCGTGGGCGAGCGTCGCCTGCGCCTGCGCGATCTGCGAGGCGGTCTGCTGCGCGGTCTCGACCGGGCCGTAGCCGTCCTTGGCCAGCTTGGTGAAGCGCTCGTCGTTCTGCTTGGCGAAGGTGAGCGCGGCCTGGTCGGAATCGATCTGCGCCCTGGCTTCGGCGATCACCGCCTGCTGCTCGTCGAGCTGCGCCACCTGGCTGTCGATCGTCGCCTTGGCCTGGGCGACGTCGGCCTGCGCCTGGTCGACCGCGGCCTTGTAGTCGCGCTGGTCGATGACGGCGAGCACGTCGCCCTCGCGGACCGGCTGGTTGTCGGTGACGTTCACCGTGGCGAGATAGCCGGAGACCTGCGGCGCGATCGGCACGATGTCCGCCTGCACATAGGCGTCGTCCGTCGTCACCTCATATTGCCAGAGCGTCCAGTATTCGTAGCCGGCATAGGAGGCGGCTGCGAGCAGCGCGACGACGGCGAGCCCTTCTAGCGCACGCTTGCGCCAGGGCGACCGCGTGGGGGCGGCGGGTTCGGCCGGCGCGCCGGCTCCAGCGGGAGGCTGGGCGAGAGGCGGCGCGAGCGGGGGCACGGCCGGCGTCTTCAGGGGCCGGGCATCGAGCTGCTTGGGATTCGTGGCGATGTTCATCTTCGCCTCCACTCCGGTGGCGGGTTATGCCCGACCATGCGCCTGGGTGGGTCAGCGAATATTCCCTTTCTCCACGCCGCTTTCGCAATCGCACCGGCTCACGCGACGCTCTCGGTTGCCGGGGCGGAATGCGTGCGGCGGCGCCCGAGCCGGTCGAGATAGAGATAGATCACCGGCGTGGTGTAGAGGGTGAGCAGCTGGCTGACGATGAGCCCGCCGACGATGGCGTAGCCGAGCGGCTGGCGCAGCTCCGAGCCGGTGCCGTGGCCGAGCATCAAGGGCACGCCGGCGAGCAGCGCGGCGAAGGTGGTCATCAGGATCGGCCGGAAGCGCAAGAGGCAGGCCTCGCGTATGGCGTCGTGCGGCGACATGCCCTCGACGCGCTCGCGCTCGATGGCGAAGTCGACGATCATGATGCCGTTCTTCTTCACGATGCCGATGAGCAGGATCACGCCGATCAGGGCGATGATCGAGAAGTCGAAGCCGAACAGCCACAGCATGATCAGCGCGCCCAGGCCGGCGGAGGGCAGCGTCGACAGGATGGTGATCGGGTGGACGTAGCTCTCGTAGAGCACGCCGAGGATCACGTAGATGACCAGCAGCGCCGCCGCCACCAGCAGCGGCTCGCTGGCGAGCGAATCCTGGAACGCCTGCGCGTTGCCCTGGAAGGTGCCGACCATCGTCGCCGGCTTGCCGATCTCGCCCTCGGCCTTGTGGATCGCCGCCACCGCGTCGCCCAGCGCCACGCCCGGCGCCAGGTTGAAGGACAGCGTGACCGCGGGGAACTGCGACTGGTGGTTGATCGACAGGAAGCTGGTCGGCTCGGAGGTCCACTTGGTCAGCACGCTGAGCGGCACCTGCTCGCCGGTGAGCGGCGACTTCACATAGATCTCGTCGAGCGCGTGCGGCGAAGCCTGCAGCTCCGGCAGGATCTCCAGGATGACGTGGTAGCTGTTGAGCTGGGTGAAGTACTGCGTCACCTGCCGCTGGCCGAAGGCGTCGTAGAGCGCGTTGTCGATGTCGGCCGGCGCGATGCCGAGCCGGGAGGCCTGGTCGCGGTCGATGGTCAGCGTCAGCGTGGCGCCGCCATTCTGCTGGTCGGAGGCGAGGCCGGTGAGCTCGGGCAGCGTCTTCAGCTTCGCCAGCATCTTCGGCGCCCACGTGTTCAGCTCGTCGATATCGCCGTCCTGCAGCGTGTACTGGAACTGCGTGCGCGAGATGCGCCCGCCGACATTGAGGTCCTGCGACGCCTGCAGGAACAGCGCCGCGCCCTCCACCTTGGCGAGCTTCTTCTGCAGCCGGTCGATGATCTGGAAGGCCGAGGCGCTGCGCTCCTCGCGCGGCTTCAGCGTGATGAAGAAGCGCCCGTTGTTCACGCTCTGCCCGCCGCCCGAGCCCACCGCCATGCCGACGGTCGCGACGTCCGGGTCGGCGGAGACGATCTCGCCGAGCTGGAGCTGGTGCTTGACCATGTCGGGGAAGGAGACGTCCTGCGCCGCCTCGGAGATGCCGACGATCAGGCCGGTGTCCTGCAAGGGGAAGAAGCCCTTGGGGATGTAGTAGAACAGCGTGCCGGTGGCGACGACGGCGGCGAAGAAGCTCGCCAGCGTGATCCGGCGGTGGTCGAGCGCGATGTCGAGGGTCACGCGGTAGCCGGCGAGCAGCGCGTCGAAGCCGCGCTCGGAGAGGCGGTAGAGCCGCCCGTGCTTCTCCTCGACCTTGGCCTTCAGGAACAGCGCGCACATGGTCGGCGTCAGGGTCAGCGACACGAAGGCCGAGGCGGCGATGGTGATGGTGACGGTGACGGCGAATTCCTGGAACAGCTTGCCGACCAGCCCGCCCATCAGCAGCAGCGGGATGAACACCGCCACCAGCGACAGGCTGATCGACAGGATGGTGAAGCCGATCTCGGCCGAGCCGTCGAGCGCCGCCTGCAGCGGCGTCTTGCCCATCTCCAAATGCCGCTCGATGTTCTCCAGCATGACGATGGCGTCGTCGACCACGAAGCCGACGGCGATGGAGAGCCCCATCAGCGACAGATTGTCGAGGCTGTAGCCGAAGGCATACATCGCCGCGAAGGTGCCGATGACGGCGAGCGGCACGGCGATGGACGGGATCAGCGTCGCCCACAGGCTGCGCAGGAAGACGAAGATCACCGCCACCACCAGGAACACGGTGATGACCAGCGTCGTCTCCACATCCATTACCGAGGCGCGGATGGTGGTGGTGCGGTCGCTGAGCACCTGCAGGTCGATGCCGGCGGGTGCGGTGGCGAGCAGCGCGGGCAGCTGCGCCTTGATGTCGTCGACGGTCGAGATGACGTTGGCGCCCGGCAGCTTGAACACCGCGAGGATGATCGCCTGCTGGCCGTTGGCCCAGGCGGCGAGCTGGTCGTTCTCCGGCGCGTCGACCGCCGTGCCGATGTCGCGCACCCGCACCGGCGCGCCGTTGCGGAAGGCGAGGATGGCGTCGAGCCAGGGCTTGGCGGAGGTGAGCTGGTCGTTGTCGTAGATGGTGAAGGTGCGGTGCGTCCCGTTCACGATGCCCTTGGGGTCGTTCACCGTGAGGTTGACGATGGCCTGGCGCACGTCTTCCAGCCCGAGGCCGAGATTGGCGACCTTGGACGGGTCGACCTGGATGCGGACGGCCGGCTTCTGCTGGCCGAACACCAGCACCTGGCCGACGCCGTCGATCTGGCTGATGTGCTGCTCCAATATGTTCTCGGCATAGTCGTCGACCTGGGTGATCGGCAGCGTGTGCGAGGTCAGCGCCAGCACCAGGATCGGCGGGTCGGAGGGGTTCACCTCGCGATAGGTGGGCGGCGCGGGCAGGTTGGTGGGCAATTGCCCGCCGGCGGCGTTGATCGCCGTCTGCACCAGCTGCGCGGCGGCGTTGATGTCCATGCTGAGCTTGAATTGCAGCGTGATCGACGAATTGCCCAGCGTCGACACCGAGGTCATCTGCGTCAGGCCGGGGATCTCGCCGAACTGCCGCTCCAGCGGCTGCGTCACCGAGGAGGCGATGATCTCCGGGCTGGCGCCGGGAAGCTGGGTCGAGACCTGCAGCGTCGGGAAGTCGACCTCCGGCAGTGGCGCCACCGGCAGGCGCGGGAAGCAGGCGGCGCCGAGGACCAGCAGCCCCGCCATCAGCAGCGAGGTGCCGATGGGGTGGCGGATGAACCATGAGGAGAGCGACGCCCGCGGCGCCGCCGGGACATGAGCCGCCGCAGGGGCCTCGGCGGGCGCCTCGGGCGGGACGGGGGATGAGGACATGATCAGCTTCCCGCCGCCCCCGGCTGCTCGGCGACCTTGGTGCCGGGCGCGAGACGGTACTGGCCGCGCGTCACCACGCGCGTCCCGGCATCGAGGCCGCTGTCGACGACGGCGACCTCGTCGGAGATCTGCCCGACCTTGACCGGCGCGGTGCTCACCATGTCGTTCGGCCCGACGACGAAGACATAGTCGCCGTCGGGGCCGCGCTGGATCGCGTCCGCGGGCACGGTGACCACGCCGGACAGCGTCTTCACCCGCACCTCGACGTCGACGAACTGGCCCGGCCAGAGCTTGTCGGTCTTGTTGGGGAAGACCGATTTCAGCTTCAGCGTGCCGCTCTGCGGGTCGATCTGGTTGTCGATCAGTTCGACCGTGCCGACGTCGAGCACGGTGCCGTCGTCGCGCGAGACCGCCTGCGCCTCGACCGTCCCGGTGGCGAGCGCCAGGCGGATCGCCGGCACGTCGCGCTGCGGCAGGGTGGAGATCACCGCGATCGGGTGGATCTGGTTGATCACCACCAGCCCGCCCGGATCGGTGGCATGGATGATGTTGCCCTGGTCGACGAGGCGCAGCCCGGCGCGGCCCTCGATCGGCGAGGCGATCTGCGTGTAGGAGAGCTGCGTCGCCGCGGAATCGATCATCGCCTTGTCCTGGGCGATCTGTGCGTTGGTCTGGTCGACCGTGCTGCTCTCATTGTCGATCATCTGCTGGCTGGCGAAGGCATCCTTGCCGAGCTTGGTGTCGCGGCTGAGGTTGAGCTTGTCGTTCTCCAGCGAGGCCTGGTCCTGGGCGAGCTTGGCCTTCGCCTGCTCGAGGTCCGCCTGGAATACGCGCGGGTCGATGACCGCCAGCAGCGCGCCCTTCTGGATGTCCTGGCCTTCCTGGAACAGCACCTGCTGCAGTTCGCCGTCCACGCGCGAACGCACGGTCACGGTGTTGTAGGGCTCAACCGTGCCGATGCCGGTGAGATAGACCGGCACGTCGGCGCGGGCGGCCCGCGCCGTCCGGACCGGTACAGCCGGGGCCGCCGGCGGAGGGAGGGCCTCGGAACCCTCGACGCGCCAGACCTGATAGCCGGCGCCGCCGAGCGTGGCGACGAGGATCGCGAAGGAGGCGAGACGGAGAACCGATGTCCTCTTCGACGCGGCTTTGGACGATGTGACTCTGGACATGGGTGTACACCCGACAAACGCATGTTCGGCACGGGCACCGGCGGGAATCCCGCGCCGGCCGGCCCTTACGGAGTTGTCGCCGATGTTGCGCTTTCGGGGTCGGGGGTCTTTCCGGATCGCCCCACCCTTGCCGGAGCGCCGTCCCATGTGGCCGCGATGGCCGCTTTGGACGTGCGCATACGAAGGTATGAGCCCCCCAAACTAATCATCGGTAGGCCCAAACCCACGTAGAATGGTGCCAAACAGCCCGCTCGTTACTCTGACCTCATCGCTAGCCGATGTCTGGATGCACCGAGTGATACGGGCGACTGACGGAATAGCTGCCGGGAACCACCCTCCTCCCCGGCGCATGTTGCGACAGACGACCATCGCGTGCCGGAGTTTCCAGCGGCTCTCTTTTTTCGAGGACCACGGAGTCCAGGCCATGTCGATCCACGTTTCGCCTTTCGCCTCCAGCTTCGCGCCGCGCCGCGGCACTCAGGTTCCCTCTTCCTATCCGCTCGCCGTGGCGGCCCCGCTCGTGGCCGACACGCCCGATGACGGCTTCTCGGTGCGGCTGGGCCACATGGGCGTGGTCGTCGCCATCAGCGCCCCGAACGCCGCCTCTCCCGCCGCCGAGGCGGGCGACACCATCCGCCTCGAAGTCGAGGAGGACGGCTTCCGCCGCTGCGCCGACCTCTTCGCCGGCGGCCGCAGCGAAGCTTCCGGCGGCAGCGATCCGGTGGTCCGCCGGCTGTCCCGCGCGCTGGAAGCGGCCGAGCATGACGGACGCGAATTCGGCGGCCTTTATGCCGATGCTCTGCGGCTCGCCATCGTCACTCGCCTGCTGAGCAATCCGGCGCCGGCCGGCGGCGAGACGGGCTGCCCCCCGGAGGCGGAGACCTGGCTGGGACACTCGACCTTCGACCGCCTCGATCCGGCGCCGGTGGAAGAGCCCGCCACCCCCTCGCGTCGCCCGAAGTCGGGCCTGCCCAAGTGGCGGTTCAAGCGCGTCGCCGCCTATATCGACGAGAATCTCGGCGAGAGCATCACCCTGGCCGACATGGCCACGGCGGCCGGCCTGAGCCGCATGCACTTCGCCGCCCAGTTCCGCATCGCCACCGGCGTGCGCCCGCACGAATACCTGCTGCGCCGGCGCATCGAGCGGGCCCAGGCCATGCTGCTCGAGACCCGCGACCCGCTGGTGGAGATCGCGCTGGCGGTCGGCTTCCAGACCCAGGCGCACTTCACCACCGTGTTCCGCCGCTTCGTCGGCGACACCCCCTATCAGTGGCGCTGCGCCAACCGCGTCCGCAACTGAGCGGCCGCTTCTCCCCTTCCCCCGAGGGGCTCCTCCCCTGAGCCCACCTTGACCCCGGCCTTCCCAGGCCGGGGTCTTTTTATGGTCGCCTCCAGGCGGGTTCGCGATCCGGTTGCCCACCGATATCCGACCTCCCCGCCCTCATGGCCGGGCTTGACCCGGCCTCCCGGGGAACCGGGCGAAGGCGGAAAGGCTGGGTCCCCGGGTCAGGCCCGGGGATGAGGAGGTCCGCCCCGTGGAGCGGACCTCGGGTTCATTGCGCCGGATCGCTCGCCGCGGTGGCGACGTCGCGCTCACGCCGGCCATTTCCGGAACCCAGGCTCGCCATGCTGCCGAACACGCCGTCGCGGAAGACGAAGCCATGGGCGAGGGCGGCGGCGAGATGGACGAGGAAGACCGCGAACAGCGCCAGCGCCAGCACGGTGTGGGCGCCGCGCAGCGCGGCGTAGAGCATGTCGTTCTGCGGCAGGATCGGCGGCAGCTGCAGCGTGCCGTAGAGGATGATCGGGTAACGCGCTGCCGAGAGCATCGCCCAGCCGACCAACGGCACGGCGAACATCAGCCCATAGAGCAGGAGATGCGAGGCATGCGCGGCGAGGCGCATATAGGAGGGCATGCCGACCGGGAGCGGCGGGGGCGGGGCGACCAGCCGGTTGACCAGCCGCACGGCCACCAGCGCGAGTATGGCGATGCCGAGCGGGCGGTGGATCGACAGCAGCCAGTGATAGTCGGCCAATGAGCTCTCCATGCCGATGCCGATGAACAGCATGGCGAGGATCATCACCGCCATCAGCCAGTGGAGCAGGCGGGAAAAGGCGGGGAAGCGCTGCGCGGTCATGGTCAGCTGCCTTTCTGCGTGGTCGACGCCGGTGCGTCGGGAACCTGCGTGTCGGGGATCTGGACCTGGCTCGGCGTCTTCGCTTCGCCGGCCCGGCGGGTGAAGGAGGTGGAATAGGTGGCCGAGCGCGCGCTCAGGAGCGGGTCGTCGGAAGGGGCGATGCCGTCGGGCAGCACCAGCGGGTCGTAATTGATGTCGCGGCAATTGCCGGGCGCCTCGGCCTCGATGTGGTCGAGGGTGAGGGTGCCGACATCGACCTGCTCGCGCTCCGCCGGCCAGGGTCTTGTCGCGTCGTCGGTGGCGTCGCCCGGCTGGCCGATGGTGAGGACGAGCCGGTATTGCAGCGGCGCCCGCTCCATCCGGGCGATCAGCGCGTCGAACAGGTAGTTCGGGTTCTTGTCCGGGGCCGCATCGGGGGCCTCGGGCACGAAGGGATCGACCGCCGCCAGTGCCCAGCGCACCGGCGTCGAGGTGCCGGCCGCGTTGATCATGCGGAAGGCATTGATGCTGTTGTAGCTCGCATTGTCGAAGCCGGTGGCGAATGGCCGCGCGCGGATCGACCCGAGCGCGGGGCCGCTGTCGGGATGTGCGGCCAGGAAGGCCTGGAAGCGCGCGGCGTCCGGCTTGCCGGTCGCCGGATCCGGTGAGGAGGCGAGCATGAACTGGTAGAAGGCGTCGGGCGTGCGGACGGGGAAGTTCGGGATGTCGATCATCCCGCTGCGCCACTCCTCGCCGCCCGGCGGGCGGAAGCTTACTGCCAGGCTGCGCACCTCGGTCTCGTTGTCGGGCATGAAGGGCTTGCCGATCGCCATGGCGAAGCGGCCGACGACCGGCACGCTGCCCAGCGCGAACACCGCCGCGCGCGAGAATTTCGCGCCGGCGCCGTTGCTGGCGAAGGTGCCGGTGGCGCAGACGCCCTTGGCATGGTTGCGGCGGAAGCCGGGATGCACGCCGTTCAGCGCCTGGAAGCGGTCGATGATGCGCGCCTGGGTGAGTTCGCCCGGCGTCAGGTATCCACCGGTATAGGCGAAGGCGCCGGCGACGCCCGCCAGTATCAGGCCGGTGGCGCCCAGCCCGGCAAGGGTGCGCCCGCGGACCGGCCACAGCCGGTAGCGCGCGCCGGGATTCTGCCCGTCAGTGTCGTGATCGTTCATCCGCTCCAACTCCCTCTCTTTGCGGCGAGCCGGGCGGACGGCGGGGCGGCGCCCGGTCATCGATCGTGCTGACCATTGGTCGGCGCGAAGATGATCGGGCGGATCGCGGCGGCGTATACCGAGATCGAACGGATGACGCGCCGTCGCACGGATCGGCCCGTCGATGACGCCGACGTGATCGAATATCGTGGCGCCTCAAGTTATTATCTGGAGAAGCTCGCGTGTTCTGAGATGACGGTAGGTAATCGCTACCTGGATACGAAGGTTTCGTCCGCGTGTACGCTCATATGGCCCGGGAATATCTCCATAGGATTTATCGCCGCTGGGCCCGGGCGGACGATCAGCTCGAGTTCAACGCATCCCGGCCCGCCCATTTGCTGAGCGGCGCCCCGTCTGGACGACCATCATGCTGAACACCACCGAATCCATCTCCGCCGTCCCGCACTCCTTCATAAGGACCGCGCTGCACGGCGCCGCGGGACGCCCCCATCCGGCGGGCCTGCTCTCGCTTGCCACCGCCGTGCCGCCGCACCGCATCAGCCAGGCGGAAGCGGCCGAGACCATGCACCACATCTTCGCCGACATCTTCGCCAACTCGGAGACCATGTCCGGCGTCTTCGCCTCCACCGGCATCCGCCACCGCTACGCCGCGCGCCCGCTCGACTGGTATCTCCAGCCGATGGGCTGGCCGGAGCGCACCGGGGTCTATGTCGAGGAAGGAACACGCCTTTTCATCGAGGTGGCGAACAAGGCGCTGGACGCCGCCGGCGTCCGGCCGGACGAGGTCGACGCCGTCGTCTTCGTCTCCACCAGCGGCATCGCCACGCCGAGCCTCGACGCGGTGGTGCACAGGCAGATGGGCTTCCGCTCGGACATCGAGCGCGTGCCGGTGTTCGGCCTCGGCTGCGCCGGCGGCGTGACCGGGCTTGCGATCGCGGCGCGGATTGCCGAGGCACAGCCGGGCGCCACCGTGCTCATGGTCACGGTGGAGCTGTCCACCCTCTCCTTCCGGCTCGACCGGCCGGACAAGGCGAGCCTCATTTCCACCGCCCTGTTCGGCGACGGCGCGGCGGCCTGCGTGCTGCGCGCCGGCGAGACCGGGCTGGCGGTGATCGAGGGCGCCGGCGAGCATCTGTGGCCGGACACGCTCGGCATCATGGGCTGGAGCATGGATCCGGTCGGCTTCGGCGTCATATTGGTGCCGGACGTGCCGAGCTTCGCCGCCACCAATCTGCGCCCGGCGGTGGAGGGGATCCTCGGCCGCATCGGGCTAAGTGTCGAGGATATCGGGCGTTTCGTCTGCCATCCCGGCGGTACCAAGGTGGTCGCGGCGATCGAGCGTTCCTTCAGCCTGCCGCAGGGCTCGCTCGATCACGAGCGCGGCGTGCTGGCCGATTACGGCAACATGTCCGCGCCGACCGTGCTGTTCATCCTCGATCGGGTGCTGAAGGAAGGCCTGCCGGAACGGGCGACGCTGGTCTCGATGGGACCGGGCTTCACCGCCTCCTGCGTCTCGCTGGCGCGGGCGGCGTGAGGCGGCGCCGATGGTGACCGAAATGGTGACATTTGCGACGCCACCGGTGGCATTCGCGGTGCTCGGCTTGGTCACCCTGCAGCGGCTCTCGGAACTGGTGGTGGCGCGGCGGAACACGTCGCGCCTCCTCGCCGCCGGCGGCTACGAGGTCGGTGCCGGGCACTATCCGGTGATGGTCGCGCTGCACGCCGCCTGGCTCGCCGGGCTATGGCTGCTCGCCCCCGGCCGGCCGGTCGACACGATCGCGCTCGCCGCCTATTTCCTCGTCCAGCCGCTGCGGCTGTGGATCCTCATGACGCTGGGCGGGCGCTGGACCACGCGCATCATCGTGCTGCCCGGCGCGCCGCTGGTGCGGAGCGGTCCCTACCGCTTCCTCTCGCACCCGAACTATGTCGTGGTGATCGCCGAGATCGCGCTGCTGCCGCTGGCCTTCCACCTCTATTGGTACGCCCTCGCCTTCTCGCTGGCGAACGCCGTGCTGCTGACCGTGCGCATCCGTGCGGAGAACGCGGCTCTGGCGCGCGCGGTAACTTAGCCGGCTACGCGAAGCCGCGTGCGGGCGATCAGCAGCGCGACCAGCGTCGTGAGCACGCAGGCGAGCGCCGCGCGGTCGAGCGCGTCGGTGAAGGCGGCATGGGCGGCGTCGAGCAGCGGCTCGGACAGCATCGCCGGCAGCCGTCCCGCCACCATTACCGCGCCGTCGAGCGTGCGCCGCGCCGGCTCCAGAAGGTCCGGCGCGATGGCGGGTATGTCGACGCCCGCCATGCTCAGCCGGTAGCTCGCCGCCACCAGGCTGCCGAGCACGGCGATGCCGAGCGCGCCGCCGAACTCGAAGCTGGTCTCGGAGATCGCCGAGGCCGCGCCCGCCCGTTCCGCCGGGGCGATGCGCATGACGAGATCGGTGGTGATGGTGCCGGCCGGCGACAGGCCGAGGCACATCAGGAGGATCGAGCCCATCAGCACCGGCAGCGGATCGCTGGCCTCCAACTGCGTGAGCAGCGTGAAGCCGAGGACGGCCAGCACCAGCCCGCAGGACAGCACGTTCACCGGCCGGAAGCGCCGCACCAGCCAGGGCGTCGCCAGCGAGCCCAGCGCGAAGCAGATGCCCGACGGCGCGGTCCATAGTCCCGCCTGCATCGGGCTCATGCCGAGCACCAGCTGCAGGTACTGCGAGATGAAGACGAAGATGCCCATGGCGCCGAGCATCGCCGACAGGTTGACCCCCAGCGCGGCGCCGAGGCCGGGATGCCGGAACAAAGCGAGGTCGATCATCGGGTCGGCGAGCCGCTTCTGCCGTGCGACGAACAGCGCGCCGACGCCGAGGCCGAGCGCGATGGCTGCCGGCGCCTCCCAGCTCAGCCCGTGCTCGGCGACGTGCTTCATGCCGTAGATCAGCGCCAGCGCGGCGACGATGGATTCGACCGCGCTGATGAAGTCGAGCCGGCCGGCCTTCTCGTCGCGGAATTCCGGCAGCAGGATCGGCCCGGTGATCAGCAGGCCGATCATCACCGGCACCGCCGCGAGGAACACCGCGCCCCACCAGAAATAGGTCAGGATGACGCCGCCGACGAGCGGCCCGAGCGCCGCGCCCGAGGAGAAGCAGGCGATCCAGATGCCGATGGCGAAGGTGCGCTCGCGCTCGTCGAGGAAGATGTTGCGGATCAGCGACAGCGTCGAGGGCGCCAGCGTCGCGCCGGCGATGCCGAGCAGGGCGCGGGCGGCGATCAGCTCCTCCGCGGTGCGGGCGAAGGCGGCGAGGATGGAGGCGGCGGCGAAGGCGGCGGCGCCGATCAGCAGCAGCCGGCGCCGGCCGATGCGGTCGCCCAGCGTGCCCATCAGCATGAGCGTGCCGGCGACCATGAAGCCGTATATGTCGATGATCCAGAGCAGCTGCGAGGCCGAGGGCGCCAGATCGAGCGCCAGATGCGGCACGGCGAGGTTCAGCACCGTCAGGTCCATCGCGTAGACCAGGCAGGGCAATGCGATGACGGAGAGCGCCAGCCAGTCGCGCGAGGTCGCCTTGGCCGGCGCGGCTGCAGCGGAGCGGATCGGAGCCTGTGCCGCGTCCATGTCCTGCCTCCGCCTT
Organism: Xanthobacteraceae bacterium; assembly: GCA_029239875.1. GTDB lineage: Bacteria > Pseudomonadota > Alphaproteobacteria > Rhizobiales > Xanthobacteraceae > Ancylobacter. The sequence goes on along the minus strand of JARBUD010000002.1, from coordinate 100,740 downwards.
CCTGCCCTGCCACGCTTCCCGCCTGAGCGGGGTGTGCTGGATAGCCCATCCCGGCCAAAACGGCCAGTGCGGGGGCGATTCTCGGGGCGGAAGGGCGGCCGCAGGCTTCAGCGGGCGCCGAGCACCATTTCGCGGATCCAGCCGACCAGCAGCGCGGAATAGGCGTCGCGCGCGGCCTTCTCCGAGAGCGCATGGTCGGCGCCGGCGATGACGCGGTAGGTCAGCGAATGCGCCTGGCGGAAGGCGGCGACGTAGTTGGCGATGGTGGTGTGCGGCACGAGGTCGTCGAACTCGGATTCGACCGCCAGCACGTCGCCCTGGAAGCGGGCGCAGGCGGCGAGCGCCCGGTTGTCCTCCGGGCTGATCTCGGAGTTGCGGTAGCTGGTCAGGTCCATGCGGTCGAGCTGGCCCTTGGCCAGCACCCAGTGCTCGTCGCGGTAGAGCGCGGGTACGCGCAGCGACAGCCAGCGCACCGGGCGGAACGAGGTGAGGATGGTGGCGAGATAGGCGCCGTAGCTGGAGCCGACGATGGCCATGGCCGACTTGTCGACCATGGGGTGGTTCGCCAGCGCGTCATAGGCGGCCACGGCGTCGTGCAGGTTCTGGCGCGGCGTCACCTGCATGCGCATCGCCTCGGTGGCGGCGTGGCCGCGCAGGTCGAAGGTCAGGCAGACGCAGCCGAGCGTCGCGATCTCGCGCGCCCGCTTGAGGTCGCTCTGCTGGCTGCCGGTCCAGCCGTGAAGGAAGAGGATGCCGGGAACCCCGGTGCGCGGGACGGCGAAGGTGCCGTCTACGTGGTCGTCGTCGACACCGATGCAGATGGATTCACAATGCACGATAGCGGGCCTCGATCCTCGCATATTTGGTGAGCGGGCCGACCTCGGGGTCGTCGCCGGTGAAATAGACGAAGCCGTCCGCCGGCGGCTCCGGCCGGGCGCCATAGACCTCGACGCAGGCGGCGCGCACGCCGGTGAGCGTCGGGTCCTCGGCGAAGGCCTCGAAGGCGGCGATCTCCGCGCCGCTGGCGCCGCCGATGCGCCAGGACTGCTCGAGCACGCCGGTCTTGCGCATGCCGGCGGCATCCTCGCCGCAGATGACGTCGTAATTGCGCCGCGAGGCGATCAGCCCGGGGAAGTGCGCGAGCGCCGCGCCGTCATAGGCGAGGGCGCAGCGGACCGCTTCGCGCGTGCCCTCGTCGAGCGGCAGCGCCAGCAGCCCGTCGAGCTCGCCGGGCACGACGGTGAGGGTCGAACCGCCATAGGCGGCGCGGCCGGAATTGTCGGTCGTGGCGGTCTGGAAGCCGTAATAGGACAGCACCCTGCCGCCGATCCGCACCCGGCCGATGCTGTAGACGACGTTCTCCGTGAGGTCCTGCTCCAGCACCAGCCCGCAGCGGTCGAGCCGCTCCTGGTCGAGCCGGTCGAGCGCGGCGTCGAGCGTGGAAAGGTCGGTGATCGCCTCCTGCTGAAGACCCCCATCGGCCCAGGCCGGCTTCAGCCGCACCGGCCCGGCCTCGACGAGCCGGCGGCCGGCCGCGTGCGCGCTTCTCACGTCGAAGGCCGAGAAGCCGTCCAGGACCACGTGCCGCACGGCGCTCGCGAAGCCGGGCGAATAGCCGGCCGGCGCGTGCGCCTTCTCGTCGACGAGCCCGTGGGTGATCGCCTTGCCGGCCTGCACGGGATAGGGCACGAGACCGCCGAACAGGTCGAACTCGTTCTCGATGCCGAAGAGCGCCGCCTCCCCGCCGCCGATCAGCGTGGCTGTCGGCACCGCGTAGTAGCGCGCGCCGGGGATCGGCGCCTCGTGGATGCCGAGGAACAGGCTGCCGCGCAGCCGGGCGATGCGCTCGGCCAGCGCGGCGGTGGTGCGCAGCCTGTGCCCGGCCGGGTCGCCGCCCTGCGGCAGCAGCACCACGGGCGCCGGCATCGCCGCGGCCGCGCCGGGAATTCCCGTCTCGTTCGCCGATATGCGGTGCGGCATGCCGCCCTCCCTGGCCGATCCTCTCGGCAGGCTAACCGTCCGGGCGGGCGGGGAGTTCCCCTATGGAGGGCGCCGGCATCCGCCGCTGTCACCAAAGCGCAATAAGCTTCCCCTTACCTCGCAGCATCGCAGGAGGCTGAAGATGGCGAATCCGGAAGACGAAACCGAAACCCGCGGCTGGCTCGACATCGAGCTCGAAGACGACATGGACGAGGAGCTCGAGCAGGAGGTCGACGACGCGCGCGTCCCGCCCGAGCTGCGCGCGCTGCTTGCCGAGCGCACCAAGAGCACCATCGACCGCCACACCTATTTCAACGAGCTGCTGCGCCTGCAGGGCGAGCTGGTGAAGCTGCAGGACTGGGTGCGCTACAAGGGCCTGAAGCTGGTCGTGCTGTTCGAGGGCCGCGACAGCGCCGGCAAGGGCGGCGCCATCAAGCGCATCGCCCAGCGCGTCAATCCGCGCACCTGCCGGGTGGTGGCGCTGCCCGCGCCTTCCGACCGCGAGAAGACCCAGTGGTACTTCCAGCGCTACGTGCCGCATCTGCCGGCGGCGGGCGAGATCGTGCTGTTCGACCGCTCCTGGTACAACCGCGCCGGCGTCGAGCGGGTGATGGGCTTCGCCAACGAGGGGCAGGTCGAGGACTTCTTCCGCGACGTGCCGGAGTTCGAGCGCATGCTGGTGCGCTCCGGCATCCTGCTGGTGAAGTACTGGTTCTCCATCACCGACGAGGAGCAGCAGCTGCGCTTCCTCATGCGCATCCACGATCCGATCAAGCAGTGGAAGCTCTCGCCCATGGACCTGCAGTCCCGCGTGCGCTGGGAGCAGTACACCAAGGCCAAGGAGGCGATGTTCGAGCGCACCAGCATCCCCGAGGCGCCCTGGCACATCGTGGAAGGCAACGACAAGAAGCGCGCGCGCCTGAACCTGATCTCGCACCTGCTGTCGGTGGTGCCCTATGAGGAGGTGCCGCACGAGGAGATCACGCTGCCGGAGCGCGTGTTCGACCCCAATTACGAGCGCCGCACCTTGCCGGCCGAGCTCTACGTGCCCCAGCGCTACTGACGCCAGCGCCACCGACCTTGGCGGGAGCGGTCCGGCCGCTCCCGCACCCCCTTCCACGCATGACGAGGCCCGAGCGTTTCACGCCGCGCTTGACCATCCCGGTATTTTCATGAACCATATATGAACTATTGTTTCATATATAAAGCACGCTCATCGAAGCGGGCACTGGGAGACGCGACGCATGAACGCCCCTGTCCTCGACAAGGTCATCACCGAACCCGCACGCGAGACGCCCGTCCTGATGGAGGCGGACATCGTCGTGGTCGGCGGCGGCACCACCGGCCCGCTCGCCGCCATCGCCGCCGCGCGGCGCGGCAAGAGCGTGGTGATGATCGAGAGGTTCGGCTCGCTCGGCGGCAATCTCACCCTCGGCCTCAACACCAAGCCGTCCGGCGCGCTGGTGGGCGGCCTGCCGCTGGAGATCTGGAACCTCGCGCGCTCGGTGGGCGGCGCCGGCGAGGACTACATGGCGGTGTCGAAGTCGGGCGGCGTGAAGATCGCCTCGCCCTGCGATCCCGAGATCATGAAGATGCTGCTGACCCGGCTCTGCGCCGATGCCGGCGTGCAGATCCTGTTCGAGACCTTCGTGTCGATGCCCGTCGTCGAGGACGGCGCGGTGAAGGGCGTGATCGTCGAGAGCAAGAGCGGCCGCCAGTTCATCGGCTGCAAGGTGCTGATCGACTGCTCGGCCGACGGCGACATGGCCGCCAAGGCGGACGTGCCCTTCGTCATGGGCGCCGGCGACGCGGCGACGACGATGCAGCCGGTCTCCATGTACTTCACCATGGCGCATGTCGACATCAAGCGCCTGGCCGAATGGGCCCGCCACACCGACGACGTGCCGGCGCGGGCGATCCCGGATAAGGACGAGGATCTCGCCTACGGGCTGTGGCTCACCGGCTTCAACGGTTCGCTGCGCAAGTTCCAGCAGGACACCGGCATCAAGCTCCAGCGCGAGAACATCACGCTGAAGACGGCGGACGGGCAGCTCTATGTGAACGCGACGCGGGTGCTGGGCGTCGACATCTTCTCGCCGAAGGAATTCTCCGGGGCGATCCTGGAATGCTACCGGCAGGTCGATGCCTATGCGCGGTTCCTGAAGGAGCGCATCCCCGGCTTCGAGAACGCCAAGATCGCGCAGATCTCGCCGGTCCTCGGCGTGCGCGAGACCCGCCACGTCGTCGGCGAATACATGCTCACCGAGCACGACGTGATCGACGGACCCTATTTCGAGGACAGCATCGCGGCCGACGCTTCCGCGCTCGACATCCACGATCCCAAGGGCGCCGACGTCGATTTCCGCGGCATGCGGCCCTACGAGATCCCCTATCGCTGCCTGGTGCCGAAGGGCGTCGAGCAGCTTCTCGTCGCCGGCCGCTGCATCTCCGCCGACCACGGCGCCCATGCCCGCTCGCGCAACATGCCCGCCTGCATGGCCACCGGCCAGGCGGCCGGCATCGCGGCGGCGGTCGCCGTCGAGGAAGGGGTGCGCGTGCGCGACGTCTCCGTGCCCAGGGTGCAGGAGATCCTGCGCGAGCTCGGCATGCCCATACATGGCAACCAGATCAACTGAGGAGAAGGGCGGCCATGCCCGGCATCGGCCGCCATTCCCGCTCATCCGTGCTGCCGGCGCGTGGGAGGCCGGTAGCCGAGCTGCATCGAGATGCCGGCGGCGGCTTCCATGACCAGATCCTTCAGGCGCCCGTGCTGCTCCTGCATGATCGGGAGGGATTCATGATCGGACACGTTGATGCCGGCCACGATGTTCCCGCGGGCGTCGCGCACGGGAGCGGCGACGCTGTCTATGCCCTTGGCGTAGGCGGACCGGTAGGCGACGTAGCCGCGGGGGCGGTGCTCGTCGAGCTTGTCGACCAGCTGCTGGACCGTCGCCGGCGTCTGGTCGGAATATTGCAGCATCTCGAACCCCTCGAAGAGCCGGTCGAGCTCGTCGCGGGGGGCGTCGAGCAGCAGCGCCTGGCCGATCGAGGTGGCGTGCAGCGCAAGCCGCGTTCCCACCGAGACGTTGCTGCGCAGGCGATGCTGCGAGGCCGCCTTGAGCACGTAGACGACCTGCGTGCCGTCACGCAGGCCCATATGCGCCGAGGCGTCGGTGACGTCGCGCAGGTTCTCCAGGATCGGCCGGGCGATGTCGAGCAGGTCCTGCGAGCCGAGATATTCGAAGCCGAGCGACAGCACGTTCACGCCGAGCTTGAAGGCGTGGGAATGCGGCGTGCGCTGGAGATAGCCGTCCGCTTCGAGCGTGTAGACGAGGCGGAAGGCGGTCGCGCGTGAAATCCTGAGTTCGCGCGAGATCTCGGGGACCGAGACCACGGCGCGGTCCCGCGTGAAGAGGCGAAGCACGGCAAGCCCGCGCCGGAGGCCGGGCACTATGTAGCGCGACTGCTCGTCGTCGTCGCGATCGTCTTCGAGGTCCATGGAAGCCTGCCTTTGTCGCCGTTGAGGATTGACGACGATCATCAATCTAGCGCATCATTTATAAAACAATGCTTCATATGTGAAGCACAATCAGCGACACGCCAACAAGTCGCACAGGAGGAAACACCCGATGACGAAGCCGATAAAGGGGAATGCGCCCCGCCTCGACCGCCGCACCTTCCTTGGCGGAAGCGCCCTCGGTCTCGCCTCGCTGGCCGCCGCGAGCAGCTTCCCCCGGCCCGCGCTGGCGAAGCAGGTCAAGCTGACATATTGGAGTCCGCTCGACCCCAAGTCCAACAATGCCCGCTCGAAGGCCGAAACGGCCATGATCGAGCTGTTCACCAAGTCGCATCCCGAGATCACGGTGGAAGTGCAGCCGGTTCCCTGGCAGGTCATGGGCCAGCAGGTGATCCAGGCCGTCATGTCCGGCAGCGGGCCGGACCTCGCCCAGCTCTCCACCACCAACCTTCCCGACCAGGTCGGGGCGGGCACCGCCGCCCCGCTCGACGATGTCGTCGGCAAGAAATGGACGCAGGCCGAGAAGGACGACTTCATCCTTCCCTGGGACAACACCGTCTATGACGGGCAGAAGATGGCCTATTACTGGAATTCGCTGCTCAACAACGAGTTCTGGTACCTGAAGACCGAGGTCGAGGGCGAGATTCCCGGCACCTGGGACGGGCTCCAGTCCTTCCTGACGCCGCTGGCGAAGAAGCAGGGCAAGCCCGGCTTCCTCACCGGCCTCAGCCAGCAGGGCAACGCCATCGAGTTCACCGACTGGCTCATCCCCTCCTTCTGGGCCTGCGGCGCTGAATACGTCACCGACACCGGCGAAGTGGGATTCCTGAACGAGAACGGCATGAAGCCGTTCCAGTGGATCCTCGACATGGTGAAGGTCCACAAGCTGACGCCGGACAACATCTCGGCGCTCACCCGCGACAACGTCCTGGACGCGATGAAGGGGCGCAAGGCGCTCTCGACCATCCTCACCAGCAACATCGTCGCCTCCGCGCGCAGCGCGCTCGGCGAGGACCTCGGCCTGGCGCGGCATCCGGGGCCGACCGGCCCCTGTCCCGCCTTCGCGGCCGGCAAGTTCATCATGATGACCAAGAGCTGCCGCGAGCAGGAGGCCGCCGGCCTCTTCATCGAGAGCATGATCTCGAAGGAAGCCCAGCTCATCAACGCGAAGACGGCAAAGGAACTCCCGGCCCGCAAATCGGTGGTCGCCGACCCCTGGTTCGCCACGCACGAGGCCGCGGACCTGAAGTTCGCGATGGACTACATGGCGGACAACCCGCACTTCTTCAAATTCCCGAAGAAGACCGACTTCCTGCAGACCCGGCTGGCCCTCGCCGCCCAGCAGATGATGACGGGAACGCCGATCAAGCAGGCGCTGGAGCGCGTCGCCGCGGATTGGGACCAGGCGCGCAAGGCCTGACCTCGTTTCCATCCCGGTCGATCGTGGGCGGTGCCGAGGCCGCGCCGCCCACGAAACCTGGCGCCGGTCGCCAGCCAATCCAAACAGGAGTCGTCGTGAACACCATCGTCTCGCGCGCGAGCCCCTATCTGCTGCTCACGCCCGCAGCCCTCATCATCTTCGCCATCACGCTCTATCCGATCGTCAACCTGTTCTGGATCGCGTTCCACGGCACCAACTACTTCCAGATCGGCGCCTTCAACGGGGGCGCCAATTTCCTGTCGCTGTTCAACGCCAGCGGCATGCGCTCCTTCATGGCGACGGCGATCTTCGTCATCGCCTCCGACATATTGGCGCTGTCGCTCGCCATCTTCCTCGCGCTGCTGCTGGAGGCGCCGCTGCGCAGCCGCGGGCTGCTGCGCACCATCGTGATGGTTCCCTGGCTGGTCTCGCAGGTGGTGACGGCGCTGCTCTGGCAGGCGATGCTCGATTCCAATTTCGGCCCGCTGGCGCATCTGGCGCAGGTCATGTTCGGCATGAGCTTCGCGCCGCTCGGCGACGAGGTGGGGGCCATGGCCTCCATGGTCGTCGCCAATGTCTGGCGCTCCTATCCCTTCGCGCTGGTGCTGATGCTGGCGGCGCTGCAGTCGATCCCCTCGGAGATGTACGAGGCGGCGCGGATCGACGGGGCGACCCGCTGGCAGGAGCTGCGCTACATCTCGCTGCCCATGGCCGGGCAGACCGCGCTGGTCGTGCTGATCCTGCTGACCTTCGAATATCTCACCCTCGTCACCATCCCGTTCATCATGACGAGCGGCGGGCCGAACGAGGCGACCTATCTTCTGTCGCTGCGCGTCTGGCGCGAGGCGTTCACCAATTATCACTTCGGCTATTCCGCCGCGACGGGCGTGGTCGTGTTCTGCCTGAACCTCGTCCTGGCGCTGGTCTATATCCGCAAGTTCGCCATCAAGGGGGGCGCCGATGTTCAGAGATAAGGCACCCTGGTGGGCCTATGTCGTCATCTTCCTGACCTCGCTCGGCGCCGTGGCGCCGCTGGCCTGGCTCTTCCTGCTGTCGCTGGATCCGAACCAGGGCATCGCGTCGGGATCGGGCGTCTACTCGCTGAAGAACTACGCCTCCGTGCTGTTCGAGAGCATGATGGCGCAGTACTTCATCAACACCACCGTCGTCGCGCTGTTCACGGTGTTCTGCACCCTGACCTGCGCGACGCTCGGGGCCTATGCCGCCTCGCGCTACCGCTTCCGCGGCCGCGAGACGATCATGATCGTCCTGCTGCTGGCGTCGATGACGCCCGTCATCGCCGTGCTGGTGCCGCTCTATGCGATGGCGGCCAAGCTCCAGCTGCTCAACACCTATTCGATCCTGGTGATCGTGTTCACCGCCTGGCAGCTGCCGGGGACGCTCTGGCTCATCCGCTCCTTCATGAACTCGATCCCGCCGGAGCTGGAGGAGGCCGCGCTGGTCGACGGCTGCAGCCGGGCGGGAGCCTTCTTCCGCATCGTGCTGCCGCAGCTGGCGCCGGGGCTGGTGGCGGCCGGGCTGATCGTCTTCGTCTATGTCTGGAACGAGTTCATCATCGCCGTGAGCCTCGCGGCCCAGCAGGACATGCGCCTCGTCTCGGTCGGCCTCTATTTCTACCTGTCCGACTTCGGCGTGGAATGGGGCAAGATCGCCGCCGGCGCCATCATCTCGGTCATCCCGCCGGCGATGCTCTTCCTCTTCCTGCAACGTCAGCTCATCCACGGATTGAGCGCCGGCGCGGTCAAGTAGCCGTCCCGCACCAGAAGAAAATCGGAGGCCGAAATGGCGACTGTTGAAATTCGTGCGGTGAAGAAGGCCTATGGCGCGACGCCGGTGATCCATGGCGTGGACGTCGGCATCGCGGATGGCGAGTTCGTCGTCCTCGTCGGTCCCTCGGGCTGCGGCAAGTCCACGCTGCTGCGGATGATCGCCGGGCTGGAGGACATCTCCGGCGGCGAGATCCGCATCGGCGACCGGGTGATCAACAACGTGCCGCCCAAGGACCGGGACATCGCCATGGTGTTCCAGAACTACGCGCTCTACCCGCACATGACGGTGGCGGAGAATATGGGCTTCTCGCTGAAGCTGCATAAGGCGCCGAAGGCGGAGATCGACGCGCGGGTGCGCGCCGCGGCGGAGATACTGAGCCTGTCGCACCTGCTGGACCGCTTTCCCCGCCAGCTGTCGGGAGGCCAGCGCCAGCGCGTGGCCATGGGGCGCGCCATCGTGCGCGACCCGCAGGTGTTCCTGTTCGACGAGCCGCTTTCCAATCTCGACGCCAAGCTGCGCGTGCAGATGCGCGCCGAGATCAAGGAGCTGCACCAGCGCCTGCGCACCACCACGGTCTACGTCACCCACGACCAGATCGAGGCGATGACCATGGCCGACAAGATCGTGGTCATGCAGGACGGCATCGTCGAGCAGATCGGCGCGCCGCTCGATCTCTATGATAAGCCGGCAAACCAGTTCGTCGCCGGCTTCATCGGCTCGCCGTCGATGAACTTCATCGAGGGTCGCGTGCGGCTCGACGGCACCCCCCGCTTCGAGACCGCCGACGGCATCGCCCTGCCGGTCTCGCCGCCCGCCGGCGTCGCGGACGGTCAGCCGGCGGTCTACGGCGTCCGGCCGGAGCACATGCAGATCGACCCGGACGGCGTCGCCGCGACGGTGCTGGTGACCGAGCCTACCGGCGCGGAGATCCTCGTCGTCACCAAGATCGGCGAGCACGAGGTCAACTGCCTGTTCCGCGAAAGGCTGTCCTTCAGCCCGGGCGAGACGATCCGCATCGCCCCGCAGAGGCACCTGGTGCATCTCTTCGACGCGCAGACCGGCAAGGCGCTCTAGACGGGGCCGCGTTCGCGGAAGGGCGGCAGCACCCGCAGCGCGAAGGCGGCCAGTCGATCGTGATCGCGATAGCCCAGCAGCGCGCCTTCGAGGATGGCGGCGGCCAGCAATGTCCGCAGGCCGTGATTGATCGCCACGTCGGTGCGCGCCCGCCGGCACACGTCCTCGAGGACGCGTTCCAGCAGCGCCACCTCTTCCGGCGAATACACGGTGTCGGCCAGCGCGCTGTCGAGTGCGGACAGGTCGAGGCCTTCGGCGCCTTCCTGGGGCATAGGCTTGCGCTCCGCTTGGATTGAGCGAAAGCACGTCGGGTCCGATCCCCGATCATCTCCCAGCCGCCGGGGTGCTGTTGACGTCACCGGCGATGGATTGAGCTTACCACATGGGGACACGACCCCGAGCCCTTCATTCGCACACATGCGTTATCGGGTGAGGTCGGAGACGGGCCGCCGCTCTGGCCATCGGCACGCCGACGGGCCAAGATCGACCGGCGGCCGATGATGGGTGCCGCGTCTGCGCGCGGGGGTGGAATGGCCGGTTTCGACTGCATGTACAGCCACGGCTTCCTGCGCGTCGCCTCCTGCGTGCCGCAGGGCCGGGTCGCCGATCCGGCCTTCGCGGCGGCTGCGCATCTCGACCTCGCGGCGCAGGGTCATGCACGCCATGTCGGCGTGATGCTGTTCCCCGAGCTCGGGCTTTCCTCCTACGCCATCGACGATCTGCTGTTCCAGGACGCGCTGCTCGACCGCGTCGAGACCGCGCTCGCCGAGATCGCGGCGGCCTCGCGCGAGCTCTATCCGGTGCTCGTGGTCGGGGCGCCGCTGCGCCGCGAGGGGCAGCTCTTCAACACCGCCTTCGTCATCCATCGCGGGGCGATCCTAGGCGCCGTCCCCAAGAGCTACCTGCCGAACTACCGCGAATTCTACGAGCGTCGGCATTTCACGCCGGGCCTCAGTGAGGGCGGTGGCACGGTGACGATCGCCGGGCAGGAGGTGCCGTTCGGCACTGACCTCCTCTTCCGCTCGCAGGGAGACGTGCCCTTCACCTTCCATGTCGAGATCTGCGAGGACATCTGGGTGCCGCTGCCGCCCTCGACACGGGCGGCGATGGCCGGCGCCGAGCTGCTGCTGAACCTCTCAGCCAGCAACATCACCATCGGCAAGGCGCGCCACCGCCGGCTGCTCTGCGCCAGCCAGTCGGCACGCTGCATCGCCGCCTATGCCTATTCGGCGGCGGGGCCGGGGGAATCGACGACCGACCTCGCCTGGGACGGCCAGACCGCCATCTTCGAGAATGGCGACCTGTTGGCGGAAAGCGAGCGCTTCCCCACCGAGCCGACTTTGACCGCCGCCGACATCGACCTCGAACGGCTGCGCCAGGAGCGCATGCGCACCGGCACCTTCGGCGACTGCGTGCGGGCGGAGGGGGTGGAGGGCTTCCGCCTGGTCGAGTTCGGCCTCGACCGCCCGCAGGCGAGCATCGCCCTGGAGCGGGTGATCGAGCGCTTCCCCTATGTGCCGGCGGACCCGGCGCGGCTCGCCGAGGACTGCTACGAGGCCTACAACATCCAGGTCCAGGGCCTGGCGCAGCGGCTCGCCGCCACGGGCATCGCGCACGCGGTGATCGGCGTCTCCGGCGGCCTCGATTCGACGCAGGCGCTGATCGTCACCGCCCGCGCCATGGACCTGCTCGGCCGCCCGCGCACCGACGTGCTCGCCTATACGCTGCCGGGCTTCGCCACCTCCGACGCCACCAAGGCCAATGCGCTGGCGCTGATCGCCGCGCTCGGCGTCACCGGCGGCGAGATCGACATCCGCCCGGCGGCGCGGCAGATGCTGGCCGATCTCGGCCATCCCTTCGGGCGCGGCGAGCCGGTCTACGACGTCACCTTCGAGAACGTGCAGGCGGGGCTGCGCACCGACTATCTGTTCCGCCTCGCCAACCAGAAGGGCGGGCTGGTGGTCGGCACCGGCGACCTCTCCGAGCTCGGGCTCGGCTGGTGCACCTATGGCGTCGGCGACCACATGTCCCACTACAACGTCAACGCCTCCGTGCCGAAGACGCTGATCCAGCACCTGATCCGCTTCGTCGCCGCCTCCGGCGACGTCTCGGCGGAGACGGTCGAGGTGCTGAACGCGGTGCTCGCCACCGAAATCTCGCCCGAGCTGGTGCCGGCGGAGCCCGGCGCGGTCATCCAGTCGACGCAGCAGATCGTCGGCCCCTATGCGCTGCAGGACTTCAACCTGTTCTACCTCACCCGCCACGGCTACCGGCCCTCGCGCATCGCGTTCCTGGCGGAGCAGGCCTGGGGCGATGCCGCGCGCGGAAGCTGGCCGGCGAACATCCCCGACGGGCGCTTCTTCGCCAACCAGTTCAAGCGCTCGACCCTGCCGAACGGCCCGAAGATCACCTCCGGCGGCTCGCTGTCGCCGCGCGGCGACTGGCGCGCGCCATCGGATGCCAGCGCCCGCGCCTGGCTGGAGGAGCTCGACGCCGCCTTGCCGCCGGAGGACTGACGCGTCTCACCGCGCGAGCAGCGTCTCCAGCCGGTCGAGGAGCGGGCATTGGCTCGCCAGCAGCTTCACCCGCGCTTGCCGCAGCGGGAACCAGCTGGCGCGGTCGACCTCCGGATAGCGGAGCACCCGCCCGCTGCCGCGCGGCCATTCGAGCGTGACCAGACCGCCGCCCTCTATGCGGGCGGGATCGAGGTCACCTTCGAGGGCGAAGGCCGTCACGACCTTCCCGCCGGCCTGCCGGATGCTGCCGAGAGGGTGGAGCGTTCCCTCGGCCGGCCGGCCGAGTTCCTCGGCGAATTCCCGCCGGGCCGCGGCCTCCGGCTCCTCGCCGGGCTCGGGCAGGCCCTTGGGGATCGACCAGGCGCCCGCGTCCTTCCGGCTCCAGAAGGGACCGCCGGGATGGACCAGCAGGACCTCGATGTCGCCATCGCGCAAGCGGTACATCAGGATGCCGGCGCTCGACTTCATGCGTCGCCTCTCTATGTGCGTCGATGTGGTCGCGATCGGGCGCGTGACCGCGGCGCGGCGCTACTCGTCATTTGAGCCCTCCATGATTGCAACATTCGGCTGGTTCACGCCTATGTTTCATGGATGCCCTGCCGGGAAGGACCGATCTGATCGACGCGCCGCATTCGCCCAACCGCCACGCAGGGGAGCCTGTCTTGAATCGTCGCGAAACGCCGCTCGATCCGCTGGCCGCGCTCTATGAGCCGATCCGTCGGCATCTGAATTCGCCGTTCGTGATCGCGCAGCTCGGCCAGTCGCTCGACGGGCGGATCGCGACGCCGACGGGAAAGTCCCGCGACATCAACGGCTGCTGCGGCCTCGATCACCTGCACCGGCTGCGCGCCATCGCCGATGTGGTGCTCGTCGGCGTCGGCACCGTGCTGGCCGACGATCCCCTTCTCACCACGCGGCGGGTGCCGGGCCGCAGCCCGGCGCGCGCCGTCATCGACCCGAGCGGCCGGTCGTCGCGCCAGTCGCGATGGCTGCGCGAGGATGGTTGCCGGCGCATCGTGTTCTCGGAGAATGCGCAGGGATGGCCGGACGAGGTCGAACGCATCGGCACCGACCACGACCCCGACATCTTCAATCCAGCCCGGCTGATCGCCGCCCTGGCGGCACGCGGCCACCGGACCATCCTGGTCGAGGGCGGCGCCTCGACGGTTTCGCGCTTCATCGATGCCGGGCTGGTCGACCGCCTGCACATCTGCCTCTCGCCGATCATCCTGGGATCGGGGCGGCCGGGGCTCGCGCTCAGGCCGATCGACGAGCTCGACGACGCGCTGCGTCCGCGCGCGCGGACCTATCTGCTCGACGACGGCAATATTCTCTATGATTGCGATCTGCGCAGCGTGGCCGAAGGGGGGAGTGATGCCGTTCCCTGACGAGGGTGGTGCGAGCGCCGCCGAGCCCGTCCGCTACAGCCTTGCCGCGCGGAGGCTGCACTGGATCGTGGCGGCCTTCGTGATCTGCCAGCTTCCGCTCGGGCTCTACATGGTCGCCCGCGGCCAGGCGACGAATTTCGACGCGACGACGGGTTCGCTCTACAGCCTGCACAAGCTGCTCGGCTTCACCGTGCTCTGGCTGATCGTGCTGCGCGTGCTGGTGAGGCTCGGACGCGGCGCGCCGCCGCCGGTGGCGACGCTCACGCCGTTCGAGCGCATCGTCTCGCGCATCGTCCATTACGCGCTCTATGTGCTGCTGCTGGTCGTTCCCGTGCTCGGCTGGGCCGGCGTCTCCGCCTATCCCGCTCTCGACATCTTCGGGCTGTTCAGCCTGCCGGCGATTCTTCCCCCGAACGAGCCGCTCGCCAACCGGATTCTCGGCGTCCACGGCCTGCTCGCGCTGCTGCTGGCAGCCCTGGCGCTCCTCCATATCGCGGCGGCGCTGCGCCATCGCTTCATCAAGCATGACGGGGTGATGCGGCGCATGTGGCCGCCGGGCTGAAGCGCCCGGGGCGGCCCGGTTACTTCGCGGCGAAGACGTCGCGATGGCCGATCGTCAGCCGTACCGCCGCGGCGCGATCCGCCGCCCATCGCGCATAGGCGTCGCGCGCCTCCGGCTCGATCTCGCTGGCGGCGCGGGCGAAGCCTTCCGCGAGGCGGGCGATCAGCGCAGCGTCCTGCTCCCGGAGCTCCCACGGACTGTCGCCCGAGGCGGCGGAATAGCCGTGCAGCGACAGCAATCGCGCGAAGGTCTCGCCGGCGGCGGGCCCCAGCGCCGGCCCGAAGCCCTTGTCCATGCGCTGGTGGCGGTTGAAGGCGGCGACCACGCGGGCATCGAGCGGGTTCTCCGGCTGCCAGCGGGCGGTGCCGTCATAGTTCAGCACGGAATAGAGCGGCACGCGCCGCCGCGCCGAGCAGGCAACCAGCCGCTCCAGCCAGTCCTGCGAGACGAGGTCGAACAGCGCCGAGGCCGTGATGAGCCCGGCGCCGAGATCGGCGAAGTCGAGGTCGCGGGTCGTAAGATCAGCGCATTCGAAGCCGACCTCGATCCGGCTTCCGTCCTTGTGCAGCTCGATGCCGGCGGCGGTTGGGCTGGCGTCGTCGGCCCAGTCGCTGAGGCGCTGCCGCGCCGCCGCCAGCAAGGCGGGATCGCCGTCGATCAGGTGCCAGTGCTGGCGGGGCGGCAGCGAGGGCGCCAGCGCCCGCAGGTTCGAGCCCGTCCCGCAGCCAAGATCGACCACGACGAGCGACTCCCGTCCGGCGAAATGCTCGCGCACCTTCGCGGTCAGCCCGGCGTGTCGGGAGGCGTGGTCGGCGGGCTCGCGCAGGGCGAGCCAGCCGGCATCGAAGCCGCTCATCGCGCCACGTCCCGCAGCACCGCCGCGATGGTTGCCGCGGTCGAGGGCCAGTCGGGGAGCGATGCCGCATAGTCCCAGGCGTTCTGCGCCAGGGCCTTCCGGCGGTCGGGATCGCGCAGCAGCGAGCCGAGGCCATCAGTGAGGCCGGCCACGTCGCTCGGCGCGACCAGCACGGAAGCGGACGTGGGCACCGTGTCGGGGATTGCGCCGCCGCGTGTCGCCACGACGGGGAGCCCGTGCGCCAGCGCCTCGGTCAGCGCCATGCCGTAGCCCTCGAACAGCGAGGCCGTGACGAAGATGTCGGCGGCGTCGAACTCGCGCTCCAGCGCCTCGCCCAGAAGCGCACCGGTCAGCGTGACGCGGTCGCCGAGCCCGTGCGCCGCGATGGCCCGGCGCAGCCGCCGCGTCTCCTCGGCGTCGCGATCGGTCGCCCCGACGATGCGGCAGGTCCAGTCGAACGAGGCCAGCGCGGCCAGCGCCTCGACGAGCACGCCATGCGCCTTGCGCGGGATGACCGTGCCGATGCTGAGCAGGCGCACCGGCGTGCCGGTGCCGCGGGCGCGCGGGCGCGGATCGGTGCCGGGCAGGGCGACGACGAGCCGGCCGGGCTCGACGCCATAGTCGTGCTCCAGCAGGCGGGCGGTCGAGGGGCTGGTGGCGATGACCGCCGAGGCGAGCGCAAGGGCGGCGCGCTCGCTGGCGGCGAAGCGGGCCTTCTGCGCCTCGTCGAGCCCCTCTTCCAGCGCCAGCGGGTGATGGACGAGGGCGACGAGCGGGCGGTCGAGGCCGCGCAGCAGTTCCGCCGGCAAGGCGCTGAAGGCGAGCCCGTCGATGAACAGCACCTGCCCCCCCGGAGCCGCCTTCAGCCGCGCCTCGCTCTCGGCCAGCTCCTGTGGGGTCGGAAAGGGAAATCCGCCGGGCAGGGCGACATGCGTCACGTCGCAGCCGGCGCGGCGGCCCTCCGTGATGATGCGCCGGTCATAGCCATAGCCGCCGGTGGGAAGGTCGATGTCGCCGGGAATGGCGAAGGCGAAGCCGGTCACGCGATGGTCCTCACCGCAGCCCGCCTTCATAGCTGGCACGTGCAAGATCGGTCTCGTGCAGCGTCACCCGGATCCTGGCGAGGCCGTCGGCATCCTCGCCCAGCGCACCGCTTCGCGCGGCGGCGGCCATGGCATCGAAGATGTGCTTCGCCAGGAACTCGGTGGTGGTGAGCGTGCCGGCGAATTCCGGCAGCGTGTCGAGGTTCTGGTAGGCGAGCGGCTTCAGCGTTTCCTTCAGGACGTCGAGCGCGGCGCCGATGTCGACGACGACGTTCTTAGCCGTCAGGCTCTCACGGAAGAAGGCGACGTCGACCACGAAGGTCGCGCCGTGCAGGCCCTGCGCCGGTCCGAAGAACGGGTCGGGCAGGGAGTGGGCGATCATGATCCGGTCGCGGACCTCGACGCAGTACATGCTGTTTCCTCATCGGTAATCGAGCAGGATCGCCAGCGCGTCCTCTCCGCCGGCCAGCAGGGACGGCAGGCGCGACGGCGCCTCGTCGAACGGGACGACATGCGTGACCAGCCGGTCGAGGCGCGCATCGTGGAGCAGGTCGAGCGCCTTGGCGAGCCGGCGGGCATGCGGCCAGCGCGGCCGGCGCACGGGCGACACCGCGCCGACCTGCGAGCCGATCAGCTGCAGGCGGCGGCTGTGGAAGGCTTCGCCCAAGGGGACGGACGGCGCATGGTCGCCATACCAGCTCAGCTCGACGATCCGCGCCTCGAAGCCGCCAGCCGCCAGCGCCGTCCTCAGCCCGGCTTCGCTGGCGCTGGCGTGGAAGACGATGTCGGCATCGTCGCGCACCGTGTCCGGCAAGGCGAAGGCGGCGCCGAAGCTTTCGGCCAGCGCCGCCCGCTCCGGCCTGATATCGACCAGCGTCACCTCGGCGCCGGGCAGCGCGGCCGCGAGCGCGGTGAGCAGCAGGCCGACCACGCCGCCGCCGACGATGGTGATGCGGTCGCCGGGGCCGGCCGCGGCATCCCACATCGCGTTGAGGGCGGTCTCCATATTGGCCGCCAGCACCGCCCGCTCCGGCGGGATGCCCGCCGGTACCGGCGTCACCGACGCGGCGGGCAGGGCATAGACATCCTGGTGCGGATGGAGGGCAAAGACGAGGCGGCCGAGCCATTCCGCAGGCCCCGCCTCGACGCGGCCGACGCTCTGGTAGCCATACTGCACGGGAAACGGGAACTCGCCCCGCTGGAACGGCGCGCGCATCCTCTGATGCTCGCTCACGGGCACCGCGCCCTCAAAGACGAGGCGTTCCGTGCCGCGGCTGACGCCGGAGACGATCGTGCGCAGGGTCAGCCCGTCGGCCGGTATGTCGCCGAGCGCGGCCTGCCTCACCTCGTAGCGTCCCGGCCCCACGCACCAGAGCTGCCGCGCGGTGCCGTGACCCGGTTTCGGCATTGCTGACTGCATTTCCTGCCCGCCTTCACGACCTTCTTAACAGCCGCCGCCCGCGCTTTGGTCCAAAAAACCGTGAAGCGCCGAAGACGAGGCGGCGTACAAGATAAGGGCGAGGCGGCGTCCGGGATATGTGAAGAGCCAGCCCTCTTGGGGCAGCCCTCATGGGGAGTGTGTCGACGGCATGAGTCTCGACGAGAAGGTCGACGGCCTCTTCTCCGCCGCCGCCGAAGTGCGCGAAGCCTGCGTGCCGACCGGCGTGCAGCCGCTGGCGGCGCTGCGCCGCCGGCGCGCGCTGGTGCTGGCGCTGAATGCGGCGACCTATGCCGGCCTCGTCGGGCTGTTCGCCCATCTCCTCGCCTATAATGGCTTCAGCTTCCTGGACGGGCTGCTGCTCCTGGCGTTCGGGCTCTCGACGCCCTGGACCATCCTCGGCTTCTGGAACGCGCTGATCGGCCTGTGGCTGCTGCACGGGCCCGGCGACGCGCGGCAATCGGTCTATCCCTATGCGGGAAAGGCGTCCGACGATGCGCCGGTCACCACCCGCGTCGCCGTGGTCATGGCGCTGCGCAACGAGGACCCCGGGCGCGCCTTCGCCCGCCTGCGGTCGATGCGCGAGGATGTCGAGCGCAGCGGCGCCGGCGCGCACTTCGCCTGGTTCGTCCTCTCCGACACCGACCGCGACGACATCGCCGCCGCCGAGGAAGAGCTCTTCCGGGCATGGCGCGCGGAAGCCGGGCCCGAACCGCGCCTCAACTATCGCCGCCGCAGCGACAATGCCGGCTTCAAGGCCGGCAATATCCGCGACTTCGTCGAGACGAACGGCGACGATCACGACCTGATGCTGGTGCTCGACGCCGACAGCCTTCTCGGCGCGGCCACGATCCTGCGCATGGTGCGGATCATGCAGGCGAACGCGATGCTCGGCATATTGCAGAGCCTCGTCGTCGGCATGCCCTCACGGTCGCCCTTCGCGCGCATCTTCCAGTTCGGCATGCGGCACGGCATGCGCTCCTACACGATGGGCGCTTCCTGGTGGGCGGGCGATTGCGGTCCCTATTGGGGGCACAACGCGCTGATCCGCATCGCGCCCTTCAAGGCGCATTGCGCGCTGCCGACACTTCCCGGCGACGGCCCGCTCTCGGGTCCCGTGCTCTCGCACGACCAGATCGAGGCGGTGCTGATGCGCCGCGGCGGCTACGAGGTGCGCGTGCTGCCGGAGGAGACCGAGAGCTTCGAGGAGAACCCGCCGCATCTGACCGAGTTCACCCGGCGCGACCTGCGCTGGTGCCAGGGCAACATGCAGTATTGGCGGCTGCTCTTTATGCCCGGCCTGTTGCCGATGAGCCGCTTCCAGATCGCCTGGGCGATCCTGATGTATGTCGGCGCCTGCGCCTGGATCGCCTTCATGATCCTCGCCGCGCTCAAGGTCTTCGACGTCGAGCGCACCGGCGCGGCGTTTCCCGCCGGGCTCGGGCTGACGCTGTTCGCGATCACCTTCCTCATGAGCCTCGCGCCGAAGATTGCCGGCCTCATGGACGTGCTGCTGCGCCCCGGGGAGCGCCGGCGCTATGGCGGCACGGGCCGGCTGCTCGGCGGCGCGCTGATGGAACTCCTGTTCTCCATGCTGCTGGGACCGGTGGTGGCGTTGCGGATCGCCATCTTCATGGTCGGCCTCACCTTTGGGCGGACGGTGACCTGGGAGGCGCAGGCGCGCGACGCCGAGCGCCTGTCCTGGCGCACCGCGCTTGGCGGGCTGTGGCCGCAATTCCTCTTCGGGCTGCTGCTCGGCGGCATCCTCCATGCCTTCGCGCCCGGCGCCATGATCTGGGCCCTGCCGGTGCTGGTCGGCCTGCTCGGCGCGGTGCCCTTCGCCGTGCTGACCTCGCAGCCGGCGCTGGGACGATGGCTGGTCCGCCGCGGCCTGTGCGCCACGCCGGAAGAGGCCGGCCGGGCCTGACTGCGGCTAGGCGGCCGAGTGCTTGGCGGCATGCCTCAGCAGCATGCCGAACAGGTCGCGCGGCTCGTCGGGGTCTGCCAGCAGATCGAGCCTGTCATAGAAGTCGGTCGAGCGGATCTTGTCCCGCACATAGCGCAGAGCCGAGAAATCCTCGATCGCAAAGCCGACCGAGTCGAATACGGTGATCTGCCGTTCGTCCCGGCGCCCGGCCGTCAGACCGGAAATGACCTGCCACAGCTCCGTGACCGGGTGGTCGGCCGCCAGCTGCTGGATCTCGCCCTCGATACGCGTCTGCGGCGGATACTCCACGAAAATCTCGGCGCGCATGAGGATGTCGCGGTGCAGTTCCGTCTTGCCGGGACAGTCGCCGCCGACGGCGTTGATGTGGACGCCCGCCCCGACCATGTTGTCGGTCAGGATCGTGGCGTGCTGCTTGTCCGCCGTGACGGTGGTGATCACCTGCGCTCCTTCGATGGCTTCCTGGGGCGAGCGGCAGATCGCGATGTCGAAGCCATAGGCGCCGAGGTTTGCGGCGCATCTGCGCGAGGCCGATGCGTCGATGTCGAACAGCCTGAGCCTGTCGATGCCGAGCAGAGCCTTGAACGCCATCGCCTGGAATTCGGACTGCGCACCATTGCCGATGATCGCCATGCATCTGGCTCCCGCGGGGGCCAGATGCATGGCGGCGAGCGCCGACATGGCAGCGGTGCGCAGGGCGGTCAAAATGGTCATTTCCGTGAGCAGCATCGGGTAGCCGCTGCCGACATCGGCAAGCACGCCGAAGGCGGTCACGGTCTGGCGGCCGCTGCGCGTGTTGAGCGGATGGCCGTTGACATATTTGAAGCCGTAGAGCTCGCCGTCGCTGGTCGGCATCAGCTCGATCACGCCGTTGCTGCTGTGCGACGCGACGCGCGGCGTCTTGTCGAAGACGGGCCAGCGGCGGAAATCTTCTTCGATGTACTCGGCGAGCTCGACCAGGAAGCGTTCCATGCCGACATGCAGCACCAGCGTCATCATGTGGTCGACGCTGACGAAGGGGACGACGTTCAGGGCGCGGTTTTCCATCTCAGTAGCTCCGCGTCGGCCGGTCCATGATGCGCCGGCCCATGAGGCTGGCGACGAGGTCGACCATGAGGATCGCGGTACGCCCGCGCTCGTCGAGAAAGGGATTGAGCTCGACCAGATCGAGGCTGGAGACGCGGCCGCTGTCGTGCAGCATCTCCATGACCAGGTGTGCCTCCCGGAACGTCGCGCCGCCGGGGACGGTGGTGCCGACCGCGGGGGCGATGGAGGGGTCGAGGAAGTCGACGTCGAGGCTGACGTGCAGCAGACCGTTCTCCGCGCTCACCCGCCCGAGGAAATCGCGCAGCAGCGGGCCGACGCCGTGCTCGTCTATGGCGCGCATGTCGTGCAGGGTCACGCCCGCCTCGTCGACGGCGATCCGTTCCGCCGGATCGATGCTACGAACCCCGAAGGCGCAGACGTGGGTCGGCTCCACCTTGGCGGCAAGCGGCGGGAAACAGCCCTCGAAGCCCGGCTGGCCGGTGGCATAAGCGAGCGGCACGCCGTGCAGATTGCCGCTCGTCGAACTGTCGAGCGTATGGAAATCCGTGTGCGCATCCAGCCAAAGCACGAAGAGCGGCCGCCGGGATTCCGCCGCGCGGCGCGCCACGCCGGCTAGCGTACCGGCGGATATGCTGTGGTCGCCGCCGAGGAAAATGGGAACGGCGGCATTGCTCGCGCGATAGGCCGCCTCGGCAAGCGCGGCCGTCCATCCCGCGATCTCCGGCAGGGATTTCAGGTGGGGATTGGGATGAGAGACAGGCGCCGGCGTCGACGCCGGCGTGCCGAGATCGTCCACGGTGTGACCCAGCTCACGCAACGCCTCCACCAGTCCGGCGACACGCAGCGCACTCGGTCCCATCTCGCACCCCTTGCGCCCGGCGCCGTCCTGAACAGGTGCCCCGAGAATCCTGCAATGCATCCGGCCCTCCAAGATCGGTTCGGGACCAATAAGAGCGGATTGCGGCGGCGTTTCCCACGCGCAGATTTGGCAAATCGGGCGGCTCGATTTATCATTCCGGCACCATATATTGAGCGAATTGGAAGACCGATTGGACGAACTGGACGAGCGATTGATCACCCTGCTCCGCCATGACGCGAGGCGCAGCATTTCGGAGCTGGCCGGCGACCTCGGCGTCTCCCGTGCCACGGCGCGCGCCCGTCTCGACCGGCTGGAGCGCAGCGGCCGGATCGTCGGCTACACGGTCGTCCTGCGTGCGGATGCGGTCGACCAGCCTGTGCGCGGCATCATGATGATCGGCATCGAAGGGCGCGAGACCGACAGGGTGATCCGGGTTCTCGGCGGCCTGCCCGAGGTCTCGGCGACCCATACGACCAATGGCCGCTGGGACCTGATCGTGGAACTGGGCACCGCGACCCTGGCCGACCTCGACGCGGTGCTGCGCCGGATCCGCCTGATCCCCGGCGTCAACAACAGCGAGACGAGCCTTCTGCTGGCGACGCCACGCAGCGCGCGGGCAAGGCTCTGAAGCCCCGGGCTTTTCATTTCCGCTGTTGGGGGCTGCCCGAGGAGCGCCCGCCCGGCGGTCACGGCTTGGCAGTTACGACAGGATCGGCATGGCCGCCGCGACGGCCGGCGATCCCCGTTCCCGCGCGGCGGCGCCCCTCCGCGGACGAACACGATGTCCGTCGGCCAACCCAAGCAGAAAGCGCCCCGAAGGGCGCCTGCCGAATATTCAATTTTATCGAGAGAAACTGGAGCGGGCGATGGGATTCGAACCCACGACCCCAACCTTGGCAAGGTTGTGCTCTACCCCTGAGCTACACCCGCTCGCTCCGGTCCTGGGGCCGGCCGGCTGACGCCGCGACCCCGAACGGGCCGTCTCTATGCCCCATGAGCGCGGCGAATGCAACGGGCATTCGACAGGAATCTCACGCTCATCTCACGCACGTCTCACAGCGTCATGACAGGCGTCCGGCGGCGGCCGTCGCCCTCACACCGCGCGCAGCGTGAAGGCTTCGGCGAGGCGTGCGCCGTCGCCGGCGCGCTCCAGCAGGCAGCGATGCACGAGCCGTCCCTCGCCGCGCCGCGCCGCCAGCCAGCGCACCCGCAGCCGCTCGCCGGGGTCGATATTGCCGTGGAAGAACACGTCGCGCGCCAGCGTCACGGCACGGGCGGCGCGGCGGCCATCGAAATGCCACTCGGCCCGGTCGATAAAGCCGACGAAGCTGGAGAAATAGAGGAAGCCTGCGCCGTTGAAGTCCTGCGCCGGGCAGGGGTCGATCTCGAAGGCGGCGGAGGTTCGGATCTCGGCGGCGTGGAGATCGAAGCCGAAATGGCGCGCGCGTCGCCCGGCGCGCAGATCGGCGGCGAGCGCGGCGAGGCCGCCCATTCGCGGCGTCGCCGGGGGCGGGAAGGCGTCGAGCGCGACGCGCGCCACGCTATGGTTGCCCCCACCATTGGCCCGCCGCACGAAGGCGGAGACCAGCTCGACCTCGCCGACCGGCTTCCCCGCCACGCTGAGCCGGTGGCGGCTCGCCGACTGCGTGCGCGAGACGCGGGATATGTCGGAGACGATGGTCAGCCGGTCGTTCTCGCCGAGCGCGGCGAAATCGGCGTCCTTCACCGACAGCGCGCAGAAGGCGGCATAGACCGGCGCGCCGTCCACGTCGCGGAAATCCGGCACGGGCCGGCCGGCGAGGCGCGCCAGCAGCATCCAGTGGCGGTGGCCGAGATCCTTCAGCAGCCAGCTCTCGGACAGACCGCTCAATGAGAGCTGCGGCATGCCCAGCCGCACGCTCTCAGCTATCGTCGGGGCGGCCTCGGCCAGCAGCGCCTCGGGGGAAACGACGACGTTCATGCGGCGCTTTCCTTCAGCGAGCGGGCGGCGATGTGGGCGACGATGTGCTCGGCATCGCGGCCGACCGCGCCGAAGCGGCCGGAGCCCCAGGTGTGCAGCCAGGGCAGGCCGATGAAATAGATGCCCTCGCGCGCGGTGATGCCGCGCCGGTGCTGGGGATGGCCGGCGCCGTTGAAGACGGGCGCGTCGAGCCAGCGGAAATCCGGCTTGAAGCCGATGCACCAGACGATGGCGCCGATGCCGGAGGCGGCGAGGTCGAGCGTCGGACGCTCGGCCGCGGGCGTCCAGACCGGCTCGTAGACCGAGGGCGGGGGCGCCTCGATGCCGTTCTCGGCGATGTACTTGTCGATGGCGGCGTTGATGCCGTTATAGGTCCTGTCGGCGTCCTCGAGCGCGCTGGCGAGGTTCGTGTCGAAGACGAGGCTCGCCCCGTCATAGTCGCGCAGCACGCCGTAGAGCTCCATGCCCTCGGCGGCGAACTTGCGCAGGTCGATGTCGCGCCCGCCGTCGCGGCCGGTGACGTAATGGTTGGTGTTGTCGCGCACGCCCTCGCGCAGGGGGTGCTGCTCGACCGGCATGTCGTAATAGCCCATGTCGGCGAGCCAGGTGACGACGTCGCGGCCGCGATAGAAGCGGGCGCAGCGCGGCGCGTTGCCGACCGCCAGCACCACCTTGCGGCCGGCGAGGTGCAGATCCTCGGCGATCTGCGCGCCGGACTGGCCGGAGCCGACCACCAGCACGGCGCCGTCCGGCAGCTGGTCGGCGTTACGGTACTCGGCCGAGTGGATCTGCGCGATATGGCCGGGCAGCCGCTCGGCCATGCGCGGCACGATCGGCTCGTGATAGCCGCCGGAAGCGACCACCACATTGTCGGCGCTGACCTCGCCGGAGGTGGTGGAAACGAGGAAGCCGCCCTCGCTGCGTGGGGTGACGCGGCGCACGCTGACGCCCTCGCGGATCGGCGGGTCGACGACGGCGCGGAAGCCTTTGAGGTAGTCGAGGATCTCGTGCTTCACCATGAAGCCGTGGGGATCGTCGCCCTTATAGGGATGGCCCGGCAGGGCGCATTGCCAGTTCGGCGTGACCAGGCAGAAATTGTCCCAGCGCTGGGTCGCCCACGCATGCATCGCCTTGTGCTTCTCGAAGACGAGATGGTCGATGCCCTGCTCACGCAGGTGATAGGAGGTGGAGAGGCCGGCCTGACCGCCGCCGACGATCACCACCGGATAATGCTGGATGCGATTCTCGTTCATGCGGGTTCCTCCTCACTCGTCGAAGGCTTCGACGGCCACGCGGGGCTCGGGATGGGTGGAATAGGCGCGGGCGCCTGCCTCGATGCGGGCGAGCTGGCCCATGGCGCGCGAGCAGGGAAAGCCGTAGCGCGCCTCGACGCGGGCGCTGGCGATGTTCAGCGCCTCGCGGCTCTTCTCGACGAAGTCGGCGAGGTCGTAGCTCTCGCCGGGAGCGAAGAACTCCTTGATGACCAGCGAGGGCGAGTAGCAGCTCTCGGCCCGCCCGTCCGGCCAGCGAATGGTGAAGCGCATCTCAGGCATGGGCGGGCTCCGCGAGAGATTGATAGACGACTAAATGACGACGGGCGGTGGCGGCCCAGTCATGGCGGGCGGCCGCGCGGGGGCCGATCTCGGCGAGGCGCTCGCGCAGTTCGGGCGAGAGCGCCGCGGCGAGCGCATTGGCGATGGTGGCCGGATTGAGCGGATCGCACCACACCGCCTCGTCCTCGCCGATATGCTCGGTGAAGGGGGCGATGCGGGAGACCACGACGGGCGTGCCGGACGCCATGGCTTCGAGCGCGACGAGGCCGAAGCCCTCCTTCACCGAGGCGAAGGCGAGCACGTCGGCGAGGCGGTAGAGCGAGGGCATGTCGTCCTGCGGCACTGCGCCGGTGCGGATGACCGCGTCGGCCGGCAGGCCGGAGGCGGCGAGCGTCGCGGTGAACGCCTCCTGATAGAGGTGATGGTCGAGCACCGAGGCGCCGCCGGCGATGACCAGCTGCGCCTTGGGATGCAGCGCGCGAAGCTGGATGAAGGCCTCGAGGATGCCCAGCGTGTTCTTGCGCTCCTCCACCCCGCCGACGCTGAGCACGACCGGACCCTCGCCGAGGCCGAGGCGGGCTTCGAGCGCCTCTTCGCGCCCGTCCGCGACCGGCGAGAAGCGGGTGGTATCGACGCCGTTGCCGACGACGGTCGCTTCCAGCGCGAACATCTCGGCGAGCAGGTCCTGCCACAGGCGGCTGACGACGAAATGCCGGTCGGCCTCGACGATGGCGCGGCGCTGGAGCGCGAGAAGCTCAGGATCGCGGAAGGCGTCGACATGGTGGACGGTGCGGGCGAAGCGGGGGATCAGCCCGCGCTGCTTCAGCGTCGCCAGCGCATTGCCGGAAATGCCGTCCTGCGCGTGGAAGACGTCGAAGCGCCGGTTCGCCGCATGCTCGAAATGCCGGACATAATCGGCCGCGCGGATGCGCACCATCTCGGTGACGTCCGCACCCACGGGGGAAGCGGGCACGCTCAAGGTTTCGCACAGGCTCGGGCGGAAGAAGCCGGTGCCCTTCGCATCCGGCGCATGCACCACCGCTTCGTGGCCGAGCCGGGTGAGCGCGTCGCCGAGCTCCAGCGCATGCACCACGCCGCCGCGCGGATTGGTGGAGTGGGCGAGGATGGCGATGCGCAGCGACCGGCTCATGCGGCGTTCTCCTTCCGCGCGAAGGAGGGACCGCAGCCGAGCAGCGGGCGCTGCGCGAAATCCCAGATCACTTCCCGCGCGGCGCCGCTGGTGACGGTAACGCAACGGTCGGTCGTCACCTTGCCGATAGCGCCGGCGGCGATGCCGCGGGCTTCGAACAGCGAGAAAATAGCCGGCACATCATTAGGCGCGGCGGAGAGCAGATAGCCATAGCTCGGGAAGCTCATCAGCCAACGGGCGAAGTCGATGCCTTCGGGCGTCGGAACGCGGGCGAGGTCGATCTCGATGCCGACGCCGGAGCATTCCGCCAGCATGGCGGCCGTGCCGACGATCCCGCCCTGGCTGATGTCCTTGGCCGCGCGGGAGAGACCGGCCTCGGCGATGAGGGGGAGCAGTTCGAGGTCGCCGCGCAGGCGCGCGGCCGGAGCCTCGGTCGCGGCCTCCCAGTTGGAGAAGGGTTCGCGGTAGCGCCCGCGCAAATCGATGGCGGTGATCAGCGTCTCGCCGGGGCGGGCGTCGAAGGAGGTGAGCAGGCGCTTCGCCCGGCCGAGCACGGCGACGGAAAGCTGGCCGCGGTCGGTCTTGAGATTGGTGTGGCCGCCGACCAGCGGCACGCCGAAGCGCTGCGAGGCGGCGCGCAATCCTTCCAGCACCGGGGCGGCGCCGTCCTCGCCCGACGCCCACACCGCATCGACCACGGCGACCGGCCGCCCGCCCATGGCGGCGATGTCGGAGAGGTTGACCATCACCCCGCACCAGCCGGCGAACCACGGGTCGCCGGCGACGAACTCGTTCATGAAGCCTTCGATGGCGAGCAGCAGGAAGCCGTCGCCGTCCGGGATCGCCGCGCAGTCGTCGCCCACGGGCACCGCACTCGCGCCGCCAAGTCCCAGCCGCGCTGCCGCCACGCCGATATCGGCCTTGGCCGCCATGCCTTTGGAAGCGCGCAGCTTTTCCACGACGGTCGCGAAAGCGGTGGCGGAGAGCGGACCCATCTCAGGCCGCCTTCCGGGGCAAAGTATTGCGTGGAAACGCGCGGAAGCCGGTCTCGGCATCCATGATCGGCGGGTAATAAGCGAGGTCCGCCTGCATCAGATAATGCGGGCGCCCGTGCAGCTCCTTCTCCTCGACGATCGACCAGTGCAGCCGGCGGAACAGCAGCCCGTTCTGCGCCTGCACATGGGCGAGGAATCGCGTGCAGCCGCGCGCATGGGCGGAGGAGACGGCGAGCTTGATCAGCGCCGCGCCGAGGGCGCCCACTTTCCGGTAATCCGCCGCCACGGCGAGGCGCGAGCCCCACCACACGCCGGGCTCGGCCTCGTGGATGCGCACCGTGCCGACCACGTCGTCCGCGAGCAGCCCGAGCATGGAGACGGCGACGATGGGGATGGCGGCCTCGTCGATGGCGTCGCGGTCGTCGCCGTCGAACAGACCCTGTTCCTCGCAGAACACCTGCCGGCGCAGCGCCGCCGCACAACGCTTCTCCCATGTCGCGGTGGCGAACTTCACCTGGAAATCGTTGGGAAGAAACGGGCGGAAGGGCTCGAAGATCATGAGCAGGCCCTTCTTTCATAGGTGGAGAGCGCCGAGCAGGCGCCGCATTTGGCGCAGCCGGCCTTCACCTCGATGGATTTCAGCCCGCGCGCGATCATCATCCCCGAGAGCGGGCCGAGAATGGCGTTCATGAAGGCGGGCGAGGGCGTGGGGTGGCTTTCCAGCGGCGTGCCGGAGATCGGCACGAAGGGCACGACGAAAGGATAGACGCCGATGCGGGTCAGCCGGTCGCAGACGGCAAGGATGTCCTCCCGGCTGTCGCCGAGGCCGGCGAGGATGTAGGTCGAGACCTGCCCGCGCCCGAACACCGGGACGGCGGCCTCGAAGGCCTGGAAATAGCGCTCCACCGACACCTGCGCCTTGCCGGGCATGATGCGCGCGCGCACCTCCTCGGTGCAGGCTTCCAGATGCATGCCGAGCGCATCCGCCCCGGCCTCATGCATGCGCGCGAACCACGCATCGTCGTCCGGCGGCTCGCACTGCACCTGGATGGGCAGGTCCACCGCCGCCTTCACCGCTGCCGCGCTCTCGGTGAGGATCGCCGCGCCGCGATCCTTCCCGGGCGGCGTGCCGGTGGTCATCACCATGTGCCTGACGTCGTCGAGCTCCACGGCGGCCTTGGCGACCTCGGCAAGCTGTGCGGGGGTCTTGCGCTCGATGGTCCGTCCCGCCGCCAGCGATTGGCCGATGGCGCAGAACTGGCAGGTCTTGGTGCGGCTCTGGTAGCGGATGCAGCTCTGCAGCACCGTCGTCGCCAGC
Organism: Xanthobacteraceae bacterium; assembly: GCA_029239875.1. GTDB lineage: Bacteria > Pseudomonadota > Alphaproteobacteria > Rhizobiales > Xanthobacteraceae > Ancylobacter. Next base: position 72,328 of record JARBUD010000002.1, on the reverse strand, counting down.
ACGTCGCGTCCGTGCAGCACGGCGATCTTCGAATAGGGGATGCCGTCGGCGGTGGAGAGCCCGTAGAATTTCGGCTGCAGGGGGAACGACACCTCGCCGATCACCAGCCCGTCGCGGCTGATGCGGCTCTTGCCATAGGCGTCGGGCTTCTCGACGAGGTACGGGCTCTCGAAGGCCGGCGCGGTGTGCACCGGCACCATCACCGTCATGCCGTCCAGGGTGAGCGCCTTGTGATCGGAAGGGCCGGCACCGCCGCGGCGGCTATCCGCGCCGGCCTTCGGATCAACGAGCCGCACCCCGTAGGACTGCAACTCGTTGATCAGATGCTCCGTCGGCAGCGGCTGAAGCTCGCTCGCCAGGTCCATCGGCTTCATCGGACGCACTCCCATGGTTCGCTGGGAAGGGAGCAGCCTGCTGCATCGTTGCAGCCGGCCGGTTGTCGAGGTTGAGGCTGAGCAGTTCGGGCCGGGCGTAGTGACCGACCGAATCCATCATCCGCTTGCGCTTGGTGATGAGGCCCATGTCGAGATCGGCGATCAGGATGCCTTCGCCGGAGGTGAGCGGGGGCACCACATGGCTGCCTTCGGGCGAGATGATCGCCGTCATGCAGCCGCCGGTCAGCGCCTTGCGCAGCTTCTCGTCCGGCGAGATGCGGGCGATCTGCTCGTCCGTCAGCCAGCCGGTGGAATTGACCACGAAGCAGCCGGATTCCAGCGCGTGGTGGCGGATCGTCACCTCTATCTGCTCGGCGAAGATCGGTCCCACCAGCGAGCCGGGGAACTGGGCGACGTGGATCTCCTCGTGCTGCGCCATCAGGGCGTAGCGGGCGAGGGGATTGTAGTGCTCCCAGCAGGCCAGCGCGCCGACCCGGCCGACGGCGGTGTCGACCGCCTTGAGGCCGGCGCCGTCGCCCTGCCCCCAGATCATCCGCTCGTGGAAGGTCGGGGTGATCTTGCGGCGCCTGAGCAGGAGCGTGCCGTCGGCGTCGAAGACGAGCTGGGTGTTGTAGAGCGAGCCGTGGTCGCGCTCGTTCACCCCGAGCGCGACCACCACGCCGAGGCGGCGGGCGGCGGCGCCCACGGCCTCCGTCACCGGGCCGGGTACGACGACCGCGTTCTCGTAGAGCCGCAGATGCTCCGCGCCGGTGAGCACCGGGGGAAGCACGAAGGAGAAATAGGGGTACCAGGGCACGAAGGTCTCGGGGAAGACTATGAGCCGCGCGCCCTTCCCCGCCGCCTCGTCCAGCGCGGCGAGCACGCGGGTGAGCGTGCCCTCCAGGCTGTCGAGGTCGGGCGCGATCTGCACCGCGCCCACCCTCACGATACGCTTCTCGGCCAAAGTCGCTTGAGACATTCCGGCCTCCTCGATGCGGTGCGCCGCGCCCGTCAAAGCGTCCAGGTGTGGAGCATGAAGGCGTTGTCGCGGCGGTGGACGAGCACGATGTCGAGCACGTCGAGCGGCGAGATCGGGATGACGCCGGGGATCAGCGCGCCCTCGCCATGGCCGTAGAGCGCCTGCAGGGCGAAGCGGCAGGCATAGACCTTGCCGCCGTCGTTCATGATCTTCTCGATGCGGCCGTTGAAGTTGAGATGGCCGGGGAAGGCCTCGTCGCCGATCTTGGGGAAGCCGCGCTGCACGCCGAGCGTGACGCCGGGCCCGTAGAGCAGGACGGAGGTCTCGAAGCCCTTCTGGATCAGGCGCGAGGCCTGAAGCAGGTTCACCAGGCCGATCGAACCCTCGAAGGCGACGGTGTGGAAGGTGACCAGCGCCTTCTCGCCGGGGGCGGCTTTGACGTCCTCGAACTTCTTGTCCTCGTAATCGACGAGCACGTCGCCCTTCTGGTGGGCCGGCACGGTGATGGTGGCCATGTCGCTCTCCTTGACTGGACGGGACCGGCGATGCGCCGGCCTCACGCCAGAGGGATTTGCAATCAATGTGCCAATTGACAGATTGCTAAAAGAATCATCAGAACAGTCAATTTACATACAATAATACATTCAATTTGAGAGAATGGCCGAGTCTAGAGCTGTTGAAAAATGATGCGTAAGCCTAACGAAACGGCGGGAAGATGCCCGCTTCATGCGCATTAGCCGGCACGTCGTAGGTAGCTTCACTTACGCAGCAAATTGTGGACCAGAGGTGCCCGACAACCTCTGCAACATTTTCCAGTCAATTATGCTGTGCTAGACGTGATGTCGTCATCCCGGCCGAAGGCGAAGCCGTAGAGCCGGGATCGCTCGCAGGACGGAGAACGATCCCGGATATTGCCTGCGGCAATTCCGGGATGACGACAGTTAAAGAAGAGCACGATGGCCGACTGGATTCCCGACCTCTCCCGCTCCGACAAGCCGCGCTACCTCGCCATCGCCGACCTGATCGCCGAGGACATACGCGCCGGCAGGCTCGCCATCGGCGACCGGCTGCCGCCGCAGAGGAAGCTCGCCACAAGGCTCGACATCGACTTCACCACCGTGGCGCGCGGCTATGTCGAGGCGCAGAAGCGCGGCCTCGTCGAATCGCGCGTCGGGCAAGGCACCTTCGTCACCGGCTCGCCGCGGCCGAAGACCCGCACCGCCAGCGCGGCGCGTCCGGGCACGGTCGACCTGTCGATGAACCTGCCGCCCGAGCCGGACGACCCAGTTCTGATCGAGCGCATGCAGGACGGCCTTGCCGAGGTGGCGCGCGATCTGGTGGCGCTGCTGCGCTACCAGGGTTTCGGCGGCACCCCGGCCGACAAGGACGCCGCCTCCGCCTGGCTGGGGCGGCGGGCGCTGGTGCCGGCGCAGGAGCGCGTCTTCGTCACGCCGGGCGCCCATCCCGCGCTGCTCGGCATTCTCGGCCTGCTGGCGAAGGCGGGCGACACGGTGCTGTGCGAGGCCGTCACCTATCCCGGCGCGCGGGCGGTGGCGGCGCAGCTCGGGGTGAGGCTCTGCGGCCTGCCGATGGACTTTGAGGGCATCGATCCCGACGCCTTCGCCAAGGCCTGCGCCGAGCACGCGCCCAAGGCGCTCTACCTCAACCCGACGCTGCAGAACCCGACCACGCTGACCATCCCCGAGGCGCGGCGTACCGCCATCGCGCAGGTCGCCCGGCGCTTCGGCGTGCCGATCGTCGAGGACGACGCCTATGGCTTCATCCCCGCGCATGGCCCGCCGCCGCTCGCCGCCATCGCGCCGGACCTCACCTGGCATGTGGCGGGGCTCGCCAAATGCATCGGCGCCGGGCTGCGCGCGGCCTATGTCGTGGTGCCGGATGCGCGCTCGGGCTATCCCTTCGCGGCGGCGCTGCGCACGGCGAACGTGATGGCCTCGCCGCTCACCACGGCGCTGGCGACGCGCTGGATCGAGGACGGCACCGCCGACACGCTACTGCGCTTCATCCGTTCGGAGACGCAGGCGCGCCAGCAGATGGCGACCGACATATTGCCGGCTGGCTCCTTCCGCGCCGATCCGCTCGCCTTCAATCTCTGGATCGAGCTGCCGGAACCGTGGACCCGCTCGGCCTTCGTCGGCCATATGCGATCGACCGGCATCGGCGTGGTGGCGAGCGACGCCTTCACCGTGGCCGGCCCGGCGAGCGAAGCGGTGCGCGTCTGCCTCGGCGGGCCGGCCAGCCGGGCGCAGATCCGCTCCGCGCTCGACTTCATGGCGCACGCGCTGGAGCAGTCGCCCGAGGCGGTGTCGTCGGTGGTGTGATCTGAAGGCAAACGGCGCCGTCCTGCGTCCTTCGAGGCCCGGCTGCGCCGGGCACCTCAGGATGAGGACCCCGGGGAAGAACCAGCTTCCTCATGCTGAGGTGCCGCCCGCAGGGCGGCCTCGAAGCACGCAGGCGGCTCAGGCCAACTTCCCCGCCGCCTCCAGCAGCAGGTCGACGTCGCCCTCTGTCGTGGCGAAGGAGGTGACGAGCCGCGCCACCCGCTCGTCCCAGCGGCCGGTGTAGAAGCGGAAGCCCTGCGCCAGCAGCCCGTCGATCATGTTCTGCGGCAGGCGCACGAACAGCATGTTCGCCTCCGTCTCGCCCTGCGGCTCGACGCCGGGGATCGCCGCGAGCCCGGCGGCGAGGCGCGCCGCCATGGCGTTGGCATGGCGGGCATTGGCGAGCCAGAGATCATCAGCCAGATAGGCCTCCATCTGCGCCGCGAGGAAGCGCATCTTGGAGGAAAGGTGCCCCGCACGTTTGCGGCGCAACGCCAGCTCGTCAGCCCTCGCCTTGTCGAACAGCACGATGGCCTCGACTCCCATGGCGCCGTTCTTGGTGGCGCCGAAGGAGAGGATGTCGACACCGGCCTTCCAGGTCAGCTCGGCCGGTGAGGCGCCGAGCGCGGCCACCGCATTGGCGAAGCGCGAGCCGTCCATGTGCAGGCCGAGGCCCGCCTCGCGGCAGACCGCGCCGATGGCCCGGACATGCTCGAGCGAATACAGCGTACCGAGCTCGCTCGCCTGGGTAATGGAGACGCAGGCCGGCTGCACGCGGTGCACGTCGCCGCGGCCATAGGCGGCTTCCTTGGCCAGTGCTTCGGGGTCGATCAGTGCTCTGTCGCCCGGCACATGCACCAGCTTGGCGCCAGCGGTGAAGAATTCCGGCGCGCCGCATTCGTCGTTCTCGATATGGCTCTCGGCATGGCAGAGCACCGCGCCCCAGGGCGGGGTGAGCACGGCGAGCGACAGCGCGTTCGCCGCCGTGCCGGTGGAGACCAGCAGCACCGCCACCTCGCGCTCGAACAGCGCCGAGAGCCGCGTCTCGACGCGGGCGGAGACCTCGTCGGCGCCATAGGAGGGGGCGGGGCCTTCGTTGGCGGCGGCGAGGGCCTGGAGGATGGCGGGCGAGACGCCGGCGACATTGTCGCTGCCGAAGCCGGGCATGCGCGGGGGAGTGTCGGTCACGGGGAATCCTGATCAGGCGGGCGGGAGCACGGTAGGTTCTTCTGCGCCATGCTTATGGCGAAACCGCGCGCCCGCCCACCGCGATCGCACGGCAGATGACACGACCGATGGCGGGCTGCGCAGCTTGCCGTATGGCGGGCCAGAACCCCTGTTGTAGAGTGCCCGCGATGAGTATCAGTGCCGACCACGTCGTCGCCGACCAGGAGCCGGTGTTCCGCCTGCTCGCCGATCCCGCGACCTATGGGCTGAAGGAAGCGGTGGGACGCATCGACACCCATGGCGCCGTGGTCTTCCTCGCCGGCGCGGACGTCTACAAGGTCAAGCGCGCGGTGCGCTTTTCCTTCATGGATTTCTCGACACTGGAGAAGCGCCGGCGCGCCTGCGCCCGCGAAATCGAGATCAACCGCGCCACCGCGCCGGAGCTCTATCTCGGCCTCGTGCCCATCGTGCGCCGGGGCGGCGCGCTGCATCTCGGCGGCGAGGGCGAGCAAAGGGGCGAGACCGTCGAATGGGCGGTGCATATGCGCCGCTTCGACGAGGCCGCGACGCTCGACAAGGTGGCGGCGCGCGAAGGGCTTTCCGCCCCGCTGATCGCCGCGTTGGCGGAGCAGGTGGCGCGGATGCATGAACGCGCCTCGGCCGCCGCCACGCCGCCCGGCGGCCTGCACAAGGTGGCGCGCGGCGTCGTCGCCGGGCTGGACGAGAGCCCGCAGGTGTTCGCGCCGGAGCGCGTGGCCGGGCTCGACGCCGCCTTTACCGAGGCCTTCGACCGGCTGGAGCCGCTGCTGGCGCGCCGCGCCGAGGCCGGCGAGGTGCGTCGCTGCCATGGCGACCTGCATCTGCGCAACATCGCGCTGATCGACGGGCGGCCGGTGCTGTTCGACGCGCTGGAGTTCGACGAGGCGCTGGCGACCACAGACCGGCTCTACGACCTCGCCTTCCTCTTGATGGACATCGGCGCGCGCGGCCTCGCCTTCGAGGCCAATCTGCTGCTCAACCGCTACCTCATCGCCTGCGGCGCCGCCCCGCCCTTCGACGGCCTCGCGGCGCTGCCGCTGTTCATCGCGCTGCGCGCCGCGATAAGGGCGCAGGTGCTGGCCGCCGCCCTCGGCCATCGCGCCGGGGCGGCTCGCGCGGCAGCGGTGGAGGAGGCGCAGGATTATCTCGCCTTCGCCGAGGAGGCATTGCGGCCCCGTCCTGTGCGGCTCGTCGCGGTGGGCGGGCTGTCGGGTTCGGGCAAGAGCACGCTCGCCGCCCGCCTCGCCCCGTTTATCGGCCCGGTGCCGGGGGCAGTGCATCTGCGCTCGGACGTCGAGCGCAAGCGCCTGCACGGCACGCCGGAATTGGAGCGGCTGCCCTCGGGCGCCTACTCGATGGAGATGACCGAGGCGGTCTACGAGACGCTGCGCGCGCGGGCGGAAGCCGTGCTCGCCGCCGGCCATGGCGTGGTGGTCGACGCGGTGCACCAGCGCCCGGACGAGCGCGCCGCCATCGCCGAAGTTGCCCGCGCCTGCGGCGTCGATTTCCTCGGGCTGTGGCTGGAGGCGCCGGTCGACGCCCTCGCCCGCCGCGTCGAGGCCCGCCGCGGCGACGCCTCCGACGCCACGGCAGATGTCGTGCACTGGCAGGCCGGGCGCGATCTCGGCCCGCTCGACTGGACGGTGATCGAAAGCTCGGGGAGCCCGGACGAGGTGCTGGCGCGGGCCGTGGGGCGGTTGTAGGGCCCATTTCTCATAGCCAAGTACACCCTCATCCTGAGGTGCCCGGCATAGCCGGGCCTCGAAGGATGCTCGTCCGGGTGCACGGTGCCGACCATCCTTCGAGGCTCGCTGCGCTCGCACTTCAGGATGAGGTCCCTCGTGGGTGATTCCACCCAAAACATCCTCATGGCCGGGCTTGACCCGAAGTCGGCATTTGCCGACTTCGGTCTCCCAGCAAGGAACTCGGGCAAGCCCGAGTTCCTGCCACCCAGTGACCGGGCGCAACCGTCCCCTGGATCCCCGGGTCAAGCCCGGGGATGAGGGAGGAAAGAGAGTGAGGGAAGCAGAGCCCTTACTGCGCGGCGGCGCGGGCGCGGGCGTCCTTCACCACCTGCTTGAAGCCGTCATAGTCGAGCGCGGCCGCCACCTTGTAGGGGCCGACGAGATAGACCGGCGTGCCCGGCAGCTCCAGCGCCTCGGCCTGCTCGTTGTTGCGCGTCAGCAGCGCGCCAATCTCGCGGGCATGCGTCTTCAGGTCCTTGGCGAGCTTGGCCCGGTCGACGCCGGCATCGCCCAGCGCCGCGCTCATGCGCTCGGTAGAGGCGCGTCCCGGCAGGGTCATCAGCTTCTTGTGTGCCGCCTCGTACTTGCCCTGGTACTTCGCCGCCAAAGCGAGCTGCGCCGCCACGACGGAGGATTCCGACAGGATCGGCCAGTCCTTGTAGACGAGGCGGATATTGCCGTCCTCCTTCACCAGCCGCTCCAGCTCCGGCGCGGCCTTGCGGCAATAGCCGCAATTATAGTCGAAGAAGGCGACGATGGTGACGTCGCCCTTCGGGTTGCCGGCGGTCGGCGCGTTCGGGTCGTTGAGCAGCGCCTCGACGTCGAGGGTCTTGTCCGCGGGGCGGCTGTCCGACGTCGCCGCCGCCAAAGGGGCAGCCGACAGCATAGCGGCCAGCCACAGGCCGGCGGCGGACAGGAGTAGCGCGCGGCGCTTCATGACATGCACTTCCTTCATCGAGACCGGTGACGGGCGCGTCGCAGGCGCCGACACCCATGCGCCGCCTGTTCAGTCGTCCTTGCGCACGCGCAGCCCGTCGAGAATGATCCGCTGGACGTTCAGCGTAGCCTCTTCGACAAAGCGGTCCTCGTCCAGTCCCGTGTTCAGCAGCGCGTCGACCTGCGAGGCGAAATCGGCGTAGTGCTGCGTCGTCGCCCAGATCGCGAAGATCAGGTGATGGGGGTCGATCGGGCCGAGCTTGCCGGCAGCGGTCCAGGCGCGGATCACCTCGGCCTTGGCGTCCACCAGCTCCTTCAGCGAGGTCTCGAGCTCGCGGCGCAGCAGCGGCGCGCCCTGCACCATCTCCAGGCAGAACAGGCGGGAGGCCTCGGGGTGGGTGCGCGAGAACAGCACCTTGCGGCGTATATATTCGCCGATGCCCTCGATCGGGTCGGTGTCGAGCTGCAAGTCGCGCAGCGGCTCCAGCCACTGGTCGAGCAGCCGGCTCAGCACGCCGACATAGACGTCTTCCTTCGAGGCGAAATAGTAGAACAGATTGGTCTTGGAGACGGCGGCAGTGCGGGCGATCTGCTCCACCGTGGTGCCGTGAAGGCCGTAGCGCGAGAACAGGGTGAGCGCCGCGTCGAGTATGGCGCCGCGCTTGGCTTCGATGCGCTTGAGGCGGTTGGCGGTCTTCGGCCGCGTCTGACGCGCGGCGGCGCCGTGCTTGCCGGGAGAGGCGGCCTTCAGAGCTTCGGGTTTGCTGGCACGGGCATCCGGCTGCGCCGGCCGGCGGGACAGGCGATCCATGGATTGCCCCTGTGCCAATGGATGCTCCCGATCAAATCCGCTGCCGATGACATGGCACGGAAATGATTCGCGCCGCAATATGCGGGGATTCGTTACGGACCCGATTCGAGGAACCTCCCCGCTTATGACCGAGAGATATGACCGCGTCGCCCGCACCCTGCACTGGCTGGTGGCGGCGCTGGTGCTGGTGCAGTTCGCCACCGGCTGGAGCTGGGGCTTCTTCGAGCGCGGCTCGGAGGGGCGGTTCTATCTCTTCCGTCTCCACCTGTTCTGCGGCTATACCGTGCTGGCGCTGGCGGTGCTGCGCATCTCCTGGCGGCTGACCCACAAGGCGCCGCCCTTGCCCGACATGTCGCGCCCGCTTGCCATTGCCGCCCACGCCACCCACGGTCTACTCTATCTCGCCATCCTCGTGCAGCCGATCCTCGGCGCGGTCACCGTCACGGCGCTGGGCAAGCAGCTCGGCACCGGGCGGGTGCATGTCGTCCTCGCCTTCGTCCTCGCCGGCCTCGTCGCGCTGCATGTGGCGGCGGCGCTCTGGCACCAGTTCGTGCGGCGGGACGGGCTGGTGCTGCGCATGCTGCCGGCCCGGCGCTGAACGAGGGGACGGGAATGCGTGGCTCGCTCGCCGCCCTTGCGCTGCTTCTGCCGCTTCTGGCGCCCTCGCCCGCCCCGGCGCAGGCCGTGCCGATCGAGATCACGGCAACGCCGGTTGAGCGCTTCGACGTCACCGGCCTTACCCGTTTCGGGCCGCTGGAGTTCCGCGGCGGGCTGGTGCTGTCCTCGCCGGCCGAAGGGTTCGGCGGCCTCTCAAGCCTGCTGCTCGATCCCGACGGCCATTTCATCGCGGCGAGCGACCGCGGCTCCTGGCTGTCGGGGCGCATCGTCAGCGAGGGCGACCGGCCGACCGGCATCGCGGAGGCGCGCCTCGCGCCGATGCGGGTCGCCGGCGGCGGCACGCTGGCGCGGCGGGGACGGGCCGACGTCGAATCCCTCGTGCGCACCAGGGCCGGCATCCTCGCCGGCATCGAGCGCAAGCAGGAGGTCTGGCTCTTCCCCGGCGCCGACCCGCTGAACGCGACCGGTCGTCTCCTGCTCTCCGACCCGGAGCTGGCGAAGCTCGGCAACAATGAGAGCCTGGAGGCGATGCTCGCCCCGCCGGACGGAAAGCCGGCGCCGCTGATCGTCATCGCCGAGGAGAGCCCGGACGATCCGGCGATCCTGCCGGGCTTCCTGTTCGGTCCGCTGAAGAAGCCGGCGGCCACGGGGCGCTTTGCCGTCCGCCGCACCGACGAGTTCTCCGCCACCGACGCGGCGCTCGCCGATGACGGCATGGTCTACCTGCTGGAGCGCCGCTTCGACATCTTTCGCGGCGTCGCCATGCGCATCCGCCGCTTCCCGCTGAGCGAGATCCGGCCGGGAGCGCTGATCGACGGCGAGGTGCTGATCTCGGTGAGCCGGGTGATGGCGATCGACAATATGGAAGCGCTGGCGCTGCACCGGAACGCGGCCGGCGAGCTCATCCTCACCGTGCTCTCGGACGACAATTTCTCCGCGCTCCAGCGCACGCTGCTGCTGCGCTTCGCGGTCGTCGGGCCGGATTAGGAGAGAGGCGCGCTCAGAGCGCGAGGGCAATCAGCCCGCAAATCTTCAGCGCGCGCAAATCTTCAGCGCGCGATCGACTGCGTCCCGCCCCAGGGCTTCAGCCAGCCCATCAGCGCGCCATAGGGCAGCAGCGCCAGGAGCGCGCAGCCGACCTTCACCAGGAAATCGAAGAAGGCGAGCCCGACCCAGAGCGGCACGGTGATGCCGGTCAAGGCATAGGTGACGGGGAAGGACATCGCCTCGTCGCCGGCGAAGGCGAGCGAGAAGAACAGCGCGGTGTCGAGCGCCGAGCCGAACATGCTGCCGGCCAGCGGCGCCTGCCACCAGCTCATCCGGCGCAGCCGGTTGAACACGTTGATGTCGAGCAGCTGGCCGATCAGGAAGGCGGTACCGGAGGCGAGCGCGATGCGCGGCGTCGCCAACCAGATCGACAGCACCACGGCCAGCGCGAAGCCGAAATAGACCACCTGCCGGGCGACGGCGGGGCCGAAGCGGCGGTTGGTCAGGTCATTGACGAGGAAGGCGACCGGGTAGGTGAAGGCGCCCCAGGTGAGCGCCTCCTGCAGGCCGAACAGCTCGACGGGGTACTGGACCGCGACGTTCGAGGCCGCCACGACCGCCATCATGGCGATGACGGGGAGGGCGAACCTCGCCGCGGAGACCTCGGCGCCGGCGAGCTTCATCGGCTCAGGCGGCCGCCGCTTCCGACGAAGCCGCGAGATTGGCCTTCACCACGGCGCGCTTGAGCTCGGCCGCCTTCGGCGACAGCTCCTCGGTGCGGGCCTTGATCAGGAACGCGTCGAGGCCGCCGCGATGGTCGACGGTCTTCAGGGCGTTGGCGCTCACGCGCAGCTTCACCGACCGCTTCAGCACGTCGCTGGTGAGCGTGACGTTCACCAGGTTCGGCAGAAAGCGCCGACGGGTCTTGCGGTTCGAGTGGCTCACGAGATTGCCGGTCAGAACCGCCTTGCCGGTAAGTTCGCACCGACGGGACATCGTGGACTTCCTTATTCTTCGCAGCCGTTGCGCCGCGGGCCATAGGGCCCGACGATCCCGCATGCGGCATCCGTGGGAATTTAAGAGTGCGCTCCTATAAGGAACGCCCCCCGCGCCGTCAAGGCCGGCGGCGGGTCTGCGCGGTTTCGGCCGCCCGCTCCTCCTCATCCTGAGGGTGCCCGGCGGATGCCGGGCCTCGAAGGATGCCGTCCGGGTGCGCTCGAGCGACCATCCTTCGAGGCTCGCTGCGCTCGCACCTCAGGATGAGGGTGGAATAACGGTCATATCTGGTAGTGCCTTGCGCCGCGTCCGCCGCTTGCTATCCTGTTTGCGGGAATGGTGTCTCCCTCAAAACCGCGCTGATGCTGATGACGCCTGCTTTTCGCGCCGGGAGCGCAGAAGGAGGCGTGCGTGAGCTTTTTGCTGGTCTTTCTGGGCGCGGGGCTCGGCGGCATGCTGCGGCATGGCGTCAACCTCACCGCGCCGCGCCTCCTCGGCGCCGAGTTTCCCTTCGGCACGCTGTTCATCAACGTCACCGGCTCCTTCACCATCGGCCTCGTTGCCGAATACTGGGCGCTGAAGAGCGGCCTGCCGCAGCCGGTGCGCCTGTTCCTCACCACCGGCGTGATGGGCGGCTACACCACCTTCTCGGCCTTCTCGCTGGAGACCGCGCTGCTCTATGAGCGCGGGCAGGCGCTTTCCGCCCTCGCCTATGCCGTGTTCTCGGTCATCCTCTCCGTCGGCGCGCTGTTCGCCGCGCTATGGCTGGTCCGCACGCTCGACGCCCGGGGCGTGCTGTGAGCACCGAGCCGGACGCCCGATGACGCGTCGGCGCGCCGCGATGCCGTCTTCGTGAGGAGGACGGGCAGGGGACGAGTCACAGTTCCGCCGCCTTCCAACGCCATCCGAAACGGGGATAAATGACGCTCCGGCACGGTTCGGCCGGGCGATTCGGGATCTGACGGGATCTTCAGCGGGATCTTGCCCTTGATGATGCGGTTCTGCCTCACGGCGACAATGGCGCTCGCCGGCTTCGGTGCGGCGAGCGCGGCGCATGCCGACGGCCGGCTCGAGGCGCGCTATCGCATGTCGCTCGGCGGGCTGGAGGTCGGCCGCGCCGCCCTGATGATCGAGGTCGACGACAAGTCCTACATCGCCTCCGGCAGCGGCCGCCTCACCGGCGTGGTGCAGGCGGTCTCGCCCGGCAAGGGCACGGCGGGCGCGCGCGGCGTCATCGCCCGCGACGCGCTGGCACCCCGCGCCTTCGCCATGGAGGCCGAGTCCGACAAGAAGAACGAAGCCATCCGCCTCGTCATGAACGGCACCGGGGTCACCCAGATGGCGGTCATGCCGCCGGTCGGCCCCTCCTCCGACCGCGTGCCGGTGACCGACAAGGACAAGAAGGGCGTGTTCGACCCGATGACCGCGGCGCTGATCTTGGTGCCGGGCACGGACGATCCGCTCTCGGCCAAGGCCTGCGAGCGCACGCTCTCTATCTTCGATGGCCGCCAGCGCTACGACCTCGCGCTCAGCTTCGAGCGCATGGAGCAGGTGAAGGCCGAGAAGGGCTATGCCGGCCCGTCCGTGGTCTGCCGCGTCGCCTACCGCCCGGTCTCCGGCCACCGGCCGAACCGCACGGCGGTGAAGTACATGATGGCGAACAAGGAGATGTATGTGTGGCTGGCGCCCGTCGCCGGCACGCGCATGCTGGTGCCCTTCCGCGCCTCGGTGAGCACCGCCATCGGCGTCGCCGCGCTGGAGGCAGAGAGCTTCGAAACCGAGCCCATGGTCGGGAAGAAGGCCACCCCCGCCAAGGCGGCGGCGCCGTAGGGGCGTTGTCCCAGGGATGACCCTCATCCTGAGGTGCCCGGCTTCAGCCGGGCCTCGAAGGATGCTCGTCCGGGTGCACGGTGCCGACCATCCTTCGAGGCTCGCTGCGCGAGCACCTCAGGATGAGGGTGCTTCGTGGTCGGCTTTCCAGGATCGGCAGCCGCACGGGCAATTCCGCGCCGGCGCCCCTATATGGGGAATCCGTGCTAAAAGGGCCGCCCCGTCCGGCCCGACCAACCGATCGGCTTCATGAACATCGCCGCACCGCCGGCCTTCACCCGCCAGGATGCCAAGCCGTTGCCGCCCTCGTTGCGGGCGCGCGGCGTCACCGCTGTGCTCGGCCCCACCAATACCGGCAAGACCAGCCTCGCCATCGAGCGCATGCTCGGCCACTCCTCCGGGCTGATCGGGCTGCCGCTGCGCCTGCTCGCGCGCGAGGTCTACGGCAAGCTCATCGAGCGCGCCGGCGAGCATAATGTCGCGCTGGTCACCGGCGAGGAGCGCATCAAGCCGGCCAATCCGCGCTACTGGGTCTCCACCGTCGAGGCCATGCCGCGCGACCTCGACGTCGCCTTCGTGGCGCTCGACGAGATCCAGATCGCTTCCGACCTCGACCGCGGCCATGTCTTCACCGACCGGCTGCTCAACCGGCGCGGGCGCGAGGAGACGCTGCTGCTCGGCGCCGCCACCATGCGCCCGCTGGTGGAGAAACTGCTGCCGGGCGTCTCCATCCTCGTGCGGCCGCGCCTCTCCAACCTCACCTTCGCCGGCGAGAAGAAGATCACCCGCCTGCCGCGGCGCTCGGCCATCGTCGCCTTCTCGGCCGACGAGGTCTACGCCATCGCCGAGCTAATCCGCCGGCAGAGGGGCGGCGCCGCGGTGGTGCTCGGCGCGCTCTCGCCGCGCACCCGCAACGCCCAGGTCGCCATCTACCAGAATGGCGACGTCGACTATCTCGTCGCCACCGACGCCATCGGCATGGGGCTCAACCTCGACGTTGACCATGTCGCCTTCGCGGGCGACGTGAAGTTCGACGGCTGGCAGTTCCGCCGGCTCAATCCGGGCGAACTGGCGCAGATCGCCGGCCGCGCCGGCCGCGCCCAGCGCGACGGCACCTTCGGCACCACCGGACGCTGCCCGCCCTTCGACGCCGAACTCGTCGAGCGGCTGGAGGCGCACAGCTTCGAGCCGCACCGTGTGCTGCAATGGCGCAACACCGCGCTCGACTTTTCGTCGATCGAGACGCTGAACCGCTCTCTCGCCATTCCCCCGCGCGAGGACGGGCTGACCCGTGCGCCCACGGCCGACGACGTGCTGGTGCTGGAACGGCTCGCCGGCGACCCGGCGATAAGGCGCTTCGCCAGCAGCGCCAATGCGGTGGAGCGGCTGTGGGAAGCCTGCCAGCTTCCCGACTATCGCAAGGTCTCGCCGGCCTCGCATTCCGACCTCGTGGCGACCGTCTACAGCGATCTCATGCAGCGCGGACGGCTCTCCACCGACTGGTTCGCCAAACAAGTGGCCTTGGCGGACCGAGCGGAAGGTGACATAGACACGCTGTCGGGACGCATTGCGCAGATCCGTACCTGGACCTTCGCGGCGAACCGGCCGGATTGGCTCGACGACCCGGAACACTGGCAAGGCGTCACACGCCGTGTGGAAGACAGGCTTTCCGATGCGCTTCACGAGCGGCTCGCCCACCGCTTCGTCGATCGCCGGACCAGCGTGCTGATGAGGCGCCTGCGAGAGAACGCGATGCTCGAAACTGAAATTACCAAGACCGGCGACGTCGTCGTGGAAGGCCACGTGATCGGCCATCTGCTCGGCTTCCAGTTCGCGGCGGACGCTTCCGCCGGCGGTCCCGAGGCGAAGGCCCTGCGCTCGACCGCGCAGAAGGCGCTGGCCGGCGAGATCGAGGCGCGCGCCGCCAAGCTCGCCGAGGCGCCGGACGATGCCTTTGTGCTGTCCTCCGACGGCACGCTGCGCTGGATCGGCGATCCCGTCGCCAAGCTGATCCCCGGCGACGAGGTGCTGACCCCGCGGCTCAAGATCATCGCCGACGAGCACCTCACCGGGCCGGCGCGGGATTCCGTGCAGGCGCGCATCGATCTCTGGCTGAAGGCGTATATCGAGAAGCTGCTGGCCCCGCTGATGGTGCTCGGCCGCGCCGAGGACGTCACCGGCATCGCCCGCGGCATCGCCTTCCAGATCGTCGAGTCGCTCGGCGTGCTGGAGCGCCACAAGGTGGCCGAGGAGATGAAGGGCCTGCCGCAGGAGGCCCGCGCGGTGCTCCGCAGCCACGGCGTGCGCTTCGGCGCCCACCACATCTACGTCCCGACGCTTCTGAAGCCGGCGCCGCGCGCGCTCGCCGCCCAGCTCTGGGCGCTCAAGCATGGCGGCCTGCAGCAGAAGGGGCTGGACGAGCTGCCGCACCTCGCTGCCTCCGGCCGCACCTCGATCCCGGTCGATCCGGAGATCCAGAAGGGTCTCTACCGCGCCGTCGGCTTCCGCGTCGCCGGCGAGCGGGCGGTGCGCGTCGACATCCTCGAGCGCCTCGCCGACCTCATCCGCCCGGCGCTGGCCTGGCGGCCCAATTCGCCCGGCGAGAAGCCGGCGGGCGCCTTCGACGGCAACGGCTTCATCGCCACCGTCGCCATGACCTCGCTGGCCGGCTGCGCGGGCGAGGACTTCGCTTCCATCCTGCGCTCGCTCGGCTACCGCATGGAGCGCCGCCCCGCGCCGGTGGAAGCTGCGCCGGCGGAAGCCGCGCCCGTGAAAGCCGCTCCGGCGGCTGAGGCTCCGGTGGTCGAAGCGCTTGCCGTCGAGCCCGTTGCGGAGGCCGTCCCCGAGGTGGCGACCGAAACCGCGGCGGACGTGCCGGTCGGCACTGACGTCGCCTTCGACCAGACGGTCGAGCCGGCGCTGGAGGCGGTTCCCGCCCCCGAGCCCGCCCCCGAGCCCGCCCCCGAGCCCGTCGAGACGATCATCGTCGACGCCACTGCGGTGAGTGGCGAGGTGTTCGCCGATCCGGTGTTCGACCACACGGTCGAGCCGGCGCTGGAAGAGGTGGCCGTCGTCGAGGCGGAGGCGCCGGAAGCCGCGCCGGCAACGGCCGACGTCGCCTTCGACCAGACGATTGAGCCGGCGCTGGAGGAGCTTCCCGCGCCGGAGCCGGTGGAAACCGTCGAGACCGTCGTTGCCGACGCGAGCGCGGTGAGCGGCGAGGTCTTCACCGATCCGGTGTTCGATCAGACGGTGGAGCCTGCGCTGGAAGACGCCGCCGCGCCGTCGCAGTTTGCCGATGCCGCGCCGGCTGAGGCCGTCTCCGCCGAGGCCGCGCCCGCCGAGCCGGCGATGATCGAGGTCTGGCGTCCCGGCCGTCCGCCGGGGCAGCATCGTCCGGCGCATCAGCGCAAGGGCGGAAACCCGGGCAATCGCGAAGGTGCTCAAGGCCGTGGCCCGCGCGGCGAGGCGCGGACCGATGCCGCTGCCGGCGCGCCGGCCGAGGGCGGGCGTCCGGAGTTCCGCCGCGACCGGCCGGACAATGGCGGCCGCCGTCCGTTCCGCGACGATCAGCGCCGCGAGCGCCGTCCCGAGGGCGAGGGCGCCCAGGCTCGTGGTGACCGCCGCGACGATCAGCGCCAGGGCAACCGCCCGCCGCGCCAGGATGGGGACCACCGTCGTGGCGACCGTCCGGACCGCGGCAACCGTCCGGACAACCGCCAGGATCGTCAGGACCGCTTCGCCTCGCGTCCGGACAACCGCAACGATTCCCGCCGCGACAAGCCGGTCGATCCGGATTCGCCCTTCGCTGCCCTGCTCGCGCTGAAGGCGCGGATGGAGGCGGAGAAGAACGGCGGCTGAGCGCCGGGCGAGGCGACGCGGGTGGCCGAAGATGCGGGCAATTCCGGCCGCCACCGCCTCGATGTCTGGCTCTGGCATGCGCGCTGCGTGCGCACGCGCTCAAGTGCCGCGGCGCTGGTGAAGGCCGGCCGCATCCGGCTCAACGGCACCCGCGTCACCGCCCCGAGCCATCAGGTAAGGCTCGGCGACGTGCTGACCATCAGCCTCGATTCCCGCGTGAGGCTGTGGCGCGTCACCGGATTTATCGAGCGCCGGGGGGATGCGCGCGCCGCCGCCACGACCTATGTGGAGGTGCAGGCGCCGGAATCGCCGGACAGCCATGCGCCGTGATCACCTCATGTTCCTTGCGACTCTCGGAGAGGTGCGCTACGGAGCGCCGCGGGCTCAATTCACACCCGCCGTACGGAGACCGGATGAATGACCTACGTAGTCACGGATAATTGCATCAAGTGCAAATACACCGACTGCGTCTCCGTGTGCCCGGTGGACTGCTTCTACGAAGGCGAGAACTTCCTGGTCATCCACCCGGACGAGTGCATCGACTGCGGCGTGTGCGAGCCGGAATGCCCGGCCGAGGCGATCAAGCCGGACACCGAGCCGGGGCTCGACAAATGGCTTTCGCTCAACGCCGAATACGCCAAGGTCTGGCCGAACATCACCGATCGCAAGGACCCGCTCCCCGAGGCAAAGGAGTGGGACGGTGTGCCCGACAAGCTACAGTATCTGTCCCCCGAACCGGGTAAGCAGGACTGAGCGCGCTGCCCCTGAGGCACGCTGTGAACCATGACGTCGCCCGCCGCTGCCCGAGTCAGCGGTGGCGGCGCGTCTTGCGCTGCAATGCGGCAGTATTTTGATTCTCACGGGATTTGTGCTATAAGGCCCTTCGTGCAGTCGAATGGGTTTGCCATGGTGCAACGCTCCCGAACTGGAGCGCCCTTCCCGGAATCTATGTCGGGCCATCGTCCAGCGTGCGGATATCGCATGCGGGGCTTCCCTGAGTTTTCCGTCGACGGCTGAAGTACGGCTCCCGCATCCGCGGGGCGCCGGGGTGTTTCTTTTCCCTGCGGACGAGCCGCAGGCGGCAGCGCGCCGAGGGCGACGCGGCGCCGGTGAGAACCGAGACCCAGGAGCAGGCACAGCATGACGTCGACCAAGAAGCCGTCCACCAATATCCGCCAGGGCTTCAAGACGGGCGAGCACATCGTCTACCCGTCCCATGGCGTTGGACGCATCACCTCGATCGAGGAACAGGAAGTGGCGGGCTTCAAGCTCGAGCTCTTCGTGATCCATTTCGAGAAGGACAAGATGACGCTGCGCGTGCCTGTCCCGAAGATCGCCTCCGTCGGCATGCGCAAGCTCTCCGAGCCCACCATCCTGAAGAAGGCGCTGGAGACCCTGAAGGGCCGCGCCCGCGTGAAGCGCACCATGTGGAGCCGCCGCGCGCAAGAATACGAGGCCAAGATCAATTCCGGCGATCTCGTCGCGATCTCGGAGGTCGTGCGCGACCTCTACCGTTCCGAGGCCCAGCCCGAGCAGTCCTATTCCGAGCGCCAGCTCTACGAGGCCGCGCTCGATCGCATGGCGCGCGAGCTCGCCGCCGTCGATAACCTCACCGAGACCGAGGCGATCAAGCTGATCGAGCAGAACCTGCTCAAAGGCCCGCGCCGCGCCGGCAAGGGCGAGGCGGAAGCCGAGGCCGAGCTCGACGCCGCCGAGGAAGAGACGGACACCGAGGAAGCGGCTGCCTGAGCGGCGCCGTCCTCGAACAAAGACCCAAGGCCCGGCCCCGCGCCGGGCCTTTTCTTTTGGGCATCCGGCCCTAGTTCAAAGCGATGCCCGACCGCATACGGAACTTTCCGCTTCCTGTCGCGTTCTAGCCCCATTCGGGCCCGGCGCTTGCCGCGTGCACGCGGCGGCGCAGGTCCCGACAATTCGGGGAGACGCGCATGAGCGACAAGGCCGGCCGCAGCACCCAGATCGCGCGCGCGGCGATGGCAGCGCCGCTGCTCGAACGCTCTGAAGAGTACGAGCTCGCCCGCCGCTGGGCAGAGGAGCATGACGAGAAGGCGCTGCACGCGCTGATCCATGCGCATATGCGCCTCGCCATCGCCATCGCCCGCCGCTTCCGCAATTACGGCCTGCCCATGCCCGACCTGATCCAGGAGGGCCATATCGGCCTGATGGAGGCCGCCTCCCGCTTCGAGACCACCCATGAGGTGCGCTTCGCCACCTATGCCTCCTGGTGGATCCGCGCGGCGATCCAGGACTATGTGCTGCGCAACTGGTCGATCGTGCGCGGCGGCACCTCCTCCGGCCAGAAGGCGCTGTTCTTCAACCTGCGCCGCGTGCGCGCCAAGCTCGAGCGGGCCAATGGCGGGGCCGGCGAGATCACCCGCGAGGAGATGCACCGCTCCATCGCCGAGAAGCTCGGGGTGAGCGAGATCGAGGTGGCGCGCATGGATGCGCGGCTCAACGTTCCCGACCTGTCGCTCAACGCGCCGCTGACGATGGGCGACGAGGACGGCGCCGAGCGCATGGACCAGCTCGTGGCGGGCGATCCGCTCCCCGACGAGCAGGTGTCGATGGAGATCGACGGCGAGCGCCGCCGGCGCTGGCTGCAGGGCGCGCTGCGCGGCCTCAACGAGCGCGAGTTCCGCATCATCAAGGCGCGCCGGCTCACCGAGGAGGGCGAGACGCTGGAAGTGCTGGGCGCCCGGCTCGGCATCTCCAAGGAGCGGGTGCGGCAGATCGAGAGCCGCGCCATCGAGAAGCTGCGCATCGCCCTGACCCGCAGCCCCGACGTGCCCGCGGGGGCGTTCTCGGCGTGAGGGGCATGTCGTCCGGACGACCTTTTGCCGGATGAACATCCTGAGGTGCTCGGGCCTTGCCCGAGCACCTCAGGATGAGGTGGTTTCTGGAAGAAAAGGCCCCCACGCGACCTCATCCTGAGGTGCCCGGCGCAGCCGGGCCTCGAAGGATGCTCGTCCGGGTGCGCCTCAATCCGCCCCACCCCTACTCGGCGATGATCTTGTACTGCTCGCCATAGGAGAGCTTGTCGCCCTTCTGCAGCCCGTTGAGCACCAGGAAGCGCTCCAGCGCGCGGTCCTGCACGTCCATCTTCGCCGCCACGCGCTCGATATTGTCGGTCAGCCCCGCCGTGACGATGCGGATGCGCAGCGGCTTGACGTTCTCCGCCTCCTCGATCGAGACGCGGCGGAAGGTTTCCGCCGCCTCGCGGAACTGCTTGTCGAGCTCGGGGGTGAGCTCGCGCGCGGCGAAGATCAGCCGGTAGACGTCGCTGCCGAAGCGGATGGCGAACATGCGGAACGACCATTGCTCGCCGCGCGCCACCGCGGTCGCGGCGGGGAAGCCGTTCAGCACCAGGCTCTCCACCGTCGATATCTCCACGCCCTCGATCCAGCCCGACGAGAGGTACTGCGCCAGCGACTGGTCGCCGGCGACCCGCACTGCGTCGAGCCGCAGCGCCTCGCGGCCGGAGGTGCTGGCGCCGAGCACCGCCTGCGAGGTGTTCTCCAGCGTGAAGCCTTCCGGCGCGGTGAAGGTGAAGCCGAGCTTGGGATGGAAGAAGCGCCGGCCACGCACGAAGCCTTCCTTCGGGTCGTCGCCATAGACGAGGCCGTCGATGGCGGCGAGATACTGCTTGCGGTCGCGCTCGCCCGGCTTGTCCGGGGAGGCGTATTCGCGCGCATTGGCCATGACGATGGAGATGCGCTCCGGCGTCGCCGGGTGGCTCGCCAGGAAGTCTGTAGTGTCTGCGCTGGCACTCTGGCTCATCGAGGAGGAGCGGATCGAGGCCTGCCGGCCCATGGTGGTGAGGAAGCGCTCGGCGCCGTAGGGGTCGAAGCCGGCGCGGGCGCTGATACCGACGCCGATGGCATCCGCCTCCAGCTCCTGCCCGCGCGAGAACGAGGCGAGCGAGATGCGGCTGCGCGCCAGCGCCAGCGCGCCGAGGTCGGAATCGTTGACGACGTCGGAGATGACGCGGCTGACCAGCACCGCCTGCTTCATCTGGTCCTCGCGCGTCGCCGCATGGTTGGCGATGACATGCGCCATCTCGTGCGACAGCACCGAGGCGAGCTCGGAATTGTCGGAGGCGAGCGAGAGCAGGCCTCGCGTCACGTAGAGCGAGCCGTTGGGTAGGGCGAAGGCGTTCACCGCCGGCGAATTGAGGATGGTGACGCGGTAATGCAGGTTCGGCCGCTCGGAGGCGGCGACCAGCCGGTTCACCACGCCCTCGATCTGCGCCTGGAGCTTGGGGTTGTTGTAGGCGCCGCCATAGGAGGCGACGAGGCGCTCATGCTCCTGGCGCTGCGCCGGGGAGAGCGTCTCTTCCAGGCGCGGCGGCGGCGTGGGCGCGGTGGCGCTGGTGGAATCGTTGAGCGCGGCGCAGGCGCCGAGCAGCAGGGAGGCGCCGAGCGCGAGGGCGAGCACGAAGGCGCGCGCAAGGGCATGCGACCGCGCGTGCGTTCCCGCACCTCGTCCCGGCCGGCCTGTGCCGCCTCTGCGCAACGATCCCCTCACTCTTCCCCCGTCCGCCTCGCGTCCTCGACCTGTTCCGCGAAGCGCAGCTCGATCGCCGGCCCGCCGGATTCCGTCACGGTGCCGCGCAAAGCCACGCGCTTGCCCGTGAGCGCCGCCGGATCCGTCCCGCGGGCCTCCAGCGCGACTCGCGTCGACGGCGGCAGCCGTCCGGTCATGTCCTGCCGCCAAACCGGGCCGAAATTGAGGTAGCCCAACGTGCGCGTGTTTCCAACACTCAGCACGCGGCCTGCCACGATCGTGAAACGCCCCTGCCGGGCGCGGATCGCGGAGACATTGCGGGCGTCGAGCGGCAGTCCGGCCCAGACGCCGCGGCCCGCCTCGCGCGCCGGCCGCTCGGCGGCGAGGAGCGCCGTCATGCAGCCGAGGAAGCCTTGTTCCGGCCGGGCCACGGCAAGGCCACGGGCGAGCAAAGCCGCCTGCAGGCTCTCCGTTTCGCCGTCGAGGCGCACGAGGCCGGGGAGCCGGCCGTAGCGATCCTTCGGGCCGGCCGCGATGGCGACGTCGCGGCTGACAACCATGTCGTTCAACGCCGTGCGCAACTCGGTTTCGGCGCCGGCGGCCGAGAGCCCGGCGAGGCGCAGCACGGCGCCATCCGCCAGTACGAGGTCACCGGCCGGGCCGATCACGGAGACGCGGCCCTTCTCGGCATAGCGGTCGGGACAGGCGTCCGGCTCGGCCTGCGCCGGAGCGAAGGCGAGGGCCGCGAGGAGGCAGCCCAGCGTGAAGCGTGCAGCAAGGGGGCGCCGCGCGGCAGGGGCCGGCGCAGAAGCGGGTGATGAAGAGGGCGCCCTCACGCGTCCCGGCATGATCGTCCTCGGCCATCCCAGCTGGAAAACACCCCTGTGCCCGGACGAGGCATCCGGGCCGGAGCGCTCCAGAGCGCCGCGGTCGATCATCACCGCGACGGTTAACCATAGCGCAAGACCGCCCGCTTGCCCACGATATTGGCGCCCGCCTGTCTTACGGGAAGCCGGCGGCGCTATTATACCGGTGCGGCACAGGCTAATGCCCTCTTGATCGCGGACACCGATTGGAGTCATCTACGCGCGGTCTCTCCCGGTAGCTCAGCAGGATAGAGCACAGGTTTCCTAAACCTGGGGTCATAGGTTCGAATCCTATCCGGGAGGCCACACAAAACTTCCCGCTGGCGCGCCCTCGCTTGCCAGAACCGCGGCAATCTGAGACATTTTGTCCATGTAACGGCGGTGGGGGCCGAGATGAGTCGTATTTGCCTGACGCTGGCGGTGGTCTCGGCCATCGCTGCGGGAAGTGCGGGCGTCGCCAACGCGCAGGGGGCCTGCTCGGCGAGCGGCGTCCTGACCAGCGCGCAGGGCACGGTGCTGGTCAATCGCGGCGCCGGCTTCGTCCGCGCCACGCCGGGCTCGAGCATTCCCGGAGGCACGCAGGTCAGCGTCCAGGGTCCCGGTAGCGCGGTGGTCGACTTCGGCGGCAATCCGGTCACGGTGCCGGCCTCGACGACCGTCGCGGTGCGGCCGCCCGGATGCGGCACCGCCGGCCTCAATGCCGGCCAGGTGTTCGTCACCACCGCGATCGTCGGCAGCGTCATCGGCACCTCCATCGCCGTCAACGACAATGGCGGCAACCGGACCCCGATCAGCCCCTGATCGCCTTCTCTCTTCCCTGATGCGATAGCGTCGGGACTGCGCCGCAGCGGCGCAGTCCCCGCGTTCGTCCGTTGACAGGCTCACGCCACCTTGCGCTCGAAATGGCGCTGGTGCCGGCCCTCCTGGATCTCCTCGACGGTCTTGGCGACGAAGGCCTTGAGGTCGGCCGGCGACCGGCTGGTGACGATGCCCTCGTCCGCCACCACCTCCTGGTCGAGCCACTCGCCGCCGGCGTTCTTCACATCGGTCTTGATCGACTTGTAGGAGGTGACGCGGCGCCCGCGCACCGCATCGGCCTCTACCAGCAGCCACGGCCCGTGGCAGATGGCGGCGACCGTCTTGCCGCTGTCGAGGAAGCGGCGCACCAGCCCCATGGCGTTGGGGTCGGCGCGCAGCTTGTCCGGGTTGATCTGCCCGCCGGGGATGACGAGCGCGTCGAAATCGTCGACGCGCGCGCTGGCGAGGTCGCGGTCGACCTGGACCGTCTCGCCCCAGTCCTTCTCGTCCCAGCCGCGGATCGGCTTGCCGCCGGGGCTCGCCACCTCGACGCGGGCGCCGGCGGCGCGCAGCTCGTCGCGCGGCACGGTGAGTTCGGATTGCTCGAAGCCGTCGGTGGCGATGATCAGGACGCGGGATTCGCGAATGTTCGGCATGGATGTCTCCCAGGGATTCATCCCCCGCCGGTTTCCCGTGGGCGAACGCCGGGCGGGCGGGGAGGTTCCCGGCCGCCCGTGGGGAATGCACGCCATCGTGAGAGCGAGGGGCCAGGTTCCGGCCGCCGGGACCAACCTCATCCTGTGGTGCTGGCCGAGGGCCAGCCTCGAAGGATGCTCGTCCGGGTGCACTTGAGCGACCATCCTTCGAGGCTCGCTGCGCTCGCACCTCAGGATGACGGTGGGTCGAGGAACCTTCACGCCGCCTGCGCCGGCGCGTCCTTCTCCCACTCCACATGCAGCAGCGCCATCAGCCGGGCGGCGTCCTGCGGCGCGTGCAGCTTGTCGGTGTTGTCGAAGAAGACATAGACATCGCGCGGGCCGGCCTCGGCCGGTTTCTCGCTCACGAACTCGCCGTCCTTCATCGGTTTGCCCTGCGCCCAAGCCCGCACCCGCGCCGCCCAGCGCTTCAGCGCCTCCTCGCTGTATTGCGAGCGGTAGAGTTCCTGCGAGCCGTGCAGGCGGCAATAGACGAAGTCGGCGGTGGCATCCATCAGCAGCGGCCATTTCACCGTGTCGGCGCAGACCAGCGCGATGTCGTGCGCGCGCAGGAGCTCGATGAAGGCGGGATCGCGGAAGCTCTCATGGCGGATCTCGACCGCATGGCGCAGCGGGCGCCTTGCGTCGGTCTGCGTCCAGTCGCGCCCGTCGAGGCGATGATCGTGCCGGCCGGCAAGACGCGCGGCGGCCCTGGTGTCGTGCGGCAATAGCGCGAAGAAGTCCTTCATCAGCCCGGCATCGAAGCGGAAATTCGGCGGGAACTGCCAGAGCAGCGGCCCGAGCTTGGGGCCAAGGCGCAGCAGGCCGGAGGCGAGGAAGTTCGCCAGCGGCGCCTCGATGTCGCGCAGCCGCTTGGTGTGAGTGATGAAGCGCGAGCCCTTCACCGCGAAGACGAAATCGTCCGGCGTCTCCTGCGCCCAGCGGGCATAGGCATCCGGCCTTTGCAGCCCATAGAAGGTGCCGTTGATCTCCAGCGCCGGGAAGCGCGACGCGGCGAAGGCGAGCTCCCGCTTCTGCGTCACGCCCTTCGGGTAGAAATTGCCGCGCCAGGGGGCGTAGGTCCACCCGGACACGCCGATGCGGATGTCGCCGGTGCGCCTGTGTGCCATCGCGTTTCCCTCCGGCGGGAGAACGGCAGGCCGCGCCGGCTTGTTCCCTCCGGCGTCTCAGCCCATGGCGGGCGCGGGCGTGCCGGAAAGCTCCGCCTCCTCCTCGATCTGCGCGGCGCGCTGGCGGCGGGCGGCGAGCGCATCGGCGCGGCGCTTGTAGAGCTCATAGGCGATGGCGCCGACAATGGTGGCGGCGACGATCATCACCGCCAGCGCCGAGATCGCCGGGGTCGAGCCCTGCCGCACGCGCCCGGCCAGCACTGTGGTCAGCGTCTTGTCGGAGAGGATGGAGAAGGTGGTGGTGTTGTAGTTCTCGAAGGAGGACAGGAAGGCCAGCACCGCGGCGGAGGCCAGCGCGGGCTTGAGGAAGGGCAGCAGGATATGGCGGAACACCTGGCTGTAGGTGGCGCCGAGGTCCAGCGCCGCTTCCTCCTGCGCCCGGTCGAAGCGTTGCAGCCGGGCGAGGATGATCAGCATGCAATAGGCGGAGATGAAGCTGGCCTGACCGAGCACGGTGAGGATCACGCCGTCATAGAGGAAGCGCGTGCCGGTCTGGCCGGTGAACTGGCGCCAGAACACCACGGTCGAGATGCCGATGATGATGCCGGGGGTGAGCACCGGCGAGACCACGACGAGATAGTAGGCCGAGCGGGCGCGGGCCTGGATCTGCGTCATCACGACGGCGCCGGCGAGCCCGATCGGCACCGAGACCGCCACCACGAGGATGCCGATCCACACGCTCATCTTGAGGCCGGTCATCAGGTCCTGGTCGGCGAACAGCGTGCCGAACCAGTCGAGGGTGAAGCCCTCGAAGGGCCAGACCTGCGGATATTGCGGGGTGTTGAAGGCCGACACCCCCATCACCGCCAGCGGGCCGAGCAGGTAGAGGAAGAAGACGACGATGTAGACCGCGAACATCACGCGCTGGAAGGGGCCGGCAGTCATCGCGTGATCTCCGTCATCGCGTGATCTCTCCGAGGCTGAGCCGGAACGCCTTGAGCACCAGCAGCACGAAGACGATGCAGGTGATCAGCAGGATGAAGGCGTAGGCCGCACCCTGCGGCCAGTTGAAGGCCTGGTAGAAGCGGTCATAGACGATGGGCGTGAACCACAGCGTGCGCGGCCCGCCGAGCACCAGTGGCGCGGCGAGCGCGCCGGCGCACAGCATGAAGACCAGCGTGCAGCCAGAGGCGATGCCGGGCTTGGAGTGCGGCATGACGATGAAGGCGTGGATGTGCCACCACGGCGCGCCGAGGTCCCGCGCCGCCTCGATCTGGTTTTTGTCCAGGCTCTCGATCGCGTTGTAGAGCGGGAAGATCATCATCAGCAGATAGGCGTAGGAGAGGCCCATATAGAGCCCGACATCGGCGCCGAGGAAATCGACCGGCTCGGAGGTGACGCCCAGCCCCATCAGCATCTGGTTGATGATGCCGCCGGAGGAGAGCAGCACGCGGAAGGCGAAGGCGCGCAGGATCTCGTTCACCCAATAGGGCAGGATCAGCAGGAGCAGCAGCACGCGCAGCCGTGCCGCGGTGGAGGACTGCGCCATGTGGAAGGCGAGCGGGTAGCAGATGGCGAAGTTGAGCGCGGTGATGGCGATGCTCACGCCGATGGTGAGCAGGAAGGCCTTGATGTGCAGCCAGTTCCATTCGGCGGTCGAGGTGGTCGAGCCGAACAGGAAGTAGCGGTAGTTCTCCAGCGTGTAGACGTCCTTCGGCCCGCCCATCTGCGAGGGCGGCAGCTTCGGGCGGAACGACATCTCCACCATGGCGAGCTGCGGCAGCAGGATGATGAAGAAGGCCCAGAAGCCGACGGCGATGACGAGGTAGAGCCCGATGACGAGGCCGTTGCGCTGGAAGAAGCCGGGGCCGGTGGCGACGCCGGTGCGCCGCTCATAGGCGGCGAGCGCGAAGAAGCCGAGCGCCACCACAAGCGGCAGGCCGAAGACGAAGGCGAGGCCGCCGCTCATCAGTGCCGCTCCGGCCGCGCGAGCAGCAGGCCGTCCTCGGGCCGGAAGCCGATGCGCAGATTCTCGCCGGAGATCGGCAGCGGGATGCCGGCGCTGGCGCTGAAGCTCGCCGTCACCTTCTGCCCGGTGCGCAGGCGCAGCGTGACATGGGTGACGCTGCCCTCATAGGCGACGTCGAGCGTCTCGCCCTGGAAGCCTATGGTGGAGCCGTTGGCGCGAAGCTGCATCGATTCCGGCCGCACGAAGAGCAGCGCCTCCTGGCCGGCCGACAGCCCGACCGGGTTGCGTCCCCTGAGCACGCCGACCGGCGTGTCCAGCGTGGCGAGGCCGTCGGCGACCTCGGTGACGCGCCCGCGAATGGCGTTGTTCTCGCCGACGAAGGAGGCGACGAAGGGCGTGCGCGGCTCGGCATAGACGGCGCGCCCGTCCCCGACCTGCTCGATCACCCCGGCATTCATCACCGCGATGCGGTCCGACATGGTCAGGGCCTCGCCCTGGTCGTGGGTGATGTAGATGAAGGTGATGCCGACCCGCTTCTGGATGGCGCGCAATTCGGTGCGCATGTGCTGTCTGAGCTTGAGGTCGAGCGCGGAGAGCGGCTCGTCGAGAAGCAGGACGGAGGGCTCCACCGCAAGCGCGCGGGCGATGGCGACGCGCTGCTTCTGGCCGCCGGACAGTTCGGAGACGCGCTTGTGGCCGTGTTCGGTGAGCGCCACCTGAATCAGCAGCGTCTTCACCTTCTCGTCGCGCTCGTGCCTGGGCACGCCTCGCACCCGCAGGCCGTAGCCGATGTTCTCGGCCACCGTCATCATCGGGAACAGCGCGAGGTTTTGGAAGATCAGGGCGGTCGGCCGCTTGTTCGGGCCGATGCCCTTCATGTCCTCGCCGCCGATCCTCACCCGCCCGCGCGTGGGCTCGATGAAGCCGGAGATGGTGCGCAGCAGCGTGGTCTTGCCGCAGCCGGACGGGCCGAGGAAGGAGAAGAACTCACCCGGCTCGATGGTGAGGTCGGCGTCCTTCACCGCGACGAAGTCGCCGAAGGTGACGTTGACGCCCTCAAGCTCGACGGCAGCGGCCATGCGGTTTCCCTAAACTGGCGCATGGCGGGCTTGACCCATGCGTCGAACAAAATGCGCGGTCATGCCCGGGCTTGGCCCGGGCATCCACGCCTTCGTTCCGGTGCACCCGGTGGAAAGA
This sequence comes from Xanthobacteraceae bacterium, assembly GCA_029239875.1. Classification (GTDB taxonomy): domain Bacteria; phylum Pseudomonadota; class Alphaproteobacteria; order Rhizobiales; family Xanthobacteraceae; genus Ancylobacter. The sequence goes on along the minus strand of JARBUD010000002.1, from coordinate 44,467 downwards.
CGTGGATGGCCGGGCCAAGCCCGGCCATGACGATGTGCAGTCGGCTAAGCGTTCTCACGCCGCCTTGAACTTCTCGGCGTATTGCGTGCGCAGCTCGGCGTACCACGAGGGCTCCGGCGGGCGGTTCCACAGGTTGTCGAGCGCGTTGCCGGGATAGGCTTCGGCGAAGTTCTTCTTGGCGACCTCGGAGAGGAACTTGTCCGCGCCCTTCACCACCGGGTTGTAGCCCGAGCCGTTGGCGACCATTGCCGAGATCTCCGGCGTGTGCATGAAGTTGATGAACTCGTAGGCCTGCGCCGTGTTCTTCGCCGCCTTGGTCAGCGACCAGCCGTCGATCCACGCCACCGCGCCTTCCTGCGGCGCCATGTAGGTGACCGGCTTGCCGTCCTTCTTCAGCGACAGCGGCGGGCCGTCCCAGGTCTGGCCGATGACGCAGCCATTCTCCATGAAGCCGGACTTGGTATTATCCGCCGAATCCCAGAACTGCTTGACCTGGCCCTTGTTCTCGATGGCGAAGGCGAGGATCGGATCGTAGATCTTCTTCATCGTCGCCTCGTCCTTGAAGGCGTCGAGCATGCGGTTGGACGGCAGCTTGCCGGTCTTGTCCCACCACAGGCCGATGCCGAGCAGCAGCGAGTGCGGGCGGCCCTGCATCTTGCCCTTGAACTCCGGCGCCCACAGCGTGCCGTAGCTGAGCTTGTCATAGGTCAGGCCAGGCGCGAGGTCGGTGCGCCAGGCGATCGCTTCCGAGCCCCAGCAATGCGGCACATGGTAGAGCCCGCCGTCCCAGGTCCACACGCTGGTGGAGCCCTCGAGCATGGCCGGCAGCACGTTGTCGAGCTTCAGCTTCGTCGTGTCGTAGGGCGCGAGCACGCCGAGCTCGTGGAACTGCGGGGCGCGGTCGCGCGTCGGGGCGCACAGGTCGAAGCCTTCGCCCTCGGTCGCCTGCAGCTTGTTGATCTGCTCCTCGTTCTGCGAGAACGGGGTGGAATTGACCTTGATGCCGGTCTTCTTGGTGAATTCCGGCAGCACCGGCTCGGGCAGCTCGTCCGCCCAGTTGAGGATGTTCAATTCGCCCGAGGAGGAGAAGGCGTCGCGCACCAGCCAGGGCCCGGCCGCGGCCATGGTGCCGGCCGCAAGGGCGCCCTTGAACAGAACACGGCGCGTGAAGCTGCGGGCCGCGAGCAGCGTTTCGATCGACGAATTCGGAGCGTCTGGCTTCTTCGTCACGTCACTGTTCCCCAATGAGGCCGCCCCGGCGGTTCGGGTGCGGGCGGCCGGACCGGGGGGATCTCAGCAGGAAGCGTGCCAGAGGCTCGGCGGCGCCCGAGGCCGGGCCGGGGCGGCGGCGGGCGGGAAACAATGATGCCGTTTTGATCACCTCGCCCGCCCGCTGCCCGCGTATGGGGCGCGGATGGGGCGTGAGCGAAAGCCGCGCGGCTTTCGTTCGGGCGTCAGTCGCAAGGGATGTGAATCCGATTTCCGCCGAAGCAACCTCATCCTGAGGTGCTCGCTTCAGCGAGACTCGAAGGATGGCCGTCATGGAACGCCCGGACGAGCATCCTTCGAGGCCGCCTGCGGTGGCACCTCAGGATGAGGGCCGTCAAAGCGAATTCACCCCACCGCCTGCACGATTTCCCCAGTCAGCCGATGCAGGTCGTCGCGGTGGCCGGTGCGGCCGGAGGGCGTGTCGGCCACCGAGGTCATCACCAGGCTCATCCCCCGCGCGGGGATCACATAGATCATCTGCCCGCCATAGCCCCAGCCGTAATGCGCGGGCGTGCCGGCGATCTCCCGCGTGAACCAGCCATAGCCGTAGCCGTCGCCGGTGAAGCGCGAATGGGTGCGCACCTGCCAGCTCGCCGCGATCCACGCCTCCGGCACCAGCTGCACGCCCTCGGCGTTGCGCCCGCCATTGCGGTAGAGCTCGGCGAAGGCGAGGAGCGAGGTGGGCCGCATCGCCATCTCGTTGCCGCCGAAATAGATGCCCTGCGGGTCGCGCTGCCAGGAAGCGATCTCGAAGCCGTCCAATGGTCCGAGCCAGTCCCGCGCCAGCGCCAGCGTCGAGCGCCCCGACGTTCGGGTGAGGATGGCGGAGAGAAGATGCGTCGAACCGGTGGAATAGAGCATGTCGCCGCCGGGCGCGTCGACGAAGGGCTGCGCGAGCGCCGCCCGCACCCAGTTGGGCGAAGCGATCCAGCGCCCGTAATAGGCGCCCGAGGTGCGCTCCAGCCCCGCCTGCATGGAGAGGAGGTTGCCGAGCGTGATCTCGGCCATGCGCGGGTCGGGGTCATCCGGCAGGTCGCGGCGCAGCAGCGGGGCGATCTTCTGATCGGGGCTTTCCAGCACGCCCTTGTCTATGGCGATGCCGACCAGCGCCGAGACGATGCTCTTGGAGGCCGACTTGATGTTGGTCGGCCGGTCGACCGACCCGCCGGAAAAGCCGCGCGCGGCGATCCGGCGCCCGTCCTTCATGACGAGCACGGTGCGCAGGGGGCTGAGCGCGCCGGCGCGGTCGAGGATGGGAGCGAGGGCGGAGGCTGGGGCGGCTTGGGCTTCGGGCGCGCCGGCGCCGGCGGATGGGGTGGTCGCGGAGGGGTTCTCAGCCGCCGCACCCTGCGCGAAGCCGAGCCGCGGGGTCAGCAGCAGGAGTGGAGCGGCAAGCAGGGAACGGCGATGCATGCCGCAGAGGATAGGGCGGGAAGGCGGGAGGTGGGGTCACGATGCGGGGAGGGCTAGCACTCAGAAAGTATCCGCTAACGGTGTGTCCTTATCACCTGTTCGCCGAGAACGACAAATAGTCTAACACATTGACCATTTGTCACTTTCTCCCACTCATGTTCAATGAGCGAGAGCGCGGCTTCGATACGAGCTGCGGCCATCGGCTTGGGACAAGCAAATCGAATTAGGCTAAGTGTCCTAAATTGTGCCGGCGTAATTCCATGCCCTTGAGCGAGCTTTTTCATGTCAGCGTCGGCAGCAACGAGAACAGCTTGGAAAAGCTCGGCTGTGGCGCAAACAACCGGGTCCGGAGAGCCCTTGGCTAGGCCGCTATCGTTGAAAAATATGACTTCGTGACCCGCGTTCAATAGAACGCTGCCTACAGATACTGGAACCCCCTCATCCAGTAAGAATTTCATGCAACGTTACGCGTGTTCCCAAAAGCTATTGCAGCCTCGACGTCTTTACGGCTAAGAGTAGGATATTCTTTCAGGATTTGCGGCACGGTATATCCGGCAGCCACAAATTCCTTTATGTTTGATACGGGAATCCGTGTGCCCGAAATCACGGCCTGATTGTGAACTACGCCGCGCTTGCGTTCAATTCGGCCAATCTCTTCGTCATCGCGCTTGTTAAATTCCCTTATACGTTCCCGCATTCCGCCAACGACGACCTTGAGCGGAATCTGGAGTACTTCCTGGCCAGATCCTGCTTCGTGGCGCGTGTCGTCATCACGCTGAATAACTACGCGTTTGCCGATAAGATAAAGGGTACTTTTGACCCACATGTCTTCGCCCAAATGGGCCAGGTCACGTTTGACATCTTTCAGGTGATCCATGTTCACCCGAGTGTCATTGCGCAGTTGATTCAGTACTTTAAGCGAAAGCAGATCACGAAACGAATAGAGTCGTACGAACGCTCCTACACCGGCATGAGCGAAGCTCGGTGAGAAAAAGCCGCTACGGTCCCACATTCCAAGCTGCCTTCTGCTCACGCCAGTCAGACGTGAAGCCTGATCCGTTGTGAAAGCGGCAACTACGTTGTTCGATTCGCTAGGCATGAGGTCCCCCACACATAGCTTAGTCCTTCAATTAGAACGCACAAGGCGCGATTTCACCGCATGGATGCGGCTTCAGCTACACCCATTAAAGCGTTGAATAGTGGCCGCTTAAAGGAATTTATTCTTCATAGAGAGTGACGCCCCTCACCCACCCCCACCCGCGATCACCAGATCGTCCCGGTGCACCATCGCCGTCCGCCCCTCGAAGCCGGTGATCGTCACGATCTCGTCGGATGAGCGGCCCTTGATGCGCTCGGCGTGGTCGTGGTCATAGGCGACCAGCCCGCGGCCGATCTCGGCGCCGTCGGGGCCGCGCAGGATCACCGCGTCGCCGCGCTCGAACACGCCTTCCACCTTCTTCACCCCTGCCGGCAATAGGGACGAGCCCCGGCGCAGCGCGGCGACCGCGCCGGCGTCGAGATGCAGCGTGCCGCGCGGCTCCAGCGCGCCGGCGATCCACCTCTTGCGCGAGGCGACAGGGTTGGCAGGCGCCAGGAACCAGGTGCAGCGCGCGCCGGTCTCGATGGCGCGGAGCGGGTTCTTCACCTTGCCGGAGGCGATGACCATGTGCGCGCCCGCCGTGGTGGCGATCTTGCCGGCCTCGATCTTGGTCTTCATGCCGCCGCGCGACAGCTCCGTGCCGGCGCCGCCCGCCATGGCCTCGATCTCGGCAGTGATGCGCGGCACCAGCGGGATGAACTCGGCCGTCGGGTCGTCATTGGGCGGGGCGGTGTAGAGGCCGTCTATGTCGGAGAGCAGCACCAGCAGGTCCGCGCTGGTCATGCCGGCGACGCGGGCGGCGAGGCGGTCATTGTCGCCGTAGCGGATCTCCGAGGTGGCCACCGTGTCGTTCTCATTGATGACGGGGACGACCTTGAGCTCCAGCAGCTTGGCGATGGTGGAGCGGGCGTTGAGGTAGCGCCGGCGCTCCTCGGTGTCGCCGAGCGTGATGAGGATCTGCCCCGCCGTGACGCCCTCATGCGCCAGCGCCTCCGACCAGGCGCGGGCGAGCGCGATCTGCCCCACGGCGGCGGCGGCCTGGCTCTCCTCCAGCTTCAGGGGGCGCTTGGGCAGCTTGAGCACGTTGCGGCCGAGCGCGATGGCCCCCGATGAGACCACCATCACCTCCTTGCCCTCGCGGTGGAGGTGGGCGACGTCCTCGGCCAGCGCCGCCAGCCAGGCATGGCGCAGCGCCCCGCGGCCCGAATCGACCAGAAGCGCCGAGCCGACCTTCACCACGATGCGGCGGAAGGCGGCGAGCTGCGGCAGCGTGCCGGCGGTGGCGGTGGTTTTGGCGGCGGAAGGCGGCGTGGTCGGGCGGTTCATCGGGCGGCGCTTCACGGGTGGAACAGGAGCCCGGCTTCATACGCCGATTTGTCGTCGGCGGCGCGTGGATTTTTCCCGGGCGCCAGCGCCTGCCGGCTGCTAGGGCCGCCAGGGCTCGGCGACTTCCTTGGCTTCCTCGTCCGCGCGGCCCTCGTCGATGACGGCGGCGAGTGCGCGCAGCGCCTCGCGCACGCCCTCGCCGGACTGGGCGGAGAGCGCCAGCGGCTTCTTCTTCGCCGCGCGCTGGAGGCGGGCGAGCTGGGTCTTCAGCGTCTCCGGATCGAGCGAGTCGATCTTCGACAGCGCGACGATCTCCGGCTTGTCCTCGAGGCCCTGGCCATAGGCGTCGAGCTCGGCGCGCACGGTCTTGTAGGTCTGGCCGGCATGCTCGGAGGTACCGTCGACGAGGTGCAGCAGCACGCGGCAGCGCTCGATATGGGCGAGGAAGCGGTCGCCGAGGCCGATGCCCTCATGCGCGCCCTCGATCAGGCCGGGGATGTCGGCGAGGACGAATTCGCGGCCATCCACCTTCACCACGCCGAGCCCAGGATGCAGCGTGGTGAAGGGATAGTCCGCGACCTTCGGCTTCGCCGCCGTGGTGGCCGCGAGGAAGGTCGACTTGCCGGCGTTCGGCAGGCCGACGAGGCCGGCATCGGCGATCAGCTTCAGCCGCAGGATGATCCAGCGCTCCTCCGCCTCCTGCCCCGGATTGGCGCGGCGCGGGGCCTGGTTGGTCGAGGTCTGGAAATGGGCGTTGCCGAAACCGCCATTGCCACCCTTGAGCAGGCGCACGCGCTGGCCGATCTCGGTCATGTCGGCGAGCACGGTCTCGCCGTCCTCGTCGAGCACTTCCGTGCCGGCCGGCACCTTCAGCACCACGTCGTCGCCCTTGGCGCCGGCGCGATTCTTGCCCATGCCGAAGCCGCCCTTCTTGGCCTTGAAGTGCTGCTGGTAGCGGTAGTCGATCAGCGTGTTGAGGCCGTCGACGCACTCGATCCAGACGTCGCCGCCGCGCCCGCCATCGCCGCCGTCCGGGCCGCCGAACTCGATGAATTTCTCGCGCCGGAACGAGAGGCAGCCCGCGCCGCCGTCGCCGGCACGGACATAGATCTTGGCCTGGTCGAGGAATTTCATCGGTCGAATGCTCGGGTCAGGAGCCGGGCTCCGGGCGGAGTCCGGCCAGCATAGCAGGAACCCGGCGTCAGTGCCGGGTGGTGTCGATGTCGTGCCGCCGCGGATGCGCGCTGGCGCCCCAGGCGCGCAGCGAGGTCCACAGCCGCCGCTCCAGCCGGAAGCGGTCGACCGGCACGGAGGCGCCGATGGCGCGCACGCGGGCGAGGCCGACCCCGGTCCACTGGAAGCCGCACTTCTCCAGCACGTGGCGCGACGCCGGGTTGACGACGCGGGCCGAGGCGACGAGCGCCGGCAGCCCCCGGTCGCCGAAGGCGTGGTCGATCAGGGCGCGCACCATCTCGGTGGCGATGCCGCGCTCCCAATAGGGCTCGCCCAGCCAGTAGCCGATCTCCGGCGCGTCCTCGTGGCGGCGCACGAAGCCGCACATGCCGACCGGGATGGGCGGACCGATGGCGGTGTCGGCGCCGTGCAGCACGGCGTCGTTCTTCAGGAAGACGGCGAAGGTCGCCGCCTCGCGTCCGCCGGGCAGGTTGGCGAGGAACGCCGCCGCGTCCGCCATGCCGTAGGGATGGGGGATGTTGGCGGTCATCTCGGCGACCTGGCGGTTGTCGGCGAGCTCGGCGATCCAGGCCATGTCCTCGATCCGGGGAGCGCGCAGGATCAGGCGGCCGGTTTCGAGGACGGCGGTACTGCTCTCGGCAAGGGTCGACCCGGGGGTCGCTTCGACGATCGTCATGGGGAGTCTCCTGGGGCCAGAACGACGAAGGGGAGGCGGTTTCCTCGCCTCCCCTGTCGGGTACCCGGGATGTCCCGTGGGACGTTCCTGGAAATCCTACCGGTCGGGCGAGACCGGCGGGATTTCCAAGATCCTCACCGGCTTTATTCGGCGGCCTCGGCGGCCGGAATGACGGATACGTAAGTGCGGGAATTGGCTTTGGTTCGGAACTCGACGCGGCCGTCGGTAAGCGCAAAGAGGGTGTGGTCTTTGCCCATGCCGACATTGGTGCCGGGATGCCAGGTCGTGCCGCGCTGACGGACGATGATGTTGCCGGCCACGACCTTCTCGCTGCCGAACTTCTTCACGCCGAGACGGCGGCCGTCGGAATCGCGACCGTTGCGGGAGGAACCGCCTGCCTTTTTATGAGCCATCGTTGCTCTCCTTCTTCTCTACTGGCGGTCTCAGGCGCCGGTGATCGAGGTCACGCGCACGACGGTGAAGTCCTGGCGGTGGCCGATCTTGCGGCGGGAATTCTGACGACGGCGCTTCTTAAACGCAATGACCTTGTCGCCGCGCGTGTGCTTGACGACCTCGACGGTGACGGCGGCGCCGTCCACGAGCGGGGCGCCGACCTTAGGGCTGTCGCCGCCGAGCATGAGCACCGGCAGGGTCACGGATGCCCCGGCCTCGGCCTCGATCTTGCCGACGGTGACGACTTCATCGGGGGCGACCCGGTACTGCTTGCCGCCCGTCTTGATGACCGCGAACATGTTCTGTCCTTTCGTTCGAGCCCGGTCTCCTGCCTTTCGGCATGGACCGGCTTCTTTCGGTCGGTGGGTTTAAGGAAGCGCGAAGGCACGAAGCGCCTATCACGCAGCGCCGCTGCTCTTACCCGCCGGGGGTCGTCATGTCAAGGAAAGCCCGGCGGCCGACCGTGTCCGGCGCACGAGGGCGACGGTGAACTTTCGCCCGCCTCCCGGCGTTGTTCGGCCACCAGCGCGGCGTCAGGCGGCCGCGCGCAGATCGGGAGGAGTTCTCGCATGGACACGCAGCGTATCACGGGCGCGGCCAGGCAGATGAGCGGCAGGCTGCGCCGCGTCGCCGGCGATTCGGGCCGGGAGGCCTACAGCGTCGCGTCGCAGCGGGCCGAGGAGGCCTATGACGAGGCGCTCGACCTCGGCGCGCGGGCGATGCGGCAGGCGCGCGGGCGTGCCCTGCATCTGGCCGACGACGCGCTCGAGGCCGGTCAGGCGCTCTATGGACGCGGCTCGGCCGCGCTGTCGCGCCAGGCGGGCGACCATCCGCTGGTACTGATCGCCGCCGCCGCATTGACCGGCGCCGCGATCGCCTGGCTGCTCTCCAGCTCGTCGCAGCGGCGCTAGGCGCGCCGGCAGCCTCATATCCGCAATGAGCCTCGATGCGGCCGGACCCTCCATCCGGCCGCATCGCTGCGTCGATTGCGATGTCAATCGCGGGCGGCATCCTGTAGCCGCAGCTATCGCCAAGGGGCAGCATCGAACGAGGATTATGAGGTGCCGAAGGCTGTCGGGTCTTGTGCGCTCGTCCGGCCTCGGCTATTGAGCCGGCGCTCCACGGCGCGGACGAGTTCCGCGCCTCGCGCGCGGAGAGGTGCCGGAGTGGTCGATCGGGGCGGTCTCGAAAACCGTTGTGCGTGCAAGCGTACCGTGGGTTCGAATCCCACCCTCTCCGCCAGCCAGTTAAGCAATTGACATCATTAGATTTTTTACTTCCGGTACGCCGCGATAATTGCCGGAAAGTCCGACACTTTTCCGACTCGCGGCCTTCTCCATGCCGTCAGATTTCGTCCTGGAAAGTGCCGCCCAGGCGAGGCCCTCCTGGGTATTCTCTCGCGGCCGGCGATGCAGTCCGGTTTCGCGAGAAAAAGCGCACCGCCGGTTCGAAGCGCGAACTCGCTGGGCAAGACTGCCGAAACATAAATCCGCGTCCGGTACGGAAAGTCGCCTTGGTTGAGCGCTGGATTCGTTACTCGGCACTGCGCTCTCTCGGCTACGTGGCACTGCCACTCTTGACCCGCTTTGCTGACCCTCGACGGCACCTTCCGCAACGTCGGCTTTGCGCCGCCATCTCGGTCATTGATCTGACAACGGCCGCGGCCCAAAAGCGGACATCAGCGAGGTGAGGCACGTTGGCACCTTTGGCGCCGATACCGTTGAAAAAGTCGGCGTTGCTGCGGGGTGAAGCTGATGATGGGGGAGCGGGCGGTGGCGCAGGAGACGCTGTTCTACGAGTTCGGCCTCGAACGCCACGTGCCGTGGTTAGATCGCCGTGATCTGGCCCGTTCCCATGAGAATGAACGGCTCGATCACGTCCATGCCGTGCAGCCGGGTCATGTGGGCGAGAATCCCCCGCATGAGATTGGCGCGCGCCTGCAGCGAAGTGAGGTGGCGAACCGAGGTCATGTAGGTGAACGCGATCGCGTTGCGCGCCCCTTCGGGGCCAGCACCGAGCAGGACATTGACGATCGCCGGCGGCAGCTCCTGGTCGGGCGGGGTGAACAGCACGGCAATCAGCACGCTGAGATCGGCAGGGCTGTGCGGATTTTTTTCGTAGGCGAAGGCCGCCGCGGCCTTCAGCGCCTCGCGGTTGCCCGCCGCCAGCAGCGCGATGCATTTCAATACACGCATATGCAACAGAAACTCGGAATCGGGATCCGCCATCTCGATGCCGCGATCGAAGAAGGCCAGCGCGGCGGCGAAGTCACCGCGCGCCTGCCGCAACTGCCCGAGCACCGGCAGGGCGGCGGCGGAATCCATCGTCCGGGCAAAAGCCCGATCCGCAAGATCCTCGGCAAGCTCGAGATGTCCGCGATCGACGAAATAAAGCTGCTTGGCGGCGGCCAGCATCAATAGCGGGTTGCTCTCGATGAGCGGCAGGCAGTTCAGTACGGTCGCCTCGATCTCGCTCTCGATCTCGTCCCGCTCCGCGCGGTCGATGCCGGTGAAGGGATTGGTGAGGACGAGGCGCGCGAACAGGTGCAGGCACCATTGCAGCGCGAAATCCGCACTGCCGGGATTTTGCGCCCGCGCCTCGCGCAGTTCCAGGCCCTTCTCCAGCCATTTCGGATTGGAGGCCGACAACAGGGTCGATGCCTTGCGCATGCGGATTTCGAGCGGCTGATCGGCGGGCGTGCCAAGCCCCTCCGAGGCTTCGGCCAGATTGCGCCGCAGCGATTCCACGATGCCGGTCGCGACGCGTTCGACCTCCGGCATAAGCGAGTCCGTGGCGGCATCACCGAATTCAAGCCGGAAGGCCCGGATGATGCGCCGCGACGGGCCTTCTCGCAGAGTTGCCGTGCAGTCCAACCGCGCCCCGCTATCCTGCAAGCTCACCTTCAGGATATAGCGGGCCGCCTGTGTCGCCGCGTCCGCTTCACGCCCCACGACAACCACGCTCTCGCCCGCGCCGAGCCGGCCTGCAATCATGTCCCGCATCTGCCGGGCGAGGATGTCCGCACGATCGGCAACCCGCTTGTCATGGGGCGGGACGACAAAAGCTATGGCCAGAAGCGCGCCGACCTGAGCCGGATCGAGCTTGGGAGCAAGGTCCGGCGGTCTCGGCGCGATCCAGACGTAGCCCTCGCCATATTGCGTGGCGATGAATCTGGGCGACCTCGCGCTATCACCGAGCTTGGCACGCAGGCGGTTGACGAGAAAGTCGACATTGCGATCGGAGGCATCGACTTGTGTCAGAGCAATCGCATCCAGCAACTGACTGCGCTGCATCAGGCGGTTTGGGTTCCGGGACAATACGAGAAGCAGTGCGCGCTCGCTGCGCGTGAACCGGATTTGCTCCCCATTTCGGTGGGCGAACAGGCAGGTTTCATCGAGAACGACATCGCCCAGCACCAAGCCGCCCGCCGGCGGCATTCCATGTTTCATCCGACCTCGCCCAGAGACTGCCCGTCGACATGGCAGCACTAATCCCGAAAAGACGGGCCGCCAGAATGTCGGAAGCTCGGTGCCGGGTCGAGGAAATAGCGTTGATACCTTCAAGCTCGCGATGCTGACCCTGCCCTGCCCGAAGACGCGCCCCCGCCAGCTGATCGCCTGACCGAGCCTTGATTAGCCAACGGAAGTCCGCTTTCAAATATCAGGCAAACAATCGGCTGTTATAGCCGGCTCTGGACCAGCAGACGCCCGGTGGCCATCCGTCTGGCCGGTCCTTAATCACGACGGCCCGCTTGGAATCCGAAGTGATGGCCTTTACCGCCGTCGTTCATTCCGGAGAAAGCCCATGCCCCGCCCCGATGGATCTATTGCGAAGCGCTCGCGTAGGCTTATAGGGGAGACGGTGTTGTCGAGGCGGTTCACGCGCGGTCTTCCGACGCTTGTCTTCGCAGCCGGCTTGTTCTGGCAGCTCGGTGCCGCGCAGGCGGCTACGATCTACGTCAACAACGAAGATGAATTGCGCAACGCGATTAGCAACGCGAGTGCAAACGACGTCATCGTTTTCAAGTCGAATATTACGCTGAGCAATAATCTGCCGTCAGTAAATAAGAATCTCGCCTTCGTGGGTAACAACTTCACGCTGTCGGGCGCTAACAAGTATCAAGGCCTGGACCTTCAGGCTGGTACGGTGGCGATAACCAACCTTACCATCTCGAATGCTGTCGCGAAAGGCGGAAACGGCGGAACCGGTTTTTACACTGACGCGATTAGTAACGGCAGGATCACTGCCGGCTATGGAGGCGGCGGCGGCGGTGGTGGCGCCGGGATGGGCGGCGCGCTGTATGTTGGCAAGAACGCCACACTGATGATCAGCAATGTCAATCTGCTGAATAATACTGCCCAGGGTGGCAATGGCGGTCCCAGTCGCCAAGGAAGTTCTTCCAACGCCGGATCCGCCGGAGGTGGCGGGGGGCGTAACGGCGCCAACGGCGGCGACGGCGGGTGGTACAACGGTTCCGGCGGTAATGGCCGTGGGGATGGCCGCGGTGGCGATGGCGGGAGTGGCGATGGCGGTTATGGAGGCGGGGGTGGTGGCATGGGAGGCATACCTTCCGGTGGTATGGGCGGGTTCGGCGGCGGCGGTGGCGGCGCGGGCACCTTCGGAAAGGGGGGATCCGGCGGTTTTCTCGGAGGGAAAGGCGGCGGAGGCAAAGGCCAAGGCGGAGGCGGAGGCGGAGGCGCTGGCCTTGGCGGCGGACTGTTCGTCGAACCAGGCGGTGGTCTCAGCATCAATGGCGCCCTCAACATATCGGGCAACAAAGTGATGGGAGGCTTACCGTTTGGGGCCGGTCCATTCGAGGAGAGCGTGGGAAAGGCGGCGGGCAGTGGAATGTTCCTCGCGGGAAATGGGTTGTTGACGTTCCAGCCCGGCCCGGGGCGAACTCAGACAATCAGTGATGCAATCGTCGACCAGACGGGCGTCGGCGGCACCGGCAAGAACGGTGGAAAGTGGCAGCTGGTAAAGTCGGGTAACGGTACGCTGATCCTCACCGGCCCGAATCTCTACTCGGGCGGCACCATCGTGAATTCGGGCGTCTTGCAAGGAAGCGCTCAAAGCATTCAGGGCGATGTCGTCAACAATGCCACCGTCGTGTTTGATGAGCGCTTTACTGGAATATATCGCGGCAACATGTCGGGTACGGGCCAGCTGGTCAAGAACGGGAAAGGCTTACTTGAGATAACGGGCAGCAACGTGGTCGGCGGCGGCACGACGATTAACGGCGGAACGCTGTTAGTGGGAGGCACGCTCGTCACGCCAAAGGTTATCGTGAACAAAGACGGTGCCCTTGCGGGGACTTATAACATCCAGGGCGAAGTCGAGCTCAACGGCGGAAAAGTCGAGCCCGGCAATTCTATCGGAACGCTGCATATCAGCGGCGACCTGACGATGGAGCCGGAGTCGGACTACACGGTCGAGATCAACGGCAGCGCAAGCGATCGTATCGAGGTTGGCGGAAACGCGACCATTCTGAGTTCCACCTTCGAGATCCAGCGCTACAACGCAGCGCTCTCGCCGGTCCTGCCGGGTATCACCTACACCATAGTGACGACAACGGGCGGCCTCACCGTGCAGTCGCCGACCGTCGCCATCGCCGACTTTCCATTCCTGAATTTCACTCTGAGCGAAGACGGCTTCAACGGCTATCTCACAACCTCGCGCAGCAGCGAACGCTTCGCGGAGCTGGCCTCCACGCCGAACGAGATCGCGGTTGCGAACGCGCTGGATGGCATCGGTTCGGGTGCCGCGTGGGAGCAGGTCGTCGGCGCGAGCGAGGCCCAGGCCCGCTCGGCGTTCGCCAGCCTCGGCGGTGCGTCGTTTCACGCCAGCGTGCTCAGCGTGCTGTCGAACCAGTCGCACTTCCTGCGCGACGCGGTGATCAACCGGCTGGCCGACGCGAATACTGGCCAGATACAGGTTGCCGACGGCCTGTCGGCGGCAGGCGATCCCGCGAACGCAGTTGCCCCGGCCTATGCGATATGGGGACAGGTCCTCGGCAGCTGGGGCACATTCGACGGCAACCGCAACGCGGCGCGGGTCACGGATTCGATCGCCGGCCTCATCACCGGCGCGGACGTCTCCGTCGCGGACACATGGCGTTTCGGTATCGCCGGCGGCTACAGCTACACTTCCTTTGACGCCTCGGATATCGCGGCGTCCGGTTCCAGCGACAGCTATCACGTGGCGCTTTACGGTGGCTGGCAGTCGGAAGGGTGGAGCGTGCGCGGCGGTGCCGCCTATTCGTGGAACGACATCGACACGTCGCGTGAGGTCGCGGTGGTCGGGCTCGGCGGCGCGCAAGGCGGCGGGTACGATCTAGGAACGACGCAGCTCTTCGCTGAGGGGGCGTACAAATTCGTCCTGGGCACCTCGACCGTGGAGCCGTTTGCCAGTCTCGCCTATGTGCTGGTCGATGGTGACGTGAGTGAGGCCGGCCAGTTCGCTACCTCGGGCTCGGCCCGGATGGACACCACCTACACCACGCTCGGGCTGCGCACGTCGATGGTGCTGACGGAGGGACTGACGGCGCGCGGCACGCTGGGATGGCGTCACGCGTTCGGCGATCTGACACCAGAGGTATCGCTGGCCTTCAATACGGGCGAACCGGCCTTCGGCCTCGCCGGAGCGCCCATCGCGGTCAATGCGCTCGTCGCGGAACTGGGCGTCGATTACGCACTCACTCCCGGTGCAACTCTCAGCGTCACCTACTCCGGACAATACGGCTCCGACGCCTATGAGAACGGCGCACAGGCCAGTCTGACCTGGAGGTTCTGATACCGGGACTTGTTGTCCCTCAACGAGCTGATACGTCGTGCGAGGAGACGTACCCGGCGTTTTTTAGAATGATGGCAGGGGATGCCTGGATGAAGACACGTAGCGTAGTCGCGGTCGGGTCTGCACTGAAGTTCGTCGCCTTGCCCGTAAGCGCCGAAAATCTTCCGCCACCTCCTTTCATATCCGCCGTTGCCATTTCCGACGGTCAGATCGACGCCGCGGTCGCTCAGCTCGACGGCCTCGCCGGCGCCTTGATGAAGAAGACCGCCATTCCGGGCATGGCGGTCGCCGTGGTGAAGGACGGCAAGACGGTCTACGCGAAGGGCTTCAGTATCCGCCGGGTTCGGACGCTGGGCAGCCTCGTCGGCAAGGAACGGCCGAGCAACCCAGCGCCGGCCGCCAGGCTTTCTGATTATGTGGGCACCTACAGCAGCGACTATTACGGAACCTCGAAATCGTTCGGAGCGGAGAAGGACTGGCGGTAAGGCTCGGTCCGGCGGCGAAGCAGTACGCGCTGGCGCATTGGGACGGCGACGACGCCTTCACATTTGAGCCGTCCAGCGAGAATGCGACCGACGGCTCGATCTCGCTCGCCACCTTCAAGAAGCAAGCCACCGGTTTCGATGCCGTGACCATCGAATATCTCGACGAGAACGGGCTGGGCACGTTCGTTCGGAAGTGACCGACGCGCGATGGGCAACCGCAGGTCCTCGATGGCGCCTTCGCAATCGGCGCCTACCAGACGCCTTCGCAGGCGAGTGGGCCTCGGCTATTTAAGACTCCAACGAGAAGCGGACATATCGCCGATAAATGTTCCATGCCGAAACTGACCTTTCGCTGCCCGTCGTGGGCTCATTCAGCGACGTCCGCTTTGCGCCGCCATGTCGGTCATTGATCTGGTAACGGCTGCGGCCCAAAAGCGGACACTAGCGAGGTGGGGCCCGTCGGCTCATATATCGGCCGCCCAGCGTCGGCGACTCAGCCGAGCGCGAGGGCTTCGGGCGTCAGCCAAGGTGCTATTGCGAGCATCGGTGGGAGGGCATGCGATCGTGCCACGCTTCGCGCAACTTCTGCGATACGCGGCGCCAGATCGTCGAAGTCGCCGCGCCGGGTCGTCAACAGCAGTTCGCGCGAGAAGGCGGCACCCGGCAGTGGCATTGCCACAATGCCCGCGGTATGCGCCGCCCCCTGCAATATGCAGAGC
The DNA here is from genome assembly GCA_029239875.1 of Xanthobacteraceae bacterium. GTDB lineage: Bacteria > Pseudomonadota > Alphaproteobacteria > Rhizobiales > Xanthobacteraceae > Ancylobacter. Next base: position 29,041 of record JARBUD010000002.1, on the reverse strand, counting down.
GGCGTGGTGATGGCCACCCCCATGCCGGTTGCGACCATGGCCACGAGAGCGTCCGACGTGTCGAACTCGAATGCCCGTGGCGGCCGAAGGCCCATCCTGCCGAGATGTCGTTCGATATGCTGGCCGGCGTAGGAGCGGGCACTGTGACGCACCAGTCGATAGCGCTCCAGCACCGCCTGCAAATCTCTGCCGCGCACCGCATCGATCTCGGTGCGCGGGACGATCAGCACATATGGCTCCCGAAAGACTACGATCCGCTCGACGCCGCCAAGACCCTCCATGGGGTCGCAGGTCAGCGCAACATCGATCTCGTGGCGCGTCAGAGCTCGCGTATGGGAGAAGGCCAGGCCCGACCACGCGGTCACGGTCAGGGCGAGGGCACCGTCGGCGAGCTCTCTCACGATGCGCGCGCCGATGGTGCCGGCCAGCGAATCGACAAGGCCGATGCGTAGATCGATGCTTCCCGGCAGTTCGGCGGCGGCCCGCGCATCGGCCAGCAGCCGCTCGGCCGCGCGCGCGAGTTCATCCGCTCGACCGGCAACCATTCGCCCGACATGGGTTGGTGTGAGAGGCCGCCGGCTGCGGTCGAAGAGCGGGGTGCCGATGAGCGCTTCGGCGCGTCTCACAGCCTGCGAGACCGCGGACTGGGTGACCCCGGCCCGCTCCGCCGCTGCGGTCACGCTGCCCGTGTCCGCGACGGCGGCGACCAAGCGGAACGTGTGCAGATCGAGATCGAACATGATATCATTAGTGTAGCGAATGATTATATGTAGATCTACTTAATATGGCGCGTTTCGATTGACCTCCGCACCCCGTCATGATGGTTTTTGAGACAGGGCTTAATTTTGTGCAGACAAAGGGCGTTGGGTGGTGGAGCGGACGCAAATTGCCGTCGTAGGTCTTGGCGCCATGGGCGCGGCGACACTTTATCAACTCGCGCGGCGGGGCGTCGACGCCATCGGGATCGATCGCTTCGCGCCGCCGCATACCCTCGGCTCGAGCCATGGCGAAACGCGGATCACCCGACAGGCTGTCGGCGAAGGCGCCGACTATGCGCCCTTCGTGCTTGCCTCGCATGAGATCTGGCGGGAGCTCGAGGCGGCCACCGGCGAGCCGCTGCTGGAGGCCTGTGGCGTTCTGGTCGTCGCGCCGGGCTCCGGCGCATCGTCCCACCACGGCAAGCCGGATTTCGTGGCGCGCTCGATCGAAACGGCGCGGGCGTTCGACATTCCGCACGAGGTCCTCGACGGCGCCGAGGCGCGGCGGCGTTTCCCGCAGTTCGCGGGCCTCGCGGGCGACGACAAGGTCTATTACGAACCGGGCGGCGGTTACGTGCGGCCGGAGCGCTGCATCGCCGCCCAGATAAGCCAGGCGCGGGCGCTCGGGGCCCGCCTTCGGCTGCGCTCCGAAGTAACGGCGATCCGGCAGGAAGGCGATGTGGTCCGGATCAGCCTCGGCGGAGGCGAGATCATCGCCGACAAGGTCGTCGTCGCGGCCGGCGCCTGGATGGCGCCGCTCCTTGGCTCGCCGTTCGACCGACTGCTCACGGTGAGCCGGCAGGTTCTGCATTGGTTTCGGCTGGAGGATGCCACGCCGCATGCCGGAGGCCCGGTTTTCATCTGGATGCATGGGGCAGGCGACGAGGATTACTTCTACGGCTTTCCGCCGCTGCCGGGCGACGACCGACTCAAGGTCGCGACCGAACAGTACGCAGCTACCACCACGGCCGAGACCCTCAACCGCGAGGTGTCGCCGGCCGAATCCGCGGAGATGCGGCGCGCACACGTCGCCGGCCGCGTCGCCGGTGTCACGGCTGAGGTCGCCCAGGCGGCCGCATGCCTTTACACGGTCACGCCCGATAACGGATTCATCATCGATCGCCACCCGCAGCAAGACCGCGTGATGGTCGTCTCCGCCTGCTCGGGCCACGGCTTCAAGCACTCTGCGGGCATCGGCCAGGCCGTGGCGGAGGCGATCACGGGTGGCCCAAGCTCGTTCGACCTCACTCCCTTTTCGCTCGGTCGTTTCGAAATGAGCCCGGAATGGCATGCTAGCTGACGACCGGCCGCTCCTCGGCTGCCGGCGCCGTTTCCCTCAACCGGGACCTGTCGTCCCGACATCGATGAAAGGTTCCTCCGCATGCGCAAATCGATGATCGCTCTTCTCCTCGCCGGCGTGCTCGCACCTTTCACCGCGCAGGCGGCGGATGGTGTCGACGCCATCAAGCAGCGGGGCACGCTGATCGTTGGCGTGAAGGCCGACTACAAGCCCTTCGGTTTCCGCGACCCGTCGGGTGCCGTGGTCGGGATCGAGCCCGACCTCGCGGCCGACGTCGCCAAACGTCTGGGCGTGAAGCTCGAACTGGTGCCGGTCGTCTCGTCGAACCGCATCGAATTCCTGCAGCAGGGCAAGGTCGACATGCTGATAGCAACCATGTCCGACAAGCCGGAGCGCCGGAAGGTCGTGCAGGCGATTGATCCGCCCTACTACTCCGACTTCGTCAACGTGCTGCTGCCGAAGAAAGCCGGCGTGAAGGATTGGAGCGAACTCAAGGGCAAGCCGCTCTGTGCCACTTCGGGTGCCTGGTACAACAAGGAGATCGCCAAGACCTACGGTCCTGAGATCGTCGCCTTCGATGGATCCGAGAAGCCGTTGTTCGCTCTCAAGCAGGGCAACTGCGTCGGTTATGTCTACGACCAGACGTTCGTTCAGGGCAAATTGCTCGACGCCGAGTGGAGCGGCGATTACGAGATGCCGCTGAAGGGCGTGCTGGACGCGCCGTGGATTATGGCAGTTGCTCTCGGCAACGACACCCTCCAGAAATTCCTTGAGGATACGACCAAGGACTGGATGAAGACCGGCTTCATCGTCGCCGAAGAGAAGAAGTACGGCATCGAGCCGACCGATTACTCGAAGGGCATGCATGAGAAGATGAAGAGCGCGACCAACTGATGGCTCACGCGGCCGACCTGCCATCGGGCCGGCCGCGTCCGTTCCCAACGTTTTGAGATGGCGCGCATTGCGCGGATCGCCAACCGGATAGCGCGATGGACGTCATACCCGCCTGGTTCAAAGACCTCTACGAAACGACGGGTCTCAACTTCACGGTCTTCTACGACCCCTATGACTGGAACCGTTACGTCGACGGCGTGAGGATGACCGTCGTGCTGACGGTCTCCACCATTCTGGCGAGCCTTCTGATCGGCGCGGTCGGCGCCCTTCTGCAAAGCGCGCCTTCGCGCATCGTGCGCGGCGCAGTCAACGGCTTCGTCGTCCTGTTCCGCAACACACCGCCCCTGGTGCAGATCTTCTTCTTCTATTTCGGCATCGGCGCGATTCTGCCCGCTGGGCAGGACCAGTTCGGCCTGCGCCAACCCTTCATCGACAATGTGGAGTGGGCGATCATCGCGCTGTCGCTGTTCGCCGGCGCGTTCAACGTCGAAATCTTCCGGTCCGGCATCGAAGCGGTGCCGAAGACGACCGTGGAGGCGGCGGAGGCGCTCGGCTATACGCGGCTCAAGGCCTATATCTACGTGATATTGCCGCTCGCTCTGCGGGTGTGCCTGCCGGCCTTGAACAACAACCTTGTCAATCTGCTCAAGACCACCACCCTCGCTTACGCGATCGCGGTGCCGGAGACGCTGTACGCCGTGAAGCAGATCTGGTCGGAATCGCAGAATGTGTTCGAGATGATGCTCGGCATCCTGGTGGGCATCCTGGTCTGGATCATGCACCGCTGGGAGAAGTCGCTGCACATCCCGGGGTATGGCCGATGAGCACGAAGGACACGCAGATGGGGGCGGACGCGCCGCTTCCGGTCCTCTTGCCGTTCCGCATCGAGCCCACCCGGCTGGGAGCGCCGCGCCTCGCGCCCGTGCACGCCCTGCTGTTCGGTGCCGGCCTCGCGCTGCTCGCGGGGAGCGCCTGGGCGCAGGCCGACAATGCCCAGCTGCCGCCGCTCGAAGTCATCGTCAAATGGGCGCCATTGCTGCTGTCCGGCTTCGCCTTCAACATCCTGATCTCCATGATCGCGATGGCGATCGGCACCGGCGCCGGCCTCGGTGTCGGCCTGGGCATGATTTCCGAGAACCCCTTGCTGGCTCGTGTCTGCTGGGCGCTCACGCAGTTCTTCCGCAATGCGCCGTGGCTGGTGCTGCTGTTCTTTGTGATGTTCCTCGTGCCCTTCCAGGTCACGATCTTCGGCGTGCAAATTCCTTTGCCCGACTGGGTGAAGGCGACCGTGGGCTTCTCTCTGCCGGTGATGGCGAACGTGGCCGAGATCGTTCGCGGCGCCGTGCGCTCCGTGCCGTCGACGCAATGGGAAGCGGCGGAATCGCTCGCCTTCACGCCGCGCCAGACCATGTGGCGGATCATCCTGCCGCAGTGCGTCAAACGCATGCTGCCGCCGTGGATGAACCTCTATTCGCTGGTCACCATGGCGACCGTGCAGGCCTCCATCGTCGGCGTCTCCGAGATGCTGACACTTACCGCCCAGGTCCATACCGCCGAGGGCGGCAGGCCGGAGCTGTTCGCGCCGCTCTACGGCTTCGCCCTGTTCTGCTTCTTCCTCTACTGCTACCCGATCGACCGGTTCACCGCCCGGCTCGAGCGCCGGTTCCACATCCGCTGAAAGATCATTCGCGCATGGCCGTTGCGACCGCTCCCAAACCCTGGACGCCCGACCAGCCCATCGTCCAGCTTATCGATGTGCACAAATACTTCGGCGCCTTGGAGGTGCTGAAGGGGGTCAGCTTCGACGTGAAGAAGGGCGAGGTGATTTGCATCATCGGCCCGTCGGGCTCGGGCAAGTCGACGCTTATCCGCTGCATCAACGCGCTGGTGCCCGTGACCTCGGGAACCATCCGCGTCGAAGGCATCGAGGTGGCGGATCCGAACCTCGACAAGCTCGCCCTGCGGCGCAAGGTCGGCATGGTCTTCCAGCAATACAATCTGTTTCCGCACAAGACCGCCCTGCAGAATGTGATGATGGCACCGATCCATGTGCTCCATCAGGACAAGCGTGAGGTCGAGGAGCGCGCCCGCGCCCTGATGAAGAAGGTCCGGCTCGTCGGCAAGGAGGACAGCTATCCCGGGGAGCTGTCCGGCGGCCAGCAGCAGCGCGTCGCCATTGCCCGGTCGCTCGCCATGCGGCCCGACGTGATGCTGTTCGATGAGGTCACTGCCGCGCTCGATCCGGAGACGGTGAAGGAGGTGCTGGTCACCATCCGCGAACTCGCCGAGGACGGCATGACCTGCCTGCTCGTGACGCACGAGATGAACTTCGCCCGTGACGTCGCCGACCACATCTATTTCACCGACCGTGGCGTCATCGTGGAGCACGGGCCGCCTGCGACCTTCTTCAGCGATCCGAGCGATCCGCGCACCCGGGAATTTCTCTCGCAGGTACTGTGATGGCCGCCGAGCGCAGCGTCACCGAGCAGGCGGCGGACTTCCTGATTGACCTTCGCGACCGTCCCCTCGGCGCCGACGTCGTCGCCATCGCGCGGCTTGCGATCACCGACTATGTCGGTGTCGCGCTCGCCGGCGCGGCGGAGCCAGTCGCGCGCAATGTACGCGTCTGGGCAGCGGAACGCGCTTTCGGCACTGGCGCAACGGTGATCGGCGCTGGAGGTCTGAGGCTCGATTCCGAGAATGCCGCGCTCTGCAACGCGGTCGCCGGCCATGCGCTCGATTTCGACGACACGAGCTGGGCGACGATCGGCCATCCGACCACCGTCGTCGCGCCCGTAGCGCTCGCCGTGACCGAGCAGGTCGGGGGCTCGGGTGCGGACGCCCTCCGCGCTTATGTCGCCGGCGTCGAGGTCGCTCATCGAATCGCGGAGCTCTGCATGCCGGAGGCCTCTGAGGCTGGCTGGCACACGACGGCTGCGCTCTACGCCATCGGTGCGGCCGCCGCGGCCGCCCTGCTGCTGAACATCGACCGGACCACATGCGTCCATGCGCTTGGCCTTGCGGCATCGCGCTCCGGCGGCGTGCGATCCAACTTCGGGACGCAAGCGAAGCCGTGGCACGCCGGCATGGCGGCTCGCAACGGGCTCGAAGCCGTCTCGCTTGCGCGCACCGGGGTCACCGCCTCACGCACCGCGATTGAGGGCCAAGACGGCTATGTCGCCTGCCTCGCCGGAGCCACCTCCCGCGCGCGCCTCGACGGCCGAGACCTACCGTTCGGCGCGCCGTTCGATCTTGTCGCGCGCGGGCTGGCGTTCAAGCGCTTCCCCTGCTGCAGCGGTGCGCACCCCGCCTGTGACCTCACACTCGATCTCATGTCCGAGCACGGCTTCGGCGCGGACGATGTGGCGGAGATCCACGTCGGTGTGAGCCTGCTCGCGCAACGAGAGCTCGTCGTCCACGCGCCGTGCACGCCGCAGGAAGCGCGCTTCTCGCTGGAGTTCGCGCTGGCGGCGACGCTCGCCCACGGTCCGCTGACATGGGACTTGTTCGCACCTGAGACGCTCGCCGATCCCAAGGTCCGAAGGCTCATGGCCGTGGTTCGGCAGGAGCTCTCGCCCGAGCTTGCGGCGCTCGGCTTCATCGGCACGGCACCGGTGCGTATGACGTTTCGCCTGCGCGACGGCCGTACGATCCATGGGGCACGCGATATCGCCATTGGCAACCCTGAGTGCCCCATGAGCGCGGAGGACCACGCCGCGAAGTTTATTTCGTGCGCTTCGCGCGCCATGATGCCAGAGGCCGCTGACCGGCTTCTGTGCCGTCTTCGTGCGCTTGATCACGAACCGGATCTCGCCGTGCTGTGGACTGCAGCTGCGCATGTTGAGCCCACAACGTAACTGCGCCCATCTCGGTCATCGATCTGGTAACGGCCGCGGCCCAAAAGCGGACGTTAGCGAGGCAGGGCACGTCGGCACCTTTGCGCCGCCATGTGAGCCATTCGACGTCTGATGTGAGGGCTTGGAAGCGGACATTTCTGTCAAGCAGCTGGAGGTGAGTGTAGCTGCCAAAGTTAACATATCGTAGCTACATTCATCCAATCCCTTCATTCTCTTCCTTTTCGTCCGCGAGGCAGCATGTCGAAAAAATATGCGATTCTAGTCAAAATCCTCGATCAGATACGCGAAGAGGCACGTGGTACAAAATGGGCAAATCAATACGCAATCGACGACAACCGGAACGAAGCCATCATGGCGGCTCGCAGCCGCTCCTACATTCATCTTTACCTTAAGGTGATGTTCGGCATCGGCCGGTTTGACGAGCGCGAATCCTACGTAACCGATGGCAGTTATGATGGCGGAATCGATGGCTTCTTCATTGACAGGGAAAGCAAGAGGATCTACCTCCTTCAGTCCAAATTCCGAAATACCGAGAAGAACTTCGAGGAAAAAAAACATCAACAATGAAGAACTTCTTGCTATGGACATCGAGCGGATCACCACCGGCCATGACAAAGATGAGGCCGGGAACCAGTATAACGGAAAGATCCAAGGCCTAATTCGCAAGATATCTGAAATTGGTGACGTAGCAAGATACAATTATCAAGTGGCAATTCTCGCAAATTGTAGCATCAGTTCCCAAAACGTGAGAAAACTCACTGGCGGTTTTAACGCGGATATATTCGATTTTTCCCGTGTATATAATGATTTGGTATTTCCGATTATCAGTGGCACCTATTTCAAGGCCTCCGATTTGACCATAAAGCTGGACCTGAATAACAAGAGTGCGGGCGCGAAGACCAGCTATTCCGTCAACACGCCATCGTATGAGTGTGAAATCACCGTACTCTTCGTCCCCGCGATTGAAATTGCGGAGGTGATGGACAAATACCGGAACTCAGTCCTCGAGTTTAATCCGCGCAGCTATCTCGATCTGGACGGGCAGAACGTCAATGCTGCGATCAAGGAGACACTGCTGCGTCCAGACAGCAACGAATTCGCCCTCATGAACAACGGCCTCACCATTCTCTCGGACGAGACCAACCTCAATGAACGTATTGGCCAGCACAACAAGGCGCAATTGCGGTTGCTAAATCCACAAATCATCAACGGTGGACAGACGGCCTACACCCTAAGCCGAGCCTTGAACGAAGATCGCGAGAATGCAGCTCAACGTTTCCAAGGAAAGGAAGTGCTGGTCAAGGTTATCACGTTGACAGCCAAGGATGCTAGCCAGGATAATGTTGCGGAGCGTCGTCGCCTCATTGACGAAATCTCAGCTGCAACAAATCGCCAGACTGCGGTGATCACGACCGATAAATTCTCCAACGAGTCGATTCATCTCGACGTGCAGAAACTCCTCTTTGATCGATTTGGCCTACTATATGAACGAAAGCGTGGAGAATTCAGCGATGGCGTTTTCGCTGGATACATCGATCGCTCGGACGTCCTGGATCGTACGCTTTTTATGCGACTGTTGTTAACGGTCTACGGCAGGATCGGACGCGCAGTAAGGAAGAGAATATTTGCTATCCACGGATTTAGCTACGCTGAACTCAAAGACGTAGCTCTTCTCGACAGATTTAGCATTGGGCTTGAACTGTTCAGGAAGATTGCGCCACGCAACACGAATTCGCCCAAAAAGTTCCGGGATGCTCTGGCAAAGGTCTATATCGGCGTTTCGATGATAAACGACGCCAAGATGAGCACGTCCGAGGCTTATAAGCACATCGACAGTGCCTGGGACGAACTGTTGAGACAGGTGGCCCAGACAAGGAAGAAACACGCGACGCGATATGTCGACCCCGAGACCGGCAATTCGCGCACCGCCTTCAGCCCGGAGAAATGGATGAACAGTGCCGACTTTCAGACGGATCTATCGGAATTCGTAGCAAAGCAGGCGAAATCAACTCCTTCTTGGAAGATTGTGCAGCCGAACGAGGCCGAAGTCGAAGCGACGGCGTGACCGTGATCACCTGCGTGGAATTCCCCGCAGTACGTGAACGTTCACTGGCCTCTGTCGACATTGCATGTTCTGTTTCGAACGCAAGTGTATGTCCGCTTTAGCGGACTCGCTCCTGCAAAGGCGCCCGTCCGCTTCCGGCCCCATACCGGACGTTCAAATATGCCCTTAGGAAGGTCTGCTTCTGGCGCTAACTCCCTTCTTAAGCGGGCATGTCAGAGCTAATCGATCGTCCGAACCCAGCCTTGCGTAATTTCCATATGTCGACTATCGTCGACATATGGAATCAGAACGAGCTATTCTCGCTTTCGCCGCGCTCGCGCAATCGACACGTCTCGACGTGTTCAAACTGCTGATCGAGCACGAGCCTCACGGACTGCCCGCAGGGGAAGTCGCGAAGCGCCTCGGCGTGCCGCACAACACCATGTCGACGCATCTGGCGGTGCTCTCGCGTGCCGGCCTCATCGGCGCGGAGCGGCAGAGCCGGACGATCATCTATCGCGTTCGGCTCGCGGCTGTGAGCGAGTTGGCGAGCTTCCTCGTGCAGAACTGCTGCGCGGGGCGCCCCGAAGTGTGCGAGCCGCTTCTCGCGGAGCTGTCGCCTTGCTGCCCTCCCGCCACCGTCAAGAATGAGCCCGTCCATGACTGACGCCACCGGCTCCGGCCGCATCTACAACGTGCTGTTTCTATGCACGGGCAACTCTGCCCGCTCCATTCTTGCCGAGAGCATCCTGACGAAGCTCGGCTCCGGCAAATTCCGCGCCTATTCGGCTGGCAGCCAGCCCAAGGGCGCGGCTCACCCGCTCGCGCTGAAAACGCTGGCGAGCCTCGGCTACCCGGCCGAGGGCTTCCGCTCGAAGTCGTGGAGCGAGTTCGCCTCACCAGAGGCTCCCGTGATGGATTTCGTGTTCACGGTTTGCGACATCGCGGCTGGCGAAGCCTGCCCGGTATGGCCGGGACAGCCCATGACCGCGCATTGGGGCATTGAGGACCCGGCGGCAGTGGCCGGCTCGGATATCCAGAAGGAAGCCGCGTTCGCCGACGCCTTCCGCTTCCTGAAGAATCGCATTTCCGTCTTTACCGCTCTGCCGATCAGGAGCCTCGATGGTGTCGCGCTCGGTACGAAGCTGCGGGAGATTGGGCAGCTCGAAGGCGGCACGACGCGGCGCCCGGACGTCGCGTGAGCGCGATGGACGTCGTCGTCTACCACAACCCGGATTGCGGAACGTCGCGCAACACCCTGGCTCTCATCCGCCATGCCGGCATCGAGCCGCATGTCATTGAGTATCTGAAGTCGCCCCCAACGCCTTCGCTGCTGCTCCAGCTGGCGCAGCGCATCGGCTGGCCTCTTCGAAGCCTGTTGCGGGAGCGGGGAACGCCATTCAAGGAACTTGGACTAGGCAAGCCGGATCTGAGCGACGCGGCCCTGTTGGAGGCGGTCGCGGAGCATCCCATCCTCCTTAATCGGCCGATTATGGTCTCGCCGCTTGGGGTGAAGCTGTGCCGGCCGTCCGACACGGTCCTGGACCTGCTGCCCTTGCTGCCGACCGCCGACCTCGACAAGGACGACGGAAGCCCGTTCATACGTGACGAACAGGTAGCGGCAACGGACCCGCGCTTGGCTAAGGCACTGCGGGACGCAGGCCTGCCGACCGATGACCTGCGCTCGTCCGCTGGTCGCTTCTTCAGCTACCGAACCCTCAGCGGCCGGCTGGTCGGATATGGCGGCTTCGAGTTGAATGGTGACGACGTGCTTCTGCGTTCGATCCTCGTTACGGCCGATGCACGCGGCAAAGGCATTGGGCGCAATCTCGCCCTGCTGCTGATGAGCCGCGCCTTCGATGCCGGTGGTCGCCAAGCTTGGCTTCTGACGGCCTCTGCGGCGGCATTCTTTGAGGGGATGGGGTTCACAGCGACCAGCCGCGAAGCAGCCCCTCAAGCCATCCGGCAGGCGCCGCAGGTCGTCTCGCTCTGCCCGGCCAGCGCGCCGCTGCTCACCCGCCGCATCACCCTCTGAGGCTCCATGACCACATTCGAGCGCTATCTGACCGTCTGGGTCGGCCTCTGCATCGTTGCCGGGGTTGCGTTGGGCCATCTCTTCCCTGGCCTTTTTCAGGCCATCGGCGCGGCAGAGGTCGCCAAGGTCAACCTGCCCGTGGCAGCGCTCATCTGGCTGATGATCATCCCGATGCTGCTGCGTATCGACTTCTCGGCGCTCGGGCAGGTCGCGCAGCACTGGCGGGGCATTGGCGTCACCCTGTTCGTCAATTGGGCGGTGAAGCCGTTCTCAATGGCCATCCTCGGCTGGCTATTCATCGGCTACCTGTTTCGGCCGTATCTGCCTGCCGATCAGATCGACAGCTACATTGCCGGTCTGATCATCCTCGCCGCCGCGCCCTGCACCGCGATGGTGTTCGTCTGGTCGAACCTCACCAAGGGCGAGCCGCACTTCACCCTTTCGCAGGTGGCCCTCAATGACGCCATCATGGTGCTCGCCTTCGCGCCGCTGGTGGGGTTGCTGCTGGGGCTCTCCGCCATCACCGTGCCGTGGAACACGCTCCTGCTATCGGTCGTGCTCTACATCCTCGTGCCGGTGGTCGTCGCACAGGCGCTGCGTCGGGCCCTGTTTGCCCGTGGTGGTGAGGCTACACTGTTCCGCCTCCTTGCCCGCCTCCAGCCGCTGTCACTGATTGCGCTGCTGGCGACGTTGGTGCTGCTGTTCGGATTCCAGGGCGAGCAAATCCTGGCCCAGCCGCTCGTCATAGCGCTGCTGGCCGTACCCATACTGATCCAAGTCTACTTCAACGCGGGGCTGGCCTATCTGCTCAACCGCGCGACGGGCGAGCCGCACTGCGTTGCCGGCCCTTCGGCGCTTATCGGCGCGTCCAACTTCTTTGAGCTTGCCGTGGCGGCTGCAATCAGCCTGTTCGGCTTCCAGTCTGGTGCAGCGCTAGCAACCGTGGTGGGTGTGCTGATCGAGGTGCCCGTGATGCTGACCGTGGTGTGGCTCGTAAACCGGTCCAAGGACTGGTACGAGCGGCTCCCTTCCGAACGCCCGGGCCATCGACCCGTCCGCCCGTCATGACAGGCTTCTCAGGCCTTTGGTCGGCGGCGGCGCTCTGTCGCCATTCTGTTCAACCCGCGTAGGTCTCGCCATGCATCCCGATGCGCTCGCTGATGACGCTCTGCCGGCCTTGGACACCGCTCATCTTGATCTCCCAGACCACGCCAAGCTGGCCGGACGCGAGCCTTCGACCCATCCACCCCGCATACTCCTGCTCTACGGCTCGCTGCGGGAGCGTTCCTACAGCCGGCTTCTCGTGGAAGAGGCCGCGCGGCTGCTGAAGCGCTTGGGCGCGGAGCCGCGCATCTTCGACCCTCGCGGGCTGCCGATGCCTGACAGCGTGCCGGCCGATCATCCCAAGGTTCAGGAACTTCGCGCTCTTTCGACGTGGTCCGAAGGTCAGGTGTGGTGCAGCCCGGAACGGCACGGGACCATCTCGGGCGTGTTCAAGAGTCAGATCGACTGGATACCGCTGGAGGTGGGTGGCATCCGGCCTACGCAGGGCCGTACGCTGGCCGTGATGCAGGTCAGCGGTGGGTCTCAATCCTTCAATGCCGTGAACGCTCTGCGCGTCCTAGGGCGCTGGATGCGCATGGTGACCATCCCGAACCAATCATCCGTCGCCAAGGCGTTTCAGGAGTTCGACGAAGCGGGCCGAATGCTCCCGTCGCCCTACTACGACCGGGTGGTCGATGTGATGGAAGAGCTGGTGAAGTTCACCCTGCTGACCCGCGACCACACGGAATATTTTACCAGCCGCTACAGCGAGCGGCGCGAGACGGCACAGAAGGCCGTAACCGAGGCCAGCAAGCTAGCAGAGGCAGCGATGTGCAGTCGACCTAGCTGTTGCTAAGCCGCGCAGTGTGAACGTCGGCTCTCCTTAGCGTATCTGGGTGTGTGGTCAGCTGGCAACCTTCCGGAAGTCACGCGCACAAGCTGCCCCCGTGCCTTCGCGGGCGATTGGCAGATCGCTGCCAGCTTTTATGTTAGAGGTCGAACCAAGAGGAAACGACTCGGCGCTACGAACGAAAATCACAGATGAAAAGCCGTGCGAGGGTTTAATGCGATCCATGACATTGAGTTTTAGACTTGTCATCTTAAGTCTGGCGGCCGCTTTCGGCCTCGCGCAGCCGGCGGCCGCAGAAAACTATCTTTGCAACCAACAATTTGCCCTATGTACCTCGGCACCCTGCATCCCGCAGCCCGGCAACCCGAACGTCTCGATCTGCGTTTGCGACGTGCAGGAGGGGCCGAACCTCGCGACGGTCGAATGCGGCGCGGTCAAGCCGAGCACTGACGCGGATGGAGTGCGCACCGTCTATTCGCAATTTGCGCTGACGCAGTTCGCGCAAGGTAAGAAGGCACTGAAGTGCGAGAGCGGGACTCCCTGGTCGCAGTGCCTCAACAAGATCTGCACCGTCGATCCCGCCAATCCCAACAAGGCGATCTGCGCCTGCGATGTGGTGCGGACAGGAGAATGGCAGACGGCTGGTGGCAATTGCGACACGGCGACATGCAAGACCGCCTACTGGTCGGGTGCACTCCTGGCCGATTCCAGGAACAACGCCGAATTCATGATGGAACAACTCAAGATCACGAAATCGCCGGCAGAGGCCTGCCCCGTTCCAAAGCAATAACCCTGGTCGCGAGGAACCATCCTGTACCGACGAGCACTGGGGAGTGGGCATGCGCAAGATCGCACTCGAAGAGCATTTCACGACGCCGGAACTTGCCAAGAACTACGTGGCAAGGCCGACGCAGAGCGACGCGCTTTTTGCGGATGTTGAGCGTCGTCTCGCCGATTTCGATGAGCTACGGCTCGAGATGATGGATAAGACCGGCATAGAGATGATGGTACTCTCGGTCACCACGCCGGGGGTCCAGGGCGTAAGCGATTCAAGGGAGGCGATCCGCCTTGCCCGTAGCGCCAACGACTTCCTCGCGCGCGAAGTGCAGAAGCGGCCGGATCGCTACGCCGGCTTTGCTCACCTCGCCATGCAGGACGCCGAGGTCGCGGCTACGGAACTCGAGCGGTCCGTCAGGGAACTCGGTTTCCGGGGGGCGCTCATCAACGGCCAGACCAATGGGCATTATCTCGATGAAGACCAGTACGTGCCCTTCTGGGAGCGCGTGCAGGAACTGGATGTCCCGATTTACCTGCATCCCGGCAAAATGGCCGATCATCCCGCGATGTTCGCGCATCGCCCCGAATTAGGCGGCCCCATCTGGGGCTGGACCGCGGAAACCGCTGCCCATGCGTTGCGGCTTGTCTTCGGCGGCACTCTCACGCGCTTCCCGAAGGTGAGGGTCATTCTCGGTCATATGGGCGAAACATTGCCCTTCCTTCTCTGGCGCCTCGACAGCCGAAGGGAATTCGACCTCGGTGAAAAGCTCGCGCCGGATGCCCGCCCCTCGGCAATCATCAGGCGCAGCATCGCCATCACCACGTCGGGCGTTTGCGATCCGGTGGCGCTCGCTGCGGCCATTCAGGCGCTGGGCGAAGACAACGTGATGTTCTCGGTCGACTATCCCTATGAGGATCCGCAGATCGCCGCCGACTTCATCGAATCCGCGCCGATCGGCGAGAAAGTGCGCGCGAAGGTCTGCCACGGTAACGCCGAACGGCTGCTCCGCCTGTAGGCTGGCGCAGGCAAAATCCGATCGACAAAACCAACTTCATGGGCGGAAGCCGGAATGGAAAAGCGCGCTCGGAATCGCGGGTAGGAAGGTAGCATTCTCGGCGGCGAATTGACGGTCACTTATGGCGCACATAGGCCGATCGGAGCCATCAATGTATGCCCGAAGCGGCTGGCAGGCCCTTGTCGTGCCTGGCGAAGCGATTGACCATTGTGGCGCTCGCCTCATTGAGGCCGAGCACCTCGACCTGGGCGCCAGCCCTGCGGAACTTCAGCACCGCCTTGTCCAGCGCGCCGACGGCGGTGATGTCCCAGAAATGCGCGTGGGTGACGTCGATCACCACCTCCCGCGTGGGCCGCTCGAAGTCGAAGCCGCGCAGGAATCCCTCGGCCGAGGCGAAGAAGATCTGTCCCGAGACGACATAGGTGACGCGACCCGCGGCCTCGTCGACATGCTCGCCGACGGCGACGAGCTGCGAGACCTTTCCGGCGAAGAACACCCCCGACAGCAGCACACCGACCAGCACGCCGATAGCGAGGTCGTGCGTGGTCACCACGGTGACCACCGTCGCCAGCATGACCGCGGAGGAGGAGCGCGGGTTGGTGCGCAGATCGAGGATCGAGCGCCAGGAGAAGGTGCCGATCGAGACCATGATCATCACCGCCACCAGCGCCGCCATCGGAATGATGCGCACGAGGTCGTCGAGCACCAGGATCAGGAACAGAAGGAACCCACCGGCGACGAAGGTGGAGAGCCGCCCACGCCCTCCAGACGTCACGTTGATGACTGACTGGCCGATCATGGCACAACCGCCCATGCCGCCGATCATGGCGGATGCGATGTTGCTGGCGCCCTGGCCGACGCATTCCTGGCTCTTGTTGCTCATCGTGTCGGTCGTGTCGTCGACGATCTGCGCCGTGAGCAGCGATTCCAGCAGACCGACAGCGGCAAGCGTCAGCGAATAGGGCAGGATGATCTGCAGCGTCTCCATCGTCAGCGGGACCTGCGGCAGGGCGAGGACCGGCAGGCTAGAAGGCAGTTCGCCGAGGTCGCCGACCGTGCGCAGGTCCATCCCGCTCCACCAGCCGAAGGCGGTGAGCACGGCGATGGCTACCAGCGGCGAGGGGAGCGCCCGGGTCAGCCGCGGGAACAGGTAGATGATGGCAAGGCCCGCCGCGATCATCGGATAGGTCCCGACCGGCACGCCGACCAGCTCCGGCAGCTGCGCCATGAAGATGAGGATGGCGAGCGCATTGACGAAACCGGTGATGACCGAGCGCGAGACAAAGCGCATCACTCGGCCGAGTTTCAAAAGGCCGGCGACGATCTGGATAACGCCCATCAGGATGGTGGCGGCGAAGAGATATTGCAGGCCGTGGTCGCGCACGAGGCTGACCATCACTACGGCAGTGGCGGCCGTCGCCGCCGAGATCATGCCCGGCCGCCCGCCGACGACGGCGGAGACGCAGGCGATGGCGAACGAGGCGAAGAGGCCCACCTTGGGATCGACGCCGGCAATCACCGAGAAGCCGATGGCCTCCGGGATCAGCGCGAGGGCGACGACGATGCCGGCGAGCACGTCGGCACACATATTGGAGAACCACTCACGCAAATAGGTCTTGGGAAAGCTCATCGGGATTCTTCGCAAAGAGCGGGCGCCCGCCTGAAGGGCGGTGGGGACTGCGCTGCATCTGCGTTGTCCGGCGGGTCGGCGGCCGGAAGAGCCACCCGGGTTTGCACCGGATCCTGACGAATGATCAGGACCTAAATGATTTTCTGCTGCGGCGCAACAAGGTGTGAGCAAGCGCCCAAGTGGGACCCCACTCCCCGATAGGTTCAAAGCATTGAAATAGCCTCAAGATATCCATGTCGACTGGGTTCCCGATGGGCGTCGATCGGAAACCCGCCAGCTTCGAGGTTTGTGAATGAAATTAATTAGTTAGGCCGCTTCTAGCTCGGTTCCCGCTTCCGCCCGTATTCACAGTGGACGGCTTGAGGACCGATCCGCTCCAAGGCGGGATCGGCGTGCCATCCGGACCGGCGGCGCCAATCGGCGGCGGCCGGCAATTCGCCGACCACATCTACATGTGCGGCGCCGTCATTGCTTGACGACAGGCGCTTCTCGGAAAAGCGCAGCCTCAGCAGTAGGCCGTCCGTGATCTGTAAGCGCAGATCGGCGCGGCCGAAGATGCCCCTCAGTACGGAAGCCGGCAGGCGGATTTCGCCGCAGCTCGTCACCTGGCCGCCCTTCGTGAGATAGCCGTCGAAATCATACTGCGCCGGTGCAACCGGCGCGTTCCCGCACAGGAGAAGACCCCTCCCGCGCAATCCGCCGAGATAGTCCATGGCGATGTCTCCTGTTCGGGGCAGGTCAAGTTCGAAGGTCGGCCTCTAGCGCCTTCGCCAGTTCCTCGGCACTGACCGTGAAGACTTGGCCGGAGCTGCGGAACACGGAGCTGCCGGGTACGGAGACAGCGGGCGTGTGCAGCATCGTCGCCAAGCGACGATAGGCAAGGAAGGAGATGTCCGGGATTGCTTCCTCGTCGATTGCCAGCCGGTAGGTGCCGGCAGGCTGCTCGCGATCGAACACGCTCAGCTTGAACGGATGCGTGAACGTAACCGCGGTCTCGTGGGTGCGGGTACCCATGGCGGTACCTCAACCCCTCTTCTTCGGCGGCCCGATCGACACCGGCGTGCCCTTGACGAGGGAAGGAGCTGCCACCGGCTCCTTTATCTTCTTCGGTTTCTTGGCTTCCCGATTGCCACGTAACTGGCCCTTGGCCATGCTCATCTCCCAGGTTGCGTTGAACGCGTTGCCGGCAAAACGAAAAGTCCCGCAACCTCGAGAGAGGCGCGGGGCTCGAAGGCGCCGGGCGCCTCAGATCGTTCTACACCGCTCATCCGGTTCGCCAGTACATCCGCGGTCGACCGTTCGGGCGGCGGCGACATCGGCGGGTTCCAGTCCTGTCGCCATCGATGTCGAGCAATCAGCTCACAGTGCCTGGAGCCTGTCGGCGGTCATCTTGCCGCTCCGCTGGTCAGCGACGAGCTCGAACCCCACCTTCTGACCTTCGCGCAGGTCGCTCATGCCGGCACGCTCAACAGCGCTAATGTGAACGAAGGCATCGCTGCCGCCATCATCTGGCGCGATGAATCCAAAGCCCTTCTGGGCGTTGAACCATTTTACGGTTCCGGTGGTCATGGGAGACCCTTTCGCGGTTGTAATTGTAGCTTGCCCGCACGGATGCGAGCCCTTGAAATCGCATTTTCAGGATCAAATACTGCGCGTCACATATATCTTTACGTGCGGGCTGCAGCGATCTAATCATTCATCGACAAAATCAATATGCGCTTCGCATGCCGACAATTCAAGCTGAACGATCTCTTAAGTTAAAATTGCAGAAAATAATTAGATTTATACTGCAAAAACACAGCGCCTGAGGCCCCTGTTTTATGTACTCGCAACCGGCCCCGTTCATCCCTAGCGGAGATCGGCGGCGGTCAGGGTGTAGTTGGTGCGACGCCCACCCGAATAGACCTTGAACGCGGCAGCGTGGATGGACGCGCGCGAGGCATCAAAGGCGGAGAGCGAGGTCGTCTCCAGCGTGTCCGACATGCGCAGTTCGGTGGCCGATGTCACCAGCGCGCCGATCTCGACAAAGAATGGCACCTCGAACATGCCGTCATAGCCGGTGAACCGGACGGCGTTGCGCGTCCTGTCGAAGCTGCGGCTCGGGTTAGGGAAAGCTAGCGTCACGACGGCCACATCACGGTCGCGGTGGCCATCCGCCTTGGTCCGGCCCTGCTGTCATTCATGGCGATGACTCCCCTTATTGCCTGCGACCTCGCCAAGCGCGCAGGAGTGGAGCCTTCTCCCCTGCGCGTCGGTGATGATCAGGGCATCCGGTCGCTGCGGCATGTCGAGGGTCTGCGCCAGTGCCAGGGCCCGTTCGATCGCAGCATCGAGATCGACAGCCTCTTCCGTCTCGCGACCGACGACCGCATGCGCGTCGTCTTGCGGTCGGACGCGATAGAATTCGATCACGATCTTCATCGATACTCTCCCCGGACGTCTTCGCCGCCAGGTGTCCACTCTCGGCCTTTGGATCTAGCGGCTGAGCGCTTTCCGCTCAGCCACGCCGAACGTCCGCTCGCGGAGCGCCTCATCGTCGTCGGGCATTGCCGCGAGGACCGGCTCCAGACTTTCTTCCGTCGCCACCCGTTCGTGAAGCTCGCGGTCGTTGCGGATGCGGTACTGCAGCGAATTCCCGCTCGGCGGAAGCATGCCGGTGATGCGGTAAATATCGCCGAACCGGGAAGTGAAGACGCCGTATCCGCCTCGGAGCCGGACGGCCTGCGCGATCGTGAAGAGATGCGCTGTGGCATCGCGTTGGATCGGGCGAGCACTGCGCTGCGGGTTGCTTGTAGCGGTCATGATGGCTTGTCGTCCTTCTGAGATGAGGCGTTCGCCGAAGTGATCGGCGGCCTGCTGCGTCGGATGTCGGATGGTCGGTAGCCGAATGAGGCACTGGCGCAACACACGGTGCGAACCAATGTGGAAGACCGCTCCTATCCGAACCGGGACGATCCCGGACCGCCAGTACATCCGTGGTCGGCAGCGGCATTCCGGATTCGAAAAGGGCGCCGTACACGCCGGATCAGCGCCACGCATCCTTTGTTAGAACTTGGTGGATGGCGGGTCGACGTCTCTGACACCGCGAAAGCCAACTCGCCCAAATCAACGGATTTATGAGTACGCCTTAATTTCATTTTCGACAAGTACACATCACTACAATGTCAATATTTTGTCTCAACAATTTCGGGGTCCGGAAAATAAAATCCCGGCCGGCCACGTCGGAGCAACATCCATTTTTCTCCCTGGCGGTTCCGTTTTTCGGATGGAATATCGCAGAGGATGCCTCAATATCTTCGAGGGCTTGAATTATAATTCTGGCACTCCTATCGGCCGAGTGCCAGAAGCGCTATATTGCGGTTGCGGTCACCCCGGTAGGCAGGCCGCAGAAAGAACTCCGATGGAATTCCGGCCACCCCACGACCGCGTCGTCATCCGGCGCTCGGAAGGCGACCTCGTATCCAAGAGCGTGATCATCATTCCCGACACCGCGAAGGAAAAGCCGCAGCAGGGCGAAGTCGTCGCCGCCAGCCCCGGCCTGCGCGACGAGATCGGCAAGCTGGTTCCGCTCGATGTCCGGTTCGGCGACCTCATCCTGTTCGGCAAATGGTTCGGCAGTGAGGTGAAGATAGACGGCGGGGACCTACTGATCATGAAGGAGGCTGACATCCCAGGCGCCGTCGAAACGGCCGCCGCGACCGATCTGAAGAAGGTCGTCTAACCGGCCGATATGCCCCCCGATTGCAAGACCGAACTGGACAAAAATCATGTCTGCCAAGGAAATCCGATTTTCCACCGACGCCCGCGACCGCATGTTGCGCGGCGTCGAGCTGCTCAACAACGCCGTCAAGGTGACGCTCGGCCCCAAAGGCCGCAACGTCATCATCGACAGGGCCTACGGCGCTCCCCGCATCACCAAGGACGGTGTCACCGTCGCCAAGGAAATCGAGCTTGAGGACAAGTTCGAGAACATGGGCGCGCATATGGTGCGCGAAGTGGCCTCGAAGACCAACGACCTCGCGGGCGACGGCACTACCACCGCCACCGTGCTGGCCGCGTCCATCCTGCGCGAGGGCGCCAAGCTGGTCGCCGCCGGGATGAACCCGATGGACCTCAAGCGCGGCATCGATCTCGGTGTGGCCGCGGTGGTCAAAGAAATCCAGGGCCGCGCCCGGAAGGTCGAGTCCTCGGCCGAGATCGCACAGGTCGGCACAATTGCCGCCAATGGCGACGCCTCTATCGGCGAGATGATCGCGAGGGCGATGGACAAGGTCGGCAACGAGGGCGTCATCACCGTCGAGGAGGCTCGCACGGCCGAGACCGAGCTCGACGTCGTCGAGGGCATGCAGTTCGACCGCGGCTACCTCTCTCCCTACTTCATCACCAACACCGAGAAGATGCGCGCGGAGCTGGAGGACCCGTATGTCCTCATCCACGAGAAGAAGCTCGGCAATCTGCAGGGGCTGCTGCCGATCCTCGAAGCGGTGGTGCAGACCGGCCGACCGCTGCTGATCATCTCCGAGGAGGTCGAGGGCGAGGCGCTTGCCACGCTCGTCGTCAACAAGTTGCGCGGCGGTCTCAAGGTCGCGGCGGTCAAGGCGCCCGGCTTCGGCGACCGCCGCAAGGCCATGCTGGAAGACATCGCGGTCCTCACGGCGGGCCAGATGATCTCCGAAGACCTCGGCATCAAGCTGGAGAATGTCACCATCGAGATGCTCGGCCGGGCCAAGCGCGTGCTGATCGAGAAGGAAACCACGACGATCATCGACGGTGCCGGCAAGAAGAAGACCATCGAGGCGCGCATCGCCCAGATCAGGACGCAGATCGAGGACACCACCTCGGACTACGACAAGGAGAAGCTGCAGGAGCGCCTCGCCAAGCTTTCCGGCGGCGTCGCGGTGATCCGCGTCGGCGGCGCCACCGAGACCGAGGTCAAGGAAAAGAAGGACCGCATCGACGACGCGCTGAACGCCACCCGCGCCGCCGTCGAGGAAGGCATCGTGCCCGGCGGCGGCGTCGCGCTGCTGCGCGCCAGGTCCGCCCTGCGCGCGCTGCCGGGCGGCAATGCCGACGTGACGGCCGGCATCCTGATCGTGCTCCGCGCGCTTGAGGCGCCGATCCGCCAGATCGCCGAGAACGCGGGGGTGGAGGGCTCGCTCGTGGTGGGCAGGCTCACCGACAGCAAGGACCACAATCAGGGCTTCGACGCGCAGACGGAAACCTATGTCGACATGATCAAGGCCGGCATCGTCGATCCTGCCAAGGTGGTGCGGACCGCCCTGCAGGATGCCGGCTCGATCGCGGCGCTGCTGATCACTGCCGAAGCAATGATCGCCGACATTCCCGTCAAGGAGACCGCCTCGCCGGCCGGCAATGGCGGCATAGGCTACTGACGCAGTGCCTAGATCGTTCGGCCAAGCGCGTCGGACAGCGGAATCCACCATTACTCGCCAAGGAGACTTCCAATGACCATGCAGGACAGCCGCAAGACATCGCTCAGCCAGCGCATTGACGACTATCGGCCCTCCAAAATGATCCTCGTATGGGCCTGTGTCGCCACGGCGGCGGCCACGATGATCATCGGGTTCAACTGGGGCGGTTGGGTGACTGGCGGCACGTCGCGCGCGGAGGCCGCAACCGCAGGCGATGTCGCGCGCGGGGAGCTGGCGTCGGCCATCTGCGTCGAGCGCTTCAACGCCGCGCCGGATGCGCCTGCGAGGCTCGCCGAGTTCAAGGCGATTCCCGACAATTACAAGAAGCGCCAGCTCGTCGAGGCCGGCGGCTGGGCTATTATGCCCGGCCGGACGACGCCCGACCGTCGGGGTGTCGAAGGCTGTGCGACGGCCCTCGCTACCTGATTTGTCTCGGGTCGAGCAGCGTAACGTTAGAGGGTAACTCCACCACCGCTCGCTGCTCGCGATCCGGCATCGCGTCGGCTCGGACGCGCGCGTTTTCTGCCCCCTTCTTCAGCGAGAGGTGAGAGCGCATGCTCATCCGGTACGGCTATGAAATCTCGCTCACCTGCCAGCGGCCGACAGCACTGCTGTGCCTGTTGTCGGCGCATCCGGATCGCGCCGCCGATCTCAGGGCGCCCGAGACATTCCTGACCACGCCGCATGTGGCGAGCTCGACCTATCGGGATCTCTTCGGCAATGAATGCCGAAGGCTGATCGCGCCGGCGGGCGGATTGACGATGTGGGGCGACGCCACGATCGAGGATGACGGCAAGCCCGACGAGGTGCTTCCCGGCGCCCGGGAAGTCCCGATCCCGGAACTGCCCGACGATTGCCTCGTCTTTCTCATGGGCAGCCGCTACTGCGAAACCGACCACCTAGGCGCCTCGGCATGGGGCATGTTCGGCGGGCTCACTCCCGGCTGGAGCCGGGTGCAGGCCGTCTGCGATTTTGTCCATCAGCATATCCGCTTCGACTATATGCAGGCCCGCGCGACCCGGACGGCGTTCGAGGTCTTTCACGAGCGTGTCGGCGTCTGTCGCGACTACGCCCACCTTGCCGTGGCGCTCTGCCGCTGCCTCAACATTCCCGCGCGCTACGTCAACGGCCATCTCGGCGACATCGGCGTGCCGGCGGCAGAGCCCATGGACTTCAGCGCCTGGATAGAGGTCTTCCTCGATGGCAGATGGCACACCTTCGATCCGCGGAACAATACCCGTCGGATCGGCCGGGTTGTGGTGGCCCGCGGACGGGATGCCGCCGATGTGCCACTCGTCAATTCCTTCGGGCCGCATGTGCTGACATCATTCCGCGTATGGACCTACGAGGTCGAGGCGGCGCTCCAGGCTCGTCATGGGTGAATCGGGAGAGAGCAGGAATGGCGGGTGGCCGCCGGCGGGCACGTCAATGCCTCAATAGGACCCCGGCCACAGGACTTTATAGCTCATTCAACCACTATCACGCCGACGTGTGCCGTTCGGGATCGTGCACGTGATAGGGTCGTGGATGGATGATGGCTTTCGCCTTCGATATCGCAAATCCCTCTGCTCTCACGCTTCCCTTATCGTCAGTTCGCTCCGGCGGCGAGCTGTGGTCGCTCCGCGCTAGGCACCGCCTCTCTCCGCGAATGTTCATGACTGGGAGCAGATAAAGTGTCGACCTATCGTTTCCGACGAACTGGCGAGGACAACGACGCTCCGCTCGAGCTCGCCAACGACGATGCCGCCTGGGCGACTTTGGTGCGCCTGTGCTTCGATGAGCTTGGACGGGCGAATGCGCATCCGCCGAGCGGTTCAGACATCGAATTGTCGGCGATGGATCATCTCGGTCAGGATGTGGCGGTCATTCGTGTCACGGCAAGCCGCCGACTGCGAAACTGACGATGAGCAATGCTCACGACCCGAGCCCGTACACGTTGCCCCGAGACGAACGTCCGATACTGCGCGCGGTGGGAGCAATCGAACGTCGCGCTAGGGCGATATGCGAGATCGGGTTGCGGGCGAGCGACCTGTGTTCTGATCGCGAACTTGGAGACGCCGTCGACCGGTACTGGCCAGTGTTCGCCGCCGAGCTCAAAGTCGGCGTCATCAATCTGGCAGCTCGCCATTCATTGGCCGGTCTCGAGATCGCCCTGGCCGAGTCTCGCCGGTGGCGGGACCGGAGCGCAAAAGCACGAACCGTGCCTCCGCCCTCCTTGGGCGACCCTTCACTGGCCTCTGCCGTAGGATACGGCGCCGTTAACTTCGGCGCGTCGCTAACCAGCAGCCATGCTGCATGTGATCGGACACAACTTGCAGGTTCTCGTTCGCGACAACAATGTCGACCAGGCCTTGAGAGCTCTGAAGAAGAAGATGCAGCGCGAAGGCATCTTCCGGGAAATGAAGGCTCGCCGCGCTTATGAGAAGCCGTCGGAGCGGCGCAAGCGCGAAGACGCCGAAGCCATCTGACGCGCCAAGAAGCTGGCGCGAAAGCAGGCCGTGAGAGACGGCCTCATAGCCGCGCCGAAGAAGAAGCCAATTATCGGTCGCGGAGACGCAAAGCCCGCACCACGACCAGCTGAACATAAATAAATAAGGCGAGAATGGTAATATTAACTAGCCACATATACACTATCTCATAGATCTGTTACGTTGGACTTTGTCTTGCGCACAATTGCGCCTTAGAGAGCCTCCTCTCAAATCGATGTTCACGTGGCGCTCGCGAGGCTATCAGCGATCGAATTTCTGTGTCGACTGGAAGGATATCGTCATGGCGGCGGGTACTTTGAAGTGGTTTAATGGGCAGAAGGGCTTCGGCTTCAACCAGCCCGACAATGGCGGCCCGGATGTGTTCGTCCACATTTCCGCGGTGGATCGGGCCGGCCTCTTCGGCCTTAACGAGGGGCGGAAGATCTCCTTCGAGGTCGAGACGGACCGTCGAAGCGGCAAGAATTCGGCCGGCAGCCTCCAGGCCGTGTGATCGTTACCTCCTATCTTTTGTACCGGCACGGATTGTTGAGGCAATCGTGGGGAGGCCGGGGAGACCCGGCCTTTTTCATTTACGAAGAGAGTTTGAGCATGATGGCGCCCGCGCGTGACACGACTTTCAAGCCGAAGCTGTCCCAGACCGAGAGCAAGGCTGAAGCCGTCTCTCGGATCGCCAAATCCTTGATCAAAAAGGAAGCCGCGCTTCGCGAAGCCAAGACCGCACGTCTGCGGGAGGCTCGGCTGGCGAAAGAGGCCGTCGAGATCAGTGCATCGAAGCCGCCACGTGCCCGTCCCAAACGATAGCGCCCGCCTACTGTTCCTCATTGCTGAAGCAAGCGGATCCCTATGACGTCCAAACTTGAGACCCTCCACAGCCGGCTGCTGACCCTACAGCGCGAGCTGCTCACCGCAGCAGCTGAAGTCGATGCCGTCCCCGTCCGACAAGGCGCTTCAGAAAATCGCCGATCTCGAAATCGCCATCGGCGCCGTCGAATCGATAATCGAGGATGAGGCGAAAGTGCACTCAGGACCAGGCGATACGGAGCAGCGATGAAAAATATCGATAACTTCCAGGACCGGCAGAAAACGGCTGTCGCTGCCCGGGCACGCATGATCGGGAAGTTGGCAGTTCGTCCCGGCGCCGATGATCCCGGTGTCATTGCGAGGGCTGCGGAGCGCAGGGCTATCGACGAGGCGCGAAGAGCCCGGCAAGCCGAGCGGCAGGAAGCGGAAGCGGCGAAAGAGAAGGCGCGGCAGGAAGCCGTGGCCCAGAAGACAGCCGCGGATGAGGCCAACGCCAAGGCGCGGCGCGATGCGCGTTACGCAGCAAGGAAGGCGCGTGCCGAGCCATCGGCTGGATGATCCAGCAATCGATGGCGACCTGCAGCGGGGGGCGCCGAAGAGCGGGCGCAGTACCGGTGCGGCGTCCGGCCTTATCTCGAATGAGCACCGACCACCGGAACTTCCGGTCTTGCGCGGTGTTTCGCAACGTTCAAGGGGCGACGCGTTATGCCTTGGAAAGATTATGAAGCTTCTTGCACGCTTCTCGGGCGATGGCTGGTTGCGGGCCGAAGGATTCGGTTCGGCAACTGCAGCGTACGAGTTCACCGTCTCCCGTGACATCGGTCATGCGCACGGTAGCACCCTCGTGACTAATGGGAGGTTACTGTCGGAATTCGCCACCATGGCCGACGCGGCGGCCAGGCGCTGGGCCACCTTGGTGCTTTCCAACGGCAAGTCCGTGAAGATCGACATACGATCGCTCAGCTCGGATGGAATGGAGTTCACCGTTCGAGAGCCGATCCCGGACCTCCCAAGATAGCATTGGAGCGACTCCTGAAGCTCGAGCTGTCTTGGTTGAATACGGCGTGGTGGGCGTAGAAGGTTGGCGTCCGCTTCCCGGGCATCAGGGCCAACGTCCGCTAATGGTGCGGCTCGGCCAAGCTTAAGCGCAGCTCGGCCGTGCGGTAAGCTGGCCCCACCGGGTCGCTGCATTGGATAGCAACTGACGTCGAAATTAAAGCAAAACGTCTTGCCTACGCCTACGCGAATAACTCTTTTACCGTCGGCGCATCGGCATCGTCCCCAGCGAGAATCTTCGCCTTGATGCTCTGAGGCAGGAACGCCAGTCGCAACACGCGTGCGGCGTAGCGCTCATCGGTCTGATAGGCGATCGCCAGTTCTCGCAACGTCTGGTACCGGCCGGTCCGCAGATCCGCCCACCAGCGATGGGCGCGCGCGAGGGCTTTCAGAAGTGCCGGGTCGGGTGGTCTGGGGTCTTTCTCGACACCTTCGACGATCAGGCGGGTTTCAACACCTCGGCGGTGCATCCGAAGCGGGACGTGTTCGTCAATGAGACGGTCACTCCGGTGCGCAGGATCCATTTCGTGGTCAGTCGCCGACGCCAGAGCGGCAGCTCGAATAGACAGTGTGAGACCCTCGGCGTCCACCCGGACTGCTGCGAGCACTTCAGCAAAGCCGTCGCGATGGAACTCGACATCGTCAGACTGAAGACGTTCCGCGAGCTTAGCGGCACGCTCAATTATCGTCTGCCGCACATCGATGGCGGCGGATGCCGCGTGTTCCATGATCCAGAGCGGATTCTGCAGCCGGCTCACGAGCAGATCGCGTACGGCTGCTTCGATCTCCGCCGCCGGAAGGCGCCACTGCCTCCCGTTCGCCGCTGGCTGGTCGCCTACCAACTTCTTCTTTCGGGCACCGATTGCTGATGCGCTGACATAGTAGCGATAGCGCTGGCCCTTCTTCACGGCGTGCGTGGCCACGAGTCGCTCGCCTGATGCATCGAAGAGAAGTCCAGCGAGCATGCTCGGATTGCGGCTGCTGCGCCTACCTCGGGGTTTTCTCCGGTTGGCGGCCAGGAGCTGCTGCACCTCGTCCCACATCGTCCGACCCACGATCGGGGGATGCTGGCCCGGATGGATCTGGTCCTTGTGACGTATGCAGCCGATATAGAGTGGATTGGCGAGCAGCGCGTAGAGGTGGCCGCGGCTGAAGGGGCCGCCGCCGCGCATGCGGCCGGCGATATGACCACGTTGCTTGGTGGTGACGCCCCTGACGTCCAGCTCGGCCTTCAGGACGTCGACCGAGCGCAGCTCGAGATAGCAGGTGAAGATCATCCGCACCGTCGCGGCCTCAGGCTCGTTGATGGCGAGGGTGCGATCCCTCGCGTCATAGCCGATGGGCACATGACCGCCCATCCAAAGGCCCTTCTTCTTGGAGGCGGCGATCTTGTCGCGGATGCGCTCGCCGGTGACCTCCCGTTCGAACTGCGCGAAGGAGAGCAGCACGTTCAAGGTCAGCCGGCCCATGCTGCTGGTGGTGTTGAACGCCTGCGTCACCGAGACGAAGGACACGCCCTTCGCGTCGAAGGCTTCGACGATCTTGGCGAAGTCGGTGAGCGCGCGGGTCAGGCGGTCGACCTTGTAGACCACCACAACGTCGATCTTGCCGAGGGCTATGTCGGCAAGGAGACGTTGAAGCCCTGGTCGCTCCATGCTGCCGCCGGAGAAGCCGCCATCGTCATAGGCATCGGGAAGTGCCGCCCAACCTTCGTGTCGCTGGGAGGCGATGTAGGCGGCGCAGGCTTCGCGCTGAGCGTGGAGTGAGTTGAAGTCCTGCTCCAGCCCCTCCTCCGACGACTTGCGGGTATAGATGGCACAGCGCAGCGGACGAGCCAGCCTAGACATTGGCCTCGCCCCAGATGGTGGGAATACCCCTGCGACTGCGCCGACCTGCCGAGCCGGGATTGGTCGCTTGTGCCTCCTTTGTCTTCTTCTGCGCCACGCCGAAGAACACCCAGCCATTCCAGCGGGTGCCGGTGATGGTGCGGGCGATCTGCGAGAGCGAGCGGTAGGTAGCGCCCCGCCAGACGAAGCCGTCGCTGCTGACCATCACCTCCTCGACGGTACCTTTCCATTCCCGTAAGAGGCGCGTGCCGACGCGAAGCTTATGAGGCGATTTGTGCTCGATGGCGCGGGTGACGCCAGGCTCGATCTGCGCAGCGAGGCTGTCGAGCTGACGGCGCAGTGCAGGGTTGGGATAGCCGGTGGCGCGTTCATCGAGGGCGTGGAGCAGGGCCAGAAGGATCAGATCGCGCCGCAGGAACTTCGGCAGCGCCGTGCCCGTAACCTCGACCCAGCGCTGTTTCAGAGCGGCCGTCGACAAGGGCGACAGCTCGGCGAGAAATCCTCGCCGAGCGTCATTGAGGTAAAGCTCATTCATCGCCGGGTTCCACTGCGGGCGCCTGAGCCGGCGTGAAGCGATAGGCGGTCACCCCATCGTCGCGGATGGTCTCGACATCAAGGCCGCGCTTGCGCAGGCCACTGATCGCCGCGCGTAGCGTGTGGGGGAGCCATCCGAGCTCAGTAGTGAGCGTATCGACCGACGCTCCGGCGGGGGATGACAGCCGCGCGATCAACCGATCTCGCTTGGGGGTGGATGATGGCTGTGGCGTTTCCCCGGGAGCCTGTAGGACCTCATGTGTTCCGAGCTCACCCTCGGCCGGCGACAGCGTCTCTTCGCCGAGGCCGAGCGCCGCGAGACCCGCGTCGGTGATCATCAGCGTCAGGCGAGGCTCGCCATCAGCCTCGCGCCAGATGGCGTCATTCGGGAGCGCTTCGGTCTCGGCCGTCAAACCCTTGTCGATCAAGGATTGCAGTGAGGCTGTGAGCGCGCTTCCGCGTGCCTTGATCGTTGTCGGTGGCGGAAGCAGCCGCCCGTCCTCACGCGCGGCTGCTGCTGTCAGGATGACGAGCTGTGTATCTGAAAGCTGGGTAGGCTTAACCGGCATCGCGACCTCCATTCCTCGCTCGGCGCCACATGGCGCCGGCACGAGGCTGAGCCCGGTCGAATGCCGGGCCGGAGGTCGGGTTGGGCAACGGCGTGCCCTGTCAGCAGC